>NZ_SADR02000099.1 GCF_004010325.2 Mesorhizobium sp. M00.F.Ca.ET.216.01.1.1
TTAACGGTCAATTCGACGTTCTGGTCGATGAGCCGGAAGGCGAGCATCGCCAGATCGAGCCCAGCGACAGTTCCGGCCTGGCGCACCGAAAGCACGGTCGTCGCGTGATGGTTCTTCGGCACGATGGCGTCGGTCGTCAGATCACCCGCCCGGCCGAGATCTTCCAGAAGTGCTGCCCGCACCAGGGGCTCAAGCATGATTGCGGGAAGCGGCGAGAGGTTCATTGCTCGACGTCTTCAAGCGTTGGAGAACATGGGAATTCCTCGGCTTTCGTCAAGGCTTCTTCCAGCGTGAGCCTGGAGCGGCGCGCGATGTCAGCACGATAAGGAAAGTCCGTGCGGTGGTGAGCGCCGCGGCTTTCTTCGCGCAGGAAGGCCGCAACCGCGATCAGCAGTCCCACTACCGCGGGATCGGACGCCGCATCGTGGCGTTTGGCCAGCGGAAGCAATGTGCTCACGGCCTCGCGCAACATCTCGCCATTGCGCTTCACGCCAAGGCTGCGTGAGAGGAGAGGGCGCAAGGAGAGTGGATCGGGC
>NZ_SADR02000100.1 GCF_004010325.2 Mesorhizobium sp. M00.F.Ca.ET.216.01.1.1
CAGCTATCGAATCCATGTCTCAACGGCATTTCCGCAGCTTGCGCCGGTTCGCCATACTTAATCGTCAGATCCGAAGCCGGCCCGCGCGCCATCGCTCGTAAGCGGCGCAATCAGAAGGACAAGACGATGCTCAAAGGCAAGACAGCACTCATCACAGGCTCGACCAGCGGCATCGGGCAAGGCATTGCCGAAGCCTTCGCGGCGAAAGGCTGCAACATCGTTCTCAACGGCTTTGGCGACGCCGCCGAGATCGAACGTCTGAGGACCAAGCTCGCGGCCGATCATCGGGTCGTCGTTCGATACGACAATGCTGACATGAGCAAGGGCGACGCGATCACCTCGATGATGGACAAGGCCATCGCGGAGTTCGGCGCCGTCGACATATTGGTCAACAATGCCGGCATTCAGCATGTCGCGCCGATCGATGACTTTCCGATCGAGAAATGGGAAGCGGTCGTGGCGATCGATCTCATGTCCTCGTTCTATACGATCCGGCGCGCGTTGCAGGCGATGAAGGCGCGCAAATGG
>NZ_SADR02000101.1 GCF_004010325.2 Mesorhizobium sp. M00.F.Ca.ET.216.01.1.1
AGGATGCCGCAGCGGCCGATCTTCTGCAGGCTTATGAGGCGCGCATTGCCGCGCTCGAACGGCTAGTCGGCAAGCAGGCTCTGGAACTGGAGTTTCTAAAGGGGGCTCTGCATGCAGGACCGCGGCAGAGAAACGGGCCTACATCCGCGACCACCGGTCCCATGGTCTCTCCGTCGCCGAAGGATGCCGGCTGATGGGCCTCTCGCGCACGACCTTCTATGACCAGCCGCGCAGCGCGGCAGACGACACCGCGATCGTCGAAGCGATCGCAGCTATCTGCGACGAGTTCGAGCACTATGGCTGGCGTCGTGTCCGCGCCGCTCTTCGGCAAAAAGGCATGATCGTCAATCACAAGAAGATCCGCCGCCTGATGCGCGAGCATGACCTTCAGCCGAGAATGCGCCGTCGATTCACGGTGACCACGGATAGCGATCACAACCAGCCGATCTTCCCGAACCTCGCCCGGGACATCATCTCCGATGGACCCAACCAGCTCTGGGTGGCCGACATCACATACGTCACCGTC
>NZ_SADR02000102.1 GCF_004010325.2 Mesorhizobium sp. M00.F.Ca.ET.216.01.1.1
TGAGTCTATGGGGATTTGACGGTTCGGCTTGGTCCATTGTGACCGCACCGATTGGCTTGGTGGGTGGGCAGGCGTAGCTCGACGGGCTGGCGATGGCTGTGCGCATTGCGATGCGGCCCTTGAAGAGCGGGCGGTTTCGGCGCTGCAGATGGTGCGGGACATGCGATCGGCCGGAGACGCACGATCGCCTCGGGCCGCCG
Source organism: Mesorhizobium sp. M00.F.Ca.ET.216.01.1.1 (assembly GCF_004010325.2). Classification (GTDB taxonomy): domain Bacteria; phylum Pseudomonadota; class Alphaproteobacteria; order Rhizobiales; family Rhizobiaceae; genus Mesorhizobium. Next base: position 201 of record NZ_SADR02000102.1, read on the forward strand.
ACGACCAGAGCCCTCGGCGGGTATGCGGAGCGATGAAGAGCGGTTTGTGGTCATGGCGCCCTCGTCCGTGGCGGCGCGCGGGCGCGGTCGCCGCCGCGTTCGAAGGTCTCGATGACGATCATCTTGCCGCCGCAGCATGGACATGGCGGCCGCCAGTCCGATGGCTTGGCGGCATCGGCGCCCGTTCCGTTGCATTCGGCCTTGGGCTGCGGCGCGGCGAGAAGTTCGCGAGCGCGCGCAATGTTGGCCTTGGCGTGCGCACTGGCGAGTAGCCCATAGTGGCGGATGCGATGGAAGCCTTTGGGCAGCACGTGGAGCAGGAAG
>NZ_SADR02000103.1 GCF_004010325.2 Mesorhizobium sp. M00.F.Ca.ET.216.01.1.1
GTGGAGGTGGCCAAGGCCCTTGGGGCGCCTCTCGACCTGCTCATCGTCCGCAAGGTCGGCGCTCCGGGCAATCCAGAACTGGCCGTTGCCGCGATCGTGGACGGCGATCCCCCCGATGTGGTGCTCAACCGGGAGATCGTTGAGGCCTATTCGCTCGACGATGCTGATCTTGCCTCATTGATCGATGGCGAGCGCCCGGAACTCGAACGCCGGCGCAGTGCCTATCGCGGCAACCGCGAGCCGTTGTCGATCGCCGGAGCGACCGCGATCATTGTGGATGACGGGGCCGCGACCGGTACGACGATGAAAGTCGCGATCCGCGCTCTGAGGCGGCGGTCGCCACGGGAAATCATCGTTGCGGTTCCTGTTTCGCCGCCGGAAACCGTAGCGGAGTTGGCTCGGGAAGCCGACCGTGTGGTTTGCCTTAGCCAGCCGGGACGGTTCCGCGCGCTGGGTTACCACTATCAAAGTTTCCCCCAACTTTCCGACGGCGAGGTCATCGCTGCGATGGACGAGGCTGCCCA
>NZ_SADR02000104.1 GCF_004010325.2 Mesorhizobium sp. M00.F.Ca.ET.216.01.1.1
CGGCGCTCCATGCAGAGCCGGTCAAACACCCGCTGGAGCATGTCCAGATCAGCGGGCCAGTAACACCACTGCAACGCGACAATGACATTGCCGCCAAGCCAGGCCAAGGATCTAGCATTGTCTCACATAGGCGACGGGATGCGAAGAAAAATCCCAAACCTGCGGTGTCCCACCTTGGAACTAATTCGGCGACTGGCCCGGCGTTCAGTCGCTTTTGATGGCTGCGTCCGGAAGCGGCAGGCGTCCTAAACTGTGCACTATACGGGTGTGAAAACGACTCCGGCACCCATGGGCAAGAACAGCAGTTGAGCGCGTGCTCCGAGCGTGGCAAATCCACCGTATCTCAGGCTGATGGATCGAACGAAGCGACGGCCACGAGCTGCTCACGCAGCCAAGCGCTTCCAGCGTCGCGGTCAAATCGTCGGTGCCAGTACATTGTGACGTCCATTGCAGGCGATTCCATCGGTGGCATGAAGACATCCAATTCAAGGGCTTCGGTCACCTGACGCGCAAAG
>NZ_SADR02000105.1 GCF_004010325.2 Mesorhizobium sp. M00.F.Ca.ET.216.01.1.1
TCCAGGGCGTGGCGTTCGACCTTGCGGATATGACCGCACAGGTGGAGGTCGCCTGGCAGTATTGCGTTCATGCCCTGGAGCTTGATGATGGGCGCGCCATAGGCTTCCCGTTCGCGCGCATAACGCACGGCAGCGTCCAGCGCGGCTCGCGCGACGCCCGCCGCAATGAAGCCAATGCCGATCCGGCCGTCGCAAAGCCCGCCCATTACGGTGCGATAACCGTCGCCTTCGGCGCCCAGCAGATTCACGGCAGGCACGCGGTAGTCCTCGAGCGAAATCTGCGCGGTATGCGCGGTGTGCTGACCAAGCTTGTTCTCCACGCGTGTCACGTGATAGCCAGGCGCTTTCGGGTCGATGATGAACGTGCTTGCGCCGCGCTTGCCGGCCGCCTTGTCTGTTATCGCGAACGCGACGCCGACACCGGCCTCGCTTCCGTTCGAGATGAATTGCTTGGTGCCGTTGAGCACGTTCATCATCGACCCGAAAGCGCCTGGCTATCACGTG
>NZ_SADR02000106.1 GCF_004010325.2 Mesorhizobium sp. M00.F.Ca.ET.216.01.1.1
GGAGGCGTCGTAATCCCCGCGGCCGACCCAGGCCAGCGCGATGAGCTCGGCCGCCTCATCGACATTGAGGTCATCGATGAGTTGGCGAAACTCTTCCCCGGTGAGGTCTTCCGACGATTCCTCGATCAGGCCGTCATGATGGTGGTTGTCGTGCCTGTCGCCGTCGAACTCGACCTCATGCTCGGCGCCGTCGTCGTAATCCTCGTTGACGGCGGCGCTCAGCGCCTTGGCCTTGAGGATGAACAGGCGCACCGTGTCCGGGTCGATGGAAAGCTCCCATTCTTTCTCGAGGCGCTGCTGCACGGTCCTTCTCCACGTGATGCGCTTGGCCCCGATGATAGCGGATTTGCAGCGCGCGTCACGTCCGGAGGTAAATGCTTCTTTCCGGCCGCTGAAAATAGTTCGGCATCCGCCCGCATTTCGGGATGAAACCGCAATGAGGTGGCGTTAATCTGCCATTGTCACCCTCAAGGAGGCTTCGATGCGCAGACGTTTACTTGTTC
>NZ_SADR02000107.1 GCF_004010325.2 Mesorhizobium sp. M00.F.Ca.ET.216.01.1.1
ATGGCGTGGGCGCCTACCAGCGTCCGCTCGACGACGTGCGCCGCTCGCAGGTGCGCTTTGCCGCCGAGTGCCTTGCCTTTGCGAACGTGCCTGACGACGCAACGTTGCACGAGGCGTTGGGTACGATCCATCCGCACGATCCGCGCTGGAAAGCGGCCGTGCCGCGCGATCCTGGCGCCGGCTGGGATTTCGACGACGTGCGCGACCACTATCTTCAGACGCTCTACGGTGTGGACCCGGCGCGCTTGCGGTATGAAGACCCCATGCGCTATCTGGCGTTGTCTCGCGCGCTCGTCGCGGAAGTGATGGGCGAAGTATTCGCCGAATGGCGCAGGGCCGGATCGGGATGCGGCGGCGGACTCGTCTGGCAGTTGCAGGACCTGCGGCCCGGAGCAGGCTGGGGGCTAATAGACGCCACAGGAAGGCCTAAAAGCGCGCTGCACGGCCTCACGCGCATGCTGCAACCCATTCAGGTGCTCTTCACCGACGAAGGCCTCAACGGG
>NZ_SADR02000108.1 GCF_004010325.2 Mesorhizobium sp. M00.F.Ca.ET.216.01.1.1
GTTGAGGCTGACCTTCCCGGCGGCGGATCGCCGCAACGGCTTAGAAGGCTGTGGAAGGGGCTTGCTTGTCATTTGCCGACAGATGCCATGCGGCGCGACGCATGCGCAACCTTCGGGTGAAGTGAGATGGATTTTTGGAGACCGGTCCGCGCCGCGAAGATCATTGATCCTTCGGCGCGCTCAGCCGTCGATAGGGGACGCCGTCGAATGTTGCCGCCACGAAGCTCTTGACCGACATCTTGCGCTTGCGCCCGTCGCTGCAGGCATAGACCGGCCAGCCGGCTTCGCTGCATTCGCTGGCCGTGCAGATATGGGTAAGGCAGTTGCCGGCGGTCAGCCGGAAGCCGCCCTTTCCGGCGAAGCCCTGCAGCAGGCTGCCGTCCGCTGCCCGCCATGTCCGTTGCTGGAATTCAGGCCGCAGCTGAAGAGGTTCGAGCGGTGCGGCGAGATTGGCCGTGCCGGTCACACCGGTGAGCAACAGACGATAGCGCGCCATGCCGGTC
>NZ_SADR02000010.1 GCF_004010325.2 Mesorhizobium sp. M00.F.Ca.ET.216.01.1.1
CTCGGGAAGCCGACCGTGTGGTTTGCCTTAGCCAGCCGGGACGGTTCCGCGCGCTGGGTTACCACTATCAAAGTTTCCCCCAACTTTCCGACGGCGAGGTCATCGCTGCGATGGACGAGGCTGCCCATTCGCGAAAGGCTGGCCGGCACGGAAATCAGAAGGTCACGCACAAACAGCGAGGCTTGCGATGATCGTCGAGGATCAGCAAGGCGGTTCGGTGGTCGCCGATGCCGTGTTCGACAGGCCCGCCGATCGCGAGCGGATCGAGAAGGCTGCACGTGACAGGGGTGTCGTTTTTGCCGGATTTTGGCTGACAGCGGATCCGCTCGTTCTTTGGCAGCGGGTCAGCGAGCGCAAGGGCGGTCCTTCCGACGCCACGTCGACATCCTCTCGCGGCAATTGCAGCGAAATGCCGTTTCCACCTGGCGCAAGGTCGACGCCGATCGAAGACCTGCCGACATCGCCGCCGAGTTGGCGCGTTTCGCGGGAAATCGTGCTTCTGCGCCGGACGATTTCCTCGATACTGCGTCCTGACGCAGGCGCTGAATGCCGAGGTTCTCCACAATGCAGCCGTTCCGGAATTGTTGATGCCTGGCATCGTTGGTAAAAGAGCTTTAGCTGGATCGCCCCGCCAAGATCTCACAAGCAGCAATCGGATTGAAATGCTCAATCAGCCGCCAACGCTTTCGACTTCAGTCGCCGCTGCTCTTAGACAAAAGGCACCAAGGCTGATCGAGTTGAATGGCGATCCCGGCAGCATCACGATCGCGTCCTACAATGTCCATAAATGTGTTGGCACTGATGGCCTCTTCGATCCGCTACGTGTCGCGAAAGTTGTCCGGGAGATCGACGCCGACATCATTGCCTTGCAGGAGGTCGATGAGCGCACCGGCAAGAGGCAAGGTCTGCTCGACCTTGAAGCGCTTCGACAGGAAACGGACCTCGTCGCTGCGCACACGCCGGACAACCTTCGAAGCCATGGGTGGCACGGCAATATGATACTTGCGCGCAAGGGGATCGTTCAGGCCGTCAGCCAGGTGAGGCTGCCAGGTCTGGAGCCACGTGGCGCTTTGATCGCCGATCTGGAAATCGGTGGTGTGGTGTTGCGGATAATTGCAGCACATTTTGGCTTGCTTCGCCGTTCGCGCACCAAACAGGCGGGCGCGCTGCTCGAGGCTACGCATCCGGTCCTGCGGCCGACCATCCTGCTAGGCGATCTCAACGAATGGCGCGTGCGCAACAGATCCTCGCTGCTGGCGCTGTTGCCGCATTTCGGTCCGATCCATGTTGTGTTGCCGAGCTTTCCGTCACGGTTTCCGTTGCTTGCGCTCGATCGAATTCTCGCCAAACCACCTACTTTGATTTCCAGGATCGAGGTGCATCAGACGCCATTGTCCCGAATCGCGTCCGACCATCTGCCGATCAAGGCGCGATTGAACCTGAACGGCATCAGGCACCTGCATGTGCAACCGGATTTCTCCCTGTCTGACAAAACCGACATCAGGCCGGGCGATCAGGTATGAGGCGGAGCAACTGACTGCCTACGGCTCTCTCCTCGTCAGCGGGGATCACGAGAACGTCCACGCCGGAACCATCGAGGCTGATGGTTTCCTCACCGCGTCGGTTCCGCTCACGGTCGATGCCGACGCCAAGCCAACCGGCCGCGGCGCCGATCTTTTCCCTGACCAACGGCGCGTTTTCGCCAATGCCGGCTGTAAACACCAGCGTATCCAGGCCTCCAAGCGCCGCGGCCAGCGACCCGATCTCGCGCCCAATCCTGTAGACGAAGAGATCGACAGCCTCGGCGGCGAAAGGATCCTGCGAGCCCATCAAAGTCCGCATGTCCCCTGATATTCCCGACACGCCGAGCAGGCCGGATTGCTCATAGAGAAGCGAGGCCAGTTCGTCGCTCGACAGCTTCCTGTCCTGCAGGAGGTGGAGGACGATGCCCGGATCGAGCGCGCCGCAACGGGTGCTCATGACGAGGCCATCAAGCGTCGAAAATCCCATCGTCGTGGCGACGCTTGTCCCGGCGTTCATGGCGCACAGGCTGGCACCGCTGCCGAGATGGGCGACGATTGCCCGGCCGCCGGCGCCCGCGCCGTAGCGGTCGCGCAGCTTCGAAGCGAGGTGGTTGTAGGACAGCCCATGAAAACCATAGGAAACGATGCCGGCCTCGCTCATCGCGCGCGGAAGCCCATAGAGCTTGGCGAGTCCGGGCCGTGCCGAATGAAACGCGGTATCGAAGCAGCCGATCTGCATCGCCTGCGGCAAGAGGCTGGCAGCCAGTCCGACAATCTCGAGATTGATCTTCTGATGGACCGGAGCCAGCGGTTCGAGCAGGCGGAGTGCTTCGAGCGTGCGCCCATCGAGCAGCGTTGCCTCGACGAAGTCGCGGCCACCGTGCACGATCCGGTGCCCTACCCTGCCGATCCGGCGCAGCAGGCCCTGGTCGGTAAGCAGGGAGGCAATGGCCGCGAACGCCTCGCCGATATCGATCGGTCTGTCGCCCAGGCTCCTGTCGATCTCCGGGCTGCCGCCCGCAATCTTGGCCCGCAGCCGCGAATGCTCCCTGAGCGAAGAAACGCTGCCGCGCAGCAGCGGCGGAAGCTCGTCGCGCTCCTCGAAGACGGCGAACTTCAGGCTCGATGAACCGCCATTCAGGACGAAAATAGCGTCTGTCATTAGACCATCCGATGTGATGTCACCGCAATCCGCTAAAAGACTGAGATCGACTCAGTCCGGGCGCGCCGGCGCTGCATCGACGTCCTGCCCCCATTTCCAGCCAAGGATCTCCGGCATGTCCTGCCCATGCGTGCGGATATAGGCCTGATGTTCGAGCAGTTTGCCGTCCATCGCCTGCTTCAGGCCAACCTGCGCCCCCCTGAGTTCCGGAATCCGGTCGAGAACGCCTTGCACCAGATGGAACCGGTCGAGGCCGTTCAGCACCGTCATGTCGAACGGCGTCGTCGTCGTGCCCTCCTCGTTGTAGCCGCGTACGTGGATGTTGTCGTGGTTGGTGCGCCGGTAGGTCAGGCGATGGATGGTCCAAGGGTAGCCATGATAAGCGAAGATGACCGGCTTTCCGGTGGTGAACAGCGCATCGAAATCGCGATCCGACAGGCCGTGCGGGTGATGCTCCTTGGGCTGCAGGGTCATCAGGTCGACGACGTTGACCACTCTGATCCTGAGTTCCGGAAGATGATGCCTGAGGATCTGCACGGCGGCGAGCGTTTCAAGCGTCGGAACATCGCCGGCGCAAGCCATCACGACGTCCGGCTCCACCCCGCCGTCCGTCGACGCCCAGTCCCAGATGCCGACACCCGCCTTGCAGTGAACGATCGCCTTGTCCATCGACAGCCACTGCCATGATGGCGGCTTGCCGGCCACGATGACGTTGATGCGGTTCCATGTCTTCAGCACATGGTCGGTCACGCACAGCAAGGTGTTGGCATCCGGCGGCAGGTAGACGCGCACTATGTCGGCTTTCTTGTTGAGGGCGACGTCGATGAAGCCCGGATCCTGATGGCTGAAGCCATTGTGTTCCTGATGCCAGACATGGCTCGACAACAAATAGTTCAGCGACGCCACCTCCCGCCGCCAAGGGATTTCGCGGCACGCATCCAACCATTTCGCATGCTGGTTGAACATCGAGTCGACGATATGGATGAACGCCTCGTAGCAGGCGAACAGGCCGTGCCGCCCGGTCAGCAGGTAACCTTCGAGCCAGCCCTGGCAGGTGTGCTCGGAGAGGATCTCCAGAACCCTGCCTTCACGGCCGAGATGGACATCCTCGGGCAGAATCTTTTCCATCCAGGCGCGCTCGGTGGCCTCGAATACGTCCTGAAGCCTGTTCGAGGCAGTCTCGTCGGGGCCGACGATGCGGAAGTTCTTCGTCGCCTGGTTCAGCTTCATCACGTCGCGCAGGAATTTGCCCATGACCCGGGTTGACTCGGCCTTGACCGCGCCGGGCCGCTCGACCGCCACGGCATGATCCTGCAATCCGGGCAGATCGAGGGATCTGCGCAGCATGCCGCCGTTGGCATGCGGATTGGCGCTCATGCGCCGCACGGCTTGCGGCGTGGTCGCGCGGATCGACGCGACCGGGGTGCCGTCGGCGTCGAACAGTTCCTCGGGCCGATAGCTTTTCAGCCATGCCTCGAGCTGCTTGAGATGCTCGGGGTTTTTCGCGAGACCCGACAAGGGGACCTGATGCGCGCGCCAGAAGCCTTCGGTCTTCAGCCCGTCGACCTCTTTCGGCCCGGTCCAGCCCTTGGGGCTTCGCAGGACGATCATCGGCCACTTCGGTCGCTCCGCCGGCGCCGCAGGACTATCGCGCGCGGCGTTCTGGATCGCTCGGATGCGGTCTAGCGCGTCGTCAAGCACGGTCGCCATCCGTTCATGCATCAGGGCTGGATCGTGGCCCTCGACGAACAGTGGCTCGTAGCCATAGCCAATGAACAGCGCGCGCAATTCGTCTTCGGGGATGCGGGCCAGGATCGTCGGATTGGCGATCTTGTAGCCGTTCAGATGCAGGATCGGCAGCACCGCCCCGTCGCGCTCCGGGTTGAGGAACTTGTTGGAATGCCATGCGGTGGCGAGCGGTCCCGTTTCCGCCTCTCCGTCGCCGACGACGCAGGCGATGACAAGGTCCGGATTGTCGAAGGCGGCGCCATAGGCATGGGAAAGCGCGTAGCCCAGCTCGCCGCCCTCGTTGATCGAGCCCGGGACGTCAGGCGCGGCGTGGCTCGGAATCCCACCCGGAAACGAGAACTGCCGAAACAGCTTGCGCATTCCCTGCCCGTCCAGCGATATGTCCGGATTGAGCTCGCTGTAGGTACCTTCGAGATAGGCGTTGGCGACCATCGCCGGGCCACCGTGGCCGGGGCCGCAGACATAGATCATATCAATGTCCCGCAGCCGGATCGCGCGGTTGAGATGCGCGTAGATGAAGCTCAGGCCCGGCGATGTTCCCCAGTGGCCAAGCAGGCGAGGCTTGACGTGATCGAGCCGCAAAGGCTCGCGAAGCAGCGGATTGTCGAGCAGGTAGATCTGGCCGATCGTCAGATAGTTGGCGGCGCGCCAGTAGGCGTCGATGTCGCGCAGTTCATCTTCGGACAGCCGGCTGCCAGAGATTATCTTGTGCTCGGTCATCGCTGGCTCCCGTTGCCGTATTTTTTGAATACCGCCGGATCGCGACATGCGCCTGTGTCCATCGAACCGCGGCGAATGGACATCAACGCACTTGCACGGCGTTCGGTTCAGCATTCGTAGCGACAATGGACAGGGTGAGCCTTGATCCACCGCAAACGGGTTGTCATTGGATGGATAGGGGCGTCATCCGCCTGCGTAGCATCGAAAATCGTCAAGCACGGCGCGCTTCACACCAAGAAGACCTTGTTGCGGATGATTGGTTTCCTTCAGACGTGTTTTCGCAAACCCGAATGCAGAGCATCCGCGCTTCGGTTTGTCGGTTCGGTCAGTTCGCTGGTCGCCTGGTGACGCCGTGGCAGGAAAGAGCTGGGATATTACCCCTGTCCTGCGACCACCCGCTCAAGCCGTTCGAGGATGCGCGGCCAGCCGCTTCCCATGCCGGTGTAGCCACGTTCGTCCACGGGACGGAACCCGGACTGCTCCATCCGCACCCGCGTGGCCGCACCTTCGGGCGTTAGCGACCAGGTCACTACGGTCTTCAGCCCGGTGTCGGATTCCGTACCGTCGCCCCAGCTGTAGGCGAGCAGGCGCGGCGCTTCGACTTTCAGCACCACGCAGTTCGTCACACCAGACCAGCCCGGCACCGGTGTCGCGTGGAGGCTGAAGCGATGGCCTTCAACAGGCGCGAAGTCGTTCTCCATCAGCCATTCGGTGACCAGACGGGGCGTGGTCAGCGCGCGCCATACCTTGTCGGTCGCATGCGGAATTAGACGTTCGACGACGATTGATTTGGTTTCAGTCATGGTTGATTCCTCAGGGAATTGGTCTATCGCCAGGGTCCTGATCCAGCTTGTCCACCAAAAGCTCTGGGACCGCGAGATTGGCGCGCTGTCCATGCAAGACAAATAACCCGCTGGCTATGAACCATATATAACCGTTGAGTTATGGGATTGTCAAGCAGGGATTTGCCGCCTTGTCCAAGCGGCGGTGCGCTGTTCCGCTTTCGCTGCAATCGACCCGATGCTAGGGCTGTCCACGGAATGATGAATGGATTGTCGCTTTGCCCCAAGACTTTCGCCCGCCCCTGATCGAACTCTGCGTCGAGGGCATCGACGGGCTTTTGGCTGCGCAAACCGCCGGCGCCGACCGGATCGAATTGTGCGCCAGCCTGGTCGAGGGCGGCATAACGCCGAGCGTCGGCACGGTGCGCGCTGCGCTCGAACTCGCCACCGTTCCGTTCCACGTCATCGCGCGGCCGCGCGGCGGCGATTTTCTCTACAGCGAGACCGAGTATCACTCGATGGTCGCCGATGTGAGCGCGCTCCGTGATCTCGGCGTGGCCGGTGTCGTCGTCGGCTGCCTGAACGCGGACGGCACCATCGACGAAAAGCGCATGAGCGAATTGGTGCAGGTGGCGGGCGGCTTGAACGTCACCTGCCACCGCGCTTTCGATATGACGCGCGACCCGGCCGAGGCGCTTGAGGCGCTGATCCGCTGCAAGGTCGGTCGCGTGCTGACCAGCGGCCAGCGCGACACGGCACTGGAAGGCGCGGACCTGCTGGCGAATCTGGTCCGCCAGGCTGGGGACCGCATCATCGTCCTCGGCTGCGGCGGGCTTGCCCCCGAGAATATCGCCGAGGTGTTGGCAAAGACCGGGCTTACGGAAATGCATTTCGCCGCCCTCAAGGATGTGCCGAGCGGCATGCGCTATCGCAATCCTCATGTCGGCATGGGCGGCACGGGCCTCGACCGCGAGTACCGGACCACCGTCACCGACGAGGCACAGGTGGCGGCGACAATCGCGGCGGTCAGGGCATGAACACACTCTTGCCGATCAGCCGGGTTTCGCCGCAGGACGAACCTGCAATCCTCGCGCTCAACAACACCCATGCGGCCGAATTGTCATGGCTTGAACCCGAGCGGCTGTCCTTCCTGCTTGGCGAGGCGTTTTATGCGCGTTGCATCGGCGCGCTCGAAGCGTTCATCATGACCTTCGACCAGGATGCCCACTACGACAGCCCGAACTTCCTCTGGTTCCGCGAGCGCTACCAGCGTTTCGTCTATGTCGACCGGGTCGTCGTAGCGGGGGAGGCGCGAGGCCGCGGCCATGCCCGCCGGCTCTATCAGGATCTGTTCGACCATACGTCGCGCGCCGGACAGACCATCATCACCTGTGAGGTGAACACCGACCCGCCCAATCCGGCCTCGGATGCCTTCCATGCCGCGCTCGGCTTCGCAGAGGTCGGCGACGCTGTGATCCACGGCAAGAAAGCGGTGCGCTACTATATCAGGCAGCTCGCGGGCTGAGCCGGAAGGCAAGTCTTGCCGCTCGACAGGTCGGGCAAGGTAACGATCGCAAACTCAACGAAAAAGGGCCGCGAAGGCCCTTTTACATTCATAGTACCGCGGCCGGTTAAGCGTTAGCTGCAGCCACTGCGCGCCTAGCCATCACCGTGATCAGATTGGCTCGGTAGTCGGCCGAGGCGTGGATGTCGCTCATCAAATTCTTCGCCGGCACTTTCACGCCGTCGAGCGCGTCAGGCGCGAAATTCTTGGCAATCGCTGCCTCTATCTCCTTCGAGCGGAAGACGCCGTCGTCGCCGGCGCCGGTGACAGCAACACGGACGCCGTCCTTGCCCTTGGCCACGAACACGCCGACGATGGCATAGCGCGATGCCGGATTGCGGAACTTTTCATAAGCCGCCTTGGCCGGTGCGGTGAAGGTTACCGCAGTGATGATCTCGCCGTCCTTCAACGCCGTTTCGAACAGGCCTTTGAAGAACTTGTCGGCGGTGATCTCACGCTTGTTGGTGACGATGGTCGCCCCCAGCGCCAGCAAGGCCGCCGGATAGTCGGCCGCCGGGTCATTGTTGGCGATCGAGCCGCCGATCGTTCCCTTGTAGCGGACAGCCGGATCGCCAATGTGCGAGGCCATGCGAGCGAGCGCCGGACAAGCTTTCCTGAGCTTCTCGTCATTGGCGACGTCGTAATGCGCGGTGGCGGCGCCGATGGTGACGGTCTTGCCTGACACCTTGATGCCCTGCAATTCCTTGATGTGCGACACGTCGACGAGATCGGAAGGCGCCGCAAGCCGCGTCTTCATGGCGGGGATCAGCGTCATGCCGCCAGACAAGAGCTTCGCATCGCCGCTCTTGAGCAGCTTGGCGGCATCGGCGACCGAGGCGGCGCGATGGTAGTTGACTGAGTACATGGGTCACTCCCCTAAAGCGAATGGTGAAGTGGTGAATGGTGAGTAGTTGTCGTCTTCCTATTCACTATTCACTCCTTTTTCAGTGTTTCGTCGCCCGGATCGCTGCCCAGACCGTGGACGGTGATGCCGGCATGGCAATATCGTTGATGCCGATCGCGTCGGTGATGGCGTTGATCACCGCCGGCGGCGAACCGATGGCGCCGGCCTCGCCGCAGCCCTTGATACCGAGCGGATTGCCTGGGCAAGGCGTGTTCGAGGTCGAGACCTTGAACGACGGCAGATCGTCGGCGCGCGGCATGGTGTAGTCCATGTAGCTTGCCGTCAGAAGCTGGCCGCTGGCATCGTAATAGGCGCCTTCCAGCAACGCCTGGCCGACGCCTTGGGCGATACCGCCATGCACCTGGCCTTCGACGATCATCGGATTGATGATATTGCCGAAATCGTCAGCGGCCACGAACTGGACGATCTCGGTCATGCCGGTTTCCGGATCGATCTCGACCTCGCAGATGTAGCAGCCTGCCGGGAAGGTGAAGTTCGACGGATCGTAGAATGACGTCTCCTTCAGGCCTGGCTCCATACCGCCCGGTAGGTTGTGAGCGGTGTAGGCGGCAAGCGCCATTTGGAACCACGGCACGCTCTTGTCGGTGCCGGTGACCTTCAGCGCGCCGTTTTCGATGACGATGTCGCCCTCGTCGGCTTCGAGAAGGTGGGCGGCGATCTTCTTGGCCTTGGCCTCGACCTTGTCGAGCGCCTTGGCGACGGCCGACATGCCGACGGCGCCCGAGCGCGAACCATAGGTGCCCATGCCCATCTGCACTTTGTCGGTGTCGCCATGGACTATCGAGACGCTGTCGATCGGCACGCCGAAGCGCTGGTTGACCAGCTGCGCGAAGGTCGTCTCATGGCCTTGGCCATGGCTGTGCGAACCGGTCAGCACCTCGATCGTGCCAACGGCGTTGACACGCACCTCGGCCGATTCCCACAGGCCCACACCGGCGCCGAGCGAGCCAACCGCGGCCGACGGCGCCAGGCCGCAGGCCTCGATGTAGCAGCTCATGCCGATGCCGCGCAGCTTGCCTTTCTTGGCGGCCGCCGCCTTGCGCACGGAAAAGCCGGCATAGTCCGAAACCTTCATCGCCGCATCGAGCGAAGCGGCATAGTTGCCGGCGTCGTAATTCATGATGACCGGTGTCTGATGCGGGAACGAGGAGATAAAGTTCGTTCGGCGAAGCTCCGCCGGCGACACGCCCAACTCACGGGCTGCGGTCTCCATGGTGCGTTCTACCAGATAGGTGGCTTCCGGCCGCCCTGCCCCGCGATAAGCATCGACCGGCGCGGTGTTGGTATAGACGGCACGCACATTGGCGTGGATAGCCGGAATGTTGTACTGGCCCGACAACAGCGTCGCATAGAGATAGGTCGGCACGCAGGACGAGAACAGCGACATGTAGGCGCCGAGATTGGCGATGGTGTCGACCTTCAGGCCGGTGATCCTGTTGTTTTTGTCGAAGGCCATCTCCACCGTGGAGACATGGTCACGGCCATGGGCGTCGGAGAGAAAACTCTCCGTGCGATCGGCCACCCATTTGACCGGCACGCCGGTTTTCTTCGAGGCCCACAGGCAGACGATTTCTTCCGGATAGATGTAGATTTTCGAACCAAAGCCGCCGCCGACATCCGGCGCTATGACGCGCAGCTTGTTTTCCGGGGCGACATTGTAGAAGGCGCTCATCACCAGCCGCGCCAGATGCGGGTTCTGCGAGGTGGTCCAGCAGGTGTAGTGATCCTCGGCCCTGTCGTAGTAGCCAAGCGCCGCACGCGGCTCAATGGCGTTGGGCACCAGCCGGTTGTTGACGATCTTCATGCGGGTGACGTGGGCGGAAGCCTTGATCGCGGCGTCGGTCGCCTGGCTGTCGCCGAGCTCCCAATCGAAGATCAGATTGTTTTCGGCTTCCGGGTGGATCTGCGGCGCGCCCTTTTCAAGCGCCTTCGACGCGTCAACGACGGCCTTCAGTTCCTTGTAGGTGACCTCGACCGCCTCGGCCGCGTCGCGCGCCTGGCCCTTGGTTTCCGCGACCACGATGGCCACCGCGTCGCCGACATAGCGGACCTTGTCGAAGGCCAGCGGCGACCACGCGCCCATCTTCATCGGCGTCCCGTCCTTGGAATGGATCATCCAGCCGCAGATGAGATTGCCGATGCCGTCCGCCTTGAGCTCCTTGCCGGTCAGGACGCCAATGACGCCCGGCATCGCCTGCGCTTGTCTGACGTCGATCTTCTTGATCTGCGCATGCGCGTGCGGGCTGCGCACGAAGGCCGCATGCTTCATCCCGGGAACCACCATGTCATCGACATAACGGCCAGCGCCGGTGATGAACCTCCTGTCTTCCTTGCGCGCTACGCGAGCGCCAATCCCTTCAATGCCCATCGCAGAAATTCCTCCCGAATTTTCATGAAGCGAATAGCGAATAGCAACAAAGAGAGTTGGTGCCTCTGCGAACGCGAGCCAGGTTTCTAACCCTATTCGCTACTCACCACTCCCTATTCGCTGCCTAAGCAGCCTTCTTCACCTTGCCCTTCGATCCCTTGGACATCGTCTTTGATGCAGCGAGGATTGCTTTCACGATGTTGTGGTAGCCGGTGCAGCGGCAGATATTGCCCTCCAACTCGGCGCGCACCGTGGCCTCGTCGAGGCCTTCGGGATGGCGGGCAATCATGTCGATCGCCGTCATGATCATGCCTGGCGTGCAGAAACCGCATTGCAGTCCGTGATGTTCCTTGAACGCCGCCTGCACCGGGTGCAGGTCAGCGCCGTTTGCCAGGCCTTCGATCGTCACGATGCTCGACCCGGAGGCCTGCACCGCTAGCATCGTACACGACTTCACCGCCTTGCCGTCGACATGCACGATGCAAGCGCCGCACTGCGAGGTGTCGCAGCCGACATGCGTCCCAGTGAGGCCGAGATTCTCCCGCAAGAAATGAACCAGGAGCGTCCGGTCCTCGGCGGCGCCGCTGATCCGCTTTCCATTCACCGTCAACGCTATGTCCGACATGAAACCTCCCCTGGGTACTACCTTGGTCGTCTGACTGCCGGCGCTACCTGGGCGCTCCGGCTTTCCATCATGTTATATGGAAAAGTGTCTCTGAATCCCGAAGTTTCAAGAATGCAGTTCGCTCGAAATCCGCATATTGTACTTTCGGTCACGTAAAGTTCCCTAATGCCAACGCCACAAAAGCAATAGGAACCTCAAGTCTCCACGCCGGCGCCGGTCTGCCCATTGCCAAAGCGCCGTATGAAGACAACAATGCTCCCTCGACGCCGGCGCGCCTGACGCGCACAAAAGAGCGTCGGAGGAAATGCAGGAGGAAGCCGCTGGCCAGTTCACGGACGCGCTACGCATGCGGCCTGTCGGCGCTCACCACGGATGAGCCCGACGCCAACGCCTTCGCCCAGGCGATCGCGGCCGAAGCCGCAGCCATCGATGCCGGCTTCGCCCTGCTCTTCTTCTCCCAAAGCCTCGTCGATGCGGCAGCCCTGTCGGACGCGCTGAAGATCAACGCGCCGGCGCTTGCCTATGCCGGCTGCTCGACCGCTGGCGAAATCACTCCGCGAGGTCTGGAGGAAGGCCAGGTCCTCGCCTTGCTGTTTCCGTCAGCATCGTTTTCAGTCGCCAGCACCATGGTCGACAATCTCTCTTCGTCGGGCATGGACAGAATCACCGGCGAGGTCGAGGCGCTGCGGCGCTCGCTGCGTGGCCGCGTCGGGCACGAACGGGCCAACACCACATTCGCGCTCTGCTTTATCGATGGGCTGTCCTATGCCGAGGAAGCGGTGACCTCGGCCATCCATTGGGGGCTCGACGACATTCCATTGATCGGTGGTTCGGCGGGCGATGACCTGAAATTCGAGACGACGCGGCTGATCTCGAACGGCAAGGTTGCCTCCGACAGCGCCATCATCGTGCTGATCACCACGGAAATTCCTTTCCACGTGTTCAAGACCGACAATTTCGTCCCCACCGAAGAGAAGCTAGTGGTGACCGCGTCCGACCCCGATCACCGCATCGTGCGCGAATTCAACGCTGTCAATGCCGCAGACGAATATGCCGCCTCGGTTGGTGTCATCCCGCAGATGCTGACGCCACTGAGTTTCGCCTCGCACCCTGTGGTGGTGAAGGTGGGCGGCGAATTTTACTGCCGTTCCATCCAGAAGATGCATGCAGACGGCTCGCTGTCGTTCTTCTGCGCCATCGACGATGGCGTCGTTCTCTCCATCGCCCAGCCGAAGAACATGGTCGAATCGACACGTGCCGCCCTCAGGGACGTCGAGGAAAGGCTGGGCGGCATCGACATGATCCTCGGTTTCGACTGCGTGCTGCGCAGGCTCGACGCGCGCAACCGGCAGGTCTTTCGAGAAATTTCGGAACTCTACAAGGTCAACAACGTCATTGGCTTCGGTACCTATGGCGAACAGTACCGGTCGATGCACCTGAACCAGACTTTCACCGGCATCGCCTTCGGCGAGCGACAGGCAGCGGAATAGGGCGTTCTCATGCCGCTCAGGGACATTAACGACCTGGAGAAGCTAAAGAAGATCAACGCGGCCCTTGTCAGCCGCGTCGAGCGCTCGATGGACCAGCAGGGCAACGCGTTCTCGCTGTTCCAGACTGCGATTTCGCTGGAAAACCGTGTGCGCACGCGCACCGAGGAACTGCATGCGACCTTGCGCCGGCTCGAGCAGTCGAACATCGACCTGAGCGCGGCCAAGGAAAACGCCGAGTTGGCGAACCTGTCCAAGACCAGGTTCCTGGCAGCGGCCAGCCACGACGTGCTGCAGCCGCTGAATGCCGCGCATCTCTCCGTTTCGGCGCTGGCCGAGGTGCAGACCAGCGAAGAAGGCAAGAAACTGGTCCGGCAGGTCGAGCGGTCGCTGGAGACGATGGAGGACCTGCTCCGCACGCTGCTCGACATTTCCAAGCTCGACGCCGGCGTTGTGGAGCCCGACATTGGCGACGTCAGCCTGGAAATGCTGTTTTCGTCGCTGCGTTCGGATTTCCAACCTGTAGCCGAAATGAAAGGCTTGCTGCTGAAGTTCCGGCCGGTCAACGCCGTCGTGCGTTCGGACCGCACGCTGCTGCGCCGCATCCTGCAGAACATCCTTTCCAACGCGCTGCGCTATACCCGCTCCGGCGGCGTACTCATTGGCACGAGACATCGCGGCGATACGATCCGTATCGATGTCGCCGATACCGGCTGCGGCATCCCGGACGACCAGCGCGAGGCGGTGTTCGAGGAGTTCCACCGCGGCAGCATGGCCTTGGCCGATGCCGGGCTTGCCGGCGGGCTGGGATTGGGCCTGGCGATTGTGCGTCGCATGGCGGCCGCGCTCGGCCATCCCGTGACGTTTTCATCAAGGGTCGGGCGCGGCACGATTTTCCACATCGACGTTCCGGTCGGGATTGGTGCTCCGGCCGACTTCATCGCCAGTGCCGCCGACATGGAGCGGCCGCGCGGCTACGGTCTGTTCGGCACAAAGGTGCTGCTGGTCGAGAATGATATCGACGTGCTGCAGGCAATGACATCCCTGCTCGAGCGCTGGCAATGCCTGGTGCGCGCCGCAACCTCGACCAACGAGGCGCTCGACATGCTTGGT
The DNA here is from genome assembly GCF_004010325.2 of Mesorhizobium sp. M00.F.Ca.ET.216.01.1.1. GTDB lineage: Bacteria > Pseudomonadota > Alphaproteobacteria > Rhizobiales > Rhizobiaceae > Mesorhizobium. The sequence continues at coordinate 14,019 of NZ_SADR02000010.1, forward strand.
GACACAGACTGGGTGCCGGACATTGTCATTGCCGATCAGCATCTCGATGGCGGCGACCTCGGCACCACCACCATCGCCGAGGTCCGCGATTATCTCGGCCGCGCCGTACCGGCGCTGATCGTCACCGCCGACGGTTCCGAGACCGTTGCGAAAGCAGCCCGCACGGCCGGCATCGAACTGATGCGCAAGCCGCTGAAGCCGGCGCAACTGCGCGCGCTGCTGGCGCATCTGTTGGCTTAGACTAGAGCATGCTCAAGCAGGAAGATAGAGTGGCGGAACGATTCAACTTTAAGGCCGCCACTCTAGAACGCCAAAGCCGGTTGCTGACCTCGACCAGATTCTCGTCAGGGTCCTTGAAATAGACCGAAAGGATGGCGCCGACGGCTCCGGAACGCTCGCCCGGCCCGGCGACAATCTCAATACTTTCCGCCGAGAGCTGCCTCACTACCTCATCGATCGGTGTAACGGTGAGCAGGCAGAAATTGCCGCTGCCGGGCACCGTGTCGCGTGCGATGTCGGGCGAGGCACGCGCATCCTGAAGGCTGATCTTGTTGGTGCCGAAATGAAGCGACCATTTGCCGGGCCGCTCCTGTCGCGGTTCCATGCCAAGTACCCGTTCGTAAAAGCGGCAGGTGCGCTCGACGTCCGCGACGGCAAGCACGATATGGTCCAGCGCTGTGACCTTCATGGGCACGTCCCGTTGCGAGAACGCCTCTCCGCAGCCGGTGCGCTAAAACCCAGTCTGATCCCGAAACAGCTCGGCATTGTCGAGCTTTGAAACCTCGATGACGGCTTGTGTCCGGCTGTAGACATTGAGCTTGCGCAGGATTTCGGAGACGTGCGCCTTGACCGTGGTCTCTCCGACCTGAAGTTCATAAGCGATCTGCTTGTTGAGCAGGCCCTGGCGCAGCATCTGCAGCACCCGCAATTGCTGCGGCGTCAGCTTGGCCAGGCGCTGCACCAGGTCGGCGCGGTCGGTGCTGTCGGCGTCCTTCGGCTGCCCCTCATAGGTTTCTGGCACATAGATCGCGCCGTCCATCACCGAGCGGATGGCGGCGGCCAGATCACTCTTGCGCGCCGATTTCGGTATGAAGCCAGCCGCGCCATAGGACAGCGCCTCGGAAATGATCTTCGGCTCTTCATACCCCGAAACGATGACCACCGGCAGGCGCGGATACCGGGTTCTGAGCTGCAACAGCCCGTCGAAGCCATGCACGTCCGGCATGCTGAGATCGAGCAGCGCGAGATCGAACGGCTTTGCATCCGCCAGAAGATCAAGCGCCTCGGTGATCGAGCGCGCCTCGACCGTATCGACTTCCGGATAGGCCATCTGCACGGCGCTGTGCAGCGCCTCGCGAAACAGCGGATGGTCGTCGATGATCAGAAACCGGGCGCTATCGTTGACTGCGGTCATGGCGTTCGTTTCAATTCAGGAAGGGATAGAATAGTCTAGTGACCATGGCCAGATTATTGCCAAATAGTACATCGTCATCTTTGGCCGATCCCTATCTTTGGCCGATCCCTCGGGGCCACCGCTTTCTGAACCACAACGCCTTGCCCGACCGTCCAAATCGGCCGAAAGTGCCGTCCAGCAAAACCAAGCCGAGACAGTGCATGACCGCCTTCGTCCTCCCCTCGCCCGCAACCTCGTCGGTAGCTGTCGCAGGCTCGGCGGAACGTTTTGCGGTGCGGCGCATCTTTTGCGTCGGCCGCAACTACGCTGCCCATGCCCGCGAGCTCGGCAATGACGAGCGTGATCCGCCCTTCTTCTTCACCAAGCCGGCTGACACGGTGGTCGATTCCGGCACCACCATCCCCTACCCGCCATTGACCGGGAATTTGCACCACGAGATCGAACTGGTCGCCGCGATCGGCAAGGCAGGCTTCCGCATTGCCCGCGCCCAGGCGCTGGATCACGTCTGGGGCTACGGCGTCGGCATCGATCTCACCCGCCGCGATCTGCAGGATGAAGCGAAGAAGGCGGCGCGGCCATGGGATTGGTCGAAGGCGTTCGACCGCTCCGCCCCTTGCAGCCCGTTGGTTCCTGCACGCACATCCGGGCATCCGCAAAGCGGCCGCATCTGGCTCGCCGTCAATGGCGAGGTGAGACAGAACGGCGATCTCGCCGAACTGATCTGGCCGGTCGCCGACATCGTGTCGATCTGCAGCGAGGCGGTGGAACTGAAGCCCGGCGACCTGATCTTTACCGGCACGCCAGCCGGCGTCGGCGCGGTCAGGCCGGGAGAGACAATCACCGGCGGCATCGACGGCGTCGGAACGATCGAAGTGACCGTCGGCCAACCGATGTCGTGATCTCATGAGCGACATCGTCCTTCACAACTACTACCGCTCCTCGACCTCGTACCGGGTGCGGATCGCGTTGGAGATGAAGGGCCTGACCTACGACTACGTGCCGCATCATCTACGCCATGGCGAGCATCTCGAGCCGGCCTACCTGGCGGTCAATCCACAGGGACTGGTACCGGCGCTGATCTGGAGCGACGGCACGCTGTTGACGCAATCGCTGGCGATCATCGAATTTCTCGACGAGACCAGACCCGAACCGCCGCTGCTGCCGAAGGACGCGCTTGGCCGGGCACGCGTCAGGATGCTGGCGCAGATGATCGCCTGCGACATCCACCCGGTGAACAATCTGCGTGTGCTGACCTCGCTTCGCACTCTGTTCGGTGCCGGCGACGAGGATGTCGTCAACTGGTTCCGACATTGGGTGAACGAAGGTTTCCAGCCGCTTGAAAAGATTCTGGCTTCCTCTCCCGAAACAGGCAAATTCTGCCATGGCGACACGCCCGGGCTGGCCGACATCTGCCTGGCCGCTCAGGTCACCAACAATGCCCGTTTCGGTGTCGACATGACGCCCTATCCGGTGATTGAGCGCATCCACGCCGCCTGCATGGCGCTGCCCGCCTTCGAAAAGGCAGCGCCCGAGAACCAGATCGATGCCGAATAGCAGCGCACGATCAAAAGCATGAGGAAGTGCCAATGAAAGCCGTCGTCTTCGAAAAATTCGGCGAGGCACCGGCGATCCAGACCGTCCCCGATCCGAAGCCGGCGCCGGAAGGCGTCGTCATCAAGGTCGAAGCGACCGGCCTGTGCCGCAGCGACTGGCATGGCTGGATGGGACACGACGACGGTATCCGCCTGCCGCACGTGCCGGGCCACGAACTTGCCGGCGTGGTGGTGGCCGCCGGCAAGCGGGTGACCCGCTGGAAGGCCGGCGAGCGCGTCACCGTGCCGTTCGCCGTCGGCTGCGGCCGCTGCTTCGAATGCACCTCGGGCAACCACCAGGTCTGCGAGCACCAGTCCCAGCCCGGCTTCAACGCCTGGGGCTCGTTCGCCGAATATGTCGCCATCGACTATGCCGACACCAACCTGGTCCGCTTGCCCGATGAAATGGAATTCGCCACCGCCGCCAGCCTCGGCTGCCGCTTTGTCACCTCGTTCCGCGCCATCGTCGACCAGGGCCGGGTGACGCCTGGCGAATGGGTGGCCGTACATGGCTGCGGCGGCGTCGGCCTGTCAGCGATCATGATCGCCAGCGCCATGGGCGCCAATGTCATCGCCATCGACCTGACCGACGAGAAGCTCGAGTTCGCCAGCAAGATCGGCGCGGTGGCGACCATCAACGCCGCGAAGACGCCGAATGTGGTCAAGGCGGTCAAGCAGATCAGCAATGGCGGCGCGCATATGTCGATGGATGCGCTCGGTCATCCGACGACCTCGTTCAACTCGATTGCGAACCTGCGCCGGCGCGGCCGCCATGTGCAGGTCGGCTTGATGCTCGGCGAGCACGCCAGGCCGCAGATACCGATGGACAAGGTAATCGCCTTCGAACTCGAAATCCTCGGCAGCCACGGCATGCAGGCTTACCGCTACCAGGCGATGATGGAGATGATCCGCACCGGCAAGCTGAAGCCCGAACTCCTGGTCGGCAAGAAGATCAGCCTCGAAGAGGCGCCGGCTGCGCTGATGGCGATGGGCGGCTTCGAAGGCATCGGTATCGGGGTGGTGACCAAGTTCTAGCTACCGACCGCTCCGCCACGTGACCTACCAGAACGCATGGCCAGCGCCTATCTCGCAAATCGCTTCGCGCCGACGACGCAGAGCACGACGGCAACCGTGACGGCGACCATGACCGGACTGACCTGCTCGTGCAGCAGCGTCGCCGCCAGCGCGAGGCCGAAGAAAGGTTGGAGAAGCTGCAACTGTCCAACGGCGGCGATGCCGCCTTGCGCCAGGCCGCGATACCAGAACACAAAACCAATCAGCATGCTGAACAGCGAGACATAGGCCAGACCGAGCCACGCCGCCCTGCCGATACCTTCAAGCGACGGCGGTAAGGTGATGAGCGTCAGCGCCAGCGTGATCGGCAGCGACAGCACGAGCGCCCAGCAGATCACTTGCCAGCCACCGAGCTTGCGGGACAGCTTGGCGCCTTCGGCGTAACCCAATCCGCACACGACAATTGCCGCCAGCATCAGCGTGTCGCCGAGCGGCGAAGCCGACACGCCTTGCGTCAACGCGAACCCGGCAACCAGCGCGCTGCCAAGGCACGAAAACAGCCAGAACGCCGGCCTTGGACGATCACCGCCGCGAAGGACACCGAAGATCGCGGTCGCCAGCGGCAACAGGCCGATGAAAATGATCGAGTGCGCCGAGGTGATGTGCTTGAGCGCCAGCGCAGTCAGCAGCGGAAAGCCAACCACGACGCCGAGCGCCACGATGGCCAGCGAGAACAGATCTCGACGCTCCGGACGCTTCTGGCGAAAGACAAGCAGAAGCGCGAGGCCGAGAATACCTGCACTGGCGGCGCGGGCGACGGTTACGAACGCCGGATCGAAATCCATCACCGCCACTCGCGTTGCCGGAAGCGAGCCGCTGAAAATCAGGACGCCTATGAATCCGTTGATCCAGCCGCCCGCCGTCTTGTCCATCCACATGCTCCGATTGGTTCGCCTCTATCGGGCCAGGCGCATGGTGTCGCCAGAGACAATGAGGTACAATTTGACAAAACTGTCATGGCAGGACGAACGGTACAGATGGACGAACAGCCAGCAAGAAGCGAGGGGAGCGGGACGCTTGTCGAACGCGTCATGGCAACGGTCAGGCACAGAATCGCAGCGCGTACCCTGACACCCGGAGCACGACTGCCTTCGATCCGGGCTTTCGCGAAGACCATGCAGGTTTCCAAATCCACCGTGGTCGAAGCCTATGAGCGCCTTGCGGCGGAAGGCGCGATCCGCTCCCGGCCTGGCTCGGGCTTCTACGCTGCTGGACCACTGGCTCCCTTGTCGCTGGCCGAGATCGGCCCCAGACTCGACCGTGCTGTCGACCCGCTCTGGGTTTCGCGGCTCTCGCTGGAGGCAGGCGACGACATCCTGAAACCCGGCTGCGGCTGGCTGCCCGCATCATGGATGCCGGAGGCTGCCCTACGTCGGGCGCTGCGCACAGTGGCGCGGGCCGATGATGTGACGCTTGTCGATTACGGCACGCCACTCGGATTACCGCCGCTGCGTCATCTGCTCGCGCGGCGCATGGCCGAGCACGGCATCGAGGCATCTCCCGAACAGATCATGCTGACGGAATCGGGCACGCAGGCCATCGATCTTCTATGCCGCTTCCTGCTCGAACCCGGTGACTCGGTGCTAGTGGATGATCCCTGCTACTTCAACTTCCACGCTCTGTTGCGCGCCCATAGGGCCAAGGTGATCGGCATTCCTTACACCCCGTCGGGACCGGATATCGAGCTGTTCGCGCAGGCACTGATCGAGCACCGGCCGCGCCTCTACATTACCAATTCCGCGCTTCACAATCCGACGGGTGCGATCTTGTCGCCGGTCGTCGCGCATCGATTGCTCAAGCTCGCCGACCAGTCGGACCTGACGATCATCGAGGACGATATCTTTGCCGACTTCGAACATACGCCCGCGCCCAGGCTGGCGGCGTTCGACGGTCTCAGCCGGGTTATCCATATCGGCAGCTTCTCCAAGACACTTTCGGCATCGGTGCGCTGCGGCTTCATCGCGGCTCCCCGCGATTGGATGGAAGGACTGACCGACCTGAAGATCGCCACATCCTTTGGCAGCGGGCGGCTCGCATCCGAACTGGTGCTGACGCTGCTGAAGGACGGCAGCTACCGCAAGCACATGGATTTGCTGCGGGCGCGGCTTTCACGTGCCATGCACGATACATGCACCCGCCTGAGAGCGATCGGCATCGCACCATGGATAGATCAGCCGGCCGGCATGTTCGTCTGGTGCAGCCTGCCTGACGGGATGGATGCATCCGATATTGCCCGCCGTGCCTTGTCGGCCAACATTGTGCTGGCGCCCGGCAATGCGTTCAGCCTGTCTCGAACGGCCAGCCGTTTCCTGCGCTTCAACGTCGCGCAATCGGCGGACGAGAGAATTTTCAAGACGCTGGAAGAGGCGATGTCGCATTGATTCATGCAGTGGCAAAACTGCCGGCCTGTCGTCCCGCTTTCAGACCCCCGCCCGCTTGCGGCGCTCGTAAAGCATGACAAGTGTCTCGGCCGTCAATGCCGGCTTCTGCTCGCCTTCGATCTCGACGGTGTTGGCGGCCTTCATCAGATATTGGCCCGGGCCCCTGTCCTCCATGGACAGCAGCGTGGTGCGCAGCCTGATTCGGGCGCCGACCCGGACTGGCGCCAGGAACCGCACCTTGTCGAAGCCATAGTTGAAGGCAGCCTGGGTGTTTTCGGGCACGATGCCCATGCCAAGCGCCAGCGCGCCGATGATCGACAACGTCAAATAGCCATGCGCGATCGTGGTGCGGAACGGGCTTTGCCGCTTTGCCCGTTCGGGATCGACGTGAATCCACTGATGATCGCCCGTGCATTCGGCGAACTGGTCGATACGGCGTTGGTCGACCGTCGTCCATTCCGACACGCCAAGCTCCTGCCCGGCCATCATCCTCAGCTGCTCGAAGGTCGGCGGCGTCCTGGGCCGTGTTTCCGTCATTCCTATTTTCCCGATCGCTTTGCCTGTCTCCGGACCACGAACGGGCCGCCTCTGTCAATTCGCCCATGCGTGATTCTGGCCCGCCGGGCGACGGTTTGCTGCGACGGGTTGCGGCCCATCCACACCCATTGCTGCGCAGGAGCTGGAGTAATCGTGACAGATCGAAGTCAGCGAGGCGGAGTGAACCGGCGACGAATGAGCCGTTACTTCTTCTCGTAGCCGCTGCGGATTTCTTCCATCGCTTCCTTGATGCGGTCGCGCAGGATTTCGACGGATTCGGTGCCGGACTTCTTCGCCAGCTCGGCCACTTCGCCGGCGTTCTTCAATGCGGTCTCGAAGGATTTTCTGGCGAACTCGGCCTGCTTTGTCATCAATTCCTGCGGATTGCCCGGTGTTCTGTAGCTCTGCGCCATGTCGGAGATTTCGCGCAGCGCGTCCTGCAGCATCTCGCGCTGCCTAGACAGCAGCGAGGACGCTCCGGCAGCACTCGCCTTGGCCGATTTCTCCAGCGCCTCGAGGTTCTTGCGGTGATGGCTGAGGATCGCCTCGACGTTCGGCACCTTCAGGTCGCGGCCGAACCTGCTGAACATATCAAGGAACGAATCGGAATCCGGTTGTTTTGCCATGGTCGTTTGCTCCCCTGTTGCTACAAATGCTGCACCACCCCGCGAGAGAATAGCACTAGAGAGCCCTGTGTCCATTCGGACGCTCAATGGCATCCGCGTCTGGACCAGCCGCGACTCGGGGACCGCCTCAATTGGCGAGGAACAGCCGCTCCGCCGTATAGAGCACGACACCGGCAAGGCCGCCGATGATCATGCCGTTAAAGCGGATATATTGCAGGTTCTTCGCGGATCTTCTCGCGCATGGCCGCCAGCGCCTCCTCACCCTCGAACCGGCCGATCACTTTGGTGAACTCGTCGAACATTTTCTGGTGTCGGCGATCGTCGGCCACGGCTGACAGGCAATTCGGCCGCCAGCGGCACCTGCTCGATCTCCTCCAACACACGGTTGGTGACGAAACCGGGCAGGCCGGATTGGTCGATGGCGCCAGCGTCTGTAGCACCGGACGGATGACGAAGCGCGACAGTTCGGCCGCGCGTCAGTCGCTAGAGGGTCTTCGGATTTCAATTCGTCCGATCGGTTGGCGCTTGCTTTTCGGGGCTGAAGCCGGACAACTGCCTGACGACGATCGCATAGAAGAGGAGAGATGACGCCGATCCGGCCCATCTGCCCCTTGTCAATTGCAAAATTCCAAGGCCGCCAAAGACGAGCGCAATAAATGGATTCTTGAGAATTCGCAGCGCGCCGAACGCGTTCCAGAAGTTTTCGGTGGCGGGACCCAATCCATGGCCTCGCGTCGCCTGATAGGCGGCCAGACCCAACAGGCCGATTACGGCTGCTATGTCTCCCTCCAACGCGGGGGTCCCGTCGTCCGCCATGCTGCCGCTCGGAGGCGGCGGCTCTTGGCGAGGCGGCGGCGAAGATGTCTCCTGCAGGTCGAAGACTTCGCCGTGGGCCGCAATTTTGCGAATCGAGGGCAAATCCGTCTTGTGCTCGATGATAAAGCTTCCGGTCATCGGGTTCGCCCTCAAACCGGCAATCTCCGGATAATTCGAGAGCTTGTCGATTGCCGAGCGGAAATAGGACACGTCGCCGCGGAAATCGGAAACTCTCACCCGAAGGCGGCCCGACATGGTGTGTTCGACTGTTGCTTTGGGAAGCATGACTCGCCTGCTCGTTGGAACCCTGTTTGCGCCCCGATGCCAGCTGGTCTTTTCGCCGCACTCCTTTGTATTGCCTTCAGCCTCGCATATCGAGGAGTCTTGCACCAGAGTACTCTGCTCACAGATTATCCAGGAATCTCGGTATGCCGGCAGATTCGTCTTCTCCCCTTTCAGTCCCCGAACAATTCACTGACGCGAGCGCCGGGGACGACCAAATCGCCATTCGGCGCCAGCGTCGCAACCGCGCCTTCGCTAACGGTCTCCTTGGCTCAATGGCAGCAATCGTAGTAACCACGCATTGGGTAGATAATCCGGGCTTCGCGACATTGCTGCTGCGGTCAGGCGCCGAGGCTGGCGTGGTCGGGGGGCTGGCCGACTGGTTTGCCGTCACGGCGCTGTTTCGCCACCCTTTGGGTGTCCCGATTCCGCATACCGCTATCATCCCGAGTAGCAGGGATCGCATTGCCAGAACGCTCGGGCGCTTCATCGAGCGGCATTTCCTCACGGCGGACGTTGTCCTTGCCAAGTTGCGCAGTGTTGGTGTCGGACACCGCTTCGCCACCTGGATTGCTCTTCCTTCCAGTGCCGATGCGATCGCCGATACGATCGTGGACGCACTTCCATACCTGATCCGATCTGCGGGAAGCCCTGACCTGCTGAACTTCGCCCATCGCACGCTTGGCGAACAACTTCGGCAAGCAGACTTTACGCCTGTCCTTGGCCGCGTCCTTCATGCGTTGACGGTCAGCGGAGAAGCCGACGTCGTATTCGACCGCGCCATCCAAGTTGCCGAAAAATTACTCCAGGAGAACAGCGGCCAGATCGAAAAACTTGTGCAGGAACGCAGTCGCTGGTGGATTCCGAAGACCATAGACCGTCGGATAGCTGCTGCGCTTATTTCAGGTGTGATCGAAGTATTGCACAAGCTGCAGGAGCCTGAAGGTGACGCGCGGCTGAAATTCCGGGAAGCAATTTTGGACCTTATCCACACCCTGCAAACGTCTCCCGAGCAGCGGGAGCAGATAAACGCAGCCAAAAACCGTTTGCTCGAGCATCCTGGAATTCAGGCATGGCTCGGTTCAATCTGGACCGACCTGTCGGAGCTTGCTCTACAGGATTTGCAAACGCCTTCGTCGAAGACGCGCGCGAGCCTTCAGCGTGGGCTTTCACTGTTCGGACAGGCGCTTGCAACCGATGAGGCAATGCAGAAACACCTCGACTCTGCGCTGGAACGCTTGGCGCTCTATATCGTCACGTGGCGCGGCGAGATCAGCTCCTTCTTCAGCGACGTCGTCAGGAACTGGGACACGAAAGCTCTATCGGATCGCCTCGAGTTGGTGGTCGGGAGCGATCTTCAATACATCCGCATGAATGGAACCATCGTAGGCGCGCTCGTCGGATGCCTCCTCTACCTCGGAACATGGGCAATTTCCTGAGAGAATCGTGCTGCCCAACAAACCCTGCGACTGTCATCAAGCTTTTGTGAAAATCTCCTATCTCGCTCGCGAATGGTCGCCTTGGCGGCATCAAAGTGAGCGAATCGAGATGCATCTTCAAAAAACCGCCCGTGTCATTCACCGCACACCGGGCCGTCTACGGATCAAAATTCCCGCTGCACGCAATCAGGTCGCGTTTTTCGCCAATCTGCAGCGAGAGCTTCTCGGTGCGGAGGGCATATCCAGCGTGACCGTCAATCCCACGGCTGCAAGCCTGGTGATCAGGCACGACCGTCGTGTCGATCCGTTGGCTGTGTGCCGCGGCATTCCTTATCTGGCGGTTGAATCGTCTGTTTATCCGCCTGTCGTGACGAATCATCGGGCTGACGCAACGAGTGCGCGCGAACTGGACCTGGTGTTCCTGCTGGCAAAGCTTCTGCCTCTCGTCTTCGCGAGGCATCCCGCTGCCCAACTGGCAGAGGTCCTCGCCGAACCGGTGCTTCGTGCGGTTGTCGGCACCATGATGCGGCCGCAGTCGCATCGATCGTCGACTGTGGCGTATGAGCAAGCCGAAGAACCTATGCCGATCGCAGCGTAAGGCCGGGGGTGCAATTACACCGGTGCCGGAAGGTTTGTCTGCTCCTTGGCGCGGTTCCAGACCAACTCGCCGTCGACGGTATCACGTCGCGATTTCATCCATTCCATTGCCAGGAAGGGAAGAGTTCCGCCGACGAGGGTAATTATGGCGTCTGTTCCGGTGATCGGCGCTATCCCGAGAAGCCTTCTCACAAACGGAATTAAGAGGCAGCCGGCCTGAACGGCCATGGATCCCCCAAGGATCAAGGAGAGCGCGCGATTGGGCCGTCGCGGGCTGCGATCAAAGATACTGTGCCTATCTGAACGCGATGTGATGGCATGAAGAAGCTGGGCCATCACCAGGCTTTCGAAAGTCATGGTCCTCGTGATTGGAGAATCCAATCCATAGCGCGTGGCGCCGAGAAGGCTCACCGCCAGCGCTCCGCCGCTTATGATCGCAGACTGAGCGGCGAGCCGCCCGATTTCCCCGCGCCGCAATATCGCCGTGTGGTCTTCTTTCGGCGCCTGCCGAAGAATGTCAGGTTCAGGCGCTTCCATCGCCAGTCCGATGCCGGGCAGCACGTCCGAGATGAGGTTTATCCAGAGGAGTTGCATCGGCGAGAGCGGCGCTCCGATGCCGACCGAAGTGCCCGCCAGAACCAGCAGTACCTCGCTGAGGTTAGTGCTGACGAGGTAGCGAATGGTCTTCCGAATGTTGCGGTGGGTCGTGCGGCCTGTTTCGATGGCGGTGGCGAGACCGCCGAGACTACCGGTGTTGATGATGACATCCGCGATTTCCCTTGCGGCATTCATGCTCTGCTGCTGGCCGATCGCAACGCCTACGTCTGCAGCCTTCAACGCAGGGCCGTCATTCACTCCGTCACCAACCATTGCTACGGTTACACCTGCTTCCTGAAGAGAGCGAACGATTTGCAGCTTTTGCGCCGGGCTGACGCGACTGAACGCATGCGCGCGCCGAGCTGTCTGGGCAAGCTCGCCCGAAGACATTTCTTCGAGGTCCCCGCCATCGACAATCTCCACCTCGCCTCGACCGTTCAGCCCGATAAGCTCGCTAACGGCAGCTGCCGTTGCCTTCTGATCACCCGTGAGCATGATCGTCTGAATGCCGGCCTCGTGCAGTTGGCCCATCAGTTCGCTGGTACCCGGACGCACCTGATCAGCCATCCCAACCAGCCCGAGCCAGGCAAGGTCTCGACCATTATGCCCATTCGGCTTGGAACCTGTGGCCTGTCCACGCGCGACGCCCAGTACGCGAAGAGCCTGAGATGCCATTTCGAGATTTACTTTCCCGATGGCGGCGCGCCGTTCCGGAGTGAGTTCTCGCTCGGTGCCGTCTGGCAAGATTTCGGTGCGGCAACGCGCCAGAACCTCCTTCGGGCTCCCTTTCATGGCGGTCAGCGTCCCATCTTCCATTGCATGTTGCGTTACCATGAAGCGATAGGTTTCGCTCCTGCGCTGAACCGATATCCGTGCAAAGCGCTTACGCAGAGATGCAGCGTCCACGCCACCGTCGAGAGCGGCCTGGACGAGGCAGCTGTCGGTAGGCGAGCCGTTCAAACGCAATCCTTCTTCCGTCTGAACAATCTCGGCATCGTTGCACAGGCAGCATACTTCCAGCAGGTTGCGCAACGCGTTCTGCGCGCCCCTATCCCCATTGATCGAGTAGGCATTGTCGCCAATCCTGATCGTATCGACATCGATGTGACCAAGGGTCAGCGTTCCCGTCTTGTCGAAGCAAACAACCCGCGCTGCCGCAAGCGTCTCGACGGCATCTAGCTTGCGGATCAGAACACCTTCGAGACGCAGTTTCTCGATGCCAAGAGCAAAGGTGGTCGTCGCCACCATCGGCAGACCTTCAGGGACTGCTGCGACGGCAACGGACATCGCCGAGCGGGCCATCTGGAGAAGATCAATGCCACGCAGCCAGCCTAAAGAGAAAAGGCATGCGCAAGCGCCCAATGTCAGCCAGCCGAGCCGCTGTCCGAGGTCCTTAAGCTCCCTTTGGAGCGGCGTTTCAGGGGTGAGCGTTGCGCCGACCAGCCGCTGTATTCGTCCCGCTTGCGTGAGCGAACCTGTCGCCACCACGATCGCGCGCCCGCCGCCTCCAGTCACGATAGTTCCGCGATAGATCATGTTCGAACGGGTCCCAAGAGGCACGTTCACCCGTTCGATGGCACCCACAGTCTTCTGAATGGGTGCGCTTTCGCCCGTCAGCAGGGCTTCACTAATGGTCAAAGCCTCCTCACTCAGCAGACGCGCATCGGCCGGGACAACGTCTCCCCTTTGCACCGTAAGAACGTCCCCGGGAACGATCTCCTGAACTGGGACAGCGGCAATGACGCCTTCGCGCATAATCTGTGCGGTTTGGGGCCCCTTCGCTCCCAAACTTTGGATCGTCCGTTCCACACGACTTTCGGTTTGGTAGCCGATGACAGCGTTCAAGCCGACAACTGCGAGAATCACGGCGGCTTCGAATGCGCCGCCGGTGAGAATGGAGACCGATGCGGCACCAAGAAGCATTGCGACCGGCAAGCTTTGAAATTGGTCCGCAAGAATGCTCGCGCTTGACCGTGGCTGAATGTTTTCGAGGATATTGGGGCCGGTGCTTGCCAACCGCCGCAGAGCTTCATCTCCTGGCAGGCCCGCGTCTGCCGAAGCCTCCAGCTTGAAACACGACTGTTTTGGCGAAAGCGTATGCCACTCCGGGCCGGCATCGGGCATCTCGCCCGGTGCAATGATCTCACCTCGCAATAAAGCTGCGAGATAATCGATGATGGAATCGAGGCCTGACGTTACTTCAAATTGGACGACGACATTTCCGGTCACGTCGCTCGCGCTGATGCTGGACACGCCAGGCGCCGCGTGGCCTCCCCGCTCCAACAGAGTCTTGACGGAACTTGAGCCTTGCAATCCGCCGATTTTCAGCTTGGCCCGACCCGGGACTAATGTATGGATCCGGGTTATGGACACGGCGCTACGACTATTGGACGCCTCGGGATTCCCCGACTCGGCATGCATCCTACGGCATCCTTGAGCTGACCGTTGTACCGAACTCCACCGCGTGGGCTGGCTGGGCAAAACCACTGTGCCCGCGGTGGATTCCTTTGAGGCAACGAGTAGATGGCCTGGCGTATTGCAAAGCCCTCACGCCGGCCACGACCCGTTTCAGACGAATGTTGGTGCCTAGCTGCTAGGAGACTTTTCTGCAGCTTCGCTCTTACGGGCGCGACGCGCGCCGGTTTCGCTGCTGCCTCCATTGTCCGTTTCCTTGGTCGCTTCGGCCATCTCTGTTCTGGCTTCAGCAACCAAGTCGGACGTCATTTCATTCATCTCAGCAACGGCAACTCGGCCTTGATCGTAGGCAATCAGACCGGCCTTGAGAACCGCTTTGGAAACAGGACGCAGCACGGATACGGCAAGCGGCGCCAAGAAAGCCGCTCCCACTCCGAAGGCCAGACCCGTTGCTATGTTGCCGCCTTTAAATGCGTCTTCGAGTATCGCCATTGAACTTGCTCCTTGGTTAGTGCCCCATTCTTCCTACAGGTACGAGCGGACTTACCAAGACTCTGGGTCGCCAATCCGACTGCCGCATGTGGATATTAGGATTGGTCCCCGGACTTCGGTTGCTCACCCGCGGCTTTACGCGCTTCTTCTACTTCAGCCCGCGCCTCGGCCATGACGTCGCCGGTTCTCTCATTGAGTTCGGCGAAGGCAACTCGTGCTTGATCGTAAGCCACCAATCCAGCCTTGATGGCCGATTTGGCAAATGGCTTGACAATAGGGGCGAGCATGGGGGCAATGACACCTGCTCCAATGCCAATCGCCAAACCCGTGACGATATTAGCTCCCTTCAACACCGCCATGGTCCTACTCCCCTTGAAGCTTTATCGCGACGCGGCTGGAGCGCGTAGGATTACCCCAACGAATTGCCGCCGGGGCGGTTCCACGTGAACGTCGAAATTTGTCACTAATTTGTCACCCTCCTGCTACATTCAAGACGGTCTCTGCAACGAAGGCGGCGACGAACCCTAGCCAGGCAAACCGGCCCTCGAACGACTTGGCCGCGGCAAAGACCAGGACACAGAGCGCGAGCGCAGTTGTGGCGAGGAACTTGGTGCGCCTGAGCGCTGCAAGTTTGGCATCGGCGTCGATGCGGACGGGCGCAATCTGTGCAAAAGCCGGGGCTGGTCGTGACATGGCTGGGCCGCTCCTAGTCGGTGTTGCGGACTTACTTAGTATCGCAACCGCGGAATGCCCGTAGCAGCCGAAGCGGTCACGGGTTGAGCGATTGTGCACATAAAACATAAAGTTGACGCGTTCGTTCACCTATTATGGGGCGCTAGTCTGGAATTATTCCAAGGGATGGGCCATATTGTGCTCAAGCCACTGCTTAATGAGGACAATATGCGGCTTACGCGCCAGACCAACTACGCCATGCGCATCCTGATGTATTGCGCCGCAAACACCGATCGGCTGAGCCGCATCCCTGAGATCGCTGCCGCCTATTCGGTATCGGAACTTTTCCTGTTCAAGATCCTGCAGCCGCTCGTCGAGAATGGCCTGGTCGAGACAGTGCGCGGCAGGAACGGCGGGGTCAGGTTAGGCCGGGCGGCCGAATCCATCAATCTGTTCGATGTCGTGCGCGTGACGGAAGAGAGCTTCGCCATGGCCGAGTGCTTTGAGAACGACGCTGCCGAATGCCCCCTGGTCGACAGTTGCGCACTGAATTCTGCGCTGCGCGAGGCGCTCAACGCCTTCTTCGCCGTGCTGGAGCGCTACACGATCGCCGATCTGGTGGCGGCGCGCCCGAACGTGCGCCAGCTGCTCGGCATCGATATGCTGGAGCGCCGCGCGCCAGCCGCTTGATTCCTTGGCTATGCCGCTGATTGCGGCAAAACGAACGGCGTGTTTCCGGCCGGCAGCACGCCGACCTTCAGCCGGCAATCGAACACTTTTTCGATCAGATCGTCGCTCAGCACCTCTTGCGGCGAACCATTGGCGGCAAGCCTGCCGCGATGCATGACGAAGATCCGGTCGGCATACATGGCCGTCAAATTGAGGTCGTGGAGGATGGCGATCACGCCGCCGCCCCGCCTGGCGAAGTCGCGGGCGATATTCATGATGATCAGCTGATGCTTGATGTCGAGGCTGGAAACCGGCTCGTCGAGGAACAGATAGCGCGGCTTGCCGTCGAGCACCGGTGCCCAGACCTGGCACAGCACGCGGGCAAGCTGCACGCGCTGCTGCTCACCGCCCGAAAGCTCCTGACAGAAACGGCCGGCAAAACCATCGAGGTCGACCCGCGCCAGCGCCCGTTCGGGCAGCCTCCGGTCTTCGCCGGGCAGCACGCCGGAACGCCCGCCGACCAGGCCGAGCCTGACGATCTCGCGCACCGTGAAGGGGAAAGACAATGTCGTTGCCTGCGGCAGCACGGCGCGCAGCGCCGCTGCCTCGACCGGCTTCATCGTGGACAAGTCGCGGCCATTGATGGTGACCTCTCCCGAATAGGCAAAGTCACCGGACAACGCCTTGAGCAAGGTCGTCTTGCCCGAGCCGTTAGGCCCGACGATGGCTGCGATTTTGCCAGGCCGTGCAGCGAAATCGACATTGGCGACGATGCGCCTGCCGCCGATCGCCACCGAGACATCCCGCCCTTCGATCATGACATTCTCACAGGTCGATGACGCCGCGCTTGCGCAGCAGGATCCAGAGGAAGAACGGCGCGCCGGCGATCGCGGTGACGATGCCGATCGGCAGTTCGGCGGGCGCGACGATGGTGCGGGCGACGGCATCGGCCATTAGCAGCAGCGATGCGCCGAGCAGCGCCGAGGCCGGCAGCAAATAGCGATTGTCTGGGCCGATCAGCAGCCTCAGCAGATGCGGCACGACGATGCCGACGAAGCCGATGCCGCCGCTGACGGCGACGGACGCGCCGACCGCTGCCGAGACACCGACGATCGCGGTGTATTTCAACCGCTGGACGGGGATGCCGAGATGGCCGGCGGTCGCCTCGCCGAGTGCCAGTGCGTTGAGGCCTCGCGCCAGGAACGGCATTGCCGCCAGCGCCAGCACGATGACCGGCCCGACGGAACCGATCTTCTGCCAGGTTGCACCGGCGAGCGAGCCGAGTTGCCAGAAGGTCAGGTCGCGCAACTGCCGGTCGTCAGCCATGAAGATCAGGATGCCGGTCAGCGCCATGGCAAGCGCTGCCAGCGCGATGCCGGCGAGCAGCATGGTGGCGACCGAGGTTCGGCCCTGCCCTGTCGCGATTTGGTAGAGCAGCAATGTCGTCACCAGCCCGCCGCAGAAGGCCGCCAGCGGCAAGGCAAGCGCGCCCAGCGCTGAGCTGAGCGGCGCCAGCACGGTCGTGCCTAGGACGATGACGGCCACTGCGCCGAGGCTCGATCCGGCCGAAACGCCAATGAGGCCGGGATCGGCCAGCGGATTGCGGAACAGTCCTTGCATGACCGCGCCGGAAACGGCAAGCGACGCGCCGATCAGCACGCCGAGGATGACGCGCGGCAGACGGATATCATAGACGATGAGCCGGTCGCGGGCGCTCAATGCCTCGTCGCCCGGCATCGCGCCGAACAGCCCGTCGCGAAGGGCGCTGATGGCCGATGCATCCGACGCGCCGGACATCAGCGACAACAGCACGGCAGCGGCAAGCCCGACGCACAGCAGGAGGATGACGATACGTGCGCGTCGCGAGCGGTCGCCTTCGGCTGCAGTCGCCAACGTGCCCCCAGCACCGGCGATCGATTGATCGGTCATTATTGCCCGCTCAATCCGTGACCTGCCCGCCATAGAGCGAGACAACAAGGTCGTGGATGGCGCCGGCTGTGCGCGGCCCGAAGCCGAGCAGATAGCCGCCGTCCATGCGGATCAGCTTGCGGGCGGCGCCTGCCGGCGTCGAGGCAATGGATGGATTCCCGAACAGCTCCTCATCCGACGTTGCGGGCCCGGCATTGTTCATCATCAGGATCACGTCCGGCCTGGCGGTGATGATCGCTTCGTCGGACAGTTGCTTGTAGCCGGAAAAACCGTCGATCGCGTTGACGCCGCCGGCCAGCCTGATGATGCCGTCGGCGGCAGTATGGCTGCCGGAAGCGAGGACCTTGCCGCCCTGCGTCGACAGGATGAACAGGATGCGCTTACGATCCTTGATCAAAACGGTTCGTTTTTCGGCTGCTTTCAGCCTGGTCTCGACCTCGGCCGCCAGCGCATCGGCCTTGGTATCGACGCCGAGCGCCTTGCCGACGAGGCGGATCTTTTCCAGGATGCCTTCATTGTCATAGCGCTCGGGCACCTCGATGAACGGGATGCTCGTCTTCTTCAGCACGTCGACCGCTTCCTTCGGGCCGCTGCCGTGCAGCGCCAGTATCCCTGACGGATTGATCGACAGCACGCCTTCCGGCGACAGCTGGCGCATGTAGCCGACATCCGGCAGCTTCAGTGCCGCCTCCGGATAGCGGCTGGTCGAATCGCGTGCGGCCAGATGGCGTTGCTCGCCGAGCGCGTAGACGATCTCGGTGATCGAACCGCCGATGGCCACGATCTTCGATGTGTCCGCAAAGACAGCCGCATCTTCGGCGGCACGGGCCGGCTGCGCGGCAAAGACCAGCGAAATACCGATCACCGGCCCAAGTATTGATCCGAAAACACGCGCGAGCTTGGGAAAAAGAGCCATTGCCGTCGTCCTCAGGCTGCGGTCGGGCTTGGAATGCGTGGCAGGTTCTCGGCCAGGAACCGCCAGTCGTCGCGCTCGCCTTCGCCTTCGTGACGCTTGCCAAAGAACTGGATGATCATCTTGCCGTTGGCGCCATAGACTTCGATCGAGGTGACATGACCGTCCTTGGTCGGCTTGCGCACCGCCCAGACCTCATGGATGTGGTCTGTCCGCAGATGCAGATGGAAGGTCTCGTCGAGCACGTTGATCCATGGCCCAATCGGCTTGATCGATTTGACCGGACCGGAATGGATCTGGATGCAGCCGCGATTGCCGACAAAGCACATGATCGGCATGTCGTCTGCGGCGGCATGGTGGAACATGGCGCTGACGGCGTCATTGTCGAGCAGCCAGGCATAGTCCTGGCCGACCATGCGTACCGCCTGGCGGCGGCTGAGCTTCAGCGTCTTCAGCATGCCGAAGAACTGATGCACGTCGGTGAGCCGGCTCCAGCGGTCGCGCAGATCGTCGATGCTGGCACTGCTGTCCGACGCCTCGGCCTCGTCCTCGACCTCTGAAATCGCCACCATCGGCTCCTGGTTCGGTGATTCGAGCCCGGCAACCAGCTTCTGATAGGCATAGAGGTTGGACGCAGGCCTGAGATGCACCTTATGCACCGCCTCGCCTGCGTCGTCGAAGAACTGCAGGCTGCGCCGGATGTCGCCGCCGTCGCGCTTTTCCACGGCGAAACCGTGCGCCCAGACTTTCGGGAAGATGCGCAGGTCGATGTTCTCGCCGAGCACCATGGCGTTGTGATTGCCGGTCACCACCCTGTCGTAGACGCCAATCTTCTCGTGTACCGCGCTTTCATTGCGGGTCAGCGCCGTCACCTCGCCGGCCGCCTCGAGGCCGGTCAGAAGATCGTTGACGCGCGGCTCGACGCGGACGACGCCGTCGCCGCAATGCGCCGCGACAAGCTCCGCTTCCGAAATGCCGAGCTGGGCGGCAAGATCGCGCTCGCGCGCTTTCGGATTGTCTGCCCGCGCCCGCCGGATTTCATGCGGAGCGGGTTTCACGCGCTGGTCCATATCATTCCACCTACTTGTTGAGGATGAGCTTGCCCTGGCGGGTGATCTTCAGCCGGTAGAGCGCGCCGTGATGCTCGATGCCGATCTCGTGCTCGCCCTGGAACAGCGTGTTGCTGGACAAGGTCCTTACCGACACGGGGATCCGGTCAAAACGGACCGAACTGTCATCGGAACGGCGGACGCGATAGCGAAAGTCACCGGGATTGTGTGTGTTCATGGTTCGATCCCTTTCCTGTGCCGGCCGGGTCATCTGGCTCGGCGCCTGCGTGATTGCCGATTCATTCTTGACTCGAATAATCATGTTTACTAGTCAGTGCAATACCGGACTAAATGAGTCAAGATTTAACACGCCGGACACCATGAAAAATGCCAGCGAGCGCCGAGCCAGCCAGCATCGAACCTGGATTTTTGGAGTTGGGGCATGGGGTTGGCGAATTGGGGACGACTGGCGGGCGGCAATGCCGGTCCGGCACACCAGTCTATGGCAAAGGGAATGGCCGCATTGCTGGCAGGTGCTGCGGCGATCACGGTGCTCGCACCGCCAGCCAAGGGTCAGCAGGCTGTTCAGACCGACCAGCAACAGACCGATCCGTCTGACAAAGCCGACGAGGCCAAGCCGAGCGTGGCGGGCGCAACGCTGCTTGACAAGATCCTGATCCTTAGCCGCACCGGTGAGACGGCGATCGAATCTCTGGCTTCGGCCAGCCATGTCGACAAGGAACAGCTCGAACGGCGCATGGCAACGACGCCTAACGAGATGCTGCTGGGCGTACCGGGTGTCACCGTGCAGGCCGACGCCAGACGCGTCAGCTCCAGCATCAACATCCGTGGCCTGCAGGATTTCGGCCGCGTCGCAGTGATCGTCGACGGCGCGCGCCAGGACTTCCAGCGTTCCGATCACGGCACCCAATCGACCTTCTACGTCGATCCCGAGCTCATCAAATCCGTCGATGTGATCCGCGGCCCGGTCGCCAACACCTATGGCTCGGGTGCCATCGGTGGCGTCGTCTTCTTCGACACGAAGGATGCCGACGACTTTCTTCGCGACGGCGAAACCTGGGCGGCGTCTGCGACCGGACGCTACGAGAGCAACGGCAAGGGCTGGACCACCAGCGCCACCGGCGCCTACCGCTTCAACGAGAACTGGGACGCGCTGGCCAATATCGTTTACCGCAACTACAGCGACTACAAGGATGGCGGCGGCGACACAGTCGAAGGCACCGGCTTCGACGTGTTGAGCGGCCTGCTCAAGACCACCATTCGGCCAACCGACAACAGCGAATTGAAGCTCGGCTGGGTCGGCTCAAGCGACGGCTGGAACGAGATCAGCGGCGACACGCCGGTAAATGACGTCGACCTGAAGGCGAATACCTTCACCGCCCGCTACAACATCACCGACGAAGACAAGAGCTGGCTCGATCTCCACATCAACGCCTCCTACAACAAGACCAACCTCGATCTGACAAGCCTTATTCCCCAAAACCGGTTTGACCCGGTAACCGGTCTTCCTGTGGTCCTGCCGGCAGGTTCGGCATCGACTTTCGATGTCGGCACCTCGGGCATCGACATCTGGAACACGTCGAGATTCGAGACCGGCGGCATCGCGCATGAACTGACCTATGGTGGCGACTGGGTTGGCGATGATGTCGAGACAGGCGGTACCGCGGGCGGCGACAGTTTCTACACGCCCTCGGGCAAGCGAGATGTCTCCGGCGCCTATGTCCAGAACAAGCTCACCTGGGACTGGCTCGAGGTCGTCACCGGGCTGCGTTATGACAGCTATAGTCTCAAGGGCAGCAGCAGCGAAACGTCCGGCGACCGGCTGTCGCCGCGCATCACCGTAGGCGTCTCGCCATTCGAAAGCGCCCGCCTTTCGGGGTTGCAATTCTACGGCACATACGCGGAGGGTTATCGGTCTCCGTCCATCACCGAAACGCTCATCAGCGGCAACCATCCTGCGGGCGTCAGCTTCCCGTTTCTGCACAATCCCAATTTGAAGCCGGAAACCGGCAAGACCGTCGAATTCGGCGTCAACTACAGCACTAATGGCATCATCCAGGTCGATGATGCGCTGCGGCTGAAGGCCGCCTATTTCAACAATAATGTCGACAATTACATCGACGGTGTCACACTGTCGGCGTATGACCCGACCAGCGGCTGCCCGTTCGGCCTAGGCATCCCGATATGCTTCCAGTATCAGAATTTCGCCAAGGCCAAAATTCGCGGTTTCGAGATGGAAGGCGTCTACGACGCCCAATGGGGCTACGCCGGGCTCTCGGCCTCGATCATCGATGGCCACACCATATCCTACGATGGCGAGCGGGCAGACCTCGTCACCGTCCCGTCTTCCCAGGTCACGGCGCAACTTGGGCTGCGGTTCATCGAGGACAGGCTGATCGTCGGCGGCGAGGTGCAGTACAACGGCAAGCCGAAAGGCAATGCCGTCGCCAAGGACTATACGCTGGTCAACGCCTTCGCCAGCTATCAGGTGACCGACAATTTCAAGGTTGATTTCCGCGCCGACAATTTGTTCGATGTCAAATACGCCAACCCGTTGAATGCCTCGACGACGTCTGTCGTCTACGAGCCCGGCATCACCCTGAAACTGGCGGCGACCATGCGCTTCGGAGGCTGAAGACAATGACAGGCTTGACGGCATCGCTTCGTCTTTTGACCTCGACGCTGGCGATGTCGCTTGCGGCGGTTCCGGCATGGGCGCAGTCGGCGCCGGACCATACCCTGACCCTCGAACTCAATGGTGCGCAGGCCTCCGACAAGGGCTGCCGTCTGACCTTCGTGGTCACCAACGCCCTTGGTGCCGACCTCTCGAAGGCGGCGTTCGAGATCGCGCTGTTCAACGAGGGCGGCGTCGTCGACCGGCTGACGGTGCTTGACTTCAAAGAACTGCCGGCGGGCAAGACCAAGGTGACACGGTTCGATCTTGCCGGCACCGACTGCGCCAAGGTCAGCCGCGTGCTGATCAACAGCGCAACCGAATGCGTGGGCGCCGGCATCGAGCCGGGCGCCTGCATGCGCGGACTGAAGACCGAGACCAAGACCGACATTACCTTCGGCGTCTGAGAAGACAGTGGGTGCGGAGCCCGTACTGGCGAAAGACACCGTCGCATGGCCGCTGGCCAGCGCTGGTGTGGTGCCACTGGGGACAAATGACCTTGATTTGACAAGTCTGCGTCGTTCGCCGCAGTTTCCGTTCCGCGCCATGCAGGAAACCAGCATCACTCCCGACACCAGCGGCGAATTTGACGTGGCGCCGCTCGACGCGCTCGCACGGGCGCGCCCGGCGGGGCAGACACGCAAATGGACGGCGGCGATCATCATCTCCTGCCTGCTTCATGCGGCGGTCGCCACGGTTTTTCTGATCGCACCTGCCGGGACATTCGATCTCAGCGATAGCAACCAGATTGAAGGCGGCGACCAGCCCGGCGCTGCCGTGGTCGGCAGCGCTTCGGACGGCCAATCACCCGGCGCGATGAACGTTACCTTGGTTCCCGATCCACAACTTGCCAAGCCTGAGCCCCAATCGACGCTCATCGGCCGACTGGGGAAGCAACGACGCAGGCTCCCGTGCCCTTGTCGGAAACTGTGAAACAGCCAACGGTCGCGCCGGACATATTGGTGGCCGGCGCCCCGCGCCATGACGACCGGAGTGTAGTTCCAAAGAGTGAAACATCGTCTGCGGTTCAGACGGAGAGCGCTAAGGCACCTCCCGACGTCGGCCGACAACCACCGATCCCGAGCCCGAGGCCAAGTGCGACAGCCGGTCTTGGAGGATCAAGCGAAACGAACGATGCGCGCGGCTTGGCAAACGGCCAGGAAACCAGGGCGCCAATTGCCAGCAAGGGCAAAAAGCAGGCCGACACCGGCGAAGCGGCAGCGTCCCGTTACAGTGGCGAGGTGGCGAGCAAGTTGGCTCGCGCCAACCGCCGTGTTTCGAAATCAGCGCAAACAAAGGCCCGCAACAACGCGATGGTGGCGTTCGTGGTGCTCGCCAACGGCAGCATCAGCGATTTGCGGCTTGCCAAAAGCTCAGGCTCTCCGGAGCTTGATCAGTTCGCCTTGAACCTTGTGCGCCAACAGGCACCCTTCCCTCCCATTCCGCCGGAGACCGGGATGTCAAGCTGGCTGTTCAAAGCGCCGATCGGTCCGTTTTGAGAACCTCGTGGTTTCAGACAATCCATCAATGGGCACAATTCACCAATGCTGAAAGGACTATCAATGTACATCGCCATGAACCGCTTCAAGGTACAGAATGGCTCGGAGGCCGCCTTCGAGGACGTCTGGAAGAACCGTGATTCCAGCCTCTCCGAGATGAAGGGCTTCAAGGAATTTCACCTGCTGCGCGGCCCGGTCAACGAGGACGAGGGCTACACGCTGTTCGCCTCGCACACGGTGTGGGCGAGCCATGAGGATTTTATCGCCTGGACCAAGTCCGAGAATTTTCGCGCCGCGCACAGGAACGCCGGCACCAGCAAGGTCCACTATATCGGCCATCCACAGTTCGAAGGTTTCTCGGTCGTCGAAGGCGCATGAAATGGCAGAGCCAGCAGGCCCTGCCGATCCACAGGCCGCAGCCCAGGCCGACCTTTACGCCGCGGCCAGCAGGCTGGCATTGCCTCCCGCAGCCGTAGTGTCGACGCAGACGGCGCGCTCATGCGCGTAGGCGGCCGGATTGAGCACCTCACTGACAAGCGGCACGATCGGGCCGGTGCGGTCGGCAATGACCTTGCGCACGATGCGCGCGGCCTCGGGCATGCCGGAAAAGGCGACGACATCGACCCGCAGCGAGCGTGCCTCGACCGGATCGGGCCGGCCGTCGATCGCCGCCAGCGGCAGGCCCTTGCCGGTCAGTGCCGATAGCGCTGCCGGCGCAGCCGGAGCAACGGCGAGCACCGCGTTGCCGGCGGCGAGCGCCTGGATCGTCTGGGCAAGTAGCGTGTCGCCGTCCGGTCCCAGGCAGAGCACGCGCCCGCGCGGCGAAAGCGACAGTGTGTTGGCCTCGCCGGTCGGCCCGGGCAGGTCGACCTGGCCGAAATCGATGCCGGCAGCGGCACCGATGGCCGCCGCGCCCTTGCCGCGCAGATGCTTGCGCAGGATGGCGACACGGTCGGGCCTCGTCGACCAGCCGCCAAGCGCCGGATCCGGCAGATTGTCGGCGAGCTCGGTTGCCGTCACCTTGCGGCCGTCGGCAATGTGAGTGCCCGCCTCCGGCCCCTTGCGGAAGCGCCTGAGATAGTGCGGACCGCCGGCCTTCGGCCCGGTGCCGGAAAGCCCCTCGCCGCCGAACGGCTGCGAGCCGACCACCGCACCGATCTGGTTGCGGTTCACATAGATGTTGCCGGCATGGATGCCATCGACGAAGTGCTGGGCGCGGCCCTCGATGCGGGTGTGCAGGCCAAAGGTCAGGCCGTAGCCCTTGCGGTTGATCGCGGCGATGACCGCGTCGATCTCGTCGGCGTCGAAGGTGGCGACATGCAGCACCGGCCCGAACACCTCGCGCTCCATCTCCTCGATGCCTTTGACCCGGAAGACATGCGGCGCGACGAAACGGCCATCCTTCGGCGCTTCGAGCTTGGCGATCAGCCGGCCCTGCAGGCCCATCTTGGTGCAATAGTCACGGATCGATTGTTGCGCCTCGTCGTCGATCACCGGGCCGACATCCGTCGAAATCCGCCATGGATCGCCGAGGCTGAGCGCCTCCATCGCGCCCTTCAGCATTTCCAGCATCTTCTTCTCGACGTCCTTCTGCACGTAGAGCACGCGCAGCGCCGAACAGCGCTGCCCAGCGCTCTGGAAAGCCGAGGCAAGGATGTCGCGCACCGCCTGTTCGGGAAGTGCTGTCGAATCGACGATCATGGCATTCAACCCACCCGTCTCGGCGATCAGCATCGCATCGGCCGCGGCGGTCTCGGCCAGTTGCTTCTCGATCAGCTTGGCGACCTCGGTCGAGCCGGTGAAGCAGACGCCGGCAATGCGCGGGTCGGCGGTCAAAGGGCCACCGACCGACGGGCCGTCGCCGGGCAGAAGCTGGATGACGTCTTCCGGCACGCCGGCCTCGCGCATCAGTTCGACGGCGCGTGAAGCAATCAGCGGCGTCTGTTCTGCCGGCTTGGCGATGACCGAATTGCCGGTGACGAGTGCTGCCGCGATCTGGCCGGTGAAGATGGCGAGCGGAAAGTTCCATGGCGAGATGCAGGCAATCGCCCCACGCGCTTCCGTGACGGATTCTGCATTGGCCGCCTCGGCAGCGTAGTAGCGCAGGAAATCGACCGCCTCGCGCACTTCGGCGACACCGTCGGCCAGCGATTTGCCGGCCTCGCGGCTGGCGAGCGCAAAGAACTCGACGGCGTTGGCCTCATAAAGATCGGCGGCGCGGTTGAGGATGGCGGCGCGCTCGGCAACGGGGCGCCTTGCCCATGCCGGCTGCGCCTCCACTGCGATGCGCACGGCGGTCGCCACCTGCTTGGTAGTCGCCTCGCTGACCGTGCCGATCACCTCGTCGGGTCTTGCCGGATTGACAACCGGGCGCTGCTTGCCATAGCCGGCGGCGCGCGTGATCGGCTTGGCGTGCCAGCGGTCAGGCCCGGCAAACTCTGCCTTGGCGCTCTCGATCGCAGCCAGCGTCAGCGTGTCGGTGATGTCGTAGCCTTTCGAATTGCGGCGGCCGGCGCCGAAGATCGCAGAAGGCGGTGGGATCGCCGGATTGGCGGCCGGGCCCTGTTTCTCGACCGTTTCGAGCGGGTCGCGGGCGATATCCTCCGGCTCGACCTCCTCGTCGGTGAGCTGGTGGACGAAGGAGGAGTTGGCGCCATTTTCCAGCAACCGGCGAACCAGATAGGCCAGCAGGTCGGAATGCGCACCGACCGGCGCATAAATGCGGCAGCGCGTGCGCTCGGCCTTGCGTACCGTCTCGTGCAGCGCCTCGCCCATGCCGTGCAGACGCTGGAACTCGAAGGAATCGCGGTCTGTCGCCATCGACAGGATGGCGGCGACGGAGTGGGCGTTATGGGTGGCAAATTGCGGATAGATGCGGTCGGTCATCGACAGCAGCTTTTTCGCGCAGGCCAGGTAGGAAACGTCGGTGTTGGCCTTGCGGGTGAAGACGGAGTAGCCGGCAAGCCCAAGCGTCTGCGCCCGCTTGATCTCGGTGTCCCAATAGGCGCCTTTGACCAGCCGCACCATGATGGTGCGGTCGTATTTCTTTGCCAGCGCATAGAGCCAGTCAATGACGAAGGCCGCGCGCGGACCATAGGCCTGGACGACGACGCCAAAGCCATTCCAGCCGGCAAGCTCCGGCTCGGCCAGCACCCGTTCGATGACGTCGAGCGACAGGTCGAGGCGGTCGGCTTCCTCGGCGTCGATGTTCAGCCCCATGCGCGAATGGCGCGCCGCGAGCGCCAGCGACAGCAGCCGCTCGGCCATCACAGGCAGCATCTTTTCCCTCTGCGTCACTTCATAGCGCGGATGCAGCGCCGAAAGCTTGACCGAGATGCCGGGGTTCTGGCGGATGTCGGGACCGTTGGCGCCGGCGTCGAGCGAGGAGATGGCGTCGGCATAGGCCTTGAGATAGCGTAATGCGTCGGCCTCGGTGCGGGCCGCCTCGCCCAGCATGTCGAAGGAATAGAGATAGCCTTTCTGGGTCATCGACCGGCCACGCTTGACGGCCTCGGCGATGCTTCGGCCGAGCACGAACTGTTCGCCCATTTCGCGCATGGCCGCTGCCACCGCCTTGCGGATCACCGGCTCGCCCAGCCGGCGCACCATGGCGCGCAGCGTGCCTTCGATGCCGCCTTCGCCTTCATCGAGCACGCGGCCGGTCAGCATCAGCGCCCAGGTCGATGCATTGACGAAAATCGAGCTCGAACCGCCCGAATGCGCCGACCAGTCGTGCGGCGCGATCTTGTCGGCGATGAGGTCGTCCATCGTCTCGGTGTCGGGCACGCGCAGCAGCGCCTCGGCCAGGCACATCAGTGCCACGCCCTCCTTTGTGGAGAGGCCGTAGGCGGACAGGAACACTTCCATCAGCCGCGGATCGGATGAGCCGCGCACCGCCCGCACCAGATCCGCGGCACGAGCCGAGATCGCCTTGCGTTCTTTCGTCGAGAGCCCTGTCGCCTCGACCAGCCGCTTCACCGCCTGGTCTTCATCGGGCAGATAATTGGCACGGATCTGCTGGCGGATGGCATCGAGCGCTGGCATGGCGGTCCTATGGAGCAAACAAAAGGGAGCGGGCCGGCGGTCACCTACCCGAATGACGCAAGCTAACACAAAGCCCAATTTCAGTCGGTCCAAAGAAATCGACAAGATAGATCAATCGATCTATCGTAGGGCCGATGTATCCTCGATTGGGACTGTGATTTTGGTGATAGAAGACCAATTGGACCGCCTCGACAAGAACATCCTGTCGGCGCTGTCACGCGACGGGCGGCTGTCCATGTCAGAACTCGCCGCAAAGGTCGGCCTGTCGAAGACGCCGGTGCAGGCAAGGGTGAAACGGCTGGAGAAGGACGGCTTCATCCGTGGCTACCAGGCGATCATCGACCGCGAGCGCATGGGCGAAGGCCATGTCGCTTTCGTCCAGGTGAAACTCTCGGATACTCGCTCGGCCGCGCTTGATGCCTTCAACCGCGCCGTGCAGGCGGTGCCGGAGATCGAGCAGTGCCACATGATGGCGTCGAGCTTCGACTATCTCCTGAAGGTCCGCACCACCGACATCGCCGCCTATCGCCGCGTGTTGGGAGAGCGCATCTCCGCCCTGCCCCACGTCGCCCAGACCTCGACCTTCGTGGCAATGGAGACGGTCAAGGACCGTTAAATCACTCCGCCAGTGTCTTCAGGAACGCCACCAGTGCCGCTCGCTCACGGTCCGAAAGCTGCAGCGGGTGGACCTCGGACGTCCCCTCGACACTTGCCGGCGCCTTCGAGTAATGCGCCAACACCTCGTCGAGCGACAAAAACTGCCCGGCATGCATATACGGCGGACGGGTGGCGGCGCCGCGCAGCGACGGCGTCTTGTACGCGCGGATGAGTTCCGGCCCGCCCTTGACCATGAAGCGCAGTTCGCCGCAGGCGCCGGCATCGCCGTCGCGGAAGGCGCCAAGGCAGTTGAACGGATCGGCCTCGACCTGCGCCACCGCGTCTATGCGGCCGCGATCCGGAGGCAGGTCCTTGATCGGCGGCACGCCGGTGTTGTGGAAACTGTTGTCGGTAAAGCGCGGACCGTTATGGCATGTCACGCAATTGGCCTTGCCGATGAACAGTTTCAGCCCCTGGATCTCCTCGGCTGAAAAGGCATCGTCGCCTTGCGGCGGGGCGCCAGTGGCCAAAGCCGCGGCAAAGCGGTCGAAGCGCGTCTGCGGCGGCGCAATCGACCGCTCGAAGGCCGCGATCGCCTTGCCGATGTTGGCGAAGACGCGGTTGACGTCCTCGGCCTGTTGATCGGGCATGGCGTTCCAAGCCGCTTTCTCGGCATCGGTGCCAAGCGGGCTGGCATTGGCCGGCACATTCGAAAGGTCCGGCAGCAGCCCGAAGATGCGTTCGTAACGCTCGCCGAAGCGGGCCTTGATATAGTGCGCAACGGCGGCCCGATTGCCTGCCTGCTCGAGTGGATTTTCCAACGGCGTCAGCGCCTGCGCCCAGAGGCTGTCGCGCCGCCCGTCCCAGAAGAACCACGGATCATGCGCGACGCCGGCCAACGGCATCGTGCGCCGGTTGGTGCGGCCGACGCCGACCGCCTGCGGCAGGTCGTCCTGGAACTGCCGGTCGATCTTGTGGCAGGTCGAGCACGAGACCGTGCCGTCGCGGCTCATCCCGGTGTCGAAGAACAGCGTCGAGCCCAGTGCCGCGGCGGCCGGCACGTCAGCGAAGCGATTGGTGGTATCGGGCTTCAGCGGCGGCAGTGCCGACAGCGCCAGCGAGGCGATGGTTTTCTTCTCAGCGTCGGAAAACTCAGGCTTGCCGCAGCCGGCGAGCACGACCATCACCGTGAGTGCGAGAAGGCGGCTCATCCGGCTCATCTATGGCTCACAGCACCACGTTGAAGATGACCGTGTCGGAACCGGCCGCTGCGGAAATGGCAAACCGCAATTGCCACCACCCGCTCATCGTGAATTTCAGCCCCTCGATGCGATAGCGGCCGTCGCCGAGATAGTTGGTCGCCTGCGGGCTGGTCGGCAGGCCGTGACTGTGCTGCGGCATGCCGCCGGAGATGGTGATCGCTGCCCCTTCCACCGGGGCGCCCGCAACCGTCTTCAAGGTCAGCAGCCAGGATTGCAGTTCGCCTTGCCGGATGACGCCCCGCTCCGGCTCGAAACTGGCCACAAACAGCCCGTTTGCCGTGGTCTTCGAGCGAGATGTGTCGGGGCCGGCAAGCTGAGGCGACCGCGGCGCGGTCAGATAGACCACGGCTAGGATGCCAGCCAGCAAGGCAGCCAGACCAAGACCCGCAAGAAGATAACGCCATAACGATGCCAAACCGGTTCCTCGTCCAGAGATAACGTCTCGGGCGGCAGATCACGTCCCGCCTCGCCTGTGGGAAAACGCTTCTGGCGCAAAAAACCGCCGCCGCCAAGCATGGCGCTGCCGCTTGCAAAAAGATACAGCACCCGAAGTGAGCCGGAGGAAGGTACATGGCAGGAAACGGCGTCGCCTCGATCGGCGAGTGCATGCTCGAGCTTTCAAGCCAGGCAGGTCCGAACTGGCGCATGGGCTTTGCCGGCGACACCTTCAACACCCTGTGGGCACTGCATGCGCTGAGCGGCGACCGGCCGGCGACCTACGTCTCGGCCTTCGGTGACGACCCGTTCTCGCGCGATCAGATCGACTTCTTCGCCAAGAACGGCATCGGTATCGGCGCCAGCCCGGTCATTTCAGGCGCGCGACCTGGCCTCTACGCCATCACGCTGACCGGGGCCGAACGCTCCTTCACCTACTGGCGCGGCGATGCAGCGGCGCGGCAGCTTGCCTCGGATGCGGCCGCCCTGGCGAAAAGCCTTGAAAACCAGGCGCTTGTCTACTTTTCCGGAATCACTTTGGCAATTCTGGACGAAGCCGCGCGCAAGACATTGCTGGCGGCGGTGGCCGAGGCGCGCGCGGCCGGCTCGCTTGTCGCCTTCGATCCCAACTACCGGCCACGGCTTTGGCACAACCGCGAGGACGCGCAAGCGGCGATCCTCGCGGCGCTTGCCGTCACCGACATCGCGCTGCCGACCTTTCCCGACGAGCAGATGCTGTTCGGCGATACAACGCCGCAAGCGACCGCAGAGCGGCTAGCAAAATTGGTCCGTGAGGTCGTCGTCAAGAACGGCGAGGAACCGGCTCTGATCTGCGAAAACGGAAAGCAGCAAAATGTTCCGGCCGTGTATGTCGCCGCCCCTGTCGACACGACCGGGGCCGGCGATTCCTTCAACGGTGCGTATCTCGCCGCCCGGCTTGCCGGCCATGCCCCAACTGAAGCAGCGTTCCGCGCGCATCGCGTCGCCGCCGCCGTCGTACAGGTGCGCGGCGCGCTAGCGCCGTTCGAAGTTCTACAAACTGCTTTTAAGGCAGCCTGAAGCGATATTCCGTCACGTGATGGTAGATCTGCCCCGGCCACAGAGTAGCCTGCGGGAAATACGGCCGGTTCGGCGCATCCGGCCACACCTGCGGTTCCAGGCAGAAGCCTGAAAAGGCCTTGTACTGGCGTCCGCCGAGTCCCGGCAAGGACGGTGCCAGATACTGGCCGATATAGAGCTGGACGCCTGGCTCTGTCGTCCAGACCTCCATTTCCACGTCGGAATTTGCGCCTTGCACCCATGACGCCTGCCTGAGCGGCCCTCGCGTCGAGGCGAGGCAGAAATTCTGGTCATAGGGAAGTTGCTCGCCCTCGAGTTCCATGCGCAGCGGCCGCGCCTGGCGGAAATCGAAGGGGGTACCGTCAACGGGTTTCACGGCGCCAGTCGGGATCATCTCGTCGTCGACCGGCGTATAGGCGCCGGCATTCAGCATCAGCCGGTGGTCGAGGATGTCTGCGGCGCCGCCGTCATCCAGGTTGAAATAGGAATGCTGGGTGAGATTACAGAGCGTCGGCTCTTCGCAGGTCGCGGTCAGTTCCACGCTCAGCGTGCCCGGAATCTTCAACCGGTAGGTGCAGGTCACGTCGAGCGCGCCGGGAAAGCCCATCGTGCCATCGGGATCATGCAAGGTCAGCGTGACAAAATCCTTGCCATGCAGCGAAACCGTCCACGGCCGGTGAAAATAACCTTGCGAACCGCCATGCAGCGTGTGCTTGCCGAGGAAGTTGCGTTCGGTCTGGTAGCGCTTGCCGGCAAGGGTGAAACGGCCGTCGCGGATGCGGTTGGCGTAGCGGCCTACGACGGCGCCGAAGAAGGCCGTATCCGTCTCATAGGGTTCGAAACGGTCGTAGCCGAGCACCAGCGGGGCATCGTGCCCGGCCAGGCGCAGATCCTGGACGATTGCGCCCAGCCCGATAATGTTGGCGGTGATGCCGCCACCCCGGATGGTGAAGCGGCGGACGGCCTCTCCCGCCTGCGTCGTGCCGAAGACCTCACCGTCTTTCATCGCCATGCCCGAAACGCCAGTTTGTTGATCGATGCCTGCCTGACCTTGCGGACCGGCTCAGGAATCAGAGGCCGAGGCCACCGATGCAGACATATTTGGTGTCGAGATAGTCCTCGATACCCTGATATCCGCCTTCCTTGCCGAGGCCCGATTCCTTGACGCCGCCAAACGGCGCTTCAGGCGTGGTGATGAGGCCCTCGTTGACACCGACCATGCCGTATTTCAGCCCTTCCATGACCCGGAACGCGCGGCCAAGATCGCCGGTGTAGAAATAGCAGGCGAGGCCGAATTCGGTGTCGTTGGCGAGCGCAATGGCTTCCTCTTCGGTCTCGAACTTGAACACCGGCGCGACCGGGCCAAAGATCTCCTCCTTCATGAAGCGCATCTTCGGCGTCGCATTGGCAATCACCGTCGGCTGGAAGAATGAACCGCCGAGCGCGTGGCGCTTGCCGCCGGCGACGACCTTGCCGCCCTTGGCGGTGGCGTCGGCGATAAACTCCTCGACCTTCTCGACCGCTTTCTCGTCGATCAACGGTCCTTGCTGCACGCCGTCCTCGAGACCGGAACCGACCTTCAGTCCATTGCTGGCGGCGGCGAGCTTTTCGACGAACGTGTCATAGACACCCGACTGCACCAGGAAGCGGTTTGTGCAAACGCAGGTCTGGCCGGAATTGCGGTACTTGGCGGTGATCGCACCGGCGACGGCACGCTCGACGTCGGCGTCGTCGAAAACGATGAACGGCGCATTGCCGCCAAGCTCCATCGACACTTTCTTGACGGTCACCGATGACTTCTGGATCAGGATCTTGCCGACCTCGGTCGAACCAGTGAAGGTGATCTTCTTGACCAGCGGGTTGGCGCAGATCTCGTCGCCGATCTCGGCGGCGGAACCCGTCAGGATGTTGATGACGCCCTTGGGGAAGCCGACTTCCTCGGCGAGCGCGCCCCAGGCGAGGCCGGAATAAGGTGTCTGCGAAGCGGGCTTGACGACCGCGGTGCAGCCGGCGGCAAGCGCCGGGCCGAGCTTTCGGGCCAGCATCGAGGACGGGAAATTCCATGGCGTGATGGCGGCGATGACGCCGACCGGCTCCTTGGTCACCAGGATGCGCCGGTCCGCCCACGGCGACGGCACCACGTCGCCATAGGTGCGGCGACCTTCCTCGGCGAACCACAGTATGTAGGACGCGGACGAGCCGATCTCGCCCTTCGATTCGAACAGCGACTTGCCCTGCTCGATGGTCAGCAGTTCGGCCAGCACGTCCTGATTGTCCATCATCGCGTCATGCAGCTTGCGCAGCAATTTCGAGCGTTCGAGCGCGGTGGTCTTGCGCCACGTCTGGAAAGCGGCATCGGCGGCTTCGATGGCGCGGCGGGTCTCGACCTTGCCAGACTTCGGCACCGTGCCGATCTTGAGGCCGGTGGCGGGATTGTTGACGTCGACGGTCTGGCCGCTGTCGGCCTGCACCCATTCGCCGTTGATGAGATTGGCCTGCCGCATGAAATGGCTGGTTTTCTGAAGCATGGTCTAGCCTCCCTTCGGCGCACTGACGGCGCTGGATTTTCTTCGGTGAGCGTGCGCAATGGCATCGATGCCGGCACGCTGGAGCCATTGCTCTTAGCCTAGGGCAAGCCCCGCAAGCAATCGCAAGATGGCATATAGGGTTTGGGCCAGCGCAAGGCGAGAGCCACAGGCGCGCGAGTTCCTACCCGAAGATGTTCCTATCCGAAGATGTGGACGACTACGGTCAGCCAGAAGGCCGTGGTGACGACCGCACAGGCGGTAGCGATGGTCATCTGGTTCGATGCCAATGCCTGGCCGGTGCCGAACTGCGTTGCAATCAGGTAGGAATTGACCCCGGACGGCAGTGCGGCCGCCACTACCGCCACCTTCGCCGACAATGGCGGCAGGCCAAACAGCCAGACCAGGCCGAGTGCAACGGCGGGCATCAACAACAGCTTCAGCGTCGACAGCGCCAGAGCCGGCCGCACGTTGCCGGAAATACCGAAGCGGCGCAGGCCAAGCCCCATGGCAAACAACGCCACCGGCCCGGCTGTATCAGCAAGCGCATCGACCAGCCGAACGGCCAGTGCCGGCAAGGGCAGGCCGGTGACACGCCATACCCATCCGGCCATGATGCCGACGATCAGCGGATTGGAAAACATCTTTCGAAAGAAGCTCCGGATGATGCGGAGCGGATGCACGTGCTCGTCACCACGGCCAAAGATTTCAAACAGGATGATTGACGCCATTATCATCGTTGGCAGATGCACGGAAACCAGCAGCGACAGCACTTCGAATCCATTTGGCCCAAACGTGCCGAGGACGAACGGGATGCCGAGCAGGACGAGATTGGAAAAAGCCGACGACACGCCGCCAACGACTCCCGCACGCGCATCGCGCCCGAACACCCGAGTGATGACCAGGTGGCCTGCGGCCCACGTGACTGCCGCAGCCGCAAAATAGGCTCCCCAGAACGACCAGGGCGCGGCGCCATGGAAATCGGCGTTGACCATGGTGCGGAACAGAAGCAGCGGCATCGCCACCCCGACGGCAAATTCGGCGATCGCCTCGCCCGCCTCGGCCTTCAGATAGCCGGTGAGCCCGGCCAGATAGCCGAGCGCGACAAGGCCGAAGACAAAAAGGACCGTTTCGATGAGTGGAGACATTTTTCCCGTGATAGGCGAGCCGGGATTGCAGCGCAATCGCCCGGACCTTCGGAAACGGTCTGTCCTCGCAAACAGCCGGGCTTGGCCAGCCTTGTCTTTCAGCCGGCTTTGCCATCCCTATATGCCGGTCACCGGAACCACCTCTGGCGACTGGAAGAAGGATAGCTGATGATTCGATTTGTGCTGGCGCTGTTGCTGCTCATCGTCCCCGCCGCAGCCCACGCGACAGATGCCGGCTGGGCGTTGCTGCGCGACGGCGGACATGTCGTGCTGCTTCGCCATGCCATTGTCACCGGCACCACCGATCCGGCAAATTTCGACATCTCCAAATGCGCCACCCAGCTCAACCTGTCAGCGCGCGGGAAGCAGCAGGCAAGCAAGATCGGCGCGCTGTTTGCCGCCCGCGCCGCCCCCATCGAGCGGGTGCTGTCCAGCCGCTACTGCCGCTGTCTCGATACGGCGCGCATCGCTTTCGAAAGCGAGCCGGAGCCGTTTGCGCCACTTGACCTGCTGAAGACCGACCCGTCGGAGAAAGCCGCCCAGCTCACGGCGATCGTAAGCGAGATCCGCGGCTATTCCGGTTCCGACAATCTGGTCATGGTCACCCATCTGGAGAACATCATGGCACTCACCGGCGTCTCGCCGCGCGAAGGCGAAGCGGTGGTCGTCGAGCCGCAGGGGGACGGAGTGCGCGTGCTCGGCCGCGTCACCTTCTAACAGCGCTGACGTCCCGCGGTTAACACGGAAGAAGCGTTGCCAAAATGCAACACTCGAAAGAAGTCGCAACAACACCGCTTGCGAGGACCAACCGGCGGCCCTTCTTGCCTTTGAACAAGGCGCTTCCCATCTGCGCGCGGCGTATTCGGCCTTTTCCTGCCCGGAAAAACCGATTAGACAGCGCCCAAACACATGCGGACAGATTCCGCCCGCAACCGAAGGAAAAGCCCTTGTCCACCACTTTCGCCAAAGTCGCCAAGATCATCGCCGACACCAGTGAGATCGATATCGACACGATCACGCCTGAAAGCCACACCATCGACGATCTCGGTATCGACAGCCTCGATTTCCTTGACATCGTCTTTGCCATCGACAAGGAATTCGGCATCAAGGTGCCGCTGGAAAAGTGGACGCAGGAGGTCAATGACGGCAAGGCCTCGACCGACGACTATTTCGTTATGAAGAACCTATGCGCCAAGATCGACGCATTGGTCGCGGCCAAGAACGCCTGAAATGGGCGGAGCGCGCGACCTTGACGCGCCTTTAAGCCTGACCCACAACAGCCGCCCATGAACCCCCACGACGTCGTCATCACCGGCATCGGCCTTGTCTCTTCGCTGGGAGAAGGTCCGGATGCGCACTGGCAGAAACTTGCGCAGCCGGGCCTGGAACCCGTGCTCGAAGCCTCGCGCTTTCCGCCCTACACCATCCATCCGCTGCCGGAGATCGACTGGAATCTGCAGATCGCCAAGCGCGGCGACCAGAGGCAGATGGAAACCTGGCAAAGGCTCGGCACCTATGCCGCCGGCATGGCGCTGGACGACGCTGGAATCAAAGGCAATGACGAGCTCTGCACGACCATGGACATGGTCGTGGCTGCCGGCGGTGGCGAGCGCGACGAGGCGGTCGACGCCGACATTCTCGCCGCTTCGGAAAGCCGCAACGACCGCGACGTGCTGCTCAACGAGAAACTGACCACGGAATTGCGTCCGACGCTGTTTCTGGCGCAGCTTTCCAATCTGCTCGCCGGCAACATCTCGATCGTCCATAAGGTGACGGGCTCGTCGCGCACCTTCATGGGTGAGGAAGGCGCCGGCGTCGCCGCTGTCGAGACCGCCGCGGCGCGCATCCGTTCCGGCCAGTCGACGCATATTCTGGTCGGCGGAGCCTTCCAGACCGAACATTCCGACATGCTGCTCGGTTATGAGCTGGCTGGTTACCTGCACCGCGGCGCCTGGAAGCCTGTCTGGCAAAGGCAGGGTGCGGAAGGCGGCGGCGTGGTGACGGGATCAGGCGGCGCCTTCCTGGTCCTGGAACAGCGCGAGCATGCGACAAGCCGCGGACGACGGATCTACGCCGAACTCGGCCCGGTTGTATCCGGACGCGCCAGGCGCCGGCTCGGAGGTCTCGAGGCCGAGATCGCCGCGCTGCTCCGGCAGGCTGCATTGCCGAACGGCGAACTGCTCGCGATCTCCGGGGCGTCGGGTGCCCACGCGGCGACCGCTGCCGAGAAATCAGCCTTCGACGCCAATCCGGCGATTGCCGCACGCGCCTTTTCAACGCTGACCGGCCATATGAAGGAAGCGCAGTTTCCCTTCGCCGTGGCGCTGGCGGCATTGGCTGTCGACCGCAAGGCCGCCTACCCGGTCTTCGACGCCACAGTCGAGAGGCCGTTTGGCGGCGTTCCGAAGACTGTCCTTGCAACAGCGATCGGCTATCACCAATTCGAGGGCGTGGCGCTGGTTAACGCTGCCTAGAGGGTGTCAGGACAAAATCATGGCCAATCTGAACGATCACATGGGCAGGCCGATCGTTGCCGTCACCGGCATCGGCGTGGTGACATCGCTGGGCGTCGGCAAGGCCGACAACTGGGGCGCACTCACCGCAGGCCAATCCGGCATCCATCCGATCACCCGCTTTCCGGTCGATCATCTGAACACCCGTATCTCCGGGATGGTCGATTTTCTGCCATCGAGTTCGAAGGGAGCCAGCCTCCTGACCTACGAACTGGCCGAGACCGCCGCACAGGAAGCCGTAGCCGAGGCAGGTCTTAATTCCGGCGATTTCGGCGGACCACTTTTCCTCGCCTCACCGCCGGTCGAGCTAGACTGGAGCGAGCGCTTTTCGCTGTACAATTCCGACAAGCAGGACATCGGCGCCGAAAGGCTGCTTCGGGTAGCGCGCGGGCTGAAGGAATTCGCCATCTTCGAGACCACCCAGTTCGGTTCGATCGCCGACCGGCTCGCCGACCAGTTCGGTACGCGCGGCCTGCCGATCACGCTGTCGACCGCATGCGCCTCGGGCGCCACCGCGATCCAGCTTGGCGTCGAGGCGATCCGCCGCGGCGAATGTGACAGGGCGCTGTCGATCGGCGCCGACGGTTCGGCGACCGCCGAGGCGCTGATCCGTTTTTCGCTGCTCTCGGCGCTCTCGACCCATAACGACATTCCCGAAAAGGCATCCAAGCCGTTCTCCAAGGATCGCGACGGCTTCGTGCTGGCTGAGGGTTCGGGCGCGCTTGTGCTGGAATCGCTTGAGGCTGCGCTCGCCCGCGGCGCGACCGTTCTCGGCATATTGCGCGGCTGCGGCGAGAAGGCTGATGACTTCCATCGCACCCGCTCGAAGCCGGACGGCTCGCCGGCGATCGCGGCGGTTCGCGCCGCCCTGGCCGATGCCGGCTTGGGCGAAGACGAGATCGACTACGTCAACGCTCATGGCACCTCGACGCCGGAAAACGACAAGATGGAGCATCTGTCGCTGTCGACAGTGTTCGGCGAGCGGATCGGCTCGATGCCGATCTCCTCGAACAAGTCGATGATCGGCCACACGCTGTCGGCCGCCGGCGCGGTCGAGGCCGCATTTTCGCTGATGACCATGCGCGAAAGCGTCATCCCGCCGACTATCAACTACGACAATCCCGATCCGGCAATCGTGCTCGACTTGGTGCCGAACAAGAAACGCAATGCCGAGGTCGGCACGGTCCTGTCGAACTCCTTCGGCTTCGGTGGCCAGAACACCTGCCTTGTCATGGCGCGGGAACCGGTCTAAGCGACCGTTCCGTTCTAGCACTTTGTCGTGCGCATGATCCTTTCCGAAACGGATTCCGATTTCCGGGGTCATGCGCTACCTGGGATTTGGCATGCGCGCATTGCAACTGATCGAGGATCGTCGCCTTGAAACGGTGGACCTGCCGCCGCCTCCCCCGCCCTCGCTCGGCGAAGTGACGCTACGCATCAAGGCGGTGGCGCTGAACCACATCGACGTCTGGGGCTGGCGCGGCATGGCCTTCGCCAAGCGCAAGCTGCCGTTGGTCGTCGGCGCGGAAGCTTCCGGTGAGGTCGAAGCGGTCGGCGCCGGTGTATCCGGCCTTCTGCCCGGACAATTGGTGTCGATCTATGGCGCGCGCACCTGCGGACTTTGCCGTGCCTGCCGCGAAGGCCGCGACAATCTCTGCGAACATGTTTCCGGCGTTCACGGCTTCCACCTCGACGGCTTTGCGCAGGAAAAGATAAACCTGCCGGCACGCCTGCTGGTGCCTGCCCCGCCCGGCGTGACGGAGATCGGCGCGGCCGTCGCGCCCGTCACCTTCGGCACCGTCGAGCACATGCTGTTCGACAATGCCAGGCTGCAGCCCGGCGAGACCATCCTCGTCCATGCCGGCGGCTCGGGCATCGGCTCCGCTGCAATCCAGCTGGCGAAGAAGATGGGCTGCAGCGTGATCACCACGGTCGGTTCGAACGACAAGATCGACAAGGCAGTAGCGCTCGGCGCCGGCCACGTCATCAACTATCGAGAGGATCGTTTCGAAGGTATCGTGCGCAAGCTGACCAAGAAGAAGGGTGTCGACGTGGTGTTCGAGCATGTCGGCGCCGACACCTTTGCCGCCTCGATGCTGTGCCTGAAGCGCGGCGGGCGCCTGGTGACCTGCGGCTCCACCTCGGGCGTGTCGACGCAAATCAACCTGATGCAGCTGTTCCAGCAGCAGCTGAAGCTGCTCGGCTCGTTCGGTTGCCGCATGGAAAACATGGCCGACGCCATGCAGAAGATGGCTGCGGGACTGGTTTCGCCAGTGATCGACACCGAAGTGGGCTTCGACGAAATCGACGCCGCGCTGAAGCGCATGGAAGGCCGCGACGTGTTCGGCAAGATCATCCTGCGCGTCGGCTGAGGATGGTCGGC
Organism: Mesorhizobium sp. M00.F.Ca.ET.216.01.1.1; assembly: GCF_004010325.2. Classification (GTDB taxonomy): domain Bacteria; phylum Pseudomonadota; class Alphaproteobacteria; order Rhizobiales; family Rhizobiaceae; genus Mesorhizobium. Next base: position 53,673 of record NZ_SADR02000010.1, read on the forward strand.
AGCCCCTTCAGGAAAGTCGGCAGGGACTTAGCGTTCCGCCATGGCAGGCGGCTTCGCCAGCTCAACTACTGGCTGGTCGCACGCGTCGCGATGATGATGATTTCGGTGCTGCGCCTGCTACCGGCCGACAAGGCGCTCAATTTCGCCGACCGTGTCGCCCGCCGCATCGGACCGCTGGTCGGTCGCCACCGCGTCGCCATCGACAATCTGCGCAAGGCCTATCCGGAAAAGAGCAACAGCGAGATCGAGGCCATTGCCTCCGACATGTGGGGCAACATGGCCCGCCTTGCCGCCGAATATGTCTTCCTCGACATTCTCTTCGACTACGATCCGAAGGCAGCGAAGCCTGGCCGGGTCGAGGTCAGCGGCATCGAGCATTTCGTGCAGATCGCCGGCGAGGCGAAGCCGCACATCCTGTTCACCGGCCATCTCGGCAATTTCGAATTGCTGCCGGTGGCGGCCGCCACTTTCGGCATGAAGATAACCGCGCTGTTTCGGCCGCCCAACAATCCATACCTGGCCGACTACATCCTCTCGACGCGCCGTTCGACGATGGGCGCCTTGCTGCCGTCTTCGGCCGGTGCCTCATTCGCGCTTGCGGCCATTCTGGAGAACGGCGGCAATATCGGCGTCCTGGTCGACCAGAAATTTTCGAGTGGACCCGAGACGACCTTCTTCGGCCGGCCATGCCAGAGCAATCCGGTGCTTGGCATTCTTGCCCGGCACTATGATTGCGATGTCTATCCGGCACGCTGCGTGCGGCTGCCGGGCAACCGTTTCCGGTTGGAGATCGAAAACCGGCTGATACTGCCGCGCAATGAGAGCGGTAGTATCGACGTCCCCTCCACCACCCAGCTTCTCAGCGACGTGGTCGAGCGCTGGGTGCGTGAGGAACCCGGCCAGTGGATGTGGTTCCACAAAAGGTGGGAGATCAGCGGCCGCCGGCGCAGCCGGCGTGGACGCGAATAAGATGCCGCTCGCCAGTAGCCGTAAGGCCACCTTTTGGTGGGCGCCAGCTTTAGTCTGTAACAACGATCCGTGTATTGCCGAAACCGGCTTCCCGCACCATCGAATAGAAGGTCGCGGCATTGGCGGTGTGCAGCCGAACACAGCCATGCGAGGCCGGGCGTCCAAGGTATCTCACCGCGCCCGTGCCGTGGATGGCATAGCCGCCGCGGAAAAACACCGAATAGGGCATCGGCGACATATGGTATTTGCGCGAGTACCACATCCGCGCCGTGCGTTGCGGCCGGTAGCTGCCGCGTGGGGTGAAGTAGCCTCTGCGGGCGGTGGAGACGTTCCACCGATAAAGCACCTGGCCATAGCGGCTGATGGTCATGGTCTGCGAAGACACATCGATGCTGGCCATGAGCCCGGCAGCCTTGCCTTCGATGGAGGTGCCGAACAGCATCGCTACCAGCGCCGCTGCCATGAGAACGGTTCTTTTCATGCGATTAAACCCCTTTGATAGCCCTTGGACTGCCCTTGCGTGCCCCCAACGCTGCTTTCATCTTTTTGACGGCAGGTGAGTGAAGTAACACACACTCCTTGACCAATTTGCCAATCCAAAGCGGTGAATTTGAACGATTTCCCGTAATAGTTGCCGCGACGACACGCATTGCCGACATGGCGGCAGGCTTGCAAAACCACCCCGTTCGCTGCTCAAATCGCCGGATGAACGAACGACTCCTGAAGGCAATCGATGACCGGGCCGATGATCTGGTCGCGCTGACCGCTGACCTGATCCGCTTTCCGACCATCAATCCGCCCGGCGAAGCTTATCGGCCATGCGCCGAATACATTGGTGCGCGACTGAAGAAGCGCGGTTTCGAAATCGAATTCATCCGCGCCGAAGGCACACCCGGCGACACCGATCGCTACCCGCGCGTTAACGTCGTCGCCCGCTTTGACGGCCGGTCACCCGGCGCCTGCGTGCATTTCAACTCGCATATCGACGTCGTCGAAACCGGGGTCGGCTGGACCGTCGATCCCTTTGCCGGCATCGTCAAGGACGGTAAGGTCTACGGTCGTGGTGCCTGCGACATGAAGGGTGGGCTTGCGGCCTCGATCATCGCCGCCGAAGCCTTCATGGAGGTTTTTCCGGACTTTCCGGGCGCCATCGAGATTTCCGGCACGGTCGATGAAGAGTCCGGCGGCTTCGGCGGCGTCGCTCATCTGGCGAAGCTCGGCTATTTCTCCAGCCCCAAGGTCGACCACGTCATCATCCCCGAGCCTCTGAACAAGGACCGCATTTGCCTTGGCCATCGCGGCGTCTGGTGGGCGGAGATCGAAACCAAGGGCAAGATCGCGCACGGCTCGATGCCGTTCCTCGGCGACAATGCGGTGCGCCACATGGGCGCCGTGCTGCAGGCCTTCGAGGACGAGTTGTTTCCCGCGCTCGACCGCAAGGTGACCCGCATGCCGGTGGTGCCCGAGGGGGCCAGGCGCTCGACCATGAACATCAATTCGATCCACGGCGGCCAGACCGAGGATTTCCGTCCCGGCCTGCCCTCGCCCAACGTGCCGGATTCCTGCCGGCTGACCATCGACCGCCGTTTTCTGCTCGAAGAGGAGCTGGGCAGGGTCAAGAGCGAGGTGACTGATATCCTCGACCGACTGAAGCGCGAGCGGAAGAAATTCGACTACGAGATCCGCGACCTCATGGAGGTGCTGCCGCTGATGACCGAGCGCGATGCGCCGGTGGTGAAGGCAGTGGCGCAAGGCATCATCGAGATCTTCGACCGCGAACCGGACTATGTGATTTCGCCCGGCACCTACGACCAGAAGCACGTTGCCCGCATCGGCCACATCTATGACTGCATTGCCTATGGTCCGGGTATTCTCGACCTCGCCCACCGGCCTGACGAATGGGTTGGGATCACCGATATGGTGGAGTCGGCCAAGGTGATGGCGATTGGGCTCAATGTGCTGCTCAGGGGCGCTGCCGCGGGATAATCCGGAAGCCAAGCGGAAAAAACATTTCTCCCGGCGCGGGCGGACAGCATGAAACGCAATTTACTCAGCAGCGAAATCACGCTTCTATCCACCGGGTTTTGAGCATGTTTTTGAGCACATTGGGAGTTGCACGATGAAATTGTGGAAAACCATTCTCGCTGCTGCGGCTCTGACGCTGGCCGCCGGAACCTCGGCGATGGCCGCACGCACCGACCTGGTCATCGGCATTACGCTCGAACCGCCGCACCTCGATCCGACCGCGGGTGCTGCGGCGGCGATCGACGAGGTGCTCTACGCCAATGTGTTCGAGGGCCTGACCCGCATCGGCCCGAATGGCGAAGTGCTGCCCGACCTGGCCGAAAGCTGGGCCATTTCCGATGACGGCAAGGTCTATACCTTCAAGCTGCATACCGGCGTCAAATTCCACGATGGTACCGACTTCAATGCCGACGACGTAAAATTCTCGCTCGATCGCGCCCGCGCCGCCAACTCCGTCAACGCGCAAAAGGGCCTGTTCGCAGCCATCGACAAGGTCGACGTGGTCGACCCGGCGACCGTGAAAGTCACGCTGAAGAACCCGCAGGGTTCCTTCCTCCACAATATGGGCTGGGGCGACGCGGTGATCGTGGCGCCGGAATCGGCCGACACCAACAAGGAAAAGCCTGTCGGCACCGGCCCGTTCAAGTTCCAGAGTTGGGCCAAGGGCTCGTCAATCACGCTGGTGAAATCCGACAATTACTGGGGCATACCGGCATTCCTGGACAAGGCCGAGTTCCGCATCGTCACGGATGCGGCGGTTGCCGTGCCGGCCCTGCTTTCCGGCGACGTTCAGGCCTTCCCTTTCTTCGATCCCGACAGCGTCGCGCAGATCAGGGACGACCCTCGCTTCAAGGTGGCGATCGGCTCGACCGAGGGCGAGACCATCCTCGCCATCAACAACAAGCAGCCGCCTTTCGACAAGCTGCTGGTCAGACAGGCGATTTCCTTTGCGCTCGACCGCAAGGCGATCATCGACGGCGCCTCGGCCGGGCTCGGCGTACCGATTGGCTCGCACATGTCGCCCGCCAGCAAGGCCTATGTCGATCTCACCGGCCTCTATCCGCACAATGTGGCGAAGGCCAAGGACCTGCTGAAGGAGGCCGGCCTGGAGAACGGCTTCAAGGCGACGCTGAAACTGCCGCCGCCGTCCTATGCGCGGCTTGGCGGCGAGATCATCGCCTCGCAGCTTCGCGACGTCGGCATCGATCTGGAAATTATCCCGGTCGAATGGGCGCAATGGCTGGATCAGGTGTTCACCAAGAAGGAATACGACCTGACCATCGTCTCCCACACCGAGCCCAACGACATCGATATCTATTCGCGCAAGGATTATTACTTCAACTACGACAATCCGGCCTTCGACAAGATCATCTCCGAGTTGAACCTCACCTCCGATGCGGCCAAGCGCATGACGCTGCTCGGCGAAGCGCAAAAGGTATTGGCCGACGATGCCGTGGTCGGCTTTCTCTACGAACTGCCGAAAGTCGGCGTCTGGGACGCCAAGCTGCAGGGCCTGTGGGAAAACGCGCCGATCCAGGCCAACGACCTGACCAAGGTGAAGTGGACCGAGTGAGGCGGCGGCCCCTGCACTTCCATGACCGCCTATCTCCTCAAACGTCTCACTATCGCCCTCGTCACGCTGGTTCTGGCCTCCATGGTGGTTTTCGCCGTGCTGGAGGTCATCCCCGGCGACCCGGCACGGCTGATGCTGGGCATGAACGCCAGCGCTGATCAGGTCGAATTGCTGCGCAACCAGATGGGCCTCAACGCTCCGCTCGCCCTGCGTTACTTACACTGGGCCGCCGGCCTGCTGAGCCTCGATTTCGGCCGTTCCTACACCTATTCGGTACCGGTCATCGACCTCGTCCGCGAGCGGATAATCGTCTCGCTGCCGCTTGCACTGATTGCACTCGTTCTCTCCACTGTCATCGCCATCCCGGTCGGGCTGTTTTCCGCCAGCCGGCGCGGGCGGGCTGGCGACACGATCGCGATGGGCGCCGCACAATTTGGCGTCGCCGTGCCGAACTTCTGGTTCGCGCTGATGCTGATCTACCTCTTTGCCGTCTGGCTGCGGCTGGTGCCGGCGGGTGGCTTTCCAGGCTGGAGCGCGGGTGTGTGGCCGGCGCTGAAATCGCTGCTCCTGCCGGCCATCGCGCTCGCCCTGCCGCAAGCGGCGATCCTCGCCCGCGTCGCCCGGTCGGCGCTGATCGAAGTGCTGCACGAGGACTACATCCGCACCGCGCGCGCCAAGGGCATGCCTTACCGCGCCGTGCTGTGGCGGCATGCGCTGCGCAACGCCATGATCCCGGTGCTGACCATCCTCGGCCTACAGTTCGCCTTCCTGCTTGCCGGCACCATCATCATCGAGAACGTCTTTTACCTCCCCGGCCTTGGCCGGCTGGTGTTCCAGGCGATCAACCAACGCGACCTGATCGTGGTCGAAGGTGTCGTCATGCTGCTGGTCGCCGCCGTCATTGCCGTCAACCTGGTTGTCGATCTCTCCTATGCGATCGTCGATCCGCGCCTGAGAAGCCGGCAATGACGCTGCACTTCGATATCCCCGAGGAAACCCTTGCCAGCATCCTGGCCAAGGCGTTCACCAATCGTTCGTTCCTCACCGGCTTCGTCATCACGGCGCTGGTAGCAGCCGTCGCCATCGTCTCCTACATCTGGACGCCCTACGACGTCACCAAATTGGTCATCGCCGACAAAACCCAAGGACCCTCGCTGGCGCACTGGTTCGGCACCGACCATTTTGGCCGCGACATCCTGTCGATGATCATGGTCGGTGCCCGCAACTCGATCGCTGTGGCGCTGGTCGCCGTCGGCATCGGCATGGGCGTCGGCGTGCCGCTCGGCGCCTTTGCCGCGGCGCGTGGCGGTATCGCCGACGAAGCGCTGATGCGGCTGAACGATCTCGTTTTCGCCTTCCCGGCCTTGCTCTCGGCGATCATGATCACCGCAATCTTCGGACCGGGCGCCATCAACGCCATCATTGCCATCGGCATCTTCAACATTCCAGTCTTCGCCCGCGTCGCACGTGCCGGCGCATTGGCGATCTGGCCGCGCGAATTCATCCTCGCTGCCCGCGCCGCCGGCAAGGGTGCGACGTTGATCACTATCGAACACATACTGCCAAACATCGCGACGCTGCTTTTGGTGCAAGGCACCATCCAGTTCGCACTGGGCATCTTGGCCGAAGCCGGGCTTTCCTATGTCGGCCTCGGCGCGCAGCCACCGATGCCGAGCTGGGGACGCATGCTGTTCGATGCGCAGACCCGCATGGTTGTGGCGCCATGGATGGCGCTGTTTCCGGGCATGGCGATCGTCGTCACCGTGCTTGGGCTGAACTTGCTCGGCGACGGTATCGCCGACATCCTCGATCCGAAGTCGCGGCGGCAGCGATGAGCCTGCTCGAAATCGAGAACCTGTCGCTGACCATCGGCAACACCCAGATCCTCAGGGATGTCGGGCTTTCTGTCGCATCTGGGGAGGTGATGGGGCTGGTCGGCGAATCCGGCTCGGGCAAGTCAATGACGGCACTGACGGTGATGCAGCTTCTGCCATGGGCGGCACGCGCCACCGGGCGCGTCACCTTCGACGGCATCGACATCCTTGCCGCTAGCGAAGACCAGATGTGCGCGCTGCGCGGCGACGACATCGGCATGGTGTTCCAGGAGCCGATGACGGCGCTGAACCCTGTAAAGACCATTGGCGAGCAGGTCGCCGAAGGCATCCGCTGGCACACCAAGGCAAGCCGCGCGGATGCCGAGGACCGCGCGCGAAAAATGCTCGACCGGGTCGGCCTGCCGGCGGCAAATTTCCCGCTGTCGCGCTACCCGCACGAGCTTTCCGGCGGCCAGCGCCAGCGCGTCGTCATCGCCATTGCCTGCGCGCTGAAGCCGAAGCTGCTGATCGCCGACGAGCCGACCACGGCACTCGACGTTGTGCTGCAGGCGCAGATCCTCGACCTGCTGCGCGACCTCGTGGCGGAAAACCGCATGGGGCTGCTGCTGATCTCGCACGACCTCGCTGTGGTGACCGAGATGGCGGACCGCATCACCATCCTGCGCCATGGCGAGGTGATGGAGGCCGGCGACACCGCACGCACGCTGTCCGAACAGCTCCATCCCTACACGCGCCAGCTGGCACAGGCCTCGATGCATGTGCCGGCTCGCGCCGAAGCGCACAATGCCGGATCGGGCAAGCCTCTGCTGCAGGTCGAAAGTGTGACGCGCGATTATCCCGGGCCGCGCACGTCCCTGTTCCGGCACTCGGCCCCGACTCGCGCCGTCGACGACGTGTCCTTCTCGATGGCGCCAGGCCAGTCGGTGGCGTTGGTCGGCCGCTCCGGTTGCGGCAAGTCCACGCTCGCCCGTATGATCCTGGCGCTGGACAAGTCGACAGCGGGAACGATCCGGTTTCGCGGCGAAACCGTCACCGGCAAGAGCGAGGCGGAGCTCAAGCCGGCGCGGCGCGACATGCAGGTGGTGTTCCAGGATCCCTACGGCTCCTTCGACCCGCGCCAGAAGGTCGAGAAGCTGGTCGCCGAACCGCTGCATGTGCTGGAGAAGAAGCCTGCGCCTGCCGAGCGGCGCGAGATGGTGGCCCATGCGTTGCATGAGGTCGGCCTTAGCCCACGCGACATGGACAAATATCCGCACGAGTTTTCGGGCGGCCAGCGGCAGCGTTTGTCGATCGCTCGCGCCATCATAACCCGGCCGAAACTGGTGGTCGCCGACGAGCCGGTCTCGGCGCTCGATGTTTCGATCCGCGCCCAGATTCTCGATCTCTTCGCCGAGCTCAACCAGAAGCTCGGCATCGCCTATCTGTTCATCACCCATGATCTGACCGTCGCCCGCGCCATAACCGATGAGGTGATGGTCATGCATGACGGCAGGATCGTCGAGCGCGGCAGGACGAGCGAGGTTCTCGATCATCCGCAATCCGAGGCGGCCAAGGCGCTGGTCGCCGCCGCGCCCGACCTGCATCGCGCGATCGCACGCAGACTACAGGAGGAGGGTTAGTCGGTTGGCTTCACCACGTCGACCGGGCTGATATCGAGCAGGTCGAGCGTGCGGCGCAAAAGCTGGACCTCGCTCCTGGCCAATTGCGAATCGGCCTTGGCGATCTCCGCCATATGGCGGGCGAGCAGCTTGCGCCGATTGACGTCGAGATCGCGAAACTGCGCGATGGCCTGCGAGCCGTTGGTCTCGTAGCCAAACTCGTTGAGATATTCGATGACGCTGTCGATGCTGGCTTCCGGAATGCCGAAGGCTTCCTTGCAGATGCGCCTGAAGGCGACCATTTCGCTCTCGCTGACCGACCCGTCGGCTAGGATCATGCGGAACAGCATGAGCAATTCCGCCGACAGCACCGGATCGTCGGCAACTTTGCGCACGCCGGGGTCGCCGTCGAAAATCGAGCGTATCTGGTCCAGCAATGCCATTGCCATCAGCGTCCCTTTCCTATTCGTCCATAGGTAGCGCGGAATCGGCCTTGCGCAAACGGGTCGGCTGTGGTCGAACGCACCTCATCTTCCCACCATTCCCGTAAAATCCCGCCACCCGCCCGATGTTCGATGTCACCACCCAGACCGTCGCCATGCTCGGCGCCGCCGCCTTCGCTGCCGGCTTCGTCGATGCGATCGCCGGCGGCGGTGGCTTGATCACCATTCCGGCGCTGCTTCTCGCGGGCTTCTCGCCGGTCGAGGCGCTGGGAACCAACAAGCTGCAAGGCATGTTCGGCTCCGGCTCGGCGACCATCCATTATGCTGCGAAAGGCCATGTCGACCTGCGCCGGCAATTTCCTTCAGCCTTACTGGCGCTCGTCGGAAGTGCCGTCGGCGCCTTGCTGGCGACGATTGTGCCGGGCGATCTCTTGCGGGCTCTCCTGCCCCTGCTGCTGATCGCCATCGCCCTTTATTTCGCCCTGAAGCCCAATATGGGCGACGTCGACCGCGCCCAGCGCCTGTCGCCGTTCCTGTTCGGGCTGACCGTCGTACCGGCGATCGGCTTTTATGACGGTCTGTTCGGGCCTGGGGCTGGTTCGTTCTATATGCTGGCCTTCGTCGCCCTCGCCGGCTTAGGCGTGCTCAAGGCGACCGCGCACACCAAGCTGCTCAACTTCGCCTCCAACATTGGCGGCTTCGTCGTCTTCGCTTCCGTCGGCGTCGTCTATTGGAAGATCGGCCTGATGATGGGCGCCGCCCAGTTCCTTGGCGCCCGCGTCGGCGCTGGCCTTGCCATCCGCAACGGCGCAAAATTGATCAAGCCGCTGCTGGTTATCGTCTGTCTGGCGCTGGCCGCGAAGCTGCTGGCCGACCCGGCAAACCCGCTGCGGGCGCTGATTGGTGTATGACAGCGCGCCTGATAGCATGCGGTTGTACGAATCATGTTGGAGGAGCCACACATGAATCTTAGTGCACCTACGCAGATCGTTTTTATTATTTCCCTTGTCATCGCCATTATCGGCGTTCTCGCCGCTTTTGGCCTTCTTGCGTTTATTCCTCTGGCTGCGGTGTGGATTGTCCTCATCGCCTACATTGTGCTTGCCGCCGGTTGCTTGATGCGCGGCGCCTGAGCACTCCAATCTCAGGCAACTCGAGGCGCCCGGCCGCCAAAGCCGGGCGCTTTTGATTTTGACTATTGGTCTGCAAACGAACCCGCCGGCTAGCGCGCTAGTCGAAAAATCGCATCGCAGTCGAGATGGGTCTCCAGCTCGGCTGCGACCTCGTCCAGCGCTCGTTCGACCTCGGCGCGATAGTCGATGCCACCGCTCCTGACGCCGAGACTTTCGAGGAACCTCGCTCGAAAAGCATCGGCTGAAAACAGCCCGTGCATATAGGTGCCAAACACCTTGCCGTCGGGGGAAACAGCGCCGTCATCGACGCCGTTGATGACGGCGGACGGCCGCAGCATGTCCGGCCCGGTGGTGCGGCCGAGATGAATCTCGTAACCCTCGAGCGGCAGGCCGAAGTGCACCGAGCGTGCGCTGACATTGCGCACGGTCTTTTCCGGCTCCATCACCGTTTCGACATCGAGCAGGCCGAGCCCTTCGGTCTCGGTAATGCTGCCTTCGATGCCGTCAGGATCGCGCACCACACGGCCGAGCATCTGGAAGCCGCCGCAGATGCCGACGACATGGCCGCCGCGTTTCCTGTGAGCGACAAGGCCGCGGTCCCAGCCGTTTTCGCGGAATTTCAACAAATCGCCGATCGTCGATTTCGAGCCGGGAATGACCACCAGCCCGGCATCCTCCGGCAGGTGCTGGCCGGGAGGCACGAACACCACCTCGACCTGTGGTTCAGCCTTGAGCGGGTCGAGATCGTCGAAATTGGCAATGCGCGAAAGCATTGGCACTGCGACCTTCAATGCACGCTTCTCACCGGTCGCCAGTCTTTCGAGCACGACCGAATCTTCCGAAGGCAGACGCGCCGCCGCGTTCAGCCACGGCACGACACCAAAACAGCGCCAGCCAGTGAACTTCTCGATCGACCTGATGCCATCATCGAACAAGGAAATGTCGCCGCGGAACTTGTTTATGAGATAGCCGGCGATCATGCGCCGGTCCGCTTCTGGCAGTATGAGATGCGTGCCGGCGACTGAGGCGATGACGCCGCCGCGATCGATGTCGCCGACCAGGATCACCGGCACGTCGGCGCGCGTCGCAAAGCCCATATTGGCGATGTCGCGGTTCCTGAGATTGATCTCGGCGGGCGACCCCGCGCCCTCAACGATGACCAGGTCGGCGCCCTCGCCGATCTTTGTCCAGGAGTCCAGCACGGCATCCATCAGCCGGCCCTTCAGCGCCTGGTAATCGCGTGCCCGCGCCTCGCCGAACATCTTGCCCTGCACCACCACCTGCGCTCCAACATCCGTCTGCGGCTTGAGCAGAACCGGGTTCATGTGGACCGTCGGCGCCACGCCACAGGCGATCGCCTGCAGCCATTGGGCGCGGCCGATCTCGCCGCCGCCGACATTATTGTCGCCCGGAATGTCGGCGACGGCGGCGTTGTTCGACATGTTCTGCGGCTTGAACGGCCGCACCTTCAGCCCGCGTTTCCTCGCCGCGCGGCACAGGCCCGCGACCAGCACCGTCTTGCCGACATCTGAGCCGGTGCCCTGCAGCATGATCGCCCTGGCCATCAGCTCTTATCCTGCGCCGTCGTTCCGGTGATCGTCGACTTTGCCGCCAGCGGCCCGCCACGCCAGATGTAGAGCGCCAGCAAAGGTTCCTTGCCGGTGCGCATGGCGTGGTTGACGTTCGAGGCATGATGGATCACCTCGCCCGCGTCGCGGAGGCGAAAGCCGCTTTCGCCCATGCGCCATTCGGTGCCGCCGGTCAGCGGAATGTAGATTTCCTCGGCGACGTGATGATGGTCGGGATAGACGATATCCGGTCCGAGAATGAGCAAGCCGGCCGCGACCTCGTCATTGACGAAATGGCCGCGCGTGCCGAAAACCTCCAGCCAGCCGTAATTCTCCACGAATGTCTTGCCAAAATCCGCCGCGCTGTAGGTCTGCCCCCAGCGCAGGTCGCCTCGGCGCTCCGCAAGCAACCGCGCCAGCGGCCTGGCGCTCTCCGGAGCGAGCTCGACGATGCGGTCGAGCTGGCGCAGGCAGGCGAGCGGATGCGGAGCGAGCGGCCGGGCGGGCATGTCCCAGCCGATCCGGGACATGGCGTCGTGCACCAGCGGGCTGTCCACTGTGTCGAGAAAGCCATGGAAGCATTCGAGCAGTTCATCGAAGTCTGTCGTCACGCTTTGCTCCGAATTGCCGTTGGCGCACAGCCGTTCCGCAGATGGTCGGGTTTGCGCGGCGGCATCATTGGTCTAGATTGAGCGCCGCGCAAAGCCAAAAACAACAGGCCAGCTGACCGGCTGGCCAAAGACATCAGGGAGCACGCCATGGACGCCGCTGTCGATGCGAGCACCAGCCAGTTCGAACTCAACGAGGACCAGCGCGCCATACAAGAGATGGCCGAGGCCTTCGCTGCCGACCGCGTCGCACCGAATGCGCTTGACTGGGACCGGGCAAAACATTTCCCGGCGGATGTGATCCGCGAGACCGGCCCGCTCGGGCTTGGCGGCATCTACGTCCGCGACGATGTCGGCGGCTCGGCGCTCGGACGGTTGGATGCCGTGCTGATCTTCGAGGCGCTGTCGCGCGCCGATCCGGGCTTTTCCTCTTTCATTTCAATCCACAACATGGCGGCATCGATGATCGACCGCTTCGGCAATGACGAACAGCGCCGGCGCTTCCTGCCGAAGCTGACCTCGATGGAATGGCTGGCGAGCTATTGCCTGACCGAGCCCGGCTCGGGCTCGGACGCGGCGGCGCTGAAAACGCGTGCGGTGAAGAGCGGCGACGATTACGTGCTGAACGGCGTCAAGCAGTTCATCTCCGGCGCCGGCGACAGCGACCTCTATGTCGTCATGGCCCGGACCGGTGCCGATGGGCCGAAAGGCATTTCCACCTTCGTCGTGCCGAAGGATGCGCCAGGCCTGTCCTTCGGCACCAACGAGCACAAGATGGGCTGGCACATGCAGTCGACCCGCCAGGTCATCTTCGAGGACTGCAAGGTACCGGCGGAAAACCTGCTTTCGGCCGAGGGCGCCGGTTTTGGCATCGCTATGGCCGGGCTCGACGGCGGCCGGCTCAACATTGCCGCCTGTTCGCTGGGCGGCGCGCAGTCAGCGCTCGACAAGGCGTTGTCCTACACGGCGGAGCGCAAGGCTTTCGGCACCAAGATCAACCAGTTCCAGGCGCTGCAATTCAAGCTCGCCGACATGGAGACCGAGCTGCAGGCCGCGCGCATATTTCTCTACGCCGCCGCCTCGAAGCTCGACCGCAAGGCGCCGGATGCCGGAAAATGGTCGGCGATGGCCAAGCGCTTCGTCACCGATACCGGCTTCAACGTCGCCAACGAAGCGCTGCAGCTGCACGGCGGCTATGGCTATTTGCATGACTATGGCATCGAGAAACTGGTACGGGATCTACGCGTCCACCAGATCCTAGAAGGCACCAACGAGATCATGCGTGTCATCATTGCCCGCGCACTGATCGGCCGCTGACGGCAGAAACCCGGGAGACAAACGATGACCACGATCGCCTTCATCGGCCTCGGCAATATGGGCAATCCGATGGCTGCCAACCTCGTCAAGGGTGGATATGCCGTGCACGGCTTCGATCTTATCCCGGAGAACCTTGTCATCGCCAAGGAGCACGGCGTTGTCATCATGGCCAATGCCGTTGCCGCGGTGAAGGCAGCCGATGTGGTCATCACCATGCTGCCGGCCGGCAAGCATGTGCTGTCGGTCTATGAGGACATCGCACCCAAGGCAAAGAAGGGTGCGCTGTTCGTCGATTCCTCGACCATCGATGTCGAGTCGGCCCGAAAAGCCCACGTCATCGCAAACCGGCATGGCCTGCTCTCCATCGACGCGCCGGTTTCCGGTGGCACCGCCGGCGCCGCCGCCGGCACGCTGACCTTCATGGCCGGCGGTTCGAAGGAGGCCTTCGCCAAAGCCGAGCCCATTCTGCAGCCGATGGCCGGCCGAATCGTCCATTGCGGCGACGATGGCGCCGGACAGGCGGCGAAGATCTGCAACAACATGATCCTCGGCATTTCGATGATCGGCGTCGCCGAAGCCTTCGTGCTGGCGGAAAAGCTCGGCCTCTCGCATCAGGCGCTGTTCGACGTCGCCTCGACATCCTCCGGCCAATGCTGGTCGCTGACCACCTACTGCCCGGTGCCCGGCCCGGTACCGAAATCACCCGCCAACAATGGTTACAAGCCGGGGTTTGCTGCCGCGCTCATGCTGAAGGACCTGAAACTGTCGCAGGAGGCCGCGCAGGCCTCAGGCGCAGTGACGCCGCTCGGCGCCGAGGCCGCCCAGCTTTATGCGCTGTTCAACGCACAAGGGAATGCCGGCGCCGATTTCTCCGGCATTATTAATTTCCTCCGCGGTGCCTCAACTTAACCCACGAATTTAACAAGGCTTTTTTTGATTTTCCCGGCAGAAAGATCGCAAATTTAGATTTGCTTAAGCTCTCGCTAACCCCGCGGTAACGATGTGCCTATACAACGGACTGCGAGGCGGACATATCGCATCCGCCCGGCGCTCCGGAACAGGTCTCGCGTACCGGAGCCCGTAAGTTTCGCAAGTGTTTGGTAGCGAAACGCCATGCGTATCTGGCAAAACCGCGTTCCCGATGGGACGCGGTTTTTGCGTTTCCGCCTGCTCGACTGCGCGATCCAGTTTTATATTCCGATTGCAGCGTCCGGAACCGCGACATGGTCTTCATTGACCAGGACGATCGGCGCAACGACGCCTTCGACCCTGACGACAAGTAGACGCATGCTCCATATACCGGCTACGCGGACGGCATGGGAGAATGCGGTGCCTTTTCCCTTGGCACCATGGATCGGAATGCTGAGCTGAGCTTCGCCTGAGCCGTTCGCGTTGACATTGACGCTGCCGCCAATCCAGTAGCTGTCGGCCAGGTCCTCGCCGATGGCTGCCTTGACGCGACCGTCGGCGCGGATGGCATCCATGGTCATATGATAGGCGTCGTTGCCCTTGAGGATGTAGGGAATACTGCCGATCGTGGCCGCAAGGCCGCCGATCGCTACGACCCATACGATGAGCCCGGCGATCGCCCAGTTGCGCTGCGTCCGGCGGAACTGTTCCGCATCGCGCCAGGTGCGGTTTTTCCACGCCCAGCGGCTGCCGCGCGCGCCGAGCACGAAGATCATGACGATGTTGACGAGCGGGACCAGTGCCAGCAGCGCGATGAAAGTGCTGTTGCCGATGCCCCAGATCCAGTTGAGGAAAAATGCACCCCAGTTCCAGCGATCGAGTTCAGCCGGAATTTCGGCGGGCTGGTTAAGCGGTTCTCCGACCATGTTGTTCCCCTTCGGCGAAGATGCCTCTGCGGGTTTTAGACCATGGTGGTGAAAAGTGGAAATCGCGCGGCATGCGTCGACCACTCGTCGGCACAAGGTGAACAATGATATGCGCCCGTCATGACAGACCGGGCGCCCTCGCTGAAGGGCGCCCGGCGATCGTTTCTTACCGCTTGCGCAAGTCCGCTTCCGCCAGATCGAGCGACTTTGCAATGCGCTTGCAAGCCATGTCGATCGTCTCCCGCGTCCAGATCAGCGGCGGCGACAGGATCATCGTGTCGCCGCTGGCGCGCAGCATCATGCGCTGGGCAATTGCATGGTCGCGAACGGCCACTGCAGCACTCCCCGGGGGCATGTAGCGCTCCTTGGTCGCCTTGTCCCTGACGATCTCGATCGCCCCCATCAGCCCGATCGAACGCACCTCGCCGACCAGATTGTGGCCGGCAATGCGCTCCTGCAGCGCCCTGGCGAAATACGGTCCGGTGTCGTTCTTGACGCGCTCGACCAGGCCTTCCCGCTCGATGATTTCGAGGTTCTTCAGCGCCACGGCGCAGGCCACGGGGTGCCCGGCATAAGTATAGCCGTGATAGAACTCGCCGCCCTTCTCGACCAGCGTCGCCGCGATGCGGTCGCCGACCAGCAGCGCCGACAGCGGCTGGTAACCGGAGGTCAGCGCCTTGGCCGTGGTTATTGTGTCTGGCTCGATGCCGAAGGTCTGTGCCGCGAACCATTCGCCGGTACGGCCATAGCCGGTGATAACCTCGTCCAGCATCAGCAGGACATCGTATTTGCGGCAGATGCGCTGCACTTCCGGCCAGTAGCTCATCGGCGGGATCTTAACCCCGCCTGCGCCCATCACCGGCTCGCCGATGAAGGCGGCGATCTTGTCGGCGCCGGCTTCGAGGATGGCATCCTCGACGGCCTTTGCCGCGCGCAGGCCGAAATCATGGTCGCTTTCTCCGGGTAATGCCAGCTCGTAGGCGTAAGGCATCATCACGTGGACGATGTTGGGAACCGCGCCACCGAGTTGGTTGTGCATCTGCTCCATGCCACCCAGCGACGTGCCGGCGATGGTCGAGCCGTGATAGCCCATCTTGCGGGAGATGATGCGGTTCTTCTCCGGCTTGCCCTCCAGCGCCCAGTAATGGCGGACAAGGCGAAGCGCCGTGTCGTTGGCCTCCGAACCTGATGAGCCGTAGAATACCTGGTTGATGTGCTTCGGCGCCAATTCTGCCAGCTTCCCGGCCAGCAATACTGGCGTCGGCGTCGAGCATTTGAAGAAGGAGTTGTAATAAGGCAGTTCCTTCATCTGGGCATAGGCCGCGTCGGCCAGCTCATCGCGGCCGTAGCCGACATTGACGCACCACAGTCCGGCCATGCCGTCGAGGATTTCCGTCCCTTCGGAATCGTAGATGAACGGTCCATTGGCGTGGGTGATGATGCGCGAGCCGGCCTCGCGCATCTCCTTGTGGTCGGTGAACGGATGAAGATGATGCGCAGCATCGATCTGCTGAAGCTGCTTCAGCGAATAATTCTGATAAGTCATGGATTTGATCTTTCCTCTTGAACCAATCCGGCAATTTGCTGCCGAGGCGGATTCGTCAGAGGAAGGCAGGCGGCGAATAGCCGATACGGGCGCAAAGCCGGAGAAGCTCGGCACGAAGCGTGCGCGGCGACGGCGTCACCGCGACCCCAAATGCGCACGATGTCTTCACGCGGGCCATGCACGGCACCTTATGCCGCTTGAGGCCAGCAGTTCAAGTCGCGCCGGTCAGCGCCCGCTGCAGGAAGACGTAGCGCATCGCCGCCTGCGCTGCTTGCGGCCGGCGGTCACCGCGCCCGCCATGCCCGCCCTCCGTCTCCTCGAAGAGCAGTGTCTTGGCATGCCCGGCAGCCTGCAGCCGCGCCGCCATCTTACGGGCATGGCCGGGGTGGACCCGGTCGTCTGCCGTCGAGGTCATAAGCAGGACCGGTGGATAGGCCGCATCGGCGTCGACATGCTGATAAGGCGAATAGGCAGCGAGCCAGGCTGCCTCTTCCGGCTTCGCCGGGTCGCCATATTCGGCCATCCAGGACGAACCAGGCGGCAACTCGGTGTAGCGCAGCATGTCGAGCAGCGGCACGTCAATGATCACCGCACCGAACAGCTCTGGGTGCTGCGTCAGTGAAACGCCGGCCAGCAGCCCGCCGTTCGAGCCGCCCTGGATGCCGAGCGTGGCCGGCGTGGCAATGCCGCGCTTCACCAAGTCTTGCGCAATCGCGGCGAAATCGTCGAAGGCGTTCTGGCGATTGGCCTTGAGCGCCGCCTGGTGCCAGTTCGGGCCGAACTCGCCGCCGCCGCGGATATTGGCCTGCACATAGGCATTACCCTTCTCAAGCCACAGCCTGCCGCGCACGCCGGCATAGCCGGGCAAGAGCGGCACTTCGAAACCGCCATAGCCGTAAAGCAGCGTCGGCACCGGCCCCTCCTGGTCACGCCGCCTGACGACGAAGTAGGGGATCACGGTGCCGTCCTTCGAGCGTGCCTCGAACTGTTCGGAGACGAGAGGCGAGGCGTCGAAGCGCGCCGGCTGCGATTTTACCGTCGCCAGCGTCGCGGCATCGTCGTCCGACCAGATGATCGAGCTCGGCGTCAGGAAATCAGTGAAGGAGAACGAAACACTGGAGCCGAAACGCTCGGCATGGCTGATGCCGACATTGCCGTTCTCGGGCAGAGCGACAGCTTTAAGCGACCAGCCGCTGTCGCTGCGATCGCAGGCGACGACCTTGCCGCGTACGTTGTCCATCAAATTGATGAACAGCCGGTCTTGCGTGCGGGCGATTCCGGCGATCGACACGCGAGGCGCCGGTTCGAGCACGGTTTTGATGGGTCCAAACGCATCGGTTTCGATCCAGCGTTCGAAGTCGAGCGAATAGAGGCCGTCAGGCCGGCACCGCGTACCGTCCGGCGCCGTCCAGGAGCTGCGCACGCCGAAGACAAGCTGATCCCTAAACACTGCCGTGTCGGTGACGTCGTCCGGCAGCGGGATGCGCCTGACTTCGCCGGACGGCTGCCGCAGAAAACTGTGCGAGGCAAAGAAGTCGAGCGTCCGGGTCAGGAACACATGGCGTTTGTCGCCGTCGAACTCGACGGAACCGCCGGCGGCGAGATCGCGCTTTTGCGCCTCGAAGATCGGCGTTGCGTCTCCCCGGCTGGTGCCCCGCTTCCACAGCTTGACCACCCGCGGATAGCCGGACTGGGTCTTTTCGTCCTCCTCGAAGGCGGCCGAAACGATGACGGTGTCCTTGTCCAGCCAGCTGAAACCCGATTTCGAGGCGGGAGCACGAAAGCCGTCTTCGACAAAGGACTTGGTTTCGATGTCGAATTCACGCATCTCGCTGGCATCGCCGCCATCCGGTGACAGGCTAAGCAGGCAACGACTGAAATCAGGGTAGAGCCGGCTGGCACCGCTGAACACCCATTTCACGCCCTCTTTCGCCGACAGAATGTCGAAGTCGATGATCGTCTCCCACTCCGGCTTCTCGGTTTTGTAGGAAGCGACCGTCGTGCGGCGCCAGAGGCCGAGCACATTGGTCTTGTCCTGCCAGAAATTATAGACATGGCCGCGCAGCGCCGATCCAACTGCGATGTTGTCCTCGGCCGTCATCAGGTCGAGCGCGGTCTCGAACGACGCCTGGAAAGACGGATCGCCCTGCAATTCGGCGACCGTGACCTCGTTCTGCCGATGAACCCAGTCGAGCGCCTGTTTGCCTGTCCTGTCCTCCAGCCATAGAAACGGATCTTCGGCCGCCAAATTCGGCTGCCCCTTTGTGATGGGTTTTGTCATGCGGTCTCCGGGTGAGTCATCAGCCTCGCCAACATCGACATGGCTGCTCCGATATTCAAGACGACGCGCTGCTTTTCGGATTTCACACGATCCGCCGCCGCGTGACAGTTGTGATCGCCAACGCCAGGCAAATCGCGCCAAGCGTGACCGGCAGGCCGGCTGCGCCGAGAACATCCATTGCGCCGCCCGCCAGCGGCGGAACGGCAATGCCGCCGACGCCCCACATCAGCGAGAAGGCGGCATTGCCGGCGACCAATGTCGAGCCCTTGAACCGCTCGCCGAGCTCGATGATCGACATCGTATAGATGCCGTAGGAAACCGCGCCCCAGACGAAAACGCATGGCCAGATCAACGCCGTCTCGATGAGCAGCGGCAACAGCACACATCCAAGCAATGTCACCGACACACAGAGGAATCGCACCAGACGCGCCGTCAACCTTTCGGCCAGCAAGCCAAGCGGCACCTGCATGGCGATGTTGCCGGCGATCATTGTCGAGAGCAGCGCCGACATGCGCACCTCTGCGATGCCGTAATGCGTTCCGTAGACCGGCAGCAGCGCCAACACGCTCTGTTCGAAGCCGGCGGCCACGACGACCGCTGATAACAGCAGCCATGCCCGCGGCATGAATCCCATGACCGAAACACGGTGCCCGGCCTCGTCGACCTTCGGCAGCTGTCGCAGCACCAGCGCCAGGCAGGCGCCGCAAAAGACGAATGCGGCGATGCCTACCAGAAACGGCGGCCACCCCTCGGTGCCTACGGCAAGCAGGCACAGCGGACCGGCGGCAAAACCGGCCGAAATGATGGTCGAATAGATCCCCATGACACGACCGCGGCGCGCCGGCGGCGCCAGCGCGATCACCCAGATCTCGCTCAGCACATAAAGCGGATTGGTCACCACGCCGATCAGGAAACGCTGCGGAAACCACAGATAGACATTCTGCGTCCAGCCGATCAACGCCAGCATGACTGCGGAGAGCGCGGCGCAGGTGAGCGCGGTGCGCCCTGCCCCGAAGCGGCGCGCCAACGCCGGGATCAGCGGTGACGACAGGATGAAGCCGACCGGCGTCATCGCCGCCGACAGGCCGATCATGGCCGGCGAGAGGCCCTGGCGCTGCAGGATGAAGCTCAGCAACGGATAGCTCAGCCCTTGCGCGATGGCAAACACCGATACGGTCGCTATCACCCCGGTGATCGCCGCCCACTGCGTTGTCTCGTCGCTTTTCGATTCCGCCAGGTCCATGATCCCGCACCGATAGGGCCTGCAGCATTAGCGTTTCGACCGTTTGGCGGTAAGCACCGGTGGCGGGAACCGCTTGCGCCAGCGGCAAGGGCCGAGGCCAAAGATCACAGCGGGCAAGCGAGCAGACCGACCGTAAGCATCAAAAGGCCGGCGCCCGATGGGCCCACAACGCCGTAAGTGTCGCAGGCGCTAAGGAAAATACCGGGCAATGGCTCCCTTTTTGCCGTCCGCGTAGGGCTTCAGCCAATGATCGTCGATGGACAGCCCATCGTCGTCCGAAGGTCCTTTTCCAATCGTCCTGCGCCATGCGCGGAACTTGTAGTGGTCGAACACGTCGAGCATATGCACTGCGTAGGCTGCAGCAAACGTCTTGTCGCCTTCCACGATCACCATGTTCTCGTCGTTCTCGTAGGACGCCTTATAGCCGAGGTTATGGCTGCCGGTGATCACGGTCGCGTTGTCCGCCATCGGATCAATGATGACGATCTTGTCGTGCACGATCGCATGGCCCACGGTCAGTACCTCCGCCTGGAAATCCCGTGCTATGGAGGCCCCGGTCAGGTTCGCCGCCCTGACGATGGAGATGTTCGGCGCTTCCCAGACCTTCTCCGGAAATACGAACGGCGATTTGCCGTCCCTGTTCGACTTGTGGGTCACTGGATCCCTGGTCGGCGCGACGTAGTTAGGCATGGCCGTTTCGTCGCTGATCGCACCTTGCACGATCAGCTTCGGATTCGCCTTCGCTGCCGCGACCGCCTGGTCGACGATTGAATTGTCGCCAAGCAGCGAAGGGTTGAACACGAGAAACAGCACCGCGTCCTTCGCCGCCTTGATACGTGCGAAAACGTCTTCCAGGTCGACAGGCCGTACCGAGATATCCTTCCTGTTGCGCTGAGGATCATTCGGCGAAAACCATACTGTGAGGCCGTCCAACGGTGCTGTGGCGCCATTCAGCGGGTTCGGCCGGTGGTTTTCCGTGCGTAATGGCACGCCTTGCGCCTGCGCGACATGACCGGCAGCGCTCTCGTTCGCTGGCGGCGGGAACACGTCGGCCTTCATGCGCTCCCAATAGACGTCGAACACTTTGGCCATGGCAGGGTCGTCGCGGATGAAGGCGTTGTTGGACTGCCCGCAAATGCCCGTTGATGTCCAGTTGGTACTGCCGGTCATGACTGCCTGCGCATTGCCCTGGGCATCGCGGTAGACGGCAAATTTGTTGTGACCGATGTGGTTGTTGTTGAACAGGCGATCTGTCAGCGCGACACCAGCGTCGCGCAACCGCTTTCTGAAAGGCGCGTTGCCAGCGTCCCAGGCCTTGGTTTGGTCATCCCTGCCCGAATTCGAGAGAATGACTTCGACGACATCCCTGGCTTCGATGATCGCGTCGCACAACTCGTCATCGGCCAGTTCATAAAGGGCTAGCCGGACGGTGCCACCTTGGGTCTTGGCCCGTTTCAGCAGGCTGGTCAGTACGTCCGGCACATCACCATGCAGATAGGCGCGTATCTTGCTGCCGGGACGCTGAAGCTCGGCCCTGATCTTGTCGCGCTGCCCGACCTTGATGCCCGCTTCTTGCAGCGCATGCGACATCCACTGTGTCGACAGCACGCCATTGGTGAAGGCGACACGCGCCTTGCCGAACATCTGCCCCAGAAACACCGGCGGGCTGACAGCGCCGTTGCCGAGATAGCCGAGTGGCCGCGGCGGCCCCTCATAGGCAGGTTGGCCATCGACGACCTGGTCCGGGCGCACCGGCACCGGATCGAGGCCCGGCTTCATGTCACCGACCGGGCGTACGCGATAGGCGATCATTTCCCCGTCCGGCCTTACCTCAAGGCTGTCGCGTCGGCGTCGCACCGTAAGATCACGCCAGAATGTCTTTTGCACCGGCCATACCCCGGTGTCCTGTGGAATCCATCTTGGATTGCGCTGTCCTTTGAACGGCACCCAGGCCGCCAGGCAACGCTCCTCGCCGGTATCGGGATAAATGCGGACGATCTCGAAGCCGAGACAGCCTGGGATCATCCCGCCGAGATCCCACGACAGGAAAGCAACTTCGTTGTTTGTCGCCGCACGCACTCTGATGACGTCGGGCATCGCTATCCCCCCAAGATGCTCAACGTACAAGCATATCAGAACCAAGCGACAGAACTGTAACGCACCTCACGTTGCGGTCGCCCGCGCCGCTTGGCCGGTTCTGGATGCTTCCTCATGGCACCAACGTCGATCACGGCGATGTCATGGCTGTGAAAACTCCCCTTCAGTCATGTCGCTTCCCTAGCCCTAGTGGTCGCCGCCTCCGCAATGGCTTGGCGGCCGGCGGTCCATTATGCCGCCGTACTGTCCCAGCGTACGAGGCCTGTCATGACCGCCGCCCTTCACCCCGCCGAACCGCCATTGGCAACGGACCGCGCCCGTCGCGGCGGCCGTGCTGGAAAGCGTGCCGGCGGATCGGCGGCGTTCGAGCAGCCGCCTTTCCGCCAGCTGAAAAACCCGCTGACGCCGACCAGGCTGATTTCCGACGACGAACTGGAATCGATCCACCTCGCCTCGCTGCGCGTGCTCAGGGAAATCGGCGTCGACGTGCTGCACGACGAGGCCCGGCGCATCATGAAGGCGCATGGCGCGGATGTGCGCGAGGGTAGCGAGCGGGTGCGCTTCGACAGCGACATGATCCTCGAACTCGTTTCACACTGCCCGTCGGAATTTACCATCCATGCCCGCAATCCGGCGCACAATGTGCGCTTCGGCGGCAACAATCTGATCATCTCGATGATGGCTTCGGCGCCGAACTGTTCCGACATCGATCGCGGCCGCCGGCCGGGAAACCAGCAGGACTACCGCAACTTCCTCAAGCTCGCGCAGATGCACAACATCCTGAACTGCACGGGCGGCTATCCGGTCGAGCCGATCGACATCCATCCATCGGTCCGGCACCTAGAGTGCATCCGCGACCTCAGCGTTCTCACTGACAAGGTGTTCCACATCTATTCGCTCGGCAAGGAACGCAACGTCGACGGCATCGAGATCGCCAGGATCGCGCGCAGCATCAGCCACGAGCAGCTTCTCGAAGAACCGTCCGTGTTCACCATCATCAACACCAATTCGCCGCTCAAGCTCGACGTGCCGATGATGGAAGGCATCATTCAGATGTCGAGCAAGGGCCAGGTCGTCGTCGTGACGCCGTTCACCCTGTCGGGCGCCATGGCGCCGGTGACGATCGCCGGCGCGCTGGTGCAGCAGAATGCCGAGGCACTTTCCGGCATCGCCTTCGCGCAAATGGTACGCAAGGGCGCGCCGGTCGGCTATGGCGGCTTCACCTCGAACGTCGACATGAAGTCAGGCGCGCCGGCCTTCGGCACGCCGGAATACATGAAGGCGCAACTGGTCGGCGGCCAGCTTGCCCGCCGCTACAATATCCCCTATCGCACCTCCAACACCTGCGCCGCCAATACAGTCGACGCGCAGGCCGCCTATGAAAGCGTGTTCTCGCTGTGGGGTGCCATCCAGGGCGGCGGCAACCTGATGATGCATGCCGCGGGCTGGCTCGAGGGCGGCCTGCGCTGCTCCTACGAAAAGACCATCGTCGACATCGACCTGTTGCAGATGGTGGCTGAATTCCTGACCCCGCTCGACCTTTCCGAAGAGGCCCTTGGTTTCGACGCCATACAGTCCGTCGGTCCGGGTGGCCATTTCTTCGGCACTCAGCACACGCAGGACCGCTACAAGACCGCCTTCTATTCGCCCGTTATCTCCGACTGGCGCAATTTCGAAACATGGGCAGAGGCCGGATCGCCGACGGCTCTGGAAAAGGCCAACCGGGTCTGGAAGGAGCGGCTGGCGTCCTACGAAGAGCCCTATATGGACCCGGCGATCCGCGAGGAGCTCGACGACTTCGTTGAAAAGCGCCGGGCCGAGGGCGGCGCACCGACCGACTTTTGATCACCTTCCGGTAGGCGTCCATGAGGATTCGCGAAACCATTGCAGCGGAATGCAAGAAAATGGCTGCCTGAGATCGAAGCCACGGCCTGACCGGTACACCGCAGCCTGATTCACATTGCACAAAAATGGACCTATCTTTATGAAATCTCACGCAAAAGCGGTTGTCATCGGCGGCGGTGTCGTCGGCTGCTCGGTGCTCTATCATCTGGCCAATGCCGGCTGGACCGACATCGTGCTGATCGAGCGTTCGGAGCTCACCTCCGGCTCGTCCTGGCATGCGGCGGGCGGCTTCCACACGCTGAACGGCGATCCCAACGTTGCCAAGCTGCAAGCCTATACGGTGCAGCTCTACAAAGAGATCGAGGAGCTTTCCGGCCAGTCCTGCTCGCTGCACCTGACCGGCGGCGTGATGCTGGCCGACACGCCCGAGCGCATGGACTTCCTGCGCCTCGCCCACGCCAAGGGCCGCTATCTCGGCATGGACACCGAGCTGATTACGCCATCTGAAGCCAAGGCGATGTTCCCGCTGATGGACGAGACGAATTTTGTCGGCGCCATGTGGGACCCGGTCGAGGGCCATCTCGATCCTTCCGGAACCACCCACGCCTATGCCAAGGCCGCCAGGAAACTCGGCGCCGAGATCGTGCTACGCAACCGCGTCGTCGAGCTGACGCAGGAGGTCGACGGCACCTGGAACGTCGTCACCGAGCAAGGCACGGTGAAGGCCGAGCATGTCGTCAACTGCGGCGGCCTGTGGGCGCGCGAGATCGGCCGCATGGTCGGCGTCGAACTGCCGGTGCTGGCCATGGAGCACATGTACCTGCTGACCGAGCCGATGCCGGAGGTCGAGGAGTTCAACAAGTCGACCGGCCGCGAGATGATCGGTGTGCTGGACTTCAAGGGCGAGATCTACACCCGCCAGGAACGCAACGGCATCCTGCTCGGCACCTACGAAAAGGCCTGCAAGCCATGGTCGCCGGTCAACACTCCATGGGACTTCGGCCATGAGCTGCTGCAGCCAGACATCGACCGCATCGCGCCATCGCTCGAGATCGGCTTCAAGCATTTTCCCGGCATCGAGAAGGCCGGCATCAAGCAGATCGTCAATGGCCCGTTCACCTTCGCGCTCGACGGCAACCCGCTCGTCGGCCCGGTGCAGGGCCTGACCAATTTCTGGTGTGCCTGCGCCGTTATGGCCGGCTTCAGCCAAGGTGGTGGCGTCGGGCTGGCGCTGTCGAATTGGATGGTCCATGGCGATCCCGGCTTCGATGTCTGGGGCATGGACGTCGCCCGTTTCGGCGAATGGGCGACGCTGCGCTACACCAACGCCAAGGTGCGTGAAAACTATTCGCGCCGTTTCTCCATTCGCTTTCCCAACGAGGAATTGCCGGCTTCTCGCCCGGCGCAAACGACGCCGCTCTACGACATGATGCTCGCCAACAACGCCGTCATGGGCGACTCGTGGGGCCTTGAAACTCCGCTCTGGTTTGCACCGAAAGGTTCGGAGCCGAAGGACATCGTGTCGTTCCACCGCTCCAACGATTTCGGTCCGATCGGCGAGGAAGTGCGCACTACCCGCGAGAAGGTCGGCGTCACCGAGATCGCCAACTTCGCCAAATACGAAGTGTCCGGACCGGCGGCGGAGGAGTTTCTCAACCGGCTGATGACCAACCGCATGCCGAAGACGGGGCGCATCGTGCTGACCCCGATGCTCAACGAGTTCGGCAGGCTGATCGGCGACTTCACCATAGCCAAGGCGGGTGAAGAGCGCTTCATGATCTGGAGTTCGTCGGCGGCGCAGAAGTATCACATGCGCTGGTTCGAGAAGCACCTGCCGAAGGATGGCAGCGTGCGCATCCACCGCTTCGACCAGACGCTGGTCGGACTGTCGATCGCCGGGCCGAAATCACGCGACCTGCTGCAGAAACTTGTCGATGTCGATATCTCGACCAAGGCCTTCCGCTTCATGGATTTCCGCGAGATGGCGGTCGGTGGCGCGCCCTGCATGGTCAACCGCATCACCTACACCGGCGACCTCGGCTACGAGATCTGGATGGCGCCTGCCTACCAGCGCCTCGTCTACACGGCGATCAAGGAGGCGGGCGAGGAGTTCGGTCTCGTCGATTTTGGCATGCGTGCCCTGCTCTCGATGCGGCTCGAAAAGAATTTCCCGACCTGGTTCCGCGAACTGCGCCCGATCTACGGGCCGTTCGAAGGCTCGATGGATCGCTTCATCAAGCTGGAGAAGAACGATTTCATCGGCCGCGAGGCTGCGGCCAAGGAACAGGCGGAAGGGCCGAAGCTGCGACGCGTTTCCTTCGTCGTCGACGCCGCGGATGCCGATGTCATGGGCGACGAGCCGATCTGGGCCAAGGTTGGAGACAAGGACTACGGCACCGTGGAAAAGCCGCATGGCTATGGCGCACCACGCTTCGACACCAGCGGCAAGGAAGTGCGCGGCTCGAAGGCCGCTGAAGGCGCGTCCGCCGTGCGCGGCATCATCGACGGCGACTGGCGCGTGGTCGGCTGGGTTACCTCCGGTGGCTATGCGCATTACGTGCGGAAGTCGATGGCGCAAGGCTATGTGCCCGCGGCCCTTGCCGGGGACGAAAGCGCCGGACTGTTCGAGATCGAGATCCTCGGGAGCCGGCGGCCGGCCCGCATCAATGTCGAGCCGCCTTTCGATCCGAGCGGCGAGAAGATGCGCCTGTAGACCGTCTAAACAGTTGTTGACTCCGGTCCCTTGTTGTCCACGCCAAGACGCTCGTGCTAACGCGGGCAGCCGCGCAGGCCTTGTCGAGAATTGGCGTATGATGAAAAAACTGACCGAGTGGGTCGAATGGATCGGCGAGGGAAAGCTAGGTCCGCTTGACGCGGCGATCGCGCTCGCCGCGCTCTATTGCGCGTTCCAGGTGCTCACATCATCTCTCGTCAGCCATTTGGCGGGAACGAGCGTCAGCATCGACGATGCGGAACAGCTGATATACCTTCCCTATCTCTGGGCCGGTTATGGCGGATCGCAGCCGCCGCTTTATACCTGGATCGTCTGGACTGCCACGCATTTGCTGGGTACCAGCGTGATGACCCTGAAAATCATCAAATATGCGCTGATTTTCCTTGCGCTCTTTTCTGTCAACAGGGCGGTGCGTCGGCTCGGATTTTCTTCGACCACAGCTGCGGCCGCCAGTTTCGGATTGATGACCATCGCCCAGATCCTCTGGGAATCGCAACATACGCTCACCCATTCGGTCGCCGCACTGGCCTTTTCAGCGCTCGCCCTTCTCACTCTGGTTCGGCTTTTCAAAAGCCCCAGGCCTTTGAACTATGCTCTGTTCGGCCTGGTTGCCGCGCTGGCGATCCTGGCGAAGTTCAACGACATCATTTTCCTGTTCGCCATGCTCGCGGCAGGATTGTCGGTTCGCGAGTTCAGGCCAGCCATCCTGAGCCGTTGGCTTCTGCTCAGTGGCGTGATCGTCGTCCTTGGCCTGACGCCGACGGTTCTGTGGAGCTATCAGCACCCCGAAGCCATATTGGCCCGCGTTTACAAGTTCGGCATCGATCAGCCGCATCAGGACTTCTTTTTCGTCAGGGCAAACGGCCTGCGGGAACTGGCCGAAGCGATCTTTAATTTCTCCGTTCTGACGGCGGTTATTTGCGGCGCATCGTTCGCAGCCGAAAGGCTCAACCCCACGGCCAGACTGTCCGGAAGCAATCCAGGCGAGAAATTCGTGGGGCGGACCCTCGCCTTCGGCCTCGCCGCATTGATGCTTCTGGTCCTGGTCAGCGGCACCACGACTATCCGCGACCGCTGGCTGATGCCGCTGCTGTTCCTGCTCCCGGCTTACGCAGCCATACGGGCCCAACTGCTCGGTCCACGCGGAAAGGAAGTTCGATACCATATCATCTCGGTGGGCCTGACCCTCGCGGTCCTGGCCATTCCTGTCACCTGGTATGCGCAAGCAATGGGCGGAAAGGGCAAGTCACGAACCGTGCGGCTGGATTATCAGGCGCTTTTAAGCGACCTCCAGGCCGATGGCCCCGTCGGCACGATCCTCGCCAGCTCATCGTGGATAGGCAATTTCCGTCTCGTAGACGACAATCTGGTGCTGCTTAATCGGGAAGTTCCCAAGTTCGACGCACTGCTCCGTCAACCAGCGGTTTTGGTATGGCTGGACACCGACGAGCCCGAAACGGAAATTCTGGATCGGCTGCGTCAGATCGGCTATTCGGAGGCAGGTCAGGTCAAAACGGTAGCCGTACCCGAACGATTCGGCGGTGCCGAGGGTCGCCGCGTCAGCTTTGTCCGATTGAAGAAACAGCAACCGGCAAATCCCGCTGCGCCGGACTGACGCCTGGGAGCTTCGGCGGGTGACGGCAGGAGCGCGCATTGAACGAAAATAGTCTCGAGCGACGGTTCGGTCGTCACCGCAAAATCATGCCGTTCGAGCCGGGCGAAACCAGCGCAATCGATACGCTGCGCCTGAAGTCGCGCCAGAAGGCCGCCGAACTCAACCAGCATGTGCTAGGCTACGGCGCGCTGGCGGAAGCCGAATGGCAAGCTGCGGGTATCGCCACTCCAGATCTCCCTGCCATGCGCAGGTACCGGCTCGACCGCATCCGCGCCGAGCTGAAGCGCCGCGACTATGCCGGAGCCCTGCTCTACGATCCGGTCAACATCCGCTATGCGACTGACACCACCAACATGCAGCCCTGGGTGGCGCATAATCCGACCCGCCACTGCTTCGTCGCCACCGAGGGTCCGGTGGTGCTGTTCGATTACTTCTCCTGCGAGCACCTTTCCGATCATTCCGGCGTCGTCGACGAGGTGCGCCCGGCGGTATCGTGGATCTATCTCTATGGCGGCGAACTGACCGGAAATAGGGTCCGCCGCTGGGCGGCCGGAATCGCCGATCTGGTGACGGAACATGGCGGCGGTATCAGCCGCATCGCCGTCGACCACATCGACCCTGAAGGGGTCATGGAACTCGCTCGCCTCGGCGTGACCATCGGCAATGGCGAGGCGGTGATGGAGAACGCGCGGCTGATCAAATCGCCGGACGAGATCCTCGCCATGCGCCGGGCGATCGTCGCCTGCGAGGCGGCGATGGGCGAGATGGAGCAGGCGTTGATATCAGGCATTTCCGAAAACGAACTGTGGGCCGAATTGCATCGCGGCAACATCGCGCGCGGCGGCGAATGGATCGAAACACGGCTGCTGTCGTCGGGTCCACGCACCAATCCATGGTTCCAGGAATGCTCGTCGCGCATCATCGAAGCCGGCGACCTCGTCGCTTTCGACACCGACCTGATCGGCCCTTACGGCTTCTGCGCCGACCTGTCGCGCACCTGGCTTTGCGGCGACACGAAGCCCTCCAGCGAGCAGCGCGACTTGTTCCGCATTGCCGCCGACCAGATCGCCCACAACACCAGCCTGATTCGGCCGGGAATATCCTTCCGCGACCTTGTCGAACGCTCGGCGGTGCCGCCCGGAGATTGTTTTCCGACGCGCTACGGCGTGCTCTATCACGGCGTCGGGCTGGCCGACGAATATCCGACGCTGCCGCATGCCAGCGACTGGACGGATGACACGCCTGACGGTGTGCTTGTATCAGGCATGGTGCTGTGCGCCGAGAGCTATATCGGCCAGCTCGGCGGGCGCGAGGGCGTCAAGATCGAAGAGCAGATCCTGATTACCGAGACCGGCCATGAAAAGCTTTCGACCTATCCGCTCGACGAGCGGCTGCTGGGCGAGTGACCTATCTCAGCGCCGCGATGGCTTCACGCAACGCGGTGACGATCCTTTCCGGCGTATTCCTGGCGGTGATGAACGGCAGGCCTTTGCGCCGTCCCGTCCAGCCGACGACCGCCACCTTCCGCGCCGCAGGCTCGAAGCGCTGCGCCAAGACCCAGCTCTCGCAGTCGATCGCCGCGACATCGGCCCTGTCCTCGGTAATCGCCACGATCGAGGCACGGTGCCCGCCGCTTTCGCTGCGCGCTGCAAAGATGTCCAGGCTTTCGCCCATCGCCTCCAGGTCGCGCGTCAGCCCGATGAAGCCCGACATCGAATCCGGGTTGTTGAAAGTGAAGCGCTTGCCACGCAATAGGTCGAGCGGGACGACAGGGCGGCCATCATCAGGCGATCGAACGGACGACGCACAGCCCGCTCGCATCACGATGGCGCTCGAATAGAGTTCGCCTTGCCCGCCCTCGAATGCATCGTAATTCGGCTGTCCGATCACCTGGACATGCTCCGACAGGCCGGTTTCCATCGGACCCCAGCAGGTCTGTGCGAAGAGCAGCGCCGGATGCAGCCAGAGCCCGTGAAAATCCAGTTCGTCCGGCGGCAGCGTCGCCGGATCGGGCGCGATGACCTTTCCGGCGGCGTCGCGGATGCCGCCTTCCACGGGCCGCAGATCGCCATTGGCGCGAGCGATGGTCTGTGGCGCGTCGATGCCTCTTTGCCGGAAGCCATCACGCAGCCGTGCCCATTGGGCATCGACCTCGCTCCGCATTTCGGGCCAGTCGTACATCGGCAAGGCGGCAACGAAATCGCTCATGCCGTGACTTTGATCGTAACGCTGAGAGAATGACGAGATCATTGGTGCTCGCACCTGGGCATCGCCGCCGGCGATGCCGCAAAGTCATTCCTTTGGCGGCTCGGCGGGAACCGGCGCGCTGCCAAGCCCATTGACGCTGCGGGCCCTGACACGCGGCTTGAATGCCCGGCCGGGCTCCGGTGCGCGCCTGAGCACCGGGTGGACGACCGGTTCCTTCGCCTTGAAGGCGTAAGCCTTGAGCAGCGCAAGGTAGTTCGGATAGGTGTAGCCATTGTTCATTCGCAGCCATTCGTCACGGCGCTCGCGAAACAGCTTCGGCAGCCGGTACCAAGCCACCGTCGGGCTCTTGTGATGAACGAAGTGCAGATTGTTGTTGAGGAACAGCAAGGCCAGTGGCGAACGCTCGACGATTACCGTGCGGCCCTCCGGATGTTCCGACCATTGATGCTCGGCGAAGGTGCGGATCGAGATCAGCGACTGCCCGATCCACACCGGCACCAGGAAATACAGCCACAGGGGGATGCCGAAGCCGAACTGGACGACCGGCAGCACCACGGCGAGGCCTATGCCGTGCAGCAGCCATGCCTGGCGGATCGCCTTGTCGCCGGCGGCTATCTGCCTGGCGTCGTCAATGAAGAAGCCGGTGCAGGAGAGCCAAGGGCCGAGCACCAGGCGGCCGAGCATGGTGTTGTTGATCTTCAGCAGGAATTTCATCGTCGGCGGCAGCTCTTCATGCCGCCACAGCGCCTGATAATAGCTTTCGGGGTCGTCAAGCGGATCGGTCAGCCGTTCATCGGCATGATGCCGCAGATGAATCGTCTTGAAGCGGCGAAATGGCCAGACGAGGCCGATTGGGAGGAAGACGAAGGCTTCGTTGACCAGCGCGTTGCGGGTCGGATGGCCATGCAGGACTTCGTGCATCAGTGAGGATTGCAGTGCGGCGATCAGGCCCAGGACGGCAAGCGCCAGCAGCGGGTGAGACGGCCAGAGCAGGAAACCAACGGCAAGCCAGATGCCGTAGCAGAAGAGTGCGAGAAGCACGGTCGGCCATTCGATTGCCGGTGCGTTGCGTCGTTTATTAGCCATGCTTGTCATGCGATCGACCACTGCCCCTTCCAGTCGCCGGAATCCTTTGATTCCTGACAATATTGTGTCAGGAGTGTTGAGTTGCCGCAACGCGACAAAGCGCACAAACTGTTGCGATTGCGCATTTTCAGCTGCATATGTTATCTATTGTAAGCAGTTGTACGGATTCATTTACGTCTGAGGTGCGATCTTGGTGCCCTTGGCGCAAAATTTTCCTCCGTTGGTGGAGCAGAAGCCATGGACAAGCGCGACCTGTCGACGATCTTTCGGGAGCGTCTGAAGATGCTCCTGACACGGTCCGACCTGAACCAATCGGCCTTCGCGACAGCGGTGGGCATCGATCGCTCCGCCCTTTCGCAGCTTCTGTCGGGCGCCTCGACCCGCCTTCCCCGCGCCGAAACGCTGCTCAACATCGCCGCTGAATTCAAAGTGTCGCTCGACTGGCTGCTTGGCCTCAGCCAGGATGAAGGCGTCACCGGCGAGATCCGCGAGAGCCTGGAGATCGAGGAAGCGCCCGACGGCTTCGATCGCACCTTGCTGGCCAGATGGCACGCGGAGGCAGTAGGCACGAAAATCCGTTACGTGCCGGCCGGCATTCCCGATCTTCTGCGCACCGAAGCGCTTGTCGATTACGAAGCCGGCATCGCCAACAAGAGCCGCGAGGCGCAGGCCGGCGAAACGCAATATCGCATCGACTACAACCGGCGGCCGGAAACCGACATGGAAGTCTGCATGCCGCGCCACACGCTGGAGATCTTCGCGCGCGGCCTGGGCATATGGGATCGTTTCCCGGAGGCCGACCGCCACCAGCAGCTTCTGCACATGGCGACGCTGCTCGACGACCTCTATCCCACCTTCCGCCTGTTCCTCTACGACGGACGGATGCGCTATTCGATCCCCTATACCATCTTCGGTCCCTATCGCGCCGCGATTTATGTCGGCGACATGTATCTGGTCCTGAACGCAACCCAGCCGGTTCAGACCCTCACTCGCCATTTCGACAATCTGATCCGTGCCGCCGATATCAACGCGCATGAGTCAGCCGCCTTCACGCAAAGGCTGGCCGAAATGCGATTTTGATGCCTGGCCATGCCCATCGACATTGACGTCATATAAAGAGTTCTTTATATCGTTATCTCGATAGGGAATTCCCGGAAGGCGTATTTCACCATGACCAATCCGATCGAGGCGCTGCTTGCCGAAAAGGGCGTTCTACTGGCCGATGGTGCCACCGGCACCAATCTGTTCGCCATGGGGCTCGAGGCCGGCGAGGCTCCCGAGCTGTTGAACGAGACCGCGCCCGACACCGTCACCCGCCTGCACCAGAACTTCGTCGATGCCGGCGCCGACATCATCCTCACCAATTCCTTCGGCGGCACCCGCCACCGGCTGAAGCTGCATCACGCACAGGATCGCGTGCATGCACTGAACAAGCGTGCCGCCGAGATCGCCCGTGCCGTCGCCGACAGCGCCGGCCGCAAGGTCATCGTGGCTGGCTCGGTCGGACCGACGGGCGAGTTGCTGGTGCCGCTCGGCGCCATGAGCTATGACGAGGCCGTCGATGCCTTTGCCGAGCAGATCGAGGGCCTCAAGGCCGGCGGCGCCGAAGTCGCCTGGATCGAGACCATGTCGGCGCCGGACGAAATCCGCGCCGCCGCCGAGGCGGCAATCCGCGTCGGCCTGCCCTACACCTATACCGGCTCCTTCGACACGGCCGGCCGTACCATGATGGGGCTGTTGCCGAAGGATATCCACGGCGTCGTCGATGGGCTTTCGCAGAGGCCGCTCGGTGTCGGCGCCAATTGCGGTGTCGGCGCGTCCGACATCCTCGCCTCGCTGCTCGATATGACCGACGCGAAGCCGGAGGCGACGGTGATCGTCAAGGGCAATTGCGGCATCCCGGAATTTCGCGGCGCCGAGATCCACTATTCCGGCACGCCCGAGCTGATGGCCGACTACGTGCGGCTCGCCGTCGATGCCGGCGCAAAGATCGTCGGCGGCTGCTGCGGCACCTCGTTTGCCCACCTTGCCGCCATGCGCAAGGCGCTCGACACCCACACCAGGTCGGATCGCCCGACCGTCGAAACAATCATCGAACGTATCGGCCCGATGCGCAACAAGCAGGCGACGGCCAACGTCGCCGAGACCAGCGAAGCCCGCCGCGAGCGCCGGCGCAGCCGCGCCTGAAGCGATACCTCTGGCTATTCGCTGTTTTCAGTGTAGCGGGATTGCGCCGTCTTAAGGTCCGTGGCGGCGCCGCTCGCGTCGCCGCCCATCGTCATCAACGCACCTGACGCGCGCGGATCGGTTATCTGCTCGAGCATGACGCGGAAGCGATCGTTGTTCAGGGCCGACATCGCGGTATGACGTGCCGCATCGACGTCATCCTTGATGCGCCTGGATTCCGGCGAGGGCTCTTGCGAAGCCGTCGGTGCGGATGCGTGCACGTCCCTTGCCGTCGGTATTGGGTTCGCAATGTTCCGTATCTGCAATTTCGGCCCCCTCAAGCCAAATGATGAGCTGTTGTGTAACAAGAGGGAATTGCGATGATGTTCCCGAAAAGCCGAACAATTTAACGATCCAGCGCATCGCATAATCAAAGTGCTACCGCGTCCGTTGCGCGTCCAAAGGGAGACGCGGCGCTGTAGAAAAGGCCGGCAAGGTTTCCCTCGCCGGTCTGCCTCACCCGCCCGTGGGCCAGTCCCCGTGTCAGAACGATCTCATCTGAAGGAATCGGCCGTCATTGCCGCTACTGGGCGATTACCGGTTACCGCCAAGCGCCGAGGCAAGACGCACAAGCGAAAGGAACTCGGACCTATACCCAAACGGGTCGGCTCCTCGGGCGGCAGTGGCAATCTCCATGATCTTGTCGTAGCCGAACTTGGCAGTCGCATCCTCGTCGCGCAGCTTCTGGCCGAAGGCCGCGACAGCGACGGAGAAACGCTGGTCGGTGCCGGCCTGGTCGAAGGACGATACCTCGTTGGCAGCTGTCACCGGCGTGGTGATCAGCTTCGAGGTGTCCTCATCAGGCAGCTTGTAGCGGATCTTGACGAAGGCATATTCGTCCGCATTGGCGACGCCGCCATTGTTCACCGACGCCTGGCCATAGCGCAACGGATCGATCTGCCCACCGCTGCCCTTCGGCGTGATCTCATAGATCGCCGTCACCGAATGGCCGGAGCCGATATCGCCCGCATCGACGCGGTCATTGTTGAAATCCTCGCGGTTCAAGGCGCGGGTTTCATAGCCGATCAGGCGGTATTCCGAGACCTTGTTGGGGTTGAACTCGACCTGGATCTTCACGTCCTTAGCGATGGTTAACAGCGTCGAGGACGCATCCTCGACCAGCACCTTTTCGGCCTCGGCGAGCGTGTCGATATAGGCTGCGGTGCCGTTGCCATTCTGGGCGATGGCCTGCATCATCTGATCGTTCAGGTTGCCGCGACCGAAGCCGAACACCGACAGGAAGACGCCGGTCCTGCGCTCCTTTTCGATCAACCGCTTGAGATCGTCGTCGTCGGTCTGGCCGACGTTGAAGTCGCCGTCCGTGGCGAGCATCACGCGGTTGACCCCGTCCTTGACGAAGGATTGCTGGGCAAGCTTGTAGGCTTCCCGGATACCCGCCTCGCCCGCCGTGCTGCCGCCCGGCTGCAGTCTGTCGATGGCCGCGAGGATCTTGTCCTTCTCGGAAACCTTGGTTGGCATCAGCACAGTGCCGGCATCGCCCGCATAGGTGACGATCGAGACGGTGTCGTCGGGCTTCAGTCTGTTGACCAGAAGCCGGAAGGCCGATTGCAACAGCGGCAGCTTGTCCTGCTCGTTCATCGAGCCCGATACGTCGATCAGGAAGACCAGATTGGCCTTGGGCTGCTCGACCGGCTTGACCTCGAAGCCCTTGATGGCGACATGCATCAGCTTGGTGCGCTCGTTCCACGGCGTCGGCATGATGCTGACTGTCGAGTTGAACGGCGTCGAGGCAGAGTCCGGCCCCTTCCAGTCATATGGGAAGTAATTGATCATCTCCTCGACGCGGACCGTGTCGGCCTGCGGGATAAAACCTTCCTTCAGCGAGCGCCGCACGAAGGAGTAGGAGGCCGTGTCGACGTCGATCGAGAAGGTCGAGACCGGATCTTCGAGTGCGGCATGCACCGGATTGGTCTTGAAATCCTCGACGCGGTCGCGGTTTGCCTCTTGCGGCAGCATTTGGTCAGCGGGCGCGGCGGCAGGTTGCTGCACCATCAGCTTGGAACCAGCGGCCGCGCGGGGCATGCGGCCAGTCCGCGCGGCATCGTTGACTGCGGGGGCCGCAGTGCTTGCGCCGCCACTCAGCGCAAACTCGCCACTGGGCGCCGGCTCAGGGGCATTTGGGCTCAGCCCGTTCTGTGACAGGCCGCCGGCCACGGTCGACTCGGATTTCGGTGGCGACGCAGGCGCAGCAAGCGCCTCGGCCGCATCGCGATTTCCTGTGTCGGCATCGACCTTCTTCTGCTTGTCTGCCTCCTGCAGCACGAGCGGCTTCATCATTGCCGGCTTGTCGGCCAGCGTCTCGGTGATCTTCTCCTCCCCGCCGACCTGGGACGGTTGTTCCGCCAACATGTAGAAGGTGGCGTATCCGGCGATCGGCAGGGCGATGAGCCCAGCAATGGCCGGCGTGGCGATGAGTTTCTTTTGCATGATCTCGCTCCAGAGCCTTTGTGCTCGCTCTGTGAGACGAAGCCCGCTCGCCGATCCTTGGGCGGCAATATGAGTTTTTTCTTCCATGTCGTAGGCGCGCATGGCGGCCTCGAAGGCAAGAGCCTTCGCCTCTGCGTCCGGCGCCGGTGCTGCGATGTCGCGCAGCTTTCTGAGTTCGTTGTCGCTAACCATGGTCACACTTCCCCGGCTGAAAGCATGAGCGTCTTCAACCGTTTCTTCGCTTCATGGATGTGCCAGGAAACCGTCGCCTCCGAGAGCGCCATCGCTTCGGCGGCGGTCGCATGGCTCAGCCCTTCGCCATAGACCAGCAGCACCGCGTCGCGCTGCTTGTCCGGCAGCATCCTCACTGCCACCCAAAGCGCCTCGGCCGGGTCTTCGGGCTCGGCCGATGCCTCCCCCGAAATCAGCGCGTAGGCGCCGTAGGCTTCAGTCTTGACCGTCTCGCGGGCGGTCTTGCGCATCATGTCGCGCGCCGCATTCAACGTCATGGTGTAGAGCCAGGTCGTGAAGGCGCCGCTGCCATGATAGCCACGGATCGACCGGCCAAGCCGGACGCAGACTTCCTGGGCGATATCCTCGGCGTCGGCCTTTTTTCCGCACCAGCGATAGGCGGCGCGATAGACGAAGCCGTAGTGCCTTTCGAGCAATTTGCCGAAAGCCCCCCTGTCTCCGCCCTTCGCCCGCCCGATCAGTTCGGCGTCGGAGGCTTCGCTTTCGTTCAGCATCATCGCCTTCATTTGCCTGTTGGACGAAGGCTAATGGCGATTCCTTGGGGCGATGGAAAGAAAATTTGGCTGGCGGTCACTTGGCCAACATGAGCCCTAACCCAACGTCTCCGCGAACAACGTCGTCAGCCGCTTCAAATGGCGCTCGGCACCAGCCGCATCGAAGGCGCTATGATCCGGCACGCACCAGCCATGCGCCATGCCGGCATAGTTCTCGATAATATGGTCGACCTCAGCCACCCTGAGCGCTTCAGCCAGCCGCGCCGATTGCTCTGGTGGAAAGCTTCGATCGGTCCCGGCAACGCCGACATAGACGCGTCCCTTGATCGACGCCGCCTTCCGGTGCGGGCTGTCGGCGGCATCGCTCGCCAGATTGCCGCCATGGAAGCTGGCCGCAACGCTGATGCGGTCGGGGTAGGCCGCCGCGGCATTCATCGCCCGCGCCCCGCCCATGCAATAGCCGACGACGCCGAGCGGCCCGATGACACCTTCCGCAGCGAGCGCGTCAAGGAAGGGACCGCTGTCGCGAATGGTCATGTCTTGTGTCGTGCTGCCGGCCAGCGCCGAGAGCGCGGCCTTGCTCTTCTCCTCGCTGAATGCAGTTCTGGGCTCGAACGGGCCGTAGGGCGCGTTGCGGTAGAAAAGGTCCGGTACCAGTACCGCATAGCCCTGCTCCGCGAAACGCTCCGCCATCTGGTCGAGCGCCGGACGCGGACCGAAGACGTCCATATAGAGGACAACGCCGGCCCTGGATGACGAAGCCGAGCGGAACAATCCCGCTTTGGCCGTGCCGTCCTCGGTCGTGATTTCAATATTCTGTTTCGCCATGGCCCTCTCCGTTCGATTGTCGTGCGATACATATCCGTGACGGACGGTTGGGCAAGTCGATGATGGGCCCTCACGTTCACAAATGCGTACCTCTCGGGCTATCTTGGTCCGGACCGAACAGCGCGCTTCAATTGGCCGGGGACGGAGCTCACATGTGGCTGACGACCTTCCTTGCTTTTTTCGCCGGTGTATTTGGCGCCAATGGCGTCCCACATTTCGTGAACGGAATTACCAGGGGCTCTTACCCTTGCGTCTTCGGCAACTCCGCTGTTCCCAATCTGATCGCCGGCTGGGCGAGCTTTGTGGTGGCATCTCTCTTTGCGTATGGGAGTAACTTCGGACAGTACCCCATCGCCTCACTGATCTCGGGTGCGATCGGGGTCCTGCTGATGGGTCTCTTCCATGCGGCAGGGCTCGCCTTCGGCCGAAAATCCTGAGTTGGAGCAATCGCCCTCTTGCCCGCAGCCGGCCTTGCCTGGTCGCCTGAGTTGGAAGAGATCGCCTCAGTACTGGTGCGCGAAAGCCGCCATATGAAAAGCCTGCACATCGGCCGGATAGCGATAGGCCGTGCCATAAGGACAGGCATTGCGATCAAGGCAGCCACCTGTCCGGCAGGGCGCACCCTTCGGTCCGCGCACATGTCCGAGACAGGCTTCATGGGCAAAGCCCTGCTCGGAATAGGCATCGACCGGACAGGATTTCATGCAGGGTTTTTCGGCGCATGTATCGCAGAGGTGAACCGCTGCATCAGGTTCCGGGATCGCAATCTCCTCCTCGAACAACAAGGCGCCGCGATAGGCATGCCAGAGCCCGTATTGCGGATGCGTGAGGATGCCGAGCGGCGACGGCTTTAGCCCCTCCGCCCGCATCGCCCATTGCTGGAACGGCAGATACGGCCTGTCGGAGGGCGACACCGCATGTGCGCCGAATTTCTCTGCCACCGCGCCGATCGCCCGGCGCGACCACGTGTCGAGCGGATTGGCGACGGTCCGTGATTGCTTCTCCCGCCAGCGCAGGAAATGCGGCCATGGCGCGGCACCCGCCTGGCCTACTAGCAGGACAGATTTGGCGGCAGCGCCGGAGAGACCAAACGGTGCGTCTTCGCCATCGGCAAAAGTAAAGCCGCCGCGAAGGATGAGGCCGTCATACGTCAGCGCTGCGGCGATGTTTTCGATCATGCTACGCGCAACAATCATCCCTTCTGGTCCGGGTCGGAGAAGGCGCTCCGCCAGACTTCCTTGTGGATGATGTTGGCGACTTTAGCCCCGCCGGACTCGGGCTCCTTTCACGTGAAGGCGTCGGGCATCGACCCCTTCTTCCTGGCAATGAAGTCCTTCAGAGCATCGTCGATACCCTGATCGAGATGCGGAGCCTCGTAGCTTTCCAGCCAGCGCCGGGCGAGCTCGTTGGCGCGCTGCGGCGCGGTCTTTTCGCCTTCAGCCAGCCACTGCTCGTAGGAATTGTTGTCGGCGATGTTGGAACGGTAGAAGGCGGTCTGGAAATTGGCCTGGGTGTGGTCACAGCCGAGATAGTGGCTGCCGGGACCGACCTGGCGGATGGCGTCCATCGCCTGACCGTTTTCGGACAGGTCGACACCTTCGGAAAACTTCTGCGTCATGCCGAGCTGATCGATGTCCATCATAAACTTTTCGTAACAGGAGGCGAGCCCGCCCTCGAGCCAGCCGGCTGAGTGCAGCACGAAATTGGTGCCGGCAAGGATCGTCGAATTCAGCGTGTTGGCGCTCTCATATGCCGCTTGTGCATCCGGGATCTTCGAAGCGCAGAGCGAGCCGCCGGTGCGGAACGGCAGCCCGAGCCGACGGGCAAGCTGCGCCGCACCGTAGGAGACCAGCGACGGCTCCGGCGTGCCGAAAGTCGGCGCGCCCGACTGCATCGAGATCGACGAGGCGAAGGTGCCGAACAGCACCGGCGCGCCCGGCCGGATCAGCTGCGTGAACGACGCTCCGGCCAGCACCTCGGCCAGAACCTGCGTCAGCGTGCCGGCGACCGTCACCGGGCTCATCGCCCCGGCGAGGATGAACGGCGTGACGATGCAGGCCTGGTTGTGGCGCGAATAGACCTTCAGCGCGCCCAGCATCGTCTCGTCGAACACCATCGGCGAGTTGGCGTTGATCAGGCTGGTCAGCACCGTGTTGTTCTCGACGAAATCGTCGCCGAAAACGATCTTGGCCATCGCCACAGTGTCTTCCGCCCGCTCCGGCGCTGTCACCGACCCCATGAACGGCTTGTCCGAATATTTGATGTGGCTGTAGACCATATCGAGGTGGCGCTTGTTGACCGGTACGTCGACCGGTTCGCACACCGTACCACCCGAATGGTGGATCGACGGCGCCATATAGGCAAGCTTCACGAAATTCTGGAAATCCTCGAGCGTCGCATAGCGCCTGACACCGTCGAGGTCGCGCACGAAGGGCGGCCCGTAGACCGGTGCAAAGACGGTGGCATTGCCACCGATCTGCACCGAGCGTTCGGCGTTGCGGGCATGCTGAGTGTAGATGGCCGGCGCGGTCTTCAGCAGCGACCGGCACAGGCCCTTCGGAAAGTGCACGCGCTCGCCCTTGACGTCGGCGCCGGCGTCTTTCCAGAGCTGCAGTGCCTCGGCATCGTCTCGGAAGATGATGCCGATCTCCTCGAGCACTGTATCGGTGTTCTTCTCGATCAGCGCCAGTCCTTCCTCGTCCAGCACCTCATAAACGCTGATCTTGCGCTTGATGTAGGTGAGCTGGGTGCCGGGGCCGCCACCCGAGCGCGCAGCGCGGCGGGCAGCCGCTCCGCCGCTGGCAGCACGCCCGCGTCGCGCATTTGACGCTTCCTGGTCGACTGGCGCGTTCTGGCTCATGGTCGTTCTTCCCTGAAACTGTTCTGGCCCGAAACTGTTCTGGCCGGAAATCTGTTACGGCCGCATATCGCAGCTTCTGGCCGGATCGTAGCCATGCACCCTATTCGAAACGGCCCGCCAGCGCCAACGCCTGTCGCAAAATCGACAAGAATTCCAATAGATTTGCGGTCGCTTTCCTTTTGCGGGAAGTCGCAAATCAGCTATGGATAAGCGGCCCCCGCGGGTTAGGTATTGACGCAATAATTTTGAGCTGCCGTGATTGTTCCACGCGGCGAGGAGCCCGAGAAAAAATGGCCGACGACGAGATCATCCTTTCCGAGCTTTCCGACGACGAGTTGGTGCAGCAGATGCACGACGACCTTTATGACGGGCTGAAGGAGGAAATCGAGGAAGGCACCAACATCCTTCTTGAGCGCGGCTGGCCGCCCTACAAGGTTTTGACCGAGGCGCTGGTCGAGGGCATGCGCATCGTCGGCGAGGACTTTCGCGACGGTATCCTGTTTGTTCCCGAAGTGCTCTTGTCCGCCAACGCCATGAAGGCCGGCATGTTCATCCTGCGTCCGCTGCTCGTTGCCACCGGCGCGCCAAAGCAGGGCAAGATGGTGATCGGCACCGTCAAGGGCGACATCCACGACATCGGCAAGAACCTCGTCGGCATGATGATGGAGGGTGCCGGCTTTGACGTCATCGACCTCGGCATCAACAATGCGGTCGAAAAATACCTCGACGCCATCGAAAAGCACCAGCCGGACATCGTCGGCATGTCGGCACTGCTGACGACGACCATGCCCTATATGAAGGTCGTCATCGATACGATGAAGGAAAAGGGCATTCGCGACGACTATGTCGTGCTGGTCGGCGGCGCACCGCTCAACGAGGAATTCGGCAAGGCTGTCGGCGCCGACGCCTATTGCCGCGACGCGGCGGTGGCGGTCGAGACAGCCAAGGATTTCATGAAGCGCAAGCACAACGTCCGCGCATCGGCCTAATTTGCGGCCAAATCAATGAATTAGGCTGAGGTTTTCCCGCGCTTATAGGTGCAGCACGTTCGGCAGGAACGGTGTTGGCTGCATCCTAGGCGTGTGCACGGCTTGTCAGGAAAACCCTTTCTGCACCTCCGGCAATCAATCCTGTAGCCCAGAAGGCGGTTTCGCTATGTTTCCTTCGCTATTCTTTCAGACATAGCGGGAGGAAATCATGGACAAGTTGAGACGCATTCTTACCCTTTCAATGGCAACTGCATTGATTACCGCAGCTGCCAGCCCGTTCGCAATTGAGATTGCCAAAGCCGACGAAGGTACCGGCGGCACCGGCGATGAAGGCGGTGGCGGCGACGAAGGCGGCACCGGCGATGAAGGTGGCGGCGGCGACGAAGGTGGCGGCGGCGATGAAGGTGGTGGCGGCGACGAAGGTGGCGGCGGCGACGAAGGTGGCGGCGGCGATGAAGGTGGTGGCGGCGATGAAGGTGGCGGCGGTGGCGGCGGCGGCAAACACGCCAATAACGGATTCGGCAACGGCGGTGGCGACGGCGTCCCCGGCCATTCGGGCTTCTCCGATACCGATCGCTGACTTGTAGGAGATTCGCAGGGAGCGGTCGTTGAACACAACCGCCCCTTGCCCCTTAGTCCGGCCGGCGGTCGCTCGGGTGCTACAGACCGCACCGCGTAAAGACGGGCGCGCCGACGCAGCGTCCGCGCTTCAGACGGCTGGACAACAAACGAAGCCGCGCCTTGCAGCGCGGCTTTTTCATTCCCAGATGTGGGAACAGTGAGGTGCGGATCAGGGTTTCTTGACCGTGTCGTCGACCGCCTTGGCAGTGGATTTGAGATCCTTACCAACGCCGCGGACCGTGTTTGCGCAGGCCGAAAGAGCCAAAGCGCAAGCAAGAATGGCGATCGATACAATGCGCAACAATTTCATGAATGGTGCCTCCCTCACAAAATTCGCCAGACAGCAACGAAAATCGGTTAAACAGGTTCCATGAGCGTCGCGCGAAAACAGCAACCCGATCAAGGCGACAGGCTTCTGGTCATTGCCTGTGGGATGATTGCGCGCGAGGTTCTGGCCGTCAAGGAGCAGCTGGCGCTTGACCATCTCGCCCTGACCTGCCTGCCGGCGGAGCTCCATTTCTATCCTGACCGCATCGCGCCGGCCATGGACAAGGCGATCGAAAAGGCCAAAGCGGGCGGCTATAAGCACATCTTCGTCGGCTATGCCGATTGCGGCACCGGTGGCATGCTCGACCGCGTCTGCGAAAAGCATGGCGTCGAGCGCATGACCGGGCCGCACTGCTTTGCCTTCTACCAGGGCCTGGAAGCCTATGAGAAACTCGCCGACAACGACATGATGTCGTTCTACATGACCGACTTCCTGTGCCGCCAGTTCGACGCCTTCTTCATGAAGCCACTCGGCCTCGACAAGCATCCGGAGCTGATCAAGGACTATTTCGGCAACTACCAGAAGCTGGTCTATATTGCCCAGACAGACGATCCGGAACTCGACAAGGTTGCCGAGAAGGCTGCGAAGATGTTGGGCCTCACTTACGAACGCCGCTCGACCGGCTATGGCGATCTAACGACGGAACTGGCCAGCGCCGCCGCACACGCCTGACACAGTTCAACCAGGCAATCCCTCTTCTGCCGCGAGCGCTGCGAGCACATCGGCAAAGCTCATCTTGCAGACGAACCCCAGCCTGTCCCTTGCCCGTGATGCGTCATAGACCCTGTCGATCGAGGAAAACATCGTCCAGCCCTTTCGCGCGTAGAGTACCGGAAATTGGGGGAAATAGCGCTCAACAACGGACGGTGCGTCGGCAATCAATGCCTCGCAATCGTCGCGCTGGAACGGCGTCGGCGCCGAGACGATGAAAGTGTCGAAGCCGAGTTGCGGCGCCTTTTCCAGGGCGGCGATATGAGCCTCGGCAGCGTCTTCCACCGTCAGCCGGCGGAAAAGCAGCTCGTTGGCCTTGGTGTTGGCCTCCGACTGCTCGATCGCATGCGCCATGTCGTCGGCCTCGGGAAAGAACCGGGCCGTGCGCAGCACGATGGCCGGCAAGCCATGCTGGATATGATAGAGCCGGCAGAGGTGCTCGGCCGAAAGCTTGGTGGCGCCGTAGATGTTGCGCGGCTCAGGCGACATGTTTTCCGTCAGCCATACCGCCTTGCGCGCACCGCCCGTGAAGCCGGCACGTATGGCTTGGGAAATCATCAGCGAAGTGGTCGATGTGAAGACGAAGCGGCGAACGCCGGACGCCACCGCCGCGTCGAGAAGGTTGAGTGTGCCGCTTACATTGGTCTCGACGAAATCCTCGTTGTGGTAATGCTCGATATCGGGCTTGTGCAGTGCGCCGCTGTGGATAATGGCCTCGATGCGGTTATCCCTGACAGCCTGCATGACCAGGTCGCGATCGGCGACCGAACCGACGATTCGCGTTTCCGCAGACGGGACAGGATCGAGGCCAGTGACCTGATGGCCGAGAGCCCGCAGGCGCGGCCCCAAGGCGCCGCCCAGCCAACCCGACGATCCTGTGAGCAAAATCCGCATCGGTGAAAACTCTATTTTTGACCTGTGGCGCTGTTAAGCACGGATGACAGACTGCCGCGAACGGGTAAGTTATGCGCCAGACGGAAAAGCAGGCTGCTCCAGCCATCGACCAGGAAACACACCGATGATCGCTCGCCTATTGAT
Organism: Mesorhizobium sp. M00.F.Ca.ET.216.01.1.1; assembly: GCF_004010325.2. Lineage (GTDB taxonomy): Bacteria > Pseudomonadota > Alphaproteobacteria > Rhizobiales > Rhizobiaceae > Mesorhizobium. The sequence continues at coordinate 98,027 of NZ_SADR02000010.1, forward strand.
TGCTGCGGCCAGTATTCTCTGCTGCACCCTCCCCGCGCTCGCCGACGGCGAGGTGCAGAAACTGATCACCGCCGCCGACAAGGCGCGGCTCGACAAATATGGCGACACGCGCAAGGCAGCCCTTGATGAAGCGAAAGCGGGCGATCCGATCGAGGTGAAGCAACTCGACGCATTGCTGGCAAAGCCGCTGGTGTCGTTTTCCGACAAGGACCTGACCGGCAACTGGCAGTGCCGCACCATCAAGGCCGGTGGGCTCAGTCCGCTCGTCATCTATGGCTGGTTCAAATGCAAGGTGAGCGACGACGGTTCCGGTTGGATGCTGGAAAAGGTCAGCGGCTCGCAACGAACCAAGGGCCGCTTCTTCGACGATGGCGAAAAGCGCGCGATCTATCTCGGCTCCTTCTATGTCAACAACGATCCCGCAAAACCCTATGGCAGCGGCCCGGAAAGCGACCAGGTCGGCTATGCCTTCCGCAACGGCGCCAGCGAATGGCGCGTCGAGTTTCCAGCGCCCTACTACGAATCGAAGCTCGACATCCTCGAATTCAAGCGCTGATCCCGCATGCCTGGTCCCGATCACCAAGGATTAACCCGGTCACCCTAGCATCTGGCCTGCATAGAGCACGTCTTTGCGGGCGGCACGTCACGAACCATGGAACCGTCGAAAACAAACTCGCGGCCGATCGTCGTCGTCACCGAGGGCGGTCCGCACATCTGGGCCATCGTCAACGCCATCGACGACCAGCTAGGCTCTGTCAGCGTTATCCTCGAAAGCCCTGAATCCAAAAAACAATTGCTGCTCGGGCGTGCCCGTCGCCTGGGCTGGATCCCGGCCGTTGGACAACTTGGTACGATGATGCTGACGCGGCTCGGCAAGCGTTTTTTCGCCGGGCACGCAGCCCGCTTGATTGCCGAGGAGAAGCTGCAGACCGAGCCTAAGCCCGGGCAAAAGATCATACGTATTGTCTCAGCCAATGCGCCGGAATGCCTGCAGGCGATCGAGGCCATTCAGCCCGGCGTCGTACTGCTCGCCGGTTGCCGCCTGCTGTCGAGGCAGACTCTGGCGAAAATCCCATGCCCGGTCCTCAATTATCATGCCGGCATCGCACCGAAATATCGCGGCATGAATGGCGGTTACTGGGCGCTCGCCTTGGGCGACGCGGAAAATTTCGGCACGACGGTGCACCTGGTCGATGCTGGCGTCGATACCGGTGGTGTGCTGCGGCAGGCACGCGGCAGGCCAAAACCGGGCGACACCATTTCAAGCTATGCGCTGCGGCAAGCGGCGTTCTCGCGCGAAATCTGCGTCGAGGCGGTCTGCGATGCGCTGGCTGGCAAGCTTGCCACATCGGATCGCGGCCTGCCGTCGAAGCAATGGTACCACCCGACGATCTGGTCCTATCTCTGGACCGGCGTAAAGGGCGGTGTCTGGTAACACGCACCGGTTTACCGGGCAGAGCCTCGGCGCTAAGATTTTTGCATGAGCGAGATCGACCACCGCGCCATCGTCGCCGGCCTTTCGGTCGAGGATCGTCGCGACCTCACCACCAAGGCGGATGCGCCCGGCATTTTCCGGCTGGCCGTCCATGGCGGGCTGGTCGTCGTGCTGGGCGCCTTGGTCGCTGCCCGCATCCCGCTCTGGCCGGTCCTGGTGCTGCCGCAGGGAATCCTGATCATATTTCTCTTCACCACGCTGCACGAGACCATTCACGAGACGGCGTTCAGGACGCCTTGGCTCAATCGCGCTATTGCCACCGTCACCGGCTTTCTGATCCTGCTGCCGCCGGCATGGTTCCGCTATTTCCATTTCGCGCATCATCGCCACACGCATGACCCGGACAATGATCCTGAACTGATGAGCCCGAAGCCCGAGACAACTGGTGAGTATCTGCGCTATCTGTCCGGCGGCCCTTACTGGATCGGCATGGTGCGCGTGGTCGCGACCAACGCCGCCGGGCGCAACTGCGACACCTTCGTGCCGGAAAAAGGCCGCGATAAGGTCGTTCTGGAAGCGCGCGTGTTCGTGATTGCCTATGCGGTGCTGCTGGCCGGCTCGCTGGCCGCGCAATCGGCGCTGCTGCTGTGGGTCTGGATCGTGCCGGTGCTCGTCGGCCAGCCCTTCTTGAGGGCCTACCTGCTGGCCGAGCACTCACGCTGCCCGCATGTCGCCAACATGCTCGAGAACACACGCACCACCTTCACCACCAGGCTGGTGCGTTTCATCGCATGGAACATGCCCTACCACGCCGAGCACCATTCCTATCCGGCCGTTCCCTTCCACCGCTTGCCGCGTTTCCACGAGATCGTCGCGGAGCATCTGCGCACCACCGAACGCGGCTATGTCCGCTTTCACCGGAAGCTTCTGGGCAGCTTCCACCGTCCAGCCGGCTGAGATTCCCCGCTTTCATTTTGCGACATCCAAATGCGTCGCTTTTGAATGCGCGCGCGTCGTCCCATAACAAGCAGCCCAGCAGCGCATACGGCAATGCTCGAAACACTGCATCGGCCCGAAAATCGGAATCGATCTTCGGAAGGCATGATGCAGCTGAGTTAAAGTGACGAGCGTCCTTTCCGATTGGGCGTACGGCGCTCTACGGGAGTGAGAATTCATGGCCGATCTGATCGTCGTCTACTGGCGCGACATCCCCGCCCAGGTCATCGTCCGGAAAGGCCGGCAGAACGCCAAGCGCGAACTGCCGCTGCGCTTTACCGAGGCGATCGACATGTGCGCCATGCGCACCGGCGCGGGCGGCACCGACGATTACCTGGCCGAATGGCGCAAGGCCGATCCGGTTCCGGTCGGCGACGACCTCGAAGCCGAGGCTGAAAAGGCCCTGCAGCACCTCGACGCGAAATACGACCGCGAGCGGCTGGTCGCTCTGGTCAAGGCGGGCGGCAAGGAAAATGTCTGAAACCACCCCGACGGTCACTCAGGCCACACTGGTCAAGAAGGCAGCGCCGAAATCCGACTACAAGCCGGCCGACGTGTCGCCGCAGCGGCGCGTGCAGCGCTCCTTCGCAGTGCGGCTGTGGTCGGTGCGGCACTCGCGCTTGCTCGAATGGTTCTACGCCAGGTTCGCCGACATGTTCCTGCTCCTGCATCCACTGTGGAAGGGCATCGGCTACGGCCGCGTCGAAGGTCCGGTCAAATTCGTCGAAAAGCGGGTCAAGGGCTTCATGTTCGACTGCCGCATGTGCGGCCAGTGCATTCTGTCCTCCACCGGCATGTCATGCCCGATGAACTGCCCCAAGCAATTGCGCAACGGCCCCTGCGGCGGCGTGCGCGCCAACGGCAATTGCGAGGTCGAGCCGGATATGCCGTGCGTCTGGGTCAAGGCCTGGGAAGGATCGCAAAACATGGTGCATGGCGACAAGATCCTCGACGTGCAGAAGCCGGTCGACCAGTCGCTGCGCGAGACATCTGCCTGGTTACGGGTCACCGCGCAGGCGGCAGCCGCCCGCGAGGCCGCCCGCAACACCGCAAAGCCTGGGGCGTCGGCATGATCGGACGCCAGCGCGACGAGAACCCGGCCGGCATCCATCTGCCGCTCGATCCCTTGCCCGGCCATACATCACGTGGCCGGCTGGAGCGCGTCTTGAGGCGCGGTGAGTTCGCAGTGACCACCGAGCTCAACCCGCCCGACAGCGCCGATCCGGAAGATGTCTACAACCGTGCGAAAATCTTCGACGGCTGGGTCGATGCCATCAACGCCGTCGACGCGTCCGGCGCCAACTGCCACATGTCGTCGGTCGGCATTTGCGCGCTGCTGACCCGCATGGGCTACGCACCGATCATGCAGATCGCCTGCCGTGACAGGAACCGCATCGCCATCCAGGGCGACGTTCTGGGCGGCGCGGCGATGGGCGTCGCCAACATGCTATGCCTCACCGGCGACGGCGTGCAGGCCGGCGACCAGCCCGGCGCCAAGCCGGTGTTCGACCTCGACTGCATGTCGCTGCTCGAAACCTGCCGCATCATGCGCGACAACGGCAAGTTCCTGTCGGGCCGCAAGTTGACCACGCCGCCGCAGATCTTCCTTGGCGCTGCGATCAACCCTTTCGCGCCGCCTTACGATTTCCGGCCGTATCGGCTCGGCAAGAAGATCGCCGCCGGTGCGCAGTTCGCGCAGAGCCAGTACTGCTTCGACGTCCCGATGTTCCGCGCTTACATGCAGAAGGTCCGCGACCTCGGCTACGACGAAAAATGCTTCATCCTGTGCGGCGTCGGACCGCTGGCTTCTGCCAAAACGGCCAAGTGGATCCGCTCGAACGTGCCGGGCATTCATATCCCCGATGCGATCGTCAAGCGGCTGGAAGGCGCCCAGGATCAGAAGAAGGAAGGCAAGCAGCTCTGCATCGACATCATCAACGAAGTGAAGGAAATTCCCGGCGTTTCCGGCGTCCATGTGATGGCCTACCGCCAGGAGGAGTATGTCGCCGAGATCGTCGATGAATCGGGCGTGCTGAAGGGCCGCCAGCCATGGAAGCGCGAAATCCGCCGCGACGACCAGCTCGTCGCCGACCGACTCGACCACATACTGCACGACGAGGTTACCGAAACGCAGGTGGACATGGTGAAGACCGCGCATTGAAGGCGCGAACGGTCACCATCCGCTTGATCAAAATCAGATAACGATATAAAGAACTCTTTATATCATGAGGAGAGATTTCATGACCCGCACCATCGTCGCCTCGGCGACACGAGAAATCATCATCGGCTTCGACCAGCCTTTCTGCGTGATTGGCGAGCGCATCAATCCGACCGGCCGCAAGAAGCTGGCCGCCGAGATGGTAGCGGGCAATTTCGAGACCGTCATCAAGGACGCGCTGGAACAGGCCGCCTGTGGCGCGACAATGCTTGACGTCAATGCCGGCGTCACTGCCGTCGATCCCAACGCCACCGAACCGGCGCTGCTGGTTCAGACGCTGGAGATCGTGCAGGGGCTGGTAGACCTGCCGCTGTCGATCGACAGTTCTGTGTCCGCCGCGATCGAGGCGGCGCTAAAGGTCGCCAAGGGCCGCCCGCTGGTCAATTCGGTCACCGGCGAGGAGGAAAAGCTCGAAGCCATCCTGCCGCTGGTCAAGAAATACAACGTTCCGGTCGTCGCCATTTCCAACGACGAGACCGGCATTTCGATGGACCCCGACGTGCGCTTCGCCGTCGCCAAGAAGATCGTGCAACGCTGCGCTGATTTCGGCATTCCCTCGCATGACGTGGTCGTCGACCCGCTGGTCATGCCGATCGGCGCGCTGGGCGATGCCGGCCGCCAGGTGTTCGCACTGCTGCGGCGGCTGCGCGAGGAACTCAAGGTCAACACCACCTGCGGCCTCTCCAACATCTCGTTCGGCCTGCCGCATCGTCATGGCATCAACGCCGCCTTCATCCCGATGGTGATCGGCGCCGGCATGACTTCGGCGATCATGAACCCGGTGCGCCCGCAGGAAATGGAAGCCGTGCGCGGCGCCAATGTGCTCAACGGCACCGACGAGAACTGCACCAACTGGATCAGGACCTACAAGGACTACAAGCCGTCAGAAGGCGGTCAGGCCATTGCCGCCCCCACGCAAGTCAACGCGCCGGGCAACGGCGGCAATAACAATGGCCGCAGGCGCGGCGGCCGTGAAGCCCGGATGGCCCGAGGATAAGCGCGTAATCGTGAACTCTCCTGCCAACATAACCGATCCGCTCGTGCTGTTCATGCCGTCCGGCAAGCGCGGGCGGTTTCCGGTCGGCACGCCGGTGCTCGATGCCGCGCGCCAGCTCGGCGTCTACGTCGAAAGCGTGTGCGGCGGACGCGCCACCTGCGGGCGCTGCCAGGTCGAGGTGCAGGAAGGCAATTTCGCCAAGCACAAGATCGTTTCCTCCAACGACCACATTTCGCCTAAAGGGGCGAAGGAAGAGCGCTACGAGCGCGTGCGTGGCCTGCCCGAACGGCGCCGCCTGTCCTGCTCGGCGCAGATCCTCGGCGACCTCGTCGTCGACGTGCCGCAGGACACAGTCATCAACGCGCAGACCATCCGCAAGGACGCCGACACCAGGATCATTGCCCGCGATTCGGCAATACACATGTGCTACGTCGAGATTGAAGAGCCCGACATGCACAAGCCGCTTGGCGATCTCGATCGCCTGAAGATCGCGCTGATGAAGGACTGGGGTCTCAAGAGCCTCGATTTCGACTTCCATCTGCTGCCGCAGGTGCAGGGCATATTGCGCAAGGGCAACTGGACAGCGACCGCAGCCATCCACAAGGACGCCGACAGCGAGACCGCGCGGGTCATTGCTTTGTGGCCGGGCCTCAAGAACGAGGCCTACGGGCTTGCCTGCGATATCGGCTCGACCACCATCGCCATGCATCTGGTGTCGCTGCTGTCCGGCCGCGTTGCCGCCTCGTCGGGCACGTCCAACCCGCAGATCCGCTTCGGCGAGGATCTGATGAGCCGCGTTTCCTACGTGATGATGAACCCGGACGGCCGCGAAGGCATGACGGTTGCCGTGCGCGAGGCAATCTCCGGCCTTGTCGACAAGGTCTGCGCGGAAGGCAATGTCCAGCGCAACGACATCCTGGATTCCGTCTTCGTCGGCAATCCGATCATGCATCACCTGTTCCTTGGCATCGATCCGACCGAACTCGGCGGCGCGCCCTTTGCGCTCGCTGTCTCGGGCGCCGTGCACATCAAGGCGTCCGATCTCGGCCTGAAGCTCAACCAGGGCGCCCGGCTCTACATGCTGCCCTGCATTGCCGGCCATGTCGGCGCCGATGCGGCGGCGGTGACGCTGTCGGAAGGCCCGCACCGCCAGGACGAGATGATGCTGATCGTCGATGTCGGCACCAATGCCGAGATCGTGCTCGGCAACCGCCAGCGAGTGGTGGCAGCCTCCTCGCCCACCGGCCCGGCCTTCGAGGGTGCGGAAATCTCCGGCGGCCAGCGCGCCGCGCCCGGTGCCATCGAGCGCGTGCGCATCGATCCGGAAACGCTCGAACCGAAATACCGCGTCATCGGTTCGGAACGGTGGTCCGACGAGCCGGGCTTCCTCGACAGCGTGCAGGCGACCGGCGTCACCGGCATCTGCGGCTCCGGCATCATCGAGGTGGTCGCCGAGATGTATCTCGCCGGCATAATCTCCGAGGACGGCGTCATCGATGGATCGCTCGGCGCGCGCTCGCCGCGCGTCGTCACCAGTGGCCGCACCTTCTCCTACGTGCTGAAGGAAGGCGAGCCGAAGATCACCATCACCCAGACCGACGTGCGCGCCATCCAGCTTGCCAAGGCAGCACTCTATGCCGGCACCAAGCTGCTGATGGAAAAGCAGCATACCGATCATGTCGACCGCATCCATTTCGCCGGCGCCTTCGGCTCGTTCATCGATCCGAAATACGCCATGGTGCTGGGACTGATCCCTGACTGCGACCTCGAGAAGGTCCAGGCTGTCGGCAATGCTGCCGGTGCCGGGGCACGCATGGCGCTCTTGAACCGGGGCTATCGCCGTGAGATCGAAGAAACCGTAAGTCGGATCGAGAAGATCGAGACCGCGCTGGAGCCGAAATTCCAGGAGCATTTCGTTTACGCCATGGCGCTGCCGAACAAGATAGACCCGTTCCCGAAACTGTCGGCTGCGGTGAAACTCCCGCCCAGGAAGACCGTCAGCGAGGACGGCGTTGCTGGCGACGCCGCCCCGCGGCGGCGTTCGCGCGAAGGCCATGCCGCAAGGCGCAGCCGCGGATAAAAAAGACCCAGGTACTATCGCACGTCGTCCATGAAGTGCTTCCTGGTCTTTGCGCTGCCCCTCAACCGGCTGCCGCCACCCGTTTAGTCGATGTGGGGCGGCGCCAACTTTCTGATTGAACTGATTGAGAGCAGCCAATCTCGCGCGCCGGTCAGCTCAAATCACCATTCGATTTCATATGTATGCAAATGTTTCCAGATCATGCAGATCTGGAAACGAAGACGCTGTTTTCGCGAAATTCGGCCGATACATGCGCGGCGCATTTAACAGGTATCGAACGGCGGCAGAGGATATTTCTGCCGCCGTAACGTTTCAAGGGAGACAACAATGTCGATGTTCGAAAGTCTTGGCCGCTATGCCGCGGCCATCAAACATGCACACAACAGGAACAGGTCCGTCCGGACTCTAAACAGCCTGCCGCCCGAAATCCAGAAGGACATCGGTTGGCCCGCCTCGCCTCCCAGTGACCCGCAGGCGGCCCTCGCGGCACTGCTCCTGGGCTCCGCGCGCTGATGACCTTCGCCGACAAATGCATACTGCTTGGCCTGCGCCGGGAACGTCATGCGGCCCCGGCGGGCGACAACAAGCTGGGTGCCGCACTGCTGCCTAGGGGCTGAGACTGCGGCGGCCGCGAGCAGGCCAAATGTTTGCCCTGGTCACCAGCCGGATCACACAACCGTGTTGAGATCGCGCAAATCTTGACTTTTTGGATGAAGGCACAATCTTCGAAACAGTGGGGGAATTCTCTTGTCGGCTGTGCCGAAATCCGTGTATCTGCATGCCCAGTCTCAAAAGTTATGTCGTGTCGTACGTTCTCAGGTACAGCCGCAAGAAGGCCTTTTCCAGCCCGGAAAACCTGCAGCGTTGGATTGCCTATGCCCGCAAGACGGAGACCCATCAGCCGCCCGCGTCACTGCGGTCGCAGCTCGACATCAAAACGCGCACCGTGGGCGGCTTCCCCGCATACGAGATCGCTCCCAAACCCGGTGAACGGAAGCGGATTCTCTACCTGCACGGTGGCGCCTATGTCTTTCAAATCACATCCTACCACTGGCGACTGATCGCCGATATGGCCGACCGGCTGGGGTTCGGTTTTACCGTGCCGATCTATCCGATCGCTCCGGAGTACGACTTCCATGCCATGTTCGGCATGGTTGGGGACGTCTACCGGCAGATGCTCGACGAAACGGACGCGCAGGACATCGTCTTCATGGGTGATTCCGCCGGCGGCAACATGGCCGTGGTACTGACTATGATGGCTGCGCAAGAAGGCCTGCCCTTGCCGTTGCGCCACGTGCTGATCTCGCCTGGCCTCGACGTGTCGCTCACCAATCCCGAAATCTTCGAGGCGGAGCGGAATGACCCTTGGCTGGGCATTGCCGGCGGACTGGAAGCGATCCGGCTTTACAGCGCCGGCATAGATCCCAGCGATTGGCGTATCAGCCCGATATACGGCGATCTTTCGGTACTGCCGAAAACACTGCTGCTGACCGGATCGCGCGATATGCTCACCCCCGACAATCTGGTCTTTGCGCAGAAGGCTCGAGCTGCCGGCGTCGAGGTGGAGGTCGTCTACGAGGAAGGCATGTTCCACGCCTGGCCACTGATCGACATGCCTGAGGCGCGACGTGCACGCGACAGCATCGTGGCGTTTTTGACCAGCGAAACCGAAAGATATCAGGCCAAGGCCGGCGAATTGTTACTGCAACGGCCAGATCGCGATTTGGCCGCTCGCGACATCGCTGCGCCGTTGAGATAGTCCTGGCCTAGGTCAGAACTTCCCGGTCTCCCTGAACAACTCGAAGGTCGCGCGAATGTGGTCGGCGACCGCCTTCACCGGTGCGCTGGCGTCCGGCGCCACGACCATGGCAAGGTTGTAGGTACCGATATCAGGCATGCCGTCTTTCGGGCAAAGCTCGACCATGTCGTTGCCGAGGAACGACTTCGGCAGCGGCGCCACCGCAAGATCGGACATGATCGCGGCGCGCTGGCCGGCTGTATGCGCACTCATATAGGCGATGCGGTAATTGCGGCCTTCGCGACCAAGCGCCTCGAGAGCTCCAGCTCGCCACGCGCAGCCTTCTTCCCACAAGGAAACCGGCAGTGGCTCACGTAGATGCGCGCAGCCACCCTTGGCGCCTGCCCAGACAATCGGTTCGGTGAGCAGCACTTCAGCGCCGACAGCGCTGGTCTTGTAGGAGTTGGTCAGCAGCGTGATATCGAGTGCCCGGTCGTCCATGCGCCGGCGCAGATTGACGCTCTGGTCGATAGTGACATCGACCGCGATCGAAGGGTGCGACTGCGCGAAACGCTTCAACACGTGCGGCAGGACGCGCTCGCCATAGTCGTCCGGCGAGCCGAGCCGCACCACTCCGACAATGTCGGGGATGATGAACTTCGACACCACTTCCCGGTTGATCGAAAGCAGCCGGCGGGCATAGCCGAGCAGCATCTCGCCATCCGTGGTCAGCGTCACCGACCGCGCGTCGCGCGCGAACACCGAACGGCCGAGAATGTCCTCCAGTTTCTTGATCTGCATGGAGACGGCCGATGGCGTGCGGAAGACGGCATTGGCCGCGGTTGTGAAACTGCCGGTCTCGGCAATCGCCACGAAAGTACGCAAAACGTCGAGATCGAGCAACGGCAACGGATGATTGAGCGGGGCATTCATCGGAAGTAGCCTTCAATTTTTCTGATGCAAACCATCATTCCATTTCGTTTGATTGAACATCAGTTTGGGAGGATAGTCAACTCCATCGAAGCGGAACGTATCAATAGCGGTCACGAAGCGACCATGACACCGACCTGCGACCTGAAATGAAGCTGAAACAAACCGGTTGTAATCCCTGACGAAGCCAGCGCCGGACACTTCCGGCCCAACACGAAGGAGAATGAGATGTCTATCCTGTCATCCATCGGTCGGCTCGCGACCGAATTCAGCGCAGCCCGCGCCCGCTACCAGACCGAACGCGCCATCCATGCGCTGCCGATCGAACTGCAGAAGGATATCGGCTGGCCCGAAGCTGCCGATGCCAGGACTGGCGCCCGCCACGGTGTCGGATCCTGGGCTGGAGCGAAGTAGACCGTGTGTATCAAGAGCTGAAGGCCTGCCGCGCAGACCGCTCGGCAGGCCTTTTACTTTGTAGTCAAATGATTTTCGGAGCCATGTTCCCGCCGCATGGCGCATATGAGCAAGCCGCATAGCAGCTCATTTTCTCAATAACGCGTTGTAAATAATCGTAAATCCTGGGCAGATTGCCCAAAATTATCGCAGCCGGTGTCGCTTTTCATATCAAGTGCTTCGCTTTTGCGATTTAGTTTTCCCTCACGCAAGACTATATCGACGCCAGCAAACGAGCTGCCCCACTCCATCAAGCGAAGGCGACCCGTCTGAGCAACCGAATGGAGATGATCATGAAGCTTTTTGCCCGCCTCTTCCCCCGCCGTGAAATGAACCTGACCACCGCGCTCGAGCGCCAGCGCCTTGCCAACACCATGCCCGGCCAGACCGGCGCCATGGCTGCCGCGCGCCTCGGCTTCGTTGCCTGATCCAACAACTTTTCGAGCGGCACTCCCTGCCGCTGCATCGAAGTTGATCCCAGCGCCGCTTCGGCCTTGCCGAGGCGGCGTTTTCGCTTCGCGTCGGCCACGTCCTGCACCTTGCTCGTTTTGGCAGCATGTTGTGCCCGCCGCGCAGAGCAATTGCCCATTTGCGACCCATGTCGCAAATTTAATCTTCTCACGGCCGCCTAGCCGATTGACATGAATGGTTTTTCCTGATGTCGCTATGCTGTTAGCGACATTCTGTTCGCGTCATGGCTGCGTGAGGTTTCCCGTGAATGCCGTAAAGCATCCGATCAGGCGATCGTTTGTGTTCTTCCTCGTCCCCGATTTCACCATGATCGCTTTTGCGACGGCGCTCGACCCGCTGCGCTCGGCCAACCGGATGCTCGGCTACGAGGCCTACCGCTGGCGCCTCGCCAGCATCGACGGCAAGCCTGTGCGCGCCTCGAACGGCGTCGAATGCGCCGTCAACACCTCGCTTGAGGAAGAGCGCAAGAAGATGGCCGGGCCGGAACGGCCGAACATGGCGATCGTCTGCAGCGGCATCAATGTCGAGCAATATCACAACAAATCGACGTTCGCCTGGCTGCGTGAGGAATACAATCGCGGCGTCGCCGTCGGCGGCCTGTGCACCGGTGCGCATATCCTGGCTGCCGCCGGCCTGTTGTCCAACAAGCGCTGTGCCATCCACTGGGAGAACCTGCCGGGCTTTTCCGAGGCGTTCCCGAAGGCCAATGTCTTTGCCGACCTCTTCGAGATCGACCAGAACATCTACACTTGCGCCGGCGGCACCGCGGCACTCGACATGATGCTGAAGCTGATCGGCGACGATTTCGACGAGAGCCTCGTCAACCGGGTGTGCGAACAGGTGCTGACCGACCGTGTGCGCAGCCCGACCGACCGCCAGCGCCTGCCGCTGCGCGCACGCCTCGGCGTGCAGAACTCCAAGGTGCTGACCATCATCGAGCTGATGGAGGCGAACCTTTCCGAGCCGCTGTCGCTGATCGAGATCGCCGATCATGTCGATCTGTCGCGCCGTCAGATCGAGCGCCTGTTCCGCACCGAGATGGGCAGGTCCCCTGCCCGCTACTATCTGGAGATCCGGCTCGACCGGGCAAGGCACCTGCTGATCCAGTCGTCGCTGCCGGTGGTCGAAGTGGCGGTCGCCTGCGGCTTCGTCTCCGCCTCGCATTTCTCCAAATGCTATCGCGAGCTCTACGCCCGCTCGCCGCAGCAGGAGCGCGTCGACCGCAAGCAGCTTTTGGCGGCCTGATCGGGCCGCCAGCCAAGAGAGACCTTTTTGGGTCAAAACCCAATCACTCTGACGACCGAGTTTCCGCCCTTCCTGTGTCGGACATCGCTGAACGTAACCGGTGGGCCGACTGTCGCGTCCTGACCCGCCTCCTCATCGTGCCGGCCGGGGCCTTCGTTGGCCCATAGCCGGTACGGCACAGCACGTGCCGGTCTTACGAGCGGCCCCTCGTCAGGCAGTTGGCCGGATGTTTTGGTTCACCCGGAAGAGGTTGGTCGGGTCATATTTCTTCTTCAGCGTAGCTAGGCGATCGTAGTTGTCGCCATAGGCCGCCTTGAGTCTTGCATCGCCCTCGTCATCCATCATGAAGTTCGGGTAGGCGCCACCCAGATCGAATGGATGCACCGCCTCCCAATAGGTCTTGGTCCAGCGCGTGACCGGCCCCGCTTTCTGCGGGTTCGGATCGATCCCTGCGATGACCATCGACCAGGTCGCATCGCGGCAATTCCAGGCTGTCTCGTCTTTGCCGATGCGATGGACGGCGCCATCGATCGGATAGAGATGCATGAGCGATAGTTCGCTCGGCGTCTTCGCCGCCTGCTCGAGATGGGCGTCAATCGCTGCGTCAGATAGTGTCTTGACGAAATCGCCCCGCCAGTACCACTGCATCCCCTTCGGGTAGAGCCCATCGAACATGCTCTGCACGGCGGGATAGGGCATCGTTCCCATCCAATTGAACCAAGGCGCGGGGAGCGCATCGATGAGCGGGGCTAGCGCCTCTCTACCCTTTTCCTCTGGACCGCTGTAGCAACACATCAGGAGACACATCCGCTTTCCCCAAAACTCTTCCGGGAACGGCGCGCTCGAGAGGATCGTCTTGAGCCCGAGGAAGATCCCGAGTTCCTCGGGCGCGCGCGGCAGGAACTCGCGATAACGCTGCATGATGGTGCGGGCGTGGTCCTGATCCCATGCGATCGGCCCCGCAAAGACCATCTTGACCGGGTGAAGCTGGAACACAAAACTGGTGACGACGCCGAAATTGCCGCCACCGCCGCGAAGCGCCCAGAACAGGTTAGGGTTCCGTTCCTTGCTGGCGGTGACGAAGCTTCCGTCGGCAAGCACGACATCGGCCTCGATCAGATTGTCGATGGTCAGACCATATTTGCGCGTCAGATAGCCGTGGCCGCCACTCAGCGTCAGTCCGGAGATCCCGGTGGTCGAGATGATGCCCGCCGGTACGGCCAGCCCAAAGGCATGGGTGGCGTGGTCGACGTCGCCCTGAGTGCAGCCCGCGCCTACCCGCGCCGTACGGGCGTCCGGATCGACGCGCACGCCGTTCATCGCCGACAGGTCGATCACGAGACCGTCGTCGCAGCTCCCTAATCCTGGTCCGTTATGGCCGCCGCCACGTACGGCAACCAGCAAATTGTTATCGCGGCCGAATTTCACCGCTGTGATCACGTCGGCGACATCGACACAGCGGGCGATGATCAGCGGCCGCTTGTCGATCATTCCGTTGTAGAGCTTGCGGGCTTCGTCATAGCTGGCGTCGCCGGTGCGGATGACTTCACCCCGCAGGCTTGCTGCGAATTTTGTGATGTCTTCGTCGTTCATGATATTCCTCCCTACCGAACCTGTCGGCCTATCCAGGAACGCTAGTCCCGTCAGGCGTTCCCGCAAATGTCACATCGTCCAGTTCTATTGCCCGATCGTTCAGAGTAGGATCACGCCAGACGCGCGCTCGCTCGTGCGCCCGGCAGAAAACTCGTCATCAAGGGAGTAGTCGATCGTTTCCGGAGATGTAGTGCATGGATGTCCTTTCCGATGTGCTCCGAGCCGTTCGCCTCACAGGTGCGATCTATTTCGACGTCGACGCTAGTTCTCCCTGGGTCGCTGAGTCGCCGGGTACGGCTGAGATTGCCGCCGCCATCATGCCAGAGGCAGAGCACATCATTTCTTTTCATGCTGTGATGTCGGGCTCGTGCTGGGCCGCGCTGGGAGACGACTCCGTGCCCCCAGTGCTCGTGAACGCCGGTGATGTCGTTGTCTTCCCCGGTGGTGTTCCGAATGTCTTGGGCTCCTCGCCCGGGGCGCGGGGCGAACCCAACATGGCAATGTATTATCGGCCGATAGACGAGCACCTGCCATTCGCGGTGATTCATGGTGGTGGGGGAGAGGAGCGGACCCGGTTCATTTGCGGGTACCTTGGTTGCGATGCGCGTCCCTTCAATCCCCTCCTTGCCACGTTGCCGGCCATACTATGCGCCCGCAAACCCGCCGATGGAAGCAGCTGGGTTATCGATCTCTTTCGGCTGGCGCTAGCAGAGGGTGGCAGCGGGCGGGCGGGCGGTGAAACGATCCTCGCCAAGCTGAGCGAGCTGATGTTTGTCGAAATTATCCGCAGACATCTCGAGACCCTCCCCCACGATTCGCGCGGGTGGCTATCAGGCCTTCGGGATCCACACGTCGGCGAAGCGCTCCGGCTCATTCATGCACGCCCCAGGGAGGAATGGACATTGGACCGACTCGCCCGCGAAGTAGGGCTCTCGCGCACCGCATTTGCGGGCCGCTTTACCCACTATGTCGAGGTCTCGCCGATGCACTATCTTGCTCGGTGGCGTCTGCAGCTGGCGGGACGCCTGCTCGAACGGCCCAATGTGAGCATCGCGCAAGCGGGTGCTGAGGTCGGCTATGAGTCGGAGGCCGCCTTCAATCGCGCCTTCAAGAAGTTTGTCGGCGTTCCACCTGGCACTTGGCGCAAGGGACGTTCGGCATTGCCGGAGGCCCAAAGGTTGCCCACTATCGTCGTCCAATAGGAAAAAAATGGCACCGGCGTTCACGCTTCAGTCTGCGTGCCGCGCCGACGTTGCCCAGAACTCGAAAGTCTGCTCCTGGCGTGCTCGTTGCCACCTACCGATTCAAACGGCAAGGTCCCACGTCTCTCGGCCGTTGGCGGCAGCCGGTCTGATAGAGTTCTGACCCTAATGCGCTTGCGCGGTGCGCATCGCCTCAACGCGGATATCTTCCGTCAGCTGCGCCTTCAGCGCCGAGAACTCCGGGCTGGTCTTCAGCGTGTAATGGCGCGGATGCGGCAGATCGACCGCCACGTCGGACTTGATGCGACCGGGCCGGGCCGTCATCACCACCACGCGCGAGGCCATGAAGATCGCCTCCTCGATGTCGTGGGTGACGAACAACACCGTCTTTTGCCGGCGTTCCCAGATGCCGAGAAGAAGCTCCTGCATCAGCCCGCGGGTCTGGTTATCGAGCGCGCCGAACGGTTCGTCGAGCAGCAGGATCTCCGGGTCGTTGGCCAGTGCCCTGGCGATCGCCGTGCGCTGCTGCATGCCGCCGGAAATCTGCTTCGGCCAATGGTTCTCGAAGCCTTTCAGCCCGACCAGATCGACATAGGAGGCGACGATCTCGTCCCGCTCCCGCTCGGCCATGCCCCGTTCGCGCAGGCCGAAGGCGATGTTCTCGGCGACGGTCAGCCACGGGAACAGCGTGTAGGACTGGAAGACCATGCCGCGATCGAGGCCTGGCCGGCTCACCGCCTTGCCGTCGAGCAGCACGCGGCCCTCGCTTGGCGCCTCCAGGCCGGCGACGATCCTGAGCAGTGTCGACTTTCCGCAGCCGGACGGCCCCAGGATGGTGATGAAATCGTTGGCGGCGACCGCCAGTTCGACCGGCATCAGAGCCTGGACAGGCTGCCCGCCCCTGACGCCGGCGAAAGTGCGAGAGACGTGCTCGATGAGAAGCTTGCTCACGCCTGGCTCCATGGAAAGAGCCAGCGGTTGAGCGCCTTGAAGGCGGAGTCCGACAGCAGGCCGATCAGCCCGATGACGATGATGCCAAAGATGATCTGCCCCGTCGCCAGCCGCGACTGGCTGTTGATGATCATGTAGCCGATGCCGGACGACGAGCCGATCAATTCGGCGACGATGACATAGGTCCAGGCCCAGCCGAGCACTAGGCGCAATGTTTCGGCGATCTCCGGCGCATTGGCCGGCATGATCACCCGCCGCACGATGCTGTTGTCCGACGAACCCAGCGTGTAGGCCGCTTCGACCAGGTCGCGCCGTGTGCTGCCGACCTTGACCGCGATGATCAGGATGATCTGGAACACCGAGCCGACGAAGATGACCAGCAGCTTCTCGAGCTCGCCAACGCCCGCCCATAGGATCAACAGCGGAATGAAGGCCGAGGCTGGGAGATAGCGGGCGAAGGAGACGAACGGCTCCAGGAACGCTTCCACCGGCTTCCAGGCGCCCATCACGATGCCAAGCGGCACGGCGACGACCGACGCCATCAGAAAGCCGCCGAAGACCCGCCAGATGGTGATGAGGATGTCGAGCCAGAAGCGGTCCTCGACCAGCAGCCGCCAGCCGTCCCCAACCATCGACAGCGGATCGGCAAGGAAGATGCGATTGACATGGCCGCCAAGCGTGATCCAGGCCCAGAACGCCACGAACAGCACGAAGAAGGAAATGCCGAGCACAGTTCGGATGCCCGGCGAGACCGGATGCAAGGGGCGCGGCATCTTGAAGTCCTTGGTCACGGAGGAAAATGGCGGCGCCTGGCGCCGCCGCGAAGCGTTGCAATCCTGCCGGTCAGTCGGATACGGCGCTGGTGTCGGCCAGCGTCGAGACATCAGGCGCCTCCTTGATCAGCCCCATCTGCAGCAGGAGCTCGCCGGCAGTCTTGGAAAACTCCTGGAATTCCTTGGTAAAGAACTGCTTGTTTTCGGCCTTGTCAGCCCACTTCAGATATTTGGCCGACTCTTCGAACTCCTTGGCCGACTGCTTCACGTCGGCGCCCATGGTTTCGTACGATTTCGCCGGATCGCTCTTGATCAGTTCGAGCGCCTCGAAATAGCTGTCGGCGAGCGCCTTGGCAGCATCGGGATTGGCCTTGAGGAAGTCCGGCGTGCAGCCGACCGTGTCGAGCACCATCGGGTAATCGAGAGTGGTCGCGAGGATGTGGCCCTGGTCGGACTTGCCGCGCACCGCCGAGATGAACGGCTCATAGGTGACCGCCGCATCGTTCTGGCCGGCTAGGAACGCCTGTGCGGCCGCATCCGGCTCCAGGTTGACGACCGTCACATCCTTGGTCGACATGCCGTTCTTGTTGAGCACCCAGGCGAGCATGAAATAGGGCGAGGTGCCCGGAGCCGACGACGCGACCGATTTGCCCTTGAGGTCGGCGACCGTCTTGATGTCGTTGCGGGCGACGATGCCGTCCGCACCATAGGATTTGTCGAGCTGGAATATCTGCTTCGTCGTCACGCCATTGGCGTTCCAGACAAGCCAGGTCTCGACGGTGGTTGCGGCGCATTGCAGATCGCCGCTGGCGATGGCAAGCGGCCGGCTCGCCTGCGGCACCTTCTTCAAGGTCACGTCGAGGCCGTGCTTTTCGAAAATGCCAGCCTGCTTGGCAAGTGTCAGCGGCGCGAAACCAGTCCATCCGCTGATGCCGATGGTGACCGATGTGGCGGCCATCGCCGGCGCGGACAATCCCGCCGCAAGCGTCAGTGCCGCGGCAAAAACGGTGGTCCTGTTCATGTCGGTTCCCCTTGTTTTTTCGGATGGGGAATTGTGTCACAGACGCCAATGGGCTTGTCAATGAAGCAGATGCTGCACTGCAATATTCGCCCAACTTTGGATCCTGTTCTTGACCTCAGTATCGGTCGCAATAGCATTCGGCCGAAGAGATACGATCGTTCCAGCCGCTGCCCTGAAAAATAGCGATCCTGCGCGCGGCAAGTAGGCGAGTGCTCGGCCCAAAGTCGGCCGACTGGGCGTATGAGGTCGTTGTTGCTAACGGCTGTCGAACATCCAGGTGCGGTCGCGCCACATTTTCTCGCCGACCTGGCAATCGGTGGCGGGCTTGTCCTGCGCCAGCACAACGAGCGGATGCGACACCTCCTCCGCCGCCCATTGCGGCGAAGCCGGACCAGCAAGCTCCAGCACAAGCTTGCGGCGGATCGCTTCGGGAAACTGCGTCCAGTCGTTGACCGGGATCATGAAGGCACCGGGTCCGCCGATGACGCAGTCGCTGTAGTACCGGTCAAGATAGTTGACGTCGTAAGCGCTGGTGAAGCCGCCCCGGGTCATCAGCGGCAGGCCATTGATGGTGATGCCTTGCTTCACCACCTGGTCGCGGATGAGGTCGACGGGCGCGCCCTGGTTGTTGGGCCCGTCGCCCGAAACATCGATGACGCGCTTGACGCCCTGGAAGCTGCTTTCGGCGAAGAGATCGCTGGCGAATCCCAGGACGCCTGAAATCGAGGTGCGCCTGGCGCTGCCCGGCGGCTGGGCGGAGAGTTGATTGACCACTCGCTCGGCGTCGGCGCGATCGGCGATCACCGTCCACGGCACGACGACGTGTTGGGTGCTCTGCCCCGCCCATTCGACGTAGGTGACGGCGATCTTGCCGTAAGCGCCGTCGGCGATCGCTTCCAGCACGCGATCATGCGTCAGCGCGGCGGCATAGCCCTGCCGCTGGATTTCCAGCTCGGCCGGGGACATGGAGAGCGACACATCGACGGCCAGCACCAGCTCGACATCGACGCGCTCGGCAGCGGTGGATCGCGGGGTCAGGCCGAGCAGGAGCGCGAGTGCGGCAGCGCCAGAAAACAAATGTCCTGCATGGCCAAGAGCAGACATGACACAACGGTAAGCGAGAATCGTCCTGCCACAAAGCGAAAAGCCCGGTGCCAGGCCGGGCCTTTGCATTCACATTTTTGCGAACCGGTCATTTAGAGCAAGGATGCTCAGCTGCGCGGATTGAGATTCTCCGGGTCGTAAAGCGGCTTGTAGCCGACAGCGGCCACTTCGACCGGGTACGTTTCGCCGAAATATTCGACGTTCAGCTTGCGGCCCTCCTGACAATACGCCCAGGGCAGGTAGGCGAGCGCGATGTTCTTGCCGATGGTCGGGCCATAGGCAACCGAAGTGGTGAAGGATCGGCGGCCGAGTTCGTCGACGAGCGTATCGCCCGTTTCCGGGTCCATCACCGGCATAATGCCGACCGGATAGCGGGCAATACCCCTCGAATCGATGTTGTCGGTCATGACGAGCGTGCAAAGCATGGCCGGCTGATGTGCGCGGGCGCGGTATTCCAGGTGCTTTGCCTTGCCGCTGAAATCAGCCTCCTTGACTTTCGGGCGGGCAAGATCGGCCTCCAGCAGATTGTACTCGGTGAAGAGATCCGCGTTCTGCAGGCGCAGGCTCTTCTCCATGCGGCGGCTGTTGGCATAGGTCTCGACGCCAAAGGCCATCACGCCGGTCGAACGCAACGCGTCCCAGACGGCCAGGCCGTCTTCGTATCGCATATGCAGTTCCCAGCCCTGCTCGCCGACATAGGAGATGCGGAAAGCGGTCACGTCCTTGCCGGCGATCCTGACTGGCTTGATTGCGGCGAAGGGAAAATTCTCCGGCGTCAGCCCGTCCGGGTCCTCCACGACCTTTTGCAATGTAGAGCGTGCGTTCGGACCCCAGATGCCGATGGTGACATACTTCTCGGTCACGTCAATGACGGTGACGTCGAAACCTTTGTCTTGTGCCGTCCGCCGCATGTATTGAAAGTCGCGCGGTCCGGCATCGGCGCCGTCGATGACGCGGCAGCGGTCGGCCATGCGGATGACGGTCAGGTCGGCGCGCACCATGCCCTCGTCGTCGAGAAAGTGGGTATAGATGCCTTTGCCGATATTGGTATCGCCACCGATCTTTGCCGCGCACAGCCATTCCATCAGCGCGACATGATCCGGACCTTCCACGTCGTACATGGCGAAATGCGACAGGTTGACGATACCGCAGTCCTCGCTCATGGCGAGATGCTCGGCATTGGAGACGCGCCAGAAATGGCGGTTGTCCCATTCGCCTTCGCGCACCGGCACCCGGTTTCCGTATTTCTCGAGCAGATGTTCGTTGGCGGCGTAGCCATGGGCGCGCTCCCAGCCGCCCAACTCCATGAAATAGCCGCCGAGTTCCTTCTCACGTTCCCAGAACGGCGAGCGGCGGACATTGCGGCCCTTGGAGAAAGGCTCGCGTGGATGGACCGCTGGATTGTAGACCTTCATCGCGGTTTCGGTGCAGCGGTCCCAGATGAACTGCTCTTTCGTCTGGTGCGGATAGAAGCGCGAGTAGTCTATGGCGTGGTGGTCGATCGATGTCCGGCCGTCCGTCATCCAGTCGGCGATGAGCTTGCCCATGCCGGGACCGTCCTTGACCCAGATCGCGACGGCATACCAGAGGCCCCTCACCTTCTGGCTTTCGCCCATCGAGGGGCCGCCGTCCGCTGTCACCTGCAGAAGCCCATTGAAGGAATGGCTCTCATTGTAGCCCAGTTCGCCCAGGATCGGCGTCAGTTCCATGGCGCGCTCGAGCGGCGCCAAGATCTGGTCCATGTCGAGGTCGCGCTGCGAGGGCGAGAGACGGGCCTGGTTCTTCTCCAAAAGGTCGCGCGGATGGCAAAGGCGCGGGTTGGTCTCTTCGTAATAGCCCCACTCGATCTGCCCGCCTTCGGCGGTCCTGGGATCGCCGGTGTCGCGCATATAGGCCGAATTGCCCTGGTCGCGCAGCAGCGGCCAGCCGATCTCCTTGCCGGTGCCGGCGAACTCCGTGTACGGTCCGAAGAAGGTGAGCGGATGGTCGATCGGCATGACCGGCAGGTCCTCGCCGACCATTTCAGCGATCAGCCGGCCCCATATCCCTGCGCAGACCACCACGTAGTCGGCTTCGATAGTGCCGCGGTCAGTCACCACGCCCGTGATGCGGCCGTCCTTGATGACGAGCGACCTGGCCGGCGTATTTGCGAACGCCCTGAGCTTGCCGGCAGCTTCCGCCTGGTCGACCAGCTTGCCGGCGACCGTCTGCGAGCGCGGGATGACGAGACCGGCATCGGGATCCCACAGGCCGCCCTGCACCATATTCTCTTCGATCAGCGGGAACTTCTCCTTGATCTCGGCGGGCTCGATCAGGCGAGCGCGCGTGCCAAAGGCCTTTGCCGAGGCGATCTTGCGCTTGATTTCCGCCATGCGGCCGTCGTCGCCGACGCGGGCGACCTCAAGGCCGCCGATGCGCGCGTAGTGGCCCATCTTCTCGTAGAAATCGATGGAGTAGAGCGTCGTCCAACAGGACAGGAAGTCATGACTGGTCGTGTAGCAGAAGTCGGATGCGTGCGCCGTCGAGCCGATGTCGGTCGGGATACCGGACTTGTCTATGCCGACGATATCGTCCCATCCACGCTCGATCAGGTGATGGGCGACCGATGCGCCGACAATACCGCCCAGCCCGACGATGACGACCTTCGCCTTTTCCGGAAATCCTGCCATTACCCGCGACTCCAAGTGGTATTGCGGGCGCGCCTGGCGCCCGTCTGATCGGCGCACAATATGCAGGCGATGGCGAGCGCGCTACCGCCTGTTTGCGACACGCTGCAGGTACGGCGCGACCCCCCGGCGCATGACCCCGAAAATAGGCTTGGCTAGGCCCTGCGTGGCAGTTAACAATTCTACCAGAAACAATAAAAGGCCGGGCAGTTGCCCGGCCTCCGGAAATCATGTCGCCGACTTTACTTGATACGGCCGACGCCGCCCGAAATCTCCACCGTTTCCGATCCGGTCAGGGCCTCGAGGTCACCATTGGGCAAGGTGACGAAACAGCCATTCGGGCAGAATTCCACGGTTTCGCCGGCAGCCAGCGCCAGTTCCGTCTTGCCGCCGCCTTCCGTCACGATCAGCGTGCGGGTCTCGGTGTCCTTGTTGACCGCGCTGGCGGCAAAAGCCGAACCACCCACGGCAAGAAAAGTGATGGCGGCGACGAGAGACTTCCACATTTGCAATATCGGTGTTTCACACCGCCTCTGTTGCATTTCGCAAGGCATTCTCGCCCTTTGCATGTGAGCTTATATGACATGGAAGCTGAACCGCAACTGAATGCCGCATTCATGCCGCAATTGGCCTTCGCGCGACAAAGCTTGCCTCAAGGCGCCTAATCCGGGTCGGGCTTGCGGGCCTTGCGTCCGGATTTGGCCAGGCGTTTCTTCTCGACTGCGGCTTCAGCCTCCGCCAGTTCGCGCTCGGCGAATTCGGCTTCGATCTTGTCGTCGTCGATCGGCCATGCCTCATGCTTCTTGGTTTCGACGACGGCGCGCGGCGTCGACGGAATCTCAATGTGCTCGCTGCTGAAAATATCAAGGATGGCGAACCGTATGTCGTTCTGCACGACGTTGCCGTTCAGCACATCGGCGAGGAACACGCGGATTTCGAAATCAAGCGCCGCTGCTCCGAAATTGGCGAACAGCACGAAGGGTTCGGGGTTCTTCAGCACCAGGGGGTGGCTGCGCGCGATCTCCAGCAGGAGCGCATGCACCCGCTTGACGTCGCTGCCATAGGCAACGCCGACCTTGATATCGACGCGACCAAGCTTGTTGCGGTGGGTCCAGTTGCCGACGGCGTTGTTGATCAGGTTTGAATTGGGCAGGATCACCGATTGCCGCTGGAAAGTCTCGATCTCGGTGGCGCGCACGCTGATCTTCTTAACGGTGCCGGTGGTATCGCCGGCGACGATCCAGTCGCCGACCTTGAACGGCCGCTCGGCCAGCAGGATCAGGCCCGAGACGAAGTTGGAGACAACGTTCTGCAGGCCAAAGCCGATACCGAGGGAAAGAGCGCCGGCGACGAGCGCCAGGTTGGAAAGATCGATGCCGGCGGCCGAGACGCCGACCAGCGCGGCAACCGCAACGCCGGCATAGCCGACCGCCAGCCGGATCGAGTTGCGCACGCCGGTGTCGACCTTGCCGCGCGCCATGACCGAGCCATCGAGCCAGCCCTGGAACCAGCGCGTCAGGAAATAGCCGATGATGAAGACGACGACACCGGTGAGGATGCCGGTAACCGAGATGGTGACCGAGCCGATCGTTAGGCCGGTTGCCAGCTTGTAGCCCCAAGCCTGGATGTCGCCGGGCTGGAACCCCCACATCAACAGGATCAGCGGCAGGAACACCAGGACGATCATCAGGTTGATGGCGACGCCGACGACCAGTCCGAGCTGGTCGAGCGCAGTCTCGTCATAGCTTGAATTGGCCGACAGCCAGCGCCCGATCGAGGTATCGGCAAAGCCGCCTTCCTCGCCGATCGCCCGCGCCGACAGGAAGCCGATATAGGCGGTGACCAGAATAGTGCCGGTGACCACGACCTGCAGCGAGACGAAAATGGCAAGGCCGATATAGCCGAGCAACGCCGCTGCGATGGTGAAGAGGCCTAGCGCGACCGAGGTGTAGCGCAGCCATGTCGGCCACGGGCGCCAGGTTCCGTCGGAGGCCTTGAACGGTTTCAGCAGCCCCATCAGGATCAGGATGACGCCGACGACGATGGTGGCGACAAAACTTCTGGCGATGGTCACCGACAGTGGCGAGCCCATCTTGTCGTTGACGACCGACAGGAAATTGTTGACGCCGATGACGACAGCCATGGCGGTAGTCAGCCGCACCAGCCAGCGTGCCGGGCCCGTTTCGACGGGAATGAGACGCCAGTTCGGCAGCTGCGGCTCCAGCGCCGCATTGGTCAGCCGATTGACGCAGAACACCACTGCGATGACGGCAACCAGAGCGTTAAGAAAGACGCCGATGTCGCCGCGCAAAACGTTGTAATAGTTGAAAAAGAAAACGGTCGAGACAAGGAAGGCACCGACCGCCAGCGTCGGCAGCAATGTCGACCAGAACGCCACCGACAGCCGGCTGAGATAGGACGGGTCCTCGACGCCAGGGTCGGCCTCGAACACACGCCCAAACAGGCGCCGGCCGCCGACCAAAAGCACCGCTGCCAGAACGAGCGCCATCAGGGTCGCGGCGAGCACGGCCTGGAATTTGAATTTGAAGGCGAAGATCAGCCAGGATGACACGGCCTTGTAGAAACCGGTGAACTCCTCGTGGGCATCGGAGACGACCTCGGGGCTCAGCGCGTCGGATAGCACGTAGCGCTTGGTGAGCAGATTGCGAAACAGCTCGCTGCGCATGTTGCCGATCCGGTCGATCAGGCCGCTGACGCGGATCGACAGGTTTTGCGCCGTGGCAA
Source organism: Mesorhizobium sp. M00.F.Ca.ET.216.01.1.1 (assembly GCF_004010325.2). Lineage (GTDB taxonomy): Bacteria > Pseudomonadota > Alphaproteobacteria > Rhizobiales > Rhizobiaceae > Mesorhizobium. The sequence continues at coordinate 122,645 of NZ_SADR02000010.1, forward strand.
TGACCGCATTGATCTCGGCCTTTTCGGATGCCAGCGCCTGGCGTTCGGCGGTTACGATATCGGGCTCCGGCGGCTGGCCCGCAGCCGGCGGCGCACCGAGTTGGTCGAGCCTTGCATTGATCTCAGCAAGGCGCGGACGGAAAGCTAACGCGCTGTTCAGCGAGTTCCGTGACAACTCCTCGAGCTGCAGGCGGATATCGACAAGGCTGGCGTCGTCCTCGCTGTCCTGCTGGATTTTCTTCTCGAGATTGTCGGTCTTTGTCGTCAGGTCCTGCAGGATTTTCTGCTGATCGGCGACCAACCCGGCGGGGGCCTGGGCGAGCCCTTGCGCGGCGGCGCCGAACGACAGCGGCGCCGAGACGACAAGCGCCAGGAGCAGGACGAGACGGAGCAAGCGGAAGAACATGATGTGTCTGACGACTCGCGGACAGCTAAGGCGGGTTCTAGCCTGTCCTTGATAAAGACGCTCATACCACGGGGCAAGCCGTCCCGAGCGGCCGGCTTTCAGCGTCGGCCAGTCGAAAAGCGATGGCGCAATATTGGCTTTGGGGCGGCAGCCTGCTCTATAGTCTGCCGCATCGCCCGCAACGGATGGCAATACATGGCGGAATATTCGGCCTTTTCGCTTCTCAAAAACGCGTTCAACGGCAACAAGGACTGGAAGCCGGCCTGGCGCAAGCCGGACCCCAAGGCCTCCTATGATGTGATCATCATCGGCGGTGGCGGACACGGGCTGTCGACCGCCTATTATCTCGCCAAGGAGCACGGCATCACCAACGTCGCGGTGCTGGAGAAAGGCTGGCTGGGCTCCGGCAATGTCGGCCGCAACACCACCGCTGTCCGCTCCAACTACCTTCTGCCTGCCAACACGCGCTTCTACGAACATTCGATGAAGCTGTGGGAGAACCTTTCGCACGATCTCAACTACAACGTCATGTTCTCGCAGCGCGGCTGCCTGAACCTTGCGCACACGCCCGCCCAGTTGGACGATTATGCCCGGCGCGGCAACGCCATGCGCCATCTTGGCGTCGACGCCGAACTGATGACGACGGCCGAGATCGCGCGCCTGGTGCCGACGCTGGACGTCTCAGGCAACGCACGCTTCCCGATTGTCGGCGGCCTAATGCAACGGCGCGCCGGCACCGCCCGCCACGACGCCGTAGCCTGGGGTTATGCGCGCGGCGCCGATCGCCGCGGCGTCGACATCATCGAGAACTGCGAGGTCACCGGCTTCCTGCGCGACGGCGACCGCATCACCGGCGTGTCGACGACGCGCGGCGAGATCCGCGCCAGGAAGGTGGCGGTCGCCGTGGCCGGCAGCACCGGGCAGGTGATGCAGCTTGCCGGCATCGAGACGATGCCGATCGAGAGCTATGTGCTGCAGGCCTTCGTCACGGAATCGCTGAAACCGTTCATCGATACCGTCCTGACCTTCGGCATGGGTCATTTCTACATGTCGCAGTCGGACAAGGGCGGCCTTGTCTATGGCGGCGATCTCGACGGTTACAACAGCTACGCCCAGCGCGGCAGCCTGCCGATCGTCGATGAAGTGATGAGCGAGATGCTGGCGCTGTTTCCGGGCCTCGCCCGTGTCCGAATGCTGCGCTCATGGGGCGGTGTCTGCGACATGTCGATGGATGGCTCACCGATCATAACCACCGGCCCGCTGCCGGGCATGTATCTCAACTGCGGCTGGTGCTACGGCGGCTTCAAGGCGACGCCAGCCTCCGGCTGGTGCTTTGCCTGGACCATCGCCAAGGACGAGCCACACGATCTCAACGCGCCCTTCACGCTCGACCGCTTCTACAGTGGCCTGTTGATCGACGACAAGGGCCAGGGCGCGACCCCGCGGCTGCATTAGGTAGGATACCATGCTCATCACCTGCCCCTATTGCGGCCCGCGCGACGTCATCGAGTTCACCTATCAGGGCGACGGCAACCGCCAGCGCCCTCAACCTGCCTCACAGGACCTCGACGCCTGGAACGCCTATGTCTACGAGCGGCTAAACCCGGCCGGCGACCACAACGAGATCTGGCAGCATTCCGGCGGCTGCCGCGCCCATCTCAAGGTCGTGCGCAACACGCTGACGCACGAGATTTCCAGCGCCGCCTTCGCGCGCGGCGACCATAAATCCGGTGCGCGCCACAAGGCGGAGGGCAAGTCGTGAGCCCGCGCCGCACCGAGACCGGCGGCCGGATCGATCGGCTGCGAACCATTCGCTTCACCTTCGATGGCGCGTCCTATACCGGCCATGCCGGCGACACGCTTGCTTCGGCGCTGCTCGCTAGCGGCGTCACCCTGTTCGGACGCTCGTTCAAGTATCACCGGCCGCGCGGTCTGCTGACCGCAGGCGTCGAGGAGCCGAACGCCCTGGTGACGGTACTGCGGGGCGAAGTTCGCGAACCGAACATCCCCGCGACCATGGTGGAAATCTATGACGGGCTGACGGCTGTCAGCCAGAATCGTTTCCCGTCGCTTGCCTGGGATGTCAGCGCCGTCAACCAGCTCGGCGGCAAGCTGCTGTCGGCCGGCTTCTACTACAAGACCTTCATGGGGCCGGCGATCGGGCCGCTGAAGGGCACACGCTTCTGGATGTTCTGCGAGCATTTCATCCGCCGCGCCGCCGGACTTGGCAGGGCCGGGCTCGCTCCCGACACGGCACGCTACGGGCGCATGAACGCCTTTTGCGACGTGCTGGTTGTGGGCTCCGGTCCGGCCGGGCTGATGGCCGCCAAGGCTGCCGCCGATCAGGGTGCCCGCGTCATCCTTGCCGAGCTCGAACCGCATTTCGGCGGCTCGGCCAACTGGTCAGGCGAGACGATCGACGGCATGCCGGCCGCCGACTGGGCAGCACGCACCGCCGGCCAGTTCGAAGGTCATGACAATGTCCGCCTGCTGCCGCGCACCACGGTGTGGGGCTATTATGACGGCAACACCCTTGCCGCGCTCGAGCGGGTCACCGACCACAAGGAAATTCCAGGCAGGGGCGAACCGCGCCATCGCTATTGGGCCATTCGCGCCAAGTCGGTGGTGCTGGCCACCGGCTCCTTCGAGCGGCCATTGGTGTTCCCGGGCAATGACCGGCCGGGTGTCATGCTGGCGCATGCCGCCGAACGCTATGCCAACGAATATGGCGTGCTGCCAGGCGAGCGGATCGCGCTGTTCACCAACAATGACAGCGCCTATCGCTCAGCCGTTGCATTGAAGAAGGCGGGCGCCGCCATCGTCGCGATCATCGACGTGCGCCCGGAGCTTTCGAGCGAGATGCGCAAGCTGGCCACTAAGGCCGAAGCGGAGATTTTCTCTGGTCACGCCGTGGTCGCCACCGAAGGGGGTAAAGCGCTTTCCGGCATCAAGCTGCAACGCTTCGACATGACCAGCGGCGCACTGAGCGGCGAGGCGCGCAGCGTCCATGCCGACTGCCTACTGATGTCGGGCGGCTGGTCGCCGACCATCCACCTGGCCAGCCAGGCCGGCGCCAGGGCGGTATGGGATGCCGCCCGCCAGGCCTTCCTGCCACCCAAGCCGACGCAGCGCTGGATCGGCGCTGGCGCCTTCACCGGCAGTTTTTCCACGACCGAGGCAATTGCCGAAGGCCGTGCAGCCGGTCTTTCCGCAGCAGGTGGGACAAACACCCAGTCTACTGTGCCGGTCGTCGAGGCAGCACCTGGCGATCCTGATCCGGCGCCAGTGTTCGAGATCAAGGCTAGTGGCAAAAGCTTCGTCGACTTCCAGCACGACGTGACGGCGGAGGATGTGCGGCTTGCCCATCGCGAAGGCTTCGTCTCGGTCGAGCACCTGAAGCGCTACACCACGCTCGGCATGGCGACCGACCAGGGCAAGAGTTCCAATATACCGGGCCTCGCAATCATGGCCGAGGCGCTGGGCAAGCCGATCCCGGAAGTCGGCACGACGCGCTTTCGCCCGCCGTTCACGGCAGTGTCAATCGGCTCGCTGGCGGCCGAGCGCTTCGGCGACCTGAAGCCGGAGCGGCTGACGCCGATGCACGACTGGCACGTTGCCAACGGCGCGACCATGTATTCCGCCGGGCTCTGGTATCGGCCGATGATCTACGGCCTGGCCGGCGAGACCATCGAGCAGGCTTATGTGCGCGAAGCCAAAGCGACGCGCGAGAGCGCCGGCATTGTCGATGTCTCGACGCTGGGCAAGATCGCCGTGCAGGGTCCGGACGCGGCGGAATTCCTCGACCGGGTCTACACCAACATGTTTTCGACACTGCCCGTCGGCAAGGCGCGCTACGGGCTGATGCTGCGTGAGGACGGTATCGCTTTCGACGACGGCACCACCTGGCGGCTTGGCGAACAGGATTTCCTGATGACCACCACCACGGCCAATGCCGGCAAGGTGATGCAGCATCTGGAATATTTCCTCGACGTCATCTGGCCAGAGCTGAAGGTCCATGTCACCTCGGTGACCGATCAATGGGCCGGGGCGGCGATCGGCGGGCCGAAGGCCAGGGCAATTCTTGCCACCTGCGTCACCGGCACGGCCGTCGACAACGCCGCACTGCCGTTCATGGGCATCGTGCACGGCAAGGTCGCCGGCGTGCCGGTGATGATCTGCCGGCTCTCCTTCTCAGGCGAAATGGCCTTCGAGGTCTATTGCGGCGCCGGCTACGGTACCCATGTCTGGGAAGCGCTGATCGATGCCGGCAAACCGTTCGGGTTGGTGACCTACGGCCTTGAGGCGTTAGGTACCCTGCGCATCGAGAAGGGCCATGTCACCGGCGCCGAGATCGACGGCCGCACCACGGCGCGCGACCTCCATCTCGACTGGATGCTGTCCAAGAAAAAACCCTTCATCGGCTCGGCGATGATGGATCGCGAGGGCCTGATTGCCCCCGACCGCCTGCAGCTCGTCGGTCTGATTTCGCTGGACAACCGGCCGCCCAGCGGCGGCGCGCATGTCGTCGAGCAGCTTGATGAGGCCAATCCGCACGATTCCATCGGCCATATCACCGCCTGCTGCTATTCGCCGGCGCTCGGCAAGTACATCGCGCTTGCCTTGGTCAAGGGCGGCAAGCAGCGGCACGGCACACGCGCCTATGTCTCCGACCCGCTGCGCAACCGGTTCGGGCCGATCGAGATCGTCTCCAACCACTTCTTCGACCCAGACGGGAGCCGTATGCATGGCTGAACGCCAATCACCTGAACGCCAATCACCTGAGCGCCAGTTACCTGAGCATTTATCACCGCTTGAGCCGGCACTGCATCCCGGCTCGCATGGCAATTTCGAGCACGGCGTCGACGTGATCCTCTCCGAAACCAAGCCGGGGTCGATCCTGCAGCTTGCCGCTTGGCCGGGCGAAGAGAAGCAGCTGATATCTGGCATCCGCACCGTTACCGGTCTCACCTTGCCCGATGGCGCCGGCGGCGGCAGCACCAACGGCGTTAGATCGGTATTTGGCTTTGCGCCGGGAAAATTCACCGTAGTCGATGAGGCCGAGGGCCTTGCCTTGGCCTTTGCCGATGTCGTCACCCCGGCTATCGGCACCCTCACCGACCTTTCGCATGGACGCACCGCGATCCGCATCGCCGGGCCAAAAGCCGAATGGGTGTTGGCAAAGTTCTTCGCCATAGATTTTGCGCTGCCGGCCTTCCCGTTGGGCGCGGGCCGCTCCACCAATCATCACGACATTTTCGCCCAAATCCAGCGCACCGGCGCCGATCAGTTCGATATCTACGTGTTCCGCTCGTTTGCACGCTCGTTCTGGAAGGCGCTCTGCCATGCCAGCGAGGAAGTCGGCTACGAAGTGCAATAGACGGCAGACGATTGGTAGCACAGGACAGAGGCAGTTGACTGGCCGCGGTTGCCTCACTTGGCGAACGTCACCCACTCTTCCAGCGGCGCGCGGTCGGTGCGGAACTCGTTTTCCGGCTTGGACGTGTCCTCATGGCCGAGCGCCATGCCGCAGACGACGATCTCCTCGTCGGGGATGTTGAGCACCGGCCTTATCTGCCGGTGATAGGGTGCGAAGGCGGCCTGCGGGCAGGTATGCAGGCCCCTGCCCCGCGCCGCCACCATGATGTTCTGCAGGAACATGCCGTAGTCGATCCACGACCCCTTGTTCAGCCGCCGGTCGACGGTGAAGATCATGCCGACCGGCGCGTCGAAGAAGACGAAGTTGCGGTCGTGCTGGGCGCGCATCCTGTCGACCTCACGCCGGCCGATGCCGAGCACGCCGTAGAGGCCGAAGCCGTTCGCCCGCCGCCGGGTGAGATAGGGCTCGAAGAACTGGTCGGGGTAGTAGCGATACTCGTCCCACTCTGCCTTTTCGGCGCGAATGCCGGAGTTGAGGATGGCGTCGGTGATCCGCTGCTTGACCTCGCCCTTGGTCACGTAGACCCGCCAGGGCTGCATGTTGGTGCCCGAAGGTGCACGCGCGGCAACAGAAAGAATGGCGCGGATCGTGTCGTCGTCGACCATGTCGGGCAGGAAGGCCCGCACCGAACGGCGCGACGTGATCGCCTCCTCGACGATCGCCGTGGCTATCCGGGAGTTGTTGTCCAGCATGGGGTTGTCCCTTGGCGCGATCCCTGAAACCGGAATCGGTTCCGGGAAGGGATCATGGCGCGGATTCTAGCGTGATAGAGCGTGCTTTGCGCGTCCGATTGTGCGCGCCGCACTCTATCGTGGGTGTCGACCGGACGCCCCCACTCGCCGTTCGTGGCCGAGCCTTTGCATCAACCATCAAAACGGCGCAAGCAAATCTTGTGGTCGCATGAAAATCCTCTTGATTTTTTCACGAGCCTGGCATCTCATGAAATTTATCTGAGATTTTTCATCGAGAAAAAGGGCATGCCCTCAACCGCTATCAGGTCGGAGCAGGAAAACGGTGAACGGCTGCTGGCCGGCGATATCAGGGCGCTGCGCAAGGCTCGCGGATTGACGCTTGCCGAAATCGGTCTGAAGCTCGGCCGCTCGGTCGGCTGGGTCAGCCAGGTCGAGCGCGGCCTGTCGATACCATCGCTCGGCGATCTCAGAGCCTTCGCTGAATTGTTCGGCGTGCCGGTCAGCCTGTTCTTTAGCCACGACGTGCCGGTCGAGAAGGAGCGCGGCGTGGTCGTGCGCGCCGGCAGCCGCCGCTCGCTTGGCACAAGCGAATCCGGACTGGTGGAGGAGCTTCTGTCGCCCGATCTCGGCGGTAGCTTCGAGATGCTACGTTCGGTCTTTGCACCGGGCGCGGAGCTGAAGACCGAAGCGCAACGGCCAACGGAGGAAGCCGGATATGTCGCTTCCGGTACCTTCGACATCGAGATATCGGGCATCTGGCACCGGCTTGGCGAAGGCGACAGTTTTCGCTTCGAAGGCAAGCCGTTCCGCTGGCGCAATCCGGGCGCCGAGCCGGCGGTCGTCATCTGGGTGGTTTCGCCGCCTGTTTATTGAACGAATGCATGTCGCCCAAAAGTGCGCTGCGGTTTGGGACAACGACATGCATCAAAACAAAATTTGAAGCGCGTCGCATGAACCTCATTGATGCAACGCGCTTCAAGGGCTGGAGAAGAACATGGCCGGTTTGCCGACCGCGGCACGCGTGGTGATCATCGGAGGCGGTGTCGTCGGCGCCTCCTCGCTCTACCATCTCGCCAAGGCGGGCTGGACCGACTGCGTGCTTCTGGAAAAGAACGAGCTGACCTCCGGTTCGACCTGGCATGCGGCCGGCAACGTGCCGACCTTCTCCTCATCATGGTCGCTGATGAACATGCAGCGCTATTCGACCGAGCTCTATCGCGGGCTGGCCGACGAGGTCGGCTACCCCATGAACTACCACGTCACAGGTTCGCTCAGGCTCGCCCATACGGCCGAGCGGATGCAGGAGTTCCAGCGCGCCAAGGGCATGGGCCGCTACCAGGGCATGGATATCGACGTGGTCGGGCTCGACGAGATCAAGCGTCGCTACCCGTTCATCGAGACACACGACCTCAAGGGTGCGCTCTACGATCCGAGCGACGGCGACATCGACCCGGCGCAGCTGACCCAGGCGCTGGCCAAGGGCGCCCGCGATAGGGGTGCGAAGATCATCCGTTTCTGCCCGGTTACCGGTGTGCGCTGCGACAACGACGAGTGGGTGGTCGAGACGGCGCAAGGCGAGATCCGCTGCGAGATCGTCGTCAACGCCGCCGGCTACCGCGCCGCCGAAGTCGGCAAGATGTTCGGTCGTGACGTGCCGATGGTGGTGATGAGCCACCAATACATCCTGTTCGAGGAAATCCCCGAACTGGCCGCATGGTCGAAAGAGCATGGCAGCAAGCTGCCGCTGCTGCGCGATGTCGATACCTCCTACTATCTGCGTCAGGAAAAGAACGGCATGAATCTCGGCCCCTATGAACGCAATTGCCGCGCCCACTGGGTCGGCCACAACGACCCGATGCCGGACGATTTTTCATTCCAGCTGTTCCCCGACGATCTCGACCGGCTGGAGCACTATCTGGCGGATGCCGTCGCCCGCGTGCCGATCCTCGGCACCGCCGGACTGTCCAAAGTCATCAACGGACCGATCCCCTATGCGCCGGACGGCAACCCGCTGATCGGGCCGATGCCCGGCGTGCCGAACGCCTTCGAGGCCTGCGTCTTCACCTTTGGCATCGCCCAGGGCGGCGGCGCCGGCAAGGTGCTGGCCGAATGGGTGACGCAAGGCCAGACCGAATGGGACATGTGGTCCTGCGATCCGCGCCGCTTCACCGCCTTTGCCTCGGCCCCGGATTACTGTGTCGCCAAGGGCATGGAAATCTACGGCAACGAATACGCAATCCAGTTTCCGCGCCATGCCTGGCCCGCTGGGCGCGACCGCAAACTGTCGCCGATCCATGATCGCATCAAGGCGCTCGGCGCCCGCTTCGATGCCTATAATGGCTGGGAGCGTGCGACTTGGTATGCGCAAGCCGGCGACGATGTGTCCGAACAGTCCACTTTGACCTTCCGCCGCGACGGGCCGTGGCAGCATCGTGTCCGCGAGGAGTGCCTCGCGGTGCGCGACGCCGCCGGCATTCTCGACCTGCCGGGTTTTTCCCGCTTCAACCTCGACGGTCCGAATGCTGCCGAATGGCTGAGCCGGCAGGTCACCGGTCTGGTGCCGAAACCCGGCCGCATCGGCCTCGTCTACTTTGCCGACGACAAAGGCCGCATCGTCACCGAAATGTCGGTGGTGCGCCACGACGAGAACCTGATGACGTTGATCACTGCCGCAGTGGCGCAATGGCACGATTTCGAGTGGCTGCAATCGCGCATACCCAAGGACGCGACTTTCAAGCTGATCGACCGGACGGAGGAATACTCCACCCAGATCCTTGCCGGACCCAATTCGCGAAAGATCCTCGCCGAACTTTGCAACGCCGATCTCGCTTTGCCCTGGCTGACGCATCAGGAGACGGCAATCGCCGGCCGCTGGGCGAAACTGGTGCGCGTATCCTTCGCCGGCGAGCTTGGCTGGGAAATCCACAGCAAGGTCGAAGACACCGCCGCCATCTTCGATGCCATCTGGGCGGCCGGCCAGAAGCACGGACTGAAGCCGTTCGGCATGTTCGCGCTGGACTCGCTCCGGCTCGAAAAAGGCTACCGCGCCTGGAAGGGCGACCTTTCGACCGACTACTCGATCCTGCAGGGCGGGCTCGAGCGTTTCGTCAAATGGGACAAGCCCGATTTCCGCGGCAAGGCGGCGCTGCAGAACGAGAAGCAGCAGGGCGTGAAGAAACGCTTCGTCACGTTGACCGTCGAAAACCCCGGCGATTGCGACGCGCCTTACATGTCGACGCTGTGGCATGACGGCCAGATCGTCGGCGAGACGACGTCCGGTGGCTGGGGTCACCGCATCGACAAGTCGATCGCGCTAGGCATGCTGCGCGCCGACCTCACCGAGCCGGGAACCGCGGTCGAAATCGAGATCTTCGGCGACCGCTTCAAGGCGGTCGTACAGAAAGACGAACCCCTGTGGGATCCGAAGAACGAGAGGCTAAGAGCATAATGCCCCAACCATCATCGCGCATTTCCGGCATCGTGCCTTCGGGCAAGGACGGCTGGGAGGTTCATTTCGCTGCCTGGACACGCAGGGAGGCCGGCGAGGACATCATCCTGCTGTCGGTCGGCGACCATGATTTCGATACGCCGACGCAGACGATCGAGGCCTGCGTGACGGCGGTTCGCGCCAGCAATCACCACTACACCCCGCTTCCCGGCATTCCGCGCCTGCGCAAGGCGATGGCAGCAGCTTCCACTGCATGCACCGGCATTGCGACAAATCCCGATCAGGTCATCGCCACACCGGGCGGCCAGGCAGCACTCTATGCGGCGGTGCAAGCCGTTCTCGACCAAGGCGACCATGCAATCGTGGTCGCGCCTTACTACGCGACCTATCCCAACACGTTCAGTGCAGCGGGCGCCGATTTCACCATCGTCGAGACACCCGCCGAGGACAGCTTCCAGCCGCGAGCCGCCGACATCCGCGCCGCACTTCGACCCAATACGCGCGCCATCCTCATCAACACGCCGAACAACCCGACGGGTGCGGTCTATTCGCGCCAGCGGCTGGAAGAGTTGGCGCAGATCTGCAGGGAGCATGACCTCTGGCTGTTGACGGACGAGGTCTACTGGACGCTGGGCGGCGGCGAGCACATTTCGCCGCGTTCACTGCCTGGCATGGCGGAACGCACGCTGGTCATCAATTCGATGTCGAAGAGCCACGGCATGACCGGCTGGCGCATGGGCTGGCTGACCGGGCCCGAGGAGATGATGTCGCTGCTGGTCAACCTCAATCTGGTGACGACCTACGGCCTGCCCGCCTTCATCAGCCTCGCTTGCGCAGAGGCGCTCGAAAACGGTTACGGCGTCAAGGAGATCGCCGAACGCTATGCCGCGCGGCGCACCGTCCTGCTCGATGCCATGCGCGGCATGAACAACGTCACCGTGCGCGGTTCCGAAGGCGGCATGTATGTCATGCTCGACATATCAGCCATCGAGCCGGACGACGAGAAATTCGCCTGGGCCTTCCTCGACAAGGAAAAGGTCGGCGTCATGCCTGGTTCCAGCTTCGGCGAGGCCGCCGCCGGCCACATCCGCGTCAGCCTCTGCCAGCCCGAGCCGGTGCTGACGGAAGCAGCCCTTCGCTTGCGCCGCTTCGCGTCCAACTATCGCCGCGAGGCCGCATGAGCGCCCTGCCCGCAAAAGCCATTCCTACCAAGGCAAGGGCGGTCATCATCGGCGGCGGCGTCTCCGGCTGCTCGGTCGCCTACCATCTGGCCAAGCTCGGCTGGACCGACATCGTGCTGCTCGAGCGCAAGCAGTTGACCTCAGGCACGACATGGCACGCCGCCGGCCTGATCGGCCAGTTGCGCGGCTCACAGAACATGACGCGGCTGGCCAAATATTCGGCCGACCTCTACGTCAAGCTCGAAGCCGAGACCGGTGTCGGCACTGGCATGCGGCAGGTCGGCTCGATCACCGTGGCGCTGACCGAGGAGCGCAAGCACGAGATTTATAGGCAGGCGTCTCTCGCCCGCGCGTTCGATGTCGACGTGCGTGAGATTTCGCCTTGGGAAGTCAAGGAGATGTATCCGCATCTCAATGTTTCCGACGTTGTCGGTGCAGTGCATCTGCCGCTCGACGGCCAGTGCGACCCAGCCAACATCGCCATGGCGCTGGCCAAGGGTGCCCGCCAGCGTGGCGCGACGATCATCGAGAATGTGAAGGTCACCAAGGTCCACACCAAGAATGGCCGCGTCACCGGCGTTTCCTGGGTACAGGGCGAAGCACAAGGCACGATCGATACCGAAATCGTCGTCAATTGCGCCGGCATGTGGGCGCGTGAGCTCGGGGCACAGAACGGCGTCACCATTCCCCTGCATGCCTGCGAGCATTTTTATCTCGTCACCGAGCCGATCCCAGGGCTGACCCGCCTGCCGGTGCTGCGCGTGCCGGACGAGTGCGCCTACTACAAGGAAGACGCCGGCAAGATGATGCTTGGCGCCTTCGAGCCGGTGGCAAAACCCTGGGGCATGAACGGCATCCGCGAGGACTTCTGCTTCGACCAGTTGCCGGAGGACATGGACCACTTCGAGCCAATCCTCGAAATGGGCGTCAACCGCATGCCGATGCTGGCGACGGCGGGCATCCACACCTTCTTTAACGGCCCCGAAAGCTTCACGCCGGACGACCGCTACTATCTCGGCGAGGCGCCGGAGCTTTCCGGCTACTGGATAGCGACCGGCTACAATTCGATCGGCATCGTTTCTTCCGGTGGCGCCGGCATGGCGCTGGCGCAATGGATCAACGATGGCGAAGCGCCTTTCGATCTCTGGGAGGTCGACATTCGCCGTGCCCAGCCGTTCCAGAAGAACCGCCGCTATCTCAAGGAGCGTGTCTCCGAAACGCTCGGCCTGCTCTATGCCGATCATTTCCCCTACCGCCAGATGGCGACCTCGCGAAACGTCAGGCGTTCGCCGCTGCACGAACATCTGAAGGCGCGCGGCGCCGTATTCGGCGAAGTCGCCGGCTGGGAGCGTGCCAACTGGTTCGCCCGTGACGGCCAGGAGCGCGAATACCGCTATTCGTGGAAGCGGCAGAACTGGTTCGACAACCAGCGCGAGGAACATCTGGCGGTCAGGAACGGCGTCGGCCTGTTCGACATGACCTCGTTCGGCAAGATCCGTGTCGAGGGCCGCGACGCCTGTGCCTTCCTGCAGAGGCTCTGCGCCAACGACATGGACGTGGCGCCGGGCAAGATCGTCTACACGCAGATGCTCAACGCCAGGGGCGGTATCGAGAGCGACCTCACCGTCTCGCGGCTGTCGGAAACGGCCTTCTTCCTTGTCGTGCCCGGGGCGACGTTGCAGCGCGATCTGGCCTGGCTGAGAAAACATCTCGCCGACGAGTTCGTCGTCATCACCGACGTCACCGCTGCTGAGGCCGTGCTTTGCCTGATGGGACCGGATGCGAGGACGCTGATTCAGAAGGTGAGTCCCAACGATTTCTCCAACGAAGCCAACCCTTTCGGTACCTTTCAGGAGATAGAAATCGGCATGGGGCTGGCCCGCGCCCACCGCGTTACCTATGTCGGCGAGCTCGGCTGGGAGCTTTATGTCTCGACCGACCAGGCCGCCCATATCTTCGAGGTGATCGACGAGGCCGGGACGGAAACTGGCCTAAAGCTGTGCGGTCTGCATACGCTGGATTCCTGCCGCATCGAAAAGGCCTTCCGCCATTTCGGCCATGACATCACCGACGAGGACAATGTGCTGGAAGCAGGATTGGGCTTCGCGGTGAAGACGGCAAAAGGCAGCTTCGTCGGCCGCGATGCCGTCCTGAGGAAGAAAGAAACCGGATTGGACCGGCGGCTGGTCCAGTTCCGCCTGAAAGACCCGCAACCGTTGCTGTTCCACAATGAGGCGATCCTGCGCGACGGCAAGATCGTCGGCCCGATCACATCAGGCAATTACGGCCACCACCTGGGCGGCGCGATCGGGCTCGGCTACGTGCCGTGCAAAGGCGAAAGCGAGGCTGACGTACTGTCTTCGTCCTACGAAATCGAGATCGCCGGCGAACGCTTCGCCGCCGAAGCATCGCTGAAGCCGATGTATGATCCGAAGTCGGAACGGGTGCGGATGTAACTCAAAACCGCTCCAGCGTCCTCCGCACCCTCTCCAGAAACGCTGCCCTCGTCTTCGGAGTGGACGAATCCATCAGATAGTGCGCCAGGAAGAACGTCCTGCAGCGGGTGGCGCAGAGCGCCCGCATGCCGCGCAGGATGGTCTTGCGGCCGGGCTGGCCGACGACGACGCTCCACCAGGTCGGCGCGCCGCAGGTCGTGATCACGCCGAGCCTCGTCACATGCGTCATCAGCGATTTGATCCGCCCCTTGCCCGCCGGCAGCCGGAAGGCGACATCCGTTGCCCACACCCGGTCGAGCCAGCCTTTCAGCATCGCTGGCAGCCCGTACCACCATGTCGGATAGATGAAGAGGATCGCCTGGGCCCAGGCGAGGTGATCGAAATGCGGCTTGAGCGCCGGATCCTGCGGCGCGCTGCCATTGTACGAGCGTCGCTCGTCGCAGCTCATCACCGGATTGAAATTTTCCGCATAGAGGTCGAGCAGCCGCACTTCCCAGCCCCGCGCCTTCAATACCTCGACGGCACTATCGCGGATCGCCGCGCAAAAGCTATCGGGCACTGGATGGCAATAGACCACCAGGACCCGCATCAGAATGCGTCCATCCTGGCTGCGACCTTCGCCATGAATGCCTTCCGTGCTTCGTCGGTCGACAGGTTCATCGAATAATGCGCGAGGTAGGACACGGATGCACCGGGCTTTATGGTGGCGCGCAACACGCGGTTGACCAGCTTGCGCGGCGGGTCGCCCATCAGCACGGCACGGAACCGGCTGCCGCCATAGGTGGTGACCGCCGCCAGCTTGCGAATATTGTGCAACGACGGCTGCACCTTGCCGTCGACCAGCTTGAACGATACGCCGGGCAGGAAGACGCGATCGAAAAAGCCCTTCAGGATCGCCGGATAGCCGAAATTCCACACCGGGAACGACAGCACCAGCGCCTCGGCCCTTTGCAGCCTCGCGACATAAGCGGCTGCTGCATCATCGGCCCTGCGCTCATCGTGATAGCCAAGCCGTTCGCCCCGCGTCAGCCGCGGATCGAAATCCTCGGCATAGAGATCGCAGTCATCGACAGCGTGGCCGGCTGTCGTCAGTCGCTCGACGATCGTCCGGTGCAGACCGGCGTTGAAGCTGGTCTCGACCGGGTGAGCGTAGAGGACGAGGATGTCCATGGGAGGTCTTCAGCTCACCCTCTCCAGCCCCTTGAACAGGAACGACTTGTCCGAGCGATAGTCGTAGTCCGGATTTTCCCAGGCGATCATCTTGCCGGGATTGAGCAGTCCTTGCGGATCGGTCTCTCGCTTGAACGCGAGCTGCACTTCGTCCGTCCGCTTCATGCCGCCTTCTTCCAGCGTGTAGCGGTGCGGGTTGAAGATCCAACAGCCATTGTCCTCATGGATGCGGATGATCTCATCAAGCCGCTCCGCTGTGGTGAAGCGGACCAGCGGCAATCCGGCCACGCCGATCGCGCCGTCGAAGCGGATGAATTCGAGATGCGCCGGCACTTCGTCACCGAAGCGGTCGACCATCGCCTTGACGTGAGCGAGATGATCCGGCGACGGGTAGCGGGTCTGCAGGTAAGTTATCGTCGGATCGACCCTGATGGCGCGCAGTGTCGTGTGGTTCCAGGTCAGCTCGTAGGCCGGCGGCAGGCCCTTGAGATCGGCTTCCTTGTCGGCGCGGAAGACGATCTCGCCCTTGCTGTGCGCGGTGAAGGCAACAAATGCATCCATCGCGTGCGGCGCGATCATCAGGACGACGATGCTTTGCTCGCGCCGGAAGAATTTCTGATGGCGCTTGAAATAGTCGTAAGGGATGGGAGCAGCGATCGGCGTGATCAGTTTCGCCAGAATGCCGTCCTGGACGGCAAGGTCGTTGCCGAAGCCGGCCGCGTCCATGAAGTCGTCGAAGCCGACGATGACGTCGACCCAGTCATAGCTGGCGGTCAGCGGCATCTCGACCTCGGTGATGATGCCGTTGGTGCCGTAGGCGTGCATGACCTTCAGCACGTCTTCGCCGGTGAGTTCCATGACTCGAGGTTGTGCCTCCATCGTCACGGTCCTGAGCCGGATGACGTTGCCGAGGTCGCGCAAGCCACCCCAGCGGATCGAGCCAATGCCGCCCGAGCCGCCGGCGACAAAACCGCCGATCGATGCCGTGTTGTAGGTCGATGGCGACATCCGGAGCTCCTGGCCGGAATGCGCGCGTGTCGCTCTGTCGATGTCGGCAAGCACGGCACCCGGACCGGTAACGACCCGGCCGGGCGCGATCGTCTTGACCGCGTTCATCTCGGCGAGGTTGAGCACCACGCCACCCGACAGAGGCATCGCCTGTCCGTAATTGCCGGTGCCGCTGCCGCGCGGTGTCACCGGCACGCCGTGCCGATGGCAAGCGGCGAGCACGCGGATCACCTCGTCTTCGGTTTTCGGCGTCACGATCAGGTCGCCGGTGACGTGGTCGAGCTGCTGCTTCAGCACCGGGCTGTACCAGTAGAAGTCGCGGCTCTTCTGCTGGACGATCGCCGGATGGTCGTCGATCTTCAGACCGTCGAGATCGCGCTTGAGGCCAACCAGATCCATCATTTCACCATCAGGTCGTCGAGTTCGGCATAGTCGGGCAGTTGGCGGTCGATCGCCCGCCCGTCGCGCACGACGATGCGATCCGATTCGGGCCGCGACAGCAATTCGGTCCAGCTCCGGCCTTTGAAGACGATGAAATCGGCGGCACCGCCTGCGGCAAGCGCGCCGAAGCCGTCGAGTCGCATCACTTTGGCCGGCGTTGCCGCCACCGCTTGCGGCCAGTCGCCAACCGGATGGTCGAAATGCAGGATGCGAGTCGCCATGCGGTAGACCTCCAGCATGTCGAGATCGCCATAGGCATAGAACGGATCACGCGTGTTGTCTGAAGCAACGGCCACCGGAATGCCGCGCGCCTTCATCTCGTGCAGCAGCGTCACGCCGCGCCAGCGCGGTGTCGTATTGTCGCCGCGCCGGTCCTGCAGATAGAGGTTGCACATCGGCAGCGACACCACCGCCAGCCCCGCCTTCGCCACCTTGTCCAGCGTGTCGAGCACATCGAGATCCGGCTGGCGCGCCAGCGAACAGCAGTGACCGACCAGGATGTTTCCCTCAAAACCGTTCCACAACGCCGCCTCGGCGATCTTCTTCAGCGAGATCGCCGAAACGGCGTCGGTCTCGTCGGCATGGAAATCGAGGTCGAGGCCGTGCTTGATCGCCTGCGCAAACACTTGGTCGAGAAGCTCTTCCAGGTCCGGCACCATGTAGGTGACGACGCCCAGCACGCCCTTGGCGGCAGCCACCCGTCTGGCCAGCTTCTCGAACCATTTCTTGTCGCGCACGTTTTCGATGCCGAGCAGGCAGGCAGCCTGCAGCTCGATGCGGCCGCGCCATTTTTCCCGCATCGTCTCGAACACCGGCCAGGAGATCTCTTCCTGCGGCGCGACGCTGTCGAGATGGGTGCGCAGGGCTTTGGTGCCGTGCACATAGGCCGAGCACAGCGAAAAATCCATGCGGCGGGCGACGTCGTCGGCGCTCCAGCGGGCGGTACGGTCGGCGCCGGTGGCGTTCAAGGCGCCTATGAAAGTGCCGTCGGGATTGGGTTTTCGAGGCCAGATATGACCCTTGTCAATATGCGTATGGCAGTCGACGAAGCACGGCAGCACTATGCGGCCGCCAAGGTCGATGGCGTCTGCCGGCGCCTTGGATCGACCATGCGCGGCGATGCTGGAAATCCTGCCGTCGGCCACAGCGATGTCGGCAAGCGCAAATCCGTCGGCATCGAAGGAAGCAGCAAGCCCCGGCGCCAGGGATGCGTGAAGCCGGACGTTGGTGAGGTGATAAGAGGCAGAGTCCGGGATCAAATTCCACCCCCTTGGGCGATAAGAACGACCACCATCACCGCTCCTGCTTCAGCGCGCTTTCGTGCCAGCGCCGCAGGATGAGATGCGAAATCAGCGACAGCACCAGGAAGATCAAAATGCCGGTGAGCGAGATCAGGATCAGCGCCGCGAACAGCCGCGGCGCGTTGAGCCGGTAGCCGGCCTCGATGATGCGCGAGGCGAGCCCCGACGACTGTCCCTGTGCACCGGCGACGAATTCGGCCACCACCGC
Organism: Mesorhizobium sp. M00.F.Ca.ET.216.01.1.1; assembly: GCF_004010325.2. Lineage (GTDB taxonomy): Bacteria > Pseudomonadota > Alphaproteobacteria > Rhizobiales > Rhizobiaceae > Mesorhizobium. The sequence continues at coordinate 140,393 of NZ_SADR02000010.1, forward strand.
GCCGATCAGCGACAGGCCACCGGCGATCTTCAGCCCGCCTAGGAAATATGGCATCGCCGCCGGCAGGCGCAGATAGCGCAATTGCTGCCAGCGGGTCGCGCCGTTGAGCTTGAACATGTCACGCAGATTGCGGTCGACGGAATTGAGGCCGAGCGTGGTGTTGGACAGGATCGGAAAGAACGCGACGATCCAGGCGCAAAGCAGGAGTTTTGTCGTCTGGTTGTCGACATAGATGTTGATCAGCGGGAAGATCGCGACGATCGGCGTCACCTGCAGCACGATGGCAAAGGGAAAGAACGACATCTCCACCCATTTCGACTGCGCGAACAGCACCGCCAGCCCGACACCGCCAACCACCGCGAGAAGCAGGCTGAGGAAGGTGACCCTGAGCGTCACCAGCAGCGAGGAGAACAGCAGCCCGGCATCATCATGAAGCGTCTGCAGCACCACGCCGGGGCGCGGCAGGATGTATTTCGGGATCTCGTTCCAGACACAGATGCGGTCCCACAGCCAGATCGCCAGGATCATGATCGCCAGCGGCAATACCCATTTGCCGATCCGCTCGAGCCGTTCCTGGCGCACGCGGCGCGCCTCCTCGGCATCGAGCCTCAGTGTGTGCTCTTCAATGGCCGTCATGATGCGGTCCGGCGGTCGAGTTGATGGCACCGATCAGCACATCGGACGCCTGGCGGCAGAGCGCGGCATAAACGGGCGAGGTGCGAAACGCCTCGTCGCGCGGATAGGGTGCTGCGACGGCAAATTCGCTGAACACCCTGCCCGGCCGCGCCGCCATGACGACGACGCGGTTAGAAAGAAAAACACTTTCGAAGACGCTGTGGGTGACGAAGACGACGGTGAAGCGCTCGCCCTGCCACAGTTCCAGAAGATCGTTGTTGAGCTTGAAGCGGGTGATCTCGTCCAGCGCCGCGAACGGCTCGTCCATCAAGAGAACGCGCGGCTTTGTCACCATGGCGCGGGCGATCGAGACGCGCATCTTCATGCCGCCGGAGAGCTCGCGCGGCACGGCGTTCTCGAAGCCGGTCAGGTGAACCCGCGCCAGCATCTCCATCACCGCCGGCGCCGCCTTGGCTCGCGACACACCCTTCAGCCGCAGCGGCAGCCAGACATTGTCGAAGACATCGGCCCAGGGCAACAGCGTCGGCTCCTGGAAGACGAAGCCGATATTGGAGCGATCGAAGCCGCTGCCGCGCCAGTCGAGCAGCCCGGAGGTCGGCGTCGACAGGCCGGCAATCAACCGCAGCGCCGTCGACTTGCCGCAACCCGAGGGTCCGAGAAGGCTAAGGAAATCGCCGTCCCGGATCGTCAGATTGACGTCGCTGAGCGCCGCCACGCCGTTGGAAAACACCTTGCCTACACCGCGCAGCGCCAGCAGCATCGGGCCTTCGCCCGATGCACTTCCCGGCGCTTGCGCCACTTTCTCCTGCATCATCTCAGGCAGACCGGCCTATTTCTTCAGATCCAGCCCGACACCCTTGTTGATGAAGGCAAGCGTATAGGCCTTCTTGATGTCGATGTCAGCCTGCGCAACCTTGGCCTTGACCATCTTGTCATAGAAGCTCTGGATGCGCGCTTCGGTCATCGCGCCGATGCCGAGCTTTTCGGTGTCGCCGGAATCGACGACACCGAATTTCTTCAGCTGGTCGATCGAGAAGGCGATCTGCTCATCCGTCATATCCGGATTTTCCTTCTTGATCATCTCGTTGGCGGCCTTGTTGTCACCATAGAGGTAGTTGTACCAACCCTTGGCCGAACCATCGACGAAGCACTGTACGACCTCGGGCCGCTTGTCGATCGTCTCCTGCATGGTCTCGATCGTGGTCGCATATGTGTCCCAGCCATAGTCGGCCAGCAGGAACTGGTTCGGCATGAACCCGCCCTGCTTCTGGACGGCGAACGGTTCCGAGGTGACATAACCCTGCTGGATCGACTTCTTGTTGGCGATGAAGGGCGCTGGATTGAAGGTATAGGGCACGCGTTTGCCGGCATCGAAGCCGAGCTCGGTGACCATCCACTGGAAGAATGTCTGCGTACCTTCGTCGCCGAGGATATACTGATCGGCGTTCTTCAGATCCTCCCATTTGTCCAGCCCCTGGCCGGGCTGGGACATGATGACCTGCGGGTCCTTCTGGAAGTCCGCGGCCACGACGCGCAGCGGAATGCCCTGCTGCACGGCGTCGAAGGCCGAAAGCAGGTTGCCGCCCATGTAGAAATCGATCTTGCCGGCGAGCAACAGCGGTCGGCCGCTGACCTGCGGGCCACCCTGCATGATCGTCACATCGACACCGCAAGCCGCATAGGTGCCGTCTGCCACTGCCTGGTAGTAGCCGCCATGCTCCGGTTCCGCCAACCAGTTGGTGCCGAAGGTGACTTTTTCGTTCGCCGCCGCACCAAGCGTGCCTGCGGCAAGCAGCACGATCGCGCCCGCCGAGAGCTTCCGTTTTCCGTACATCCACACCACCCTTTGTTTGCTCCGGACCGCCACGCGCCGGGCTCGACACCATTGTTTCAAGAAGCAAGACACATGCCACCGGCTCCTTGCGCCGGGACCGCCCGCTTGTGCAATAGCCGATACGAAGACCGGACGGGTCATGCTGTATGGAAGGCATCGTGCCTATTTTTTGAACGCCTGTCCACAATCGCCCTGATGGCGTGCACCGCGATCTTGAAGGCTCCGCCATTTGCGCCGTAAGCTGGCCGTAGACCGGAGATTGCAATGTTCAGATTCCTCACGCCGAAGTCGATCAAGCCGCCTTTTGCCCGCTACAGCCATGGCGTCGAGGTGCCGGCCGGCAAGCGGCTGGTGCTGTGTTCGGGCCAGGTCGCCATCACGCCGGACGATCAGATCCCGGAGGATGCCGGCGCACAGGCCGAACTCTGTTTTCAGAACATATCAGCGATTCTCGGCGAGGCCGGGCTCGAACTTTCCGACATCGTGCGCATCAACGCCTATGTCACCGACCGTGCCTTCCTGCGGCCCTATATGGATGTCCGCGACCGGCTGTTCGCCAGCCCGGCACCGGCCTCGACGCTGATGATCGTGTCAGGCTTTGCCCGGCCGGAGTTCAAGGTCGAGATCGAGGTCATCGCGGCTGCATGATCGACAGGCGATGCGCGTCGCGCTAGGTCTGGCCATCCATCGAAGAGGCATGACATGACCGTTGCAAAAAGACGCGTGTGGTGGGGTGATTACCGGACCACCGAATACGCCGCGATCGACCCGGAGGCGACGATCGCGGTGCTGCCGGTGGCGGCGATCGAGCAACACGGCCCGCATCTGCCGGTTTCGACCGACACCTCGATCATGAATGGCATGCTTGAAACGGTGATCGACCGCCTGCCCGGCGATCTCGACATTCGCATTCTGCCTGTTCAGGCGGTGGGCAAGTCGAACGAACATTTGCATGCGCCGGGAACCCTGACATTGCCGGCCGCGACCTTGATCGAGGCCTGGACCGAGCTTGGCCTGTCGATCGCGCGGGCCGGTGTGAGAAAGGTGATCGTCGTCAACTCGCACGGTGGCAACGAGGAGATCATGGGCATCGTCACGCGCGAATTGCGCGTGCGCGCGAAAATGCTGGCGGTGAAGACGAGTTGGCAGCGCTTCGGCCGGCCGGCCGGTATGTACACCGAGCTTGAGGACCGCCAGGGCATCCACGGCGGCGATGTCGAGACGTCTCTGATGCTGCATTTCCGGCCGGAGCTCGTCGACATGGGTAAAGCCGACAATTTCGTTTCCAACGTCGCCCGCGCCGAAAAGGAATTCTCGCTGCTGCGCCACACCGGAACGCATGCCTTTGCCTGGATCGCCACCGATCTCAACCCGAACGGCGTGGTCGGCGACGCCAGCATTGCAACGGCAGAAAAGGGCCGGCTGACCGCCGAACATCAGGCCGACGGTTTCATCAACCTGCTGAAAGATGTGCAGAAGGCAAAGCTCGCCGACTGGCTGGCATAGTCAGGCGTCGATCTTCAACGCGAAGGGCGTGCCTTCGAAGGCATCCGCGCCGCGCCCGATCGCCTGGATCGCTTCGATCATCCGGCCGTTGCGATCGAGCAGCGCGTCGGCGACCGCGATCAGCCGCGGGTTGGGCGTCGCCATGGGCGACAGCGAGCGCAGCGTTTTGGCCAGTTCGACCTCATTGCGCCTCGGCGCCAGCGCCGCAGCGATGATGTAGGCGGAGGCGGTGGAACGGCTGATGCCGGCATAGCAATGCACGACCAGCGGCCGTGCGCGATCCCATTGGCGCGCGAAATCGAGCAAGCTGCGGACATGCTCCTCGCCCGGCATGGTCATGCCCTCTTGGGCCACCGCAATGTCATGCATGACGAGATGCAGATGGTTTTCCCTGGCGATCGAGGCCGGGCGCGTCACGTCCGTGCCGGCAGCGAGCAGGGAAAGCAGCCGCTCGGCGCCGGTCTTTGCCACCGTTTCTTCGACTTTTGCCAACGAACAGACATGGATCATTGGATCGTTTCCTTTGCCTGATCGTCGCGCCGCGAAGCCCAGTCGGCAAGGGCCGATTCGAGCCGCTGCCATTCCTCGTCCGGGCCCGGCAACCCGGCGCGCAGCACATGCGGCCGGTCGGAGAAATGGCGAAGCAGGATGCCGCGCTCGCCGAGCGCCGAAAACAGTCCGGTGGCATCCGTCAGCCTGATATAGCGAAACAGCGTCGTGCCGCCGGCAACAGGGACGCCGAAGCGGTCGAACAGTGCGTCGAGCCGCGCGGCATCTTCGACCAGCCGGCGTCGCATGTCGGCCTGCCAGCCGGTATCGGCAAGCGCGCGAACGCCATATTCGAGCGCTGGACCGGCGACCGCCCACGGCCCGAATTGCGCTTCCAGCCGTTCGACGGTCAGCGCATCGGCCAGCGCAAAACCGAGCCGCAGGCCGGCCAGTCCGAAGAACTTGCCGAAGGAGCGCAGCACGACGATGCCGCCTCGGTCGATGTCGCCGGCCAAGCTTTCCGCGCGCGGACCGACATCCATGAAGGCCTCGTCGACGACCAGCAGGCCGCCTTTGGCGCGCAACTTTCCGGCAAGCAAAAGCAGCCTTTCGCGTTCGACGACGCGTCCATCCGGATTGTTGGGGTTGACGACGATGGCAAGGTCAGCGGCTGCCAGAGCCTCGAAGTCGTCGGCCTCTGTCGCCGCATGGCCGGCGACCGCAGCTGCCCGCTGATGTTCGGCGTAGGTCGGCCCGAGCACTAGCGCCTTGCCGGGGCTCACCAGCGAAGCGACGCGCGGCAGGAGGATTTGCGTTCCGGGCGCTGCTGCCACATTCGCTGCCGATGGCGCACCATAGGCTCTCGCCGCGACGTCAGCCAGCTCGCGGGTGCGCGCAGCTTCCGGCAACCGTGACAGAGCGGTGGCGGGCAACTCAAAAAGCGGATAGGAGTGCGGATTGATCCCGGTCGAGAGGTCGACGAAAGGCTGCGGCGCGTGCGGGAAAAGCGCCCGCGCCCGGCCAAGACTTCCGCCGTGGTCCACCACTGCTCCCGCTCCATCAAGAAGCTTCATGTCGATCCTGATTGCCTTCCTGTCACTGATTATTGAATTCGCCCTCGGCTACCCGGCCTGGCTGTTTGGTGCCATCGGTCACCCTGTCACCTGGTTCGGCAGCCTGATATCCTTTCTCGATCGCAGGCTCAACCGCGCCACTGATCCCGACGAGCAGCGTCGTTCTTCGGGCGTTGTCGCGCTGCTGATCATCGTGCTGGTGCCGGCCGCCGTTGCCTTCGCGGTGGAAACCGCGCTCTGGCAGGTCCTGCCCGCCGGATTGTTGATCACGGCGCTTCTGGCGACATCGCTGCTGTCGCAGAAGAGCCTGGCCGAGCATGTCGAGGCGGTGGCCGACGCACTCGACACCGGCGGGCTCGCCATCGGCCGTGCTGCCGTCTCGCGGATCGTCGGCCGCGATCCGGAAAAGCTCGACAGGGCCGGCGTCGCGCGCGCGGCGATCGAAAGCCTGGCCGAGAATTTTTCCGACGGCATCGTTGCACCCGTCTTCTGGATCGGCGTCGGCGGGCTGGCCGGCGGTGTCGCCTACAAGGCTGCCAACACTGCCGATTCGATGATCGGCCATCGCACCCCGCGCCATGAGGCCTTCGGCTGGGCAGCCGCGCGCTTCGACGACCTGATCAACCTGCCTGCGTCGCGGCTGACCGCGCTGCTGATCGTGCTTGCCGCTTTCCTCGTAAAAGGCGCCGATGCAAAAGGTGCCTGGCGCGCTGTACGGCGCGACGCGAAAAAACACCGCTCGCCCAATGCCGGCTGGCCGGAGGCGGCGATGGCCGGTGCGCTCGGGCTGGCGCTTGCCGGGCCGCGCAGCTACGGCGGCGTCGCGGTCGATGATGCGTTTATGGGCGAAGGCGGCCGGCGTGAGGCGGAAAGCACCGACATCAGGCGAGCGCTGAAGCTCTACCAGGTCGCCGATTTTCTGCTGATAGGCCTGTTCGGCATAATCTCGGCGATCGTCATCGTCGCGTGAGGGTAGCAGCAAACCCTTAGAACTCTATCCCTTGCTGCGCCTTCACGCCGGCGGAAAAATGGTGCTTGGTCATGCCCATCTCGGTGACCAGATCGGCCGCCTCGACCAGCGCCGGCTTGGCGTTGCGGCCTGTGACGACGACATGCAGACCTTCGCGCCTGACCTTCAGCGCAGCGACCACCTTTTCGAGATCGAGATAGTCGTAGCGTAGCGCGATGTTCAGCTCGTCGAGCACCAGAAGGCTGATCGACGGATCGGCCATCAGATCGAGCGCCTTGGCCCAGGCCGCCTCGGCCGCAGCAATGTCGCGCTTCAGATCCTGCGTCTCCCAGGTGAAGCCTTCGCCCATCGCATGCCAGACGACGCGATCGCCAAAAGTGGCAAAGGCGTCTTTCTCGCCGGTGTGCCATTTGCCCTTGATGAACTGGACGACGCCGACGCGCTTGCCGTAGCCGAGCATTCTCAGCGCCAACCCGAAGGCGGCCGTGGTCTTGCCCTTGCCGGGACCGGTGTTGACGATCAGCAGCCCCTTCTCGACCGTCTTGGCTGCAACCTCGGCATCCTGGACAGCCTTGCGCTTGGCCATTTTGGCGCGATGGCGTTCCTCATCCTTACCGTCTATCTGCTTGCCATCAGCCATTTCATTTCACCTTGAGCGGCAGCCCTGCCACCATCAGCAGCACGGTATCGGCTACGGCCGCGACCTGCTGGTTGAGCCGGCCGGCGGCGTCGCGAAAACGTCTTGCCAGGGCATTGTCCGGCACGATGCCCTGACCAACGTCGTTGGAAACCACGAACCATGGTCCGCGCGGCCGCGACAGCACATCAGCCAGCTTTCGGCATTCGGCCTCGATGTCATGTTCGGCCAGCATATGGTTGGTCAGCCACAGCGTCAGGCAGTCGATCAAGACAGCCCGGTTATCAGGTAGCGCCCCGATCGCGCCGGCAAGATCGAGCGGCGCATCTATGGTCGTCCAGCCCTCGTCACGACGCGACCGGTGCAGTGTGATGCGATCGCGCATTTCGTCGTCATAGGCTTGCGCCGTGGCGATATAGCTCCACGGTGCCGGACAGGCCGTCACCAGTTTTTCGGCATGCGCGCTCTTGCCGGAGCGTGCACCGCCGATGATGAAGGTCAGCGCCCTATCACGTGCAACGCGATCAGACAAAGCTGTCGCGCAGGCTGGCCGCCGTGCCGGTGAAACGTCCGCGCACCACGCCGACAACCGCCCCAAGCACCAGCCAGAACACCAGATTGGTCAGCGTCACCGCTACCACGAACTGATGGTGCAGGCCCTCGGGAATGGCTGTCCCGAAACTGTCGGGCTGCGGCGCGCCGACAATGTGCGGTGCCACGAGCAACGCCACGGCAAGCAGCGCCAGCGGCAGCGATTTGCGGAAGGCGATCAGGCCAAGACCGGCAGCTGTCGCAACCATCGTTGCCGTCCACCAGATCTGGCGCTGAGTGAGATCGGCCGCCGGCATAGCCGGCAGTTCGGGCGGCAGGCCAAGGCCCGGCGCCAGCGTGAACACGGCAAAGCCGGCAAGGCCCCAGAACAGGCCCTGACGCCAATTGCCGATACCGCCGGCGAATTCCGAAGCTGCGACCAGGATCAGCGCAAAGCCGATGCCGGTGACGATGTTCGAGACGACGCTGAAGGCGAAGCGCTCGAAGCCGTCAGCCGGCGCCCAGCCTTCATCCTCAGCCGGAGCGGCTATCTCGGCCGGCGCCGGCGCGGCGGTGCTCATGGCATTGGCGTCCGTGGCGTTGGCGGCCGGCGCGGCGGCGTGGTCATGCTGGTGGCCGCCTCCCGCCTGTTCGTAGACTTCCGCCTTGAGAATGAGCGGCACGGTGGCATAGGCCTGCATGCAGGCGAGAACGACGCCGGCCACAAGCCCTGCAATCGCCGCGATGAACACGACGTTGCGAAACAGTGTCATGATGTCAGTTCCTCGTCAGTGGCAGGGAAACGCCATCGAATGGCGATAGTCGTGAGCGGCATTGTGGACCGCATCGATATGCGAGAAACCGACGAAGCCGATGACGAAGATGCCGAGAAATGCAGCGAGCGCGAGCTGCATGAAGCGCGACTGGGAGGAGACGGAAGTGCCGAGCGAGACGGAAGCGGTATTCATGTCTTGTCCTTTCGCCCTCCACCCGAGGGCATAGAAGTCAGTTTTCCTGTCGCCGGCAGGTCTCCTGGCTCGCGGAATAGCGCCCTTCTCCACCTTCCCGAAGAAAAATCTTCAGTGGCATATGGAGAGGACTACCGCACACAGTTGCGGGGGCAGCCACGGCATTGGGCAAAAGAATTCACCCTCACCGCATTCCCTCTTGGTCCCAAAACGGAACCGACGACATCGGCGACTATAGGCAGAATCGCCGCGCCCGGCAAACCAAATTCCGCCGGAACCCAGCGGGAATGCGCCATACCTGGCCTCAGCGCCCGGACGCGGTGATCCGCTCGGCAACGAGGTGCTGCAGGCGCCACAGATGGCGGTCGTGAATGCCGCGTTCCTCAAGGTTTTTCACCGTGTTGTAGAGGTAGTCGGCGCCTGATCCCCAGTGCCCGCAGGACGTCGCCAGTCTTTCGACAACCTGCTCTTCGCCGAGCGATCCGGCATAGGTGGTGCCGTTGCGGTTGATGACGAAAGCCAGCGCCTTCAACGGACCACTGTCGCTTGCGAGCCTGAGAACGCGCGGCTGGTAGCTTGTCGGCTTCAGCGTCATTTCGCGCCTGAAAAGCCTGTCCAACTGCTGCCGCCGGTTATCGTCGCTCAGTCGAAAGGCGACGCCCTTGCATTGTCCGCCGCGGTCCAGCGCCATCATCAGGCCGGGACTATCCTTGGTGCCCCGCCAGCGCTTCATGTTCATGCAAAAAGACCGGTGCCAGCCAGGCGCCACGGCGACACGTTCCCCGACATGGTCGATTTCGGGTTTCCAGATCAGCGAACCGTATCCAAACAGCCAGAGCGGTTCACCGGCAGGGAGTTCAGCCTGCAATTGGTCCAGCATCGTGTCATAATCGCCGTCGTCCAGATGCGCGGCATCCGGGTCAGGTCCGGCATCTTCGACCTGGCGAAAGCACCGGGCGACCAATTCCTGTGTGAGCGACATTGTTCGCGCGGACATGGCTTATAACCTTGCATGGCCGGCAGGAAGCCGGCTTGATGGGTCGATCTTAAAGTCCGCGACAGCGCGCCACAATCCACACAGCCCTTTCAGCCTGAGCGTCAAAGAGATTTCGGCAGATATCGCCACGTCACGAAACCACAGATCGCCGCCAGCAGGCCGAGGGTGGCGAAGACCGAGCCCAGCCCGAAAAACGCCAGCACCACCGAATAGACCAGCGGCGGCGTCAGCTCGGAAAAGTCGAGATAAGTGCGATAGACCGCCGCCATCTGCGCCCGCTCATAGAACCGCACTGAACGCATGAAGGCGGTCGAGCCGAGCGCATCAAGCGCAATGGTGAAGAACGCGCCGCAGAGCAGGAAAGCGCCGGTGAGCAGCGGCACGGCTTCGCCGACGGCGCCAGCCGCCAGCAGCATCGCCGACATTGCGAGAAAAGCAAACGTCATGGTTCGTCGGCCGCCGAAGCGCTTTCCCGCCTTGCCCCAAAAGATGGCCATGAACAGCAGCGCGTTGCCTGCGGAAACCAGGAGGCCGCCGGCGAGCTTGCCCTCGCCGGTGACCACCATGAACAGTGGCCCGTAGACGAAGAACGTCGTCCAGAAGCAGGAGCGGCCGAAGGCGATCAGCCATGCCAGCCTGAGCCGCGGCTGCGCGACGAAGCGGCCGATATTGGCCAGGGGGTTGGCCGGCCGCGTCTTGCCTGGACGGATCGACTGGTTGTCGCCGAGCCGGTAGGTCCAGAACAGCGCCAGCAGGATCATGGCGAAGACGACAACCGCGCCATGCGCGGCATAGATACCGAAGCGGGTGTAGAGAAAGATGCCGAGCGTCGGCCCGCCGGTCCAGGCGAACATCGACCATGCCATGCGCTGCGATTCGGCCTGCATGAAATCGGTCTTGCGGATGTGGTCCATAATGTAGAGGTTGAGCGTGATCGACAACGCGCTGGCGCCCATGACACGACAGAGCATGCCGGCCAGTTGCCCCGCAAGCGTGTGCGTGACGAACAACATCGAGCCGACGGCGAGCAGGCAGGCCCCGGCAGTGTAAACCCAGCGCCGGGCAAAGCGCCGGATCAGCAGCGGCATGAACAGTGTCACCGACAGGCCGAGAAGCGCAACGATGGTATAGAGGATCGAGACGATCTGCTCGTCGTGGAGGATTTCGTAGGCCTGGATCGGAATGACGCTCGATATGGTGGCGCGCGCGAAGGACTCAACCGCATAGAGCGAGGAGAAGGTGCGCGCATCCGCCGGCCGCAAGGCCGGAAGCCAGACCGGATGGCGCACGTGAGTGGCGGCCATTGGCCCTCCGACAGTGGAATCGCCGGCCAAATCTGGCCTCGCGAGCAGGCGGTCAGTAGCAGGAAATCGCGCGCTCAAGCCGAAAAGCGAAGCCGGTCAAAGGCTTTCCGCCGTTGGCCTAAAGCGCCATGATGTAAACAGGCCCCGCACAGTGGCGGGCCGGCACCAAATGCCACGCATGGCCAGCTTCTTTTGTCGGGTGCAACCGTGATAGTCGTCTTGCAGGGGGCTGAATCAGAATTGCGAGACCATGAGCATTCACGCGCCAACCGAGCCCGTTCAGCAACAGCCTAAGCCCAAGCGCATCATTGCCATCGACGTGGCACGCGGCATCGCCCTGCTCGCCATGGCAAGCTACCATTTCACATGGGATCTCGAGAATTTCCACTACGCCGACCCCGGCCTGACAGCCTTTGGCTGGTGGAAGTTCTACGCGCGCTGCATCGCTTCGACCTTCCTGTTCCTGGTCGGCGTCAGCCTGTTCCTTGCCCATGGCAAAGAAATCCGCTGGAACAGCTTCTGGAAGCGTTTCGCCATGGTCGCCGGGGCGGCGCTCGCCATATCGGCCGTCACCTGGTTCGCCACACCCGATGGCTTCATCTTCTTCGGCATACTACACGAAATCGCGTTGGCCAGCCTGCTCGGCCTGCTGTTCCTGCGGCTGCCGGCGCTGCTGACGCTTGTTGTAGCGGCGAGCGTGATCGCTGCGCCCATTTACCTCAGGTCCGTGACTTTCGACCAGCCTGCCCTGTGGTGGGTCGGCCTGTCGTCGACCAATCCGCGCTCCAACGACTATGTTCCGCTGCTGCCCTGGTTCGGCGCCGTGCTGCTCGGCATCGCGGCGGCGAAACTCGCCTCCGCCTCCGGCATGCTGACGTGGCTGGCGAACCTCACGCCTGGCCGCTGGACAAACCCGCTGGTCTTCATCGGCCGGCACAGCCTCGCCTTCTACCTGATCCACCAGCCGGTACTGTTCGGCTCGGTCTGGCTGTTTTCGCAATTCATGCCGGCGCCGATCGAGACCAGGGAGGTGAGCTTCCTGAAATCGTGCCAGATATCCTGCGAGCAAACACGCGACACGGAATTCTGCTCAAGCTATTGTGTGTGCATGCTCGATACGCTGCAGGCCGAAGCCACGCTTGATCGGCTCTACAGCGGCGACCAGACTGCGGAGTGGAAGGCGCATATCGCCGGTCTCGCCAACACGTGCACCGCCAGGACCGACAGCACCATGATGGAGGGAGGGCAACAATGACCGACAGCCAGCCGAAACCCGGGCGCATACCATGGCCGCCGCTGATCTATGTCGCGGCTATCGCCATCAGCATAGCGCTCGGCCTTCTCTATCCGCTGCCGTGGATCGGCGATCTTCTGGGCGACATCCTCTTCGCCGCCGGCTGGGTGGCTTTGTTCGGCGTCGCCGCGCTCTGGTTCACGGCGATCCGCACCATGGTTCGCGCCAAAACGACGCTCGACCCGAACGCCGTGCCTGATCATCTGGTCACCTCTGGCCCCTTCGCCGTCAGCCGCAATCCGATATACCTGGCCAATACGCTGCTGTTGATCGGCGTCGCCTTTGTCTCGGGGATTGCATGGTTCCTGCCGCTGGCGATCATCGCGGCCTTCGCAACGCAAAAGCTGGCGATCGAAAAAGAGGAAAAGGTGCTGGCGACGAAGTTCGGCAAGAAATACCGGGACTACGCGAAAAGGGTCCGGCGCTGGATTTGAGCAGTCGGCCTCCACAAGGCCTTTTCAAGAGGCCGCTCAGGTGTTGACGCCGAGCTCGGCCAGTCTCTCGACGCAGGACTCCTCGGCCTGATCGAGTTCGGCCAAGGTCTCCTCGAGGTCCCGGCGCTTCTGGCGCAGATCCTCGCGCTTTTCCTCGATGCGCTTGATCATCAGCTTGAGCTGGCCGACCTCGCCGGGCGGCTCCTTGTACATCTGGATGATTTCGCGGATCTCGTTGATCGAAAAGCCGAGCCTTTTGCCGCGCATGATCTGCCGGATGAGATGCCGATCAGAGGGGCGAAACAGCCGGGTGCGACCGCGCCGCACCGGCTGCACCAGCCCTTCGTCCTCGTAGAAGCGCAGCGTCCGCGTCGATACGTCGAATTCGCGGGTCAGTTCGGTGATCGAGTAATATTCCCGCATTGTCGCTCCACATGCCGGAATCAGGTGCGATTGCCCTTCATTCGGCTCCGCCCTTCGTCCCCAAAGAGGCTCATCACGTGCCGGAATCGGCCCGATAGCCCTCTTCCGACAAGCCTCGCACGGCATTTACGTAAAAGTCAATTGAAGGCGGAGCTTCGCTTAGCGTACGGCGAACCACCATGTGGCGAGGCCAAGGAAGGCAAAGAACCCGACGACATCGGTGACCGTGGTGACGAAAACCGCGGATGCCACAGCAGGGTCAACCTTGAACCGGTCGAGCAGCAGCGGGATCAGGATGCCGGCCAGTGCGGCCACGAACATGTTGATGATCATCGCCGCCGCAATGATGCCGCCCAGATTGGGGTCGCGGAACCAGGCCGCAGCGACGAAACCGATGAGGATGGCGAAGACGATGCCGTTGATGAAGCCCACCCCCATCTCGCGGCGGATGATGCGGCCGGCATTGTAGATGTCCAGGTCCCTCGTTGCCAGCGCCCGCACCGTGACGGTCATGGTCTGCGAGCCAGCATTGCCGCCCATGCCGGCGACGATCGGCATCAGTACGGCCAGCGCCACGATATGTTCGATCGTGCGGTCGAACAGGCCGATCACCGAAGCCGCCAGGAACGCCGTCAGCAGGTTGACGAGCAGCCACGGGACGCGCGAGCGCGAGGTCGAAAAAATGCTGTCCGACAATTCTTCGTCGCCGACACCGCCCATGCGCAGCAGATCTTCCTCGGCCTCCTGCTGGATGACGTCGACAACGTCGTCGATGGTCAGCACGCCGACGAGGCGTTCGTTCTCATCGACGACGGCGGCGGAGAGAAGGTCGTATTGTTCGAATTCGCGCGCGGCCTCTTCCTGGTCCATGGTGGCCGGAATGGCATGCCTTGTCTCATGCATGACCTCTTCGACCTTTACTGAGCGCTTGGTGCGCAGGATCTGGTCGAGGTCGATGGCACCGAGCAGCTTGAAGCTCGGATCGATGACGAAGATCTGGCTGAACCGGTCCGGGAGGTTCTTGTCCTCGCGCATGTAGTCGATGGTCTGGCCGATCGTCCAGAATGGCGGCACCGCGACAAACTCTGTCTGCATGCGGCGGCCGGCGGTCTCTTCCGGATAGTCGAGCGAGCGGCGCAGCCTTATCCGTTCGGTGAACGGCAGTTGCGACAGGATCTCATCCTGGTCTTCCTTTTCGAGATCTTCGAGAATGTAGACCGCGTCGTCGGAATCGAGTTCCTGCACCGCCTGGGCGATCTGCGCGTTGGGCAAATTGTCGACGATGTCGCGGCGGATCGCCTCATCGACCTCGGTCAGCGCGGAAAAGTCGAAGTCGGCGCCCAGCAGCTCGACCAGCGCACGGCGCTGTTCCGGATGGAGCGCTTCGAGCAGGTCGCCGAGTTCCGACTGGTGCCGGTCGCCGACTTCACGCTTCAGCGCCAGCGTGTCGCGATCGGCGATCGCCGCGCCGATCTGGGCCAGGAACGACGACAGAATGGCGCCGTCCTCGCCGTAGATATCGGCGTGGCTGTCTTCAGCGGCCCTGACGCCGATCATGTGTTCGTCCTGGCCTTCCACCAGCGCCTCCCGCCATCAGAATTCCGGAAAAGGTGCGTGTCAGGTCTAGAGCATCGAACCCAAAAGTGGAAACCGGTTTTGGGAAAATCTGATGCTCAAACGCAAAGATCGAGCGGCGCCACGATTCGACCTGAGAGGCCGCCGCTCCATGGCGCAACGCACGGGAATATCAAATGAAATGCGCCCTGTCCTGGATGCGGAGTGAACGCTGCCAAAAGGGAAGACCGTGGAGACTCTGGTCCGTGCCAATCGGTGCGGAAGCGATTGGCTTCGGAACGACGACGTCATCCCCCGATTTGGCTGGTCGAACGTTCGTGGATTGTCGCGCCTGATTGAGCATCGACTGCGGCTAGGCTGACCTCATAACCCCATAGGCTGCGGACATGGCGCAAAGTGGCGTCGCGGCTGCTGTCCTCCAGCATGATGCCGTCCTTGACATTGTGATGCAGTCGCAAATGCCGGTCGCCGAGCAAATCCACATCCACCACCTGGATATCCGGCCGGCTGGCGCCGATGTCGTAGCTGTGAGCGAGCGCGGCGCGTATTTTTTCGTAGCCACGCTCATTGTGTATCGACTGGACTTCGTAATGCGGTTCGCTGGCCGTGTCGGCGAGGACAAAGAACCGCCATTTTCGAATCAGCGCCGGGCTCAGATACTGGCGGATAAACGACTCGTCGCGATGGTTCCTCCACGCGTCGAGCAGTGTTTCACGCCAGTCGCCGTTGCCAGCGATATCCGGGAACCAATCGCGGTCCTCAGCGGTCGGCTCAGTCGATATGCGCTGGATATCCTGCATCATATCAAGGCCCAGGGCATAGGGATTGATGCCGGAAAAACGCGGATCGTCGAAGGCCGGCTGGAAGATCACGTTCGAATGGTTTCGCAGGATCTCCAACATCGCGCCTTCGCTGATCCGGCCCCGATCGAACAGCATGTTCATGAGTGTGTAGTGCACGAAGGTGGCGCAGCCTTCGTTCATCACCTGCGTCTGCCGCTGCGGATAGAAATATTGCGCGATGATGCGCACGATCCTGATGATTTCGCGTTGCCAAGGCTCCAGGATCAGGCTGTTCTTTTCCAGGAAGTAGAGCAGGTTTTCCTCGGGCAGGTTAAGCGTTTTCTTCCGCTCCGCCATGCCGAGGTTCTCTACGCCAGCCTTGTTCTCGCCCTTTGAAGGTGGCAGCGTGCGCCACAGATCGTTGTAGGAACGCTCTTCGTACTCCAGGCGCTCGCGAACACCGTCACGCTGCTTCTCCGACGACAGCTTCGGTGGCCGGTGATACCTGAATACGCCCTGTTCCATCAGCGCGTGGGCCGCATCGAGGATTGCCTCCACCGCAGTCACGCCGTGCCGCTCCTCGCAATGGGCAATGTAGCCCTTGGCAAAGTCCAGGTAGCTCAGGATAGCGCCGGCGTCGGTCCATTGCTGAAACAGATGATTGTTCTTGAAAAAATGATTGTGGCCGAGTGCCGCATGGGCTGTCACCAGGGCCTGCAGGGCCATGGTGTTTTCCTCCATCAGGTAAACGATGCAGGGGTTGGAATTGATGACCAGTTCATAGGCGAGCCCCCGCCCGGCTTTGCGATAAAGCAGTTCCTGGTAGAGGAAATGCTTGCCGAAAGACCAGTGACGATACATCAGCGGCATGCCGACCGAGGAGTAGGCGTCGAGCATCTGCTCGGATGAGATGATCTCCATCTGCACCGGATAGACGTCGAGGTGAAGCTCTTCGACCGCGATCGCCTCGATGGCTTCGTAGGCCCGCGACAGCGTCTTGAAATCCCAGTCGGACCCCGAAAAGAGCAAACCGGATTTGCTCGCTTGATTGGCCATCAGCACCCTCTCAAGCACTCTTCTGCAAGGCCGGTTGCCTGGCAAAAAGCTGGCGAAAGACCGGATAGATGTCGGCCGCGTTGGCGATGCGGCTCATCTGGAAGTTCGGCCATTTCTGGTTGACCACGCTGTAGGCTCGCCACAGCGATGTCCCGTTGTCGGTGGTGCCGAATATGTGGCTCTCGCGTTCATCAATGATCTCAACATAAGCGAAATATTGGCAGAGCCGCATGATCTGGCCGTCGAGGAGGGCTATGCAGCGCTCGGAATCGGTGGCGAAATTGTCGCCGTCCGACGCCTGGGCGGCATAGATGTTCCACTCGTTGCTGGGATAACGCTCCTCGATGATGCGGTGCATCTCCTCGAGCGCCGTGGAAACGACCGTGCCGCCGCTTTGCGTATGGTAGAAGAAAGTTTCCTCATCCACCTCGTGCGCCTCGTGCGTATGGCGGATGAAAACGATTTCGGTGCGGTCGTAGCGCCGTTTCAGGAACAGGTGCAGCAGCACGAAGAAGCGCTTGGCCAGATCCTTCTCTCGTTCGCCCATCGAACCGGACACGTCCATGAGGCAGAACATGACCGCATTGGCATTCGGTACGGGTCGGTGGTCGAAGCGGTTGAAGCGGATGTCGACCGGGTCGACAAAGGCGATCCGCCTGCGGCGGCGCTCCAACCACTCAAGCTCTTCCTGCAACGCCGTGATGCGCTGGCGTGCGGCCGCACTCGGCGGCTCTGCCTCCAGCGTTGCGAGTTCTTTCGAAATCGCATCAAGCTCTTCCTGCTTGGGACGCCTGAGCGCTATGCGGCGGCCATGACTGTTTCGCATCGTGCGTCCGACATTGATGTTGGTTGGCGAGCCGGTCGCAGCGAAGCCGGCGCGGCGCGGCTTGAAGGCGACTATCTCCTTGAGATTGAGCTTGACCATGTCGGGAAGCTCGAGGTCCTCGAAAAAAAGATCGAGCACCTCCTCGCGCGAAAGCACGAAGCGAAAATCGTCCTCCGATATCGTCGTCCCTGGAGACGACCCTGCGCCGCCGCCCTGTCCGGGCCTGGGGATTCGGTCTCCCGGAGCGAAATGCCTATTTCCCGGCAGGACGTGCTGACGCCTGCCGCTGTCCCTCGCATCGTTGAAGCGCGGCTCGTCTGTGCCCCTCGCCGGCATCGACACGATATGCTCGCTATCCACGTCGGCGATCCTGCCGGTGCGGATCTGATCCCGGATGCTTCGCTTCAGCTCCTCGCGCGCACGCCGAAGGAAGCGCTGGCGATTGCCGAGGCTCTTGTCCTTCGGGTTCAGTCGGCGATCGATAAAGATCGGCATGGAAACATCCTGGCTGGCCTCAGCCCGCCTTGTTCACACGCATGTACCAGTCCACCAACCGGCGGACCTGACGTTCGGTGTAGCCGCGTTCGACCATCCGCTGCACGAATTCGTTATGCCGTTTCTCCGTTACACTGTCCTGCTTGGAGCCGAAGCTGATCACTGGGAGCAGGTCCTCGACCTGTCCGAACATCCGCTTCTCGATGACTTCACGCAACTTTTCATAGCTTGTCCATGACGGGTTGCGGCCATGGTTTCTCGCCCGGGCGCGCAGCGTGAATTTCACGACCTCGTTGCGGAAGTCCTTGGGATTGGCGATGCCTGCCGGCTTTTCGACCTGCGACAGTTCGTTGTCCAACACCTCGCGGTTGAGGATCTGGCCCGTATCGGGGTCCTTGTAGTCCTGGTCCTCGATCCAGGCATCGGCGTAGGCGATGTAACGGTCGAACAGGTTCTGGCCATATTCGCTATAGGATTCCAGATAGGCCTTCTGGATTTCATGGCCGATGAATTCGGCATAGCGCGTGGCGAGCTCCGACTTTATGAAGTCGAGATAGGCCGCCTCCGCTTCCTTCGGGAACTGCTCGCGCTTGATCGCCTGCTCCAGGATGTACATCAGATGCACGGGATCGGCGGCCACCTCCTTGGTGTCGTAGTTGAACGTCTGCGACAGGATCTTGAAGGCGAAGCGCGTGCTGACGCCGGTCATGCCTTCATCGACCCCGGCGGCATCGCGATACTCCTGAACCGACTTCGCCTTAGGATCTATCTCCTTGAGGTTCTCGCCGTCATAGACGCGCAACTTGGTATAGAGCGGCGAATTGTCGTGCTCGGCAAGTCGGGTCGAGACGGTGAACCGGCTGAGAATGTCCAGCACTTCCGGAGCACAGGGGCTGGCGGCCAATTCGCTTTCGCGCAGCAGTTTTTCGTAGATCTGCTTCTCTTCGGTGACCTGCAGGCAATATGGCACCTTGACCACAAGGATACGATCGAGAAAAGCTTCGTTGTTCTTGTTGTTCTTGAACTGCAGCCATTCCGATTCGTTGGAGTGGGCCACGACGATGCCCTGGTAAGGGAAGCTCCCGAAATTTTCGGTGCCGTTATAGCTACCTTCCTGGGTCGCGGTCAGCAGCGGATGCAGCACCTTGATCGGCGCCTTGAACATCTCGACGAACTCGAGCAACCCTTGCGTCGTCCGGTTTAGTCCGCCGCTATAGGAATAAGCGTCCGGATCGGACTGGCTGAAATTCTCCAGCTGCCTTATGTCGACCTTGCCGACCAGGGCCGAAACGTCCTGGTTGTTTTCATCACCCGGCTCGGTCTTGGCGATGCAAATCTGGCGCAGCCGCGAGGGCATCAGCCTGACGACGCTGAACTTGGAGATGTCGCCGGACAATTCGTCGAGCCGCTTGGCCGCCCAGGGCGAGATCAGGCCATTCAACCGGCGCCGTGCGATCCCGTATTTATCCTCCAGGAGGTCGCCCATACGATCGGGATGGAAGAGCCCGAGCGGCGATTCAAAAACCGGGCTGATCTCGCTGCCGACCTTCAGCGTGTAGATCGGGCGCTGCTCCATAAGGTTCTTCAACCGCTCCGCCAGGGAGGACTTGCCGCCACCAACCGGGCCGAGGAGATAGAGTATCTGCTTGCGCTCTTCGAGCCCTTGCGAGGCATAGCGGAAATAACCGGCGATGCGCTCGATCGTATCCTCCATACCGTAGAAATCGGCGAAAGAGGAATACACCTTGACGGTCCGGTTGGAGAAAATGCGGCCCAGCCGCTCGTCCTTGCTGGTGTCGACCAGAGTGGGCTCGCCAATCGCCTCGACCATCCGTTCGGGCGCCGAGGCATACATCGACTTGTCCTCGCGACAGGCAAGGAGATATTGCTGGAGGCTCATCTCCTCCTGAGCCGCACTGGTGTAAATCTCCGAAAACAGATCGAAGACGTCGGACTGGTTCTCTCGCATGGTGTTCTCGCCCCGAGGCCGGTCTGGGTGGTTGCGGCCTCTTTGCGTATTCAACTGTCGGAAAGCGTTGTTGTTCCCTTCACATAGCAGAGAGCTGCCTAAGCCTCTTTGCCCGCGTCGGTTTCGATCCTCTGCCTCGAACCGCCGCGATGCGACCTACTGCCCACATGGGGCGGCCTTCAAGCTTAAAAGGCAGCTATTGGACGGCAAACGCTTTTGCGGATGTGAACGTATAGCATCTTTGCGCCTTGGCTTGAAGCCAGAACCGCGTCACATCAGTTGAAAACATGAGCGGGTTACTCGGGAAGCGACAGCCAAGCGCTCTTTTGTCGCAATTCTGCATAGCCGAGGTTGCGGCGGTGCTGGCGGTGTTGGCATCATTGCCCGCCGTATTGCACCGATTACTCATGCCGTCTGAGCCAAGCATGCAGACATCGTCGTCATGCTGCTGCGGACGACAGTGCATATACCACGATCCTGACGCGCCGGCAGCCTGCCGCCGTGCTCGCTTCCGTCAAGGGCAAGGCTTCGCCGGCCGGATTTGCTTGCCGCAAATTGCGCCGCGATGAGCGTAGGCAGCCATTGGCAAGCGTCCGGCCGCCCTTGACCTTCGCTGCGCGCGGCGGCCACCTTACGGGCGATCGGTCGAAGGGCTTGACCGGCGCCCGATCGATCAAAGGGCTTGACGCAGCAAGACAGCTGAAGCGCAGTCGGAGCATCCGATCAGCCTCGTTCATTTGACAAGGCCATCGCGTCCAGATATCGAACAGGATTATACAGGTTCACTGAACAGGTACCCATATGAAGCGGCGCTCGGTTCAACTCTCTCCCGGCACGGGCAAACCCGAGCAGATCGCCACCGTTCTCGAACATGAAATCCGCTCCGGCGTACTCGGTTTCGGCGACCGCCTGCAAAGCGAGAGCGAGCTCGTCCAGCGCTTTTCCGTCAGCCGCAATACGGTCCGCAAGGGCCTCGAGGAGCTGTCCAGCCGCGGGCTTATCACCACCAAGGTCGGCATCGGTTCTTTCGTCACCTTCGACGGCAAGCCGGTTGATGACTCCATCGGCTGGTCGCGGGCGCTCGCCAACGCCGGCGCCAATGCCGAGACGCGGACGCTGCGACTGGAGGTGATCGAGGACGCCGATCTTGCCGCGCTGCTAGGCATAGAGAGCTCGTTTTTCATCGCTGTCGACCGGGTGCGCACCAATGCCAGCGACGGCCACGCTATCTCCATCGAGCGCAGCCGCCTGCCGCTGTCACCCGAACTGGAGGACGTGCCGTTGCGCGGGCTACGTGAAGGCTCGCTGCACCAGACGCTGCGCGGCGCCGGCCTCATTCCCGACCATGGCGAGGAATGGGTCGGCATCGAGATGCTCAACGCCGAGGACGCAGCCATCCTGGGCTGCCCGCAAGGCACACCCTTCCTGCGCGGACGCCGGCTGACGCGTGCTGCCGATGACCGGCCGATCGAATATGTGACCAGTCTGCTCAACCCGGCGCATTTCGCGCTGCATATGAGGTTCTGAGCGATGCCGGACCACACCAAGGACACGCTCGATCGCGCCATGGGAGCACTTGTCGGCGGGGCGCTGGGAGATGCGCTGGGCATGCCGACGCAGCTTTTGTCGCCGGCCCGGATCGCCGAACTCTACGGCCATGTCGAGGGCTTCATTGCTCCTTTCGCCGACCATCCGGTGTCGAAGGGGCTCCCCGCCGGAGCGATCACCGACGACACCGAACAGGCGCTACTGCTTGGCCGTATCCTGGTCGAATCCGGCAACCGCTTCGACCATACGCGATGGGTCAATGCGCTGCTCGACTGGGAGCGCGAGGTCAAGGCGCGCGGTAGCTACGATCTGCTGGGGCCATCGACCAAGCGCGCCATAGATGCCATCAACAATGGCGTGCCGGCGGAAGAGGCCGGGCGCAACGGCGACACCAATGGTGCGGCCATGCGCATCGCGCCTGTCGGCATTATGATGCCGCTGGAGCCGCTCGACGCGCTGGTTGCCAAGGTGGCTGAAACCTGCCGGGCGACGCACAACACCTCGATCGCCATTGCGTCCGCAGCCGCCGTTGCGGCCGCCGTCAGCTGTGGCGTTACCGGCGGTGACTGGCGCACCGCTTCCGACAGCGCCATCGCGGCCGCGAAGCGAGGGGCGACGCTCGGCCACTGGGTGACCGGCGGTGACATCGCCGCGCGCATCGCCTGGGCGCAGGATATTGTGCGTGGCAAGGCCACGAAGGAAGCGATCGGGCTGATCACCGATCTGGTCGGCACTGGCGTCGCCAGCCAAGAATCCGTTCCGGCCGCCTTTGCGGTGCTGGAAGTCGCTGGTGGCGATCCATGGCAAGCGGCGGTCATCAGCGCCAATCTCGGCGGCGACACCGACACGATTGGCGCCATCGCGGCCGGCATGGCCGGCGCCTGCACCGGCTTTTTGCGATTGCCTCAGGACCGCATTGCGGACCTCAAGGGCATCCACATAGCGGAAGTTAGGGCGCTCGCCGCCGACCTTGTTGCGGCGCGAATGTCCAAGGGTTGTGCGGACAAGACCAGTACCGGCAAGGACGCTGCGGCATGCGGGCGTCTTGTCCACGTCGGCAGCGCGGTGGTCGACTATGTCTACCGCATCGACGCCTTGCCGGCGCCTGGCACCGAGAAGACCGCTTCGAGTTATGCGCATTTTGCCGGCGGCGGCTTCAACATGATGGTCGCGGCCACCCGCACCGGCATGACCGTGGTGTTTGGCGGGCAGCTTGGCAGCGGACCCAATGGCGACTTCCTGCGCGCCGCCTTCGCCACTGAGGGCATCGAGACGCTGACGCCGCCATCGCCTGTCATGGACAGCGGCAACTGCGTCGCCATGATCAGCAGCAATGCCGAGCGCACCTTCGTCTCGTGGCCTGGCGCCGAAAGCCTGCTCAGCCTCGACATGATGGCGCCCGTTGTGGTCGCGCCGGGGGATTGGGTGTTCGCTTCCGGCTACACGCTGAGCTATCCCAAGAGCCGCGACGCGCTCACCGACTGGATCAAGGCGCTCCCGGCCGAGACACCGTTGGTCTTCGACCCGACACCTGTCATCATAGACATTCCGCGCCCTGTCCTGTCGCGGGTGCTCGCCCGCACCACCTGGTTGAGCTGCAACACGGCAGAGGCCGCCGAGATCGCCGGTCCGGGCGAAGTTGCAGCGGTCGCGGCGCTGCTTCTGGAAGCCCATTGCCCGAAGGCTGATGGCGTCGTCATTCGCGCCGGCGCCATAGGCTGTCACGTGCGGCTGGCCGACGGCACCGCGCAAACCATTGCCGGTTTCAAGGTCGAAGCTATCGACACCAACGGCGCCGGCGACACCCATATCGGCGCCTTCGTCAGCGCGCTGGCGCGCGGCGTGCAGCCCTTCGAGGCAGCGCGCTATGCCAATGCGGCGGCGGCCCTATCGGTCACTCGCCACGGCGGCTCGTCGGCGCCAACCGATCAAGAAATCCAGATATTCCTGAACCATGACGCGGCCGCGCATGGCGGAACCAGAAGGCTCATGCCTACCAGCCTGAAAGTCTGACAAGCCCGGGAACCGGGCCAACAAAGAGAGGAACGAAACCATGCGAATGCCTGCACTGACTGCTCTCTTGACGGCGACCGCCGTCTTTACCTTCGCACTTGCGTTCGCCGCCGAGGCCGATGAGGTGCACGTGCTCAACTGGAAGGGCTACGGGGCGGATGAGCCCTGGGCCATCGCGGTCTTTGAGAAGGCGACCGGCAACAAGGTCGTCAACGACTTCTTCAATTCCGAACAGGAAATGCTGACCAAGCTCAGGACCAACCCCGGCCTCTACGACGTCGTCATGATCAACGCCGCCTTCAACGACCAGGCGATGGCGGAAAAGCTGATCCAGCCGATCGACGTCTCGAAGATTCCCAACTATGCCGACATCAGCCCGGACAAGTCGGGGTCGCCGATGCTCGACCATGACGGCAAGGTCTATGGCGTGCCATGGGTGTGGGGTCTGACTGCGCTCGCCATCAACGAGAAATCCTTCGACACGCCGCCGACCAGCATCACCGAAATGTGGAACGAGGCGCACAAGGGCCGCGTGGTCATTCGCGACGACGCTGTCGAAGCGATCCAGTTCGGGGCCATCGCCACCGGCCAGAACATCAACGACATCAAAGACATGGACGCAGTCAAGGCGAAGCTCACCTCGCTGATGCCGCAGATCAAGACGTTCTGGAGCTCGGAGAACGACTGGAACCAGATGGTCGCCTCCAACCAGATCGACATCGGCACCTACTGGAGCGGCTCGGCCGACCGTGCCAAGACGCATTTCAAGCTGCCGGTCTCGCTGGTCATTCCGCAGGAGGGTGCCGTAGCCTGGCTCGACGCCTTTTCCATTCCGGCCGGCTCCAAGAATGTCGCCGGCGCCCAAGCCTTCATCAACTACATGATCGACCCAACCTTCTATGTCGAATGGGTCACCAAGGTCGGCGCGCCGGTGTCGGCCAACACCAAGGCGGTTGCGGCGCTTCCCGAAGATGCCTTCAACCGCAAGGTGATGGGTGATCCGGCAGTCGCCAAGCGTATCCAGTTCCAGGCGCCGATCACCGATGCACAACGCGAGAAGTATTTGGCGCTGTGGCAGGAGCTGAAGGTCAACGTGAAGTAGCGGCTTCGGGGAGGAGGAGCATCATGGCAGGACAGGTTGCGATCGGTTCGCGAAGCGGACTGAGATCGGCGTTGCCCTTGCTCCTCCCCGCCTATCTGTGGCTGACGGTGGCAATCTTCCTGCCGCTGTCGGCCATGGTGTTCTTCTCCTTCATGACCGAGCTGCCGCTGTCGGGCAAGGCGTGGTCGTTCACGCTGGACAACTACACCGCCTTCCTTTCGCAAGGACTCTATCCCACGCTGCTATTGGCCTCGCTCAGGCTAGGGCTTGAGGTGACGCTGTGGTGCGTCGTCGTCGGCTATCCGGCGGCCTATGTGCTGGCCAAGGTGCTGAAGGGGCGCAGCCGCGAGGCGATCTTCCTGCTCGTCATCCTGCCATTCTGGAGTAACGGGCTGGTGCGCATCTTCTCGTGGGCGATGGTGCTGCGCGAAGGCGGCATCCTCGACACGGCGCTCAACGCGGTGCTGCCGATCAAGATCAACATCGACCTGATGTATTCCTACCCGGCGGTCATCATCGGGCTGGTGCATTCCTACGTGCCCTATATGGTGCTGACCTGCTATCTCACCCTGCAAGCCATCGATGGTTCCCTCATCGAGGCAGGGCGTTCGCTCGGCGCCTCGCGGCTGCAGGTGCTGAAACGCATAGTGATCCCGCTGTCCATGCCGGGGCTGGTCGCCGGCGCAGCGCTGATCTTCGTTCCCGTCGTCGGTTCGTTTATGGAACCGCGCATCCTCGGCGGCCGCACCGGAACCTTCTACGGCACGGTCATCGAGGACCAGTTCGTCGCTGTGTTCAACTGGCCGCTGGGCGCTGCACTTTCCTTTATCCTGCTGGCTGTGGTGCTGGTCATCCTGGCAGTGGCATCGCCGATACTCAGGAGGGCCGCGTGATGCGGACGACCCGCATCCTCGAATGGCTCGGCCGC
Organism: Mesorhizobium sp. M00.F.Ca.ET.216.01.1.1; assembly: GCF_004010325.2. GTDB lineage: Bacteria > Pseudomonadota > Alphaproteobacteria > Rhizobiales > Rhizobiaceae > Mesorhizobium. The sequence goes on from NZ_SADR02000010.1 coordinate 165,783, forward strand.
CTCTACATCTGGCTGCTGCTCGCCTTCCTTTATCTGCCCATCATCATCATGGCGCTGATGTCGTTCAACGTCTCGCCCTTCTACCAATTGCCGTTCGAGTGGACGACGGAGTGGTATGCCTCGCTATGGCAGAACGACCAGCTAATCTCCGCCACCTGGAACAGCGTCGAGATCGCCGTCATCACGACAATCATCTGCGTGTTGCTCGGCTCGGCGGCGTCACTGGCACTCTACCGCTATGAATTCCGCGGCAGGAAATTCCTGCAGGCACTGCTGTTTCCGCCGATCGCCATTCCATGGCTGATCACCGGCACGGCGATGCTGATCTTCTTCTTCGGCGTCGGCATCGGGCGCGGTCTGTTCGCCATCCTGCTCGGCCATGTGGCGCTGGCGCTGCCCTATGTCATCGTCGTCGTGTCGGCCCGGTTGCAGACCTTCGCGCCGGAGCTGGAAGAGGCGGCGCGCTCACTCGGCGCCAACCAGTGGCAAGTGACGGACCGCGTCACGCTGCCATGGATCATGCCGGGCGTCATAGCCGGCGGGCTGTTCGCGTTTGCCGTGTCATTCGACCAGTTCGTCGTCTCCTACTTCCTGTCGACGCCGGGGCAGACGACGCTGCCGGTCGAAATCTACGCTGCGATCCGCAAGGGTTTCACGCCCGAGATCAACGCGGTCTCGACCATCATCATTGTCGTATCGATGGCGCTCATGCTACTCACGGCGCGCTTCTTCAAATTCGGCGGAGCGAAATAATGGCTGGCGTGCAGGTATCGAACCTGTCGCGCAGTTTCGGCGCGCACAAGGCACTGGACGACGTCTCCATCGATTTCGCCGATGGCGGCTTCTATGCGCTGCTCGGGCCGTCAGGCAGCGGCAAGACCACGCTGCTGCGGCAGATCGCAGGCTTCGACTTTCCCGATTTCGGCCGCATCGCCATCGGCGGCGAGAGCGTCGAGCGGGTGCCGATCGAAAAGCGCCGTATCGGCATGGTGTTCCAGAATTATGCGCTGTTTCCCAATATGAGCGTTGCCGACAATGTTGCCTTCGGCCTGTCGGTGCGCGGCGAGCCCAAGGCTGTGATTGCCGCCGAGGTACAACGCGCGCTCGATCTGGTTCAGTTGGGTAAGCTAGGCAGCCGTCGTCCGCATCAGCTCTCCGGCGGCCAGCGCCAGCGCGTTGCGCTGGCTCGCGCCATCGTTACCAAGCCACGCGTACTGCTGCTCGACGAGCCGCTCGGCGCGCTCGACAAGGCGCTGCGCGTCGACATGCAGATCGAATTGAAGCGCATACAGCGCGAGATCGGCATCACCACCATCTTCGTCACCCACGACCAGGAAGAAGCGCTGACGATGAGCGATCGCATCGGCATATTGCGCGACGGCAGGCTGGTGCAGGAAGGGCCGCCGGAGGAGATCTACGACCGGCCGAAGAGCGAATTCGCCGCCACCTTCCTCGGCGACGCCAACATCTTTCGCGGTGACAGCACGGGCAACGGCATCCGGCTGCAGGACGGCACGGCGATCGCCGCTGGCGCGGGTGCCAAGCTTGCCGCCGGCGCGAAGGCCAGCTGCGCGGTACGCCCCGAACGCATCCGCATTGCCACGGATACCGGAACTCCGAATGCGCCCAATGCGAACGTGCTGCGGGGCCAGGTCTCCAAACGCATCTTCGCCGGCAACAACAGCACATACTTCGTCGAGCGTGCCGGCCAGACGCTGAAGGTGATCGTGCAGAACACCGGCGCTGAGAGGCTGGCGGAAGGTCAGGATGTCGTACTGCGATGGTCGCCGGAGAGTACTGTTCTGATCGCGGCGGGTTAGCGCGCGGCCTCCGTGCCAACATGCCCGAGCAGTTCGAGCAGTTGGACGAGCTTCTCGTCACGCTGGGTGCGAGCGTGGGTCGATCATGAAGTCATCAATCTCGCGGTCGGCCGCCTGGCTCTTTACTACGCGGAAGAGAACCCCGACGAGGTCGTCGTCGTCCTCGACGACAAGACCGAGGCTCTGATCCGCGAGCTCGAGGCCCAGCATGGCCACCTTCGGCACGCCATACTACGCTGCAACTTGATGGTGGATCGGCGGGATTTAACGCATACGCCGAAATAACTGCTGGCACTCGGACATGTCATAGGCGCTGTCCGCTCTTGGAGATCGGCGAATGCAGCTTTGACGACCGAGATCTTGCCATTAACTGCCAAGCGACTAGTCCGCGACAGTCCGGCCTGTGGGCCGAAGATCACTTCCTGGCGGCAAAGCCAGACTGGGCGGCGATCGATCGCACTAGAAAATGTTGGCACTTGCAACTCGCGCTGGGGATATTCATGGTCGACCGCAAGAATTGCAAATGTTCTCTCACGCTCCGCCCATATAGATATCCATGATCTGCCGGTCGTCGCGCACGTCCCGAGGCGTTCCCTCGAAGCGCTTTTCGCCGGCCGCCAGGATGTAAAGCTTGTCCGCAATTGGCATCGCCTCGCGGATGTTCTGCTCCACCATCACAATGCCGATGCCGTGCGCGATGAGGGTGGTAATGCGTTCGAGCGTCTCGATGACCATGGCCGGCGATAACCCGGCGGAAGGCTCGTCGAGCAGAATGAAGCGCGGTTCCGAAACCAGCGCTCGCGCCAGCGCAAGCATTGCCTGCTCGCCGCCCGAAAGCGAACCGGCCGCGGTGCGCCGCCGCCGTGCCAAAGAGGGATATTGCTCGATCAACGCCTCGATGCGCTGCTCGACTAGCCGCCGGTCCGCGATGGCGTAGCCACCCATGCGCAAATTCTCCATCACTGTCAGGCGCGGAAACACACCGCCGCCCTGCGGCATCAGCACCAACCCCTGGCGCACCACCTCATGGACGGCAAGGTTGGAGAGCGTTGCATCGCCCAGGCTCGCCGTGCCGCTCCACACCGGCAGCGCGCCGACAATGGCCTTGAGCAGGGTCGACTTGCCACTGCCGTTCGGCCCGAAGATGCAGGTGATCTTGCCAGCCTCCGCGCTCAGCGAGACGCCATGGACGATCTCCTGCTTGCCGTAGCCAGTGACGATGTTGTCGGCAGTGAGCGTGGTGCTCATTGCGGCCGCCCCAGATAGGTCTGCATAACCTCCGAATTGCGAACGATGTCGTTGAAAGAGCCGTTGGCCACGACACGGCCTGCATCCATGACGATGATGCGGTCGCACACATTGCGCACCATCTCCATGTCGTGCTCGATGACCAGGAAGGTGATGCCGCGCTCGCGCAGCCGCGCGATGGCCTCCAGGATGATCTTGCGGATGTTGGGATGCACGCCCGCTGTCACCTCGTCGAGCAGAATGAGCGAGGCTTGGCGCATGATGACGCGCCCGAACTCCAGCAGTTTCTGCTGGCCGCCCGAAAGATCGGAGGCGCGATTGTCGGAGACATGCTCCAGCTTGAGCAGCGCCAGCGTATCGGCTGCCCGTTCACGCGCGCCCCGCCAATGGCCCTCGGCCGCTGCCACCAGCAGGTTTTCGGTGACGCTCATATTGTCGAACATGGCCGGAATCTGGAAGGTGCGGGCAAGCCCCAGCCGCGCGATCGCGTGAGCCTTTCGGCCGCCGATTTCGTGACCGTCGAAGCGAATCTGGCCACGATCCGGCATCACCGTGCCCGATACCAGGTTGAACAGAGTCGACTTGCCGGACCCGTTAGGCCCGATCAGGCCGGCGATCTCGCGCCGACCGACGTCCAGGGAGACACCGTTTACGGCCTTGATGCCGCCGAAATGGCGGTAGAGTTCGCGCACGACGAGAATAGGGTCGCCGGCTCCAGCCGTTTTGCCCTCGGCGGCGCTCAACTGGGCCCTCCCTGGCCGTCGCCGGCAAGATTGCCGACCGCCTTGTCCAGCACGGCGCCAGACTTGGCCCCGCGCCTCGAAAACAGGCCGGCGATGCCGTTCGGCAGGAACAGCACCACCAGCACGATGGCCGCGCCTAATATGGCGATATAGAAGGCGGTGTCGCCCCAGTACATCCAGATGATGCGGTTGACGACGAACAGCGCCACACCGCCCAGTGCCGGCCCCCACAGGCTGCCCAGCCCGCCCAGCAGCACCATTACCACCATCTGGTCGGTGATGTCGCCGCCGAAGACGCTGTTCGGATTGATGAAGGTGACCCAGTAGGCGAAGATCGCGCCGAATACCGAGGCGGTGACGGCGCTGAGCACGAAGGTCTGCAGCTTGACCAGCGAAGTGTTGATACCCATTGCCTCTGCCGCCGGTTCGTGGTCGCGCAGCGCCTTGACCTTCAGGCCGAAACGCGAGCGCTCGAACAGCGCCCAGGTGATGAGATAGGTCAGCGCAGCCGCGCCGAACATGGCGAAGTAAAAGAAGCGCTCATCGAGAAAGGGCGGCAGCCCAATTCCGCCGATGCCGCCGGTGAAATCCATCACCGAGGCGAACTGGATGAGCACCTCGGCGAAGGCCCAGGTGGCTATGGCGAAATAGGCGCCGCGCAGGCGCAGCGTCGGCGCGCCGATGATGATGGCAAACAGCGCCGTCACCACGATACCAGCCGGGAGGGTGGCGAAGAAGGGCCAGGCGAGCTTGTCGCCCATCAGCAGCGCCGTGACATAGGCGCCGAGCCCGAAGAAGGCCGAATGGCCGAAATTGATGTAGCCGGCATAGCCGCCGAGTATGTTCCAGGAGCAGGCCAGCCCCGCCCACATCAGCGCGCCGGTGGCGATGCGCAGCCAGAAGTTGTTGACCAGCATCGGCAGGAGCGCCAGCACAACGATCACCGCGATCAGCAGGAGGAGGCCGGTCCAGCGTGGCTTCATGTCCGGCCTCACAAGCCGTGCCGCAGGATCCCGCGCGGGGATACGAGCAGGACGAGGAACAGCGTGGCGAAGATCGCCAGCAGCGAATAGCTCGACCCGACATAGGTCGCGACGAAGGCTTCGATGACGCCGAGCAGCAGGGCGGCGACAAGGGCACCGCCGACGGAACCCAAGCCGGCAAGCACAGCCACGAAGAATGCGAACAGCGTATAGCGCAGGCCGACCTCCGGATTGACTGAAAAAATTGCGCCCATCAGCACGCCGGCCATGGCGGTGATGCCTGCGTAGAGCCCGTAAACATTGGCGCTGAGGCGGCGGATGTTGACGCCCATCAGCGCGGCGTTCTGCCGGTTTTCAGCCGTCGCTCGGATCGCCAGCCCATAGCGGGTGCGGTAGAGGAACAGGAACAGTCCGCCGGCGATGGCGATCGCGAACACCGCCGCCGCCACGCGGATCAGCGGCACCGTCACCGGCCCGACGGCGAGGCTCTCGCCGCTCAACGCCGTCGGCACGCTGTGGGTATTGAAGCCCCACGCGGTCAGCATGCCGCCGCGCAGCAGCGTGAACAGGCCGAAGGTCAGCGCCAGCGCCATCAATTCCGGCCGCGCCGTGCGGCTGTTGCGGACATTGTAGAGGATCGGCCCGATCAGATAACCGATGGCGCCGAACAGCACGAAAGCCACCGGGATCGCCAGGAATCCGTCGACGCCCAGTCCGGCGGCCATATAGTAGCCGAGATAGCCACCTAACACGACCCAGCCGCCCACGGCGAAATCGATGACGTGCAGCACGCCGAAAGCGAGCTGGAATCCGATCGTAAAGGTGCCGATGACGCCGCCGATCAGAAGGCCGTTCAGCAAGGTCTGTAGGAAAAGATCCAAGGCGGGAACCATCCGTCAGTCATGCAAACTAAAGTGCGGGCCGCCGCGGCAAGGCGACCGCACTCCATGGCATGGTCCGTCATTTTCCGAGCACGCGCAACCGTCGTTGTTCCGCCGGGCAGGGTGATGGCGACGAGGCCGCCCGCACCCTGTCCGAAACCACCTATTTCCAGGCCGGCAGCGGGTAGGTGAGGTCTGCCGCCGCGGCCTCCTTCGGGCCCACTGCCACCGTCTTGCCGCCCTGAATCTGGATCAGCACCGGCACCGGCTGGACGTTGTCATGGTAGTGGTTGCCTTCCTTCTCGAACTTGATCGGCCCGTAGAAGGTTTGGATGTCGGTCTCGGCGATCGCGTCCTTCAACGCCACCCTGTCTTCGGGCGTAAGCACCGGCTTCTTGCCGAGCCGCTTGACGGCATCGCCGAAAACGAGACCGCTGGCCGCGCAGGCCGCTTCGGTATAGTCGGGCTCGTGCCCGGACTTCTTTTGCGCCATCTCGGCAAACTCCCTTGCGGTGCCGAAGACGTCGTCCTTGTATGGAACCGATGGCAGCCACACGGAGACGCCGCAGGTGCCGTCGGCGTCCGCGGCGAGCGCCTGGGCGAAGGCCGGGTCGGTGACGCCATAGTGCATTATCAGCGCCTTAGGCCGGAAGTTCAGCGACTTCGAGGTCTTGACGACGTTGATCAGCGGCTCCTCATGGCCGCCGACGGCGACGATGTCGGGATTGAGCGCTGCGATCTTAGAGATGACCGGGGTAAGGTCGCCCGAGGCCGGCACCAATTCGTAGGCGACGACTTCCAGTCCGGCCTCCTTGGCCCCGTCGCGAAAACCTTCGCCGGTTTCCTTCGAGAAGGGCTCGTTGACGCCGATCACCGCAATCGTCTTGGCCATGGGGTTAGACAGTTTCGCCAGCACGGCCAGCGACTTACCCGCAGTGGTGTCCACGGCCGGGATGATGCCGAAGTTGAATTCCGGCTTGGCCTTCCAGACGTTTGGCGATTCCGCGGAGCCGGAAATCATCGGCACCTGGTACTTCTGGCAGATCGGCTGCACGGCGATGGTCGAGCCGCTGGTGTAGGGGCCGAATAGCACGTCGACCTCGTTCTGGACGATCAGGCGCTCGGCGGCGTCGGCGCCGGTCGCCGGGTTGCTCTGGTCGTCACCGTAGAACATGTCGACCTTGAAAAGCTCGCCGGCGACCTCGACACCGCCCTTGGCGTTGATGGCCTCCGCCCACAGATCGTAGCCACGTTTGGTCAGGTTGCCGCCGAGGATGTTCTCGCCCGACAGCGAGGTGATAACGCCCGCCTTGAAGGTCGCCACCTGCGCTCGTGCCGTTCGTACGAACGGCATTCCCAACGGGCCGGCCGCGAAGGCGACAGCGCTGACGCTGAGGAACCGGCGGCGCGAAAAACCTTTGCTGTTCGTGGACATCACTCAACTCCCTTCATCCGGTTATCAGATTGGAAACCGACGATATCTCTTGTTTATACCACTGTATGCCTTTTGTGCGGACAAGGAAGATTTGCCGGCGTCAACAGGGGACGGTTTCGGTGGCGCGGCCTTTCTCGCAAAGAACGTCGGCCGTCACGTGATGAAGGCGCTCAAAGAAATGATCGTCCTCAACGGTCGCCTTCAGGAACAGCTTGACGCGCGCTCGGAACCGCGTCCGCTAGGAGGAACGGCGGTGAAAACATGCTCCGCCGCTGTCACGCCAGAACGAGGCCTTCGACCGCAAACTCGCGGAGCCGCGCTCGCTGGCCGATTCGGCAAAGCCCCGCCGTGTCTATTTCGAGCTGTAGCAGATGATCCGTGACGAGTGCCGGACCATCATTCCGGCCTTTGCCAGCTGGATCGACGCGGCGCGCCAGGAGGTTAATCCCTCCCGCCGGTCGCGCAGCACGGTCTCGAGGAAGCACACCTTCAGGGAGTCACCGAGGTAAAGAACGCCAAACCGATTGACGTCAACACGGGGTCGAGGATCGCTGAATCGGCTCGGCGACTTCCCGTATCCCAACGGAACGGGATACGGGCTCCAGTAGATCCGGCCGAATGTCCGTCCCCGCAGTATGGTCTCGATTTCGAGCTTTGCGCGCCCGAAATCAGGTGGTGGCAAAACGCCAGGCATTCAGTCGAAATCGCCCTTGGCCATACCTTCCGCAACGGCCAACACCGAGGCATCATCGCCTTGCTGAAGGGCTCGGAGGCCGGTCCGCCCATCGAGCGCGCCGTGACGCGACACCAAAAACCGGTAGACCGCCCAGGCATTATTGCCCAACGTCGCATGGAGTGCCGGCAATGCCCCGAACGGCCGGCCGTCCTTGTCGAGTTGCCAGACAGGAAAGCGGAAGCCGCGCTTGGCGCCGTCGACCCCGAGCACCTGCCCGCTCTGCCGCCTGGCGTTGACCGTCACCCGCGATGTGCCGAGCAACTTGGCAAAGGCTTCCGCACTCAGCATGTCCTCGCCGGCGACAATTTCGGCGACACGCTTGCGGCCACGCTCGCGCGCCGCGGCGAGCGCCGCTTCAAGTTCAGCATCGGGCTTGCCCGCTTTCTCGACGGGAAACATGTCATCCGAAGCGATCGGCTGTTCCTCGACCGGCGTGATCGTCTGCGCGCCGGCCGCCGGATCGACCTCTTTTCCGATTTCTACGTCGAAGCACCTCCGCCGTACGATCCTAGAGGCGAGCCGCTTTTCTCACCTGCGCCTGCTGCCATTATCTCCTCTGTGTCATCGTCGAACAGGAAACAGACGTGGGAACAGCAGACGAACTGTGTTCTGCCACAGGTCAGCACAGTTCCTGAGCCTGTGACCTTGGAGAGAATTGACCGCGCTCTTGATACGATCGCCCTAGCCATCCACAAGGCCGGCAATAACGGACGAGCGTATCTTCCGATTTACGAGCGTCTTGAATGCGAAAAGAAGAAATTAATGGCAGAGACGAGCGCAATGTTGCGCGTCCAGGAGCGGCTCAAACAATCTCGGGATCGAACGGCAAAGCAATCTTTTTGAGTTCGTCGTGACGCCATTGCAGCGATCCGCCCGAACCATACTCTACACGCTCGATCGTGTGGCCCATCAAGATCTTGCGAAGCTCACTGTCGATGCCTGCCTCTTTCATGCGATCCTCAAAACTGTGTCGGAGGGAGTAAATCTTGTGCTTTGGCGTGGGGAAAAGTTTATTGGTTTTGAAAAACTTATTTAGGTTTGCAGAAAGCGCCTCTTCGCGATTGCGGTAACGCGGAAAGCCCCGCGGATTTTTCCTGAAAACTTCCAGCGCGATGCCGACCAGCGGTACATCGCGCACGGACCATTCGGTCTTGATTTCGCGCGGATCATCGGCATCCTCCCGTGGGGTGATGCGAATATACGGAACCGGCGTATCGATGAAGATCACTGTCTCGTCGAGATTGCATATCTCGCTTGGCCGCGCGCCTGTCTCGATCAGAGCCAGAACGCAGCGACGCGCTTGAGGATCCAGGGATGCTAAGGCGTCCGGCCTCATGATTTGATCGGATATCCATTGGGTTTCGAATGATGGCCGTTTCCGACGGCGCTTGCCGCGCTCCGAAAAGCGGAGGTCATCGAATGGGGTGCCTTTTTGTTCCTCGCCCAGATGAGCGAAATAGCGCCTGTAGAGATCCCGCATATTGCCGAGATCTCGATTGCCGGCCGACGCGGAATGTGTGGCGGGTCCGACTTCTGGCGGCGGTGCAACGCGCCTGAGCCAGAACCGGTAGAAGGTCAATCCGTCCTCGCGCGTGATTTCACCGATGGGCTTGTCGCCGACAAGGGCAACAAAATTGTTGATGGCTCTCTGCTTTACCTTCTTCCACATTCGGCGCTGCGACTGGCTCTTGCCTACCACTTCATGTGCCATGATCTCATCGGCATAGACATCAAAGGCTTCGGAGATTTTGACGGGCGGCACTCGCACACCGCCGAGAAGAGCGTCGGCCACGGCCGGGGCCGCTTGAACGCGCTCCAGCGCCTCGACACGCTTTAAAATTGAATCGACATTCTGAAAGCCTGCCACCTGTCCGTTCGAAAGATAGGAAACGCCCATGGCTTCAGCCCGGCGAACGGCGTCGCGATACTGATCGAGTGCCGACCTTGTTTCGCCGCCGGAAAGAAGTATGGCCCACAGGGTCTTATCCGCGTCTTCGAGCTTGTCGCGCATAGCACGTGCAAGGCGGCGCTCATCCGTTTCCAGGGATTTGCGAATGAACCTGCCGCGATCGTCTATGCCGACCATCTTGGCAGGCATTCGCCGATGATAATAGAAAACCCCGTCACGCTGAACGAGGTAGCGATCCGGGTCTCTGGCGGGCTCTGCGACGGCCTCTTTTCGCATGGGCCAAACTCGCGATGTATCTCAGTTTGTATCGCAGTTTGTATCGCAGCAAGGCGAAAAAGCCAAGCGCCCCCACACAAGGGGCCACTACCATCCTGACATTTCAATGAGTTAGAGGTGCTGCTTCCAAAATTTAATGGTGCGGTCGAGAAGACTCGAACTTCCACGGGTTGCCCCACAGCGACCTCAACGCTGCGCGTCTACCAATTCCGCCACGACCGCACGTGGTAGGAGCCGGAATGGGCCGGCCCGCGGCGTGTAGCAAATCGTTTCCGGCGAAACAAGTGCGCGCTGAGCAATAATCGCCTCACGATTGGCATAATGGTCCAAAGGCTTGAAACGCGGTCCGAACTGGACGTTTCTGCCAATTGCCGCCATATGAAGGACTAATGCATGTCGCCCAAAGCGCGCAGCGGTTTTGGGATCAACGATATGCCTGAAACAAACATCTAAAGTGTGCCGTATGAATCCCTTCAAACGCGACGCGCTTTAGGCGAGACACACTATGCCAGAACGCAGCCGGTTCGCCACGTCGTTCCTACCCTTGCCCGGTTCGGCGCCGGTCGAATGGCGAATCGAACCTGGCCTCACCGCCTACCCGGATGCGCTGGCGGTGATGGAGGCGCGCGCTGAAGCGATCAGGAGTGGCGCCGCCGGGGAAATGGTCTGGCTAGTCGAGCATCCGCCGCTTTACACGACCGGCACCAGCGCCCGCACCGAGGACCTGATCGAGCCCGACCGTTTCCCGGTGTTTGCGGCCGGGCGTGGCGGCGAATACACATATCACGGACCGGGCCAGCGGGTCGCCTATGTAATGCTCGACCTTAAGCGGCGGCGCGAAGACGTCCGTGCCTTCGTCGCTGCGCTCGAACAATGGATCATCGGCACGCTTGCCGCCTTCAACGTGCGCGGTGAGCGCCGCGAGGACCGCGTTGGCGTCTGGGTGGTGCGGCCGGACCGTCCGCCACTGCCCGATGGATCACCGGCCGAGGACAAGATCGCCGCAATCGGCATCAGGCTGAGACGCTGGGTGAGCTTTCATGGCATTGCCATCAATGTCGAGCCGGATCTCAGCCATTTCAGCGGCATCGTGCCGTGCGGCGTGCAGGACCATGGCGTCACCAGCCTTGTCGATCTCGGCATTCCCCTGATGATGGACGACCTCGACCTCGCGCTGAAATCCGCGTTTGAGGACGTCTTCGGCCCTGCCGCTGCCTCGCCTGTCGAAGCGGCCCGCAAGGCCGGCTGAAGTCTCGTCTAATGCATGTCGCCCAAAAGCTTGCCCACGGGCCTGGCCCAAGGCTTGTCCCGAGGGTGCGCAGCGGTTTTGGACAACGACATGCAAAAACAGAGATTTAGAACAGCGGCTCAGAGCAGCCGGGCGGATGCCCACAAAACCCCATAACCGTGGATGGCGAACACCGCCAGCAGAGCGCCTGCCATGGCGAGCCGGTCGACGGTGCGGATCGGCTTCAGTTCATGGCGCGGCTTCACCGCGCTGCCCATGGTCAGCAGGCTGAGGGCCGCAAAGATTGCGCCGGCGGCCAGCAGGAAGCCGGACGAAAAGCCGGCCTGCCAGCCAAGCGCCAGCAAGGCGGAGAGCAGGAAGAACGAAGCAAATGCCAGCGCAACCGGACCCGGGCAAAGCTGGCGCAGCACCTGGCCGCCGTCGAATTTCCACACCGGCACCAGATTGGCGATGTTGAACAATGCGGCACAGCCGGTCAGCGTCGCCAGCAGCGCAGCGGCAAGCCCATGCCCTTCGCCGCTCGCAAGCGCGCTGGCGGCAATCAGCAGCGGCACGAGGAAAGCGGAAAAGCCGGCACCCATCAGAGCCACGAAGGCCACTTCAAAGCGGCTGTCATAGGGCCGCCCGCCAATGGCGATGCCGCCGAGCAACGGGATGAAGATCATCCGCGCCTTGCGATGTCCGGTCAGCCGGAACGCCGCCATATGCCCGAGCTCATGCAGGGCCACCACCGACGTCAGGATCGCGGCCAGTGCCAGCCCGCCAAGGTTCAGCCCGAAGAACGGCCACAGGATGAACGCCGAAAGAACAGCGAAGCCGATCTGGCTGAGCGGGTGCTCGAACCAGCCGCCTTTGCGATAACGTCCGGTTCTGACCCAAATCTCCAGCTTGTCGAGCTCACGCCGCATGGCGAAACAGCGGAAAACCAGAAAAGCGACGCCGCGATAGCGATCGGTCCGGCTGAGGATTATCCGCGTCGCGGAGCCCTCTGGTATGAGCTCAGTGGCTTCGCGATAGTCGGCCCAGAAGGAAGCGTCGAGCGACGTGTCGTCGAGGACGCGCATAGAAAAGCGGCTGTCTTCCACCACATCCTCGAGCCGAACCTTGTGCTCGATCGGTTGGCCATCTCGCCCTTCCCAGGACAGCCTGATCCGGGTTGTGCCCTGATCGTCGATCGCTTTCGCGGAAAGGATCTCGCCCGACCAACCGGCATCACTTCCAAGCGGCCACAGCGCCTGCCAGAGCCGGTGCCGGTCCGCCGCCACCAACCGGCTGAGCCGGACCGTGCGCAAACCGAGCGGCACGGTCATCAGCAGAAAAATCAGCCCGAGATTGCAGGCCACGAGGATGGCCGTCACGATGGGCGACACTTGGCAGCACTCCCTGCGTTTCAGGGAACCCTAGCGCCACGGCGGCAAGAAAAGCTTAACGGCAGAATCTCCTCGCGGCTGCCGAAAGAGAGCCGCGGCAGGGCGCCGATCCTCACATCGCTCCGATCCAGATCGCCATGGAAACGAGGAACGCGCTCATGCACACCAGCGACACGACATCCTGAACAAGATCGGTCATAACTCTCTCCTGTTGTTGCTATGTTCGTATTTTGTTCTAATTTTGTTCGAATGTCAACGACCGCCATCGGGCGCGCTCCGAAATTTCGGGCGCTCAATTCGGCAGGGTTAAGGAAAGGTTGACGGGGCAAAAAATGACCGGCTGCTCTCTGTGAACAGGCGGTGCAGGCCGTCAGCCGTTAGGGACGTCGAGATTCAGGTCAGGCCGCGCCGAGAATGGTGGATTCCGAGAACCGGAACGCAGCGTACGTTTGGTGCAGTACTGGAAGCGCAGGAAACCACCGTTCGCAGGCCGGCATCACCTGAATATCGATGTGCCCTACAGCGGAACAACCTTGCCCTCGGCCAAAGTCACGCGACGATCCATGCGCGAGGCCAGCTGGTGATTGTGGGTAGCGATCAGCGCTGCCAGGCCAGACTGCCTGACCAGCGCCTCAAGCGCCTCGAACACATAGGAGGCGGTGACCGGGTCAAGGTTGCCGGTCGGCTCGTCGGCCAGCAGCACCAGCGGTGCATTGGCCACGGCGCGCGCGATAGCGACACGCTGCTGCTCGCCGCCGGACAGTTCGGATGGGCGATGATGCGCGCGCTTGCCGATCTGCATATAGTCGAGCAGTTGCGCTGCCCGCTCGGCAGCCTCCTTGCGCGCCAGCCCTTTTATCAGCTGCGGCATCATGATGTTTTCCAGCGCCGAGAACTCCGGCAGCAGATGATGGAACTGGTAGACGAAACCGACATCGTTGCGGCGGATCGCCGTGCGCTCCTCGTCGGAAAGCCGGCCGCAGGCACGGCCAGCCAGGATCACATCGCCAGCGTCGGGCCGCTCCAGCAGCCCGGCGGTGTGCAGCAGTGTCGACTTGCCGGTGCCTGAAGGCGCCACCAGCGCCACCATCTCGCCGCGCCTGAGCGAAAAATCGGCACCGTTGAGAATGGTGAGCTTGCGCGGTCCCTGGACATAATGCCGCTCGACGCTCTTCAACTCGATAATGGCCTCGGCCATCACTCGTACCTCAGCGCTTCGACCGGATCGAGCCTGGCCGCGCGCCACGCAGGAAACAGCGTGGCCAGGAACGACAGAGCCAGCGCCATGAGAACCACCGAAATCGTCTCGCTGGCGTCCATCCGGGCAGGCAACTCGCTCAGGAAATAAAGCTCGGGGTTGAACAGCCTTTCGTTGGCAAGCCAGGAGAAGAACTGGCGGATGTGCTCGACGTTCAGGCAGATTATGACGCCGAGGACAACGCCGGCCAGAGTGCCTACCACGCCGATCGCCGCTCCTGTCATCAGGAAGATGCGCAGGATGGCGCCCCGTGAAGCGCCCATGGTGCGCAGGATGGCGATGTCATGGCCTTTGTCCTTCACCAGCATGACCAGACCGGAGATGATGTTGAGCGCCGCCACCAGTACGATCAGCGTCAGGATCATGAACATGACGTTGCGCTCGACTTGCAGGGCGGAGAAAAATGTCTCGTTGCGCTGGCGCCAGTCGACCATGTCGATCGGCCGCTGCGCCGCCTCCTCGACCTTCGGCTTCAGCGCGTCGACATTATCGGGATTGTCGACATAGATCTCGATCGTCTGCGCCCGGCCGTCCATGTTGAAATAGAGCTGCGCTTCCGAAAATGGCATGTAGACGATGGAGCTGTCATATTCGGACATGCCGACCTCGAAGATCGCCGTGACCGGATAGCCCTTCATCCGCGGCGTCGTGCCGAGCGGGCTGATATCGCCTTCCGGCGAGATCAGCGTGATGGTGTCGCCGAGCACAAGGCCGAGATTCTCGGCCATGCGCTTGCCGATGGCGACGCCCTCGCCGGTATCGAAGCCGACAATCGAGCCCTGCTTGATGTTCCCGGCGATGATCGAGATCTTGCCGAGATCCTCGCCGCGTATGCCGCGCACCAGCGCCCCGGTGCCGCCGCCGACATTGCCTTGCGCCAGCACCTGCCCGTCGATCAGCGGAATGGCGTATTTGACGCCGGGCACGCCGTTGATGCGGCTGGCGACCTGCGCATAGTCCTCCAGCGGCGAATCCAGCGGCTGCACGATCAGATGGCCGTTGACGCCGAGGATGCGGGTCAAAAGTTCGGCGCGAAACCCGTTCATGACCGCCATGACGACGATCAGCGTGGCAACACCCAGCATGATGCCGAGGAAGGAGATCGAGGCGATGACCGAGATCACCGTCTCCTTGCGCCGCGAGCGCAGATAGCGCCACGCGACCATGCGTTCGAACATGGAAAACGGACCGGCGACCGAGGGCTTCGCTGCTGCCGCCTCATTCATGGGCAACACCGAAGCGCTTTTTCATGTCTGCGATCGGCAGCGTCTCGCGCTCGCCGGTCTTGCGGTTCTTGATCTCGACCTCGCCTGTCGCCACGCCGCGCGGCCCGACGATCACCTGCCACGGCAGGCCGATCAGGTCGGCGGTGGCGAACTTGCCGCCCGGCCGCTGGTCGGTGTCGTCGTAGAGCACCTCTTTGCCGGCGGCGACAAATGCCGCATGAAGTTCGCCGCAGACGCGGTCGCATTCGGCGTCGCCGGCCTTCATGTTGATCAGGCCGATGTCGAACGGCGCCACCGCCTCCGGCCAGATGATGCCGTTGTCATCATGGCTGGCCTCGATGATCGCCGCGACCAGCCGGGTCGGGCCGATGCCGTAGGAGCCGCCCGAGACGAAATGATCCTTGCCGTCGGGCCCGGTCACCTTGGCGCCCATCGGCTTCGAATATTTGTCGCCAAAATGGAAGATGTGGCCGACTTCGATGCCGCGCGCCGAGACCCGGTCGCCATCGGCGACCTTTTCCCAGGCAGCCTCGTCATGCATCTCGTCGGTGGCGGCGTAGGGCGTCGTCCATTTCTTGACGATGCCGCCGATCTCGGCGTCATTGGTGAAGTCGGTGTCTGCCCCGGGCACGGCCAGCGAAAGATAGTCGCGATGGCAATAGACCTGGCTCTCGCCAGTGTCGGCCAGGATGATGAATTCGTGGCTGAGGTCGCCGCCGATCGGTCCGGTGTCGGCCCGCATCGGGATCGCCTGCAGCCCCATGCGTGTGAACGTCCTGAGATAGGACACGAACATGCGGTTGTAGGCTGCCTTGGCGCCTTCAAAGTCGAGGTCGAAGGAATAGGCATCCTTCATCAGAAACTCTCGGCTGCGCATAACGCCAAAGCGCGGCCGCACCTCGTCGCGGAACTTCCACTGGATGTGATAGAGGTTGAGCGGCAAATCCTTGTAGGACTTCACATAGGCGCGGAAAATCTCGGTGACCACCTCCTCGTTGGTCGGCCCGTAGAGCATATCGCGGTCCTGCCGGTCCTTGATGCGCAGCATCTCTTTGCCGTAGTCGTCATAGCGGCCGCTTTCGCGCCACAGCTCGGCGGACTGTATTGTCGGCATCAGGATTTCGAGCGCCCCTGCCCGGTCCTGTTCCTCGCGAACGATCCGGCAGACCTTGTCCAGCACTCTTTTGCCGAGCGGCAGCCAGGAAAAGCTGCCTTGCCCCTGCTGGCGGATCATCCCGGCGCGCAGCATCAGCCTGTGCGACACAATCTCGGCCTCACGCGGGTTTTCTTTGAGGATAGGCAGGAAATAGCGCGACAAACGCATGGACTGATCCGTGAGAGAGGATTGCCACACCGGAATCGGCATGGCGCTGGCTTGCTTGCCCCGGCTTCATAGCCATTTCATGACAGAATGGAAACCCGACCTGCCGCATCGCCCGAAAATCGGAAATCGATTTTCGGAAAGCACGATGCGTGGATTCAAAGCGTTTGAGCGTCCTTTGCGCGTCCAAGGACGCGCGGCGCTCTAAGCCGCAGAAGTGCCGTACGCGCAGCGTTGATCGTTTCACAGGCAACCCCTGCCGTACTATTGTGCACTGCAGCACGATATTGCCTGTTTCGGTGCAAAATTCTGCGTGACATTTTCATCCGCCTTAGGCTAGTGTGCCTCGATAACCGAGAGGGTAGAGAAAAATCTGCTCTCCTACGCGGTCAAAGTCTTGGGAGGATGCGATCTAGGCGCGGTTACTCGCTGCCGCCGGACACCGGAAACAGATCGGACGCGTTTAAATTGCAAGGCCTCGTGCCTTGCATTTTTTTTTGTGCAATCATCTGGTTAGCACGACAGATTGCCAAACTACATTACGCGACGTCAGCACAACGTGTCCGACAGCCGTGCGGCAGGACCAGCGCTGACGTTCAGGGTGTCAGAATGGCATTGGGCGCAGTGCTAATGCCCCGGGCTCTGGTTGAAATCCGGCACGATGTGCGGGATGTCGTCGATGCCGAGACCCAGCCCCCTGGTAATTCCGTAAAAGATGCCGAGAAGGACCATCGTGGCGATCGTCGTCCGCAGCACCGCGCGCAGCATATGCGGTCCGCGCGGCGCACTCGGAACCGTGCCCAGCGTCACATCCTCATCCTCGTCCTGCGTCCTCATGCTGAACGGCAGGACGGCAAACAGCACGACCCACCATGTGGCGAAGAATAGGGCAATGAACGACACCCAACTCATGCTTGCTCCAGTTCGACCAGCGTGCCGAAGAAGTCCTTGGGATGCAGGAACAGCACCGGCTTGCCATGCGCACCGGTCCTGGGGTTGCCGTCGCCCAGCACGCGTGCGCCGCTGGCCTTGAGCCTGTCCCGCGCCGCCAGGATGTCGTCGACCTCATAGCAGACATGATGCATGCCGCCCGAAGGGTTCTTCTCGAGGAATGCCGTAATCGGCGAGCCTTCGCCCAGCGGCTCCAGCAGTTCGATCCTGGTGTTGCCGACATCGATGAACACCACCGTCACGCCATGCTCCGGCAGCGCCTGCTGCGCAGTCACCCGGGCGCCGAGCGTATCGCGATAGGCCGCCGTCGCTGCGGCCAGATCCGGCACGGCAAGCGCAACATGGTTCAGGCGTCCAAGCATGTCCTGTCCTTCGAAACCCTACCTGGTGACGAACACCGTCACCAACGGCTTCTTGCCCCACGCTTCATTGGCGGCGCCACGCACGGCGCGGCGCACCGCCTCCTGCACGAGGTCCAGGTCTTTTCGGCGTTGACGGGGGATGGAGTCCACCGCGCCGATTGCCGCATCGATCATCAGGTCTTCCAGGGTCTCGCCGCTGGCATCGACCTCGGCGACGCCGACGGCCACAAGATCCGGATCGCCGGCAAGTTCGTACTTGTCATCGAGCACGACATTGACCGCGACATGGCCGGCAAAGGACAGCTTGCGACGGTCGCGAATGCCCATCGCTTGGTCGCTGCCGATCAGCCTGCCGTCCTTGAAGATGCGGCCGAACGGCACCTGGTCGATGATCGTCGCTGCGCCGGGATAAAGCCGCAGCATGTCGCCATCGCGGACCTGCGCCACCTGGCCGATGCCGGACACCGACATCAGCGACCCCTGCGCCACCAGATGCGCCGCCTCGCCGTGCACCGGAACGCCGATCTGTGGGCGCACCCATTCGTACATCTTGCGCAATTCGCTGCGCCGCGGATGGCCGGAGACATGCACCAGCGCGTCGCCATCCTCGATGATCTTCATGCCGAGATCGATCAGCCGGTTCTTGATCTCGAGGATCGCCTTCTCGTTACCGGGGATGGTGCGCGAGGAAAACACCACAGTGTCGCCGGCTGTCAGCGCCACCGATTTCATCTCGTCGCGCGACAGCTTGGCAAGCGCCGCAAGTGGCTCGCCCTGGCTGCCGGTGCAGATGATGACGAGATTTTCACGCGGTATGAAACCATAATCCTCCTCGGCGATGAATTCCGGCAGCCCGTCCATATAGCCGAGCTCGCCTGCCACATCGATGACGCGCTTCAACGAGCGGCCAAGCACCAGGCACTGCCGGCCGGCATTCCGCGCCGCCTTGGCAATGGAAACGATGCGCCCGACATTGGAGGAGAATGTGGTGACGGCGACGCGGCCCTTGGCGTTCTGGATGACGCCCTTGAGACCCTCGCCCACAGCTACTTCCGACGGCGACTCGCCTTCCCTCAGCGCATTGGTCGAATCGCAGATCAGCGCCAATACGCCCTTGTCGCCATAGGCCCGGAAGCGCGCCTCGTCGGTCTTCGGCCCGATCGTCGGCGCCGGGTCGATCTTCCAGTCGCCGGTATGGATGACGGTACCGGCCGCCGAGGTGATCGCCAGCGACACCGGTTCGGGGATCGAATGCGCGACAGGGATGGCCTCGATCTCGAACGGGCCGACGCTGAACGTCTCGCCGGCCCGGTAGATCGTCATCGGGATTTTCGGCGCCCCTTGCTCGCCCTGCCGCTTGGCTTCCAACAATCCGGCGCCGAACGGCGTCATCCAGACCGGCGCCTTGAGCTTCGGCCAGATGTCGTGCAGCGCGCCGTAATGGTCTTCATGCGCATGGGTGATGACAATGCCGCGCAGATTGGCGAGGTTCTCCTCGATGAAGCGCGTGTCGGGCAAGATCAGGTCGACGCCCGGATACGCCGCATCGGGAAAGGTCACGCCGACATCGACGACGATCCACTCGCGCGCATTCGCCGGCCCGTAGCCATAGAGGGCGAAGTTCATGCCGATCTCGCCGACGCCGCCGAGCGGCACGAAGACGAGTTCGGCGTTTTCCGCTTTCGCCATGATCTTCCCTTTCCCAGTCGGCCGAGCCGGTCAAATCCCGGCGGACGCGACCGCGCCGAAATGCACATCGCCGGCGGCGATTTTCAGAACCAAACCGTCATCGTCGCGGATCACGAAACGGCAGTCCTCGTCAATGGTCTCGAAGGTGCCGCGCACCACATTACCGTCAATTCTGACAGCAACCTGCCCGCCTAGCCCCGCCGCACGCGCCAGCCAGCGCCGCCTGACGGCTCCAAGCCCGCGCCCTTCGTTCCACAACCGGGCGTTCTCGCTCCAGGCATCCGACAGTGCCAGAAACAATGTCTCGGCATCGCAAGCAGCGCCCAGCGCACGCAGTGACGTTGCCGGATAAGGCAAATCCTCGGGATAAGCCACAACATTGACGCCGATGCCGACCGCCACTGCGAAGCGGCCGCCTTCGAGTATCGCCGATTCCAGCAAGATTCCGGCAAGCTTGGCGCCGGAGACGAGCACGTCGTTCGGCCATTTCAACTCGAAACGGTTCTTTCCCGCGCTGCCGCCGTCGAGGCCGATCGAGATCTTGCCCTTCGGCACGACGGCGTCGAGCGCATCGGCCAGTGCCAGTCCGGCAACGAAGCCCAGCGTCGCGGCAAGCCGAAGCTCGGCATTGGTGATGACGAGCAGCGTCGCCGCCAGATTGCCCTCGGGTGTTGCCCAGACTCGGCCGCGCCGGCCGCGTCCGCTCTCCTGCTTTTTAGAAACGACCCAGAGCTTTCCCGGATCGCCCGCCCGCGCATGGTCCAGTGCCAGCGCATTGGTGGAGCCGATCGTGTCGTGGGCTTCGAGCCGGAACCCTTCCGACGCTGCGGTTGGAGCCAGCCGAAATGCCATACCTTAGAAAAATGTCTTCGCGGCGGCTTCGGCGTAGGTGCCGATCGGTCCGCCGATCAGCACATAAAACAGCACGAAGGCACCGGATACGCCAAGCACAAGACGCAGTTCGCTCGCCATCGGCAAGAAGCCGCCGACCGGTTCGTCGAACCACATGATCTTGATGATGCGCAGATAATAGTAGGCGCCCACCACCGAGGCCAGCACGCCGATGATCGCCAGCGCGTAGAGGTTGGCGTTGATGGCGGCGAGGAACACGTACCACTTCCCCCAGAAGCCGGCGAGCGGCGGGATGCCGGCCAGCGAGAACATCAGGATGGTCAGGATCGTCGCCATGATCGGATTGGTCGACGACAGGCCGGCGAGATCGCTGATTTGCTCGACATTGCCCTCCTTGCGCCGCATGGCGAGGATGAAGGCGAAGGTGCCGAGCGTCATCACCAGATAGATCAGCATGTAGATGGCGACGCCGCGCACGCCGGCCTGGCTGTTGGCGGCGAGACCGACCAACGCATAGCCCATATGGCCGATCGAGGAATACGCCATCAGCCGCTTGATGTTGGTCTGGCCGATGGCGGCGAAGGCGCCGAGCACCATCGAGGCGATCGAAATGAAGACGATGATCTGCTGCCAGTCGGAAGCAATCGGCTTGAACGCGCCCATGGTAACGCGCACCATCAGCGCCATCGCCGCCATCTTCGGCGCCGCCGCCAGGAAGGCCGTTACCGGGGTTGGCGCGCCTTCATAGACGTCCGGCGTCCACATATGGAACGGCACCGCCGATATCTTGAAGGCGAGGCCGGCCAGCACGAAGACCAGCCCAAAAACCAGGCCAAGCTGCCGTTCGCTGCCCAGCGCCGTTGCGATCTCCTGGAAACCAGTGTTGCCGGTGTAGCCATAGATCAGCGAGATGCCGTAGAGCAGCATGCCCGACGACAGCGCGCCGAGCACGAAATACTTCAACCCCGCCTCGGTCGAGCGCAGATTGTCGCGGTTGATCGCCGCCAGCACGTAGATCGCCAACGATTGCAGTTCGAGGCCGAGATAGAGCCCGATCATGCCATTGGCCGAGATCATCAGCATCATGCCGAGCGTGCAGAGCAGGATCAGCACCGGATACTCGAACTTGTCGAAATGCTCCACCCTGGCGAAGCGCACCGACATGACCAGCGTCACCGCCGACCCGATCAGCGCCAGCATCTTCATGAAGTGGGCGAAGGGATCCTGGATGAAGGCACTGCCGTAGGCGGTGCCCTGCCCGCTGGAAGAGACCATCCAGATGCCGGCAATCACCAGTATGGCGACGGCTAGACCGGTCACCGTGACGTTGCGGCTTTCGCGCGAATAGGCGCCCAGCATCAACAGCGCCAAAGCGCCGATGGCAAGGATCAGCTCTGGTGTCGAGAGCGACAGGCTGGAGAGAAGGTCAGGCGTCATGGTTCGCAAACCCCAGTCAGTTCGCCGCCGCGGTCTGCGCGGCGCCGATGGATGCGGTGACATTGGTGACGAGCGCCTTGACCGATTCGGCCGTCGCGTCGAAGACCGGCGCCGGGTAGACGCCGAAGAAGATAACGAGTGCGACAAGCGGATAGATGATCACCTTCTCGCGCGCCGACAGGTCAAGCAGGCCCTTCAGGCTCTCCTTGGTCAGCGCGCCGAAGATCACCCGGCGGTAGAGCCATAGCGCATAGGCAGCCGACAGGATGACTCCAGTGGCAGCGAAGAACGCCACCCAGGTGTTGACCCGGAACACGCCGAGCATGGTCAGGAACTCGCCGACGAAGCCGCTGGTGCCCGGCAGGCCGACATTGGCCATGGTGAAAATCATGAACGCGGTCGCGTATTTCGGCATGTTGTTGACCAGCCCGCCATAGGCATCGATGTCGCGCGTGTGCATGCGGTCGTAGACGACGCCGACGCAGAGGAACAGTGCGCCGGAAACCAAGCCGTGCGACAGCATCTGGAAGATCGCGCCTTGCACGCCTTCCTGGTTCATCGCGAAGATGCCCATGGTGACGAAGCCCATATGGGCGACCGACGAATAGGCGATCAGCTTCTTCATGTCCTCCTGCATCAGCGCCACCAGCGAGGTGTAGATGATGGCGACGACGGACAGCGAGAAGATCAGCGGCGCGAACATCTCGGAGGCGATCGGAAACATCGGCAGCGAAAAACGCAGGAACCCGTATCCGCCCATCTTCAGCAGGATGGCGGCTAGGATCACCGAACCGGCCGTCGGCGCCTCGACATGGGCGTCGGGCAGCCAGGTGTGCACCGGCCACATCGGCATCTTGACGGCGAAGGACGCGAAGAAGGCGAGCCACAGCCAGGTCTGCATGCTGGCCGGGAAGCTGTGCGTCAAAAGCGTCGGGATGTCGGTGGTGCCGGACTGGAAGAACATCGCCATGACGGCGAGCAGCATCAGCACCGAGCCGGCCAGCGTATAGAGGAAGAACTTGAACGAAGCGTAGACGCGCCGCTTGCCGCCCCACACGCCGATGATGATGAACATCGGGATCAGGCCCGCCTCGAAGAAGACGTAGAACAGTACGATGTCCAGCGCGCAGAAGACGCCAATCATCAGCGTTTCGAGCAGCAGGAAGGCGATCATGTAGGCCTTGACGCGCTTTTCGATCGATTCCCAGGAAGCCAGGATGCAGAGCGGCATCAGGAAGGTAGTCAGGATAACGAATAGCATCGAGATGCCGTCGACGCCCATATGGTAGGAGATGCCGGAATCCAGCCAGGCAAACTTCTCGACGAACTGGAAGCCGGGCTGGGAATTGTCGAAGCCGGTCCAGATGAACAGCGAAATCACGAAAGTGAACGTCGTCGTCAACAGCGCGATGGCGCGAATGTTGCGGCGTGCATTCTCGCTGTCGTCGTTGATCAGCAGAATGAGCAGCACACCAACCAGCGGCAGGAAGGTGACCAGCGAGAGGATTGGCCAGTCGGTCATCAGAGCATCATCCAGGTGACGAGTGCGGCAACGCCGATCAGCATGGCGAAGGCATAGTGGTAGAGGTAGCCGGTCTGCAGCTTGACGACGCGGTTGGTGACATCGACGACGCGCGCCGAAACGCCGTCCGGCCCGAGACCGTCGATGATTGCGCCGTCGCCTGTCTTCCACAGGAAGCGGCCAAGGCGTTTGGCCGGCCGCACGAACAGGAAGTCGTAGAGCTCGTCGAAATACCACTTGTTGAGCAGGAACGCGTAGAGGCCGCGATGATGCGCCGCCAGATTCCTCGGCATTTCCGGCGCGCGGATATAGAATTGCCAGGCAATCGCAAAGCCGATCAGCATGGCGATGAACGGCGCCAGTTCCACCCACAGCGGCAGTTCGTGGATTTCATGCAGGATGCGGTTTTCCGGCAGCGTGAACAGCGACGCCTTCCAGAACTCGGCATAGCCCTCGCCGATGAAGGCGCCGTGGAAGATCACGCCTGCGAACAGCGCTCCCGCGGCCAGGATGAACAGCGGCACCAGCATGACCGGCGGCGATTCATGGACATGGTGCATGACTTCATGGCTCGCCCGCGGCTGGCCGTGGAAAGTCATGAAGATCAGGCGCCAGGAATAGAAGCTGGTGAAACAGGCGGCGACGACCAGCAGCACGAAGGCGGTGGCGGCGACCGAATTGTGGCTGGCAAAGGCGGCTTCGATGATCGCATCCTTGGAGAAGAAGCCGGCGGTGCCGATGATTGTCACCGGAATGCCGACGCCGGTCAGCGCCAGCGTGCCGATCACCATCATCCAGTAGGTTTTCGGAATGAGCGTCCTCAGACCGCCCATGTTGCGCATGTCCTGCTCGTCCGAGACCGCGTGGATGACCGAGCCGGAGCCTAGGAACAGCAGCGCCTTGAAGAAGGCGTGCGTGAACAGGTGGAAGATCGCCGCGCCATAGGCACCGACGCCGAGCGCCACGAACATGTAGCCGAGCTGCGAGCAGGTCGAATAGGCGATGACGCGCTTGATGTCGTTCTGAACCAGGCCGACGGTCGCCGCGAAGAAGGCGGTAAAGGCGCCGATGAATGTCACCACCGTCAGCGCCGATTGCGACACCTCGAACAGAGGCGACAGCCTCGCCAGCATGAACACCCCGGCCGTCACCATGGTCGCAGCATGGATCAGCGCGGAGACCGGCGTCGGGCCTTCCATGGCGTCCGGCAGCCAGGTGTGCAACGGCACCTGCGCCGACTTGCCCATGGCGCCCATGAACAGCAGCAGGCAGACAACGGTCATCGCCGACTGCTTGTCGAGCACATAGCCGAGGAAGGTCAGCACCGCTGCGCCCTCGGCCGCGCCTTCGGCCGGAATGAACGTCGCTGCATTGGCGAAGATGGTGCCGAGATTGACCGACCCGAACAGCACGAAGACGCCGAAGATGCCGAGCGCGAAGCCAAAATCGCCGACGCGGTTGACGATGAAGGCCTTGATCGCGGCGGCATTTGCCGACGGCTTCTTGTACCAGAAGCCGATCAGCAGGTAGGAGGCGAGACCGACGCCTTCCCAGCCGAAGTACATCTGCACCAGATTATCCGCCGTCACCAGCATCAGCATGGCGAAGGTGAACAGCGACAGATAGGCGAAGAACCGCGGCCGGTCCGGGTCGTGGTGCATGTAGCCGATCGAGTAGATGTGGACTAGCGCCGACACCGTGTTGACCACCACGAGCATGACCACGGTCAGCGTGTCGATCCGGAGTGCCCACGATGCCTCAAGACCGCCCGACTGGATCCAGCGCAGCACCGGCACAGTGAACACCTCGCCGTCGCCGAAGCCGACGGAGAAGAAGGCGACCCACGACAGAACCGCCGCGATTACCACGAAGCCGGAGGTGATGTATTCGGACGCCTTGGCGCCGAGCGAAGTGCCGAACAGGCCGACGATCAGGAAGCCGAGCAGCGGAAGGAAGACGATCGCTTGATACATGAGTGCCCTGTCAACCCTTCATCATGTTCACGTCTTCGACCGCTATCGAACCGCGGTTGCGAAAGAAAACGACGAGAATGGCGAGACCGATCGCCGCCTCTGCCGCCGCCACCGTCAGCACGAACAGCGCGAACACCTGGCCGACGAGGTCGCCGAGTGCCGCCGAGAAGGCGACGAAATTGATGTTCACGGCAAGCAGGATCAGCTCGATCGACATCAGGATGACGATGACGTTCCTGCGGTTCAGGAAGATGCCGAACACACCGAGCGTGAACAGGATCGCCGATACGGTCAGGTAATGTGCAATGCCGACGACCATCTTAGATTCCTTCGCCCGTCTTGACCTTGCGGATTTCCACCCCGGTCGCCGCGGTACGGCCGACCTGGGCGGCGATCGACTGCCGCTTGACTCCCGGCTTGTGGCGCAGCGTCAGCACGATGGCGCCGATCATGGCGACCAGCAGCACGAGGCCTGCAATCTGGAAGTAGTAGAGGTAGTCGGTGTAGAGGATGTCGCCGAGCGCTGCCGTGTTCGAGCGTACGGCAAGATCCGGGATGGGCTTCGAAACCGTCGCAGCCAGTTGCGGCGAGAATGTATAGCCGCCAAGCACGACGATCAGCTCCGCTGCCAAGATCAGCCCGACCAGCGCGCCGATCGGCGCATATTGCAGGGCGCCTTCCTTCATCTCGGCAAAGTCGACGTCGAGCATCATAACCACGAACAGGAACAGCACCAGCACCGCGCCGACATAGACGACAAGCAGGATCACCGCCAGGAACTCGGCGCCAGTCAGCATGAACAGGCCGGCAGCGTTGAAGAAGGTCAGGATCAGGAACAGCACCGAATGCACGGGGTTGCGCGACGAAATGACCATGAACGCCGACGCCACCGCGACAAAGGCGAAGAGGTAGAAAAAGACCGCCTCTAGTCCACTCAGCATGGGTTCCCCCGGGTTCCTGTCGGACCGGCGTCTCGCCCTGTCCGTTCTCTGTGGCTTCGTTCCGCCTCCGGCGCCGAAGCCGCGTTTTCCTTAAACGAGGCCCCTCGCCCCGTCCATGCGTCAAATGTCAGCGGTACGGCGCATCGAGCGCAATGTTGCGCGCCAGCTCGCGCTCCCAGCGGTCGCCATTCGCCAACAGTCTCTCCTTGTCGTAGTAGAGCTCCTCGCGCGTTTCCGTCGCGAATTCGAAATTCGGCCCCTCGACGATGGCGTCGACCGGGCAAGCTTCCTGGCAGTAGCCGCAATAAATGCACTTCACCATGTCAATGTCGTAGCGCACGGTGCGGCGCGTGCCGTCATTGCGGCGCGGGCCGGCCTCGATGGTGATCGCCTGCGCCGGGCAGATCGCCTCGCACAGCTTGCAGGCGATGCAGCGTTCCTCGCCGTTCGGATAGCGGCGCAGTGCGTGCTCGCCGCGAAAGCGCGGGCTGGTCGGCCCCTTTTCGTGCGGATAGTTGATCGTCTCCTTCGGCGCGAAGAACTGGCGCATCGACAGGAAGAAGGCGCTGACGAAATCCTGCAGCAGCAGGGATTTTGCGGCCTGGGAAAGAGCGGACATCACGCGAACCCTGTGATCTTGAGGAAGGCGGCGGTCGCGACCACCATGAACAGCGAGATCGGCAGGAAGACTTTCCAGCCGAGCCGCATCAGCTGGTCGTAGCGGTAGCGCGGCACGAACGCCTTCACCATGGAGAACATGAAGAACACCAGGCAGACCTTGAGCACGAACCAGATCAGCCCTGGCACCCAGGTGAAGGGCGCGAAATCGAAGGGCGGCAGCCAGCCGCCAAGGAACAATATGGTGGCCAGCGCGCACATCAAGACGACGGCGACATATTCGCCGAGGAAGAACAGCAGGAACGGCGTCGACGAATATTCGACCATGTGGCCGGCGACGAGTTCCGATTCGGCTTCCACCAGGTCGAAGGGCGGCCGGTTCGTCTCGGCCAGCGCCGAGATGAAGAAAACGATGAACATCGGGAACAGCGACAGCCAGTGCCAGTCGAGGAAGGTGTTGGGCAGGCCGAGCCGTGTGCCGAGCCCGTCCTGCTGCGACAAGACGATGTCGGACAGGTTGAGCGAGCCGACGCAAAGCAGCACGGTGACGATGACGAAGCCGATCGAGACCTCGTAGGACACCATTTGCGCGGCCGAGCGCAGCGCGCCGAGGAACGGATATTTCGAATTGGACGCCCAGCCGCCCATGATCACGCCGTAGACCTCGAGCGAGGAGATGGCGAAGACATAGAGGATGCCGACATTGACGTTGGCGATGGCCCAGCCCTGGTTGACCGGGATAACCGCCCAGGCCGAGATCGCCAGCACCGCCGACACCAAAGGCGCCAGCAGGAACACGCCCTTGTTGGCGCCGGACGGAATCACCGGTTCCTTGAATACGAACTTCAACAGGTCGGCGAAAGCCTGCAGCGTGCCCCATGGGCCGACAACATTCGGGCCGCGACGCAACTGCACCGCCGCCCAGATCTTGCGGTCCGCGTAAAGCACATAGGCGACGAAGATCAGAAGCACGACGATCAGCACGACCGACTTCAACAGGATCAGCAGCGCCGGCAGCACGTAGAAGGAGAAGAAGGTGTCCATGTCTACTCCGCCGCCTGCTTGAAGCCGTTTTTCGCCAGCGCCGAGCATTCCGCCATCACCGCCGACGCCCGCGCGATCGGATTGGTCAGGTAGAAATCCTTCACCGGCGAGGTGAAGGCGCCCTTGTTCAGCCGCCCGCCGAGCTTCGCCACCCTGGCGATGTCATCGGCGTTGCCTGCCGCGACCTGGTCGATGCGGGCAAGATGCGGATATTCTGCGTAAAGCTTGGCGCGAAGCTGCGGCAGCGAATCGAACGGCAGCTTGTTGCCCAGCACATCCGAAAGCGCCCTGAGGATCGCCCAGTCCTCGCGCGCCTCACCGGGCGCGAAGCCGGCGCGGTTCGTCTGCTGCACGCGCCCCTCGGTGTTGATAAAGGTGCCCGACTTTTCGGTGTAGGCGGCGCCCGGCAAGATGACGTTGGCGCGGTGTGCGCCCTGGTCGCCATGCGTGCCGATATAGACGACGAAAGCGCCCCCGGTCTTTGCCATGTCGATTTCGTCGGCGCCGAGCAGGAATAGCACGTCCATCTCGCCCAGCATGCCGGCGACGTTCTTGCCGCCCGCGCCGGGCACGAAGCCGACATCGAGGCCGCCGACGCGTGCCGCCGCGGTGTGCAGCACGGCAAAACCGTTCCAGTCGGCCCGGGCGGCATTGACGGCGACGGCGAGCTTCGCCGCCTGGCCGAGCACAGCCGCACCATCCGGCCGCGCCAATGCGCCCTGGCCAACGATGATCAGCGGATGCGTTGCGTTCTTCAGCACCTGGAAGAACTTGCCGTTGCCGTCGGCCAGATCCTTCAGCGATTCCGGACCGGCGCCCAGCTGTTCGTATTCGTAGCGCGTATCGCCGACATCGCCGATGACGGCGATCGGCAGCTTGCCGCCCCGCCAGGCCTTGCGGATGCGGGTGTTGAGCACAGATGCCTCGAAGCGCGGATTGGCGCCGATGATCAGCACCGCGTCGGCCTGCTCGATGCCCTCGATGGTCGGATTGAAGATATAGCTTGCCCGGCCGAGCGACGGATCAAGCGCAGCACCATCCTGGCGGCAATCGGTGTTCTTGGAGCCGAGCGAGGCCATCAGCAGCTTCAGCGCGAAGATTTCCTCGACGGCGGCGAGATCGCCGGCAATGGCACCGATTTTTTCCGGTGCCGTCTGCGACACCTGCTCCTTGATCGCCGAAAAAGCTTCGGCCCAGCTAGCCGGCACCAGCTTGCCATTCTTACGCACATAGGGCCGGTCAAGGCGCTGGGTGCGCAGCCCGTCCCAGATGAAGCGGGTCTTGTCGGAAATCCACTCCTCGTTCACCGCCTCGTTGACGCGTGGCAGGATGCGCATCACTTCGCGGCCTCGGCTATCGACGCGGATCGCCGAGCCGACGGCGTCCATCACGTCGATGGACTCGGTCTTGGTCAGTTCCCATGGCCGCGCCTGGAACGCGTAGGGTTTGGAGGTCAGTGCGCCGACCGGGCAAAGGTCGATGACGTTGCCCTGCAATTCCGAGGTCATCGCGCTTTCGAGATAGGTGGTGATCTCGGCGTCCTCGCCGCGGCCGATCAGGCCGAGTTCGGAAATGCCGGCAACCTCCGTGGTGAAGCGGACGCAGCGCGTGCAATGGATGCAGCGGTTCATCACCGTCTTGACCAGCGGCCCGATATACTTGTCTTCGACCGCCCGCTTGTTCTCGTGATAGCGCGAGGAATCGACGCCGAAAGCCATCGCCTGATCCTGCAGGTCGCATTCGCCGCCCTGGTCGCAGATCGGGCAATCGAGCGGGTGGTTGATCAGTAGGAATTCCATCACGCCTTCCCTGGCCTTCTTGACCATCGGCGTGTTGGTGAAGATTTCCGGCGGCTCGCCATTCGGGCCGGGACGCAGGTCGCGCACACCCATGGCACAGGACGCCTGCGGCTTGGGCGGCCCACCCTTCACCTCGATCAGGCACATGCGGCAATTGCCGGCGATCGACAGCCGCTCATGGAAGCAGAAGCGCGGCACTTCCGCGCCGGCGTCCTCGGCCGCCTGCAGCAGCGTGTAATGGTCGGGTACAGTGATCTCTTTCCCGTCGACCTTGAGCTTTGCCATGTCGCCTCAAACCCCTGCGGACGTTCCGCAATCTTTACTTCCGGGCGCAGCCGAAACCGCGCACGACATCGAATTCAATGTTTAGCCTCGGCCAGCGCCGCCGCCTGACTGATCCAGTCGTCGCGACCGATACGGCCCTTCAACGAAAGGTAATCCTCAACCCAGGCGATCTCTTCGGGCGTCCACGCCGCGATCTGGCCGTACGTCCAGATGCCCAAGCCGTTCAGCACCTTTTCCAGCTTCGGCCCGATGCCCGATATCGCCTTGAGGTCTGCCGGCCTTGCCGGCCGGTCCACGGCCTTGGGCTGCCTGAAATCCTCCGGCATCAGCCCGGTCGCCGCGTCGCTTACAACAGCGTCGGCATCGATTGCGCCCTGCGCCTCGTCGGCCGTGTGCGCGGCGATATCGGTCACGTCGTTGGCGAAGGTCTGCGCCTCGGCGATCAAGGTCCTGGTCGCCGCGCGCGCCTTCGTCGAGGAGCTTTTCGTGGTTTCCGAAAAGCGTTCCGTCCTTGCCTCGAAATCCTCGACGATCGGCTGGAAAAGCCGTTGCGAGGCTTCGGCCGCGCCGGAGAGCGCCCCCATCCAGACGCCGAAGGCGTGATTGGCAAGCCCGATACCGAGCGCCGACATCGCCGCCGCACCGGCGACTGGATGCGCCAGAAGGTTGACGGCGCTCGCCATCTCCTTCGGCATCATCCTGGTCAAATCCCTGTTCATCTTCTCGAACTGGTCCAAATCGGGCGTCAAATGATCGGGTAGCGAAAATAGCGACATAGGTAGTCTCCTGGTCGTTTCTTCCGTATGCCCCGAGCCTGCTTCCTCATTTCGGGCATTCGCCCGCATTTCGAATTCTTCTCTATTCCGCCGCCACCATCACCGGCTCAACCCGATGCGCATTGCGCGAAAACTCGTCGATGCGCCGCTCCACCTCGCCGCGGAAATGCCGCATCAGGCCCTGGATCGGCCACGCCGCCGCATCGCCCAGCGCGCAGATCGTGTGGCCTTCGACCTGCTTGGTCACGTCGAGCAGCATGTCGATCTCGCGCTTCTGCGCTTCGCCGCGTACCAGCCGCTCCATCACCCGCCACATCCAGCCGGTGCCTTCGCGGCACGGGGTGCACTGGCCGCAGCTCTCATGCTTGTAGAAGTAGGAAAGCCGCGCGATCGCTTTCACGATATCGGTCGATTTGTCCATGACGATGACAGCCGCCGTGCCAAGGCCCGACTTGAGGTCGCGCAGCCCATCGAAATCCATCGGTGCGTCGATGATCTGCTCCGCCGGCACCAGCGGCACTGAAGCGCCGCCCGGGATGACCGCGAGCAGATTGTCCCAGCCGCCGCGAACGCCGCCGCAATGCGTCTCGATCAGTTCGCGGAACGGGATCGACATCGCCTCTTCGACGGTGCAGGGATTGTTGACGTGGCCGGAGATGCAGAACAGCTTGGTGCCGGAATTGTTGGGCCGGCCGAAGGACGAAAACCAGGCAGCACCACGACGCAGGATGGTCGGCGCCACGGCGATTGATTCGACATTGTTGACCGTCGTCGGACAGCCATAGAGGCCGACATTGGCCGGGAATGGCGGCTTCAGCCGCGGCTGGCCCTTCTTGCCTTCGAGGCTTTCGAGCAGCGCCGTTTCCTCGCCGCAGATATAGGCGCCGGCGCCATGATGCATGTAG
This sequence comes from Mesorhizobium sp. M00.F.Ca.ET.216.01.1.1, assembly GCF_004010325.2. Lineage (GTDB taxonomy): Bacteria > Pseudomonadota > Alphaproteobacteria > Rhizobiales > Rhizobiaceae > Mesorhizobium. Next base: position 197,392 of record NZ_SADR02000010.1, read on the forward strand.
ATGTCGAAGTCGTAGCCCGAAGTGTTGTTCTTGCCGATCAGCTTGGCCTCATAGGCCTCGTCGATGGCGCGCTGCAGCGCCTCGCGCTCGCGGACGAACTCGCCGCGCACGTAGATGTAGGCGGCGACTGCGCCCATGGCGAAGCCGGCGATCAGCGAACCCTCGACCAGCGTATGCGGGTCATGGCGCAATATGTCGCGGTCCTTGCATGTGCCGGGCTCGGATTCGTCGGCATTGACGACCAGATAGCTCGGCCGGCCGTCGCTCTGCTTGGGCATGAACGACCATTTCAGCCCGGTCGGGAAGCCGGCGCCGCCGCGTCCGCGCAGGCCGCTGGCCTTCATCTCGTTGACGATCCACTCGCGCCCCTTGGCGATGATGCCGGGCGTGTTGTCCCAGGCGCCACGCGCCATGGCGCCGGCCAGCGACTTGTCGAAACGGCCGTAGATATTGTTGAAGATGCGGTCTCTGTCCTCAAGCATCGTTCGTCCCTCAGACCGGCTTCTTGCCGAAGACGCGGATGTATTCGGCAACACCGCCCTTGGCCAGCGCCTTGGCCTGCCTGACCCAATCGTCGCGCTCGATGCGGCCGTGGAAGCTCAGATAGGCATCGACCCACTCGCGCTCGGCCTTCTTCCACGAAGCGACCTGCGCGAAGGTGTAGATGCCCAGCGAATGCAGGATGCCCTCGATTTTCGGGCCGACGCCCGAGATCAGCTTGAGATCGTCGACCAGCGCCGGTTTTTCGATGCCGGCCGGACGGTTCTTGTCCTCGAGCGATGGCTTGGCCGGCTTGGCGACAGCTTTCGCCGCTGGCACCTTGGCTTCCGGCGATTTGAAGGCCGCCGCTGGCTCGGCCTTGGTCTTCGGTCCGCTGCGTTGTTTCGAAACTTTCTCGACTTCCGGCGAGGCCTTGTTGGCATTGGCGGCCGAGTGTAGCGGCGCCGTGACGCTCGCTGCCTTTTCCGCGGCTGGTGCGACCTTGACCGGCGAAGGCGACTTCAGCGCCGGGCTGGTTTCGGGCGCATCGGTCTTCGGCTTGCTCGCCTTCGACGGCGCAACAGGGGCGGCGGCGGGCTGTTGCACGACCGTGGCGACTATTGCCTCCGGCGCCGCCTTGGCGGCCTTGGTCGCCGCCTTGGCTTCCTTGTCGCGGGTCGACTTGAGGATCGCCTTTTCGCTCCTCAGCGTCGTAAGACCCGTGAGCGGTTCGGAGGTGATGCGGCCATTCTGCGGCCCCGGCTTCACCTGCGCGCCCCTGTCGGCATCATAGAGGTCGACGATCTCCGCAAGCCGTTCCGGCGTCAGGTCCTCGTACGTGTCCTTGAAGATCATCACCATCGGCGCGTTGACGCAGGCGCCGAGACACTCGACCTCCTCCCACGACAGCGTGCCCTTGTCATTGGTGTGGAACTGGTCGTGATGGATCTTGGAGCGGCACACATCCATCAATGCTTCCGAGCCGCGCAGCATGCAGGGTGTGGTGCCGCAGACCTGGATATGCGCCCGGGTGCCTACGGGATTAAGCTGATACTGCGTGTAGAAGGTGGCGACCTCGAGCCCTCTGATGTAGGGCATGCCGAGCATGTCGGAGATCGTCTCGATCGCCGCCTTGGTCACCCAACCTTCCTGTTCCTGCGCCAGCATCAGCAGCGGGATGATCGCGGAATGCTCGCGGCCCTTGGGATATTTCTTGATCCATTGCTTCGCCGCAGCCGCATTCGCCCGGTTGAAGGCGAAGGAGGCTGGCTGGACGCTGGCTTCTGCGAGACGGCGGACTGACATTTAGCGATCGACCTCACCAAACACGATGTCGAGGGAGCCGAGAACGGCAGTGACGTCGGCCAGCATGTGGCCGCGGCAGAGAAAGTCCATCGCCTGCAGATGCGCGAAGCCGGGCGCGCGCAGCTTGCAGCGATAGGGCTTGTTGGTGCCGTCGGAGACCAGATAGACGCCGAACTCGCCTTTCGGCGCCTCGACCGCCGCATAGACCTCGCCGGCCGGCACGCGGTAGCCCTCGGTGTAGAGCTTGAAGTGATGGATCAGCGCTTCCATCGAGCGCTTCATCGCCGCGCGCTTCGGCGGCACCACCTTGCCGTCGAGGTTCGACACCGGCCCACTGCCTTCCTTGCCAAGCAGCAGGTCGACACATTGGCGCATGATCCTGGCGGACTGTCGCATCTCTTCCATGCGCACGAGATAACGGTCGAAGCAGTCGCCGTTCTTGCCGACCGGAATGTCGAAATCCATCTCGGCATAGCATTCGTAAGGCTGCGACTTGCGCAGGTCCCAGGCAACACCCGAACCGCGCACCATGACGCCCGAAAAGCCCCAGGCCCAGGCGTCGGCCAGCGAGACGGTGCCGATGTCGACATTGCGCTGCTTGAAGATGCGGTTGCCGGTCAGCAGCGCGTCGAGGTCGTCGATCGACTTCAGGAACGGATCGATCCACTTGCCGATGTCCTCGACCAGCTTCTGCGGCAGGTCCTGATGCACGCCACCGGGGCGGAAATAGGCCGCATGCATGCGCGAACCGCTGGCGCGCTCGTAGAACACCATCAGCTTTTCGCGCTCGACGAAGCCCCACAGAGGCGGGGTCAGCGCGCCAACGTCCAGCGCCTGCGTCGTCACATTGAGGATGTGCGACATGATGCGGCCGAGCTCGGAATAGAGCACGCGGATCAACTGCCCACGTTTCGGCACCTCGATGCCAAGCAGCCGCTCGGCGGCCAGCGCAAAGGCATGTTCCTGGTTCATCGGCGCGCAATAATCGAGCCGGTCGAGATAAGGCACCGCCTGCAGGTAGGTCTTGGCCTCGATCAGCTTTTCCGTGCCGCGGTGCAACAGCCCGATATGCGGGTCGACGCGATCGACGACTTCGCCATCCAGTTCCAGCACGAGACGTAGCACGCCGTGCGCCGCCGGATGCTGCGGGCCGAAATTGATGTTGAAATTGCGGACGGAGGTTTCAGCCATGAGCGTGCCGCTCGCGCACCAAGTGAATGGTGAATGGTGAATGGTGAATGGTCATTGGCCTGCCCCGACCTCCAGGGATCGAATGAACGAACGCATCATCTTTCCCAATTTTTCGAATCTCACAGACAACAGTCCTGCACTCTTCTCGTCCAACAGCCCTATGCGCATCGAAAGAAGTGTATGGGTTCCCAATTCTTTCAGCGAACCCTGCGCGACACGGAGAAACTGAACGAACGGCTTTCGCTGACCGCGTCCGAAACCCTCGGCGATGTTTGCCGGGATCGAGGATGCCGCTCGCCGCATCTGAGATGTCATGCCGAACATTTCCTCTCGCGGGAATGCCTTCGTCGCGAGGTAGATGTCTGCAGCCAATTCCATCGAGTCTTTCCATACATTCAGGTCCCGATAGTCGTTGATTTTCCCAGACGTCTCATCCCGCCTTTCCATTCACTATTCACTATTCACTATTTCGCTTTTTCGTCGCCCGGCAGCACGTAATCCGTACCTTCCCACGGGGACAAAAAATCGAAATTGCGGAATTCCTGCTTCAATTCCACCGGCTCGTAGATGACGCGCTTGGCCTCGTCGTCGTAGCGCACCTCGACGAAGCCGGTCAGCGGAAAGTCCTTGCGCAGCGGATGGCCTTCGAAGCCATAGTCGGTCAGAATGCGCCGCAGATCGGGATGGCCCGAGAACAGCACGCCATAGAGATCATAGGTCTCGCGTTCGAACCAGTCGGCGCCGGGATAAACACCGGTGATCGACGGCACCAATATCTCTTCGTCTGCCTGGACCTTGATGCGGATGCGAAAATTCTGCTTCGGCGACAACAGATGATAGACGACGTCGAAGCGCTTTGCCCGCGACGGGTAGTCGGCGCCGCAGACGTCGATGATCGAGATGAACTGGCAGCGCACGTCATCGCGCAGGAAGGTCACCACCTCGATCAGGTCGTGCGGCTCGACAGAAAGGGTAAGCTCGCCATAGGCAAGCACGGCATCGCCGATCCGGCCGCACAGCTTCTCGTCCAGATAGGCCGAGAGTTCATTCAACGACTGGCTCATGCCGCTCACCGTTCGATCGTGCCGGTGCGGCGGATCTTCTTCTGCAGCAGAAGAATGCCGTAGAGCAGCGCTTCCGCGCTTGGCGGGCAGCCGGGCACATAGATATCGACCGGTACGATGCGGTCGCAGCCGCGCACTACCGAATAGGAATAGTGATAGTAGCCGCCGCCATTGGCACAGGAACCCATCGAGATGACGTAGCGCGGCTCCGGCATCTGGTCGTAGACCTTGCGCAGGGCCGGCGCCATCTTGTTGGTCAGCGTGCCGGCGACGATCATGATGTCGGACTGACGCGGCGAGGCACGCGGCGCGACGCCGAAGCGCTCGCTATCGTAGCGCGGCATCGAGGTGTGGATCATCTCGACTGCGCAGCAGGCAAGACCGAAGGTCATGAACATCAGCGAGCCGCTGCGGGCCCAGGTGATCAGCGCCTCGGTGGAGGTGACGAGAAAACCCTTGTCGGCGAGCTCGTCATTGATCTCCAGGAAGAACGGGTCGTCGGACCCAACCGGCCTGCCGGTGTTCGGGTCTATCAACCCCTTGGGCTTCGGCGCGACGAGCGTGCCGGAACTGTCGTTCAATCCCATTCCAGCGCTCCTTTTTTCCATTCATAGGCAAAGCCGATGGTCAGCACCGCCAAAAACACCATCATCGACCAGAAACCGAGCATGCCGATCTTGCTGAAGGACACAGCCCACGGAAACAGGAAGGCCACCTCCAGATCGAAGATGATGAACAGGATCGACACCAGATAGAAGCGGATGTCGAACTTCATGCGGGCGTCGTCGAACGAGTTGAAACCGCATTCATAGGCGGAAAGCTTTTCCGGATCGGGGTTGCGGTAGGCCACCAGGAACGGCGCCGCAAGCAGCGCCAGGCCGACGACCAGCGCGACGGCGATGAAGAGGACGATAGGCAGGTACGAACTCAAAAGTGCGTTCATGCTGCGGCTTTCCGTTGGCGGCCAATCCACTTTGATTACAGCACCGGACCCACTTGCGGAAGCGTGACAGATTAACCGCTGAAGCGTTTTAGGGGGGCCTATGCTGCAACGCGGCGAGGGTTAGCGCAGCGCTTTCGGCGAAGCAAGTCAAACCTTGTTCAAAATGCAGTGCCGGACGGCATATCAGGAAAAACTGGTCCGATCCGCTCCTGTTTGATTTCCTTCACCTTCTACTCCTCTTTTCTCTCCTGACATAGATCCCGCCAAAACCCTGTTAGCATGGCGCGGAATCATTGGTCCGAACACCGCCAGGGTCCCGCCCGCATGAAGGAAAAAATCTCGCTCGCCACGGCCCGGCGCGTTGCACTCGCCGCCCAGGGTTTTACCGATCCCCGTCCCAATGGCACGCCCGGTCGCCGCCATCTGGCCCGGGTGCTGGCCCGTACCGGGCTGCTGCAGATCGATTCCGTCAGCGCAGTGGTGCGCGCCCATTACATGCCGCTCTATTCACGGCTTGGCCCCTACAGGCTGTCTCTGCTCGATGACGCCGCCGCGACGCGCAAGCGCATGGTCTTCGAATATTGGGCGCACGAAGCCTCCTTCCTGCCGGTCGAGACCTATCCGCTGATGCGCTGGCGCATGGAGCGGGCAGAGCGCGGCAACGAAATGTATAACGGGTTGGCGAAATGGGGGCGCGAGCACACCATCTACATCGAAGACATCTACCGCGAGGTCATCGACCGGGGCCCGATCGCCGCATCAGCTCTCGAAGGCCAGAAAGGCTCTGGCGGCTGGTGGGGCTGGAGCGACGCCAAGTACGCCTTCGAATGGCTGTTCTGGGCCGGCCGCATCACCACGGCCTCGCGCCGCGGCTTCGAGCGGCTTTACGATCTGCCGGAACGCGTGCTGCCACGGGCAATACTTGGCCTGCCGGTACCGTCGCCTGAAGATGCACACCGCGAATTGCTGCGCATCTCCGCCCGCGCCCACGGCGTAGCGACAGCGGGCGACCTGCGCGACTATTTCCGGCTCTCGCCCGCCGACATCAAGGGGCGCATCGAGGAACTGGTCGAGGCAGGCGAGCTTTTGCCGGTGCGTGTCGAAGGCTGGGACAAACCCGCCTACCTCCACAAGGACGCCCGTTTTCCGCGCAGGATCGAGGCGCGCGCCCTGTTCGCCCCGTTCGATCCCGTCGTCTTCGAACGGGCGCGCACAGAAAGGCTTTTCAACTTCCGCTATCGCATCGAGATCTACACGCCGGCTGAAAAGCGCCAGTACGGCTACTATGTGCTGCCGTTCCTGCTCGGCGACAGGATCGTGGCGCGCGTCGACCTCAAGGCCGACCGCCCCACCGGAGTGTTGCGCGTCCATGCCGCCTATGCAGAGCCCGCCGCCCCGGCCGAAACCGCCGCCGAACTCTTCGAGGAGTTGAAGCTGATGCGGGGCTGGCTCGGCCTGGAGCGCATCGAAGTGACGCCGGCCGGCGATCTGGGGCCTGCACTTGTCGACATCGCGGCGTCGTAGACGTGCGTTGACACAACTGCCTCCACAAGCCTAAATCCCGCTCAGACGGTCTCCTCTCGGCAAAGGGAGGAGCCAAGAGGGAATGCGGTGCGAGATCGCAAGATTTCAAATCCGCGGCTGTCCCCGCAACTGTAAGCGACGAGCCTGGGCCGAAAACCACTGGGATGTTCCTGGGAAGGCGGCACCGAGGCGATGACCCGCGAGCCAGGAGACCTGCCGTCTAGGACATAAGAATCCGATCGCCTGGCGGGTTTTCCGGGCAAGGAGCCTGATTTGGAGCGCAACAGCAGTTCTTCGGCTGAGACAGCGGACGTATTGTCCGGCCATGGCGACGCTTTTGACGGCGTCACCGTGATCGTCTGCGCCTCCTGCCGCGACGAGACCGGTTCGGATGCGCATCCCCGCGCCGGCGAACTTCTCGCTGATGACACACGCCGCGCCGCATGGGGCGAAGATATCCGCATCCGCGCTGTCGACTGCCTCGGCAACTGCAAGCGCCGGCTCAGCGCCGCGATCCTGCGCGATGGCTGCTGGAGCTACGTCTTCGGCGACCTGACCGCCACAAGCGGCGCCGACCTCGTCACCGGCGCAAGACTTTTCGCCACCTCGACGGACGGTCTCATTCCATGGCGCGGCCGCCCCGATTGCCTGAAGCGCGGCCTGGTTGCCCGCATCCCTCCCCTCGACCTCTTGAAGGACTTGACATGACCGCTTCCGTCTCGCGCGTTCCTTGCACTGTCGTCACCGGTTTCCTCGGCGCCGGCAAGACGACGCTGATCCGCCATCTGCTCGAGAACGCTCATGACAAGCGGCTGGCCATCATCGTCAACGAGTTCGGCGATATCGGCATCGACGGTGAGATCCTCAGGGGATGCGGCATCGATTCTTGCCCGGAGGAGAACATTGTCGAACTGGCCAATGGCTGCATCTGCTGCACAGTCGCCGACGACTTTGTCCCGGCGCTGGACCAGATCCTGTCGCGTACGCCGAAGGTCGACCATATCCTGATCGAAACCTCCGGCCTTGCCCTGCCCAAGCCGCTGGTCCAGGCCTTCCAGTGGCCGTCGGTCAAAAGCCGGGTGACGGTCGACAGCGTCATCGCCGTAGTCGATGGACCGGCGCTCGCAGACGGCCGCGTTGCCTCCGACATGGACGCTCTGCAGGCGCAGCGCGCTGGAGATATGACGCTCGAGCATGATGATCCGGTCGAGGAGGTGTTCGAGGATCAGCTCGCCTGTGCCGATCTGATCATTCTGTCGAAGAGCGACCTGATGGACGCCGTTGGCTCGGCCCGCGCCAACGCCGTCATCGGCGCACATGTCGCGCCTGCGGTGAAGATCGTGCCGACATCGCACGGCAAGATCGATCCATCGGTGCTGCTCGGTCTCGGTCTCGCCGTCGAGGACGACATCGAGAACCGCAAGACCCACCATGACGACGAGCTCGATCATGAGCATGACGACTTCGATTCGTTTGTCATCGACATCCCGTCGATCGCCAATCCGGATGAACTGGCTTTGCGCGTCGCCACCGCGGCGGAGGAAGAAAACGTGTTGCGCGTCAAGGGTTTCGTCGAGGTCGGCGGCAAGCCGATGCGGCTCTTGCTGCAAGCCGTCGGGCCGCGCGTCAATCACTATTACGACCGAGCCTGGACCGCTGAAGACGACCGCCGCTCCCGCCTCGTCGTCATCGGCCTCAAGGGGCTGAACCGCCCGGCGATCGAACGTATCCTGGCCGGCTGACGCAAGCACGAAGCGATGCACATCCTCACCACAACATCCGCCTCGCTCGACGATCTCGCCGAGCCGGTCGATCTGCGGCAAACACCGGCGGATGTCGTGGCGCTGTCCTTAACCGACAGCGACCTGGCCGGGCTGGCGGCAGCGTGGAAGACCGACGCGGATCGGTTGCCATCGATGCGGCTGGCGGCGCTGCGCGACCTGCGCCATCCGATGTCGGTCGACCTCTGGATCGACAGCGTCGCCCGGCACGCCAAGGTCATCTTGGTCCGCATTCTCGGCGGCTATGACTGGTGGCGTTATGGCTGCGACCAGCTTGCCTCGACCGCCCGGGCCCGCGGCATAAAACTGGCGCTGCTGCCCGGCGAATGCCGCGACGAGGATCTGCGGCTGATCGAATGCTCGACGCTGCCGAGAGAGGAGTTGGACGGCCTGCTCGACTATTTCCGCGAAGGCGGCCCGGCGAATATGACGGCGCTGGTGCATCGGCTGGCGCGGCTGGCGGGGGCGGAAGCGGCTGTCGCCGAGCCAGTTGTCGTACCTAAAGCCGGATACTACGAGCCCCGGCGCGGAGTGGTCGAGCGCGATCTACCCCTCCCCCTCGAGGGAAGGGTCCGGCTGCAGGCCGGGGGTGGGGTCCTCTCTGAGGCGCGCCAACAGAAGCGCCAACAGAAAGAGACGTCAAGCACTGCCGCGGCGACCCCACCCGGCCCTGCGGGCCACCCTCCCCTCAAGGGGGAGGGAGAGGTCGCCCCCGTCATCCCCATCCTGTTCTACCGCTCGATGCTGCTTGCTGCCGATGTCGCGCCCATCGATGCGCTGGTCGAGGCGCTCAAAGAGCGCGGCATGGCCCCAGTCCCCATCTTCGTCTCCAGCCTCAAAGACCCAGCCTCTTTGGCCTTCGTCGAAACCGCGCTTGCATCGCTCAAGCCGGCGGCGATCATCACCGCAACCGCCTTCGCCTCCGGCGCCGAACCCGGCATCGAAACCCTGTTCGACCGCGCCGGCGTGCCGGTGTTCCAGGTCATCGTCGCGACGACCCGTCACGACATCTGGCAGAACAACCAGCGCGGGCTGGCGCCCGCCGACCTCGCCATGCATGTCGTCTTGCCCGAACTCGACGGCCGTATCCTCGCCGGTGCGATTTCCTTCAAGGGGGAAATCGAGACCGACCCGGCGCTGGCCTTCCGCGCCTTCGCCAACCGGCCAGAGCCCGACCGTGTGGCGCAGGTGGCAAACCGCATCGAGGCCTTCATCCGCCTGCAGCAGACGCCGCGCGCGAAGCGCAAGCTCGCCATCCTGATCCCCGACTATCCGAGCGCGCCCGGCCGCACCGGCTATGCCGTCGGTCTCGACGCGCCGTCGAGCGTGCTCGCCATGCTGCGCGACCTGAGAGAACACGGCTACGCCGTTGAAGGGATTCCCCAGTCGGCTCGTGAGTTGCTGGATGCGCTGGAGGCCGGCGGGCACAGATTGAACCTAGACGACTACCTCTCCTTCGCAACTGAATTGCCGACGGCGGCTATAAATGCGGTTAAGGCCGCATGGGGTAAGGCAGAAGACGAGATAGAGTTGCGCGAGGCACCCCCCTCTGTCCTGCCGGACATCTCCCCCTCAAGGGGGGAGATTGCGCCCTCATCTCTGCCTTCGCCAATCTCCAACGTTGTAGGGGCGGACGGAGCGCCGGAGCTGCCAATCTCCCCCCTTGAGGGGGAGATGTCCGGCAGGACAGAGGGGGGTATTCAAGCGCCTGCGTCTGCGAAGTTCCCCTTCTGCGCTGCGACCTTCGGCAACGTCACCGTGGCGCTGGCGCCGGATCGCGGGCGCTCGGCCGACCGCCGCGCCGACTACCACGACCCGACATTGCCGCCGCGCCATGCGCTGATCGCCTTCGGCCTGTGGCTGCGCAGGTCACTCGGCGTCCATGCCCTTGTCCATGTTGGCGCGCACGGCACACTGGAATGGCTGCCAGGCAAGACCGTTGCGCTCAGCGAAAACTGCTTTCCCGAGATCGTCACTGGCTCACTGCCTGTGATCTATCCCTTCATTGTCTCCAACCCCGGTGAGGCAGCGCAGGCCAAGCGGCGCATCGCCGCCGTCACGCTTGGCCACCTGCCGCCGCCGCTGACCAGCGCCGGGCTGGACGAAAACCAGCATCGGCTGGAACGGCTGGTCGACGAATACGCCCAGGCAGACGGGCTCGACCGCCGCCGCCGCGACCGCCTGGCGACGCTGATCGTCGAGACCGCACAAAAAACCGGCCTCGCATCCGAAGCCGGCGTTGCCAGAACCGACGCACCTGACCAAGCGCTGCGCCGCATCGACGCCTGGCTTTGCGACCTGAAGGATTTCGCCATCAAGGACGGCCTGCATATTTACGGCCGCTCGTCCGAGGGCGAGGCCGATCCGTTGCGCGAGCAAAGTGCGGCGGCCGAGAAGGCGGCGCTGCTCGCAGCCCTGGACGGCCGCCATATCGCTGCCGGTCCTGCAGGCGCGCCGGCGCGCGGCCGGCGCGATGTCCTGCCCACCGGCCGTAATCTGTTCACCGCTGACCCGCGCACCATGCCAACGCCGACATCCTTCGATCTCGGTCGGGCGGCCGCCGACGAAGTATTGCGCAGCTACACGCAAACGCATGGCGACTGGCCGCGTTCGCTGGTCATCGACCTCTGGGGCTCGGCCTCGCTGCGCACCGGCGGCGAGGAAATCGCGCAAGGCCTGGCGCTGATCGGCTGCCGGCCGCAATGGGATTCTGCCACCGGCCGCATCACCGGCATCGAGGTGCTGCCGCCGGCAGCGCTCGGCCGTCCGCGCGTCGACGTTACCTGGCGTATTTCAGGCCTGTTCCGCGACATGTTCCCGACCCAGATCGCGCTGATCGATGCCGCCGCCAATGCTGTTGCCGCCCGCGACGAGGACGCTTCGGAAAACCCGCTCGCGGCCAGGACCCGTGCCGACGGAAAGATCAGCCCGCGTATTTTCGGCACCTCGCCCGGCACCTATGGCGCCGGCGTCGAGGATTTGCTGTCGAACGGCGACTGGGGCACGCGGGAAGAGATCGGCCGCGCCTATCTCGACGCCACCTCGCATGCCTATGGCGGCGCCGGCGGCGAAGCTGTCTCGGCGCCCGGCGCCTTCGAAGGCCGCATCGCCGAGGCCGACCTCCTCGTCCACACCGGCGACGACCCCGGCCGCGACATCCTCGAAGGTTCCGCCGATGTCGCCTTCATCGGCGGTTTTTCGGCAGCGCTTGCAGCGCTCGGCAAGAATGCCGATGTCATCGTGCTCGACACCACGGACCCGCAAAAGCCAAAGCCGCGCTCGGTCGGCGAGGCCGTGTCCCGCGTCGTGCGGGCGCGTGCCATCAATCCCCGCTTCATCGCCGGCCAGATGCGCCATGGCCCGCGCGGCGCCTCCGAATTCGCCGAGACGGCCGACCGGCTGATTGGTTTCGCCGAAACCACCCATGCCATATCAGGCACGCTGATCGAAGACTTGCACGACGCCTATCTCGGCGACCCCGTGGTTCGCGCCTTCATCCTGCGCGAGAACCCGGCTGCAGCGAAAGTCATCGCCGAGCGTTTCCTGTCGGCGCGCCGGCGCGGCCTCTGGCACCCGCTGCGCAACTCCATCGACGACGACCTGGCGGCATTGATTGCCGAAGCCCAAGCGCATGGGGCGGCAACATGAGCGCCTTCTCTCGCCGCGGCGCCTGCCCTGCTTTGTCCGCGCCCATGCAAACCGGCGACGGCCTTCTGGTGCGGGTCAACCCGCTCGCTGGAGGCTCAACTGCTGGAGGCCCGATTTCTGGAGGATTGCCGCCGAAGTCCCTGATCGGACTCTGCGAATCCGCATTGCGGCACGGTAACGGCATCATGGAAGTGACCGCGCGTGGCAGCCTGCAAATCCGGGGCCTCACTGCGGACAGCGCGCGGCTGCTTGCGGCGGAGGTCGACGCGCTGGGCATCACTGTCCGCACCGGCCTGCCGGTCGAGACCGGACCACTGGCGGGACTCGACCCGCAAGAGATCGCCGACCCGCGCCCCCTGACGGAGCAGATTCGGAATGCCGTCGAAGAAGCCGGCCTGACGCAGCGCCTAGGTCCGAAGGTTTCGGTCGTTGTCGATGGCGGCGGACGGCTTGGCGTGGATGCCGTGACGGCCGATGTGCGGTTGGCCGCGGTGCGGAGCGGTGCGGGAACGCGGTGGCGGATAGCTATTGCCGGGGATGCACGGAGTGCCGCACCGCTTGCGGTTGTCGCTGAAGATGCGGCCTGCGACATCACCATCGGTATTCTGCAGGCGATTGCCGAATTGGGTATCGAAGCCCGTGCAAGGGATTTGGTGGCGGAACGATTTGAAATATCGCCCCACCCGGTTCCGTCGCCGATCGGCCTATTGCCTCTCGCCGAGGATCGCTATGCCCTCGGCATCGGCCTGCCATTCGGCAGCATGCCGGCGGAAAAGCTCATCGCACTCACCCGACATGCCCTTGCCCTCGACGCCACGGAAATCCGCCTTGCGCCGGGCCGCGCACTGCTTTGCCTCGGCCTTTCGCCATCCGCCTGTGCTTCGTTGCGAGATACCGCAGCCAGCGTCGGCTTCGTTACCGACGCCACCGACCCGCGCCTCAGAATCGCCGTCTGCCCCGGCGCGCCGGCCTGCGCCTCCGGCCGCATCGCGACGCGCGATATCGCCGAGACCATTGCAGCCGAAAGCAGCGACCTGCTGGACGCATCGCTTGCGCTGCACATTTCCGGTTGCGCCAAGGGCTGCGCGCATCCCGGCCCGGCGGCGCTGACCCTGGTCGGCGGCGATAACGGAGCCGGACTTGTCGTCAACGGGACGGCAAAAGCTCTTCCTGCCGGATACAGGCCGGGCTATGACGCCGCGCGCGGCATCGGCCGCGTCGCAGCGGCAATCCGCAACGCACGACATCCCGGCGAAACCGCCGTCGCCCGCCTGGCAAGGCTTGGCACGGCCGGCGTCACCGAAGCTTACCAACAGGAATGAGCATGGCCGCCTACGACTACATTCACGACGGTACCGCGATCTATGAGCGCTCCTTCGCCATCATCCGCGCCGAAGCCGACCTGTCGCGCTTTTCCGAGGCCGAGGCCGATGTCGCCATCCGCATGATCCACGCTTGCGGACAGGTCGAGGCCGCGCGGCACTTCGTTTTCTCCGGGGATTTCGTTGCCGCCGCACGCAGCGCACTAGCAGCCGGCGCGCCGATCTTCTGCGACGCGGAGATGGTCTCGCATGGCATCACGCGTGCCCGCTTGCCGGCCGCCAACGAGGTGATCTGCACGCTGCGCGACCCGCAGACTGCTGAGATCGCCAAGCAGATCGGCAATACCCGCTCGGCTGCGGCAATCGACCTGTGGGGCGAGCGTATGGCCGGTTCGGTTGTCGCCATCGGCAATGCGCCGACAGCGCTTTTCTACCTGCTGGAAAGATTGCGCGACGGCGCGCCGAAGCCGGCAGCGATCATCGGCATGCCGGTCGGCTTCGTCGGCGCCGCCGAATCGAAGGATGCACTGGCCGAAAACTCCTACGGCGTGTCCTACGCCATCGTGCGCGGCAGGCTGGGCGGCAGCGCCATGACGGCAGCTGCACTCAACGCACTGGCGAGGCCGGGCCTGTGAACGCGATTGCAAACGACCGGCCAAAGGGTCGACTTGTCGGGGTTGGTACCGGTCCCGGCGACCCCGAGCTCTTGACGCTGAAAGCCGTGCGCGCACTGGCCGAGGCTGACGTCGTCGCGCATTTCGCCAAGCGCGGTAACAACAGCAATGCACGGACCATTGTCGGCGCTCATTTCCGCCCCGACCTGATAGAACTGCCGTTGCTCTATCCCGTGACCACCGAAATCGACAAGGATCACAACGATTACCGGTCGCAGATAACTGACTTCTATGAAGAGTCGGCGGAGAAGGTCGCCGAGCACCTCAATGCCGGCAGGATGGTCGCGGTGCTGTCCGAAGGCGACCCGCTCTTCTACGGCTCCTACATGCACCTGCATGTCAGGCTGGCGCATCGCTTTCCGACCGAGGTCATTCCCGGCGTGACCGCCATGTCTGGCTGCTGGTCGGCGACTGGGCTGCCGATCGTCCAGGGCGACGATGTGCTGACTGTGCTGCCCGGCACGATGAGCGAATTCGAGCTGACGCGGCGCCTCGCCGACACCGACGCCGCAGTCATCATGAAAGTCGGCCGCAACCTGCCCAAGATCAGGCGAGCGCTGGAAGCGACCGGCAAGGCCGCGAACGCTGTCTATGTCGAGCGCGGCACCATGCCGGGCGGCGTCTCGATGCGGCTGGTCGACAAGCTGGACGACAAGGCGCCCTACTTCGCCATCGTGCTGGTCGCCGGCTGGTCCTGCCGGCCCGCTGCATTGGGAGCCGAAGCATGAGCGGCCGCCTGACCGTCATCGGCCTTGGACCCGGCAATGTCGACCAGATCACGCCGGAAGCGAGCCGCGCCGTGGCAGAAGCAAAATTCTTCTACGGCTACAAACCCTATCTCGACCGGCTCGACCTGCGCCCCGATCAGACTCGCGTCGCTTCCGACAATCGCGAGGAGTTAGCCCGCTCCAACGACGCACTGGCAAAGGCCGCCGAAGGTCACAACGTCGCCATCGTCTCCGGCGGCGATCCCGGCGTCTTTGCCATGGCCGCCGCCGTCTGTGAGGCGATCGAGGCCGGGCCGGCCGAATGGCGCGCCGTCGACGTCGCCATCGTGCCCGGCATCACTGCCATGCTCGCGGTCGCCGCCCGTATCGGCGCGCCGCTCGGCCATGATTTCTGCGCCATCTCTCTATCCGACAATCTGAAGCCGTGGGAGCTGATCGAGCTGCGCCTGCTTGCGGCCGCTGGCGCCGGCTTCGTCATCGCGCTCTACAACCCGATCAGCAAAGCGCGCCCCTGGCAGCTCGGCCGCGCCTTCGAATGCCTGACCGCCATCCTGCCGGGCACCACGCCTGTCATTTTCGGCCGCGCCGCCGGCCGGCCGGACGAACGCATCGAGGTCTGCCTGCTGGCCGACGCCGATGCTGAAAAGGCCGACATGGCGACCTGCATCATCATCGGCTCGCCAGAAACCCGGATCATCAGGCGCGGTGACAAGTCCGCGCTCGTCTACACGCCGCGTTCGGCAGCGGGCTCGAGAAGATGATCGACCATAACGGCAAGCGCTTCGACGGTTTCGGCCGACGCCACCTCCGGCAGCGCCGGCCTGCGGATCATCACCACCTCGGTTCCCAACGCCCGCGCCGCGGCGATCTTGCCGTAGGTCGCCTCACCGCCGCTGTTCTTGGAAACGACGACGTCGATGTGGTGTTGCCGAAGCAGGGCGTTTTCGTCGGATTCGAGGAATGGCCCGCGCGCCAGCAGATAGGTTGCATCGGGAACGCCAAGTCTTGGTTCGACCGGGTCGACGCTGCGGATCAGGTAATGGTGCTGGGGGGCGGCCTCGAAGGCCGTGACCTCCTGCCGGCCGAGTGCCAGGAAAACGTGGCGCGGCGCCGATCCCAATGCCTTCACCGCCCCGGCAACGGTATCGACCAGCGTCCAGCGGTCGCCTTCGGCAGGCATCCAGCCGGGGCGCCGCAGCGCGACGATCGGCACGTCGCTCCTGCGCGCCGCTTCCGCCGCATTGGCGGAGATTTGCGCCGCATAGGGATGGGTGGCGTCGATCAGCAGGTCTGTGATCGTCTCCTGCAGATAGGCAGCCAGTCCATCGGCGCCGCCAAATCCTCCTATGCGAATGGGCACACCTTGCGCAGCCGGATTTTCGGTGCGGCCGGCCAGCGACAGCGTGACCGAAAGACCAGCGCGCGCAGCCAGCTTTCCAGCCAGTTGCCGGGCTTCGGTGGTTCCGCCGAGGATCAGAATGTTCTTCATTGGCATCATGATGGGTCGTCGCGTTCGATTGCCCCTCACCCTTACCCTCTCTCCGTGAAGAACGGGGAGAGGGATTCGCCAGCGTTGCCCCCAAGTCCCTTCTCCCCGTCACTATACGGGGAGAGGGTGCCGGCCGGCGAATAAGGGGCAGCGCGGCATGTCAAACAAACAGCCAACGCAGAAATGGCTCACAATCATCGGTATCGGTGAGGACGGTGTAGCGGGTCTCGGCGACGAGGCCAAGCGGCGCATTGCCGAGGCTGAGTTCATCTTCGGCGGCAGCCGCCACCTTGCTCTCGTTGCATCGCTCGCCAAGGGCGAGGCACGCGCCTGGCCAGCTCCTTTCGATACCGGGATGCGCGATGTGCTGGCGCTCGGCGGCAAAAAAGTCTGCGTGCTGGCGTCCGGCGACCCATTCTTCCACGGCGTGGGCGTCACCCTGGCCCGCAAGATCCCTTCCCAGGACATGCATGTGATTCCCGCGCCTTCGGCCTTCTCGCTGGCTGCCGCTCGCCTCGGTTGGGCGCTGCAGGATGTCGAAACCGTGTCGCTGCATGGCCGCTCGCTCGACCTGATCCGGCCGCTGTTGCACACCGGCACCCGCATTCTCGTCCTGACATCGGACGGCGATGCACCTGCAGCGATTGCGCGCTTGCTGACCGAACTCGGCTTCGGCGCCTCGCAACTAACGGTTCTAGAGGCCTTGGGTGGCCCGAACGAAAAGCTACGCTCGGCGCGGGCCCACGCCTTCGACCTGGAGAACATCAATCCGCTCAATGTGCTGGCGCTCGAAATTGAATCATCGCCGCAAGCACGTATCCTGCCGCTGACGACAGGTCTTGCCGACAACCTGTTCGAGCATGACGGCCAGATCACCAAGCGCGAAATCCGCGCCATCACCCTGTCCACCCTCGCCCCCAGGCGCGGCGAATTGCTGTGGGACATCGGCGCCGGATCGGGCTCGGTCGGCATCGAATGGATGCTGGCCCACCCGTCGATGCGCGCCGTTGCCGTCGAGGCCGACCCGGCCCGCGCTGCCCGCATCCGCCGCAACGCTGCTGCTTGCGGTGTTCCCGGCCTGGTGATCGTCGAAGGTGCCGCTCCGCAGGCCCTAGCCGGCCTCGAAACGCCGCAGGCGATCTTCATCGGCGGTGGCGGCAGCGATGCCGGTGTGCTGGAAACGGCGATGGATGCCCTGCCCGCCGCAGGCCGGCTCGTCGCCAATGCCGTAACGCTGGAGATGGAGGCGCTGCTTCTCGCCCGTCACGCCTCGCTCGGCGGCGATCTCACCCGCATCGCATTGTCGCGCGCGGCGCCGGTCGGATCGATGCAGGCCTGGCGGTCGGCCATGCCGGTCACCCAATGGAGCTGGGTGAAGCCATGATGGTCGCGGGCATCGGCAGCCGCAAAGGCATCAGCGCAAGGGATGTGCTTGCGGCGGTGGAGACAGCATTGGAAACGCATGGACTGGCAGTGACAGCACTTTCGGCGCTCGCAACCGCTTCTCTCAAACGGGACGAAGACGCAATCTTCTCGGCAGGACGCGAACTCGCCCTTCCGGTCATCGTCGTCGAGGGCGAAGCGCTCAAGTCCGCGTCGCCCGGCACGATCAGCCGCTCCGATCTGTCGCAGGAGCATGCCGGTTCGCCATCGGTTTCGGAAGCGTCCGCCCTTGCCGCCGCAGGCAGAGGCGCGAAACTGCTTGGCCCGCGCACCGTGCTCGGCCCGGTCACTTGCGCCATCGCCATCAGTGGAGATGCAGCATGACCGTCCATTTCATTGGCGCGGGCCCCGGTGCCGCCGACCTCATCACCTTGCGCGGCAGCAGGCTGCTGGCAAGCTGCCCGGTCTGCCTCTATGCCGGCTCGATTGTCGCCCCTGAGCTGTTGCAGCACTGCGCGCCAGGCACCAAGCTGATCGACACCGCGCCGATGTCGCTCGACGAGATCGAGGCGGAGTATTTAGCGGCCCACAAAGCCGGCCATGATGTGGCTCGCCTTCACTCCGGCGATCTCTCCGTGTGGAGTGCCGTTGCCGAGCAGATCCGCCGGCTGGACAAGCACGGCATCCCCTACACGCTGACGCCTGGCGTGCCGTCCTTCGCCGCCGCCGCGGCAGCGCTTCGCCGCGAGCTGACCATTCCCGAGGTTGCGCAAAGCCTGGTGCTGACCCGCATCTCCGGCCGCGCCTCGAAAATGCCGCGCGGCGAAACGTTGGCCGGCTTCGGCCGCACCGGTGCCACGCTCGCCATCCACCTCGCCATCCATGCCATCGACCGCGTCGTCGCCGAACTGACGCCGTTCTATGGCGCCGACTGTCCTGTGGCGGTCGTCTTCCGCGCCTCCTGGCCGGATGAACGCGTGCTGACCGGGACGCTGGCGACCATCGAGGCGCAACTGGCTGCTGACCCGATGGAGCGCACGGCGATCATCTTCATCGGCAGCTCGCTGGCGGCGGAAGGTTTTGGCGAGAGTTCACTTTACGACGCCCACTACCAGCGGCGTTTTCGCGGACGGGACGGATTGTGAGCGGCAGCCCCAAAAACAACAGCGGAAACGCCAGGGTCGAGCAGGCGCTCGCGCGGCTGAACTTCAAGCCGCGCCAGCTGGACACCGGCCATGTCTGGTTGGCAGGTGCCGGCCCCGGCGATCCCGGTTGCCTGACGCTGGAAGTGCTGGCCGCGCTTGGGCAGTGCGACGCGCTCGTCTACGA
Source organism: Mesorhizobium sp. M00.F.Ca.ET.216.01.1.1 (assembly GCF_004010325.2). GTDB lineage: Bacteria > Pseudomonadota > Alphaproteobacteria > Rhizobiales > Rhizobiaceae > Mesorhizobium. The sequence goes on from NZ_SADR02000010.1 coordinate 216,253, forward strand.
CGCGCTGGTCTCGGCTGACTTAGTAGCGGTCGCCGAGGGCGCAGAACTGTTCTATGTCGGCAAGCGTGGCGGCCAGCCGTCGATGAAGCAGGGCGACATCACCGCTTTGCTGGTGCGTTTGGCACGGCAAGGCCGCCGTGTCGTCAGGCTGAAAGGCGGCGATCCCTATCTCTTCGGGCGCGGTGGCGAGGAGGCATTGGCGCTGGCGCGCGAAAACATCCCGTTCCGCGTCCTGCCCGGCCTCACGTCGGGGCTCAGCGCGCTTGCGGCAACCGGCATACCGGCGACCATGCGCGGCATCAACAAGGCGATGATCCTGGCGACCGGCCATGCCGCCGGCACCGATGACGATCTCGACTGGGCGGCGATCGCCCGCACCGGCCAGCCTGTCGTCGTCTATATGGGCATGGCCAATCTGCCGCTGATTGCGGCCTCCCTGCTCGAGGGTGGGATGGCACCCTCGACGCCGGCGGCAGTGATCGTCGCCGCAACGACGCCGCAGGAGCGCATCGTCGTCGCCACGCTCGCCACCATCGCCGAGGCAGCGGCCGCAGCCGGGTTGACCTCGCCGGCGCTGATCGTCGTCGGCGGCATCGTCGCGATGCGCGCGGCATTGGCGGGCGAGCCATGACCCGCGCCATCATCATCGGCGCGCCGCGCTCGGGCTCTGGCAAGACCAGCGTCACCATCGGCATTTTGCGCGGGCTTGCGCGGCGCGGCCTGAAGGTGCGCGGCGCCAAGTCCGGACCAGATTATATCGACCCCGGCTTCCACACCGCCGCTACGGGCTTGTCCGGGGTCAATCTCGACAGTTGGGCGATGCCACCTGCCCTGCTCAATGCGCTGGCCGGCGAAGCAACGGAGGACGCCGATTTCGTCTTCCTCGAAAGTGCCATGGGCCTGTTCGATGGCATTCCGGCGCCCGAAGGCCGTTCCGGCTCGGCTGCCGACCTCGCGCGGCTCTACGGCCTGCCGGTCCTGCTGGTGCTCGACGTTTCGGGCCAGTCGACCACGGCAGCCGCCGTCGCCAAGGGCTTTGCCACCTATGATCCGGACGTGCGCATGGCCGGAGTCGTTCTCAACCGGTTGGGCAGCGAGCGCCACCGCCGGCTCTGCGGCGATGCCATCGAAGCGCTCGGCCTGCCGGTCGTCGGCGCCATCCTGCGCGACCCGACGCTCAACCTGCCGGAGCGCCATCTCGGCCTCGTCCAGGCCGGCGAATACGAAAATTTGATGGCGCATCTCGACCACCTGGCCGACATGGTCGAACGCTCGCTCGACCTCGATGCCATCATGGCGCTGGCGGCGCCGTTTACACCCGCGCCGGGCGATTTCGGCGATGCCCTGCCGCCGCCCGGCCAACGCATCGCACTGGCCGAGGATGCCGCCTTCACCTTCCTCTATCCGCATGTCGCCATGCACTGGCGCAAGGCCGGCGCCGAGATCATCCCTTTCTCACCACTCGCCGACGAAGCACCCGCCGACAATTGCGATGTCTGCTGGCTGCCCGGCGGCTATCCCGAGCTTCATGCCGGCCGCCTTGCCGCCGCCGCGAATTTCAGGGCGGGCATGGCTGGATTTGCCGAGACGCGTCCCGTGCATGGCGAGTGCGGCGGCTTCATGATGCTGGGCGAGGCGCTGGAAGACGCGTCAGGCGAGACACACAGGATGCTTGGCCTGCTTGGCCATTCGACCAGCTTTGCCAGGCGGAAGATGAACCTTGGCTACCGCGAGGCACGGCTGCGCGCTGGATGCCCTCTGGGGGCCCAGGGCACACTGATCCGCGGCCATGAATTCCACTATGCGCAGATGATTTCGACCGGCAATGACGAGCCGCTGGCCGACCTTGCCGACGGCCAAGGCAATCCGCTCGGCGCGTCGGGCTACCGGCGCCGCAACGTCAGCGGCACTTTTTTCCATGCCATTGCGAGAGGCGAATGACCCTTTCGCCACGACAAATCCTCGACGACATCTCGCTCTGCCTCGTCTTCTTCACCCGGCTGCCGCTGCCCGGCGCCGACTTTCGCGGCCGCAGCCTTGCCGGCGCGATCTGGGCAGCACCCGTAGCCGGTATTGCCGTCGCCCTGATCAGCGCCGTGCTCTATGCGGTCGGCACCAGGCTTGGCCTCGCCGCCGGCCCGGCAGCAGCACTCGCGCTTGCCGCAGCCCTGCTCGCCACCGGCTGCCTGCATGAGGACGGGCTTTCGGACGTCGCCGACGGCTTTGGAGGCGGCAAGACGCGCGAGAAGAAACTGGAGATCATGCGCGACAGCCGCATCGGCGCCTATGGCGCCTGCGCGCTCGGCATCTCGCTGCTGATCCGCTGGAGCGTGCTTTCGCAATTCGCCACTCCGGCGCAAGTCCTCTTCGGTCTGATTGCCGCGCATGCCGCCTCGCGCGGCTTGCTCGGCGCCTTGATGCATCTGCTTCCGCCGGCCCGCAGCGACGGCCTTTCGGCTGGCGCGGGCGCTGTTTCGGCTGAAACCGCTGTTCTCGGCGGCGTGCTCGGCGCCGTCGCGTTGCTGGCGCTTGGTCCCGGCGGTGCCGTTTTCGCTTTCGCCCTGCTCGGCTTGCTGTTTTTCGCCTTCCGCACGCTGTGCCTCAACCAGATCGGCGGCCAGACCGGTGACACGGTCGGTGCCCTGCAGCAGCTTGGCGAGATCGCAATCCTGCTCGTCGCTTCCGTTTCCCTTTCCTGACTCTTTCGGAGATTTTGCCCCCATGCCCTTCAAATCGCTTGATGAACTGCGCGCCGCCTGCCTTCACCTTCCCGCCGGCAGCGACGCCGCGGCAAATGCCGTCGCCCGCCGCCAGGACACGCTGACCAAGCCGCAAGGCAGCCTTGGCCGGCTGGAAAGCATCGCCGCCTGGCTGGCGCGCTGGCAGGGCCGCGACATGCCGCAGCTCGACCGCGTCAAGGTCTTCGTTTTCGCCGGCAATCACGGCGTTACCGCACAGGGCGTGTCGGCCTATCCGTCGGAAGTCACCGTGCAGATGGTGGCGAATTTCGCCGGTGGCGGTGCCGCCATAAACCAGCTGGCCCGCATCGCCGGCGCGGAGCTGGACGTCATCCCGCTTGATCTCGATCACCCGACCGGCGACTTCACGCAAGAGCCGGCGATGGACGATCACGCCTTCCTCGCCGCTGTCTCGGCCGGCTACGACGCGGTGACGAATGATCTCGACCTCGTCTGTTTCGGCGAAATGGGCATAGGCAACACCACGCCGGCCGCAGCCATCTCGGCTGCCTTGTTTGGCGGTGGCGCAGAAAAATGGACCGGGCGCGGCACCGGCGTCGATGATGCCGGCCTGAAGCGCAAGATCGTCGCCATAGAGGCCGGGCTCGAGCGCCACGCCGGGGCGCTCGCCGATCCGCTGAAGATGGCGGCAGCCCTTGGCGGCCGCGAACTCGCCGCTATCTTCGGCGCGACGCTGGCCGCCCGCCATAATAGCGTGCCGGTGCTGCTCGACGGCTTCGTCTGTACCGCCGCCGCCGCACCGCTTGCGAGACTGCACCCGGCCGGCCTTGCCCACACGCTGGCCGCCCATGTCTCGGCCGAATCCGGCCACCGCCGTCTGCTCGGGGCGCTCGACCTGCCGCCGCTGCTCGATCTCGGCATGCGGCTCGGCGAAGGCTCCGGCGCCTGCCTAGCCGTCAACGTCGTCCGCTCGGCGCTCGAATGCCATGCCCGCATGGCAAGCTTTGCTGAGGCCGGCGTGTCGGAGAAGTAAAAAGCGCCGACAAATTGTTGTGTGTTATTTGATCTTGAGAACAATGAGCGTGGGGCGGCGAAGCCTCAAAGAGCGGACGATGAAGGAAGCCAGCCTATCGTAGATTCTTGCTGCCTCCCGCAACACCTTTGCAGGAGTGAGAACACGTCTTGGCCTCTTAGGGCGCACGATCACCGATGCGAAACGTGGGATGCCTGTGAACCGGTCCTGTTTGCATAGCGCGGGACCGATTTTGTAAACCCTCAAACCGGGCATCCCGTCATTGAACAGGTGCTGATCGAACTCGCGATTGATCTCCGTGAAAGTGGTGTACAGCTCCGCGGCACATTCGCGGGAAATGATATAGCCCGCTGTTCCTGCGTACTGGGAGATCGCCTGATACAGCGTTCTGTCCAAGGCTTTCTGTCCGGTATGGACGCCGACAAACCTTTTTCCCAACTTTTCCAGATGAACAATGTCGGCATCAGCCGGTATCCACGACGTACTATTTAAAAATTTGGCAGATCAGCGCAAAAATGTGCATCGTCTTCAAAAATTGCCGCGAACTTGTCAGACCCATTAGCGATTTCCTTCCAAATCGAGCGATGACTGAAAAAACAGGCAACTGCTTCCTTCGAGACGTTGAACTGAGTAGCCACGCTGTCCGTAATCGAAGTGTTGCTCACCGCTTCAATTCGTTCAATGTGTAAACCTAGTGGTTCCTGCCTGACATAAGAGTCCTCTCTGATTGGGGTCGTCGTGGTCAAGGTGCTCCTGCACTTTTTCTCGGACCGTTCCGCGGGTCACTCGCTTCTCTTCGCGGTCGGCGCTTGGGCCGCCGCATGATGGGATCAGGAGAGC
>NZ_SADR02000109.1 GCF_004010325.2 Mesorhizobium sp. M00.F.Ca.ET.216.01.1.1
CGGCCGGACCTGATCCGGCTTTATGAGCATTGGGCTTTGTCAGTCGCACAAGCGTGATGGCTTTCGCGACGCGGCGCGCCTCAGGAACTGAGCCGCGGGTCCGGGTCGAAACGCGGGAAAGAAAGACAGGAAACAGAATGGCCGATCAATTCGCAACGGACGTCATTGCCCTGATCAAGAAACGCGCCGAGTCGGAGAGCGGTGAGGGAATGCCTGCGTCATTCGTCGGCGAGATAACAATCGCCACGGAACTGGACGCGCTCGGGTTCGATTCGCTGGGTTTGGCGGACGTCCTCTGGGATGTGGAACAGGCCTACGGCATCAAGATCGACATGAACACGGCCGATGCCTGGTCGAATCTCAAGAATGTCGGCGACGTCGTGGACGCCGTCCGCGGCTTGCTTGCGAAGGAGGCTTGAATGGACAGGCGCGTCGTTATCACCGGAGTGGGCGGCCTGTGCGGACTGGGCACTGACGCCGCCTCTATGTGGAAAGAGAT
>NZ_SADR02000110.1 GCF_004010325.2 Mesorhizobium sp. M00.F.Ca.ET.216.01.1.1
CTTGAGGAGTTCTCATCATGAAGATTTCGTCCAGATTTCGTTCAGTCGCGGTTGCCGTCATCGCCGCCGCGGGAGTTAGCTTTGCCAGCGCCGCGCATGCCGACAGCGGTACGATCCGCTTCGCCATCTACAAGGCGGCCTTCTTCATCGGTGGCGCCGGAGGCGAGGGCACGCTGACCTTCCATGGTCGCCGATATCCGATCTCGGTCGGCGGCATCTCGGGCGGCCTCGCCTTCGGGGTCTCTAAGACCTATTTCCATGGTACCGTGCGCCACATTCGCCGCGCCCGAGATGTGACGGGGGTGTACGGTGCAGCGGGCGGTGGCGGCGCGCTCGGCAAAGGGGCCCAGGTGATCGTCATGACCAACGACAAGGGCGCCCAACTCGAACTCACAGGCAGGCAGGTAGGCCTGCAAGTCAACGCCGATCTCAGCGGTATGAGCATCACGGTGAAGTAAGGGCCGTCACTCCGTTCGTCATTCCTTGGATGGGCC
>NZ_SADR02000111.1 GCF_004010325.2 Mesorhizobium sp. M00.F.Ca.ET.216.01.1.1
CGCGAAAGGGTTTGTTGGCGGGAACGACCTGGCCGTCGTTCGGATAGCCGATATAAGCATAAGCGCCGGAAGGCGATGACGCCCCGGCCGCCACGGCAAAATCGGCCACGCCCCATGCCGCCGACGCCACCAGCGCCGCGATTGCGATGAGTTTGTACATGAAGGTCTCTCCGTCCTCAGCAGGCCGCGTCGAATGCGCGGTACACGATAAACGCGCTAGTCTTTCTGCACGGTAATGGTGATCTTTTTCGAGTACACGGGCGGCGCAAACGGCACGTGATTGTGGTCACCAAGAATGAGTTGCAGCGTGTGCTTGCCTGGCGGCAACTCGATACGCGCATCGGTTTCGCCCGCGCCGAAATGCAGGTGATTGCGGTCCGAGGGTATCTCCTGGTCCATCGGCGGCAAGTCCACGTCGATGAGCAGATGATGATGCCCTGTGTTCGGATACTTCACGCCCTTCGGCGCCACGCCCATATAGCGCAAGCCGAAC
>NZ_SADR02000112.1 GCF_004010325.2 Mesorhizobium sp. M00.F.Ca.ET.216.01.1.1
TCAACGGCACGGCCACGGGCGATGACTGGCAGGCGTTCGTCTGCGCCAACCAGGCGTCGCTGGCCGAGGTCGGCCATGCCATCCACCGCGTTGCGCTGCGGGAGCTTTATGGCGACGACGAGCCGCCGCAGCTGAGCGCGCGCGAGCGGGAGGTGCTGATGTGGACGGCGCGCGGCAAGGACTACAAGGCGGTCGGCCTCATTCTCGGCATCTCCCACCACACCACCAAGGCCTACCTCAAATCCGCCCGCTACAAGCTCGACTGCACGACCATCGCCCAGGCGGTGGCAAAGGCGCTTTCACTGCGGCTGATCTCGGAATAGGAATGGACATGTTCCGGCTAGTGGTTCCCGCTTGACATAAGAGTCCTCTCTGATTGGGGTCGTCGTGGTCAAGGTGCTCCTGCACTTTTTCTCGGACCGTTCCGCGGGTCACTCGCTTCTCTTCGCGGTCGGCGCTTGGGCCGCCGCATGATGGGATCAGGAGAGC
>NZ_SADR02000113.1 GCF_004010325.2 Mesorhizobium sp. M00.F.Ca.ET.216.01.1.1
GACAGATCCTTACTCACCAACTGCTCTATTGATGGCTGTCGCAGTTGCGTTCCCAACCTGCCCGGTTTGCCAATGCCGAAGCGTACCCGTGACATCACTCTCAATAGCGATCGGATCGACGGCACGCAGGTCTCCAGAACGATGGAACTGTGCGGTCGGCTGGTGAAATCGCCATTGTTCAGTCCCCAATTGAGAACAAGGAGGATCCAAGGAGGAGGTGTGGCCCGTGAGAATGACCGGACTTCAGCACGAATTTACCTCGTCGAGACCTCGTCCGTGTTGCAGATAATGCAACTGTATTGCAACTAGGTTTGAAACGTGACAGGGGTGTGAACACTTGTCCAGTGGAGCTGAGGAGTCATCGATGAATTCTGTCAAACATCCCCCGAGCGCCCGTGACCGAGCCCGTGGTGAGGTTACAACCGTGCAACGGGCATTGAATCTGCTGAGGATCGTCGGCGCGAGTGAAAGGCCGATCGGAGTAAAT
>NZ_SADR02000114.1 GCF_004010325.2 Mesorhizobium sp. M00.F.Ca.ET.216.01.1.1
CCTGGCCGTCGCCTTGAGCCGTGGCGAGCCAACGATTGGCATCGAACCGATCGCTGAGAACGACCTGTGATGCAGAATTGGCATATGAGTGCCTCCCATAAAGGCAAGCCCATCCAAGGAGCAACCGCCCATGAGGCTGACCAACTTCTCGGATTTCGCCTTGAGAATGCTGATGTACGCGGCCTCGGCCGGCGATCACCTGATCACGATCGAGGAAACCGCTCGCACCTTCAAGGTGTCGAAGGCGCATCTCAACAAAGTCGCCAATACCCTGACGCGCGGCGGCTACCTGAAGGCGGTACGTGGGCGCTCCGGCGGCCTCGCTCTAGGACTCAGGCCCGAGATGATCCGGATCGGCGACGTCATACGGCTGACCGAGCCGGATTTCGCTGTTGTGGAGTGCTTTGCCACAGTAAACCAATGCGTGCTCACCGGCACCTGCAAGCTTTCAAACATGTTCGGCGAGGCGATAGCCTCATTC
>NZ_SADR02000115.1 GCF_004010325.2 Mesorhizobium sp. M00.F.Ca.ET.216.01.1.1
CTCCTGAGACTGTCATAGCGGGCGCAGTCGGCGACCGGCTCGTGAGCCAGCGTCAGGGCCTGGGGAATGGAAAGGATCGTGCCCGGCGCCGGATCGCGGCTGCGGGCCAGGATGTTGAGGATCACCGGCGCCGACGATGCGCCGTGCTCGATGGCTTCCTGACAGGCGGCCTCGACCGCGCTCAATCTGTCGGTCAGCCCGGACCAGCCGCGCCACCCGGATTCTGCATGCCGCCGACCAGATCACGCCCTTCCTCGAACGGGGTCGGCCGATCGGCGCGAGCGCTCTTCGTCCGATCATGACCCACGCCTTCGACGGCAGCGATGCGGAGGGATGCTGGGTCTGGAAAGTTGCCGCGATGCGTTGGTCTGAACTCAACCTTGAAGCCGGAACATGGGAACTATCGGGTGACCGCACGAAGAACGAAGAGCCTACGCTTATTCCGCTGTCCACACTGGCGGTGTCGGTCCCCCA
>NZ_SADR02000116.1 GCF_004010325.2 Mesorhizobium sp. M00.F.Ca.ET.216.01.1.1
ACGACGCTCTTCCGATCTGGTATCAGTTCTATTTTGCCACCGAGCGCGGCCGTGCGGGCTATGCGAAAAACACGGACGACTTCGCCAAGCTGATCTGGCGGCTCGCGTCGCCGCAATGGAAGTTCGACGACGCCACTTTCGCGCGCAGTGCGGCAGCCTTCGCCAATCCGGACCATGTCGACGTCGTCATCCACAATTACCGTTGGCGTCTCGGCCTCGCCGCAGGCGAACCCAAATACGACGAGATCGAGAAAAAGCTCGCCACCTTTCCGATGATCGGCGTTCCCACGATCACAATGGAAGGCGATGCCAACGGAGCGCCGCATCCGGACCCCGGCGCCTACGCCAAGAGATTTTCCGGCAAATACGAGCACCGGCTGATCACGGGCGGCATCGGCCACAACCTGCCGCAGGAAGCCCCCCAGGCTTTCGCTCAGGCAGTCATCGACGTCGACCGGCTCTGAGCGCTCGGC
>NZ_SADR02000117.1 GCF_004010325.2 Mesorhizobium sp. M00.F.Ca.ET.216.01.1.1
CGCCGAGCAGGCTATTCGGTGTCTGGCTGAAATGCTCGACCAGATGGTCGATGAACGTGCGCACCTTGGCCGGCAAATGGCGACGGCTCGGGTATGCAATGTTGATCTCGACCTGCGGCAAACGGTAGTCGCCAAGCAGCCGCACCAGCCGGCCGCGCGTCATGTCGCGTCCAATCAGATAACTGGGCAGAATCGCGATGCCCATGCCGAGCAGGGGGAGCCACAGAAGATGATGGTGATCTGGTCCGCGCGGGAAAAGCCGAGCCGCTTGCTCACGAATATGGTGACAGTCAGCGCCAGCGCGAGCAGCACCACGCTGATGAGCAGGACGCCGCCCAGCGCGGAGAGCGGAATCTGATGCCACAGGCCTTCGGTTACCGATTCGCTGAAGGCGCCGTACACCACCAGCAGGATCGAGCCCTGGTCGACGAACTTCAGCACGCCGCGGTGCCGCTCGATCCATTTGCCGATG
>NZ_SADR02000118.1 GCF_004010325.2 Mesorhizobium sp. M00.F.Ca.ET.216.01.1.1
CCGAGAACGTCGAGCTGCTCGAGCTGTGCGATGTGATCTTCGCCTTCGACACCGAGGGGCGCCCGAAGGGGTTTCTGCCAGACGAGCGCTTCACCGAAGACGGGCTCGCCGAGCTGACGGGGATGGCAGCATGACCGACGCAACCAACGGCGCCGCGACGGCCAAGAAGGCTCGGGCCGCCGGGACCCGCGCTCCCGGGATTCTTCTGTCCTACCGCACCGAGGCCGCAATCGCCGGCGCGATTGTCGTCCTGTTGCTGGCGGTGGGCATATTCGTCCCCGCGGCGCTCAGCATGGGCAACGTCCAAAACATCATCCAGGCCGCCGCGCCGCTCATCATCATGTCGCTCGGCGTCTTCTTGGTCGGGGTCACCGGCGGCATCGATCTTTCGGTCGGCTCGGTGTTCTCGCTGACTGGAATGGTCACGGCGCTGGCAATGGCCAATGGAGCAGACGATCTTACCGCCTGCCT
>NZ_SADR02000011.1:0-121123 GCF_004010325.2 Mesorhizobium sp. M00.F.Ca.ET.216.01.1.1
CGCAACAATTCGACATCATCGAGCTCAACGAAGCCTTTGCCTCCCAGGGCATCGCCGTGCTCCGACAACTCGGCATTGCCGAGGACGCGGAGCACGTCAACCCAAATGGCGGCGCCATCGCGCTCGGCCATCCGCTCGGCATGTCCGGCACGCGCATCACCGGCACGGCCGCGCTCGAACTTCGCGAGCGCGGCGGCCGCTACGCTTTGGCCACCATGTGCATCGGCGTCGGCCAAGGCATCGCCGTGGCGCTGGAGCGGGTTTGACGGCTCACGCCGATCAATAGGGCAGGCCGACATAGTTTTCGGCAAGCGCTGTGGAAGCAGCTTTCGAATGCACGAGATAGTCGAGCTCGGCTTCCTGGATGCGCTGACCGAACTCGCCCGTCTCGGGAAAGCGGTGCAGCATCGTCGTCATCCACCAGGAGAAGCGCACCGCTTTCCACACCCTCGCCAGCGCCTTGCCTGAATAGGCATCGAGCCCGGCCTGGGATTTCTCGCGATAGAATTCGCGAAGCCCGGCAAAGAGGTAGCGCACGTCGCTGGCAGCAAGGTTGAGGCCCTTGGCCCCGGTCGGCGGCACGATATGGGCGGCGTCGCCGACCAGAAACAGGCGGCCGAAGCGCATCGGCTCGGCGACGAAGGAGCGCAGCGGCGCGATCGACTTCTCGAAGGATGGCCCAACGGTTACGGCCGCGGCCGTCTGCGGCGGCAAACGGCGACGCAACTCGTCCCAGAAGCGATCGTCCGACCATGCCTCGACATGGTCGTCCAGCGGGCATTGCACATAGTAGCGGCTGCGGTGCGTCGAGCGCATCGAGCACAGGGCAAAGCCCCGCTCATGGTTGGCGTAGACCAGTTCATGGTCAGCTGGCGGCACTTCGGCCAGCACGCCGAGCCAGCCGAACGGGTACTGCCGCTCAAATGTCTTTATCGAGCGTTCCGGCACTGATTTGCGGCTGACGCCGTGATAGCCGTCGCAGCCGGCGATGAAGTTGCAGTCGATGCGGTGGCTGACTCCATCCTTGTCATAGGTGACGAAAGGCGTCTCGCCATCGAAATCGTGCAGCGCGACATTCGCGGCTTCATAGACCGTGGCGAGCCCGGCCGCCTCGCGCTTGTCCATCAAATCATGCGTCACCTCGGTTTGACCGTAGACGGTGACATGCTTGCCGCCGGTGAGCATCGTGAGATCGATACGATGCAGGCGTCCGTCGAAGGCGAGCGAGATGCCGGAATGCTGCAGGCCTTCGGCGTTGAGCCGCGTCGCCGCACCCGCTTCGCTGAGCAGATCGACCGTGCCCTGTTCGAGCACGCCGGCGCGCACGCGGCCAAGCACATGTTCGCGGCTCGATCGCTCGAGGATGACCGTCTCGACGCCGATCGTGGCGAGCAACTGGCCGAGCAGCAGGCCGGAAGGTCCTGACCCGACGATGGCGACCTGCGTGCGCATCAGTGCCCGAGACTTTCGATCTGCCCCGCAAGTTCGGCGGCGAGCCTGAGCGCGGCAGCGGTTGCCATCACCATCTGCGGCAGGATGAGCCATTCCAGCGTCCAGGCGGTGCCCGAGCGCTCCTGCTCATGCACCAGCGCCTGGTGCATGCCGGAAAGCTGGACGGCGTTAAAGTGCGCGAGCGCCACCAGCGCTTCGGCTTTCACCGGATTCCGCTTGTGCGGCATGGCCGAAGAACCGCCGCCGCCGGAGAGCCTGATCTCCGTGCCGGCCTGCGCCATCAGCGCGATATCCTGGCCGAACTTGCCGAGGTTGCCGGTGGCGAGCGACAGCCAGCCTGCGAAGTCCACGAGCGCGTCGCGCTGGCTGTGCCATTGCGGCGCATCGGAAAGGCCGAGTTTGGCGGCGAGCGCCGCGCGCACCGCTGCACCTTTGTCGCCGAGCTTTTCGAGCGTGCCCGCCGCGCCGCCGAACTGCACCACGAGCAGCCTGCTGGACTGTTCCGTCAAACGCTGCTGATGACGCTCGAGCGGCGCCCGCCACGAAGCGACCCGATCCGCTACTTTGATAGGAATTGCCGGCTGCATGCGCGTCATCGCCGTCAGCGCCCTGCTTCCGAATTCTTGTTCTAGCCCGGTGAGCCGCACGATGTTTTCGCTGAGCAGCAGGCCGATATGCTCGACCACCTGGCGCAGGCGCAGCACCAGCGCAGTGTCGATGACGTCCTGGCTGGTGGCGCCGAGATGAACGAATTCACTATACTGCCCACCGACGGCAGCCTTGATCTGGCGCACCAGCTCCGGCACCACGACGCCATCCCTGGCGACGCCGGCGCGCAGCTTTGCCGTGTCGGGCCGGAACGCGGCCAGCGCCTTGACGATCGCCGCCCCGGCCTCGCGCGGGATCATACCGCATTCGGCTTCGGCCTCGGCCAGCGCCCGCTCGAAACCGAGCATCGCGGCGATATCCGCTTCCACGGAAAAATGCCTCGCCGCCTCTTCGTCGCCGAGCAGGCCGGAAAGCAGCGGGTGGTCGAAGGGCGATACCGTCATGTGGCAGTCGGTCAGCTGTCGAAGAAGACCGTCTCCTTCTCGCCCTGGAGGTGGACATCGAAGACGTAAGTGTCACCCTGGCGCTCGGCGATTAAGGTGGGCACGCGCACGCGGTGCTCGATGCGGGCAAGGATCGGATCCTCGGCGTTGGCCTCCTCCTCGTCGGAGAAATAGAGCCTGGTGTGCAGACCGATATTGATGCCACGCGCCACGATCCACAGCGTGATGTGCGGCGCCATCAATCGGCCATCGCGGAACGGCACGCGGCCGGGCTTGATCGTCTGGAACAGGCAGACGCCGGTTTCCATGTCGGTTGGCTGGCGGCCCCAGCCCTGGAAGTTGGGATCGGCTGCGCAGCGCAGCTCGGCCGGCGAATTGTAGAGCCCGTTGCTATCTGCCTGCCAGATCTCGATCAGCGCGTCCTTGAGCGGCGTGCCTGTGCCGTCGAGCACCCTGATTCGCAAATCGATGCGCTCGCCCTTAGTCTGGTCGTTGACCATCGTCGAGCCAAGGTCGCTCGGATATACGCCGCCGATGCCGCAGAAATTGGGCGTCAGTCCGATATGCACATAGGGACCGGCGGTCTGCGAGGGGCTTTCCTTCAGCCGGTCGAGCGACTGCGCCATCAATTGCCCTCCGGCCTGTTTTCGAACAGCGAGGAGCGCCGCCCACGCAGCACGACGTCGAACTTGTAGGCGCGCGCATCCATCGGGATCGTCGCCTGCATGTCGAGCGCTGCGATCAGCGTCTCGATCGCCGCCTTGTCGCGAATCCCGCGCACGATAGGGCATTTCCAGATCAGCGGATCCCCCTCGAAGTACATCTGGGTGATCAGCCGCTGCGCGAAGGCGTGGCCAAAAATCGAGAAATGGATGTGCGAAGGCCGCCAGTCATTAGGTCCATTCGGCCAAGGATAAGGTCCGGGCTTGACAGTGCGAAAGGCATAGCCGCCATCCTCGCCGGTGATGGTGCGGCCGCAGCCACCAAAATTTGGATCAAGCGGCGCCAGGTAGCCATCCTTCTTGTGGCGGTAGCGGCCACCTGAATTGGCCTGCCAGAATTCGAGCAGCGCGCCGGGCACGCCCTTGCCGCGCTCGTCGAGCACCCGCCCATAGACGATGATGCGCTCGCCGAGGGCGCGCTCGCCGGGCCTGGCAAAATTGTGGATCAGATCGTTGTCGAGCTCGCCGAGCATGGCGTGGCCGAACACTGGGCCGGTGAGTTCCGACGCCGTGTTGTCGAAGGCGAGCAGCGCCTTCTGCGGCGAGCGCAGCACGGAGGTCTTGTAATTCGGCGTCAGCGCCGGCGGATGCCATCTCCGGTCGCGCTGGAAGAAGGCGCCGGTCTCCGGCATCCGGTTCGAACCGAGCTCAGGCATGGGCGCTTTTGCCTCCGTCCATTTGCGAGAACACCTCCTTGGCGATCTTGAAGGCGCGATTGGCCGCCGGCACGCCGGCATAGATCGCGACATGCAGGAACGCCTCGCAGATATCCTCGCGCGAGGCGCCGGTATTGGCGGTGGCGCGCACATGCATGGCCACCTCCTCATCATGGCCGAGTGCCGCCAGCAGTGCCAGCGTCACGATCGAGCGCTCGCGCTTCGACCAGCCGGGACGCGCCCACACCGTCCCCCAGGCAGCCTCGGTGATCAGATGCTGGAACGGCCGGTCGAAATCGGTGGCGGCGTCCTCCGTGCGGTCGACATGCGGATCGCCGAGCACGGATCGCCGCACCGACAGCCCGGTCCGGTACCTGGTTGGGTTCTTGGAGACATCATCCATGGGCTTGCCTTTCCTCGGGAAGCGAGGCGACAAAGTCGCGGATCAAAGTGGTGAGCGCCTCGGGCTGCTCGACGCAGGGAATGTGCCCAGCGTCGCGGATCACCTCGAAGCGCGCGCCGGGAATGAGATCAGCCAGCGAGCGCACCAGGGCGGGCGGCGTCGAGCCGTCCTGGTCGCCGACGACGCAGAGCGTCGGCACCGCGATGCGGTGCACGGCCTCGGTGAAATCCGCGTCGCGGACGGCAGCGCAAGTCCCGATATAGCCGGCGAGCGCTTGCCTGGTCAGCATGTTCCAACAGCCGTCGAGATCGGCCGAACGCTCCGCGTGGAAGGCGGGGGTGAACCACATCTTGAGCACCCCATCGGCGATCTCCTGGATGCCCTTGCTTTCAACTGTTGCGATGCGCGTATTCCAGCTCTCCGTAGTGCCGATCTTGTGGGCCGTGTCGCACAGGATCAGTGCCTCGACGCCTTCCGGGCGCCTGGCATAAAACCCCTGCGCGATCAGGCCGCCGACCGACAGGCCGCACAACACGACCTTGCCAAGATCGAAGTGATCGATGAGCCCGCAAAGGTCGTCGACATGGTCGAAGATCGAATTGACACCGCCGATATCGGAGAGCCCATGACCGCGCTTGTCGTAAACGAGCGTGGGCATTTCATCGCCGAGAGACGAGACAACCCCGTCCCAGATCCGGAAATCGGTGCCCAGCGAATTCATGAATATGATCGGGCGCGCATCGCCAGTCCCCGGCCTGTAGCGGTGATGCAGCGTGACGCCGCCGATGCTGACGAATGGCACGATTTCGATCCTCCACAGCTACCTTGCACTAGGTGTTTGGTTCGGTAAAATGATATTTTGTGGCGTTTCATTAACTTAGAGGTTATCGAACCATGTCCGAAAGCCGCATCCGCTTCCGACATTTGCAGGCGTTTCTCGAAGTGGCGCGGCAAGGAAGCGTGGCGCGTGCCGCCGACTTCCTGCATGTCAGTGCGCCAGCGGTGACCAAGACATTGCGCGAGCTGGAAGAGGCGCTCGGCATCGCCGTCGTCGAACGCGACGGCCGCGGCATCCGGGTGACGCGGCTCGGCGAAATCTTCCTTGGCCATGCCGGCACGGCGATCACCGCGCTGAAGCGCGGCGTCGATTCCGTCAGGCAGGATGGCGCCATCAACCGCCACCCGATCCGCATCGGCGCGCTGCCGACGGTGTCGGCGCGGGTGATGCCGCTCGCCATGAGCCTGTTCCTGAGCGAGAACACGGGAGCCGCAATCAAGATCGTCACCGGCGAGAACGCCGTGCTGCTCGAACAATTGCGCGTCGGCGCGCTCGACCTCGTCGTCGGCCGGCTTGCGGCGCCGGAAAACATGACCGGCTTCTTCTTCGAGCATCTCTATTCCGAACAGGTGCTATTCGTGGTGCGCGCCGGCCACCCGCTGCTCGAGCCAGGCCAGGACGTGTTCGCCCGGCTCGACGAATTCCCGGTGCTGATGCCGACGCGGGAATCGGTCATCCGCCCCTTCGTCGATCGCCTGTTCATCACCAACGGCATGACGGCGCCGGCGACCGAGATCGAGACCGTCTCGGATTCCTTCGGCCGTTCCTTCATGCGCCAGAGCAATGCGGTGTGGATCATCTCGGCCGGCGTCGTCGCCAACGAGATCTCCAGCGGCGCGTTCGTCGCCTTGCCCGTCGACACCGAGGAGACCAAGGGCCCGGTCGGCCTGACGATGCGGACCGACACCGCCCCCTCACCGGCTTTTTCCATCCTGCTGCAGACCATTCGCGAAGCGGCCAGCCACCACCCCTGACGTCTCACGAGCAGCCTGGAATTGCTCTATTCGACCGAATGCGGCACGGCAGCAACGCCGAGCAGTCGCTCGACGGTCTGCGGGCTGGCGCGCAGACCCGCCGGGGT
Organism: Mesorhizobium sp. M00.F.Ca.ET.216.01.1.1; assembly: GCF_004010325.2. Lineage (GTDB taxonomy): Bacteria > Pseudomonadota > Alphaproteobacteria > Rhizobiales > Rhizobiaceae > Mesorhizobium. The sequence goes on from NZ_SADR02000011.1 coordinate 6,205, forward strand.
CCCCGTCCAGGCGACCCGGCCGCGCTCGAGGATGAGGACCTGATCGGCGAAGTCCAGCGCGGCACGGATCCTTTGCTCGACGAGCAGAATGGTCATTTCGCCACCGGATGCGAGCCGCATCAGCGCCGCCATGAGTTCGTCGCAGATCACCGGGGCCAGTCCCTCGAGCGGCTCGTCAAGCATGAGGACGGATGGACGGCCGAGGATGGTGCGGGCCGTCGTCAACATCTGCTGTTCACCGCCCGACAGCTGGGTGCCGCGATTGCGCCGGCGCTCCTTCAGCCGGGGGAACATGGCGTAGGCCTCGTCCAAGGCCGATCGCTGGCGATCCTTCAGCCCGACGAGAAGGTTCTCTTCGACGGTCAGCGACGGGAAGATGCCGCGCTCTTGCGGCACGTAGCCGAGGCCAAGCCAGGCGCGCGAGGCGCTGTCCTTGCCGGCGACATCGACGCCCCCCAGCTTGATCTCTCCGGCATGGCGCCGGGTCTGGCCGGCGATCGTGGCGAGCAGCGTCGACTTGCCGACGCCGTTTCGTCCGAGCACGGCCAGCCGGGCGCCCGCGGCGGCGCCGAACGAGAGGTCTTCGAGCACGCGGGTCTGGCCGTAGCCGGCGGTCAGCCCAGATACCTCAAGCGGCGCTGCGGTCATCGGCATAGCTCCCGAGATAGGCCTCGCGCACGCGCGCGTCTTTCGTCACCTCGCCGGGCGCGCCGTCGAATATGATCGTGCCCGCGGCCAGGACGATGACCCGTTGCGCGAAACGGAACACGAGATCCATGTCGTGTTCGATCATGAGCACCGCCAGGTCGGCGGGAAGCCCGGCAAGCGCGGACTCGATGCGCGGCGTTTCGCTTTGCGGAACACCGGCCGCGGGTTCGTCGAGCAACAGGACTTTCGGTCTCAACGCCAGCGCGAAGGCGATCTCCAGCAGCCGCTGCTGCCCGTAAGCGATCTCCGCCACCTTGTGGTCGGCAGCGCCCTCGAGGCCGAGCGTGCGCAGCAGCGCCTCGATCTCTTCGAGGACTTCCGGCATCGACCAGAACGTGCCGAACAGGCGGCCGGTACGGCCCTGGCGCTGCAGTACGGCGAGCGCCAGATGTTCCCGCGGCGTCATTTCCGGAAACAGGCGGGTAACCTGGAAGGACCTTACCAGGCCGCGTTGCACGCGCTGCATCGGATTCATGCCGTTGAGCTGCTCGCCAGCGAGGCTAACGACCCCTGAATCCGGTTTCAGATGGCCGGTGACGAGATTGACGAAAGTAGTCTTGCCGGCGCCGTTCGGCCCGATCAGCGCCACGCGGTCGCCTGGCGCCATCGTCAGCGAGACGGCCTGGGTCACTGCCAGCCCGCCGAAGGTCTTGTTCAGCCGCTCGACCTCGAACACCGCATTCATCGCCGCCTCCACTGATCGAACAGCTGGGCGCTCGTGCCGAAAATGCCGCGCGGCGCAAACAGCACGACCGCGACCAGCAGCGCGCCCATGATTGTCAACCAGTGAAAAGGATTGGCGGCGGAAACGAAATCCTCGAACAGCATGAAAACGACCGTGCCGATGATCGCGCCGTAGAGCGATCCGGTGCCACCGAGCACCAGCATCACCAGCGCCTGCGCCGAAAGGGTAAAGCTCAGGCTGTCGAGCCCCACCACCTGGGTGGAGATTGCGTTGAGGCCACCGCCGACACCGGCGACCGCGCCTGAGATGATGTACATCTTGAGCAGCGTCTTCTTGACCGACGCCCCCATCGCCGCGACCCGGATCGGGTCCTGCCGGATGCCGCGGCAGAGCATCCCGAACGGCGAGCGAGACAGGCGCTGCAGCAGGAAGAAGACGATCACCAGCAGCGCTATCCCCAGCACATAGGCGGTCCGTCCCCAAAGATCGAACCCGAACACACCGAACAGCGGGCTTGGCGCGATGTCCGTCAGGCCATCGCTGCCGCCCGTCCAGCTCGTGGCCTTGTTGGCCGCCTCGTGAAAAAGATTGACGATGGCGATCGAAAGCACAAGTTGCCCAAGCCCGTGGCTGCGCAGGACCACGAGGCCGGATATGAGGCCGGCGACCGCGCCGCCGACGGCGCCTGCCGCGATCATGGCGAACGGATCCGATATGCCGAAATGCGCGGCCGCAATGCCGGCGGCGTAGGCCCCGGCGCCGAACAGCGCGGCGTGACCGAGCGTCGCCACGCCGCAGAAGCCGGTGACCAGATCGACCGAAAGCACCAGCATGACGATGCCGATGACGCGCGTGAGCAGCGCGAGATTGTTGGGAAACAGGAGATTGCCGACGACCGAGGCCGCCAGGATCACCGCAAGGCCGATCCAATCCGCCGAAGCGGAGAAGCGCGGCTTAACGACTTGCCCGGTAACGCTTGCAGGATGATTGGCGTTCATCCGTCAGGCCCTTCCAAGAAGGCCGCGCGGAAACACGCAGACGATGACGATCACGGCAAGGTAGAAGAAGAACTCGCCATACTCTGGCACCAGATAACGTCCCGTCGTGTCGACCGCGCCAAGCACCAGGCAGGCAAGCAAGGCGCCACCGATCGAGCCGGCTCCGCCGACCGAGACGACGACGAGGAAGGTCACCATGTAGCGCAGCGCGTAATAGGGTTCGATCGGCAGCAGTTCGGCGCCAACGATACCGCCGAACGCGGCAAGGCCGACCGCAATCGCGAAGCTCGCCGCATAGACGGATTTCGTCCTTACGCCGAGCGCGGCAGCCATCGGCGCGTTGTCCACCGAGGCGCGCAGCTTCACCCCGAAAGGTGTCCGCTCGACGAGATACCAGAGCGCCACGGCGACGGCGAGGCCGCACACGATGGCAAACAGCTTGTGCGCGGCAATCGAACGAAAGCCGAGATCGACCGGTCCACTCAGCACCTCGGGCAGCGGGATGGTCTTGAGTGTCGGCCCGAACACATAATTCGCGATGCCGATGACGCAGAAGGTGATGCCGATCGTCATGAGCACCTGGATAAGTTCCGCCTTGTTATAGATGCGGCGGTAGAGCAGTCGCTCGATCGGTGCCGCAATCACGACGGTGCCGGCCACCGCAAGCACGACACCGGCGACATAGCCCAGACCAAGATCACGCACGGCATAGGAGGCAAGATAGCCGCCCACCATCGCAAAGGCCCCGTGCGCGAGATTCACCACTCGCATCAGCCCCATCGTCATCGACAGGCCGATCGAGATGACGAACAGCACCATGCCATAGGCAAGGGCGTCGACCGCGATGCTGAGCACGCTCTGCATTTCTCACTCCGAGCGCTCGCCGACGGGCCGCCGCCTGCGGACATGGATCCGATGACTGAGGGCTTGCCCCAGCAAGGTTATTTGGCGGCGGCGAGACCGGGATCGGCCATGTTCGCGAACGTCTGGATCTCCTTGTTGTAATAGGTGCCGTCCGCGGCTTTAGCGACTTCCCGCAGATAGATGTTCTGCGTGATGTGGCGGCTTCCGGCGTCGATCGAGACAGGTCCGCGCGGGGACTCCCAGGCCATTCCCTTGACGGCGTCGACGGCCTTGGCGGCATCCTGCTTGCCCCCGGTCGCTTCGATCATCTTATAGATTACCCGCATGCCGTCATAGGCGCCGACCGATGGGAAGGACAGCTCGACCGGATTGCCGATCGCGGCACGCGTCGCCTCGACAAACTTCTTGTTTTCAGCAGAGTCATGCGCGACGGAATAGTGGAATGTGGTCGTCACCCCGAGAGCGGTATCGCCGAGCGCCGGCAGATCGGATTCCTGCGTTAGGTCTCCAGGCGCCAGGAACTGGATGCCGGCTCCCTTGAGGCCGTTTTCGTTGTAGGACTTCAGAAAGCCCAGCGTGGTCGGACCGGACGGCAAGAAGGCAAAGACCGCCTCGGCGCCGGAGTCCTTTACCCGCTGCATGATCGGGCTGAAGTCGGTGGTCGAAAGCGGCATGCGGACCGATTCGACGATCTCGCCGCCATCCGCCTTGAAGGTCGTCGCGAACGCCGTCTCGGCATCGACGCCCGGTCCGTAGTCGCTGACGACGGTGATGACCTTCTTGATGCCACGCGCGGCCGCCACCTTTGCCATCGGCACCGAAGTCTGCCAGAGCGTGAAGGAGGTGCGCACGACGAGCGGGCTCTTGGTCACGATCGCCGACGTGGCTGCGTTCATGATCACCATCGGCACATTCGCCTGCTCGAGAAGCGGCGTGACGGCCATGGCATCGGGCGTAAAATAGAACCCGGCGAGATACTGAACGCTTTCCTTAACGACCAGATCCTGGGCGAGCGCCTTGGCCTGCGCGGGATTCGCGGCCGGAAGGTCCCGATAGACGACTTCAACGTCGTCGTCACCGACCTTGGCTCCGTTCAATGCCATCCAGGCGTCGATGCCGGCCTTGAAATTCTTGCCCTGGATGGCGAAGGGACCGGAGAACGGCCCGATCACGCCGACCTTGATGGTTTCTGCACTGGCGGTTCCGCTAAGCGCTATTGCCGCCACCGCGGCCAAAAGCATGCGTTTCATGGCTTTCCTCCCTTAGCGGCTACCCAGCCTCCAGCAAGGTTTTCAGCCGCATTGGCTTTGGTCTCTCATGCAGAAATGGTAATGTAAAATGAAAATAAGTCGTCGATTATTAACCTCCCGGATAGGGAAATCCGTGGAGCAAGTCGACATTTCCGCCGGTACATGGCCGACGGCACCATCGAACACGCCTTCATCATCCGCGCGAAGCGCAGAACGGTTCTATCTGCAACGCCCCCTCGCCCGCCGTAACGTCGTCGATCCCGATTGCGGATCGTGTGGTGCGACAGGCGGCGGACAAATTTGGCTAGCCTTGACCCGAGCCGTCAGCAATGCGCACGGACAGCTCTTGCTCCGACCTATGAGCCCGCTTGCGGCGTGCTTTAATTCAGCCAGTCAATGCCCGTCATCGAGCTGACCGGACTTCCGAACGACAATGCCATCGTGCGCCTCGTCGGCGCAATCCTGCTCGAACAGAACGATGAATGGGCAGTGCAGCGGGCCAAATATATGACGCTTGTGTGGATGCCAGCCGTTTTGCAACGCCGGGCGCCGGCCGGGCAGCAGCTGATAGCGCGTCCGATCCATCCGTCCGCCGGACGTGATGGGTTCTCACTGCAACAGACTCCATCATCAGGTATAGTCCCTCAACCTAAGCGATCGCCGACGGCGCAGGAAAGAGCAAATGTCCGTGGACGCGGCACCGAGAAAAGTGGACGCCGAATATGCGATTGAATACCTCCAGGAACATCCGGAGGCAGGGCTTTGCAGCGAGGATCGGCGCTGGTGGATAACGCCGAACGCCAACGAGACCGATCAGCAGGTCCTGCTTCTTGATGTGGTCGAGGCTGAGCGGCTCAAAGATGATCCTCGCCTTCGACAGTTGTCCGGGATCGCTCATGCGGGCCGGTCGCTCTGGGTCGTTCGGAGAATGACTTAACTATGTGCCATCCTCTAACACCCTGAGCGCCAGACTGTGCGTAGACAACGCGGCTACACGTGGGCGCGCCGTCTCCATCCGTGAACCTGCCGCTTCGCCGAAGCCATTCGGCCGGTCATCCCGTCCATCCGGCGATCCGGTATCACAAGCCTTCGAAGCATCGCCACATGGCGCTGAATCAACGCCGCGTCCGCACCGCTCGGGCCGGTCACTGGCAGGTGTCGAATGTGAGGAACTCTTCTAACCGGAAGCATGGAATCGGTGGGCGCCGAAGAAAATAGCGGCTGGACCGTCCGAAGAGAAAGGCGATCGGTACGCACTCAACGTACTCGTCGATGCTCCACCGGTTCTGTGTCGGCGCGCCTCCTCATGTTTCCAGAAAATCCAGTTCCGCGGTAACATGAGACAGAGGGACATGCACCAACCTCAGAAAGGGAGATCCGCCATGAAAGTCAAAGACGCAATGCACAAGGGTGTCGACTGGGTCAGCCCCGAAACCCCTGTCACCGAACTGGCGAAATTGATGCGAGCCGAGGATATCGGTTCGATTCCCATCGGAGAGAATGACCGGCTGATCGGAATGGTGACCGACCGCGACATTGTCTGTAAAGGACTAGCGGAGGATGGTTTCGACAGCCGCACCGCGACGGCGCGCGATGTCATGACGACCGGCATTCACTGCTGCCGCGAAGACGACGATCTGGCCAAGGCCATGCGGCACATGGAGGAACTGAAAATCCGCAGGTTGCCGGTGATCAACAAGAGTATGCGGATGGTCGGCATCCTCAGCGTCGGCGACGTCGGTCAGTCGGCGCCGAGGGAACTTGTGTCCGAATACGTCAAGAGCGTTTCCGCCCATCACCACTGAAGGGCGGCTCGCCCGGCGGATAGTCGATATCCGTCGGGCTTCGCCCATGCTCTCGATCGAAGACCTCAACCGGCCACAGCGCGCCGGCAGAAATGTCCGGTCCTCGTCGCCAAGCTCGACCGCCTCTCGCACGACGTCGCGTTTATTGCGGACTTGATGGCCCAGCGTGTCGTTCATCGTCGCAGAACTCGGTGCCGACACCGACCCTTCATGCTGCACCTCTACACCGCACTGGCCGAGAAGGAGCGCCGGCAAATTTCGGAACGGATTCGTGCCGAACTGGCAGCCCGGAAGCAGCGTGGCGAAAAGCTGGGTATCCACGAAATGCCAGCGATGCGGCTGCGACCGGTCACCTGGCCCAGGTTGAGGCGGCGAGCAGTTCGCCCAAATCGTGTTGCCTATCATCGCTTGCCTACAAGGCGGGCGTCACGAGCCTGCGGGGGATAGCAGCCGCGCTAAATGGTCGAGGCGTGCGGCGGCCGGTGGCCGACGGTCGATGTGGCGCGAAAAGCAACTTCGATCGCCGCTCTCGCGGGAGCATGGATCGAAACACTGCTACGCAAGCCGTGTTGATTTGGCTGGCCGGTCGCGCCCGTGGATCGAAACCGTTGCCGAGCGCACGATAAGAGGCTCGTGTCGCCCCTCTCGCGGGCGGAAGGGGCGGAACCGGTAGACTGGGAGGCGATGGCGGGGGTACTTTTAGCATAGGACAGCGCCAGTTCGCTGAGAGACGACCCTTCGGATCTGCTCACGACGCCAGCAACCGTCGCCAATTGTGATTGCCCGGCTTGTAGAAACGCCAGTTTAAACTGGGACGGTTAGCATACTATGACAAAAGTGGTTGCGGGGACACGCAATCATCTGAAATAGCGAAATGATCCCGAGTTCCTCACGCTGGTCGCATCTACAGCCTCCGCGTTGAAGTGCGGGCTCTTTTGTGCAGCAGCGTAGCACGCGGCAAACCGTCGTCGCTGATGATTCCCACTCAATTGCTTCGTCCAAAGATAGCCGTCCGACTTCGGTGCGTAATTTATTTGCAAGCCGTAGCACGGCGAGCAGATGTGCCGTCAAAAATCTGGCCTTTTGATTTCATTGACGAATTTCAGTTGTTGGTGAATCCCATACTTCGCAGACTATCTGCGATCAACTGATATCGGCCGGCCGACGCCAGCGTGCCGAAGCGAACGGGTGCCCTCGCCAGCTTTTCAAGGCATGAATTGCCCACCATTGACCTCAATGATCTGTCCGTCGACGTAGCGGCTCAATTCGTCCGAAGCGAGGAAGAGAAAGGTTCCAACGCAGTCTTCGGCAGTTCCCAGGCGACCCAAAGGAATCATTGTCCGGGCTGCCTCCAATTGCGTCGTCGTCGACACCTTTTCATGAAACGGCGTGCTGATGACCCCCGGCGAAACCGCATTCACCCGGATATTGTAAGTGGCCTCCTCCTTGGCGAGATTGCGCGTGAGCGTGCTGACCGCCGCCTTCGCAGCAGCATAGAGCCCCGCTCCGGCTGTGCCGCCGGTGCGGGCGGCGATGGAGGTGACATTTATGATGTTGCCACCGCCATGTCGCCTCATGATTGGGATAGCGGCACGGCAGGCGGCATAAACCGACGTCAGGTTCACGTCCAGCACCCGGCGGTAATGCTCCAGCGAGGCATCAACCAGCGGAACGCGCCCGAGCATGGCGCCGGCATTGTTGATGAGGATGTCGAGCCGCCCGAAATGTGCGGCCACCGCCTCGACCGCCTTGCCCAGGGCCTCGATCTCGGTGGCATCGGCCTGGACGATGAACGCCTTACCACCTGTCGTGCGGATGTCGGCTGCGACGGTTTCGGCCTCTACCCGATGCGAATTGTAGTGAACGCCAACGTTGGCGCCCAGCGCGCCGAAAGCGCGGGCAACTGCGGCGCCGATCCCTGTGCTGGCGCCGGTAACAAGGACGGTCTTCCCGCTAAATTCTTCAAACATGGCTGCGCGACCCCTGAATTGAACGGTGAGGTTAAAGTCGGATGCCGACGTTCTTGGTCTGCACGTATCCCAGCAGGGCTTCCTGACCCTTCTCACGTCCGTAACCAGACCGCTTGGCGCCGCCAAAAGGAGTCTCCACACCCCCGACCCACCAGTCATTGACGTACACCTGGCCTGCAATCAGGCGGTCGGCTGTCCAGTGGGCAAGCCGGAGATCGTCCGTGAAAACGCCGGCGGCGAGCCCGTAGTCCGTACCATTGGCGATGCGAATGGCATCCTCCGGGGTGTCGAATGGTATGACGACAAGCACCGGCCCGAAGAACTCATCATTGGCAATCCGCATTCGGGGCGCGACGCCGGTGAAGATCGTTGGCGGCATGAAATAGCCGGGCCGATCCAGTCTGCGGCCGCCGCAGGCCAGCTTTGCGCCCTCTTGAACGCCCGCCCGGCAAAGCGCCTCGATACGCGCCAGCTGCTTTTCCGAAATCACAGGTCCCATGTCACAGCCCTCGATACCAGGCCCGACCGAGCGCGCGCCCGCCTCAATCCTGAGCTTTTCCACCAGTACATCATGGATGGAGCGGTGGACGAGAACCCGGGATGCAGCGGAGCAGATTTGCCCCGAATGGTGAAAGATACCCCGCGCGACATTACGCGCCGTGCGATCGAGGTCAGCATCCCGGTAAACGATGCCAGCGGATTTCCCGCCCAGTTCCATGACGCAGGGGATGACGCGCTCTGCCGCCGCGCGCAGCACGCTCTTGCCGGTCTCGACTGAGCCGGTGAAGACGATGTGGTCGACCTCGCGGTGGGAAACGAGTGCGGCGCCCGCCTCGGCGCCATAGCCGCAGACGATACTGAGTGCCCCTTTTGGGACTCCCGCTCGTTCACAGGCTTCGGCAAACAGAAAGAGGCTGAGCGGCGAATCTTCAGGTGACTTCAGCACCACCGTGTTGCCGGTGATGAGCGCGCAGGCGATGGAACGTGCGCCCACAGGAAGGGGGCCGTTCCATGGCACAATCTGCGCTGAGATGCCGAACGGCATATGCACGGTGTAGTCGACAACCCCGTCTCCCAACGGGATCTGGCGTCCCTCCAGCTTGTCTGCCATGCCGCCATAATACCTGAGGTAGCGCTGAGTGAGCGCCACCTCTTTGTACCCGTTCGGCCGGGTCTTTCCGTTGTCGTGGACCTCGACCTCGGCAATCTCGTCAGCGAGGCCGTCGAGTTGCTTCGCAATTCCGAACATCAGTTCGCCGCGTTCCGCTGGCGTCATCTGGAGCAGGACGCGACTCTCGAAGGCGCGATGTGCGGCGGCGACCGCACGGTCGATATCCGCCGCACCACCACACGCAACTTCGGAAATAACTTCACCGCTGGCGGGGTCAACGATCGGAATGCTTCGTCCATCGGCCGCGTCGACCCATTCGCCGCCAATGAAGTTGCGCCAATAGTCCCGCACCTGGCCAGCCAAAGAAACACCTGCAGTCTAGAGAGAACTCGCACCATCAATAAAGGCACGTTGGGGGTGTGGCGAATGTCAAATTCGGATAGCGCTATGACGAAGTTGCATTTTTGACTCAGCGCAAAGCAGGCTGTCGTCGCAGCGGATATATGATGCAGGTTCGGGCGCGTAGGCGCAATTCACTGTCCCGGCCGAGCAACCGGAGCATTGATCGACGCGGTTGACTCGGCACGATAAGCAGCTGGCGCTTGCCAAGTGTGTCTGGCTGATCAGGGAGATGCACGACACTATGGAAATCCGTTGGCTCGAAGATTTCCTCAGCCTAGTCGATACGCGCAATTTCTCCCGGTCAGCCGAAGCAAGATACACCACTCAGCCCGCCTTCAGCCGGCGCATCAAAAGCCTCGAGGAATGGATAGGCGCGACACTCTTTGACCGCACCGCTCAGCCCATCCGTCTCACGCCATCTGGCGAACGGTTCAGGCCGGTCGCCGAAGATGTGCTACGGCGCCTCTATCAAGGACGCGACAGTGCCCGGCTGATCGGCGAGGCATCCGTGAGCACGGTCCGCTTCTCGGCAACGCATAGCCTCTCACTGACATTCTTCCCGATGTGGCTGCGGGCAGTCGAGCTGCGCAGTCACACGTTCAACACCCGCCTCGATTCAAACCAGTTCACTGACTGTGTGCAGTCACTGCTCAGGGGCGATTGCCACTTCATGCTCAGCCACACGCATCCGAGCATCGAAATGCACCTGCCTCCGGCCCATTTCACTTCCAAGATCGTCGGGCGGGATAAACTCATCCCCGTTACACTGCCCGATAGGACCGGCCAACCGATTGACCGGCTGCCGGGAACCCGCGATGAGCCTGTACATTACCTCGCCTATTCCGAGACCTCCGCGATCGGCCGTGCAGTCGAGCACATGCTCACCCATCTCGAGGCACCGGTCCATTTGAACCGAGTCTTTGTCTCTCATCTGGCTGCCGTTCTCAAGACCATGAGCAGCGGTGGCAGGGGCATGGCCTGGCTGCCGGAAAGCGGCATTGGCGAAGAGCTGACGGCCGGCTCCCTTGTTCCTGCCGGTGATGAGAGATGGTCCATACCTGTCGAGATCCGCCTGTACCGCTCACGAGATCCCCTACCCCCGACGGCAGAAGAATTCTGGACCCTGCTTGAGGGCGAGGAAGTCGCGACCGGATGATGCACGAGACGCATCAGACAAGGCCAAGCCTGCATTGGTTTTGTTGCGAACCTCACTGATATCTCTTGGTCACAGGAAATTGTGAGCCAACCGATGTCCCTAAGTCAGCCGAAAAAACGCGTCGCCTTGCTCGGCCTGATGCTCGAGAGCAATAGCTTTGCCCCGGTCACCAGCAGGGATGACTTCCTCAATCGCCTTTACGTGGCTGGCGACGAGTTCCGCGCGGAGCTCAATCGTACCGAGTCCAAGCTGCCTGCCGAACTGCTGAGCTTTCACGCCGCGATGGACGGCGCTGTCGAGTGGGAGCCTGTGCCGATTCTGATCGGGTTGGTCGAGGCCGGGGGACCGCTAGACCATACTTTCTTCGAAGAAACGCTGTCTGAGATGAGCGCTCGGCTGCAGGCGGCCATGCCATTGGACGGCGTTTATATCTGCAACCACGGAGCCATGATCACCACCGAGGATCGCGATCCCGACGGAACGATATTCGAGATGATTCGCGGTGTCGTCGGCCCGGACGTTCCGGTGGTCGCCACTCTCGATTTGCACGGCAATGTTTCCGACCGCATGGTCCAGGCCGCCAATGTCGTCATTGCGTACCAGACCAATCCGCACGTCGACATGATAGCACGCGGGCAGGATGCCGCCGGCGCACTGAATGAAATGTTCCATGGGTTGCGACCAGGCGCCGCCATGATCCGCCTGCCAGTGACCCCTCCCACCGTGACGCTGCTGACCGAGACGGGACCATACGCCGACCTGATCAGATATGCCCGCACGAAAGTGACGGATGATATCCTCAACATCTCGATCCTTGGCGGGTTCGCCTATGCCGACACGCCCAAGAACGGGTTGGCGATCATCGTCACCACTCGTAGCGGCAAACATGCGGCGCACAAGCTGGCCATCGAGATCGCCGAGCACGCCTGGCAGGACCATGAGCGCTATGTGCCGGCTCTGATCCCGCTGGAAAAAGCCGTGGCGGCGGCGGTGCGGGCCGGAGAGGACATGACGCTAGGGCCGGTGATCCTCGCCGACGTCGCCGACAATCCAGGCGGTGGCGCCAATGGCAACACCACCTGGATCCTGGAGGCTCTGGTGAGGGCTGGCGCCAAAGGGGGGGTACTCGGCATCTTCAACGACCCGGCGCTTGCGGCCCAGGCGATGGAACTCGGCGAGGGCGCTCGTTTCCGCGCAATATTCAATCGCAATGCGCCTGATCAATATTCACATCGCTTTGAGGTCGATGCCACCGTGTTACGCATCCGTGATGGCGACTGCGTCGGGCGGCGTGGCTTTTACGCGGGCCGTCGCATCAATGTCGGAACCACTGCACTGCTCGACCTGGATGGCGTGAGGGTCGTCGTCATCTCGATACGCACGCAATGTGCGGATCCGGTCTTCCTCGAGATGATGGGCATCGACATCGCCAAGGCCCGATCCGTGGTGGTCAAGTCACGCGGCCATTTCCGCGCCGGGTTCGATGAGTTCTTTACTCCGGATCAGGTCATCGAAGTCGACGCGCCCGGCCTTTCGTCGCCAGTCTTGTCACGCTTCGATTTCAAGTACCTACCCCGTCCGATCTTCCCGATCGACCGCAACGTCAGTTGGCCCCCGCGCCTAAGCGCGCTGGCATTGTAAACGGGAGACGCCGTCGATGGGCCTGTCCGATCTCGAGACTCCGGCTTTGATCCTGGATCGCAGCGTGGTCGCACGCAATGCGGCGAGGATGACGGATCGCTTCAGGGGGACTGGAGTCCGCCTCCGACCACACACCAAGACGGCCAAGTCCATTGACGTGACGCGTCTTGCACTGGCTGGCAACTTCGGCGGTGTGACCGTCTCCACGCTCCGGGAGGCGGAGTACTTCGCCTCACATGGCATCACTGACGTCACCTATGCGGTGAGCATCATCCCCGACAAGTTGCAGCGCATTGCCGCACTGCTGGCCCGAGGCGTCAAGGTCACCGTGATCACCGATCAGCGAGCTGTAGCCACGGAGATCAGCCGCCGGGCCGTGGATCTGGGGATCGTTCTCGACACACTGATCGAGTTGGACTCCGGCGAGAGGCGCTCCGGCGTGATGGCCGATTCAGATGTGCTGATCGACTTGGGCAAGGCGCTCCATGCTCTGCCCGGCACCCGTCTTGTAGGCGTGCTGACTCATGCCGGCCACTCCTATCAGGGGCGGAGCATCGCGGCGATCCAACAGATCGCGGAGGATGAGAGGCGCTGCGCGACGACCGCGGCCATGCGCCTGCGCATCGCCGGGCTGCCCGCCCCCGTAATCAGCATCGGCTCCACGCCGACCGCTACCCACGGGCTTTCTTTCGAAGGCATCACCGAGGTGCGGTGCGGAGTCTACATGTTCTGCGACGTCTTTCAGTCGGAAATCTTCTCCTGCAGCAGCGCCGACATAGCAGTGTCGGTCCTGGCGACCGTCATCGGTCATCGACCCGACATGAACTGCGCGCTCATCGATGCAGGCGCCTTGGCCCTGTCCAAGGACCGCAGCACCGGCGCCCCCGGCCTGCCAGAGGACGCAGGTTTCGGTCTGGTGATGGATGTGACAGGCACGCATCGCATCGGCGGCGTCAAAGTGGGGCACGTCTACCAGGAACACGGGATGCTGGTTGCGGACGGGCCGTTCCCGTTCGGCGAACTGTCGGTCGGCACGCGGGTGCGCGTGTTGCCGAACCATGCTTGCATGACCGCCGCGATGTACGATGCGTATCACGTGGTCAATGGGACCGATGACCACGAGATGCTGACCTGGCCTCGGATCAACGGCTGGTGAACCGTCGCCAAGGCGGCGCCTAGGCAGCTCGCCGGCGCGTTTCAATCAAAAAAGTTCAGAGTGGCACTAAAGACGCACACCGGTTGCGGCGTCGAACAGATGGACGTGGTCGGGATCTGTGGCAAGTCGGATCTTGTCGCCCGGCTTGAACGGGTGGCGCTGGTTGAAGATCGCGCAGACGCGCTCGGCCGCAAGCGTTGCGAAGACTTCGATGTTGGCGCCCGTGGGCTCGACGACTTCAACGACTGCTTCCGAGCCGGCATCGCCTGTAGCGAGGCTGAAGTGTTCCGGTCTCACACCATATACCACTTTCTGACCTTCCCTTCCGCCGAATTCCTGGGGCGCTGCGAGCCGGGTCCCGTCCACCGCCTCGACAACCACGCCGATGTCGCTGCGCGCGAGCGTGCCCTCGATGAAGTTCATCGACGGCGATCCGATGAAATCAGCGACGAACAGGTTTGCCGGGGTGTCGTAGAGTTGGAGTGGAGTGCCCACCTGCTCGACGCGGCCGGCGTTCATGACCACAATGCGATCGGCCATAGTCAACGCCTCGATCTGGTCATGCGTGACGTAGACAGAAGTCGTTTTGAGCCGTTGGTGGAGCGCCTTGATCTCGGTGCGCATGGTCACGCGCAGCTTAGCATCGAGGTTTGACAATGGCTCGTCGTAGAGGAAGACCTGGGCGTCGCGCACCAGCGCACGGCCCATAGCGACACGTTGCCGTTGGCCACCCGAAAGCTGGCGCGGTGAGCGCTGTAGATATTTCTGGAGATTGAGGATTTCGGCCGCTTCTTGAACACGGCTTGCAATCTCGCCTTTGGTCCTCTTGCGCAGTTTGAGGCTGAAGCCGATGTTGTCGAAAACGGACATGTGCGGGTAGAGCGCATAGTTCTGGAACACCATAGCGATGTCGCGATCCTTCGGCGGAACCTTGTTGATCACTTTGCTGCCGATGGCGATCTCGCCCTTGGATATCGATTCCAGCCCGGCAATCATTCGCAGCAGAGTGGATTTGCCGCAGCCCGATGGTCCCACCAGCACCACGAACTCCTGGTCCTTGATGTCGATGCTGACGCCGTGAAGTATCTTCGCCGCGCCAAAGGCCTTTTCGACACCGCGAATTTCTACGGAGGCCATGTCTTTACTTTCCTTCTGCTGTGTCCGGCGGTGGCTACTTTACGGCTCCCAGTGCCATGCCGCGGATCAGGTAGCGCTGGAGCCATGAGAAGACGATAGCCACTGGCACCGTAGCCAGAACCGTTCCGGCCATGACGTGGTGCCATTCAATTTGATAGCGGCCCGCAACCTGCGCGAAGATCTGCACCGGCAGGGTGTAGTTCTCCGTGGAGCGGATCATGGTGAGGGCGAGGACGAACTCGTTCCAGCTATTGATGAATGAGAAGATGCCCGTGACCACCATTGCCGGCACCGCCAGCGGCAGAAATATCTTCGTCAGGCTGACGAAATGGTTGGCCCCGTCCATCCACGAAGCCTCTTCGAGTTCACGTGGAATGGTGTTGAAATAGCTCTGCAGCATCCAAATGGTGAATGCCATGTTGAACGCCGCATAGGTGAGCACCAGAGAGTTCAGGTTGTTGACCAGCCCGAACTGCACCATCAGCCGGAATAGGCCGAGGACCAGGACGATGGGTGACATCATCTGCGTCATCAGCAGGAAGTTGCGATAGCTGCCCTTGCCGCGGAACCGATGTCGGGAAAGTGCGTAGGCCGCGGGGATGCTCAGGACCAGGGCAAGCGCAGTCGACGATACGCTCACATAGAGGCTGTTGAGCAATGCACCACCGAAATTGGTCTTCCCCCACATGTCTACGAAATTGCCCCAATGGAACTCGCTGAAGGTCCATCGGGGCGGATACACGAAGAGCTCGTCGCGTGGACGAACGGCGGTCACGAACATCAACCCGAACGGAAATAGGATGACGATCATCAGTGGCGACAGGAGCACCCAGTAGAGGATGCTTTTCTTAAGCCGCGACATCATCATCTTTGTGCTCCCCGTCAACGGTACTGTCGGTTTCGGCACGCATGACCATAACCACGTAGAGAGCCGTGAATATGAGCAGGACACCAAACATGATCAGCGAAATGGCCGAGGCTTTGCCCAGTTGGCCGAAGCGGAAAGCCAGCTTGTAGAGATATGTCACAAGAATATCGGTGCCGTTGGCGGGGCCGCCCTCGGTCATGACCCAGATAATGGGCAGCGAGTTGAACACGTAGATGACGTTGAGCACGATCGCTATGTTGATGAAGGGCTTCATTAAAGGCAGCGTGATATAGCGGAACTGGTCCCAGCCCGTCGCCCCGTCAACCACGGATGCTTCGTAGGAATCTTGGGGCAGCGACGAGAGTCCCCCGAGAAAGATCGTGGTCGTGAAGGGGATCGAGACCAGGATGCCGATCAGGATTTCAGCGGTGAACGCGAGTGGTGCGGTGGCCAGCCACTCGATCGGCTCGGCGATGACATGCAGGTCCATCAGCGTGGCATTGAGGAGCCCGGCGCGGCCATTGAGACCCCAGCGCCAGACCACTGCCGTCATCGTCAGCGAGATCGCCCAAGGCAGCATGATGATCACGCGCGCCAGGCTGCGACCGATGAAATCGTCGTTGAGGACGAGGGCGACGGGCAGCGAGATGAGCAGGGTCCCACCCACCACTGCGACCGTCCAGATTATGGTGCGCCACAGCGATTCGTAAAACAGCGGTTCACCGAAGACGTCTGTGAAGTTGTACAGTCCGGCAAAGTCCCGCAACTGCCCAAACCGGCTGACTTCATGCAAAGACGTCCACGCCAGATCGACGATCGGGTAGCCGATGACGAACATCGCCAGCCCCAGGCTGGGCAGGATCATCAGCAGGGGCGTCGAACGCAATGCAGATTTCATACGCTGAACCAGGGTTTCGGCGGGGTTATATGAATTGCCTAGAGCATCGGACCCAAAGTGGGTACCGGTTTTGGGTCCGATGCTCAAACAAAAGTTTAGAGCGGCTGTACAATTCGACTTGAAAGTCCGCCGCTCTAGTTGGAAAAAGGGGCGGCAATGGGCTGCCGCCCCTACAAACCAACGGTACTACTTGCTGCGGATAGTGTTGATTTGCGCCGCAGCGGCCTGAAGGGCGGCCTCCGGAGCCTGCTGGCCCAGATAGATCTGCTGCATCGTCCGAACGGTGATGTCGGCGATTTCCTCCCAGTTTGCGATGGTAGGAGCAAACTTGGCGTAGGGCAGACCGGCGGCGAAGCCGGAGATATCTGGGTCGGTCTTGTAAAATTCCTCTGCTGCGACGTTCTTGGTCACAGGCAGGAAGCCTTCGCCATGATCGAACTTGGTGCGCCATTCGTCCTTGTAGGCGAACTCGATGAACTTCCAGGCTGCGTCCTTGACGTCCGAATTGGCGAACATCATCAACGTATCGGTGACCCCATACGTGGCCTTTGCCTTGCCTTCGGGAAAGGGCATGATCTTGTAGTGCAGATTGGGTGCCTCAGCCTTGATTTGGGGGATCAGCATTGGAAAGGTGAAAACCATGCCGACCTTGCCCTGCTTGAACAGGTTGAAGACCTCTTCACGATTGTAGTTGGTCGGCGACGGCTGGGTCAGACGCTCGTCGATCATGGTCTTGTACAAGACCGCAGCTTTGAGAGCTTCAGGACTGTCGAGCCCGCTGGTGCCGTCGGCCTTGAGGATGTCGCCGCCGTGCGTCCACAGCGAGTAGTAATAGTATGCGTCCGTCTCGATCTCCTTGCCTTGCAAACCGAAACCAAAGGTATCGGGGAGCGCGGAAAGTTTCTTGGCCGCGTCGTAGAATTCGTCCCAGTTGGTCGGGGGCGTAGCGCCTGCCTTCTCGAACAGATCCGTGTTGATCATCATCGCACGGGCGGACGCCGCGACCGGCAGTCCCATAATCTTGCCGTCAACGACCGAAGGGGCCATGAAGGTGTCGATGAAAGTCGATTTGAATTCGGGCGTCAGGTGGGCATCCAGCGACTCAGCTACGCCCTGCGAGGCGAAGTCGAGCAGCCAGCGCGTTCCGATGATCGATATGTCAGGTGTGGTGCCGCCGGCGATGTCAGAGGTCAGCCGCTGCAGCAGCGTATCCCACGGCACGACCTGGATTTTGATGTCGATGTCCGGATTCTCTTTTTCGAAGGCAGCCGCAACTTGCTCGAAATAAGGACCGGTATTCGAACTATATTCCGCGACCGTGAAATCGACGCGGGTCTGCGACTGTGCGGGAACAATTGCTCCCAAGACGCCAATGGCAAGCGTTGAAGCTGCTATTGTCTTCCATGATATGGGCTTCATCTCTGTCGTTCTCCATCTGCCATCCTTGCTGAGGTGGAGTTCCGAATGGCGACTTCCAACAGCCTAGGCAGTAGGCTCACATTGCGCTGCACGGCACGCGCTAGAAAATAGAATTATCGCATGCCGGTATGAAGCTGCCGCATAGTTTGAGCTGTCGTCGGGCGTCGCACCGGATTGCCGATTCAGAGACGTCCCGATGCCTTCTGGCGAGGTTCCATCAAGAGGAAAACCCGAGCGCGCGAACTCATGGCTGCGCTCCTCGGGCGAATCGCCCCAAGCGAAAAATAGGACAAAACAGCAACCGTCAACGCCTTTCAGCGCTGGGTGTTCTATTGCGCATTGCGCCAGGAATATTCCGGCGTGAATCCGAGTACGCGGCGCGCCTTGTCGATGGACAGCAGGGTCTCTCTGCCGTCGAGAGCTTTTCGCAGCGGGACCCCAGGATAGATTTGCTTCATCAGCGCAGCGCTCTCGCATTCCATGACGGTGTCGGCATTGGCAATGATGAAGTGATCGGCGCCGACGAAGTCAACGTGCAGGGCCTTGCGGACAGCCTGCGCGCAGTCGCGGGCGTCGATATAACCCCAGAGATTCCATTCGCGCAGGTGCCCGTCCTCCTGCCATCCGGGGAAGCGCTTGTAGTCGCCAGGCTCCATCACATTGGAAAGGCGCAGTCCGATGAATGTCGTGTCGGGATTCCAGCGCTGCATCTGACGTGCCATCTCTTCGCCGAGGTCCTTGGAAAGCGAGTAGGCGCTCTCGGGGCGCATCGGATGCTCCTCGTCGATCGGCGCATAGGCCGGCGGATTGGCCGGATTGAACGGCAACCCCAAAGTCGTTTCGCTTGACGCCCAGACGATGCGCTTGACCCCGCTGCGGATGGCAGCGTCAAAGACGTGATAGGTCGAAATCACGTTGTTGCGGAAGGTTACGTCTTCCGGGACCAGATCGGGAGCCGGAACGGCGGCAAAATGTACCACCGCATCGGGGGTACGAAACTTGCGGAACGGATGATCCTTGCCGCCGGTCCACTGCATCGCATCGATGACCTGTCCAAAGTCCTTCAGATCCACCTTGTAGAATGGGCATATCGGATCGGTGGAGGGCTGCATGTCGATATTGAGGACGCTGTAGCCGTGCGCAACCAAGTCTCTGCAAACCGCCCGACCCGCCTTGCCACTGCCGCCGGTAACAATCACGTTTTTCATTTCGACTTCCTCCAATTTGCGCGCGGCACCGTTCGCCCAAACCCACGTGGTGGTCAGTCGGCGTTGCAGGATGGGCGAAGTCTAGTTGCACGGTGGACGCCCGTGCGAATGCCAAATTCTGATTCCGCCATGTGTCTTGGGCATTGGGCTGCGAATGATGTCGACTGCTAAGGTTAGATGTTGCTGAGCGGCGAGAATAGGAAATTGGGGCAGTCCCAGTCCCGAGCGTGGATCCAGGTGGCCTTGGCTTAAAATAGAGGAAGCAGAGATGTCGCGGCATTCCGGCACGGTGGCATTGGTGACTGGCGCAGGACACGGGATCGGACGCGCGATAGCCCTGCAGTTGGCGCGCGAGGGCGCGGCGGTCACCGTGGCCGAGATCAACGAGGATTGGGGACGCGAAACTGTCGAGCTGCTGAAGGCCGCCGGCGCCCGGACGCATTTCGTCAAAGCCGATATCACCAATTTTGCGGAAGTCGAGGCGGCGTTCGCCGATGCCACCGCCGCCCTTGGTCCCATCTCGCTCCTGGTCAACAACGCCGCCTTCACCGACGCCGGCAATCTCGCGGACATTGCGCTCGACGGCTGGCACAAGGAAATCGACGTTAATCTCAATGGCACCTATCACTGCATCCGTGCCATCTTGCCGCTGATGCGGGCGCAGGGCGGCGGGGCGATCGTCAACATCTCCTCGGTCAACGCCACGCGCTATTTCGGCAACCCCAGCTACAGCGCCGCCAAGGCTGGGATCATCAGTCTCACCCAGTCGGTGGCCAGCGAATTCGGCCGCGACGGAATTCGCTGCAATGCGGTCTGCCCCGGCTCCGTGCGCACCGACAACATCACCTGGACCACTCGCCAGCAGAAGGATCCACAGGTGTTCCAAAAGCTGGCGCGTTGGTACCCGCTGGGCCGCGTCGCCGAACCCGAGGACATCGCCAATGCCGTGGCGTTTCTCGGCTCCGATCAGGCTGGCTACATCACCGGCGCGGTGCTGCCGGTGGACGGCGGTCTGCTCGCCGGAATGAACGTGATGATCGACGAATTCATCCTCGAATCCCGCAACGACTGAGTTGGAAAGTCCACGATGCTGATCATTTCCGAAGACCTGGCGCGCCGCCTGGTGAGCGTCGAAGACGCGATCGGCGCAGTCGAACAGACCTTCGCGACGATGGCCAGGAGCTACGCACGCAATTACCCCGTGGTGCGCGAGATCGTGGGCTACCGGGATGCCGTCTTCGGGGTCAAGACCGGTGCTGACGTCAACGCCCCCTTCCTTGGGCTCAAGGCCGGCGGCTATTGGCCCCACAATTTGGGCCGGGGCCTGACTAACCATCAGTCCGCCACTTTGCTTTTCGATCCCGAGACCGGACGCGCCGCGGCGCTGATAAGCGCCAACTATCTTACCGGTGTGCGAACCGGCGCGGCCAGTGCCATCGCAACGAAATATCTTTCCCGCCCGGACGCTCAGACATTGGGCATCATCGGGACAGGAGCGCAGTCGACCTATCAGCTGCGGGCGACATTGGCGGTACGGAACATCCGCCGGGTTTTCGCCTGGGATACCTCGCTCGCCAATCTCACAGCCTTTGGTGAGACGGTCCGGGAGTTTGGTCTCGATTATCTGCCGCAGGTCGGGCGCGAGGCAGTGGCGGCCAATGCCGATGTATTGATCACGGTCACGCCGTCGCAGCAGGCCCTGGTGCAAAAGCAATGGGTCCGTCCCGGCACCCACATCAGCGCCATGGGCGCTGACACGAAAGGCAAGCAGGAGCTCGACCCTTCCCTGGTCGCTACAACGGCAATCTTCGTGGACGAGGCTGCCCAGTCCTTCACCATCGGCGAATGCCAGCACGCGTACGCTGCGGGCCTGATCGGCGAGAAGGACGTGCGCGCAAGCCTTGGCTCCGTCATCGCCGGGATAGCCGAAGGGCGACGCAGTGCCGACGAGATTACCCTGTTTGACGGTACCGGCGTCTCGCTGCAGGATCTGGTGGTGGCAAACCTGGCCGTCAAGCGCGCCACCGAGCAGGGGCTTGGTGCAAGTGTGGATTTCTGAACGCGAGCGCAGACCGCCGAGGTACATGCGCCGAACCGTGCTTCGCGCACTTGGCCGGCCGCCACAGCGCTTCGGCGAGCGGATCGGGCATAGCGCCCAACGCAAGGCGTAGATGTCGGCGCCAAGGATGAGATTTTACGGCCTCATTTCGGCTGGTCGTCGCGCCGCCATGGCGGGCATCAGATGTCGTTAACATCGCGGCCGGCCTGCATCTCGGCGGCAATAAATCCTATCCAGACATCCAGCCCTTCGGCGGGTTCGCGGACACATCGCTGTGGAAGAGGGCTTGTCAGGCTCCCAGAGAGGTCTGCACCGCACCGAAACTCAGGCATCGAGAATATTATGGCCGCGTATCGCCCTGCAGACAGCGTCGGTGACATCACTGGTCGATGCCTTGCCACCCAGGTCAGGCGTCATGATGCCGGAGGCGCAAACCCGCTCGATGGCTTGCATCAACTGGGCAGACGCGGCGCCTTCGCCCAGATGATCCAGCATCTGAACGGCCGTGCAGAAAGTAGCAATCGGATTGGCGATTCCCTTGCCCGCGATATCGAAGGCGGAACCGTGAATCGGCTCGAACATCGAGGGAAAGCGTCGCTCGGGATCGATGTTGGCTGTCGAGGCCACGCCGATGCTACCGGCCAGCGCGCCAGCCAAGTCGGACAATATGTCAGCGTGCAGATTGGTCGCAACGATCGTGTCGAGGCTTTGCGGCTTCATCACCATGCGCACCGTCATGGCGTCGACCAGCATCTTGTCCCAGACAACGTCCGGAAAGTCGCGTGAGACGTGCTCAGCGATTTCATCCCACATCACCATGCCGTGGCGCTGGGCGTTGGACTTGGTTACGACAGTCAGGCGTTTCTTGGGGCGCGAGCGAGACAACAAAAAGGCGTAACGCATGATGCGCTCGACGCCAACTCGCGTAAACACCGATACTTCGGTAGCCACTTCCTCCGGCAATCCGCGGTGAACCCGACCGCCTGCGCCCGAGTACTCGCCTTCCGAATTTTCCCTCACTATCACCCAGTCCAGATCGCCGACGCCCGCGTTGCGTAGCGGAGAAGTGATGCCCGGGAGGATCTTGGCCGGCCGCACATTGGCGTATTGGTCGAAGCCCTGGCAGATCGGCAGCCGTAACCCCCACAGAGTCACATGGTCCGGAACGTCGACCGCGCCAACAGCACCGAAAAAGATGGCATCAAAACGCTTGAGCCTTTCCAATCCATCGGCCGGCATCATCACCCCGTGGCGTTTGTAATACGCCGACCCCCAATCGAAGATCTCGTAGTTCAGCCGCAGATCGTCGCGCCGCTCGGCCAGCACCTTCAACACGGCGATGCCGGCACCGATTACTTCAGGGCCGATCCCATCCGCAGGTATCGCGGCAATAGAAAACTCTCGCACCATATATCTCCCCTCGGCCGGACCGCATGCCTCTGTGAATACTTTTACCCCGGCTTTCGAGATGTTGTAGCCAGGATCGCCTCGGTCGCGTGGTGATGCCCTGCCTTGCTGCGGGGTCAGGCCGTAGCCCCGGGGAAGATCTCAAATCCGGTGTCGATGATTGACGGTGTTTCGGGGCGTTCAGGGGCCTGAAGGATTGCCTCGATCGCCTTTTGCCCGATCAGGAAACGGTTCGAACGCATCGTGGACAGGGGCTGCGGCAATTCCCGCCCGATATCCAGACCGTTAAAGCCGAAGATCGCTAGTTTGTCCGGCATCGCAATGCCCGCCGCGAGGCAGTGGAATATGCCGCCCACCGCCATGTCGTCGTTGGAATAAACTGCGACATCGACCGATGAAGTGGCGCAAAGCTGCGCCGTCTGTTCCCGTCCTGCTGCAATGGAACTTTGGCCGTCGGCGATGGCATGGGCGATGAAGGACAGTCCCGCCTGGCCAAGGGCTTCGCACAGGCCGTCATAGCGCAGGCGCGCACGACGATCGGCGGTCCAGTCATGTCCGACATAGCCGAATCGTCGGTATCCGCGCGAGATCAGGTGCTGGCCCGAGGCATAACCCGCTCGCCGGTGCGACATGCCGACAGCAACGTCGATGGGGGCGCTGTCGATATCCATCATCTCGACCACGCGCACGCCGCTTTGGTCCAGCATGCGACGGGTGGCCATGGTGTGATCGAAGCCTGCGATGAGGATCGCCGCAGGTTTCCACGCAAGCAAGCCGCGCACCAGCGTTTCCTCGCGGTCCATGTCATAGTCGCTGATGCTGATGACCGCCTGATAGTTCGACGTTTTCAGCCCGGCACTGATGCCCCGCAACACCTCGGGGAAGACAATATTTGACAGCGAGGGAACCACGACCCCGACCAGATGTGAATCCAGTGATGCCAGCGATCCAGCGATGCGGTTGGGTACATAACCAAGGGTGCGGACGGTTTCCATCACCTTGGCGCGAGTCGCTTCGGCCACCAGCCCCTGATTACGCATGATTCGCGACACGGTGGATTCACTGACACCGGCCAGGAGCGCCACCTCGTGGACCGTCACCTTGCTTTTTTTTCCCTGAAGGCGTTGCTTGGTCTTCGTCAACGGGATCCCCTTTTTCGGAGGCAGCATTCAGACGGTGGTTGAACGGCTGTGATGCCACGATCCAAGCGGGGTTGTATATTTGTTTTGCGCCCGAAGGCGCCAAGGGGCGACATGTAGCCGCCCCTTTTTGCAAAGGTTAGCGTTTGACATAGTTGCGCCACGGGTGCGCTTCCTTGAAATTCAGAACCTCTCGGATCTTGCGGTTCGACAGCGGCGCCTCGTCGCGGCCCATCGTGCGGGTGATCGGGGTTTTCGGGCAGAACTTCGCAAGGAATTCCGCCGTGGGCAGGTCGGCGGTGATGGTGTCGTTCACGGCGTTGAATACTTGAAAGCCAAGCCCGTCCTTTTCCAGGCACAGATGCACGATCTCGCCCAGGTCACGGGCGTCGATATAGCTCCAGGCGTTGCGCTTGCGGCACATCGGATCGTCGAGGTAACCGGGGAAGTTCACGTATTCATGCGGCTCGATCACGTTGCCGATGCGCAGAGCGTAGATGTCGGCGCCGTAGCGCATTGCAAAGGCGCGGGCGGTCTTTTCGTTGACCAGCTTGGACAGACCGTAGCTGTCCATCGGGTCGTTGTCGTAATCTTCTTCCAGCGGGAAAGAGTGGTAGTCCTTGTCGCCTTCGGCAAAGCAGACGCCGTAGGTCGTTTCGGAACTGGCGATGATGACCTTGCGCACGCCCAGCTTCATCGCCGCTTCGATCACGTTGTAGGTGCCCACGGTGTTGGCGGCGAAGGTTGTGTTGTCGGGGTTGATCATCACGCGCGGCACGGCGGCGAAATGCACGACCGCGTCGGGAGCCTTGGGCGGAGCACCGTCATTGTAGCCGTCGAAGCCGAAATGCGTGGTCAGCGCGTTGAACACCTGACCGCTATCGGTGATGTCGGTGATCAGCGTGTTGACGCCCGGATGATCGAACGGCTTCAGATCGACATTGAGGACCGAATAGCCCTTGGCAAGCAGATGCGGCACGGCATGGCGACCGGCCTTGCCCGTGCCACCCGTAAAAATGATGCGTTTCGTCATGGTCAGTCTCCGTCAATTGGATAATTCGTCAGGCTGTTGCGTAATCTGTCACGTGGCGGGATCAGCCCGTAGCCGCCAGCATGACCCGTTCCTGTGTCGCATCTTCGCGGTCAAGAACACCGGCGATGCGCCCTTCCTTCAGGACCACGACCCGGTCGCTGATGGCAAGCACCTCGGGCAGGTCGGAAGAGACGACGATGATCGACATCCCAGCCTCGGCCAGCCGGTTGAGCAGGGCGTGCACCTCGGCTTTGGCGCCGATGTCGATGCCGCGCGTCGGTTCGTCGACGATCAGGATGCGTGGCTTGCGTGCTACCCACTTGGCGATCACGACCTTCTGCTGGTTGCCGCCCGACAGGTTCAGCAACTTTTGTTCAGGCGACGGTGTCTTGATCCCCAGCGAGCGGATATAGGCAAGGCAAGCGTCCGTCTCGCGCTTGCGGTCCACCACGTCCATCGTGCAGTAATCCGACAGGTGCGTCAGGCTGAAATTCTCGCGCACGGACATGGCTAGGACGAGGCCCAGTTCCTTGCGGTCTTCGGTCACGAAACCGATCCCGAGGTCGATGGCCTGCGAGGGTTCGCGAATGGAGACCTTTTGCCCCTCGACCCGGATTTCGCCGACGCTGGGGCGGCTGCCGAAGATCATTTCCATGATCTCGGTCCGGCCGGAGCCGATCAGCCCGAAGAAACCCAGCACCTCGCCCTTGTGCAGATCGAAGCTGACATCCGCCACCCGCGCCCCGCGCGAGGTGGGCCGCTTCAGCCCGAGGCCGCGTACGGACAGCAGCACGTCTTTGGTGGCGTGCGAGTTGTGTTCTCCGAAAAGCTGCGACATATCGCGGTCGACCATCTTGCGCACGAGGATGTCGCGCGTCATGTCGCCAATCAGGCGGGTGTCGACGGTTTCGCCGTCGCGCAACACGGTCACGCGATCGCCGATCTCGAAAATCTCGTCCAGTCGATGCGAGATGTAGACCACACCGACGTTCTGCGACGCCAGCTTGCGCACCATCCGCATCAACGTCGATGCCTCGTGGTGGCTGAGGGAGGCAGTCGGTTCGTCCATGATGATCAGCTTTGAGCGATAGGAAATCGCGCGCGCGATCTCCACCATCTGCTTTTGCCCTATGCTGAGGTTGCCGACCTTTGTCGTCGGCTCGATCTTCATGTCGAGTTCGGCCAGCACGGCCTGGGCATCGGCGTTCATCTTGCGGCTGTCGATCAGCCCGCCCGCGCCAAGCGGTTCGCGTGCAAGGTAGATGTTTTCGGCCACGGTCAGGTTGTTCACCACCGCCAGCTCTTGATAGATGATGCTGATCCCCAGTGCGCTGGCATGGACAGGATCCTTGATCACCACCTCTTGCCCATCGACACGGATCACCCCACCCCGATCGGCGCGATATACGCCGGTCATGATCTTCATCAGGGTACTCTTTCCGGCGCCATTCTCACCGGCAAGGACATGCACCTCTCCTCGCGCCAACTGGAGATCGACCCGGTTCAGCGCCTTGACGCCGGGAAACGTCTTGGCGATACCGTGCATTTCAAGGAAATAGGACATCGACGCCTCGGCCTTCATAAGAACAAAGGGGCGAAGCCGGGAGAAGGCTCCGCCCCGCTCGACAGCTTACTTCGTATAACTGCCGAGGTTGTCAGCGTTCACCACGGTCACGCCGGTATCGACGTCCTGGCTTTCGGTCTCTTCGCCCTTGACCTGGGCAACGAGATGTTCGACGGCCAGTTTGCCCATGGTCACGGGGCGCTGCACCATGATGCCGTTGATGTAGCCGTCCTTTACACCCTGGATGGTGTCTGGCAGGTCATCAAAGGCGAAGACGGCGATCTTGCCCTTGCGGTCAGCAAATTCCTGCTGTGCAAGAACCTTGGCCACAGCCGGGCCACCAACCTGGCTCATGCCGAAGATGCCAGCCAGATCCGGGTGGCCGCGTAGCAGCGCTTCGGTCACTGAGACGGCCTTGGCGAGGTCGTCTTCGGTGCCTTCGACGGCAACGATCTCGATTCCCGAGTACGCAGCCAGCGCTTCTTTCACGCCGTCGATACGCTCGTTCAGGTTCGATGCGCCAAGCTGCCCGGTCACGATGGCGATCTTGCCCGTGCCACCCAGCGCTTTGGCCATCGAGTTGCCCATCGTCACGCCGGCCTGCTTGTTGATCGTGCCGATATACAGGCTGCGACCGCTTTTGCCACTGTCGCTGTCAAAGGTCACGACCTTGATGCCTGCGTCCATCGCCTGCTTGATCACGCCTTCGACCGACTTCGGCTCGTTCACCGAAATGGCGATGCCATTGACCTGGCGGGCGATCAGGTCTTCGATGATCTTGACCTGGGTTGCGCCTTGAGTGTTCTGCGGAACGACCCACTGGTAGCTGACACCCAGAGCATCGGCAGCGGCCTGCGCGCCGGTGTTACAGTCGTCAAAGAACGGCACGGCAACTTTCGGCACCACGGCGATCGTGATGTCCTGGGCGAACGCCGCGGTGCTCGCCAGAATCGCGACGGAAGCCATCGCCGCCGCACGAGCTAATTTCATAAAGGTACGCATCAGTCTTTCCTCCTTGCCCGCTCGTTCCTGAGACGGGCCTTTGTTTTGTCTTGGTCGTAACTTTTCGTCTTGGCGTTGATCAGAGAGCTTTTCCTCAGCCATTCCCTCCCGTCAGTTTGTTGCGCAGCACGTCCAGGCTGACGGCGATCAGGATGACCCCGCCGGTGATTGCCTGTTGGGCATAGGTATTGATGTTCAGCAGCACGACGCCGTTGGCGATGACGCCGACCAGCGCAGCCCCGATCACGGCACCGGTGACGCTGCCGACGCCGCCTGCAAGGCTGGCCCCGCCGATTGCCGCCGCGGCGATCACATCCAGTTCAGAGCCGAAGCCTGACGCCGGTTCTGCCGTCAGATAGCGCGAGAACCCGATGATCCCGGCCAACGAGGCGATGGTCGATGACAGCATATAAACCGCCAGCTTGACCCGGTTCGTCTTGACCCCGCTGAGCCGGGCCGCCTGTTCGTTGCCGCCGGTGGCATAGACGTGGCGGCCAAAGCGCGTCCGCTTCATGATCAACGCGAACAGCACCATCAAAACAAGCATGATCACAACGGGAACGGGGACCGGCCCGAGGTAGCCCTGCCCAAGCAGGGAAAATGCAGGAGGCGTTTCGGGAGTGACGGGGACGCCGTGCGTCACCATGTACATCATACCGCGCCCGATGCTGAGGGTACCCAACGTGGCAATGAAGGGCGGCAGGCCGATGGCAGTAATCAAGAGGCCGTTGGTTAGTCCGAAGACCATGCCCACCGCAACGCCCGCGCCGATGCTGACGCCGGTCGAATAGCCGGCATCGAAGCACAGCGCCGTGACAAGCGAGGCAAGGCCCATCGCCGATCCGACCGACAGATCGATGCCGCCCGTGACGATCACCATGACCATGCCGATGCTCATGATCGCGGTCAGCGAAAAGGCGCGAAAGACGCCCATGAGGTTGTTCGTGGTCAGGAAGTAAGGCGTGTAGAGGCTGATAAGCGCGCCCACGATCAGCATGGCGACCAGCACGTTCACTTCGCGCACGTGCCGCAGTTGGTAAAGTTCATGCCAGATGCGAGCGGGCGGCTTTTCCAGCACCGCCTTGTTACCAGATATGGACATGCACGTTCCCTCCGCTCGTCTTCGGCCTGCCTGAGCCCGACCTCATGCTGTGCCAGCAAGCCCAGCCGTGCGAACCCGACAGCAACACCACCGGCCGCTCCGCGTCGGTTTCCTGCGGATCCCCATGGCGATAAAATGATAGCGCTGTCATTTTTGCGAAGGATACGGCGACCGTCAACCTTCATTTTGAGAATAACGCGATGCGTTTTTCGCAAGGAGGCGGCATGTGCGGCGAGAAATCTCTTGAAAATAGGCAGAATTTCAATTTTCTGTGGCTAACGCGATCTGCTCTGCAGCGATGACAGCGCTGCTATCCGGAAACGGGAACCGCGATTACGGTGCTACGGCCGCCTGGATCAGGGGGAAAGACAGGGAATGTCACTGATAAATCGCCCCTCGACCGGCACGCTTGCGATGATCCACACCGTTCCGGGGCTGATCCCGGTGTTCGAATCACTGGCGCGGCTCGACCTGCCCGGCTGGGCGACGTTCAACACGCTGGACGAAAGCCTGCTGCGCATCACGATCCGCGAAGGCACGCTGTCGGCGTTGACGATGCGCCGGCTGACTTGCATGGTCTGGTCGGCCGTGGACGCGGGCGCGGATGCGGTCGTCGTTACGTGTTCGTCGCTTGGTCCGGCGGTTGAGGCTGCACGCCCGCTGTGCCCGGTGCCGCTGTTCCGCATCGACGAAGGCATGGCGATCGAGGCAGTCGGAACCGGGCAGCGCATCGGGGTGCTGGCCACGCTGCGCACCACGCTTGACCCGACGACCGATCTGATCCGACGCACTGCCGCCCGCCTTGGACACGACTGCGCCATCACCAGCGTCGTGTCCGACGGCGCCTTTGAACGGCTGTCGCAGGGCGACACCGAAGGGCATGACCGCATAGTGGCGCAAAGCCTGCGCGATCTTGCCCCGCAGGTGGATGTGATTCTGCTGGCCCAAGCCTCTGTGGCGCGGGTGCTGCCATCGGTGCGGGGCGCGATGGGCGCCCTGCCCGTCCTGACCAGCCCCGAAATCGGGATGCGCCATCTGCGCAGGGCCTTGATCGCTTAACCA
The DNA here is from genome assembly GCF_004010325.2 of Mesorhizobium sp. M00.F.Ca.ET.216.01.1.1. Classification (GTDB taxonomy): domain Bacteria; phylum Pseudomonadota; class Alphaproteobacteria; order Rhizobiales; family Rhizobiaceae; genus Mesorhizobium. Next base: position 35,849 of record NZ_SADR02000011.1, read on the forward strand.
ACTGAAATGGAAGAAAGAAATGGAATATAGAACACTTGGCCGCTCTGGCCTGAAGGTGTCTGTCCTGACGATGGGAACCTTTACGTTTGGCGGCACCGGCCCCTTTGCGATGGTGGGCCAGCAGGGCGTGCAAGACGCGCTCCGCCTTGTTGACCTGTGCATCGATGCGGGCGTCAACCTGTTCGACACCTCGAACATGTATTCGAACGGCCTGTCAGAGGAAATTCTGGGTGAGGTGCTGGACGGGCGGCGCGACCAGGTGCTGATTTCGTCCAAGGCGCGGATGCGCACAGGTACCGGACCCAACGACGAAGGCGCATCGCGCTTTCACCTGATCCGTGAATGCGAACGCAGCCTCAAGCGCCTGCGCACCGATCACATCGACATCTACTACATCCACGAATGGGACGGCGCCACTCCTGTCGAAGAAAAGATGGCCGCGCTGGATACGCTCGTCCAGCAGGGCAAGGTGCGTTACATCGGCTGCTCAAATTATTCCGGCTGGCACATCATGAAGTCGCTTGCCGTCAGCGACCGCGACCGCCGCCCGCGCTTTGTCACCCAACAGATCCACTACACGCTCGAGGCGCGCGAGGCGGAATACGAGTTGCTGCCGATTTCCGTCGATCAGGGGCTTGGCGTTCTGGTCTGGAGCCCACTTGCCGCCGGCCTGCTGTCGGGAAAGCACCGGCGCGGTGTGGCCACCCCGGAAGGTTCGCGTCAGTTCGCGGGCTGGACGGAGCCGCCGATCCGCGACATGGAAAAGCTGTGGAACATCGTCGATGTGCTGGTGGAAATCGGCGATGCGCGCGGCGTGTCGGCGGCACAGGTGGCACTGGCTTGGCTGCTGGAGCGCCCAGGCGTATCTTCGCTGGTGATCGGGGGCCGGAACGAGGCGCAGTTCCGCGACAATTTTGCCGCCGTCAGCCTGCGCCTGTCGGATGAGGAACGCGCCCGCCTGACGGCGGTCAGCACGATTCCGCTGATCTATCCCTATTGGCACCAACGCAACTTTGCCAGGGATCGTTTCTGCGAGGCCGATCTGGCGCTGCACCGAGACTTTGCCGAAGGCTGAAAAGGTTGCGCCCGGAGTACACACCGGGCGCATTCACTTTAGCGCAGAGCGGTCACCCAGCCCAAACCGGCCACGGTTTCGCCCGCAGGGCGGTATTCGCAGCCCACGAAACCGCCATACCTCAGCGCATCCAGTTCTCGCAAAATGCGGGCGTCGTCCAACTCTCCCGTGCCCGGTTCGTTGCGCAGGGGCACGGCGGCGATCTGCACATGCCCGATGATCGACATCAGCTTGCGCAGGCCGGTCAGCACATCGCCGTGGATGATCTGGCGGTGGTATATGTCGAATTGCAGCTTGAGGTTGGGCAGACCCATCTCGGCGATCAGGTCGGCTGCCTGATTGAAATCGTTTAGGAAATAACCCGGCATGTCGCGCGGGTTGATCGGTTCGATCAGCACGTCAAGCCCCGCCGCCCCCGCAGCGTCGCACAGATGAGCCAGCGACGCGCGATAGGTTTTCTGCGCTATCGGGTCTGCCCTGTCGGCAAGCCCGCTCATGACATGGACGCGGCCCACGCCGGTCGCCGCCGCATAGGCAAGCGCCGTCTGGACCGAAGCGCGAAAGTCGTCCTGCCGATCCGGCAGGGCCGCAAGCCCACGCTCGCCCGCGTCCCAGTTTCCCGGCGGCAGGTTGAACAGCGCCTGCGTCAGGCCGTTCCGGTGCAAGGCATCAGCGATGCGGCGCGCATCGAATGCATAAGGGAACAGGTATTCGACCGCGTCGAAGCCGGCACTGGCGGCAGCGGCGAAGCGATCCATGAACCCGACCTCGTTGAACATCATGGTCAGGTTTGCGGCAAGACGCGGCACGATCAGCCCTCCATTCCCGGCAGTTGCAGCCCGGCGATGCCCGCGATCATCCGCGCGACCGAGGCGTCGTCGTCGCGGCCCATGCCGGCGGCAGCCGTCATCACGAACATCTGCAACGCCATCGAGGCGATCGGCGTTGGGAACTTCATCCCCCGCCCGATATCGGCCACGATTCCCAAATCCTTGGTAAAGATATCGATGGCGCTGCGCGGCGCGTAGTCGCCATCAAGGATGTGCGGAACGCGGTTTTCGAACATCCAGGAACTACCCGCCGATGCGACTATCACCTCGTAAACCCTGGCGAGATCCAGATCCATCGCCTTGGCGAAGGTGATCGCCTCGCAGGCGACGGCGATATGAACACCGGCCAGCAGCTGGTTCACGATCTTGAACGCAGCCCCCGTCCCGGCCTTTTCTCCCAGCTCGTAGACCTTGGCTGCGATGCAATCCAGAACCGGTCGGGCGTGTGCAAAGGCGGCGGCCGCGCCCGATGCCATGATGGTCAGTTCGCCCGACGCGGCGCGCGTCGCACCACCGCTGACCGGCGCGTCGATGTAATTCAAGCCCAGCGCTTCGGCACGGACCGCGAAATCACGGGCGGCATCGGGGGACATGGTCGCGCAGGACAGTATCGTGCCGCCCGTGGCCATCGCGGCGGCCGCGCCGGCAGGACTGTAAAGCACCGTTTCGGTCTGCGCGGCGTTCACGACAAGGCAGATGGCGAAATCCGCGTCTTTGGCTGCCGCACCCGGGCTGTCGGCGGTCTTGCCGCCAAGGGCCGAAAACTGCGCCATCGCGTCTACGCTTACGTCAAACCCCACGATATCGAAGCCATCGCGTAGCAACGAGGCGGCCACCCCGAACCCCATCGACCCCAAGCCAATGACGCAGACTTTCAGGCCGGACTTGCTGTTCATGTCAGAACCTCGGTTTCAGGATGTTTTGGCACGGGTGCCGCTGAGTTTTGGCTTGATCTTTTGTTGATAACATACGAATGATAGCGCTGTCATCATTAGCCTAAAACTGGAACGAAAAGCAAGACCCTCCGGCGGTGGCGGGTCAGACGTAGCAGGGTTCGCGAAATGCCCTGCCCGACGACCGCCCCCGAACAACGACCGGAAGGGTGCAGCCCTTCGCAGAGAAAAGGACCAGAATCTTGTTGATTGGCGCAGTTGCAGACGACATCACCGGTGCCACCGATCTGTGCCTGATGTTGTCGCGCGAGGGTCTGCGGACGGTTCAGGTCATGGGTGTTCCCTCGCCGGATGCCACGTTGCCGGATGCCGATGCGGTTGTCATTGCGTTGAAATCACGGTCAATTCCTGCAGATGATGCCGTGGCGATATCGATTTCTGCCGCCCGCGTGCTACTGGGACAGGGGACGCAGCAGATCCTGTTCAAGTACTGCTCGACCTTCGATTCAACCGACGACGGCAATATCGGCCCGGTGGCCGAAGCGCTGATGGAAGAGATGGGCGCGGAGTTCACCATCGCCTGCCCGTCCTTTCCCGCGGCGGGGCGCACGACCTACAAGGGACATCTTTTTGTCGGCAGCCAGTTGCTGTCGGACAGCCCACTTAAAGATCATCCGCTGAACCCGATGCACGATTCCGACCTCGTCCGTGTGCTGTCGCGGCAGACAGCGCTGCCAGTGGGACTGGTGGACATCAATACCATCTGGCAGGGTGCCGACGCCGTGCGCGCAGCGTTTGCCCAGCAGCACGCGACGGGAAAGCGCATCCTGATCCTCGATACGCTCGCCGATGCCGATTTGCGCACCATCGGTGCCGCCTGCGCCGACATGAAGCTGGTTACCGGCGGATCGGGCATTGCCCTTGGTCTGGCCGCGAATTTCGTGCAAGCGGGCAAGGTGGCTCCCCGCCCCGCAATGACCCGGATGCCCGCACCTGCGGGCCGCGCCGTCATACTGGCAGGTTCCTGTTCGGTGGCGACCCGTGGCCAGATCGCGGCAGCACAGGCCGCTGGCTTACCCACGCTAGCGTTGGATGTCGCGGCCCTTGCCAACGGTCGTCAGACCGCCGCGCAGGTGGCGGAATGGGCGATCAGCCAGCCCGAAACCACAACACCCGTGATCTATTCCAGTGCCGACCCAGAGACGCTGCAAGCCATCCAGCAGCGCATGGGCCAGCACGAGTCCGGCGCGCTGGTTGAAGGGTTGCTGGCCCGTACCGCGGCCCTGCTGCGGGATGCGGGGTTCCGCCGGTTCCTGATCGCGGGTGGGGAAACATCCGGCGCCGTCGTCGCCTCGCTCGGTGTGACGATGCTGGAAATCGGCCCCGAGATCGACCCCGGCGTCCCATGGACCCGCAGCATCGGTACGCCCAACTTGGCGCTTGCGCTGAAATCCGGCAACTTCGGCGCGCCCGATTTCTTTCTGAAAGCCTGGGGCCTGCTTGAGTTGGATCCTGCACATGTCTGATGAAACCCGCGCCCGGGATGAAATTTGCCGCGTAGGTGCCTCGCTCTTCGATCGCGGGCTGACGGCAGGGTCAAGCGGCAACATCTCGGTCAAGCTGCCCGATGGCGGCTGGCTGATGACGCCGACCAACGTGTCGATGGGGTCGCTCGACCCGGCACGCCTGTCGCGGTTCGATGCGCAGGGGCGCCTGTTGTCGGGCGACGCGCCGACGAAAGAGGCGTTTCTGCATTTTTCGATGTATGACGAGCGCGCTGACGCGGGGGCTGTGGTGCATCTGCATTCCAGCCATGCCACCGCTGTCAGCATCCTTCGCGACGTCGATCCGCAGGATGTACTGCCCGCCCTGACCGCCTATTACGTGATGCGGGTCGGCCGCCTGCCGCTGGTGCCCTATTTCGCGCCCGGCGACCCCGATCTTGCCCATGCGGTCAAGGCCCTTGCCAGCCGCCACCATGCGGTCCTGCTGGCCAATCACGGCCCCGTCGTGGCTGGCACTACGCTGGCCAATGCCCAATACGCCACCGAAGAGCTGGAAGAGACGGCCAAGCTTTTCCTGATGTTGCAAAACCACGTCGTGCGCTCGCTGACCCCTGAACAGGTGGCCGACCTGCGCGTGCGCTTCAACCTTCCCTAACATTGCGAAGATCGGACAGACAATGACACAGACAAACGAGAAGATCGGCTTCATCGGCATCGGACTGATGGGCCAGGGTATGGCGAAGAACATCCTCGAAAAGGGCTTTCCGCTGACCGTGGTCGCGCACCGCAACCGCGCACCGGTCGATGACCTTGTATCGCGGGGCGCGGTCGAGGCGGCATCGTTGGAGGAGATGGCCCGCAGTTGTACGATCATCTTCCTGTGCCTGACCGGATCGCCCGAAGTGGCTGCGACTATTATGGCGCTGAAGCCCGGCCTTCAGGCGGGCAGCGTGATCGTTGATTGTTCCACTAGCGATCCGACGGTGACCCAGCGCATCGCGGTGGAGCTGGCCGCGATCGGCGTGCATTTCGCCGATGCTCCCCTTAGCCGCACCCCGAAAGAGGCATGGGCGGGAACGCTCGATTGCATGGTTGGGGCCGAGGTCGACATCTTCGACCGGGTCCAGCCAGTTGTTGCGACATGGGCTGCCAAGATTGTGCATATCGGAGGGGTCGGCGATGGCCACCGGATGAAGCTTTTGAACAACTTCCTGTCGCTTGGCTATGCCGCGCTTTATTCCGAGGCGCTCGCGCTGTCGCGTAAAGTCGGCATCCCGGTGACCGAGTTCGACAAGGTGATCCGCGGCGGGCGTATGGATTGCGGTTTCTACCAAACCTTCATGGGCTATGCGCTAGAGGGCAACCGCGAAGCACATAAGTTTAGCCTCAGCAACGCCTACAAGGACATGCGTTACGTCGAATCGATGGCGAATGCCGCGACGGTGACCACGACAATGGCCAGCGCCGTGAAGAATTCTTTCGCAGTGGCGATGGCGAATGGCGGGAACGGGGCCGCTGATTACGTGCCCCACTTGTCCGATTTCATCGCGCGGGCAAACGGGATCGAATAACCGTGCGGCCACAACCGCCCAAACTGCGGTGCGGCTGGCTCTTTTGGTCGAATGTCCGCCAATCGTGGGTAGTGTGCTGAGAGTTCTGCAAATTCGTTGAGAGAGGGCGGTCATGGCAGGCTGGTGATGTTCAACGTCACCTGATTCCCGCGAAGGAACGCCACCATGACCAAGACTGAAAGTAAGACCGCCAGCGCCGCCGTCAAAGACATTCTGCTTTCGAACCCAGAGCGTCTGCACGAAGTGATACGTGCGGCGGAACTCGTGCCCCGCTAGGCGGTAACAACAGAGGCGAGCCTGACGCGCCGGTCCTAGTACCTTCCGTCGACAGCGCGAGTCCGTTGCGTGTGGGCCTGCGCTCAAGCGCCGATTCCCACCCTGTGAGTGTCTCTCCGTTGATCCGGGGGATCAACCTTCGCGCTCGCCCGCTGGCGCGGATGCCAGCGAGCGATTGGCGCGGAGAGATATCATTTCCTGTTGTTGAAAATGGCCAACTTACTGAAATAGGGGGCGGCAGTGCTAACCAACGCCCCCATTTGGACCTCAGTTCCGGCAGTCGGGGCTGACTGGGTCGTATGCTCTCGGGCTGACCCCGAGGCACTTGGACGTTGAAACGGCACCAGCGTTCCCGTTGGATCCTGTCTGGGAGGGATCCACCAGTGTCTTTGAAACGAATGAATGTTGACTCTTGACCGCACCCGGAGGCTCGAAGTCACCATTGTCGGCACGAAGGCTGTGGACGAAGTTTGACTCGATCGCCAACGAAGGTGCCGTGAGCATGAATAATGCAGACATAGCTACGATGATCTTATACATATTTTAGCTCCTTTGGTAGTATATTTATGGCATCACAAGTTTTGTGATGAGAACGAAATTGGCTGAGTTTCGAACACCAACATCCTCTTTGGACTCTGATCTTGGTCATTCCCATCAGAGCTGTCCGGTAGAGAGGCTACATTGCCTGTTCTCATATTTCTTGTACGCCACCCGCAAAATATGTATGTGAGCGAATTCACAAGAGGTTGCTAATATGACCAAGAGCGCTTCGGGCAAGTTCTCCGCCTTCGGGCTGAAAGGTCAGGTTGATCGCTTCCTGGGCTGCGACAGCCATGCTGTGGCGGCTGCGAAAGCGCCATTGCTGTAATTCGACCGCCAGCTAAGTTTGGCATGCCACATCGACATGCGCCGTGTGCTGCCACTTGGTGTGGTAAGGCCCCATTCATCGTTTCGCCGCCCGGGCGCTCGCGTGATGGGGCTGCGGGCATATCCAGATAGCGGCCGTAGCGTACGGGCCTTGCCAATTGGAGGGCTGATAATCCGAACGAACTTTGTGCCGGCCGATTGGTGCACGCCGGCTGATCGCTTTGTTCGACGTCAACGCGGTTTCGTCGGGGGAAGCGGTCACCGTCAGCCCGGTTCGAGACAGAACCAGTGCGATGGCTCCCTCAGCTTGGCGAAACCGGAGCCGCCAAGTTTGCTGCATCCAGAGTAGTCGCAGACGCAGTTGTCAATCAGGTGGTCATCACGCAATCGATCGCGCCCTGAGATGGTTAAATCATAAGAGGCGCCTGTATGCCTCCCAATCCCAGGACCACGCTCTGCGAAACACGCGAAACCCTTCATATGCTGCGAAAGGCTGTTTTCGTACGCGGCGGTCCCGGCGCTGGCAGGCAGGGGATCAGCGGCGCCGAGATCGAGCAAGAAATCGGCGGCGTCTATGAGGCGATCCTCGATGCGATCGTCCGTCATGAAGCAGACATGCCTGAATAGGATCTGGCATGGGTAGCGCTACACCCGGATGACCGCAGCGAGCTTAAGGTGCAGCCTCTGGCTCTCCGCGAAGGCCAGCGCGACAGGTTCCAGCTCGAAGGAGTAGGTGCGTTCTTCGTCGTCCTCGACTACGCGAACGAACCATTCATCGTCGGCCTCAATCAGTTCAACTCGGGTCCCTAAAAGGCCACCATAGCTCTCCAGATAAGCACGCACATAGCTTTGGGGATAAGGCACTGTTTTCCTCCCATGTAGCGAAACGGAACTATGTAATGATACCCTTCCTCCTTCAATAAACTGTGACGTAGCTCTCACTGGACAGGAGTACATTGGAAAGGGGAGAAGACAGAAAGGTTGAGAAGCTCGCATAGCCGACTATAAACATCGACTCGCTTGGCGTGCACACATCCGGGTACGCCGAAAAGTCCGTCGGTCAAAAGTCGACCAGCGGCGTGTCCACGATCTGGTGCTCGAACAGCAGCCAGAACGGCGATCCCCGGGATTCGGCGTACCAATGCTCAAAAATCGCAAGGGCCTCGCCAATATTGGTGGCGGGTTCGTCCTCGGGCGGCTCTGCGGCCTGGAACAGCACAAGCGCAACGGGACCAAAATGCGTGATCACTTCCGTGCGCGCCTCGCTGTCCGCATTCCAGCCGAGCCGCAAGCGCAGGACGGCCAAAGCGCTGGCCACGGCGATCTCTTCGCTTTCGGCCGAGGCCACGGCGTCAGAGATCGCCTGCATGAGATTGAGCCGCCTGAAGGCGAAAGCGCGCTCCTGCTCCAGCGCCGCGATTTGATTGGCCGCTTGCCGCCGGAAGTTTGCTTCGGTTGACCTGGCGGTCTCAGCCGTCATTTTCAGGTCGTGCAGAAAGGAAGCTGTTGGGTTCATGCTGGCTACTCATGAGGATGGCGGAAGAGAGTGGGAGTCGAACCCACCAGAGACCGACTCGCGGCCCCTCCCGGATTTGAAGTCCGGACGCCCCACCGGGGACGATGCTCCTCCAGATATTTCCGTGATCGGCGGTTCATGACTGGCTTCCGGGCGAAACAGGTCCAGCCTGTGCCTGTTCAGGCGGCGCAAGTCTCCCCGCCGCAGTGTCACGCCGTGACGATCGAGAAATTCGAGGATATGGATGGCTACCTTGCGTCCGCTGCCCACGCGATCACGAAATTGAGCAGCGGTGAACTGCTCTGTGGGCATCGACGCAGCGAGGTCGCACGCAATCTCCACGATCTGCGCCAAGGCCACGCGCTGGAAGAAGTGGTCATGAGCGACCTCATGGACCTTCCCCATGCGGCCGGCAAGCTTCAGAAGCCGCCGGATTTCCGTCTCCGGCGCGGCCAGCACCTCGGCAATATCCCACACTCTAGGCGGATGGAATCGGTCACGTCCGCCGATGAGAGGCTGGATTTGCTGCCAGAGCGTCTCATCCTTCGCCGTCAGGCGCGCCTCATGGCCGGGCAGCCGCACCCAGGCGCCATCCAGGGCAACTTCTCCAGCGTGCGAAAGGCTCCGCAGAACTGCCATGAAAGAGGGGGCCGGCAGACGTGGATCAAGCCCAATACGCAATCTCTCCATTGCCACGCCCGGCAAATCCGGATTGTCGGCATGGAAGGTCTCCAGGGTCGCGGCCAAGTCGCGCTTGAATCGCAACCAGCGCTCGGGCGACAGCACGAGAATCGTTTCTCCGACGGCAAAACGGACCAGCCCGAGCTGATCGATCAGACCTTCCGTCTCGCAGTCACTAAGCGCCCTGTCGCGCGCGAAAGCCTTCAGGTCGAAATAGCGGGGCGGCGCATCGAGGAGTGCGGCGGCGGCCAGTTCGGGCGCCGATAGCGCATGCGCATCGAGTTGGATCAGCCGTTCCGGTGTACGGCGCTTGCGGCTCGGCGCCCGCAAATCGAGAAAATGTCCGCCGCCGATGGTTCGCTGCGCGGAGGTGTCGCGCACCACGTAAACGTCGCCGGCGGCGGCTGCGATCGGACTGTCCAGCACCAATTGAACCTTGGCCGTGCCGCCGGGCCCGATCGGTTCGTCGCCGAGAAGTACGATGCGTGCCCCGACCTCCGTCGCGGCATGATGGAGCCGCACTGGAAACCATTGTGAAATCGTCTTGGGCTCTCCCGGCAGAACGCGAAGGCTTGCATCGATCCGGTCCGACGGCGCGTGAAGCTTCGGATCGACAATCACGTCGCCGCGCCGGATCGCCTCCTTGGAAACCTTTTCGCCGGTCAGATTGAGCGCGCAGCGGTCTCCCGCGCGGCCACGTTCGGCCGGCTGGTTCTGGGCATGGATCGATCGAACCCGTGCAAGCAATCCCGACGGGCTTACGACCACGTTGTCCCCAAAACCGACAGAACCCGAAAGCACGGTGCCCGTCACGACGGTGCCCACGCCGCGCAATGTGAACGAGCGATCCACCGCCAGTCGAAAACGGCCCGAATCTGCACGCCGGGCAAGATGCGACGCCTCCTCGAACAAGAGACACTTGAGTTCATCGATACCTTCGCCTGTAACGATCGAGACGGGAATCAGGTGGGCCTCGGCAAGCATCGTCCCGGCAAGCACCGAGCGGATATCGCTCGCCACCGCAGTGCGACGCTCGGCACCGGCCAGATCGCATTTCGTGAGCAGGACGGCGCCGCGCTTGACACCGAGCAGATCGACGATGGCGAGATGCTCCCGGGTTTGCGGCATGACGCCGTCGTCGGCGGCCACCACGAGCAACACGAAGTCGATGCCGCTGGCGCCGGCGAGCATCGTGTGCACGAAACGCTCGTGCCCGGGAACATCGACGAAACCGATGCTATCCCCACCCGGCACCTGCAGATAGGCGAAGCCGAGATCGATCGTCATGCCGCGTGTCTTTTCCTCCTGCAAACGATCGGTGTCTATACCGGTCAGCGCATGCACCAGCGCAGTTTTGCCATGATCGACATGTCCCGCCGTGCCAACGATCATGATGCGGTCTCCGGCAACGGCGCGGCGGCGCGACGCTCGGCCTCGCCGGCATCGCCCGCGCTCAATTCGGCCCGCACAGCAGCCAGATAGCGGCTGGCAAGGGCGCTGCCGCCTGCCTGGGCACGCAGGAGCCAAACCAGCGCCTCGACCGCGTCGGCCGGCACGCCCGTGCCAAGATGGCAGGCGGCGCCGAGCATTGCCTGCCCTTCGGCGTCTCCGCGCATGGCAGCACGGCGCCACCAGCGGACAGCCTCGTCCGGATCGCGCGGCACGCCGAGCGCATTGTGATAAAGCATGCCGATCCGGGTCATCGCGGATGCGATGCCCTGATCGGCCGCGGCAAGCGCCCAGCGTCGCGCCTCGCCGACATCGGGAGCCATCACTTCGCCCTCCAGCAGCATCCAGCTCAGCATATCCTGCGCCGGTCCGTCGCCAGTTTCCGCTGCGGCCTGATAGAGCTCGGCCGCCCTGCGAAAGTCCTGCTGGACGCCTTCGCCGCGGAAATAGAGCGACGCCAGGTTCCTTTGCCCGACAGGATCTCCTGCCTCGGCGGCGAGCGTCAGCCAGCGAAAGGCCAGATCCGCATCACGCTCGACGCCGAGCCCTCCGGCGAAGCAGGCGCCGATATTGTTCTGAGCGCGGGCAACGCCCCGGTGAGCCAGCGGCTCCCATATGGAGAGAGCCACGGCATGATCGCCTCGCCGCGCGGCTTCGAGGGCCTCGGCCATGCGTGCAGCCACAGGCGTCTCAGCTGGCCGGCGCGCAAGGCGGTCAAGCCAGCGCATCGGTTCCTCCCGGATTTAAGCCGGCTAGATTGGCGATGAAGTTCGCCTCGTCTTCCAGGCAGCGCAAATCGAGCACGAGCGCCTGGTTTTCGATGCGCCCGATCACGGGGACGCCCAGCCCACGCAGCGCAGCCGCAAGCGCTTCGAGCGCCCGGCCGCTCCCTGAGCGCGGCTTGAGAGCAAGCCCGGCACTTGGCACAGTTTCAAGCGGCAGCGCGCCGGATCCGACCTGGCTCCGGCACTCCACCGTGTCGACCGCAAAGGCTTCGCCCACTGCGCCAGCAACCAGGGGAGCAAGGCGCTTTGCCTGCGCTGCAATCTCCCTCACCGAGCGCGAGAGCAGCCTTAGCGTCGGCAGGCGCTCAGCCAGGCGGTCGGGGTCGCGATAGAGCTTCAACGTCGCCTCGAGCGCGGCCAGACGAAGCTTGTCGACCCTGAGCGCCCGCTTCATCGGGTTGCGGCTGATCGCGGCGAGCAGGTCCCTGCGGCCGACGATGAACCCCGCTTGCGGACCGCCAAGCAGCTTGTCGCCGGAGAATGTGACGAGATCGGCGCCGTTGGCGACGGCCTCGCGCACGGTCGGCTCGCGCCCAAGGCCGTAGCGGGCTAGATCGACCAGCGTGCCCGAACCGAGATCATGGACCAGCGGTATCCCATGCGCCTTCGCGATTGAAGCGAGCTCGGGTGCCCGGATCTCGGCCGTGAATCCTTCGACCCGGTAGTTCGACGTGTGCACCTTGAGGATGAGCCCGGTCTCCGGGCCAATCGCCGCGACATAGTCTTTGCGATGCGTGCGGTTGGTGGTGCCGACCTCGACAAGCTTGGCGCCGGCGCGTGTCATGATCTCCGGCATACGGAAAGAGCCGCCGATCTCGATCAACTCGCCTCGCGAAACGATCGCTTCGCGACCGAGCGCCAGCGTGTTGAGGACGAGAAGGACGGCAGCCGCGTTGTTGTTGACGACGGTTGCATCCTCGGCTCCGGTCAGCTCGCGGACCAGTGATCGAAGATGATCGTCGCGTTCACCGCGCTCGCCTTTCTCGACATCGAATTCGAGGGCCACCGCCTCGCGCATCGCAAGGCGAACAGCCTCCATCGCCTCTTCCGCGAGGAGGGCTCGTCCCAGATTGGTATGCAGCACTGTCCCGGTCAGGTTGAACACGGGGCGCAGGGAAGAGCGTTCGCCGTCCCTGAGCTGCACGAGTGCGTCGCCGGCAAGATCGTTTGCCTCCGGCACGACGGCTCCGGCATTGCGGGAGGCCATTCGTGCATCGGCGACGACTCGGCGAATGGCCTCCGTCGCGGCCTGCCGTCCGAAGCGCTCGATTGCGGCCGCCGCCAGCGGGGTCCCCAGCACTTGGTCGACCGACGGAAGATTGCGCAAAGGGTTTGCGGATGAAGCGGTCATCGTATCCTCAATAGCCAACAAGGAACGGATTGAACGATCCGCGGCGATGGCCGCCCTCGCGGACGAGCAGGTCGAGGCCGAGCGTCGCCACGTCGTCGGCTACCGGATCGAGAGCCGGATCCTTGTGCTGGTACAGGATCTTTACATAGCAGCCGCATGCATCGCAGGTCTCGGCCTTGACCGTGCCAGGGCCTCCCTCGATTTCCTGATAGCCTATCCCCTTCGTCGAGCCGCACAGCGTGCATTTGATACGGACGTGGTTCCACAATGTTCCACACAGCGCGCAGACGCAGAACCGCGCCCCGTGTGCGCCGTGCCAGCCGACGATGATCGAGGATACGGGCGGCCCGCCGCAGGCCGGACAGGCGCCGTCGGCGACCGGAACCAGCTTCGGGCCGTCGAGACGTGCGGCAAGGCGGGCGAAGTGAACCTGCAGCGCGGCCGCGACATAGACATGCTCGGCAAGCGCGTTCATTGGGATCGCATCGGTGAGCACATTGCGCACCATGGAGTCGACCCCGGACGCATCGGCAATCGTCAGCCGGCTCAAGGCGGCTGCGGCCGCCTCGGGTTTTTCGATCGCGGTTGCCGCTTCGAACAGGCGGGCGAGTGTCATCCCCAGCGCGGCATCTGAGGTGAATTGGTTGCGATCGAGCGGCGGCATACCGAAGGTTCGTGCGCGCTCGCGCGCCTCCGCGGTCGGCAATTCGACATCCGGCAAGCCGTCCTGGATTCGGTGCTGCGCACCGGTCAGTGCAGCGAGGAAGCGGAGATAAAGGCCGAGCTGATGGTCATCCGCCAACGCCTCCAATCGCTCGGAGCGGTGAATGAACAAGGTCTGCGGATCAGGCAGGCGCGCAAACGGCGGGGCCGAGACCTCGCCGATTACAGTCGGATCAGGGCGCGACGGATCTTGTTGCCTTGGCATTTCAACCTCACGAACCTCACGGGCCACGTGGTCGGCTTGATACTGCTCCAGAGCAATTCCAGGAAAAGTGTATAACAGTTTTCCGTCCGGAATTGCGTAAGAACAAATACCCGCTCATTCGGCGGGATTCGATCCTGAACGTCCGTCCGGTTTGCCTGCGGTCAGTTCACGCAGCCATTTGCGATGATGCCGCCACGCCCAGCCGCCGGTCACCCGTCCGCGCGTCATGGCGGGAATGGTGCCGCGCACCCAGATGGCCGAGTAGAAATGGACAATCCAGACGCCGATGATCGCCACGGCAGCGATCGAATGAACAAGCAGCGCCACCCGCTGCTGGCCGATCGTGGTGTAAGCGGCGAAATATTGTTGCCAGATGACGATGCCGCTCGAAATCAGGATGACGATGAGGATCGACATTGACCAGAAGACGAGCTTTTGGCCGGCATTGTACTTGCCGACTTCAGGGACGTTGTCCTCGTGATTGGACAATACATCACGGAAACGGGCGAGCCACGTTCCGTCCTCGGGCCTCCACAAATTGGCCTTCCAGAACCGAAGGAAAAGCCCAAGGAAGCTGAAGAAGAGCAAGACACCGATCCATGGGTGAATGAAGCGCGTGAACTGGCCGCCGCCAAACAGCCCCGACAGGAAGAACAGGCTAGGGTGAAACATGGCAAGGCCGGACAAGGCGAGCAGGATCAGGCTGGCCGCAGTGATCCAATGGTTGATCCGCGCGCCCACCGTGTAGCGGTCCACGATGACTGGCTTGCCGGGATGTACCCGCTCGTTCGGCTTCACGTCATACGCGGCCATCGTTGTCGCCTTCCGTCAGCTCTTCGGCATGCTCCTCATCCGTCTCGGAGACCCTGTTCGGTCCCATGACCAGATGGTGAAGCAGGCCGACGCCGGCCGCCACGCCGAGAATAGTGAGGCCGGCATATTTGGTCACGCCCTTCCACGCCTCCACGAGCGGACTGATCTTCGGCTCCTTCGGCAGACCAGAATAGAGTTCCGGCTGGTCGGCATGGTGCAGCACATACATCACATGCGTCCCTCCGACGCCGGGCGGATCGTAGAGGCCGGCATTCGAATAGCCGCGCGATTTCAGGTCCTTGATGCGGCCGTCGGCGTGCTTTTTCATCTCGTCTTTCGTGCCGAACACGATCGCCTGGGTCGGGCAGGCCTTGGCGCAGGCTGGCCCCTGGCCGACAGCCACGCGGTCGGAGCAGAGCGTGCATTTGTAGGCCGTGTGATCGACTTTGGAGATGCGCGGAATGTTGAACGGGCAACCCTTGATGCAATAGCCGCAGCCGATGCAGTTCTCATGGACGAAATCGACGATGCCGTTCGAATACTGCACTATGGCGCCCGGCGCCGGACAAGCCTTGAGGCAGCCCGGGTCAGCGCAGTGCATACAGCCATCCTTGCGGATCAACCATTCGAGTTCGTTCGTCTCGGGATTGTCCCATTCGCTGTAGCGCATCAGCGTGAACATGTCCGGCGTGAGATCGGCAGGATTCTCATAGACGCCGGCATTGAAGCCGACCTCCGGATGCGTGTCGTTCCACTCGATGCAGGCCGTCTGGCACGCCTTGCAGCCGATGCATTTCGAGACATCGATGAGCTTGGCGACTTCCGTCAATTGCTGCTCGGGCGCGGGAACCGTCGAAGCAGAGCGGCGGATGAGGTCCTTGTCGGAAAAACGCGGTACGGTATCCGTCGTCGAAGGATTTGGAAGTGGAGGAAACATCGCTTACTCCTCCTACGCTACCGGCCCGGCGATGGGCTCGATGTTGACAAGGAACGCCTTGTATTCCGGCGTCTCGATGTTGGCGTCGCCGACAAAGGGGGTAAGCATGTTCGGGCCAAAGCCTTTCTTCGCCGCTCCCGTGAAGCCCCAGTGCAGCGGTATTCCGACGATGTGGACAGTCTTGCCATCGCAGGTGAGCGGCCTGATCCGCTTGGTCACCATGGCCTTCGCCACAACGGAACCGCGCTTCGACCAGACGCGCACCCAGCCGCCTTTGGTGATGCCCTTCTCGGCCGCAAGCTGTTCCGAGATTTCCACGAAAAACTCCGGCTGCATCACCGCATTGACGATGACGTGCTTGGTCCAGAAGTGGAAATGCTCGGTCAGTCGGTAGGAGGTTGCCGCGTAGGGGAACTCCCGCGAAGCCGATTCGGCGAACTGGGCCATATCGCCTTCGAACACCCGCGCTGCGGGGTTTCCGCGGACTTTGGGAGCTATCGGGTTCGCGATGGGCGACTCGAATGGCTCGTAATGCGCCGGGAATGGTCCGTCGCGCATCATGCCCCGGGTAAAGAGGCGCGAGACACCTTCCGGATTCATGATGAACGGGCCGACTTGATCGGGCTTTGCCGTTGGCAAGATGTCGGGGACATCGTAGCCCGACCATTTCGTGCCGTCCCATTCAATCACCTTGCGGCTTGGATCCCAAGCCTTTCCGGTGAGGTCAGCCGATGCCCTGTTGTAGAGAATGCGGCGGTTGGCGGGCCATGAGAACGCCCATTTGGAATAGGCGCCGGTTTCGTCAGGATCGGTGGTGTCCCGCCTGGCCATGTTGTTGCCGTTTTCGTTGAAGCAGCCCGAATAGATCCAGCAGCCGCAGGAGGTGGAGCCGTCGTCGCGCAGCGCTGCGAAGCCCGGCAAGAGCTTTCCGGCCTCCGCCAGCACCTTTGTCGGGTCGGCCGTGTCGGTTACCCTGGCGAGCGCTCTGCCATTGATCTCCTGGGCAAGCTCCTCGGCCTTCGGATCGCCGGGATCGGCATAAGGCCAGTTGAGCTTGACGATCGGATCGGCGAAGGCGCCGCCTTCCTTGGTGTAGAGCTCCTTCAGGCGCAGATAGAGCTGCGCCATAATCCAGGTATCGCGTTTGGCCTCGCCGGGGGGCGTGCCGCCGGCCCAATGCCACTGCAGCCAGCGCCCCGAATTGACCAGCGAGCCGTCGTCCTCGGCGAAGCAGGTAGAGGGAAGCTGGTAGACTTCCGTCTGAATCTGCGAAGGATCGACATCGTTGTACGGCCCGTGGTTCTCCCAGAACCGGCCCGTCTCCGTGTCTAACGGATCCATGATCACGAGATATTTGAGCTTCGAGAGGGACTCGATCACCTTCTTCTTGTTCGGAGCTGCCTGTAGCGGGTTGAAGCCCTGGCAGAAATAACCGTTCATCTTGCCCTGGTGCATCAGCTCGAAAGCCCGCAGCAGATCGTAGCCCGGCAGGTCGAGCTTCGGCAGGTAGTTATAGGCGAAGTCGTTCTCCGGCGTTGCCGCGTTGCCCCACATCGACTTCTGGAAGCTTACGAAGAACTTCCTGTAGTTCTGCCAGTAGCTCATTTGGTTCGGCCGGAGCGGCTTGAAGCCTCGGGTCGACATGTAGGCTGCCAGATCGACCTCCTTCTCAGTCGGCAGCGTCAGATAACCGGGCAGCAGGTTCGACATCAGCCCGAGGTCGGTCAGCCCCTGGATGTTGGAGTGACCGCGAAGCGCGTTCATACCGCCGCCGCGTATACCGATATTGCCAAGAACAAGCTGCAGCATCGCCATGGCGCGGATGTTCTGCGAGCCCTTCGAGTGCTGGGTCCAGCCGAGCGCGTACATCGAGGTCATCGCCTTGGTCGGAGACGATGTCTCGGCGACCATCGCGGCCACCTTCAGGAACCGGTCCTTCGGCGTGCCGCAGATGCGCTCGACCATCTCCGGCGTGTAGACCGCGACATGTTTCTTGAGCAGATTCCAGACGCAGCGGGGATTGGCCAATGTCGCGTCGACAACGGCAAAGCCGTCCGTGCCTATGTCATAGTCCCAACTGGACTTGTCATAGTCTCGCTTCGCCTCGTTATAGCCGGAGAAGAGGCCGTCCTGATAGGTGAAGCCCTCCTTGACGACATACGTCGCGTTGGTGAAGGCCTTCAGATAGTCCCATTGCACCTTGTCGTTCTGGATGCAGTGGTTGATCAGCCCGAGCAGGAAGGCGATGTCCGTTCCCTGGCGGATCGGCGCGTAAAGATCCGACACCGAAGCTGAGCGCGTAAAGCGCGGGTCGATGACGATGAGCTTGGCGCCGCGGTTGGCCTTCGCCTCTGTGACCCATTTGAAGCCGCAAGGATGCGCTTCGGCAGCATTGCCGCCCATGATGACGACGAGATCCGTGTTCTTGATGTCGGTCCAGGAATTCGTCATTGCGCCGCGGCCGAATGTTGGGGCGAGACTCGCCACCGTCGGGCCGTGTCAGACACGTGCCTGGTTGTCGAACACCAGCATGCCCGCGCTGCGGACCACCTTATAGGTCGCGAACGCGGTTTCATTGGTCGAAGCTGAGGCGGCGAGGAAGCCGGTGGTGATCCACCGATTGACCGTCACGCCGTCATTGTTCGTCGCAACGAAGTTCTTGTCGCGATCGTCCTTCATCAGGCGGGCGATGCGGCCGAGCGCGTCTTCCCAGCTTATCGGCTCGAACTTGTCCGAGCCCGGTTTGCGGATCATCGGATGTTGCAGACGGGTCGGCGACTTGACAAATCCGAGCAGGGCCGACCCTTTGGGGCACAAGGTGCCGCGATTGGTCGGATGATCAGTGTCACCCTCGATATGGGTGATCTCGGCCGGCTCGCCCTTTCTGAGATCGCCCTTCGAATACAAGATTATGCCGCAAGCCACCGAGCAGTATGGACAGGTGTTGCGTGTTTCGGTGGCGTTCGCGAGCTTGAAGGCCCGTATCGCCGCCGCGTGTGCGGCCTCGCTATCGCCGAAGCCGAGGGCTCCGAGCGTAGTACCGGCGAGACCCGCGCCTGCTGTTTGCAGGAACGCGCGTCGAGAAAGATCGATGTTCATGGGTTCCTCCCGAAGCCGATGCCCCACGGCAACTCGAACCAACGGTTCAATCCGAGTAACTAGTCTCGGACCAAATAAAATCAATGCCAAAGAGCGAGGTGCGTACGGTGCAGCAAAAATGCTCCTCCGAACCGCCTTCCTGCAGCAGGTTTGTGCCCACAAATCGGCATTGTGTATTATTGTTGAATATTCTTGTCATCTTTTCGTGACCGCGACCGCGATTGACGAAAACGAGCGCATTACCATACAGTAAAGTGTGGCGGTGAAACAGCTCCCGCGGGTCGGGGCGCCTTTCGATCGATACCCAATGACGGCGGTGCCTCGCACGCCGGATACGGTTCTTGCCTTTCCTAACTCAACGAAATCCGCTGAGAGCAAGCGTGCTCCAAACGTGCCATGCATTGGGCGTTCGTATTTTCCATTCCGGTTGACTTTGATCCCTACTAAAGCGTGCCAGCAGAGGAGGCTCGACGATCATGGCAATGGCCCTCTCGCCTGAAATCACCGGGGCGCCCGTTGTGCGCCTGACCAGCCTTGCCCATGGCGGCGGTTGCGGCTGCAAGCTGGCACCGTCAGTGCTGCAGCAGCTTCTCGCCGATCCGGTGGCTGCCAGTCCCTATCATCAGCTTCTCGTCGGCACGGAGACCGGCGACGATGCGGCAGTCTGGCAGCTCGACGGCGCGACTTGCGTCATCGCGACCACCGACTTCTTCATGCCTATGGTAGATGACCCCTACGATTTCGGCCGGATTGCCGCAACCAACGCCCTGTCCGACATCTATGCGATGGGTGGCCGGCCGATCATGGCGCTGGCTATACTCGGCATGCCTCTCGACAAGATCCCGACGCTCATGGTCCGCGAAATCCTGAAAGGTGGCGAAGCTGTCTGCGCCGACGCCGGAATCCCGGTTGCCGGCGGCCACTCGATCGACTCGCCGGAGCCGATTTACGGCCTCGCAGTCATCGGCACATGCCGACCCGGGGATATCCGACGCAATTGTGACACCAGGCCGGGTGACGCCTTGATCCTAACGAAAGGGCTCGGCGTCGGCATCTACTCCGCCGCCATCAAGAAGCAGGCGCTTTCCGAGAGCGGCTACCGCGAAATGATCGCCTCCACCACCCTTCTCAACCGGATCGGATCGGAGCTGGCGCAGGACGCTAGCGTCCACGCCGTCACCGACGTGACCGGATTTGGCTTGCTCGGACATGCCCTCGAGATGGCACGCGGTTCCGGGTGCACGCTGACAATTTGCAGCCACGACGTGCCGCTCTTTTCCGAAGCTGCCTCGCTCGCGGCCGACGGCCACGTCACCGGCGCATCGCGGCGCAACTGGGCGAGCTATGGCGACGCGGTAAGCTTACCTCCCGGCATGCCCGAGTGGCGACGCCATCTTCTCACGGACCCACAGACTTCGGGCGGGCTGCTGGTTGCTTGCGAGACCGACCGCGCTGCGGCGCTGGTCGAGAGGATCGTCGCGGACGGCTATCCTTCGGCTCGCATCATCGGCCATGCCAGGCCCGGCGCGCCGGCAATACCGGCAATAGTAGTAGAGGCCTGAACGGCCGCTCCGCTTCCCGCCAGATGACGGGGCGCGACCTCCAGCTCGCGGCACTCCACCTCCTGCCACCACAGCATCGGCAGGCAAAGGCGCCGTCTGCCCTGTCCACGCTGGATTGGCGGCGAACGCCGCGGACTGTTTTGGTGATCGGATGATCCAATCGAGCCTGAGTTCGCCAGATCATGACTGCGCGCCAGCACGAGCTTGAAACATCAGCGCCTCTGGCCCGGCGAACTGCGCGCTGGCGCCCAGAGCCTCCTCTATCCGGAGAATCTCGTTCCACTTGGCCATGCGTTCGGAACGTGTGATCGAACCAACCTTGAGCTGTCCGGCATTCCAGCCGACGGAGAGATGCGCCACGGTCACATCCTCGGACTCACCCGAGCGCGCCGACACAATTGCGCCAAGGCCAAACCGCTGCGCAGCATCGATTGCGGCCTTGGTCTCCGAAATAGTGCCGGCCTGGTTCGGCTTGATCAGCACGCAGGTGACGAGTTTGTCCCGCGCCGCCTCCTCGACCAGAGCCGCGTTCGTCACCAGCAAGTCATCGCCGACGATCTGCACCCGGTTGCCAACGGCGGCGGTGAATAGGCGGAAGCCCTCCTTGTCATCCTCGGCAAACGGATCCTCGATGGAGAGGATCGGGTAACGCTCGACCCAATCCACCAACATTTCGCCGAGGCCGTCGCGGTCGAGCTCGCGCTTTTCGAGGCCCAGCCGATAGCAGCCGTTCGCGCCGAATTCCGAAGCCGCCACGTCGAGCGCGATGGAGACCTCGTCCCCCGGCGCGTAGCCGGCGCGTTCGATCGCGCGCACCAGGAAATCGAGCGCCTCTTCATTGGCGGAGAAGGCCGGCCACCAGCCGCCTTCGTCCGCGACACCTTGTTGCAGCCCCTTTTCGGCAAGCAGGGCGCCCGCGGCACGGTAGACCTCCGCTGTCCGCTCCATCACGGTTCCGAAATCCGGTGCGGTAGGGCAGATGACTAGGAAGTCCTGGATGTCGACGCGACGGCCGGCATGCGCACCGCCGCCGAAGATCTGGATCTCGGGCACAGGAATCCGCACTGGCCGCCCACCTGCGGCATAGGCCCAGAGCGGCCCACCGGCAGCCGCCGCGGCGGCATGCATCACCGCCATGGACACGGCGATCATGGCATTGCCGCCGAGCCGCGCCTTTTGCGGCGTACCGTCAAGCGCGATCAGAATGCTATCAATATCCTCCTGATCGGCCGCATCCAGGCCAATCAGGGCGCGGCCGATCTCGGCATTGACGTTGCCGACGGCATGCATCACGTCGAAGCCGCCGAGGCGTTGCCCTCCGTCGCGCAGATCGAGCGCTTCGCCGGACCCGGTGGAGGCGCCGGCCGGCGCGATGGCGCGGCCATAAGCGCCGCCCGAGAGCACGATTTCGGCTTCGACGGTCGGCCGTCCCCGCGAGTCCCACACGCGGCGTCCCCGGACGGAAGCAATGGATGTTGTCATGTCTTGTCCACTATTCCAGGCAGGGCCTCGGCCCATCTGGCCCTGACGAGCGAAAGCTCTCCCGCGGGCGTTTCGATCAGCGGAATGGCGAACGCCCGTATACCGCGCTTTATCATCTCATCCTGGATATATTCGACTGGGGATTTGCCGTCGATGCGCGCCAGGAGCAGGGCCGGAAGCAGGGCCGCCGCGCGCGCCTCAAGCTCTGTGAGCGGCTCCCATGTGATCTCGCGGAAATAGGCGTCTCTCAGCGCCTCGAAACTAGCGAGGAAGCCCGCGCGTGCCGACGGCGTCCACAGGCATTTCAGGAGCAGGTGGTTGAGGCAGAAGGCGAGGTCGAATGCCGGGTCGCCGAACCACGCGCATTCGGCGTCGAGGAACACCGGGCCTTTCGGGCCGACCAGGATGTTCTTCGGCGAAATATCGCCGTGGACCAGCGCCTTGCGGTTCTGCAAAGTGCGGTCAACCAGGCTCAGCAAGGCGCCAGAAATCGCCGGATGTTTGGCGGCGGTGAATTCCAGATAGGGCTCAAGCCTTATGGCGCGGAACAATGTATTGTCATTGAAGTCTTGTGCGATCTCAAGATGCCCGGCGGTGCTCGCGTGGATCATGGCCAAGCTTGCGCCGACCTTCGCTGCAAAGGTCGGGTCGGCCCTCCCCGCCTGCAGTTCGCGCTTCCAGACCGGATGGCTGGCTGGCGGCAGGTAGTTCATGACGAAATAGCCCTGCGCCGGATCGTGTGCCAGGATGACCGGCACGGCGTCGGGCGCGGCCATTCCGGCGTGCCTGAACCAGGCGACTTCGCTGGCGTTGCGGCTGACGGGTGCCCGCCAGTCTGCGGCGACACGCAATTTCTCCAGCGCGCGTTTGACGACGAACTCCCGACTTCCGGCTCGCACCAGCCAAATGTCCGATGCGACGCCTCCGGTCAGAGGCGTCAACTCGGGCTCGTTGCCGGCCAGGATCAGCCCAAGTCGCCTGAGGCCGGCGACTGTCGCATCAAGAGCGTCAGTCATGCGGCGGTTCGATCGGCGACGGGTTTTGCAACCACAGACATGATTTCCGCCTGCTTCTCTTTTTCGACTCCCGTCTTGACACATACCTTTCAGGCGTAATATCGACAAGATGATACCAACCTGTCATACAGGTTTGGGAAATTTGACGTTGGAGGATGCCCTGAACGCAGCCATACCCGCCAAGCCTTCCGATGGGCCCAGCCTGGTCAGCAACACGATCGGCGCGATCACAAATCATATCCGCACACATGAGCTGGGCCCTGGCGACCGGCTGCCGAGCGAAGCCAGGCTTTCCAAGGAATTGAGCGTCTCACGCACGGTGGTGCGGGAAGCCTTTAGTTCGCTCGCCGCAATGCGGCTGATCGACTTGAAGGCGGGCCGGCGGGCGACGGTGGCCGAACTCGACTATGGGACGATGTCGCTGGTGATCGAGCACGGGGTTCATACCGAACAGATCACCGTTCAGCAGATCTACGATGTGCGCCGCACGATAGAAACGCGCACCGCCATGCTGGCGGCCTTGCGCAGGTCGCCCGACGAGGCAGAGAGCATCCGCGATCACGCACTTGCCATGCGCGAGCATCTCGAGGATCCGGCTCAGATCATGGAACATGATCTCGCGTTTCACGTCGAGATCGCCAAGGCGGCGAAAAATCCGGTCTTCAGCCTTATCGTCGGAGCATTCGACAGGGTCACGCGCCAGACTTGGCCGATCGGCTGGCGCAGCCGCAGCTCCGACGCCGAGCAATTGGCGATGATCCAGATTCATATCGATCTTGCCGGGTCCATAGTGGCCGGCGACCCGCAATCCGCACGCGACCTGATGGCCAGGCATTTCGACCAAAGCGTCAAAGCCCTGCTGACGGCCGGGATCGCCTGAGGGGAGCGGGCCGATGAAGATCACGAAAATAGAAACACTGCGCATAAAGGAGCGACCCAACCTCCTCTGGGTTCTCGTGCATACGGACGAAGGCCTGGTCGGGCTGGGCGAGACATTCTTCATCGCCGAAACCGTCGAAACCTATATGCACGAATATCTCGCCCCGCGCGTGATAGGGCGCGATCCCTTGCAGATCGACCTTCTGGCCGCCGATCTGATCGGCTATCTCGGCTTTCGATCCACCGGGGCCGAGGTGCGGGGTAATTCCGCCTTCGATATTGCCCTTTGGGACCTGTTCGGAAAGGCGACCGGCCAGCCGATCGCCCAGCTTCTGGGCGGCTTCACCCGGCAGGAAATCCGTACCTACAACACGTGCGCCGGAACCGAATACATCAAGCAGGCGACCGGCCAGACGACGGCCAATTACGGCCTAACCGGAACTGGCGGCAAAGCCTATGACGATCTGAACGGCTTTCTTCATCGTGCCGACGAACTGGCACTGTCGCTGCTGGAGGAAGGCATCACGGCGATGAAGATCTGGCCGTTCGATGCCGCAGCGGAGAAAACCCGCGGTCAGTATATCTCTCAGCCCGATCTGAAGGCGGCGCTGGCGCCATTCGAGAAAATCCGCCACGCGGTCGGCGACAAGATGGACATCATGGTCGAGTTCCACTCGATGTGGCAGCTGCTGCCGGCCATGCAGATCGCCAGGGAACTCGCGCCGTACAGGACCTTCTGGCATGAAGATCCGATCAAGATGGACAGCCTCTCAAGCCTGAAGCGGTACGTGGAGGTTTCGCCGGCACCGATATCGGCCTCCGAGACGCTCGGCTCACGCTGGGCGTTCCGCGACCTTCTGGAAACCGGCGCTGCCGGCATTGTGATGCTTGACGTCAGCTGGTGCGGCGGGCTTTCGGAGGCGCGCAAGATTGCTGCGATGGCGGAGGCGTGGCACCTGCCGGTTGCACCGCACGACTGTACCGGTCCGGTCGTGCTCTGCGCGTCGACCCATCTGTCGCTGAATGCGCCGAACGCGCTCGTCCAGGAAAGCGTGCGGGCCTTCTACAGGACCTGGTATCGCGACTTGGTGACCGCCTTGCCCGAGGTGAAGAACGGCATGATCACCGTGCCTCCCGGTCCAGGCCTCGGCACGGACCTTCACCCGGAGATCGACCGCGCCTTCACGACGCTTCGACGGGTAAGCGACACGTCCACTGTGTGAAATGAATGGATAACGAAGTTTAAGAACGGAGGAGAACCATGAAAAAGCTACTTGTCTCAACCGCCTTGGGTGCAATGATTTTGGGAGGCCTGACAACAATGTCCTCCGCGGACGCCATGAACATCGTGTTCACACACCATTCGTCCGCATCCAATCCTTTCTGGCAGGCAGTCAAGAAAGGCTTCGACGATGCCTGCAGCAAGATCGCCGCGAACTGCCAGATGATCTTCACACAGACCGAAGGGTCGATCGAACAGCAATCGGCCAATATGCAGGCAGCACTTGCCCGCAAGCCGGATGCGCTCATCACCAGCATCGTGGACAACAATGCTTTCGACCAGATCATCAGCGACGCCCGCGCCGCCGGTGTGACCGTGATCGCCTCGAATGTGGACGATACGGAAGGCGCCAAGGGCAATGCCCGTCAGGCCTTCATCGGGCAAGGCTTCATTCCGGCGGGCTATTCGCTCGGCAAGGCGATGTCCGAGAACTTTCCGAAAGACGGCCCGATCAAGGCGCTGGTCGGCGTATCGGCGCCGGGCCAGAACTGGTCCGAGCAGCGGGCAGCCGGCGTGATCAAGTTCCTCGAGGAATTCAAGGCCGCCAATCCGAGCCGCCAGGTCGAGATCAACCGCCTCGATACAGGCACCGATGGCGCAGTCGTCGCCGACCGTGTCGGAGCATATCTGAACGCGCACCCCGACACTACCGTTTATTTCGACACCGGTCTCTGGCACGCTAGCGTCGCCCGGGCTCTGGCCGACCGCGGCGTTGAGCCGGGCAAGATCCTTCTCGGCGGCTTCGACATCGTCGCGGAGGTCCTCCAGCAGATGCAGGCCGGCTATATCCAGGTCGAGGTCGACCAGCAGCCTTACATGCAGGGCTTCATGCCGGTCATGGAGGCCTATCTGGCCAAAAATATCGGCCTTTCTGCCGCGGACATCGATACTGGACAAGGCATCGTGCGCCCGGCCGATGTCCCCAAGCTTTGGGATCTCGCCAAGCAGGGCGTGCGCTAGCGCAACGGGCCCTTTTTGCGCGTTCGAAAGGCCGCGCGCATAGCCGCGCGGCCTGGCACCGAAGGGAAGCTGGAGGATGGCTTGAAACGTCTGCTGAAAATCTATTTCGAGAAGCCTGAGCTCGCCGGCGGCCTGCTGCTGGTGGTCCTCGTCATCGTGTTCCAGGTGCGATCGAACGGCGTCTTTCTAAATCTGGACAATTTGCGTGGAATGCTCGGCCTCCTGCCGGAGATGGGGCTGGTCGCCATCGGTGTGACCATCCTGATGATCTGCGGCGAGTTCGATCTGTCCGTGGGATCGGTTTTCGCGTTGATGCCAATGGTCATGGCAATCGCGATGGAAGGCGGGATGCCGTTCGTCCCGGCCTTATGCGTCGGCCTGCTGGTGGCCGCCACGATCGGGTTCCTGAACGGTTTTCTCACCATCCGCTACGCCATCCCGAGCTTCATCACGACGCTCGGAATGCTCTTCATCGCGCGGTCGCTGACCGTGGTCATTTCCGGCGGCTTCCCCCCGCTTTTACCCAACGACCTCCCTAAATGGCTGTTCACCGCTTTCGTCGGACCGGGCACACTGTTCCGCATGTCCTTCGTCTGGTTCGTTGCGATAGCCTGCATCGCCAGCCTCGTAATGTCGCGAACCAATTTCGGAAACTGGGTGCGCGCCACCGGCGGCTTTCTGCCGGCGGCGAATGCCATGGGCATACCGACAGCGCGGGTGAAGATCGCCTGCTTCATGCTCTGCTCCATTCTCGCCGGCTTTGCCGGCATGATCCAGGTGCTGCGCCTGGGCTCGCCGCTGCCTTCGATCGGCGAGGGGCTGGAATTGCAGGCGGTGGCGGCCGCCGTCATCGGCGGCACGGCACTCACCGGCGGGATCGGGACGGTGATCGGTGGCATTCTCGGAGCCGTGCTGATCCGCGTGATCGACAACGGGCTGGTTCTCAGCCAGGTCGACGCGAACTGGTTCAAATTCGCCATCGGCACCCTGACCATCTTCGCCGTGGTGGCCAACGCCTGGCTGCTCAGGCGCGCCAAGCAGATAAGGGCGGAAACCTGACGATGAATGCTCCGATCATCTCGATCCGTAATTTGCACAAATGGTATTCCGGCGTCCACGCTCTCAAAGGCGTGTCGCTCGACATCTATCCGAACGAGGCGCTGGGCCTGATCGGAGACAACGGCGCCGGCAAATCGACGCTGATCAATATCCTGTCCGGCGTGCAGAAGCAGAACGAGGGCGAGGTGCTGATCGAGGGCAAGAAAGCCCACATCAAAACCCCGCGCGATGCGATGGAACTGGGGATAGAGACAATCTACCAGTACAACTCCATGGTTCCGACCATGTCGATCGCCCGCAACATGTTCATCGGGCGCGAGCCGCTGAAAATGGCGGTCGGCGGTATCGGTGTGATGGATCTGAAGCGGATGCGGCGCGAAAGCGTCAAGGCCATCGCCGACGTCGATTTGCACCTGCGCTCTCCCGATGCCCTGGTCGGCGAGTTGTCGGGCGGCCAGCGACAGGGCGTGGCCATCGCCCGGGCGATGCATTTCAAATCGAAGGTGATGATCCTCGATGAGCCGACGAACCATCTGTCGGTCAAGGAGACCAAAAAGGTGATAGGCTTCGTGCGATCGCTCAAGCAGCAGAACGTCACCGGCATCTTCATCAGCCACAATATGCACCATGTCTTCGAATGCTGCGACCGGGTGGTGGCGATGGCGCGCGGCGAAATCGTCCTGGACAAGCGGATCGGCGAGACCTCGATCGAGGAAGTCCAGGATGTTCTGTAACAGGGGATATCCTGTAGCGGAGGCATGTCCTGTAGCGGAGGGAGGCTCTGTGATCGGAGTAGAACATGCCTGATCTGAGCGGCAAGAAAGTTCTTCTGACCGGAGGGCTGGGGACGCTCGGCCGCGCCCAGGCCCGCAAGCTGTCGGCGGAAGGCGCCGACGTCATCGTGCTCGACCGCCCTGGCATCGAAGGGGCCGAGCAGCGGGCAAAAGAGCTTGGCCCGACCGTCAGCTTCGTCGGCTGCGATCTGAACGATCTTGCGAGCGCCGTGAAGACTGTTGAACAAATTGCGGCGGACGCCGGCATCGATATCCTGATCAACAACGCAGCACTCATCATCAACAGGCCCTTTGCCGAGTTCAGCCTGGAGGAATACGAGGAACAGATCCGCGTGAACTCCTCCGCCGCCTTTGCACTGGTGCAGGGCTGTGCGCCTCACATGAAGAAGAGAGGCTGGGGCAAGATCATCAACTTCACATCGATCACGCTCAACGGCCAGCTCGACGGCTATGTCCCCTATATCGCGTCGAAAGGTGCGCTGCTCGGCCTCACCAAATCGCTGGCGCGCGAGCTCGGCCCGTTCGGCATCTGCGTGAACGCCGTCGCCCCCGGCGCGATCGTATCCGAAGCCGAAGAGCGCGTCTTCGGACACAAGGCCAAGGAGTACAGCGACTGGGTGCTCGACCGGCAGTGTCTGAAGGTCCGCATCATGCCCGAGGACGTGGCCGAACTGGTGCATTTTCTTGCCTCGCCATCCTCCGACAGGATCACCGGCCAGAACATCGGCATAGACGGCGGCTGGTAGGCGGCGTGGATACGCTCGTCCTGCAGGATTCCCGGACCAGGATCGGGATCGTCCCGGAACTCGGTGGCGGCATCGCCTTCATCGAGGCACTTCTGCCGGATGGACGCACGGTCCCCGTCCTGCGGCCATGGACCGGTAACGCGGTGGACGGTCCGTTCGCGTTCGCGTGCAACATACTGGTTCCCTTCTCGAACCGGATATCGGGCGGCGGCTTCGCCTTCGATGGCGTCTTTCATGAGATCGCCCCGAATCTGGCGGGCGAGACATTTCCGATCCATGGCGACGGTTTCCAGCGCGCTTGGGCAATCGAGGCGGCAAGCGGCCAAACCGCGAGCCTCGTCTTGCCGGGAGGAGAGATAGGCCCGTTCCGATACGAGGCCCGGCAGGGATTCCATCTGAAGGACGGAGCTCTGCATGTCGAACTCACGGTCACCAACACGGCGCCGCGACCCTTGCCTTTCGGCGCTGGTTTCCATCCCTGGTTCCCGCGCCTTGCCGAAACGACGCTCTGTTTTCAGGCGTCACAAATCTGGCTGGAGGATGCGCGCCATCTGCCGACCGTACAGGTCGATGTGGCCGCCCGTCCGGAGTGGGATTATTCGGCCGTCCGGCCTCTGCCCAGGGATTGGATCAACAATGCGTTCACACATTGGCCCGGCATCGCCACGATCAATCAGCCGGAGCTGGGCATCTCGATCGAAATCGCGGCGTCGCCGAACCTCGACGTCGCCGTCGTCTACTCACCCGGCTCGGGCGCGGATTTCTTCTGCTTCGAGCCGGTCAGCCACACGATCGATGCACACAACCAACCGGGATATCCCGGATTGAAAATACTGGCGGAGGGTCAGTCTCTGGCTGTCCAAATGACATTGCGATGGCTGCCGGAGTGAAAGCGATCGACTGTGGCCCCGTCTGCTTACTCGCGGCCTTGCCTTGCCTGCCTGGCGGCACCGGCCATAAAGCGCTCGTTCATAAGCTGATGCGCTTCCTCGTCTAGCCGAACCGAATCTCCGGAACACCGGCGATACCAGGCCGGATGGCGAACAGGCCGCCTTCCTGGGGATTTGCAGCCAGATGGTCGGACGTCATCGTGAACCGTGCCGAGGTGATGAACAGTGTCGCCAGTCCGGGTCCGCCGAAGGTACAGCTCGTCGGCCAGGAACAAGGCAGCTCGATCACGCGGTCGAGCGTACCGTCAGGAAGGGTGCGGGTGATACAGGCGCCGCCGACCACGCGGCAGGTCCACACCGCGCCTTCGGCATCCATGCAGGCGCCATCAGGAAGACCGCGCGGAAAGGCATGGCAAAAAGAGCGGCGGTTGCTGATCGATCGCATGTCCGGCGAAACATCATAGATGTAGATCGCATCGTCCACGGTATCGGCGGTTACGAAGCTGCCACCTGGCAGCCAGACCATCCCGTTGGTGATGCCATAGAGATCGTCGCTGAGCAATGTAGTGTTTCCCGATGCGTCGACACGGTAGTAGCGCCCGGCCTTCGTATCGATGTCCTTTGGCGCGCCCGTCTCGGTCAGGTTGCTCTGCATGGTGCCGACCCAGAAGGAGCCGTCCGGCGCTACACGGCCCTCGTTCAGCCGGTTGGCGACGAAATCCGGCTCGGGCACCGCTAAAGTTTCGAACGCGCCCTTGAAATCCCAAAGCGCGACGCGACGCGTCAAGCCGACAATGGCGCCGCCGTCAGCGCGAAGCCCGATCGAGGTCGGGAATTCGTCGACGGCCCACCGCTGTTGCGTGCCGCCTGTGGGATCGCAGCGGCGGATCGCACGGCCGACGATGTCCACCCAGAACAGGCAGTGGCGCTCGACATCCCATACAATGCTCTCGCCGACGATGTCGGTGCCCGGCAGAAGTTGGCGCACGGCACGATCAGTCATTTCCCGGCTCCAGCGGCGCCGCCGCCGAGCACGCCATGTTGCCAGGCCAGGCCGTGCTGGACTTCAGTCATCGAACCAGGCCGGATCGACAATCTCTAGCCCTCCCTTGTCGAAATATTCCGGATGTGCGTCGAAGGGGATGTGCGTCGAAGGCCGGGCCGAGGAAGGCGAAAATCCGGCGCAAATGTGCTTTCAAGGCCAGCTCCGCCGCATCCCGGTTTGCCCCCTCGATCGCATCGACGATCCTTTCGTGCTGCTCGACAGGCGCCTCGGTGGAACGTGTGGTCGCCTTGGCCATCAGGTAATGGTAACTGCGCGGATGTCTTCAATGGTCATTTGGCTATTCTTTCTTGGGCGAGCCGCCGAGCCGTGCCATAAGGCCGCCATCGACGCGCACGACCTCGCCGGTCACGAATGATGCTGCCGACGAGAGGAGAAAAGCGACCACCTCGGCGATCTCGTTGGCGCCTGCCGGCCGTCCGAGTGGATGCATGGCATTGATGGCGTCCCATACAGCGTCGGGATCTTCGGCCAGCGCCACCGCATCGCGCAGCATCGGAGTGTCGACCGAGCCCGGGGCGACGCCGTTGACACGCACGCCGTAAGGCGCGGCGTCTACCGCCATGGCGCGCACCAGGCCGATCAGCCCGTGCTTGGCCGCCGAATAGGCCACCACGCCAGTCTGCGCCGCAAAGCCCTGGACGGAGGCCATGTGGACGACCGAACCCTTGCTGTCGCGAAGCAGTGGCATCGTAGCTTGGGAAATCAGGAAGGCGCCCTTGAGGTTAACGTCGAACACTTCGTCCCACAGAGCTTCCGATGTCGTCTCGACTGTGCCGTAGCGCTGAATTCCGGCGTTGTGGGACAGCGCATCGAGCCCGCCGAGCTTCGCGGCTGCCACTGCAGCGCGCTGGCAATCCTTGCCGCTCGCCACTGAACCGACGACGACCTCGACCTTCGCCTGACTGCTCAGTCCATCTGCCATCTTGGCAAGACCCTGGCTGTCGACATCCATCAGCACCAAGGTCTGGAATTGCCCAGCAAGCCTGGACGCCACGGCCGCGCCGATTCCCTTGGCCGCACCTGTCACCAATGCAATTGCCATTCGTTCCTCCCTACCATGGTAGTCAACATGGGTACGATGGCCAGCAGGCATTCCGCAAGCGGTGATACCCGGAGGAGATACCAATGACTGAGAGCCCCAATTTCCGCTCCTCTGATTTCCTGCTCGGGCACAATGATGGCGGCTACTTCAACGAGTACCGGCATCACCCGGCGGGAGAAACCGTGACCTTGTTCCGGATTTGACGCATGGCGGACTCGTGGTCATGCTGGACCGATGACAAGGGGCGCGCTGCTGGACCTCGCAGGTGTCATCTATGACGGCGAAACCGCCATACCAGGCGGGGTCGACGCGGTCGCGCGCTTGCGCGACGCCGGTTTGGCCGTACGCTTCGTAAGCAATACCACGCGCTCGTCGAAACAGGGGGTTCTCGAACGTCTGCAAGCCATGGGACTACCCGTTACCGAGGCGGATGTCTTCACGCCGGCGCACGCCGCACGCGAATGGCTCCTTCGGAACGGCCGTGCGCCGTACCTGTTGGTTCACCCCGGCATTAAATCGGATTTCTACGATCTTCCGGATCGCGATAAGCGCGCTGTCGTCATCGGCGATGCCGGAGAGGCCTTCACCTATGCAGCGTTGAACGACGCGTTCCGCGAGCTGAGTAAGGGCGCCGAGTTGCTGGCCCTTGCCGCCAACCGGACGTTTCGTGATGCCGACGGCGGGCTCAGCCTCGATGCTGGGCCATTTGTCGCGGCATTGGAGTTCGCCTCCCTGAAACGCGCAACCGTTCTCGGCAAGCCCTCGTCGGCATTCTTTCTGTCAGCGCTGGCAAGCATGGACTGTCCGCCAGATCAGGCGATCATGGTCGGCGACGACGCCGAGGCTGATATAGCTGGCGCCCTGCGCGCCGGATTTTCGGGCGCATTGCTGGTGCGGACAGGTAAATACCGGCAGGGCGATGAGAAACGCTTTGATCCGCGCCCGACCGCAACCGTTGCCGATCTCGCGGCGGCAACCGACTGGATCATTGCGCACCGAGACTGATCGGCAAGTCTCTCAGCCGTTCGCATCCTGGAATCCTGAGATCGGGATCGATCCACAGGGCCGAGTAGGTGAGGTCCACGTCCCGGTAGAAGCCGAGCCGCTCGGCACCCGCGGGCACGAAGGTGAGGGCTCCGGGACGATCCATTCCGTCGTACACGGATTTTGCCTCGTACCGGATGGACGTATGAGACGTTCCGCCTTCCTTGGTCAGCACGACCAGGTGATGAGGGGCTGTCCAGCGAAGCTCCGCCTCCCGGCACGCCCACCGCCGATTGTCGAAAACAATCGAGGACCCGGCCCATGACGCGGTTTGCAGAGGCTCCGACCTCTCCTCCTGGCTCCGAATCCGTCCGTCACCAAGCAACGGTTTGAATGACATCGCGGCATCTCGCTGGTTCCCGACAGAGCCGCGGCCGGGCCGCCTTGAGCGCCCACATCGAGCATTGTGCACTGAATGTCCCCGTCGCCACGAATGTGGGGCAAGCATCGAGCCTTGATAACCGCGCCGCATTCAAGAATTCGTGAGATCAGCCAGATCCGATGCTGTGTTCCATCCGGCAGCAGATGTTTTGTGGTTTGCCCTGACAGGCCCGTCAAAGTCCGCGCAGACTTTCCAAATTGTGGACATGAACATGGTCGCCGGCGGCGACTGGAGCCGTGAGACGGTCGATGACCTCTCCGTATTTGCGAACTTTGGCGCGTCAGCCCAACTCCAAAGTCGTTATTCCGAAGATCCCCGACGGGGTAATCCCAGGCGCGGTCCCCTTGTACATTCGGGTCGTCGTGAAGTTTGCTGAAAAGCCGGCCGCCTCAAGCGCGGCGGCAAAACCGCTGTTACCTGCCGGAACATCGATGTGCAGAGCGTCGGTTCCCGGCAGGTTTGCCAGTCCGGCCAGAAGTCGCAGCGCAACCTCCTTGTCGTCGGCGAACAATGGCCCGATCTTGAAGCCGTCTCGGCACCGTCGCGCGACGCCATAGCCGGAGACCCTTCCGGCATTCACGGCCATAAGCACCCGGCGCGGTGGCTGCAGCCATCCTTGCAGGAAGGGTTGCCGTGGCGCCGGGAAACAGTTGCGATCGTAAGCCAGGATATCGGACACGTCCTCCGGCGTGACAGACCGGACGTCGCTTGGGCTGGCCAAGGTCGCGGTGGGCCCGCTGTAGCGAACGGTATCATAGGCCGGCACGAAACCCATGCGCCGGTAGTTGGCCTGCTGTTCGGCAACACCGTCGAGGCCGATTGTGCGACCGGCAAGCCGCGCCATGCCGGCATCCCAGACCACCTTGCCATGCCCCTCGCCACGCCGGTCCAGACGGCAGATGTAGAGGCCGATGAAGCCGAAGTCGTCGCCATAGGCCACAGCCGAAATGCCGGCCACCATCTCGCCGTCGACAAAGGCGCCGATGAAGCCTTCGGGATCAGCCGCCCGGAATACCGCGGCATCGTCGAGCCCAGGGTTCCAGCCTTCGGCTGCCGCCCAGTCGACAAGGGTTTCCACTTCGTTGGGGGAGAGTGTCCGGATCGTTCGGGGCATTGCAATCACTCGCCGGCAACAGCACCGGGGGCGAAGGATTTCAAGGCACCATGATAGGGCTTTGCCGACGGGTTTGCATAGGCGCCACGCTTGGACGTCGACAGGCCAAGCGCGATCAGGGCCTCGGCCTGCTTGACCGCGGCGCCGACGCCGTCGATGATCGGAACGCCGAATTCCCGCTGCAGCTCGGCCGCAAGATCGGCCATGCCAGCACAACCGAGCACGATCGCCTCGGCGCGATCCTTTTCGATTGCGCGCGCGATCTCGTCCCGCAATTTCGGGACAGCGTCCGACGTCGGATCTTCGAGAGCAAGAACCGGAATATCCGCGGCACGCACGCGTGCCCGCCCTGCCATACCATAGCGATGCACCAGCCCCTCGACCGGTACGCGCGAGCGCTCGGTCGTGGTGACGACGGTGAAGCGCTGGGCAATGAATGAGGCGACGGCAAGCGATGCCTCGCAAATGCCGATGACAGGAATGTTTGCCATCGCGCGCGCAGCATCCAGGCCGGTGTCGTCGAAACAGGCGATGATCGCCGCCTGCGCGCCAGAGCGCTCGCCGGTGGCGATCTCGACCAGCAGGCCCGGCACGGCAAGCGCCTCATCATAATAGCCTTCGATTGAAACCGGGCCCATCGACGAGGTGACAGCGACGACTTCCGTCCAGGCGCCGGCGACCGACCGCGCCGCCGCTGCGATGGTCTCAGTCATGCTGGCGGTCGTATTCGGGTTCACCACGAGGATCTGCACGTTGGCTCCGTTCAAGCCCGCGCCCGGCGGCGGCCGACATAGACGATCGCGCCGAGCGTCATCAGGATAATCAGGAAGGAAAACACCGTCGTCACCGTGCCCAGCGCATAGAGCACCGGCGTCGTCACATTCGTCGTCATGCCGTAGATTTCGAGCGGCAACGTGTTGAACGTTCCCGAGGTCATCAGCGTACGGGCGAATTCATCATAGGATAGCGTGAAGCCAAACAGGCCGACACCGATCAGGCTGGGTGCGATCATCGGCAGCACGACATGCGCGAAGGTCTGCCAGGACGAAGCGCCGAGATCTCGCGCGGCTTCCTCATAGGCCGGCGAGAACCGGTTGAAGACCGCAAACATGATCAGCACGCCAAAGGGCAAGGTCCACGTCAGATGCGCACCGAAGGCGGATGTGTACCAGGCGGGGCGGAAGCCGATCTGCTGGAACACGACGCCGATGCCGAGGCTGATGATGATCGAGGGCACGACGAGACTGGCGACCGCCAGATAGAACAATGCCGTTGCGCCGCGAAACTTCTGACGGAAGGCAAGCCCGGCAAGAAGCGACACGACAACGGTCACCACCATCACCATCAGGCCGAGCGCGAAGGAGCGTTTGAAACTGCCGCCGAAATCACCCACCGCCTGGCGCTCGAACAGATTGGCGAACCAGTGCAGCGAAACGCCGTTGAGCGGAAACGTCAGCCCGCCATTCTCGCCCTGGAACGAAAGGATGACGATCGCCGAAAGCGGGCCATAGAGAAACAGCACGAAAAGCGCGAAGAACGCCGCAAGCACGTAGAATTCGAAGGTGCGCTTCTCCCGGCTCATCGCCTCACAGCTCCTTGCGAATATCGACGATGCGCAGGATGCCCGCGACCATCAAAAGCACCAGCACCAGGAGCACGACCGCGTTGGCGGCCGCTGCCGGATACTGCAGCAGCGACATCTGGTTCTTCATCATCAGCGCGACGGAGGCGCTCTGCCCGCCGGACATCACCTGCACCGTCGAGAAGTCGGCCATCACCAGCGTGACGACGAAGATCGTGCCGATCGCCATGCCGGGCTTGGCGAGCGGGAGAATGACGTTCCAAAGCACTTGCCAGCCGGAAGCGCCGGCGTCGCGCGCGGCCTCGATCAGTGACTTGTCGATGCGCATCAGCGTGTTGAAGATCGGCGTCACCATAAACAGCGTGTAGAGATGCACCATGGCCAGCACCACTGCGAATTCCGAATAGAGCAGCCACTCGATCGGCTTCGGGATCAGCCTCAGTTGCACCAGCGTCGAGTTGACCAGACCGTTGCGGCCAAGCACTGGAATCCACGAGATCATGCGGATGATGTTGGAGGTTAGGAACGGCACCGTGCAGACAAGGAACAGTACCATCTGCATGGCTGTGGTGCGAATGTGGAAAGCGAGGAAATAGGCAACCCAGAAGCCGATGATGAGCGTCAGCGCCCATACGACACCAGCGTATTTCAGCGTATTCAGATAGGTCTTCCAGGTGACCCAGGAGCCGAGCGTGTCGGCGTAGTTGGTGGTCAGGAAATCCGGGTACATCGCCGCGAAATCGTAGTCCCAGAAACTGACCACGACGATCATCAGAATCGGCAGCAGCAGGAACGCCCCTAGGATCAGGGCCAGCGGCGTCGCCTGCAGATAGGGAGCAAGGGCGGCGACCGAGAAGCGGCGGCGTCTGGCGGGTTTGGTAGCGGCGACGGTTGCAGGCTGGTTGAGAGCCACGGTCATCTGGAACAGCCCTGGCGTGTCGCGGAGGGCCGACAATCTGGCAAGCTGTGGTCCTTCGCACCCCCCTCTGTCCTGCCGGACATCTCCCCCTCAAGGGGGGAGATTGCGCCGTCATCTCTGCTTTCGCCAATTGCCAACGCTATTAGGGGAGACCCATCGGCGGAGCTGCCAATCTCCCCCCTTGAGGGGGAGATGTCCGGCAGGACAGAGGGGGGTGCGAAGGAATGCAACATCTCAGCTATTGCCTGCCTTACATCACGCAGCGATGAACTCGTTCCAGCGCTTCACCATGTAGCGGTCCTCGTCCATGACTGAGTTCCAGCAGGCGACCTTGCCCATGCGCTCGACGAAGGAGCCGCCGTCACGCACGGCGCCCGCCTTCTCCATGACCTTGCCGTCCGGCGCCAGGATATCGCCCTTGGCCGGCTTGCCGTCGACCCAGTAGCCCCATTCGTCCTCGGACATGAACTGCTTGGCCGTATCCATGGCGGCCGAGTAGTAGCCCTGGCGGTTGAGATAGGCGCCGACCCAGCCGGACAGGTACCAGTTGATATATTCGTAAGCCGCGTCGAGCTCGGCGCCCTTGAGGTGCGCTGCCAGGCCAAGACCGCCGCCCCACGAGCGATAGCCTTCCTTGAGCGGCTGGTATTTGCAGGCGATGCCCTTGGAGCGCACCGCTGCGACCGCCGGCGACCACATCGACTGGATGACCACTTCGCCCGATGCCATCAGGTTGACGCTCTCGTCGAACGATTTCCAGAACGCGCGGAACTGGCCGTCCTGCTTGGCCTTGATCAGGAAGTCGATCGTCTTGTCGATCTCTTCCTTGGTCATGTTGCCCTTGTCGGCGTATTTGATATTGCCCATGGCTTCCATGATCATCGCCGCATCCATGATGCCGATCGATGGGATGTTGAGGATGGCGGCCTTGCCCTTGAAGGCCGGATCCATGATATCGGCCCAGGTGGTGATGTCGCGGCCGACGAGGTCGGGGCGGATGCCGAGCGTGTCGGCATTGTAGATGGTCGGAACCATTGTCATCCACTGGGTCGGTTCCTTAGCGAAGGTCTTGGAGTCCTGCGCCTCGACGAAGCCGACCGTATGCGGCGCGGTGCCCTGGGCAATCACGCTGTCCGGCGTCAGCTTGCCGGTGATGAACAGCGGCACGATCTTGTCGTAGTATTTCAGCTTCTTGACATCCATCGGCTGCATCACGCCGGTGGGATAAACCTTCTTGGCGATCCAGTATTCGATGTCGGCGATGTCGTAGCTGTCGGGCTGCGTCACCGCCCGCTGGGCCGCGGCGTCGGAATCGGTCGCCGTCATCTCCAGCGTGATGCCGAGATCGGCCTTGCACTTGTCGGCGATGGCGTTGAGG
The DNA here is from genome assembly GCF_004010325.2 of Mesorhizobium sp. M00.F.Ca.ET.216.01.1.1. Taxonomy (GTDB): domain Bacteria; phylum Pseudomonadota; class Alphaproteobacteria; order Rhizobiales; family Rhizobiaceae; genus Mesorhizobium. The sequence goes on from NZ_SADR02000011.1 coordinate 73,622, forward strand.
TTCGACACGCCGGTGCCAAACTGGCGCAGCGTGATGTTCGACTGCGCCCAGATGGTCGGGAAGCCGGTGATGGCGCCGGAGCCAGCGGCAAAGCCGACGGCGGCAGCACCTGTCTTGAGCAGCGAGCGGCGGGAAATTCCTGTCTTCTTGTTGGTGGTGTTGGTCATGGTCAGTTCCCCTGTTTGTTGTGGTTGGTTATGCTGGTTCAAGAATCGAGACGACCGAGGACGATAGCGTCCTCGGAGTCCCAGGCGATCGGCACCGCGTCACCGACGGCAACCGGCTTGGCGAAGAAGCTGCCGTCGTCGATGATCACCGTGAAATCCTCGATGCCGGCACCATTGACCGACAGCTTCACGGTCGAACCGCGGTACTCGATGTTGGAAACGATGCCGGTGAAGCCCAGCCCTGCGGCCGGCGCAGCGCCGATCCGCACATGGTCCGTGCGAATGGCGATATCGATCGGCTCGCCGATCTCCCTACCCTGCCCGCTGGCCGCAAGCGAGACGCCGCCCGGCACCTCGAAAACGACCATGCCGCCGCGGTTGCCGGTAACCCGGCCGGAGATGACGTTGTGATCGCCCATGAAGCGGGCGACGAATGCCGTAGCCGGCCGCTCGAATACCGTGCGTGGGTGCGCCGCCTGTTCGATGCGGCCGTCGTTCATCACCACGATCAGATCGGCCAGCGCCATCGCCTCCTCCTGGCTGTGGGTGACGTGGACGAAAGTGATGCCGAGGGACGTCTGCAGCTTCTTCAGTTCCGCCCGCATGCGGATCTTCAGGAACGGGTCGAGTGCCGACAGCGGTTCGTCGAGCAACAGCGCCTCGGGGTCGGTGATCAGCGCACGCGCCAAAGCGACGCGCTGCTGCTGTCCGCCCGAAAGCTGCGCCGGGCGGCGGCCGGCATAGCCCTCCATCTGCATCAGCTTCAGCATGTCGAGCGCCTTGGCGCGGCGCTCCTCCTTGCCGACGCCCTTCATCTTGAGGCTGAACGCAACATTGTCGATCAGGTCGAGATGCGGAAACAGCGCGTAGGACTGGAACATCATGGCGGTGCCTCGCCTGGCCGGAGGCAGGTCGGTGACCACCGTGTTGCCCAGGCGCACGTCGCCGCTCGAGATGCTCTCGTGGCCGGCGATCATACGCAGCGTCGACGTCTTGCCGCAGCCGGACGGGCCGAGCAGGCAGCAATAGGTTCCGGCAGGGATTTTCAGGTTGATGTCTTCGACGGCAGTCGTTGCGCCATAGACTTTCGAAACGGACACGATGTCGATTTCGGCGGCTTTGGACATTCAGCTTCCTCTCTGCTCAATTAAGCAAAGCATCATGCGTGCCAGTTGCTCACCGCAGCCTCAAGCGATTGAATCCTTGGGAAAATTAGAGGAACAGCCGGCCGCCCGCTAGAGAAGCATGCTTGTGCGATGCACAAATTATGGGCGATTGTCAGCGATTTGCGCAAAAATCGTATGCAATCTTTTCTCACATCGTGTTCACTTTGGCACTCGTGCGAGCGACCCGATTCAGGATAGAAAGGCGCAGGAACCGCCGCCATGAACATAGCAGACCAGACTTTCCCTGTTGTCGACAGCGCCATCGAGGATCGCGCCCAAGCGATCCGCGACCAGCTGCGCGACGCGATTGTCGACCGTCGGCTGGCGCCCGGAACCAAGCTGTCCGAAGGCGAAGTAGGCACCCTGTTCGACGTCAGCCGCACCGTTGCGCGCGCAGCACTGCAGATGCTCTCCTTCGAGGGACTGGTGCGCACCGAGCGCAATCGCGGCGCGTTCGTCGCCAATCCGTCGCCGGAAGAAGCCCGTCAGGTCTTTGCTTCGCGCCGGCTGATCGAACCCGGCATTGCGATCGCCGCCGCCGGGCGCATGACGCCGGCGCATGTTGTTGCGTTCAAGGCTCAGCTCGAGGAAGAAGGCCGCTTCATTGCCGAGCGCGGACCGAATGCAAGACGATCTGAAATCAAGGCCTCGGGCGACTTTCACCTGCTTCTGGCGTCGGTTGCAGGAAATGTGATCCTGCAGCGCTTCATGGAGGAGTTGGTCGCGCGTTCCTCGTTGGTGATCGCGCTTTACGGTCGCTCCGGTGTCTCAAGCTGCGGCCACAGCGAACACATGAATATCCTGGACGCGCTCGAGAACGGCAACTCCGAGCGGGCCAGCGCATTGATGCTGCATCACATCGACCATATCGAAGCCGACCTTGATCTTCGCGTCAGGAGCGGTCCGGCGCTCAGGCAGGCACTTGAGCTCTAACGGTTGCCGTCGATTTCAGTATCTTTTACCCTTGTTGGTGGTGGCTTTCAAAAGCGCCGTTCAGCTTGAACAGTGGGTAAGGTGATGGCGCTAAGCGCTGAGGATATTGCCGACCGTCCGGCGTTGCATCGTTCTGTCCAGGCGCAATCGCAGGCGCTTATTCGTATCTATGAAGCAAGCCCGCGCCTCGCTGCCGTGTTTGCCACGCAGCAACGTTGGCTGATGGGCCATGTTGGTCTTGCCTTGCACTTCAGGCGAGACCCGCGCGACCATCGCAAGCAACTGACGATGGCGCGTTTCATCGAGGTGATATGTCAGAATTCGGTCGCCAGCCGCAACACCGCCGAAGCCTTCGTCAAAGAGATGCTGCACTACAAAATCGCCGAATATCTGCCGGCGAGGGACGGACGTACCCGCCCGCTGCAGCCGACAGCCTCCACCGTAGAAACATTCACCGGCTGGGTTCTTGCCCATCTTCGAACGCTGGACCAACTCGATGGCGGCAACCGGCTGGCCAGATTCCTCGAGCAGCCTGAGATGCTTGCCAGATTGCAGCCGCTGGTGGCGGACGGCCTGCTTTCCTCTCATCCGGTGCGCGAACCCAAACAGACCTTCTCCCTGTTCATCTGGCTCACCAACGGCGGCATCGTCATGGATTGGCTGATGTCCGGCATAGATCCGGACGACGCTGGCCTGGACCGGATCCCGACCAGCGTGGTTGCGATCGGAGACTTTGCCAAATGGCTCAAGCTCTCTCGCACCCATCTTGCACGCAAGTTGCACGACGCTGAGGAACTCGGCAGCGTCGGCTGGTTGGGCCAGCGCGGCCATTCAGTCATGTGGGTCTCCAGCCAGTTCTACCAGGAATATATGACCGTCCAGGCCGCCAAGCTCGCCATCGTCGATGCAGCCTTTGAAACCTGTTTTCCGACGCCGGCGGATGGCTGAACGAGAGCATTTTTGTCGCCAGGTGGAATCACTTGGCGTCGCAGAAATGCAGCTAAAATAAATAGATAGAGCGGGATGCCCTATTTGAATGCATCCCGCTCCAGAGACCTGAGGCCCACTGAACCTGCTCAGTCGATATCAAACGACACGCCCTGCGCGAGCGGCAGCGCCTTGGAATAGTTCACCGTGTTGGTGGCGCGACGCATATAGGCCTTCCAGGCATCGGAGCCGCTCTCGCGACCGCCGCCGGTTTCCTTCTCGCCACCGAAGGCGCCGCCGATCTCGGCTCCAGAGGTGCCGATGTTGACGTTGGCGATGCCGCAGTCTGAGCCGTCGACGCCGAGAAAGCGCTCGGACTCCTGCAGGTCGCGGGTGAAGATCGACGACGACAGCCCGGCGCCGACGGCGTTGTGCTCCTCAAGCACGGCGTCGAAATCCGAATATTTCATCACATAGAGGATCGGCGCGAAGGTCTCTTCCGTCACCGGCGAAACCTGCCGGGGCATTTCGACCAGCGCCGGATGTACGTAATAGGCGTCGGAATAGCCGTTCTCGACCCGCGAGCCGCCAGTCACCTTACCGCCATGCGCGACCGCCTCCTCCAGCGCCTTCTGCATGTTGTCGTAGGCGGCCTTGTCGATCAGCGGCCCGACGAGCGCGCCTGTCTCCAGCGGATTGCCGACCGAAACGCTCTCATAAGCCTTCTTGAGACGCGGCAGCAAAGCATCATAGACGCTCTCGTGCACGAACAGGCGCCTGAGCGTCGTGCAACGCTGGCCGGCCGTGCCCATGGCGCCGAAGGCGATGGCGCGCAAGGCCATGTCGAGATCGGCCGTCGGGCAGACGATGCCGGCATTGTTGCCGCCGAGTTCGAGCACTGCGCGGGCAAAGCGCTTCGCCAGCCGCGGGCCGACATCCCGGCCCATGCGTGTCGAGCCGGTGGCCGAAACCAGCGGCACCTTCGGATGATCGACCAGGATCTCGCCGACGGCGCGGTCGCCGATCAGCACCGATGCCAGGCCTTCCGGCACGTCGCCGAACCGTTCCGCCGCGCGCTTGAAGATCGCTTCGCAGGCGAGCGCTGTCAGCGGCGTCTTTTCCGACGGCTTCCACACCACGGCGTCGCCGCAGACCAGCGCAAGCGCGGCGTTCCACGACCACACCGCCACCGGGAAATTGAAGGCCGAGATGACACCGATCACGCCTAGCGGGTGCCAGGTCTCCATCATGCGATGGCCCGGACGCTCGGTGGCGATGGTCAGGCCGTACAATTGCCGGGAGAGACCAACGGCGAAATCGCAGATATCGATCATTTCCTGCACTTCGCCGAGGCCTTCGGAGGGGATCTTGCCGACCTCGATCGACACCAGCCGGCCAAGCTCGGCCTTGTGTGTGCGCAGCTCCTCGCCGAGCAGCCGCACCAGTTCGCCGCGCTTCGGCCCCGGCACCAGCCGCCAAGCCTGGAACGCCTTGTGGGCATTGTCGATGGTCTTTGCAGCATCGGCCGGCGAAATCGTCTTCAGCGCGGCGACCTGCTCGCCGGTCACCGGGCTGCGCACGATAAGATCGCCGCCGGAAAGCACCTCAGCGGCGACGCCCAGTTTCGCCAGCAGCCCGGCCGTTTCCTTCGCTATCGTCATTTTTGTCCCTTTCAGATCCCGTCGCTTATATGGCGTCGATCAAAGCCTTGCGCCATCCGCCCTGTGCCGGGCGGCACGTCAGGCGCTGTTATGGCGTGGCATTACTCGTTTCGGGGAAAAATCGCCACCCCGGCATGGTCCAAGCTTAGACCACAAGATTGAGCCAGGCGGGCGAGCAAGGTTTCAGTGCGTCGTATGCGCGGTTCCCCGCGCGGCGCCTTCCTTGAGCCGGTCGATATGCATCCGGATATGGGCTGCCTCCGCGGCCGTGTTGGCAAGTGCGATAGCGCGGTCGAAGGCGACACGCGCCTCCTCGCCACGACCAAGCTGCATCAGCAGGCCGCCCTTGAGGCCGAAGAAATGGAAATAGCCGGACAGCCTTTGTTCGAGCGGCTCGATCATGGCGAGCGCCGCTTCCGGCCCGCGCACCTTGGAAACGGCTACGGCGCGGTTCAGCGTCACCACCGGCGACGGCTGCATCTGCTCGAGCAGGCTGTAGAGCAGGTCGATCTCGTTCCAGTCGGTATCCTCGGGCCTCGCCGCCCGCGCATGTAGGGCCGCGATAGCCGCTTGCACCTGGTAGGGACCGGGCTTCTGGTGGCGCAACGCCTTGTCGACCAGCGCCAGGCCCTCATCGATCATCTTGCGGCTCCACAGGCTGCGGTCCTGGTCTTCCAGAAGCACGATCTCGCCGTTCTCGTCGAAGCGGGCCGGCGCGCGCGCATGCTGAAGCAACAGCAGCGCCGTCAGGCCCATGATCTCCGGCTCGGTCTGGAACAGCCTGAGCAGCAGCCGGGCCAGCCGGATCGCCTCCTCGCAGAGCGGCGCGCGGGCCGGCGCCTCGCCGCTGTTGGTCGAGTAGCCCTCGTTGAAGATCAGATAGACCATGGCGGCGACCGCGGCGAGCCGTTCCGAGCGCTCGACCGCGCCCGGCGTCTCGAACGGCACGCCGGCATCCGCGATGCGTGCCTTGGCACGGGTGATGCGCTGCTCCATCGCGCTTTCACCGACAAGGAAGGCGCGGGCAATCTGCCTGACGGTCAGGCCGGAGACGATGCGCAACGCCAAAGCGATCTGCTGCGTCGCCGGCAGGTCGGGATGGCAGCAGATGAACAGCAGTCGCAATATGTCGTCGCGGTAGTGCTCTCCGTCCAGCCGTTCGGCGACGTCAGTCTCGGCATCCTCCAGATCGGAGATCTGGTCCTCTTCCGGCAGCGGCGCCTGTTTTGAGCGCTTGCGCACCGCGTCGATGCCGCTGTTGCGGCCAACAAAGATCAGCCAGGCTGCCGGATCGCGCGGCGGGCCGTTTTTCGGCCAGTTCTTCAGCGCTCTCAGGCAGGCGTCCTGGAACGCTTCTTCCGCTGCGTCGAGATCGCGGAAGTAGCGCAGCAGCGCCCCCATCGCCTGCGGACGGGCGGTGCTTATCGCCGTGCTGATCCAGGCAAGGTCGGTCATGCGGCAACACTGGCGGGGTTGAAAAGAGAAATCGGCCTTATCTCGTAGGAGCCGCCGCTCGGATTGACCTCGGAAAGCTCCCGCGCGAACTCGACGGCCTCGTCGAGATCGGTGCATTCGAGCGTATAGAAGCCGAGGAACTGTTCCTTGGTTTCGGCAAACGGACCGTCGATGACGACCGCCTCGCCCTTGACCTTCCTTAGTGTTGTTGCTGCGGTCGTCGGCAGCAGCCGTGCCACCGGGCCAAGCCGGCCGGCCTTGGCGTACTTTTCCTGCACGCCGATAAGTTTCGCGATGACTTCATCATCCTGTTCCTTGCTCCAGGAGCAGACGACGTCTTCGGAGGCATAGCAGAGGATAGCGTAGAGCATGGGACGTCCTTTTCTGTCAAAGGACGAAACACTAAGACCGATCCCGACATGGCGTCGATAAAAAAATTCGTCCTGCAAGGAGCATGAAGGTCCACGAGAGCTCCGTGCTCTGCGTCAGCTTTCCCGCGCCTTCAGCCATCTCAAAACAACGGCTTCCTCGTCATCGAGACCAGGTACCGGTCGCCTCTGCTTGTTCGCATCCGCCATTTCACTGAGCAGCCGTCCTTCGGACCAGGCATCGAAGACCTGCGGATGAATATAACATTTGCGGCAGATGGCGCGCGTGTTGCCCAGCCGCTCGGCGACCTTGTCGATGACGGCGTTCATCACCCTCTTCATTTGCGCCTGGCTTTCAGGGCGATGCGTCTGCGCAAACAGCGATGCAGCATGGATGGTGCCGCCCCAAGTGCGGAAATGCTTGGAACTGAAATCCACGCCGGCGCTCTGTCTGATATATCGGTTGACGTCGTCGGAGCGCACCGGACACCTGCTTCCATCCTCGTCGAGATACTGGAAGAGCTTCTGGCCCGGCAGATCCTGCGCCCCGCGCACGATCCTGGCGATCCGGCGATCGACCAGCTTCAGTTTCCACTCCTTGCCGGACTTGCCTTTGAAGGCGAACCGCAGGCTCGAGCCACTGATGTCGACATGGCGATCGCGCAGCGTGGTCAACCCAAAACTATTGTTGTCACGCGCGTAAACGGCATTGCCGACACGGATCATCGTGTTGTCGAGCAGCCAGACCACGGCGGCCACCACGCGATCCAATGGCAGGCCTTGGCGGCGCAGATCGGCATCGATCTGGTGTCGCAGATCAGGCAGGCTTTCAGCAAAGGCAACGAGGCTCGAATATTTCGCCCCGTCACGTTCCTCAGCCCATTGCGGATGATATCGGTATTGCTTGCGCCCGCGCTGGTCCCGGCCTGTCGCCTGGATATGACCGCCGGCATCGGGCGAGATCCACACATCCGTCCAGGCCGGCGGGATGGCGAGCGCCTTGATACGCGCAAGGGTGCTCTTGCCCAAGGCTTGCCCGTTTGGCCCTTTGTACGAAAATCCCTTGTCTGTCCTTAGGCGGCGGATCCCCGGTTCGGTATCGGTGGCGTAGGTAAGCGAGGCTTGATCGGCAGACGCTTGCGCCCCGTTCTTCGGCGCAGCGTCCCCGGCAAGCGGCGACCCGGATTTTTCCACATATTTGCTCCACGGTATTTCCCGTAGATAAGCGCAGCATCAGCCGCCGGTTCCGCAACGTCCTTGAAATGGTATCAGATCGCTGATCCTTGAAGTCATCTTTGCTCGGCTGGAAAGTCCCTATGTGGTTTTGGATGTCCGTCATGCCTTCTCAAGAATGACCGGAATGACGTCGACCGCTTGCTCGCCGACCTGTCCGCCCGTGGTTTTCAGAACACCGACGATCGGCGCCACATCGGAATAGTCGCGACCATAGCCGACGGTGATGTGATCGTTGCTTGCACGCATGCCGTTGGTCGGGTCGAATTCCTGCCAGCCGGCATCGCGCCCACACCATGCCTTAACCCAGGCATGCATGGCATCGGCGCCTTCGAGCCGCGGCTTTCCGCGCGGCGGAATGGTGCGAAGGAATCCGCTGACGTAGCCCGCGGGAATACCGAGGCCGCGCAGACCGGCGATCATGATGTGTGAAAAATCCTGGCATACGCCCCGCTTCAGGTCGAAGGCATCGCTGGCCCGTGTCTGAACCGTGGTCGCCTTTCCGTCATAGGTGAAATCGCGGTGAATGCGGTTGCACAGATCCATGACGGTGCCGACGGTCGAGCTGGCCACGCTATCTCGCGCGTAGCTGGTGATCGCCGCATCGATGCCGGCGTGATCGCTGGCGGCCAGGAAGTGATGCGGTGAATCGGGCGTCAGCGAGCGCACTGCGCCGAGTTCCTCCCCCAGCCGTCGAATGTCCGGCGACACGTCCAGGCCGGGCTCGGGCCGCGATACGGCCACGCGCGCACTCATCCTGATGTCGAGCGCATCATGGGCGTCGCGAAAGGCGATCGACGTGACATTGTTGCCGAAGAAATCGGAAAAGTCCGAGCGTTCGCTCGGCGCCGGCGTAAAGGACAGCGAGGCGGCGATAACGCGCTGCACGCCTGATATCGTCGGCGGCAGCACGCGCACCTGATGGCGGCCGCCGCCTGCCGCGGCATCGTAGTCGTATCGCAGAAGGAGCCTGATGTCGTAGAGCATGTCCGCCTACCCGCCTCTACCCGAAATAAGCCTTGGCGAGGCTGGTGTAGAGACTGCCGATCTCATTGGCGAGATCGTCGAGGGCCTTCGCCGTCATGTCCGATGGCTCCATGACGGCGATCGCTGTGTTGAGCTGCAGGATCTCTTTCGCTGCCGGCGACATATGCCCTTCGCCGCCGACGGACGGCAACAGCCCGATTTCAGCCTTCAGCCGCTCGAGCTGGAACAGGATCGAGCGTGGGTTGAGCGGATCGAGCGCCAAAAGGTCGATCACCGTGCGCCGCCCCGCCTGCACCGGGTACTGCCGCCGGTGGGTCATGACACTGTCGCCGATCTCCAGCATCATGTCGAGCGCGCCATCCGGCGCCGTCGTCCCAGTCAGCCTTGCCAACGTACGCGCGATCTGGATGCCGCGCTCCAGCCGCCGGCCGATCTCGAGGAAACGCCAGCCGGTGAAGCGGTACATGTTCTCATGCAGCAGCCCGGAGAAGCCGGCAAGCTTACGCAGGATGACCGTCATAGCCCGCGTCGCATCGTCGCCCGGCGCCACCGTCCTCGCGAATTGATGAATGGTCTTCGACAGATCCTTCAGCGCCAGCCAACCATCAGGCGAGAAACGGTCGCGGATCTGCCCGGCGCTGTAGACGGCGCTGTCGAGCGTGGCGATCAGCCCGTACGGGATTGCCGTTTCGACATCGATGCCGAACGGTTCGAGGTAGTCCCTGATATCGGCAAGCAGCGGCATGTCGGGATCGGAGGTCTCGGCCAATCGCACGTGATAGGCGCGCAGGATGCGCACCGTGTCTTCCGATCGCTCGATATAGCGGCCAAGCCATGTCAGGTTTTCCGCCGCACGGCTGGGCAGGCTGCCCGGCATGGCGCGGGTGAAGCTGTCATGCTCCTGTGGCAGCAGCGTCTCGCGCTCCACCGGCCTGTCGCTGACCACCCACACATCCGCCGCCTGGCCGCCGCGCTGCATGGCGATGGCTGTCGGGTCGAGCGACAAGCCGACACGGGCAAAACCGCCGGGCATCACCGTCCAACCCTCTGGCGTTCGCGCCAGATAGACGCGCAGGCTTGCCGGCCGCGGCTCCAGCCAGCCGCCGACATAGACCGGCGTCGTCGAAAGCGTCACCGCTTCCTGTCCGACGTAGTCACCACCGTCTCGTTCGATGCGGGCGACCAGGTCGGCCCGTTCCTCATCGGACAGCGCCGACCCAAGCTTGGTCGCATCGTCATCCTCGAACGCAAGCCGTGTCGATAGCGCCGGCCCGATCACCATGCGGTCGAGATTGGCAAGCACATGCCGGCGCTCCGTCTCCTGCCCGCACCACCAGGTCGCGACGCTCGGCAGCAGCAGCTCCTCGTTGCGCAGTTCGCGCGCAATCTTCGGCAGGAAGGAGAGCAGCGCCCGCGTTTCCATCAGGCCCGAGCCGAGCGCATTGACGGTTGAAATGGCTCCCCGGCGGATCGCCTCGACCAGCCCCGGCGTGCCGATCTGCGAATCCGGCCGCAGTTCCAGCGGATCGGCAAAGGCGGCGTCGAGCCGCCGCCACAGCACGCTGACCGGCATCAGCCCCGAAACCGTGCGCACCATCAGCCTGCCGCCGGAGACGGTCAAATCCTCGCCTTCGAGCAGCATGATGCCAAGATAGCGGGCGATATAGGCATGCTCGTAATAGGTTTCGTTGAGCGGTCCAGGCGTCAGGATGGCGACGCGGCCGCCGGCCTCCCTGGCCATGCCGTTCAGCGCGTCGCGAAAGCGGCGGAAGAAGCCGGCAAGGCGATGCACATGCATCTCGCCATAGATGTCGGAAAGCGCACGCGTGGTGGCGACGCGGTTCTCCAGCGCAAAGCCCGCGCCCGACGGCGCCTGCGTCCGGTCGCCAAGTACCCACCAGCGGCCGTCCGGACCGCGGCCGAGCTCGAAGGCGCAGAAATGCAGGAAATGGCCGCTGGCCGGCCTGGTGCCGACGACGGGCCGCAAATACTCCGGGCTGGCGGCAATCAACCCGGCGGGCAGGATGCCTTTCTCGATCAGCCGGTTCGGCCCATAGATGTCGGCGATCGTTTCCTCGAACAGCTCGGCCCGCTGGACGAGGCCGGCGCTGATGTCAGCCCATTCCTTTTCCTCGATCAGCAGCGGGACATGCGCCAGTGGCCATTCGCGCTCATTGGCGCCGGCCTTGTCGTAGACGCGGTAATAGACGCCGGCGTCGCGCAGATACTGGTCGGCACGAGCGAAGCGCTGGGCAAGCTTTTCCGGCCCCAGTTCCTCCAGCGCCTCGATGAAGTTCCGCCAGGCCGGACGCGGATTGCCTGACGTATCGACCATCTCGTCGACGACGCCGTCGATCGGCTGGTAGTGCTCCAGCAAACTATGGATCTGCGGCTTGCCGCGCAGCTTCTTGTGATTCCCCTTCGCCATCGCTGATCAGAGTCTTGCTGGCCGCCGCAGGTCAAGGGTCATCGGGAAATCTTCAGAAGCTTCTTCGTTGCGCAGCACATAGCCGGACGGCGTATGGCCGCGCGGCTCGAAGCGGGCGAGCCGCCGCGCCTCGGCTTCGTTGCCATTGATCGGAAAGGTGTCGTAGCTGCGCCCGCCGGGATGCGCGACATGGTAGATGCAGCCGCCAACCGCCCGGCCCGACCAGCGGTCATAGATGTCGAAGACCAGCGGCGTGTTGACCGGCAGCGCCGGATGCAGGCCTGAGGCCGGCTGCCAGGCCTTGAAGCGAACGCCCGCCACCGCGATCTCTCTGATATCGGTCACCTTCATCGGCACGATGCGGCCATTGCAGACGACGGCATGACGCTCCGGGTTGAGCCCTTCGGTCTTGACCTGCAGCCGCTCGATCGAGGAATCAACGAAGCGTACAGTTCCGCCGATTGCACCTTGCTCGCCCATCACATGCCATGGCTCCAGCGCTTGCCGCAGCTCCAGCTTGACGCCGGCATGCTGGACCTCGCCACAGAACGGGAAGCGGAATTCGAGCTGCGCGTCGAACCATTCGGGACGGAATTCAAAGCCGTTCAGTTTGAGATCGTCCAACACATCGAGGAAATCCGCCCAGACATGGTGCGGCAGCATGAAGCGGTCATGCAGCGACGTGCCCCAGCGCACGAAGCGGCCGTCGAGCGGGTTCTTCCAGGCGCGTGCAATAATGGCGCGCACCAGCAGTTGCTGCGCTAGGCTCATGCGCGCATTGGGCGGCATCTCGAAGCCGCGAAACTCGACCAGTCCCAGCCGGCCGGTCGGGCCATCGGGTGAAAACAGTTTGTCGATGCAGATTTCCGAGCGGTGCGTATTCCCCGTCACGTCGGTCAGAAGGTTGCGAAACAACCGGTCGACCAGCCACGGCAGCGGCGCTTGGCCCTTGTCGGGATGCGGCACCTGCGCCATCGCGATCTCGAGCTCGTAGAGCGAGTCATGTCGCGCCTCATCGAAACGCGGCGCTTGGCTGGTGGGGCCGATGAACAGGCCTGAGAACAGATAGGACAGTGACGGGTGCCGCTGCCATTGCAGCACCAGGCTCTTCAGCAGGTCGGGGCGGCGCAGGAACGGGCTGTCATTGGGCGTCGCACCGCCGACGACGACATGGTTGCCGCCGCCGGTGCCGGTGTGGCGGCCGTCGATCATGAACTTGTCGGCGCCAAGCCGCGTCTGCCGCGCCTCCTCGTAGATCGCGGTAGTCGTCGCCACGCACTCCTGCCAATTCGCCGCAGGATGGATGTTGACCTCAATGACGCCGGGATCGGGCGCCACCCGGATGACGTTGAGGCGCGGATCGTGTGGCGGGCCGTAGCCCTCGATATGCACCGGCAGTCCGATGGCCCGTGCCGCGTTCTCGGCCGCCGCGACCAGTTCGAGATAGTCTTCCAGCGCCTCGACCGGCGGCATGAACACGCAAAGCCGTCCGTCGCGCGGCTCGACCGAAAGCGCGGTGCGCACCGCGCCACCGATCTCGGTGATCTCCTGCTCGATACGATCCTGCTGGCCGGTCGTGGCGGTGAACGACACTGCCTGCTGACGTCGTGCCATTTCGTCGGCACCTTCCAATTCGGCCGGAGCGGCCTCAGGCAAAATAGCCTCGCGCGCCGGCAATGGTCCACGCGGCAGCGAAGGATCGACCGGCACGATGTAGGGGAATTGCGCCGGCGGCACATAGGGCAGCGTGCCGAGCGGCAAGCGGTAGCCAACCGGCGAATCGCCGGGCACCAGAAACAGCCGGCCGCGCCGCGTCTTCCATTTCTCCGAGCGCCAGCGCGGCCCCGACGCCTGGCTGTTCCAGCGCTGGACGGGGAGCACATAGCCCGACGGCTTGGTCAGGCCGCGTTCGAACACCCGCGCCATGCGGCTGCGTTCCTCGGGGTCATCGAGCCTCGAGTTGGACGGGTCGACATTCTCCGGTAGCTTGCCTTCCTTGAGCAGCCACTCGGCCGGATCCTCATAGGCTTCGCTGACCATGGTCTTTTCGATGCCAAGTTCCTCGGCAATCGCCGTCAGCAGGCTTTCGGCCTGCTTCGGTCCGACATCCGCTTCGCTGTTTTCCCGCGCGATCAGCGACGGGTCACTCCACACTGGCTCACCGTCGGCGCGCCAGTAGAGGGAGAAGGTCCAGCGCGGCAGGCTTTCGCCCGGATACCACTTGCCTTGCCCGTAATGCAGGAAGCCGCCCGGCGCGAAACGTTCGCGCAGCCGACGGATCAGGGCATCGGCCTTTTCGCGTTTTGTCGGGCCGACGGCAGCAGTGTTCCACTCATCCGACTCGAAATCATCGATCGACACGAAGGTCGGCTCGCCGCCCATGGTCAGCCGCACATCCCCAGCCTCGAGCGCGGCATCGACCCGGTTGCCCAGCGCATCGAGCGCCTGCCAGCTTTCGTCGGAGAATGGCTTTGTAATGCGCGGATGCTCGGCGATGCGGTCGACCCGCATGTCGAAGCCGAACTCGACATTGGCAAAGCTCGCCATGCCGGAAATCGGCGCGGCGTTGCGGAAATGCGGCGTTGCGGCGAGCGGCACATGGCTCTCGCCGGTGAGCAGGCCGGACGTCGGGTCGAAGCCGATCCAGCCGGCGCCCGGAAGATAAACCTCGCACCAGGCATGCAGATCAGTGAAATCGACGGCGGTTCCGGGCGGTCCGTCAAGCGCGACAAGGTCGGGCTTCAACTGGATCAGGTAGCCGGAGACGAAGCGTGCGGCAATGCCGAGGTTCCTGAGGATCTGCACCAGCAGCCAGCTCGAATCCCGGCAGGATCCCTTGGCAGCAGCCAGCGTTTCCTCGGGCGAGAAGACGCCGGTTTCCATGCGCACGATGTAAGCGATCTCGCGCTGCAGGCGCGCGTTGAGATCGACGAGGAAATTGACCGTGTTGGTCGGGCTTCGGTCGATTGTCTTCAGGAATGCCGACAGCAGCGGCCCTAATGGTTCCGGCGTCCGGTAGATGGCGAGATCATCTCTGATCTCTTCCGGATAGTCGAACGGAAACGTCTCGACCGACGGCTCGACGAAGAAATCGAACGGATTGTAGACCGTCATGTCGGCGACGAGGTCGACCTCGATCTTCAACTCAGTCACCGGCTCCGGAAAGACGAAGCGGGCGAGGAAGTTGCCGTAGGGGTCCTGCTGCAGATTGACGAAATGGTTCGCCGGCTCGACCTTCAGCGAATGGCTCAAGACCTTGGTGCGGGAATGCGGCGCCGGCTGCAGCCTGATGACCTGGGGGCCGAGAATGACCGGCCGGTCATATTTGTAATGGGTCAAGTGGTAGACGGCTGCCAGAATTGCCATGGGGCCCCGAAAAGTCGGCGTTTCAAAACGAATTGGCCGAACCCTGACACAAATGGCGGCCATTCTCCAAGCAGAGATGTTGCGTTGCACCCAATTTAAGCAACGGGAGCCGGCTTAGAAAAACGCCTGTATTCCCGTCTGCGCCCGCCCTAGGATCAGCGCATGTACGTCATGCGTGCCCTCATAGGTGTTGACGGTTTCGAGGTTCTGCGCGTGGCGCATGACATGGTAGCCGATCTGGATGCCGTTGCCGCCATGCATGTCGCGGGCTTGGCGGGCAATGTCGAGCGCCTTGCCGCAATTGTTACGCTTGACGATCGAGATCATCTCCGGCGCCATCTTGCCTTCATCCATCAACCGCCCGACCCGTAGGCTTGCCTGCAAGCCGAGCGCGATTTCGGTCTGCATGTCGGCGAGCTTCTTCTGGAACAGCTGCGTGCCGGCGAGCGGCTTGCCGAATTGCTTGCGGTCGAGGCCGTACTGGCGGGCCCGGTGCCAGCAATCCTCCGCGGCGCCCATCGCACCCCAGGAGATGCCGTAGCGCGCCCGGTTGAGGCAGCCGAAAGGCCCTTTCAGGCCGGAGACGTTGGGTAGCAGCGCGTCTTCGCCGACCTCGACGCCTGCCATCACCACTTCGCCGGTGATCGACGCGCGCAACGAAAGCTTGCCGCCGATCTTCGGCGCCGACAGCCCCTTCATGCCCTTTTCCAGGATAAAGCCGCGAATTTGGTCGTCATGCGCGCCCCCACTCCTGTCAGACAACTTCGCCCAGACGACGAACACGTCGGCGATCGGCGCATTGGAAATCCACATCTTCGAACCGGAAATCCTGTAGCCGTCCGCCGTCTTCTCGGCCCGCGTCTTCATGCCGCCCGGATCGGAGCCGGCATCCGGCTCGGTCAAGCCGAAACAGCCGATCCATTCGCCTGACGCCAGCTTCGGCAGGTACTTCTTGCGCTGCGCCTCCGAGCCGTAGGCATGGATCGGATACATCACCAGCGACGATTGCACGCTCATCATCGAGCGATAGCCCGAGTCGATGCGCTCGACTTCCCGCGCCACTAGCCCGTAGGTGACATAGTTTGCGCCAAGCCCGCCATACTCTTCCGGGATGGTGAGGCCGAGCAGCCCGGCTTCGCCCATCTCGCGAAAGATCCCGGCATCGGTCTTCTCCTCGAGATAGGCTTCCTCGATCCGCGGCGCGAGCTTGTCGGCCGCGAAAGCCGCGGCGCCATCGCGCACCATGCGTTCGTCCTCGGAAAGCTGGTCCTCGATCAGGAAAGGGTCGTTCCAGACGAATGCGTTCTTGTCGGCGGCCATGGTCTCGGTCCTCAAACTCCTGCATGTCGCCCAAAGGGTGTTCAGCGGTTTTGGGATAACGACATGCATAAAACAAAAAACTTGAAGTGCCCGGCTTATCGGCCTCCAGCCCAAAAAAATCAAACGAAATTGCTTCAGCGATCAATGAGCGTTAGTAATGGATCATGAACGTCCAACGCCGTCTTTTGCCGAACATCAGCGCGCTTGCCGCCTTTGAGGCAGTGGCCCGTCTGGGCAGCTTCACCGCCGCCGCGCAGGAGCTCGATCTGACCCAGGGCGCTGTCAGCCGGCAGATAAGGCTTCTGGAAGACCAGTTCGATCGCCGGCTGTTCGAGCGTGACAGCCGCAATGTCAGGCTGTCGGCGGCAGGCGAAATCTACGCCGAGGCGGTGCGCTCAGCCCTCGGTCAATTGCGTGAGGCCGCCCTCGGATTGATGAGCAATCGGCATAGTGGCATTTTGAACCTCGCCATTCTGCCGACCTTCGGCACGCGCTGGCTGATGCCGCTCATTCCGGATTTTGTCGAAAACAACCCGGACATCACCATCAACTTCGTCACCCGCATCGGCCGCTTCGACTTTGCCCGCGAAAGGCTTGACGCCGCCATCCATTACGGCCTGCCCGACTGGCCGGACGCCGACTCCACGCTGCTGGTCCGAGAAACGGTGGCGCCGGTGGTCTCGCCTGGATTTCTGGCCGAGCGTGATATTGCCACGCCGGCCGATATCGGCCGCCTGCCGCTGCTGCATATGGCGACGCGCCCCGGTGCATGGAAAGAATGGTTCGAGCACCAGGGGCCGAGCGCGCCGACTGGACCGGGCATGCAGTTCGAGCAATTCGGCACCGCCGCCCAGGCCTGCATGGCCGGGCTTGGCGTCGCGCTGCTGCCGCAGATCCTGATTGCGGGCGAACTGCAGCGCGGCCAGTTGGTGCCGGCACCGGGCCGGCCGATGCAAAGCCGCAGCGCCTACTATCTCGTGATTCCGCATGACAAGCGCAGCCATCCGCCGGTCGCCTCTTTTCGCGATTGGCTGCTCGACCGCGTGTCGAAGGCCGAATAGTTACTTCCTCTTCAGGGCATCCGCCAACGCAGCGCCGAAGGCACCCTGTTGCGCCGGCCGCTCCGGTTGACGCTGCGGTGCCGGCGAGCGTGGCACCGCTTTGCCGCTATTATCGCGCGGGCCGCCCCTCGATGCGCCGCCATCGCCATCCTTGCGCATCGACAGGCCGATGCGCTTGCGCTTGATGTCGACATCAACGACACGCACTTTGACCACGTCGCCGGCCTTGACCACCTCATGCGCGTCCTTGACGAAACGGTCGGCAAGTTGCGAGACGTGAACCAATCCGTCCTGATGCACGCCGATATCGACGAAAGCGCCAAACGCCGCGACATTGGTGACGGTGCCTTCCAGCAGCATGCCGGGCTTCAGATCCTTGATGTCGTCGACGCCATCGGCGAACGTTGCTGTCTTGAAGCCGGGACGCGGATCGCGGCCGGGCTTTTCCAGCTCCGCCAGTATGTCGCGCACCGTCGGCAGGCCAAACCGCTCGTCGACGAAGACACGCGGGTCAAGCGCCTTGAGGGCGGCGCTGTCGCCCATCAGCGAGCGAACGTCGCGGCCGCAGGCGGCGACAATCTTCTTCGCCACGCCATAGGCTTCCGGATGCACGGCCGAGGCATCGAGCGGTTCGGAGCCGTTCGCAATGCGCAGGAAGCCGGCGCATTGCTCGAAGGCGCGCGGCCCGAGCCGTGCCACCTTCAGCAACTCGCGGCGGTTGGCGAAGGGGCCGGTCGCGTCGCGATGCGCGATGATGGCTTCGGCCAGCGATGCGCCAAGACCTGAAACCCGTGCCAGCAGCGGGGCCGAGGCGGTGTTGAGATCGACACCGACGGCATTGACCGCATCTTCGACCACCGCTTCCAGCGAGCGGCCGAGCCGGTACTGGTCGACATCGTGCTGGTACTGGCCGACGCCGATCGACTTGGGTTCGATCTTGACTAACTCGGCCAACGGATCCTGCAGGCGCCGCGCGATCGATACCGCACCGCGCAGTGACACATCCAGGCCGGGAAATTCCGCTGCCGCGGTTGCCGAGGCGGAATAGACCGAGGCGCCCGCCTCGCTGACGATCACCTTGAGCGGCTTCGGCCCAGAATTGGCAGACAAATCGGAGGGCATGTCAGCCAGCATGTCGGCCACCAGCCTTTCCGTCTCGCGGCTGGCGGTACCGTTGCCAATCGAAATCAGCTCGACCTTGTGCAGGCGGACGAGCTTCGCCAGTTCAGCTTGCGTGCCGCGCACATCATTCTTCGGCGGAAACGGATAAACCGTCGTCGTCGCCAGCAGCTTGCCGGTGCCATCTACCACAGCCACCTTGACGCCGGTGCGAATGCCGGGGTCGAGCCCCATCGTCGCGCGCGAGCCGGCGGGCGCGGCGAGGAGCAAATCCTTGAGGTTGCGGGCGAAGACATGGATCGCCTCCTCTTCAGCCCGCTCACGCAGATCCCGCATCAGGTCGAGCGTCAGGTGCAACGACAGCTTTATCCGCCAGGTCCAGCCGGCAACCTCCATCAGCCAGCGGTCGCCCGGCAGCTGGCGGCCAATGGCATAGGCATCGGCAATCATCCGCTCGACCGGCTTCACCGGCGACGCATCCTCGACATCGACCTCTATGTCGAGCGACAGCACCTCTTCGTTGCGGCCGCGCAGCATGGCCAACGCGCGATGGCTCGGCACGTTGGCCCAGCGCTCGACATGGTCGAAATAGTCGGAGAATTTCGCGCCCGCTTCCTGCTTGCCTTCGACGACACGTGAGCGCAGGAAGGCGCGTTCCTTCATGTAGGTCCGCAATTTGCCGACCAGATCGGCATTCTCGGCGAACTGCTCGGACAGGATGTCGCGTGCGCCTTCGAGCGCCGCCCTGGCATCGGCCACCTCGTCGCTGATATAGGCGAGCGCCAGTTCGGCGGGCACCGCCGCACGGTCGGCGAGGATCGCTTCAGCCAGCGGTCCCAGCCCACGCTCGCGTGCGATCTCGGCCTTGGTCCGCCGCTTCGGCTTGTAGGGCAGATAGATGTCTTCGAGTTCCGCCTTGGTGGCGGCCGCGGCGATCTTGGCTTCAAGCTCCTCGGTCAATTTGCCCTGTTCGCGGATCGAACCGAGGATGGTGTCGCGGCGGGCGTCGAGTTCGCGCAGATAGGCGAGCCGTTCGTCAAGCAAACGCAGCTGCGTGTCGTCCAGGCCGCCGGTGACCTCCTTGCGGTAGCGCGCCACGAACGGCACCGTCGCGCCTTCGTCAAGCAATCCGATCGCCGCCGCGGCCTGTTCAGGCCGTGCGCCGATCTCGGCCGCGATGAGTGCTGCGATGCGCTTGATGTCCGATGCCATGTCGTTCCTGCTAATATGCCCTGTCGAAAAGAGCAGCGACCATAGGCGTTGAGCATCGCCGCGCCAACCGCGGCGTTTTCAACCGCTTGAGAGGTCCACAGGAAAGCTCGCCTGATCGGGGTCAGACCATTCGGCTCAGCGCCTCGAAGAAAGCGACTGTCTCGATATCCAGCGGATCATTGACTGGCTCCGGCTGCGACGACATTTTTGCTATCACCATTTCGGCCTTCGGATCGACATAGAGCCACTGGCCGTGGATGCCGATGGCGCAGAAGGCGCCGCTTTCAGCGCCCGTCTGGTACCATTTGTTGCGGTAGCGACCTTGCGGAAAGAGGAACGCCATCGTACCGCGTTGCCAGGCTTCAGTGTCGCCGCCTGTGCTGACAGTGTCGCGCACCCAGGCTTCCGGCACGATGCGGCGGCCATTGGCCGTGCCGCCTTGCCGCATCATCTCGCCGACGCGCGCCAGATCGCGCGGCGTCACCGAAATGCCGCCAGCGGTGCGCGCCGTGCCTTCCATATCGACCGTCACCGAGGCTTCGCTGGCGGCACCAAGCGGCAGCCACAGTTTCTCGCGCATCAACTCGGCGAAGCGCTGGCCGGATGCGCGCTCGAGCAGGATGCCGAGCAGGTCGGAATTGGGCGAACGATAGCGGAAGGTCCGGCCGTGCGGCTCGGCCAGACGCTGCAGCGTCAGGAGGAAGGCAGCGAGGCTTTCCGTGCCGCCGCCCGGATTCCACAGCATGGCACGGCGGTAGCGGGCAAAGGCGCTCTCCGGATCGAGATAGGCTTCTTCGAAATCGAGGCTGACGGTCATGTCGAGCACGTGCCGTACGCTGGCGTCGCCATAGGCCGAACCGGCGGCCTCTGGCAGATAGAGGGTTACCGGCGCTTCCGGATCGAAAATCCCCTCGCCTTCCAATATGCCGGCAACAATGGCGGTCAGCGACTTGCCGATCGAAAAGACGATATGGCGGGCGTCGAAATCCATATGCGGTGCGAACCAGTCGCCGACAACATTGCCAGCTTTCATGATCGTCAGCGCGTCGGTATCCGAGCGAACGAGAAAATCCGCGACGGTCTCCTGGCCGCCGGCCAGAGTGACGCTGTCGCCAAGCAGCCCGCTCAAATCCTGCAGCGGCGCCTCACCGTTGTCCGAAGCCGCAGCGATACGCGCGCTCGGCACCAGCTCGCCGGCGTTCTGGAACGACCACCGGCTGAACGGGCTTTCCCGCCAGTTGGCGAGCAGCACCTCGTTGCGGGCAAAGCCATATCTGGTCTCAAACACGGTCTTGCCAGTCATGGCATTTTCCTTCCGGACTTTTCTTCTTTTGAGAGTTTCAAGCGAGCGCGGCAGCGATGGCGTGCACGGCCCTCAAAGTCGCCACCGAATAGGCGATATTGGTGAAATCCGGATAGCTCGAAAGCTTCACCACGACCATTCTCGTGTTCCAGTCGATATGGATCAGCTGCCCGAACACGCCCCGGCACATCAGCGCGCGCGAACGCGGATCCTCGATCCAGAACTGGTTGCGGTAGCTGCCTTCCGACAGGCTGGGATTGAAATCCGGTCCATGCCTGCCGTTGCGCGTCGCCTCGATCCAGTCGGCCGGCACCACGCCGCCGCCATTGTCGAGGATCAGCTGGCCGAAGCGGCCATAGTCGCGCAGCGTGGCGTTGAAGCCGCCGTCGGCCACCGCATATCCGGCGCTGTCGACGGTGAAGCAGGCGCTTTCGTCGGCGCCGAGCTTTTGCCAGACTTCTTCGGAAACCAGTTGCGCCAGCCGTCTGCCGCTCACCCGTTCCATGATGAAGGCGAGCACGTCGGTCTCGATCGAGCGGTATTCGAACGCGGTGCCATGCGGCCGGCCTTGCTCCTTGAGCCCCAGGATCAGCTCGAACATATGCGACGGCCACCGGAAAGCCGGATCGCTGCCCGGCGGCACCGGCTTCCAGCCGGTGGCGACATCGACCTGGCCGATGTCGGAATAGGGGTTGGTGTATTCCTCGGAAAAGCGCACACCGCTCGTCATGTCGAGCACATGCTGCACGCTGGCACCCGCCCATCCGGTCGCAGCCAGTTCCGGCAGGTAGGTCGTCACCGGCAAGGCCGGATCGATCAGGCCGCGCCCAACCAGTATGCCAAACACCGAGCCGGTGATCGACTTCGCCATCGACTGCGACAGGTGCAGCGTGCGGCCGGTCATGCCGTTGAAAAAGCGCTCATAGGCGATCTTGCCGTCCTTGAGCACGAGGAACCCGTCCGTGTAGGTCTCGTCGAGCAGTCCGGCCAGTGTCGTCGGTGCGCCTGTGCTGTCGCTCACCGGCAGCGCGTCGAGATTGACCTCGGCACGCTCGAAACGATGCCGATGGCCGTTGCCGCGCCAGACTTCGATGGTCGGCAGAAATTCGCGGATGTGCTGGAACGCCCAGCGGTTCCAGGGCGGCCGATCCCAATCGAGCTTCGGCGGCACCATGCTTGGCGGCGAACCCTGCATGATCGGTGGCGCCGGTTCGCTGTTGCGGTAGGATTCCATGAGATGCGTCCCGACAAAACAATATGAAAACGGCCCCGGCGACACTGGACGCCGGGTCCGTTGTGAGGCGATTACTTCTGCAATTCGGTCCAGATCTTCGTATAGAGTTCCTGGACGTCCGGCGGGCACATCAGCTGCAGTTCGGCATGCGGCTTGTCCGCCTCCGGAATGACCACTTCCGGCGCATCCTTCATGTCGGCCGGCATGTATTTGTCGGAACCGGTGATGGCATTGGCGTAGCGGTGGAAAGCCGAGAGGCCGGCGGCGTTTTCCGGATCCATGATGAAATTTTGGAACAGCTTGGCATTCTCGACATTCTTGGCCTCCTTGAGAACGACCACATTGTCGCTCCACAGGCCAAAGCCTTCCTTGGGATAGTTGTAGTGGATGGCAGGGTTCGCGAGCCGCTGACGCAGCGCCGACCCGTTCCAGTCGCTGGTCGCCTTGAAGTCGCCCGCGTCCATCTTCTCGATGGTGTTGTATTCCATGGCGATCCAATTGGGCTTGGCCGCGACAAGCGTGTCGCGCACCTTCTTCAGAACCTCCTTGTCGGTGGTGCATTGCTGCCCGCCGACATACTTGATCGCCGCGAAGATGACGTCGTTCATTTCGGGAACGACATTGACCTTGCCCTTGAGCTCGTCCGGCGTGTTGAAGATGATGCCCCAGCTGTCGGCCGGCCCTTTGTAGGCCTCCGTGTTGACGACGACGCCGACAGTGCCCAGAGCCCACGGCACCGAATATTTGCGGCCGGGATCGAAATCGGGATTGGCCCATTCAGGCGCCACATTCTTGAAATTCTCCATCTTGCCCGGATCGGTTTCCTGAACGAGCCCTTCCTCGATCCAGATCGGAACATAGGTCTGTGAAGGCACCGCAATATCGAAACCGGTGCCGCCCTGGCGCACCTTGGCCAGCGCCGTATCATTCGAATCGTAGTCAGTGATGGTCACCTTGACGTTGTATTTTTCCTCGAACTTCTTGATGACGTCGGGGCTGGTGTAGTTGCCCCAATTGTAGATGTTCAATACGCCGTCGGCGAAAGCGCCGCTTGTCGAGGCGAGCAGCGCCAACCCCATGGCGGTCGCTGTTGTCTTCCAGTTCATGGTTTTAGCTCCCATTTTGGATTTCAGTCCCGTTTCCTGCTGATGAAGAAAAACAACGTCACGATGGCGACCGACAGCAGCAGAAACACGGTCGATATCGCGTTGATCTCAGGTGTTATTCCTCGCCTGATCTGGCCAAGCATGTAGGTCGGCAAGGTGTCCTGGCCGCCCGACTTGACGAACTCGGTGATGACAACATCGTCGAGCGAGATAACGAAGGCCAGCATCAGCCCGGCCAGAATGCCGGGCCAGAGCAGCGGCAATGTGATGCGCCTGAACGTCCGCCACGGCGTGGCGTAGAGATCGGCGGCAGCGCGCTCCAGCGTCAGGTCCATGTTTTCCAGCCGCGCCCGGATCGGCAGGTAGGCGAAGGGGATGCAGAACGCTGTATGCGCGGCGATCAGATAGCCGAGACCGGAATAACCGGTGAATATCTTTATGCGCGAGAAGAAGATCAGCAGCGCCACGCCGGTGACGATCTCCGGCACCATCAGCGGCTGGTTGATCGCCGCATATTTGAACGTCAAGCCCGGATAGGCCGCCGTGCGTGTGGTTGCGAGCGCCGCCATGGTGGCGGCGATGGTCGCCAGGATTGCCGCTGTGGCGCCGATCTGGAAGGAACGCAGCGTCGCATCGATGACCTGCGTATTCTGCCATGCCGACTGGAACCATTTCAGCGAGAAGCCACCCCATTCGGACGTCGATGCCGCGGCATTGAAGGCATAGACGACCAGCACGACGATCGGCAGATAGAGCACGACGAAGCAAGTCGCGGCGATCGCGGTGAATCCTGGCTGATGCTTGATGGAGAAGCTGCTAGCCATGGCGCACCTCGGACCGTCCGGCATTGCGCACATAGGCAAGCAGCGCCACCATGACGATGATCATGACGGCGATCGACAGCGCCGAGCCAAGGGGCCAGTTGCGCCCCTGCCCGAACTGCAATTCGATCAGGTTGGAAAGCATCATGTTCTTGCCGCCGCCCAATACGCTCGGCGTCACATAGGCGCCGATCGCCGGTATGAAGACGAGGATCGATCCTGCGATCACGCCCGGTTTGACCAGCGGAAAGATGATGCGCCGCAGTACCTGGAAGCGAGTGGCATAAAGGTCGTAACCCGCCTCGACCAATCGGAAGTCGAGCTTTTCCATGCTGGCATAGACCGGCAGCACCATCAGCGGCAGATAAACATAAGCCATGCCGACAAGGATGGCGGTGTCGGAGTAGAGGATCTGGATCGGCGCCGAGATGATGCCGAGCTTGAGCAGGGCCATGTTGATGATGCCCTCGTTGCGGATGATCTGCAGCACCGCGAAGGTGCGGATGAGAAGGTTGGTCCAGAACGGGATGGTAATCAGGAACAGCCAGAGATCACGCGTCTTTTCGCTGCGCGTCGCCATGAAATAGGCGGTCGGGAAACCAAGCGCCAAAGTGGCGATCGTGGTCACGATCGCAAGCTTGATGGAGCGCCAGAAGATGGTGACATGGGCGGCTGCGAGCGAAAGCGTATCGTCGAAAATGTCGCGCTCCATGAACACCGATACCCAGGCCTCCGACGAGAACTGCCATTTCACGTCGCCATAGGGTCCGGGCGTCAGCAACGAATAGACCAGCACGATCAGTAGCGGGCCGGTCGCCGCGACAAAGATGATGACGAGCGCCGGTGCCGACAGCAGCCAGCGCGTGCGGATGTCACGCCGTTCCGCTTCCCTGGCGACTTCCTCTGCCCTGGCCATCAGTCCCTCAGCACCTGCGCAGCGTCGTTGCCGACCGAGATGCCGACCTTGTCGCCCTTCTCGAAACCACAGCTGGCGCTGCGCGTGTTCTGCTGGCGCACGGTGAAGGCTTCGCCGCTGTCCAGATGAACATGGATATGCGTGTCGGTGCCGAAATAGACGATGTTTTCGACCGTCCCCGACAGGTCGCCCTTGCCATTGGTCAGCTTGGCGTGCTCCGGCCGGACCACCACGGTGGCGTTACCCTTCGGCTGGAAGCCTTCGGCCACGGTCGCCTCGATCGCCGCGCCGGATTTGAGCGTCGCGCGCACCTTGCCGTTGCCCATGACGGTGATGGCGGCGGTGAGGAAATTGGTTTCGCCGATGAAGTCGGCGACGAAGCGTTCCGCTGGCTTGTCGTAGATGTCCCAGGGCGTGCCGACCTGCAGTATCTTGCCCGACGACATCACCGCGATGCGATCCGACATCGTCAGCGCCTCTTCCTGGTCATGGGTGACGAAGATGAAGGTGATGCCGGTCTCATGCTGCAGCCGCTTCAATTCGATCTGCATCTCCTTGCGCAGCTTGTAGTCGAGCGCCGACAGCGGCTCGTCGAGCAACAGCACTTTCGGCTGTGGCGCCAAAGCGCGCGCCAGCGCCACCCGCTGCTGCTGGCCGCCGGAAATCTGGCTGGTACGGCGACCGCTGAGCGCCTCCATCTTGACCAGCTTCAGCATCTCGCCAACGCGCGCCTTGATCTCGGCCTTCGGCTTGCCCAGCATTTCCAGGCCGAAGCCGATGTTCTCGGCCACCGTCATGTGCGGAAACAGTGCATAGGACTGGAAGACGGTGTTGACCGGCCGCTTGAACGGTGGCAGTGGCGCGATGTCCTGGCCATACAGCAGAATTTCGCCGGCGCTCGGGAAATCGAAGCCGGCAATCAGCCTCAGAAGCGTTGTCTTTCCGCAGCCGCTGGGCCCGAGCAGCGTGAAGAACTCATTCTCGCGGATCGACACCGAGACCGTGTCGAGAGCGGCAACCTGGCTTTCACCAGTGCCGTACACCTTGCGCACACCACGAACTTCGATCGCATTCCTACCCGGTTGTTCCGGCACGATTACCCCATTGAGAGAAGCCTGCTCTTGGCGGCAGGTTCGTTCCTGTTCGATTGTCACCACATGCCGGTCGGCTTGGCAACTGCGGAGCTGAATCCCAATTCAGAAAGCAAGCCTCCTGCCATCAAGCCTGATACGTGATCTTGCCGCCATAGATGGTCGTCACCGGACGCACGGTATGCAGCGCCTCCGGCGCGGTCCTCTCGATATCGGCGGAGAGCACCACGAGGTCGGCCATATAGCCTGATATCAGGCGGCCCTTGCTATGTTCCATGAACTCGGCATAGGCGCCCTCCACCGTGTAGGCGGCGAGTGACTCCTGCAGCGAGAAGCTCTGGTCCGGATCGCCGTCTGCCCATGGTTTGCGCAGTACTGCCGCCTGAATGCCCAGGATCGGATCGATCGGCGACACCGGCCAATCGGAGGCGAAGACAATGCGCGCGCCGCCATTCTTGAGCGTCCGCCACGCATAGCTCAGCGGCCAGCGAGCAGGCCCGATGCGCGACACGGTCGGCTCGAGGGGAAAGCCCATGGCCCCTGGCGGATGCGGCGGCTGCATCGAGGCGATGACGCCCAGCTCCGCAAAACGCGGCACGTCGGCGGCGGTGACCACCTCTATATGCTCGACCCGATGCCGGCTGTCGCGCCTGCCATTCGCCTTTTGCGCCGCCTCGTAGCCGTCGAGCACCGCACGCACGGCGCCGTCACCGATCGAGTGCACCGCCATTTGCAGGCCACGCCTGTCGACGGCCACGGCAAGATCGATGAACTGCTGCGGCGTGAAAAGCGGCTCGCCGACCCAATCGGGACGATCAGCGTAGGGCTCGACCATCACCGCCGTCCATGAATCGAGCACGCCGTCATAGAACACCTTGACCATGCCCGACGACAGCCATTCGCCATTGTAACACTCGGCCATCATCGACGCCTTGTCGAGCATGTCGAGCGTCATGAAATTCTTGTAGTGGAACGGCACCTGCACACGGCAAGGCAGTCCTTCCTCCGTCTCGATCTCGGCAAGCAGCTCGAGCTGATAGAAATTGCCATCCATGTTCTGGATCGAGGTGATGCCGTGGCGCGCGCACCAGGCGAGGCCGCGCCGCATGATGTCGCGATCGGCGGCGCGCTCCGCAGCGGTCGGCATCGGGTCCGGCTCACCGCCGGTCGCCAGCCCCAGCCGCACCCGGCTTTCGCCAGCAAGGTCGAGCACCGGGCCGAAGGCTTCGCCTTCGCGCAATTCGCCGGCCGCCAGCCCGTCGTCGCCCATGACGATCTCGTTGCCTGGGCCGAGCGTGCGCCCGTGCAGGATATCGGCCATCTGCAGCGCTGCGGTGTTGGCCAACATGGTGTGATGGTCGGGCGCTGCCATGCAGAAGGGTCGATCCGGCAGGATGGCATCGAGATGATGCCGCGTCACCCGTTCGGCTCCGAGCACCGTGTAGTCGACGCCCTGGCCAACGAGCATCTTTGCGTCAGGCCGGCTTTGCGCATAGGCGCGGATCGCCTTTTGCAGCGCCTCGAAACCGCCGACGCCTGCCAGTTGCAGATGAGCGAGTTCGGCTGCGCCCGAAAACAGATGCATATGCGCTTCGATGAAGCCCGGCACGACCGAGCCGCCCTGCGCATCAACGATTTTCGTCCCGTATCCCTTGAAGGCCTCAATTGTCTTGCGATCGCCGATTGCAACAATAACGCCGTCCTTGATCGCCACCGCCTCGGCTGTCGGATTGCCTTCGTCCATGGTCAGCACACGGCTGTTGGTGACAATCACATCGGCGGCTGAACTCATGATTACCTGCGGTT
Organism: Mesorhizobium sp. M00.F.Ca.ET.216.01.1.1; assembly: GCF_004010325.2. Classification (GTDB taxonomy): domain Bacteria; phylum Pseudomonadota; class Alphaproteobacteria; order Rhizobiales; family Rhizobiaceae; genus Mesorhizobium. Next base: position 101,302 of record NZ_SADR02000011.1, read on the forward strand.
CTTTGCGATTGCGGCAAGCTAGACGACTGGCTGCCGTGTCAGCAAGCCGTTGCCGGTTGGCCCAGCGGCTTGCGAAAGGCGATGCGGCGCGGTTAGGGTCGTCCGCTTGTCTCGGAAGGATTTTCATGAAGACTGTTTTTTCGCCGCTTCACGCCGGCCATGCCGGGCAGATGGAATTGGTCGCCGCCGCCATCGTGCCGGGCTTCGAAAAACCCTCGCGGGCCGAGTTCATCAAGGCGCGGGTCGAAAGCGAGAAGCTCGGCCCGATCATTGCGCCGGTCGAGCATGATCTCGCAGTCGCCAAGCGCGTCCACAAGGCCGACTATATCGACTTCCTGCCGACCGTATGGCCGCTATGGACGGCCGCCGGCTTCAAGGGCTCGGCCATGCCCTTCACCTGGTCGACGCGCGGCTTGCGCGGCGACGTGCGCCCGCAGCGCATCGACGCCCAGCTCGGCTACTATTCCTTCGACGGCGGCGCCACCTTCGTCGAAGGCACCTGGCAGGCGATCAAGTCGTCCTATGACGTGGCGCTGACCGCAGCAGCCTTGGTCAAGGCCGGAGAGCCGGCAGCCTTCGCGCTCTGCCGTCCTCCCGGCCATCACGCCGGCGCCGCCTTCATGGGCGGCTATTGCTACATCAACAACGCCGCCGTTGCCGCGCAATGGTTTGGCGACCAAGGCGCCAGGCGTGTCTCGATCCTCGATGTCGATTATCATCACGGCAACGGCACCCAGGAGATCTTCTATGACCGTGGCGATATCCAGGTCATCAACCTGCATGGCGACCCGCTGACCGAATACCCGTTCTTCCTCGGCCATGCCGACGAGCGCGGCAGGGGCGAGGGCGAAGGCTTCAACCTCAACTATCCCCTGCCGTTCGGCACCGGCTGGGACGCCTGGAACGCGTCGCTGGAAGATGCCTGCGCCAAACTCGCCGGCTACGCTCCGGATGTCGTTGTCGTCTCGCTCGGCGTCGACACGTTCGAGAAGGACCCGATCAGCCAGTTCAAGCTGAAAAGCCCCGACTATCCCAAGATCGGCCGCCGCATCGCCAAGCTCGGCCTGCCAACGCTGTTCGTCATGGAAGGCGGCTATGCCGTCGAAGAGATCGGCATCAACGCTGTCGGCGTACTGACCGGCTTCGAGGATCGATAAGAAGCGAACGGCTCGAAAATCCGCCTCTGAGTCGCAGCCGAGTCCATAAGATTCGATTTTGTCAAATCGCGTTTGATGTCGGATTCAACTGCGGGTAGATTAGACCCGAATCAGCCGGTCCTCGGGGGGCGCGGCGACCACCCAAAGTCTCAAGTTCCGGCGTTTGTCCGGCACCAGACGCGGACGGCTTCGCGTTCCCTGAAGGGATTCGGCCTGGTCGGGCGCCGTTCCGCGCCTTGAGTGTGTCTTCGTGAAAGTGATGCGTATTCGGGTTCGGCCGCTGGCAATGCCGGCACCGGGCACATGGATCGATTCCGGCCAAAGTATCAAATGAGCAGTCCCGCCGCGCAACTCCAATCTGACACGTTAGGCTCGCGCCTGGCGTCCCGCGGCGACCTCACCAGCTTTTTCATGCAGCTTGCCGCAGAGATCGGCGCCGACAGCTACATGCTCGTCGCTATCGTCCACGATCAGGACCGCAATGACGCGCGCATCGTCTCTTCCAACTGGATCTTCGACGCCATCGAGCTCATCGGCAAACGGCTGATCGCCAACCTTGCCCAGGGGCCGCTGACGGCCGCGCCCGGCATCCGACCGACGGCGCTGGTAGCCGCCCAGGCACCGGACGCCGGCGGGCTGCTGACCGGCGAAGAGGCCCACCTTCTTGACGTGCTCGGTCATGCGGAAATCTATTCACTGCGGCTGAATATCGGCCGCCGGCGCCTGTTCGCGCTGTTCTCGGCCGCCGAGGCCGGCAAGATTGACCAGCCGGCGCTGATGAAGGCCCAGTTGAAGTGCTGTTATGCACTCTCCAACATCCCGCAATTGATCGCCGCCGCCGCCATGCAGGATCCGCTGTCGGACCGCGAACGCGAATGCCTGTTATGGGTGTCGGAAGGCAAGACCACCGACGAGGTCGCGCTCATCCTTGGCGTGTCGTCGAACACCGTCAACAGCTACATCACCCACGCCATTCAGAAATTCGCGGCCAGCAACCGCGCGATGGCCATCGCGACGGCTATCAGGAGCGGCATCATTTGAAACACGCACATGTCAAGGAGGCAGCCGAAGCCCTTTTCAACGAGCAGCGCAATCCGTTCGGCGCCTTCTCGCTCGGTTCTGAAACGCATCACGCTGTCACCATTCCGGATGCAGTACGCCGCTGCCGCTGGATCGCCGTCGACATCAATGCTTCGGCCTTCGGCCTGTTCTTCGTCAGTCCCTCGCCGGAACTCGCACGCCTCGTCCCCTGCTTCGATTCCGACTACCCGGGCACGGCCGCCGCAACAAGGGTCATCTCCGGCGCCAATGGCGAGGAGATGGTACGCCACACTCGCACCTCGACGGCGCCGCGCTGGTGGGCCGACGACGGCACGCCTGGCTCGGAACAGATCTTCCAGAACCTTGCCTGGTCGGAGCGGATGGCGCCGCTGGCGCCCGGCACCAACGGCATTGGCTTTCCGGTCCATGCCGATCGCGGCCACTGCGGCGTTGTCGTCTTCCTGGGTATGGAAATCGCCCTGCCGGAAGACGCGCTCTACGAGATCCACGCCCGCTGTTTCTCGCTGTTTGCCGCGGTTGCCCGCATCCGTCCGAGCGACGCCGGCAGGACGCGGTCGATCTCCAAGCGCGAGCTCGAATGCCTGAAGCTGACCGCCAACGGCAACACCAGCGAGGAGATCGCCAGGCTGCTGAAGCTCTCGGTGCACACCGCCAACCAGTATCTGACCCAGTCGACCCAGAAGCTCAACGCGGTCAACCGCAACCAGGCGGTGGCCAAGGCGCTGCGGCTTGGGCTGATTGAGTAATGCATGTCGCCCAAAGTGCGCAGCGGTTGGGATAACGACATGCACGAAAACAAAGATTTTCAGCGATAGGCGAGCGGCTCGGGCTTGCGGATGCGCGCCTGCTCGATCACCGCCTGTAGCAAGGTCGTGTTGCGCTCCGGATCCTCGCCCGGTTTCTCGAACGACACGTAGTTGACCACGACCGACGCGTTGTTCTCGCTCAGCGTCAGCTGGAAATAGACCGTGACACCGGGCGGCCTGAGCTCCAGGTCAAGCACGATGCGCGGACTACCGCTCCAGTCGACATGCGCCTCGCCGCCATGGCCGAGCCTGAGCGTGCCCGGCATGAAGTACAGCTCCGCGGCCGAATCCACCAGGTCCGACAGGCAAGCGAAATGCTCCAGACGGATGAAGGCGATGTAGTCCGCAACTTCGATCAGCCGCAGTTCGCCCACCACTTGCTCGATGGCGCTGGCGACGATGATCTCGCGGGAATTTGCGTGCGGTTGGCGGTTCATGAGGTCTGTCTGCGCCCAGCCTTTTTCGAGTAGACGATCCGCACCAGCTCGGCGACGGCCTGATAGAATTGCGATGGGATCACACTATCAACCGAAACTTGCTTGTACATGGAGCGGGCAAGCGCCACGTCCTCGAAGATCGGGATGTTGTGCTCCCTGGCGATCTCGCGGATCTTGAGCGCCACCAGGTCCTGTCCCTTGGCCAGCACCAGGGGTGCGGCGTCCTCGTCGCGGACATATTTCAGGGCAATGGAAAAGTGCGTCGGGTTGGCAATGATCAGCGTCGCGCGCGGCACCGCCGTCATCATCCGCCGCCGCGCGCGGTCGCGCGCCAACGACCGCAGCCGTGACTTGATGATCGGGTCGCCCTCGGACTGTTTCAGCTCGTCCTTGACCTCCTGCTTGCTCATGCGCAGGTCCTGCTTCCAATGGAAGCGTGACCAGACAAGATCGACCGCCGCGATCAAAGCCATGACGAAGACGATCGCCACCAGGATGTCGACGGCGATGCTCCTGATGACGAGGCCGAAGGCGACGGGATTGGTGATCATGCCTGTCAGCAGCCTGCGGTGGTCTTCCGACAGAGTGAAGACGAGCACGACGATAGCAAAGCCGAGCTTGCCCAGCGACTTCAGGAACTCGACGAAACCCTGCACGCCGAACAGCCGGCTCCAGCCCTTGGCTATCGAGATGCGTGAGAATTGCGGCCTGATCCGCTCGCCGACGAATTGCGGCATGTTCTGGAACACCGAGGCGCCGACACCGGCCACGACCAGCAGCACCAACAGACTGACGACGGCGCGGCCGATTTCCATCATGACGGTCCTGTAGAGCGCGATGACGTCGGTCTCGGTGTCCATCGGCCAGGCTTCCGGCTTCTCCAGGAACATCGATAGGAACATGCCGAGATCTATGATGGCATCCTTGGCGTAGAAGACGGTGAACACCAGTATGGCGACGAAGGACGCGAGGATCGCGGTTTCCCGTGAATGGGGCAGCTTGCCCTGTTCGACGGTGTCGCGAATCTTCTTTTCTGTCGCTTCTTCGGTTTTCGAGTCTTTGTCGACCGCCTCAGCCATTGTGCGTTTAGCTGCTCAGCGCCCGTCAGGCCGCGGCGTTCTGGGTCGCGGGCAGCTCGAAAGCCCCCTGGCGCGAAAGGCGGATCGTCGCCACCGAGATCGTCTTGCGTGCCGCCATGATGTCTGCAAGGGCGATCCCCTCCGAGCCCTGTCCGAGTTCGGATTCGATCATACGCCGCGACCTTGCGCCGATCGCCGACAGCACCGATTCAGTGAGTGCGGGCGGCGCGCCGCGCAGCGCCAGCGTGACCAGTTCGGTCGACAGGCCGTCGAACAGCAGCACCCGCGCCTTTTGGGTGAGCAGCGGCAAGTCGTCGAAGGCGAACAGCCGGGACCTGACACCGTCGAGATCGGGCGTGCCGACCGCCTCCAGATCGTGCATGACTTCTTCGAGCTGCGGCTTGTCCATCTCGTTGAGCACGCTGGCGACACGTGCCTGCCCGGCCGACGTGTCCTTGGTCGAGGTTTGCGAGAGCACGCTGCTGCGCAGCTGGTTTTCGACGATCTTGGTGGCCGCTTCCGGAATGGTCGCCATCGTCACCATGCGCTTGATGATCTCGCTGCGCATCGGCTTTGCCATCGCCAGCAGTACATTGGCCGCGGCCTGCGGCGAAAGCTTCGACAGCACCATGGCCGCGGTCTGCGCGTGCTCGCCGGTGAGGAACGCACCCAGACGTGCCGGCTCGAGCTTTTCGAGATCCGGCCAGATCGGCGGCGGTCCCTCTGGTGCGACCTCGAACTTCTTGTCGCCCATGATGGCGCTCATTTCTTCCGGCGACAGCGATTCATTGAGGATGATGTCCATCCTGTCGGCGGAATCGAGCAGCCCCGCACCTTCGGTGAATTCGGCTTCGAATTCGGCAACGATGCGTTCGAGGTCGCTCTGCGGAATGGTGCGTAGCAGGCGGGCGCCTTCGATCAACGCCTTCAGCTCCTCCTGCTTGAAGAATTTCAGCAGCCGGCTGGCCGAAGGCTTGCCCATCGCCACCAGGATGGCGGCAGCCTTCTGCGGGCGCGTGAGCGTGGTCAGCGCCGTCATGCCATCGACCCCCACCGCAAGTACCCACACGTGCTACGCATGCTTACACGCCCTTCGTTGCCGCGATGATTTCGGTCAGCCTGATGCCGAAACGCGATGGATCGCTTTCCAGCACGGTGATCTCGCCACGTGCAATCCTGCGGCCGTTGACCACCACGTCGACAGGTTCGCCAATGCGGCGGTTCAGTGCCACCGTCGAGCCCTTCTGTAGCGCCATCAACTCGGACACCGGCATCTCGGTGCTGCCGAGGATGATCTGCACGTCGACCGGTATGGTCATGATGATGTTCGAGTTCCCGTCGGAAGCGCCCCGCAAGGTCGCGTCCGGTCGCCTCTCCTCTTCCTGGAGAACGCCGCGCAACTCTTCGATGGCGCGGTCGAGTTGCTCGTCCGGCTGATCGAGATCGGCTTCCACCTTGGTCTTGGCCATGCGTCTTCTCCAAAATGCTCGAGCTTGCCCGGCTTCAGCCCGGCATGAGCCCGTCGATAAAGTCCTGTCCGGCATCGTAGGGATGCCTGATCCGGACGGTGTAATTCTGTCCCAGCTTGCCGAACTCGCATACGAACAGCGTCTTGTTGCGCGCGCTCAGCCGCGCCTGTGACTGCGCATTCTCCTCGAATTCGATGATCTGGCCTGCCTCGAAGCCGGCGAGGTCGCCAAGCGTCAGCCGGGCCAGGGGCATGGTCGCTTCGAGCGCCACCGTCGAGCGCATCACTTCTTTCGAAAAACGCGCCCGCCAGTCGGAGCCTGTCGTGTGATCGTCCTCATTGGCTGCACCGCCTCGGGTCGCTAGCAGAATGCGCTGCGGGATCATCACGGTGACCGTGCCGGTATCGGTCGGCGTCGAGATGCCGAAGACGATGCGGATCGCGGCGCCGTCGCGCAGCACGCGCCGTTTCGCCTCGATACCCGAAATCGCCCGTGGCACCGGCAGCCGCAGCTCGAGTGACCGCCGTCCGGATCCGTTGAGCGCCTCGGCGACCTCCTGAAATACCATCGTCGCCACATCCGTCTCGATCTGCGACAGCTCGCGCTCGATCGGCGATACCGGCAGATCCGGATCGCCGCCAAACAGCGCACAGACCATAATCGCGATCGCCGGCGAATCGATCACAAGGGTCATCGCGTCGGAAGATGTCGGCGACGCAATGACGGTCATCGCAAACGTGTCGCCGGCGCGTACGCGCGCTTCGGGGACGCGGCTGACCTCGACCGCCTGCAAGTCAACAGTCACCGGGGCGCCGAGCCCGGTCAGGCTCTTCTGCAGCAGCGGCACGGTGCGCTCGCCCATGGACCGGCCGGTTCCGATGACGTGAGCAGCCTCGCCGCTGTCACCGACCAGGCGCTCGATGATCAGGGAACGGGTCTGCGATGGGCTGCCTGGGCTGGTCATGACGGCGCGCGGCCTTTTTTGTCGTCGCGCATGGCTCAGGCTGCCTTCTTCTCGGCGGTACCCGTGTTCATGGTGCTCTGCTCGACGGCGTCGATCGTCGGCCGCTCATAGGAGGAGATGGTCTTGCGGCCGAACTCGATCGCAACCTGCGGCAGCGCGCCGTTCATATAGGCCAGCAGCGTCTGCTTGACGATGATGTAGAGGCGGTTCTTCTTCTCGCGCACCGTCTTGATCTTGGTGGCGACCGGCCCGACCACCGCATATGACAGGAAGATACCGAGGAAGGTTCCGACAAGGGCAGCGCCGATCAGGCCACCGAGGATTTCCGGCGACTGGTCGAGCGCGCCCATCGCTTTCACCACGCCGAGCACGGCGGCGACAATGCCAAGCGCCGGCAGGCCGTCGCCCACCGCCACCAGCGCGTGATAGGCCTTCATCTTATCCGACTTGATGGTCTGGATTTCCTCGTCCATCAGCGCCTCGATCTCGTGCGAGCGTGCATTGCCGATGATGATGATGCGGCAGTAGTCGCAGATGAAATGCGTCAGGTCGTGGTTTTTCAGCACGGTCGGGAACGCCTGGAAAATCGCCGATTCCTCTGGATTGTCAATATGCGCCTCGACCTCGCTGCGTGACTTGGAGCGCAGTTCGCGCATCAGGCTGTGCAGCACGCCGAGCGTTTCGAGATAATCCCGCTCCTTCGGCACCGCCTGCTTGAAGGCTTCGAGAATGCCCTTGCCGGTATCCTTGACCGTCTTCATCGGGTTGGCGACGAGGAATGTGCCGAGCGCTGCACCGCAGATGACTACCGCTTCCCATGGCTGCATCAGCACGTGAAGATGGCCGCCCATGGCCATGAAGCCGCCGAGAACGCAACCGAGCGTCACCACCAGTCCGATCAGAATGCCCACGCAAGATCCTTCCGCATGCCATGTCGGGACCAACGGATAGTCCCCGTGCCTTGTGTGAGGCTTGAATCCTTAGTCCCGAAACCGATTCAGCTTCGCGCAAGGAAGTGGGGCTATTGTCTGCGCATAGCTTCGGCCGGAGGCGGAACGCGTTGAACACCTATACGAGCTATCAGCTCATCGCCAAGGACATCACCAAGTCGCTCGATCAGGTCGAGGCGCAGCCCGCCGTCCAGCGCGATACCGACTACTATCTTGCCAATATCGGCAAGGTGAAAACCATCGACGATTTCGTCAAGGACAGCCGCCTGTTCAACTATGCCATGAAAGCATATGGCCTGGGTGACATGGCCTACGCCAAGGCGTTCATGGTCAAGGCGCTGAAGGAAGGTGTCGAATCCGACGACAGCTTCGCCAACAAGCTTACGGATAAGCGTTACGCCGACTTCGTGAAGGCATTCAATTTCGAAGCCTTCGGCGAAACCGCCACGCTCTTTCCCGCTGCCCAGCAAGGCACTGTCGACAGGTACATGCGCCAGACGCTGGAGGAGAATGCCGGCAAGACCAATGAAGGCGTGCGGCTGGCGCTGTATTTCGACCGCAAGGCGCCCGATATCACCAACTGGTACGACGTGCTGGCTGATACCGCACTTGCCAGCGTGGTTCGCACCGCGCTCGGCCTGCCCGATTCCTTTGCCTCCGCCGACATCGACAAGCAGGCCAAATTGTTCGAGCAGAAGCTCGACATTGCCGACTTCACCGACCCCGCCAAGCTAAGCAAATTCCTGACGCGCTTCACCAGCCTGTGGGAGGTCAATCACCCGACCTCGACCGCCCAGACATCGGTCAGCGTGCTGTTCGCCCAGCCGACAACGGTCGGCATATCGACCGATCTGATGATAGCCATGCAGAAACTGAGGTTCTGAGAATACCATGCAGGACAGCCTCTACGTCGCCCTTTCATCGCAGATCGCGCTTGAGCGCCGTCTCGACACCGTCGCCGACAATGTCGCCAACGCCTCGACCGTCGGCTTTCGTGCCACCGGCGTGAAATTCGAGGATGTCGTCTCCGGCAGCGGCTCCAAATCCGTGTCGTTCGCGTCTTCGGGCAACACCTATCTTTCCGGCGCGCACGGCGCGATGACCGAAACCGGCAACCCCTTCGACTTTGCCATCCAGGGCGATGCCTGGTTCGCCATCGACACCCCGGTCGGCACGGTGATGACCCGCGACGGGCGCTTTTCGATGAACGAGAATGGCGAACTGATGTCGATCGAAGGCCATCCGGTGCTCGATGCCGGCGGCGCGCCGATCCAGCTCGATCCGCGCAACGGCCCGCCCAAGGCCGGCGCCGACGGCTCGCTGCGCCAGGGCGACCAGCTTGTCGGCGCCATCGGCCTCTACAATTTCGACCCCGGGCAGAATTTCGTCCGCTACGGCAATTCGGGCATCGTTCCCGCGCGTACGCCCGACCCGGTCACCGACCGCTCCGATCTCGGCGTCGCGCAGGGCTTCCTCGAGGAATCCAACGTCAACCCAGTGCTGGAAATGACCCGCCTGATCATGGTTCAGCGCGCCTTCGAGAACACGGCGGCGCTGATGCGCCAGACCGCCTCCTCCACCGACGACGCGATCAAGACGCTCGGCTCGAAGTAGCGGCATGTCGACCGGCCTGTCATCGATGCGCGCTCTCGAAAGGCAGCCCGACGCGCCACAAGACCGGCTGGCCGCGTTGGAGCGGATCTGGCGTCGCTTCGACGACACAGAAACATTGCTGCGGCGCGGCGGCCGTGTCACCGAAGTTTCGCCCACGCATTACAAGGTACGCGGGCTTTCAGAAGTCGCCAGGCTGGGCGATATCGTCGAGCAGCGCGGCCAAGCCGGAACGCGCCGCGGCGAGATCGTCATGATCGGCAGTGATGAGGTCGTCATCGCGCCCTTCGAACGCAGCGCCGATGCCGGCATAGGCGACGCCGTGTTTCGCCGCGGGCCGCTGACGGTGACGCCGCACGCCTCGTGGCGCGGGCGCGCCATCGACGCGCTCACCCGTGCCATCGACGGCGGCCCGCCGCTGATCAGGACCGACGCCGCTGCAAGCGGTGACGGCGTGACGCCAGGTGCGATGTCGCGGCAGCGCGTCGGCACCGCCTTCATGACCGGCGTGCGGGTGATCGACATCTTCACCCCGCTCTGCTTTGGCCAGCGTCTAGGCATCTTTGCTGGGTCGGGCGTCGGCAAGTCGACGCTGCTCGCCATGCTTGCCGGCGCCGACGCCTTCGATACGGTCGTCGTTGCACTGATCGGCGAGCGTGGCCGCGAGGTGCGCGAATTCCTGGAGGACACGATCGGCACTGAGAGCATGGCCAAGACCGTCGCTGTTGTTGCCACCAGCGACGAGAGCGCGATGATGCGCCGGCGCGCGCCGGATACCGCCATGCGTGTCGCCGAGCATTTTCGCGACCAGGGCCACCGTGTGCTTCTGGTGCTCGATTCAATCACCCGCTTCGCCCATGCGCTGCGCGAAGTCGCGACGGGAACTGGCGAGCCGCCGGTCGCCCGAGGCTACCCAGCTTCCGTTTTCACCGACCTGCCCAAGCTGCTCGAGCGCGCCGGACCGGGCGCCGAGGGCAAAGGCTCGATCACCGCCATCATTTCCGTGCTGGTCGACGGCGACGACCACAACGACCCGGTTGCAGATTCGGTACGCGGCATCCTCGACGGCCATGTCGTGCTCGATCGTGCCATCGCCGAGCAGGGCCGCTATCCACCGGTCAATCCGCTGTCATCCATTTCCCGCCTTGCCAACAAGGCCTGGAGCGCCGAGCAGCGCATGCTGGTGACCAGGCTGAAGTCGATGATCTCCCGCTTCGAGGACACGCGCGACATCCGCCTGCTTGGCGCCTATCAGGGCGGCGCCGATGCCGAGCTCGACATCGCAGTGCGTCAGGTGCCGCTGATCTACGAGGCGCTGACGCAATCGCCGAAGGACCGCGCTTCGGCCGACCCTTTCGCCGACCTCGCCCGCCATCTCAAGGGTAAGCAGAATGCCGATCCAGCAGACTGAGATCCAGCAGACCGAGCGCATCCTGCGCGAGATGATCGCCGAGGCGAAGGCCGCCGAAGAGGTCGAGGCCAGTCGCAACTCGGCCATCAAAGGCCTGTTTTCCCGGACCGAATGGCGGCAGCCGCCGAGGGCGCAATTTCCCAGGCTGGGAAAAAAACCCGACCGCCGCAGTGATTTCGTCGTCGCCGCGCTCGGCATCACGCTTGGCCTGATCTGCGCATTGTTTCCCTGGTATATCTTCTTCAATCAGGAGCAGTTCGGCGTGCAGGCCATCAAGTTCGGCGGCAGCGGTTCCAATGCCGGGCGCGTTGCCGGCGGCTCGCAACTGCAAAATGCCGATGCGCCGCTGACGGCAAACGACGTTCCGGTGGTCGATCTGTTCGCCACCGGTACGCTGCAGGATCCCGAGGACCCCAGCCAGGCTCCCGGTGTCGACCAGCAGCCCTTCCCCGTCGACGCCAGGTTCCGCATGGTTCACGTCGCCAATGGCCGTGCCATGATCGAGGACGACGCCGGCCTGTGGATCGTCCAGCGCGGCTCGCTGCTGCCCGATTCCAGCCGCGTCTCGGCGATCGAGCAGCGCGGCGGCAAATGGGTCCTCGTCACCAGCTCCGACCAGGTGATCGAACTCTCCAGGTAGCACCGCTTCCAGGCACGCGACGTTCCGCTCCGCGCAAGGTCCGCGCAAGACTGGCAGCCTAGTCTCTGGGAACCAGCCCGGAGATTCCCATGGAGCCCGTCAACCTTTTCGATCTCGCCACCAAGCAGTCACAATGGCTGGCCGTGCGCCAGTCCGCCATTGCCAGCAACATCGCCAACGCCAACACGCCGGGCTACACCGCCGGTGACGTCGAACCATTCGACAAAGTGCTCGATCGCACGGCGGTGTCGCTGCACGCCACCCAGGCTGGGCATCTGGGCAGCGAGGCGACCAATGCCGGCTTCGCGATCAAGCCGGAGGAAGCTACCGGTTCGATCATGCCGTCGAAGAACACGGTCGTGGTCGAGAACGAGCTGATGAAGGCCGGCGAGGTCCGCCGTTCCTTCGAGCTCAACACAGCGATCGTCAAGGCCTTCCATTCGATGATGACGATGGCGGTGAAGGGCTGACTATGGATGCGCTCACCGCAGCCCTCAAAGTCGCAGCATCCGGCCTCGGCGCCCAGTCCGAGCGCTTGCGCGTAGTGTCGGAAAATCTTGCCAACGCCCAGTCGACCGGCAGCTCGCCCGGCGCCGACCCCTATCGCCGCAAGACCATCAGCTTTGTCTCCGAGCTCGACCGGACGTCTGGCGGCTCGCTGATCGAGGTCGGTTCGATCGCCCGCGATCCGGCGGATTTTCCCGTCGAGTTCCAACCTGGCAACGAGGCCGCTGATGACAAGGGCTACGTCAAGATGCCCAACGTCAACGTGCTGATCGAAATGGCCGACATGAGCGAGGCCAACCGCTCCTATGAGGCCAATCTCCAGGTCATCAAGCAGGCACGTGACCTGATTTCCATGACAATCGACCTGATGAGGAACCAGTAATGATCGGCGGCATTGGCGGCATCGGCGCACTCCATCTCAAACCGGCCATCGACGGCGGCGATGCCGCGACCACCCTGTTCCAGGGTGGCGCCGCACCATTGGCCGGCACCGATGTCGGCACCACCTTTGCCGAGGCGCTCAGCCAGGCCGCCTCGAAGACCGTCGACACCTTGCAGAATGCCGAACAGGTATCGATCCAGGCGCTCAAGGGCGATGCCGACACCCGCGAAGTCGTCGACGCCGTCATGAGCGCGCAGCAAGTCCTCCAAACGGCAGTCGCAATCCGCGACAAGGTCGTTTCCGCCTATCTCGAAATCAGCCGCATGGGCATCTGAGGACCTTGCAATGAAAGCACTCGCCATCGCCGCCACCGGCATGAATGCCCAGCAGACCAACCTGGAAGTCATCGCCAACAACATCGCCAACATCAACACCACCGGCTACAAGCGCGCCCGCGCCGAATTCTCGGACCTGCTCTATCAGGTCGACCGCACCCAGGGCGTGCCCAACCGCTCCAATACGTCGCTGGTGCCGGAAGGCGTCTCGATCGGCCTCGGCGTCAAGACCACCGCTGTCCGCAACGTGCACACGCAAGGGGAGTTGACCAGCACCGGTAACAGCTTCGATGTGGCGCTCACCGGCAGGGGCTGGTTCCAAATCGAGGGCGCCGACGGCGGCACGCTCTACAGCCGCGCCGGCGCCTTCAACACCAACGCCACCGGCCAGTTGGTGACCGTCGATGGCGCCAATGTCATCCCGGCCATCACCGTGCCGGCCGACGCGATCGAAGTCATCATCAACAAGACGGGACAGGTTTTCGCCCGCATCGACGGCCAGACCGATCTCCAGCTGCTCGGCCAGCTCCAGCTCGCCAACTTCGCCAATGAAGCCGGCCTCGCGCCGCTCGGCGACAATCTCTTCCAGGAGACGGCGGCTTCGGGCCCGGCAAATGTCGGCGTGCCTGGCGACCCCGGCTTCGCCACGGTCGAGCAAGGCTATCTCGAGGCGTCCAACGTCGATCCGGTCAAGGAAATCACCGAGCTGATCTCGGCGCAGCGCGCCTATGAGATGAATTCCAAGGTCATCCAGGCCGCCGACGACATGGCCTCGGTCGTCTCCAAGAACATCAGGTAACAGATGATGTTCTTGTCGGCCTCCCGCCCCGCTCTCCGCTGCGCCGCTCTGGTCACCGCGCTGGTGACCAGCGGCGCACCGGCTTTTGCCCAAGAGGTCGCCAATCAGGTCGTCAACCAGCCCGCCAAGCAGACTGCCAGCGAGGTTGTGCTGATCCCGAACCGGGTCATCTATCCAGGCGAGGCCATCGAGCTCGGCGCCCTGAAGCAGGTGACGCTCGTTACGGGCAAGCACAAGCCGGACGCGGTCGCGACCCGTGCCGAAGAGCTCGACGGCAAGGTCGCCAAGCGCACACTGCTGCCCGGTCGCTACATACCGGCCGCCGCCATCCGCGATGCCTGGCTGGTCGAGCAGGGCGCGGCGGTCCAGGTCTTTTTCGTCGCCGGCACGCTCACCATTTCGGCCACCGCCGTAACCTTGCAGCCCGGTGCGGCCGGCGATCTCGTCAAGGTCCGCAACGTCGACAGCGGCAAGATCTTCTCCGGCACGGTGATGGCCGACGGCTCGATCAGGGTCAGCGCTTCATGATGCGCGGCCTTGCCCTTGTGCTGGCAGCGGTTCTCGGCCTGCAGCCGGCGCTGGCCGATGGGCTTACCCCCAAGGCCAAGCGCGAGCTCGCCGCCAGGGATGGCGGTGCGTTCAACGATCCGGAATACGATCCCGCAACCACCGCCCGGATGTTCAGGGTGTCGAACGGGCCAAGTACGTTGCCGTCCGGCCAGGTCGCGGCACGCATCAAGGACATCGCCCAGCTGCAGAGCTCGCGCGACAACCAGCTCGTCGGCTATGGCTTGGTCATCGGGCTGGCCGGGTCGGGCGACAGCCTGCGCAACTCGCCATTCACCGAACAATCGATCCGCGCCATGCTCGAAAATCTCGGCATCGCCACCGAGGGCGGCAGCGCCCGCGCCAAGAATGTCGCCGCCGTCATCGTCACCGCCAACATGCCGCCCTTCGTCCAGTCGGGAGCCCGCATCGACATCGATGTCTCCTCGATGGGCGATGCCACGTCGCTCGCCGGCGGCACCCTGGTGATGACGCCCTTGAAGGCGGCTGATGGCGAGATCTATGCCGTAGGCCAGGGGTCGGTCATCGTTTCGGGCTTCACCGCCAAGGGCCAGGCCGAGCAATTGACGCAAGGCGTGCCGACAGCCGGACGAGTGCCCAACGGCGCCATCGTCGAGCGCGCCGTCCAGGCCGAGTTCGACGACCAGGCGGTGCTGACCCTGCAGCTGCGCAATCCCGATTTCTCAACCGCCGTTCGCATCGCCGATGCCGTCAACGGCTACACCTCCCAGCGCTTCGGCATGCGCGTGGCGGCCGAACGCGATGCGCGCACCGTGCAGATCAGAAGGCCGAAGAACGTTTCGGCGGCGCGCTTCTATGCCGAGATCGAGAATCTGGTCGTCGAGTCGGACACGCCGGCCCGCGTCGTCATCGACGAGCGCACCGGCACTATCGTCATCGGCAACGAGGTCAAGATCTCTCGGGTCGCCATCAGCCACGGCACGCTCACCGTGCGCATCACCGAAGCCCCGAAAATCGTCCAGCCCGAGCCCTTCTCCAAGGGCGTGACCGCCGTCGAACCCTTCACCGCCATTGAGGCCTCCCAGCCCGACGCACGCGTCGCCGTGCTCGACGGGCCCGACCTCGAAACGCTCGTTTCCGGCCTCAACCGTCTCGGCGTCAAGCCCGACGGCATCATTGCCATCCTGCAAGGCATCAAGTCGGCCGGCGCCCTGCAGGCCGACCTGGTTCTTCAATAGGCCATGCCGATGACCTATCCGCTTCCCCGAAAACAGCACCGCGCCGCCAGGGCATTCCTGGCGGTCTCTGCTCTCGCCGTTACGCTCCTTGCCGGCGCAGCACATACGGAAGAAACAGTGCGGCAGATCTTGCCCGGCGGGCAGGAGCCGGCCGCACCGCAGCAACTGACTCGGGAGAAGGCGCCGGACGAAAGCGAGATCCAGCGCTTCTGCTCGAACATAGCCGACGCCGCCCGTGACCGCCGCTACGTCCTGCAGGCCGAAGAGCTGAAGCAGCTGCAAGCCGGCATAGACCAGCGCATGAAGGCGTTGGAGGATAAGCGGGCCGAATACGAGCAATGGCTGAAACGGCGCGAAGTCTTCCTGGCTCGTGCCGAAGACAGCGTCGTCAAGATCTATGCCGGCATGAAGCCGGATGCCGCGGCCGAGCGCCTGGCGATGGTCAATGTCGACCTCGCCGCCGCCATCCTGATGAAACTCGATTCACGCAAGGCTGGCGTCATTCTCAACGAAATGGACCAGAAGGCGGCAGCAGCGCTCACCGGTATCATGGCCAGCGCAGCCCGAAGGGTAGATCCGTCATGATCCGCAGAATGCTCCTCCTGCTCGGCGTCGCCGCGCTGTCCGGCTGCGGCACCGACCTCAGGGAGATCGGCAGGGAGCCGGCGCTGTCGCCGGTCGGCTCCGGTATCGCCACCGGCAACATGCCTCCCTATAGCTATCCCGAGCCGCCTTCGGCGCCGGTTAAGAAATTCTCCCTGTGGGACGATCGCCAGAGCCGGCTCTTCACCGATCCCAGAGCGCTACGCGAAGGCGACATCCTGACCGTCAGGATCAAGCTCAACGACAAGGCCAACTTCAAGAACCAGAACGACAGGAGCCGTACCGCCGCCCGCAAGCTCGGCTTCGATGCTAATGTCGAATGGGACGGCACCGGCACCGGCGGCACAGGCGACGGCAGCCTTAACTCCACGACCGAAACCAACGCGGACGGCGAGATCAAGCGCTCCGAAAGCCTGGAGCTCAACGTCGCTGCCGTTGTCACCGAGGTGCTGCCCAACGGCAACCTGATGATCAGGGGCTCGCAGGAAGTGCGCGTCAATTACGAGCTCAGGGTGCTCACCATCGCCGGCATGGTGCGGCCTTCCGACATTGGCGCCGAGAACACCATCTCCTATGAACGCATCGCCGAAGCGCGCATCTCCTACGGTGGCCGCGGACGTGTCAGCGAGATCCAGCAGCCCCCTTACGGCCAGCAGATCCTCGACCAAGTCCTTCCCTTCTAGGACCGGAGACTGCACCGTGGCGAATGTCGAACAGGTCCAGCCCAAAAGGGGTCCTTCCCTTGTCATCCAGATTGCGATGCTGCTCATGATGACGGCGGCCGCGATCGGCATGGGCTGGCTGTCCGGCGGCTATCTGAAGGGTGTCGGAGGGCCTGAATCGGTACCCGCCGCCCCGGAGAACGAAGGCAAGATCGAGCAACCCGCCGCCGCGCATGAGCCCGACGCGGGACCCGTTCTGGTGGAGCTGGCGCCGATCACCACCAACCTGGCCTCGCCCAGCGACGTCTGGATAAGGCTGGAGCTGTCTGTGCTGTACGATGCGCCGCAGACGCCAGCGCTTAGCGAGGAGATCCATCAGGACCTCCTGGCCCTGGTCCGCACGCTGAAGATGCATCAGATCGAGGGCGCCAGCGGCTACCAGCACCTGAAAGCCGACCTCGAAGAGCGCGCCGCGATCCGCAGCGCCGGCCATGCCAAACAGCTTCTCATCAGGACACTGCTGCTCGAATGAGAAAGCTCCTTGTCGCCACGGCGCTCGTTGTCGCCGCCACCTCCGTCGCGGGAGCCCAGCAACTGGATCTCGGCGGCATCGGCAAGGCCGACGGCACGACCGTCGGCTATATCATCCAGATGTTCGGCCTGCTCACCGTGCTGTCGGTGGCGCCGGGCCTGCTCATCATGGTGACCAGCTTCACCCGCTTCGTCATCGCCTTCTCGATCCTGCGCGCCGGCATCGGCCTGCAATCGACGCCAGCCAATTTGATCCTCATCTCGCTGTCGCTGTTCATGACCTTCTATGTCATGGCGCCGACTTTCGACCAGGCGTGGAACACAGGCGTCAAGCCGCTGATGGACAACCAGATCAGCCAGACCGAGGCGTTCGAGAAGATTTCGGATCCGTTTCGCACCTTTATGCTGCACAATGTCCGCGACAAGGATTTCGACCTTTTTGCCGATCTCGCCCGCGAGCGTGGCCAAGCCGTCTCGCGTGACACCATCGACCTGCGCATCCTGGTGCCCGCTTTCATGATCTCCGAGATCCGGCGCGGCTTCGAGATCGGCTTCCTGATCGTGCTGCCATTCCTCGTCATCGATCTGATCGTTGCCACCATCACCATGGCCATGGGCATGATGATGCTGCCGCCGACCGTCGTTTCGCTG
This sequence comes from Mesorhizobium sp. M00.F.Ca.ET.216.01.1.1, assembly GCF_004010325.2. GTDB lineage: Bacteria > Pseudomonadota > Alphaproteobacteria > Rhizobiales > Rhizobiaceae > Mesorhizobium. Next base: position 119,124 of record NZ_SADR02000011.1, read on the forward strand.
CCCTTCAAGATCCTGTTCTTCGTCCTGATCGACGGTTGGAACCTGCTTGTCGGCAGCCTGGTGCGCTCCTTCACCTGAGCATCGCCGTACCAAAACCGGCCTTTCGCCTGATCAGGACAATATAGATCCGGTTAACTCTCCAGTTTAGACCTTTGGTAGTATCTCGCGGCTATGGTCCCGGGATGGCGGGTGATCGGGTCTCAGCGATCATTGGCATGATGCCGTACCGTCATACCGGAAGAGCCGGAATGTCAAAGCAATGCGTGTAAACGTGTAAAGGTACGAGTATGTCCAGCATCATGACCAATGCCTCGGCGCTGACTGCGCTGCAGAGCCTTAACGCCACCAACAAATCCCTTGAGATGACCCAAGCCCGCATTTCGACCGGCTATCGGGTTTCTAACGCTTCTGACAATGCCGCCTATTGGTCGATCGCCACCACGATGCGTTCCGACAACCAGGCGCTGTCGACCGTGCAGGACTCACTCGGCCTCGGCGCTTCCAAGGTCGATACCGCCTACACCGGCATGGACAAGGCCATCGAGACCGTCAATGCGATCAAGGTCAAGCTTGTTGCCGCCTTCGGCGCGACCGACACCGACAAGGCGAAGATCCAGACCGAAGTCACCGCCCTCCAGGCACAGCTGAAGGCTTATGCCGACGGCGCCACTTTCTCCGGCTCGAACTTCCTGTCCGTGACGTCCACCAAGGATGCCGCAGGCGCCGCTGCCGCTGCCGATACCGGCGTCCAGCAAACTGCCAAGGTCGTGTCCGCCTTCAACCGCACCTCCGCCGGCGTGTCTTCGATCAGCACGATCGACATCAACGTCGAAGATATCAAGCTGTTCGATTCAGGAACGGCGGCAAACCTCAAGAACGCCGGCATTCTCGATCGGGCAACTGCTATCTACAGCACGACCAAGGCCCAGGACGCATTCGAATCGACCTTCGCCACCCAGGTAGCAGGCGGCGCGACGGATACCGCTGCGAAAACCGCTGCCGCGACCGCTGCAACCGCCGCTGACGCGACGGCGACTGTCGTCGTCACCAAGTCTGTCTTCAATCTCGATGTTACGGCTGCCGGTGTCACGGATGGTGTGATCGGTGCCATGATGGCCAAGGTCGACGCCGTCCTCAAGGACATGACGAACGCCGCCACCACCCTCGGCGCCGCCAAGAGCCGCATCGACCTGCAGAAGACCTTTACTCAGAGCCTGATGGACTCCATCGATCGCGGTGTCGGCCAGCTCGTCGACGCCGACATGAACAAGGAATCGACCCGCCTTCAAGCGCTGCAGGTCCAGCAACAGCTCGGTATCCAGGCGCTGTCGATCGCCAACGGCTCGTCGCAGTCGATCCTGTCGCTCTTCCGCGGCTGATCGCCTACAGCCTAAGTTCGGTCATCTTGAAACCGGGCCGCGCCATCAGCGCGGCCCGGTCTGCATTAAGGCACCCTTCAGCCGCCGCTCGTCCAAACGACCTTTGGAAGTTATCGCTTATAAAACAACGGTTTAGGAAATCATTAACCATGAAGTTTATCGGATTCCTAGGAACTCTCTGACACTGTGCAATCAATGGCGGGTGATCGGGTCTCAGCGATCATTGGCATGATGCCGTACCGTCATACCGGAAGAGCCGGTATGTCAAAGCAATGCGTGTAAACGTGTAAAGGTACGAGTATGTCCAGCATCATGACCAATGCCTCGGCGCTGACTGCGCTGCAGAGCCTTAACGCCACCAACAAATCCCTTGAGATGACCCAAGCCCGCATTTCGACCGGCTATCGGGTTTCTAACGCTTCTGACAATGCCGCCTATTGGTCGATCGCCACCACGATGCGTTCCGACAACCAGGCGCTGTCGACCGTGCAGGACTCACTCGGCCTCGGCGCTTCCAAGGTCGATACCGCCTACACCGGCATGGACAAGGCCATCGAGACCGTCAATGCGATCAAGGTCAAGCTTGTTGCCGCCTTCGGCGCGACCGACACCGACAAGGAT
>NZ_SADR02000011.1:121221-218596 GCF_004010325.2 Mesorhizobium sp. M00.F.Ca.ET.216.01.1.1
GACTCACTCGGCCTCGGCGCTTCCAAGGTCGATACCGCCTACACCGGCATGGACAAGGCCATCGAGACCGTCAATGCGATCAAGGTCAAGCTTGTTGCCGCCTTCGGCGCGACCGACACCGACAAGGATAAGATCCAGACCGAAATCACCGCCCTCCAGGCACAGCTGAAGGCTTATGCCGACGGCGCCACCTTCTCCGGCACCAACATGCTGTCGGTGTCCAATGCGACCGGCACGGCTGCCGATGTGAAAGTCGTGTCCGCTTTCAACCGCACCTCCGCCGGTGTGTCTTCGATCAGCACGATCGACGTCAATGTCGAAAACATCAAACTGTACGATGCCGGCGCCGCGCCAACCAAGAAGGGTATTATCGATGCTGTCCGTCTTGGCACGACCGGCGCAATCACGGGCACGGCTCAGGTTCCGACACCAGGTGCGGCGCCCGCGGCCGGCGATACCTACTCGGTCTCTTCACTGACCGTTCAGGGCCACAGCGATGCACAGATTCAGCAGCAGATGTTGGTCGTCGACGCCGCGCTCAAGGACATGACGAACGCCGCGACAAACCTCGGCGCCGCCAAGAGCCGCATCGACCTGCAGAAGACCTTTACTCAGAGCCTGATGGATTCCATCGATCGCGGTGTCGGCCAGCTCGTCGACGCCGACATGAACAAGGAATCGACCCGCCTTCAGGCGCTGCAGGTCCAGCAACAGCTCGGTATCCAGGCGCTGTCGATCGCCAACGGCTCGTCGCAGTCGATCCTGTCGCTCTTCCGCGGCTGATCGCCTACAGCCTAAGTTCGGTCATCTTGAAATCGGGCCGCGCCATCAGCGCGGCCCGATTTCTTTTGTGCAAAAACCCACCCCCGCAAAGTGCCGCTTCTCCCTCGCCAGGTTATTGCTTTTAAGAAGGCATTAACCATATCGCGGTAGTCATGGTTAACCATTCGCTTTAGGACGGACAGACCGGTCGGTCGATTGGCATGACGCCATCCCGTCGAACAGGTTGACCAGGCATGCGCAAGCACGCCTACTTTTTGAAGGGGTGCATCTTGGCAAGCATTATGACGAACGCTTCGGCGTTGACCGCGCTTCAGAGTCTCAACGCCACAAACAAGTCGCTTGAACAGACACAGGCCCGTATCTCGACGGGCTACCGCGTCTCCGAAGCCGCCGACAATGCCGCCTATTGGTCGATCGCCACGACGATGCGCTCCGACAATCAGGCGCTGTCAACGGTGCAGGACGCTCTCGGCCTCGGCGCTTCCAAGGTCGACACCGCCTACACCGCGATGAACCAAGCGATCGAGACGATCAACGCTATCAAGGTTAAGATCGTTGCCGCTACCGGCGCCTCTGATTCCGACAAGAGCAAGATCGACGTCGAGATCAAGTCGCTGCAGGCTCAGCTTAAGAGCTATGCCGATGGCGCTACCTTTTCGGGCACCAACTATCTCTCGGTCAATTCCACTGTCGCCTCGGGAAGCCCTTCGGCCGGTGTCGCCCTTGACGCCAAGATCGTCTCCGCCTTCAATCGTAACGCTGCAGGCAACGTGACCCTGGCTACGATCGACATCAAGGTCGACGCGATCAAGCTCTACGATGCGGCAGCCACGACCAATACCACCAAAGGCATTCTCGAAGGCGTCCGGCTTGGAACCACCGGTCTACGCGACAACACAGCGATCACGCCGGCAGCCAACGCAGCCATTGCCGCGACCGACGGCTACGCCATCTCCACGCTTTCGGTCAAAGGCTACAGCGACGCCCAGATCGCCCAAATGCTCAAGGTCGTCGACACCGCACTTGGCGAGATGACCGACGCCGCCACCGTGCTTGGTTCCGACAAGAAGCAGATCGATCTGCAGAAGACGTTCACCCAGAGCCTGATGGACTCCATCGACCGTGGTGTCGGCCAGCTCGTTGACGCCGACATGAACAAGGAATCGACCAGGCTGCAGGCGCTTCAGGTCCAGCAGCAGCTTGGCATCCAGGCACTATCGATCGCCAACAGCAACTCGCAATCCATACTGGCGCTGTTCAAGAGCTAAGACGCCGGCTGATCATCCTGTTTCGACGAAAGGCCGCGCCGCAAGCGCGGCCTTCTTCGTCTCCGCCTATCATCTTCGCACAAGCTTCGCAGTCTAGTGTTCTGGCGGACAGTCATGCTGGGAGCGATTGAACCGTGCCGGAACAGATCCAGAGCATCATCTCCAATCTCCAGGGATTTGGCGTCAAGCGCCTCGCCATGCTGGCCGGCATCGCTGCGCTGGTGATGACCGTCATCGGCGTCGCCTCGGTCTATCTCAACCGTCCGGCCTACGAAACGCTCTATGTCGGGCTTGAACGCTCGGACGTAAACCAGATCGGCCTCGTGCTCGGCGAGGCCGGCATCGGCTTCGACGTAGGCGCCGATGGCACGACCGTGCTGGTGCCGGCCGGCACCACCGCGCAGGCGCGTATGCTGCTCGCCGAAAAAGGCCTGCCGACCAGCGCCAACGCCGGCTATGAACTGTTCGACAATGTCGGCTCGCTTGGCCTGACATCCTTCATGCAGCAGATCACCCGGGTGCGCGCGCTCGAGGGCGAGATCGCGCGCACCATCCAGTCGATCGCCGGCATCAAGGCGGCGCGCGTCCACATCGTCATGTCCGAGCGCGCCAATTTCCGCCGCGACGAGCAGCAGCCCTCCGCCTCGGTCGTCATCCGCTACTCCGGCATCGACGCCGAAAAGAGCGCCATGTCGATCCGCCATCTCGTCGCCGCCGCCGTTCCCGGCCTTTCGGCCGACAAGGTCACCGTGCTCGATTCCGACGGCAACCTGCTGGCCGCCGGCGACGATCCCAGCAACACCAGCGCCGCCCGCACGCTGGGCGTCGAGCAGACCGTCGAGGCGCAGATCGGCGACAACATCCGCCGCGCGTTGACCCCCTATCTCGGCCCCGACAATTTTCGCGCCAGCGTCAAGGCCGACGTCAACACCGACACCCGCCAGACGGAAGAGACCATCTTCGATCCGGAGTCCCGCGTCGAGCGCTCGGTGCAGTCGGTGCGTGCCAACGAGAACAACAACCAGAAGCAGGCATCGTCGCCGACCAGCGTCGAGCAGAACCTGCCCGAGACCCAGACCACCAGCACCGAGGGTCCGCAATCCTCCTCGCAGAACGACCGCAAGGAGGAGATCACCAATTACGAGATCAATTCGAAGAGGATTGCCACTGTCTCCAACGGCTATTCCGTGACCAAAATGTCGATCGCCGTCGTCGTCAACCAGCAGCGCCTGATGACCATCCTCGGCAAGGACGCCACGCCGGAGCAGGTTGCCAAGCGCGTCGCCGACATCCAGAAGATGGTTGCGTCGGCCACCGGCTTTGATGACAAGCGCGGCGATGTCATCGACGTTTCGGCGGTCGAGTTCATCGACGGGCTGGACGGCGAGCCGATCGAGCAGCCGGGCATGCTGGCATCGATCGGGCAACATACCGGCACCCTTATCAATGCCGGTGCGTTTATCGTCGTGGTGTTCCTGGTCGCCTTCTTCGGCCTCAAACCGATGGCGGCCGCATTGACCGCGCCAGCCAAGCCTGCCATCGCCGGGCCGAGCTTCGACGATGTCCAACGTTCGCTGCCGACGCCCGACGCCGCTGCCGATGGGTCCGCCACGGCCGTCGGCGCCTTGCCCGGTGCCCGCCCTGGCCCCACCCCGCTCGATGACCTTCGCCAGAAGATCAGGCCCGCGCCACAGGAGCGGCTTGCCCGCATGGTCGATATCAATGAGGAGCGCACCGCGCAGATCCTGCGCAAATGGGCTGCCCAGGAAGTCGCGGGGTAGATCATGCCCTCAGCGCTTTTCGACCTCCTGCCGGATTTCGGCGCACGCACGCAGCGCGTCGGCCAGCCTCAAGCTACAGCCGAACCTGAGCGCAAGCCGGACGCGCCGGCGCCGAAGGCCGACATTGGCGCGCTGATCGCCGAGGCGGTCACCGAAGCAGAAGCCGCACTCGAGGCGCGCCTTGCGGTTGCCCATCAGGCAGCGCTCGAAGCGGAACGCCAGGCCAATGCCGAAGAAGCAAGGGCATTTCTCGAAAGCTTCGGCGGCGATGTCGGCAGAACCATCGCGGCACGTGTTGACACCATGGAGGCGCGCGTGAGCGACCTCGTCGGCGCCACCGTTGCCCGCATCATCGGCGGCATCGTCAGCGACGATTTGCAGAAACGCTCGATCGAGGCCCTTGGCCGCACGATCAGCGACGCCATCGGTGACACCGAGGCGGTGCGTATAGCTGTACGCGGACCACTCTCGCTGTTCGAAACGCTAAAAACCTCGCTCGGCCCTCGTGCGGCCAATCTGGATTTTGTCGAGGCGCCTGGCTTCGACCTCACGGTCGCGATCGACGAAGCGGTGTTCGAAACGCGCATCGCCGAATGGTCGGCAGCCCTGTCGGAGGCCCTGTCATGAGCGTTGCCGACGCCGGCGAAGCCAGGCACGAGATCATCATCGTCCGGCGCGGTCACGACGATCACGACGAAGGTCACCATGGCGGTGTCTGGAAGATCGCCTTCGCCGATTTCATGACCGCCATGATGTGCTTCTTCCTGGTCATGTGGCTGATCAACGCCGCCAACGACCAAACCAAGGCGGCCGTCGCCAGCTACTTCAATCCGGTCAAGCTGGTCGACCGCACTGCGAGTCGCAAGGGCCTCGAAAATCTCGGCGACGGTCCGAGCAAGGCCGGACTGACAGCCGACGACCCGCAGGACGCGACGAGCAAGTCCGGGCAAAACGGCAAGAGCGGCGCTGGTTCCTCAGATAGCAAGCTGGCGAAGGAATCGGCGCAAGACGCGAACCTGTCCGACGAACATCTCTTTGCCGATCCCTATGCGGTTCTGTCGGAGATCGCCACCGATACCGGCGTCATGCAGAACGTCAGCCAGAAAGGCGATGGCGGCGTGCAGGATGCCGGCCCGGCGACCGGCGCGTCCGGCGGCGTATCCTACCGAGACCCCTTCGCTCCGGATTTCTGGTCGCAGCAGGTGGCCGCACCCGGCGCCGAGGCAAGCGCCGAACGCACCAGGATCGAAGGCGATCCGGCCAAGCCGGGCGACAAGGTCGCCGAAACCAAAATACCCAAGGTCAAAGCCGTGCCGCCAATGCCGCCGGTGACGGCCGCGCCGCTCGAACCGCTGGCGCCATCCGCGCCGGACAAGGCTGCGTCGAAGCCGGCCGCGCAGGCGCCAAAGGTCGAAACCAAGGCTGAGGAGACAAAGCCCGACGCCATTGAAAAGGCGCCGAGCGCCGCCGCCCTCAAGGTGGCCGCCGAGGTCAAGCAGCAATTGACAGATGCCTTCAAGCCGGGCGACAAGCTGCATGATGGCGTCTCGGTCGAGGCCACCGGCAAGGGCGTCGTCATCTCGATCACCGACCAGTTCGATTTCGGCATGTTCGAGATCGGCTCGGCCTTGCCGCGCCGCGAACTGGTGTTGGCGATGGAAAAGATCGGCCGCATCGTCAACGGCCAGAAAGGCACCATCAGCATCAACGGCCATACCGATGCGCGGCCGTTCCGCAGCGACAGCTACGACAACTGGCGGCTGTCCACCGCCCGCGCCCATTCCGCCTACTACATGCTTGTCCGCGGTGGCGTCGACGAGCGCCGCATCACCGAGGTCGCCGGCTTCGCCGATCGCCAGCCGAAGGATCCCGCCGATCCGATGGCCGCCGCGAACCGCCGCATCGAGATCCTGATGGCGACCGACGGATGAGACGCGCGACCGTCATCGGCCGCGCCATCGGCCTGTTGCTGCTGACCGCCGGGCATCCGTCGGCGGGATCCGCCCAGGATGCGTTGCAGCCGTATCAGCTGGTGCGTTCGCTGCAACTCGTCCAGGACCGCATCGCCTCCGGCGACCATGCCGCTCTGCCGATGCAGGCCAAGCTGCTCGAAATGGCCGACGCGCGCTTTCGTGCGGCAAGTTCGCAGGATTTCAAGGAACCGAAGAATTTCCGTGCCTTGCTTGTCTATGGCATGAGCGGCGGCAACCCGGTGACCGTCGAGGCGGCCACGTCGCGCGCCGAGACGGACCCGCAAAGCCTGGCCGTCGCCAGGGGCATCATCAGCTATCTGAACGGACGGCCGCCCGAGGCGATTGAAACGCTGAAGCCGATCGACCCGATGACGCTGCCGGGCGACCTCGGCGCGTTCCTTGCCCTGGTCAAGGGCTCGCTGCTTGCCACCGACGAACCGGCCGCGGCGCTGAAGCTGCTCGACGATGCCCGCCTGCTCAGCCCCGGCACGTTGGTCGAGGAAGCCGCGCTACGCCGCTCCGTCGGCATCGCCACCACGCAAGGTGACGCAGCACGCTTCGCGCTTGCCTCAACCCAGTATGTCGAGCGTTATCTCTATTCGCCCTATGCCAGCCAGTTCGCAGACTCCTTCGTTTCCGGCGTCATCACGCTGCATATGGCGATCAGTCAGGACAAGCTCGCCGACATCACCTCTATGATGGATGCCGAACGTGAGAAGGTGATCTACCTTCGCATAGCCCGTCGGGCCGCGATTGACGGGCTGACCGAACTATCCGCCTTTGCCTCGGCCAAGGCCGAACAGGGCCGCGATGGCATCCACAACGAGGACGACCCGCGCGCCCTGCTCTATTCCAGCCTCTCCACGGTCACGTCGGGCACCATCGACGACGTACGCGCGAGGCTGAACAAGATCGATCGCAGCAGGCTTTCCGAGGGCGACCGTGCCTTGCTCGATGCCGCGCAAGCCGTCGCTGGTGAGGTGATTGCGCCGCCGACGGCACTTCCGGGAGAGAAGTCCGCCCCTGCAGCCGCAGAACAGCAGCCGGTGCCCGAAACCGTGGCCGCGGAAAAACCGGATGAGGACGGCCTGCCGCCGGTCGAAGGTGCGATGTCCGAGCAATCGGCCGTCCAAGCATCCAGCGGTCCAGCCGCAACGGCACCGGAAACGCCGGCTGCAGCAGCAGCCTCTGGCGATGCGGCGGCTGTCTTGCCGACGTCGGCCCTTGCAACTGCCGCCGGCCTCGACCCCGGCGATCCCACGGACGCCGCCATGATCAACGCCCGCCACCAACTCGATTTGATCGACCAGATACTTGGAGCCGCCCCGAAATGACTACCAGCCTCGGCCAGGCCCTTCCGGAAATTGTCTCCGCACGTGCCCCGTCGAAGCCGGCGGCGGCAAGCGGAAAGAGCGAGGACACCAGCTTCGGCGAAATGGTGCGTGGCACCGACACGTCCACGCCGGAAAACCAGCGGACAACCGGGCAGCACGACGCCCGATGGGCCAAGCACGCCTCCGCCGGCCCCGGCAAGGGAGAGCCGACCCGCAGCGAGCAAGGCAAGATTGCTTCACCGAAACTGCCTGCCGGGAAAACCGCAAGGAACAGTGCGGATGCCAAGCTGAGCGAGGCCTCTGCCGATACGGAGCAGACTGCAAATGCAGTGTCGCTTCAGGACCAGTTGCCGTTGCTGATGGCGCTCCACGATATCAGGCATTTCTCGACGTCGGCCAAGGCGGATGGAGACAATGCGGCAACGGATGAGCAGTTGCAGGATACGGCGCTCGATGGCCAGCTCCGTTCTCCCGCACCATTGTCTTCCAGGAAGCAACGTCCGGCATCTGATGTCGATAGCGGCGCCCTTGAAGCAATGTCGCGGTCAGAACGCGCTTCGATTGCAGCGGGCCTGTCCGGACAGAAAACAGGCACTGTCGGACCTGGTCCAAGTGAGACCTTGCCGCAAGATGGTACGGCGTTTCATTTGCCGGGGGATGAGGCTGTAACCGATGCCTCGCAAGCGAAGCGGTCGGAGCCAGCGACCAAGGGACTTGAAGCAGTCCAGTCGGCAGCACCGTCCGAACGGGGAAGGCTGGCCTCGTCAGCCGCGCGCGTCAACATCGTCGCCGAGCAGAGTTTTCCCGCGCCGGCGCAACATCCGATGAGCCAGGCGGCGTCCGCCGTTATTGACGCGATCGCTTCCGATGGCGGCCTGCGACAGGCGCTTTCGACACCCTCCGCAGCCTCCCAGATTGCCAGCTCTGTTGCCGTTCCGACACATACATTGAAGATCGAGCTTCATCCGGCCGAACTCGGCATGGTCACGGCCAGCCTGCGGCTCGCCGGAGAGCAACTTTCCATCGAACTGAAGCCGGAAACCCACGCAGCATACCGCCGTCTCACCGCCGACAGCGAGGCCATCGTCAAGTCTCTGCGCGGGCTCGGTTTCGACGTCGACAAGGTCGCCATCCTGCAACCCTCGATAGCAGTGCCGGCGGCCACCCGTACCGATGCCAGCAGCTCCTTGCCGATGTCACCAGGTCGTGATCAGTCCTCCTTTCAGCCCGGGAACTCAAGTGGCAACAATGCCGGTTCCGGCGGTCAGCAACCGGGAAGGAACCACAACAATGACGCCCAGGAATTTGGCCGCGCTGCTTCACCTGCTCGCGAGCGCGCTGGCGACGATATATTCATCTAGTCTGGCCGCCGGCGCCGCGAACGCCGCCGCCAACCCCTGCGAACCGGAGATCCTGCGCGCTGCCGATCGCTACGGCGTGCCCGCCGGTATCCTCTATGCGGTCGGGCTGACAGAGACCGGAAACAAGGGCAGCCTCCAGCCCAACGCCTTGAATATAGAAGGAAAAACGGTCTTTCCCCGAAGCCGCAATGAGGCATTGGCTACGTTCGAGAACGCCCGCCGCGAGGGCAAGACGCTGATCGACCTCGGCTGCATGCAGATCAACCACCACTATCACGCCTCGCATTTCCGCAGTGTCGGCGACATGCTCGATCCGCGCCAGAACGTCGACTATGCGGCGCGCTTCCTGGCCAGCCTCCACGCCCGTCACGTGACCTGGTCGATGGCTGTTGCCCGTTACCACGCCGGTCCAGACAACGACCCGGCGCAGAAGATCTATGTCTGCCGTGTCATCGCCAACATGGTCGCCACCGGCTTTGGCAAATGGACTTTGAACGCCAGCACTTTCTGCAACCCATAGCTGTCCTAGATGTTTCGCGGACAGCCAGCTTTCCCCGACCTTTCCGACACCTTGGATATCGTCGGCGCATTGCCGCCGTCGACGCATTGAGGCAGCCGCTCTTATTTCGGATGTCGAAAAAACTCCCAAGAAAATAGCTACAAGAAATGACGGTTGTTCAGGATTCCCGCCACCGGTTACGGCTTTTGTCACGGGGCAAATGAGCTGATTCGGAGGGCGGGCCGATGATTGTGATCGTTGACGAGCGTGAGCTCGTAACAGAGGGATACAACTCACTTTTCGATCGCGAGGGCGTCGCCTGTGCAGGCTTCGCACCAGGCGAATTCGGCGAATGGGTGACGTCCGCCGCCGACACCGATCTGAGGTCGGTCAGAGCCTTCCTCATCGGTGACTGCCGGGAAGGCGCCATTTCACCACGCCAGATTCGCGACCGCACCGGCGCACCGGTCATCGCGCTCAGCGAGCAGCATTCGCTCGAAAACACCCTTCGGCTGTTCGAAAGCGGCGTCGACGATGTCATCCGCAAGCCGGTTCACATCCGCGAGATACTGGCCCGCATCACCGCCATCCGCCGCCGCGCCCAGGAAGACGTGGCCTACACCGAGGTCGGTGCCATGCGCATCTTCATGGATGGCCGCGATCCCGAGATCGACGGTCAGCCGCTGCCCTTACCCCGCCGCGAGCGCCGCATCCTCGAATATCTGGCGAGCAATCGCGGACGCCGTGTCACCAAGAACCAGGTCTTCAACGCCATCTACGGCATCTTCGACGAAGAGGTCGAGGAGAACGTCGTGGAGAGCCACATCAGCAAGCTGCGCAAGAAGCTGCGCGAGAAGCTCGGCCACGACCCGATCGATTCCAAGCGCTTCCTCGGCTACCGGCTGATATTCTGATGCTCGAAGATCCAATCCGCGCCAGCCTCGCGCAAGACACAAGGCGTAGCCTCGTGGCCTGCAATACCGGCATTGAGGAGACGTTTCGATGAGCCTTTACGGGATGATGCGGACCGGCGTTTCCGGCATGAACGCGCAGGCAAACCGCCTGTCCACCGTGGCCGACAATATCGCCAATTCCGACACCACGGGTTACAAGCGATCCTCCGCCGAGTTCTCGACGCTGGTCATGCCGACCACCGGCGGCGCCTATAATTCCGGTGGCGTTACCACCACCATCCGTTCCTCGATCAGTGCGCAGGGCGTGCTCCAGTACACCACCTCGGTTTCCGACCTGGCGGTCAATGGCGAGGGCTTCTTTGTCGTCCAGGATCCGAGCGGAACGCCTTTTCTCACCCGAGCCGGCGCTTTCGTTCCTGACGCCGAGGGCAAGCTGGTCAATGCCGCCGGCTACCAGCTGATGGCCTACAGCTACGCCAACGGCGAGCCGGCCGCCACCGCCAACGGGTTCGAAGGGCTTGTGCCCGTCCAGATATCCGACCAGGAAATGACGGCGTCACCCAGCACCGCGGGCAACTTCAATGGTAACCTGCCTGCAGGCGCGACCCCGGTTGCCGCTGCCAACTTGCCCACCACGAACACCGCCGCCGCCCAATACACGGAGAAATCCTCGCTGGTCGCCTACGACAATCTGGGCAATAAGGTGCTGCTCGATGTCTATTTCACCAACACCGGCGCCGGCACCTGGCAGGTCTCGGTCTTCGATCAGTCCAAGGCGACGCCCGGTACGTCCTTTCCCTATGCGGGTGGCGCCCTCGGCACAGCCAACCTGACGTTCGACACCACGACCGGCAAACTCAGCGGCGCTATCGACAGCGTGTCGTTGACGGTGCCGAATGGCGCCACCCTCAAGCTCGACCTGTCCAAGCTCACTCAGCTCGGCACCGGCTTCACCGTTTCCGATGCAGAGGTCAACGGCAACGCGCCGAGCACCATCGAGAAGGTCCAGATCGGTGAGGACGGCATCATCTATGCACAATACCAGGACGGCTCCACCAAGCCGCTCTACAAGATTCCATTGGCCGACGTTCAAAGCCCCGACCGCCTCGCCGCGCTGCCCGGCAATGTATACGCGCAGAGTTCGGACTCCGGCGCCGTGCGCATCGGCTTTGCCAATGAAGGCAAGCTTGGTGCCATCATCTCCGGCGCGCTGGAGAATTCCAACGTCGACATCGCCGAGGAACTGACCAACATGATCGCTGCGCAGCGCAGCTACACCGCCAATTCGAAAGTCTTCCAGACCGGTTCCGACCTGATGGACGTCCTTGTCAACCTCAAGAGATAACCGACGGGCGTCAGCCCGTGAAAGATCCACATGTCGCTTTCCTCCGCATTGAGCATCGCCCAGTCGGCGCTTCTGACCACATCGAAGCAGACCGGCATCATCTCCCGCAACGTCGCCGATGCGTCCAATCCGGACTATGCCCGGCGCCAGGCCGTCGTCACCAGCACGGCGCCCGGCGCACGTTCGGTGGAGATCCAGCGCGCCGCCAATGCCCTTCTCTTCCGCCAGAACCTCAGCGCGCTGTCGGCATGGAGCGGCCAGAGCGCGCTCTACGGCGGCATGGATCAGCTCGACCTCGCCGTCAACGGTGTCGACAACGCATCCTCTCTTTCGACCGCGATCGGTAATCTGCAGCAGGCGCTGCAGCTCTATGCCACCTCGCCGTCAGACCAGAACCTCGGCGCCAGCGTCATCGACGCGGCTCAGCTGGTCGTGCGCTCACTGAACGACGGCACCAAGGCGATCCAGGATTTCCGCACCCAGACCGACGGCGAGATCGCCACGGCGGTCGATGATCTCAATTCGCTGCTTAGCCAGTTCCAGGATGCCAACAAGGCCGTCATCTCCGGAACCCGTTCAGGCGGCGATGTGTCCGATGCGCTCGACCAGCGCGACGGCCTGCTGAAGAAGATTTCGGAATACGTCCCCGTCTCGACCTTCACGCGCGGCGACAACGACATGGTCATCACCACCGCCGACGGCACGACGCTGTTCGAGACGGTGCCGCGCTCGGTAAGTTTTGCGCCATCGCCTGGCTATGCCGCCGGCGTTCCCGGCAACACCATCTATATCGATAACGTGCCGGTCTCAGCCGGGGCCGGTGGCAACACCAGTGCCAACGGCAAGCTCGCCGGCCTGATCACGTTGCGCGACGGCGTCGCCGCAACCATGCAGAGCCAGCTCGACGAGACCGCGCGCGGGCTCATCACCGCCTTTGCCGAGACCGCGCCGTCATTGCCCAATAAGGCCGGCCTGTTCACCTGGTCCGGCGCGCCTGCGGTGCCGCCGGCCGGCACGCTGGTCAATGGCCTTGCCGGCTCGATCAGCGTCAACGCTGCGATGGACCCGAGCGTTGGTGGCAACCCGACGCTGCTGCGCGACGGCGGCGCCAACGGTGCCGCCTATGTCGCCAACACCGGCGGCGCGTCTTATTCCGGCCTTTTGATTGGCTATGGCGACCGGCTCGACCAGCCGATCGCCTTCGACGCGGCCGCCGGCATCACGAAGACATCCAGCGTCGCCGACTACGCTGCCAACGCCATCGGCTGGTTCGAAGGCGTGCGCCAGCAGGCTTCGACAACCGCCGATGCCAAGGAGGCGCTGGCCGCGCGCACGGCCGAAGCGCTTTCCAACGACACCGGCGTCAACGTCGATCAGGAGATGTCGTTGCTTCTCGATCTCGAACACACCTATCAGGCCTCGGCCCGCATGATGCAAACCGTAGACGACATGCTGGCGGCCCTGTTCAATGCCGTGGGATAATCCATGAAAGCGACATCCGTCTCCTCCGCCGCCATGTCGAACGCAATGCGCTACTCGCAATTGCGCATGCAGCGCGACCTCGTCAACGCCCAGAAAGAAGCTTCAACGGGCACCATCGCCGACGTTGGCCTGGCGCTTGGCGGACGCACCGCCCAAGCCGTCACGTTCTCCCGCGACCTTGACCGGCTGAACGTCATCATCGATTCCAACGCACTGGTCACAGCGCGGCTTTCATCGACCCAGACATCGCTTGGCGACTTGTCCGACGTAGCGCAGGATTTCCTCTCCAGCCTGACCAGCGCCGCTTCCGGCGATTCCTCGAACAGCACTACGCAGTTCGCCGGCAAGACAGCCTTGCAGCAAATGACCTCTATCCTCAACACAAGCGTCAACGGTGAATATCTGTTTGCCGGCACCAACACCGACGTCAAGCCGATCGACGACTTCACCGCCGCCGGCTCGGCCGCCAAGGCGGCGTTCGACGCTTCCTTCCTGGCGTATTTCAGTTTCACGCCGAGCGACCCGGCCGCAGCCAATATCACCGCAGCGCAGATGGATGCGTTCATCACCAGCAATGTCGAACCACAGTTCCTGGGTTCAGGCTGGCAGGGCACGTGGTCGAATGCCACCGACCAGGAGATCGTCAGCCGCATCGCGCTCAACGAAACCACCCAGACCTCGGTCAGCGCCAACGACGATGGCATCCGCAAGCTCGCCATGGCGGCCGCCATGGTCACCGGCCTGCTCTCCAGCAACATCAGCCAGGCGGCGAAGAATTCAGTCGTCAGCCGCTCCGTCTCGCTGGTCGGCGAAGCGCTGGGCGGGCTCGCCCAGTTGCAGTCCGAGACCGGCTTCATCGAGAAACGCGTGTCCGACGCCAGTGACCGCATGAAAACGCAAGTCGATCTCTTCGAGCGGCACATCATCGACCTGGAAGGCGTCGACCCCACCGAAGCCGCCACCCGCGTCGCAAATCTGACGACGCATATCGAGACCTCCTTCGCGCTGACCGCACGCCTGCAGCAACTCAGCCTATTGAATTACCTGACCTGACACCTCCAAACGGAACGGCAGAGCTCCAACGATGTACCAATTCTCCTACGCCGACATCCAGACAGACTCCGTCGCCGACGCGAAGGACCGCGAGCGGCAGCTGCTTACCCGCTCGATCGAGATGCTGTCGGCGGCGGCAGCGGTTGGCCAGGGCTCGATGGAGGCGATCGAGGCATTGCATTTCACCAACCGCGTCTGGACCACCTTCGTCGAGGATCTCGGCTCGAGCGACAACGCCCTGCCCAAGGAGCTGCGCGCCAACCTGATCTCCATCGGCCTGTGGCTGCTGCGCGAGGCCGAGGACATCCGCCAGGGCCGCACGAACAATTTCGAAGGGCTGATCGAAGTGTCTCAGATCATCAGGGACGGCATTCAATGACCAACACGCTGAAGATATCGCTGAAGCCGAACGAGAAAATCTACATCAACGGCGCCGTCATCCGCGTCGACCGCAAGGTCGCCATCGAGCTCATGAACGACGTGCAGTTCCTGCTCGAAAGCCATGTCATCCAAGCCGAGGACGCCTCGACGCCGCTCAAGCAGCTCTATTTCATCCTGCAGGTCATGCTGATGAACCCGCCGGGCGCCTCCGAGGCGCGCGACATGTTCCGCCGTTCGCTGCCCTTGCTTTTGGCAAGCTTCGACGACGAACGGATTTGCAGCGCGCTGAAGCAGATCGACCGCATGGTCGGTGAGGATCATATCTATGAGGCGCTGAAGGCGATCCGCGCGCTTTATCCGCTCGAGCGCCGCGCGCTTGGCGGCAATGACGATGTTGCGGGTGTGCCGCGCCCGCTGGCCGTGGGAGCACGATACTGATGAACGTGGACATGACTACAACCATACCGACCGGCGCCAACCAGGCCAGCCAGTCGACCTCCAAGACGGCCGTCGACTACCAGTCGTTCCTGAGGCTGCTGATCGCCGAAATGAAGAATCAGGATCCGGCGAAGCCGATGGATTCGACGCAATACGTCGCCCAGCTCGCCACCTTTTCGCAGGTCGAGCAGTCGGTGCAGACGAACACCAAGCTTGACCAGATCATGCAGTCCTCGGCACTGTCGCAGGCGGATGCCCTGATTGGCCGTTCGATAACCTCCGCCGACGGCAAGACATCAGGCACTGTGGCATCGGTGCGTCTCGCCAGCAGCGGCCTCATCGC
Organism: Mesorhizobium sp. M00.F.Ca.ET.216.01.1.1; assembly: GCF_004010325.2. GTDB lineage: Bacteria > Pseudomonadota > Alphaproteobacteria > Rhizobiales > Rhizobiaceae > Mesorhizobium. Next base: position 136,177 of record NZ_SADR02000011.1, read on the forward strand.
CGTGCTTGAGAACGGGACGGAACTCGCCGTCGGCCCAGGCGTCTCGATCAAGGCGGCCAGCTAGGACACGCAGGTTTCGGGTTCATCGTATGAACGAGGCCGACGCCCTCGATATCGTCCAGTACGCGGTGTGGACGGTGCTGACCGCTTCCGCCCCGGTGGTGCTGGTCGCCATGGCCGTCGGCATCGGCATCGCCCTGATCCAGGCCTTGACCCAGATCCAGGAAATCACCCTGACCTTCGTGCCGAAGATCGTCGCCATCATGCTGGTCGTGGCGCTGACCGGGCCGTTTATCGGCAGCCAGATATCGGCATTCACCAACGTCATCTTCGAGCGCATCGAAAACGGATTTTAGCGCGTCACTCCGAACCAAAGGTTCGCACCAGCGAAAATCGGGGTCTATTTCGCCGGGGATCATGCGCAAATCAAAAGTGCTACCCGCGTTTCTCGCCCGCCCTGAAGGACACGCATTGATGGCCATTGGTCCAGACCAATGAGACGCTTGGGTTAGGCACGAAATCATCACGTCCAGACCTATTTTCGCCTGCGCTATCCTGTTGTTGGACCATGATCTTTTTCGAAGAGGCGTTCGCCCTTTGCGGTGCCATGCTCTACATCGTGCTCTACATGATGACGGACGGGTGGGCGGAAGAAACCAGCACGTGACGGCGGGACAGCATTCATGATCGACGACGAGCCGGACAGCGAACGCGTCTCTGCGCTGGCGCCGTTCCGGCACGGCATTTTCCGTGCCGTATGGTCTGCCAGCCTGGTGTCGAATTTCGGCGGCCTGATCCAGGGCGTCGGCGCCGCCTGGATGATGACCACCATCGCCACCTCGTCCTATCAGGTCGCACTTGTCCAGGCCTCGACCACCTTGCCGATCATGCTGTTTGCGCTCGTCGCCGGTGCCATCGCCGACAGCTTCAACCGGCGCAAGGTGATGCTGATCGCCCAGACCTTCATGCTGGCCGTCTCAGTGCTTCTGACCCTGTTCACCTGGCTCGGCCTGATGACGCCGTGGACGCTGCTTGCCTTCACCTTCCTGATCGACTGCGGTACGGCGCTCAACAGCCCGTCGTGGCAGGCTTCGGTCGGCGACATGGTGCCGCGCGCCAAGCTGCCGGCGGCCGTCGCACTGAATTCGCTGGGCTTCAACCTGACGCGCAGCGTCGGCCCGGCGATCGGCGGCGTCATCGTCGCCGCCGCAGGTGCTGCCGCGGCCTTTGCCGCAAACGCATTGAGCTATGTCGGGCTCATCGTCGTACTGGCCCGCTGGAAGCCTGACCTGCCGGCGTCGACGCTGCCGCGCGAGACACTGGGCGCGGCGATGGGCGCCGGCTTACGCTATGTCGCCATGTCGCCCAACATCGGCAAGGTGCTGGTCAGGGGCTCGGCTTTCGGCTTCAGCGCCGGCGCGGTCCTGGCGCTGCTGCCGCTGGTCGCGCGCGATGTCGTTAGGGGTGATGCCTTGACCTACGGCATCATGCTCGGCGCTTTCGGCATCGGCGCGGTCGGCGGCGCGCTGATCAGCGTCCGGCTGAGGCAGATGCTGTCAAGCGAGACGATGGTGCGCTCGGCATTCGCCGGCTTTGCGCTCTGCGCGTTCAATGCCGCCATCAGCCACCATGCCTGGCAGACATCGCTCGGACTGCTTGTCGGCGGCGCCTGCTGGGTGATCGCGCTGTCGCATTTCAACGTCACGGTACAGATGTCGACGCCGCGCTGGGTGGTCGGCCGAGTACTTTCGGTCTATCAGACGGCGACATTCGGCGGCATCGCGCTCGGCAGCTGGGTCTGGGGCGTCGTCGCCGACGCGCACGGCGCCGAGGTCGCGCTGGTCGCGGCGAGCATCGCGATGCTGGCGGGCGGCGCGATCGGCCTGTTGCTGCCTCTGCCGCAGCAGGCGGTGCTCAACCTCGATCCGCTCAACCGTTTCAAGGAGCCACATCTCGGGCTCGACCTCAAGCTGCGCAGCGGTCCTATCGCCATCATGATCGAGTATGTCATCCGCGACGAGGACGTTCCGGAATTCCTCGCCACGATGGCCGAACGCGGCCGCATCCGCCGCCGCGACGGCGCCCGCAACTGGACGCTGGCGCGCGATCTCGAAAATCCCGCGATATGGATCGAGCACTACCATTCGCCGACATGGCTCGAATACATCCGCCACAACAAGCGGGCCACCCATGCCGACGCCGTCATCAGCGAGCGCGTACGAGCGCTGCACAGCGGCGACGAGCCGCCGCGCGTCCGCCGCATGATCGAGCGTCCGACAACCGCCGGCACCGCGCTCGTCATGCCGAAAGGGCCGATCGAGCACTAGGCAGCCAAATGGAATTATTTGGCGTCCGCATAAATGCGGCAAAACAAATAGTTAGAGCGGTTCCGGACGGACCGGAACCGCTTTATGCGTTTCGGGCAGCTTTAACCCTCGCCCGACAGATCCCGCCGCGCCTTGTCGAGTTCCTCGGCATAGCGCCGCATCAGATGGCCTTCGGTCAAAAGCCCGACGACGACACGGTCGGTGAAATCCTCGACCACCGCCAGTTCCTCGGCGCCCGCGCGCTGGAAGGTCTCGGCCGCGGATTGGACGTTCATGCTCGGCACCAGCACCGCGTCCTTGAACCTGGCGAACGACAGCACCGGCATCTCGCCGTCGGACAGATCGCTGTGCAGTTCGGCAACGATCAGCACGCCCAGATAGTGCTGTCTTGAATCCACGGCGATGACACGCTGCGCGGAGCCGAGCGGCACTTCCTTGCGAAACGCCGCAAGCGTTTTCGAGGCGTCGATGGTGCGGACATCCTTTCGCATCATGCTGCCGACTGTCAGGTTGCGCATCCAGCCGACATCATGAGCGCTGCGGATGGTCTCGCCGCGTAGGTGGAAACGCCATGTCGAGAAGGAATAGCCGAAGGTCTCGCGCACCAGGACCGCCGCCATGATCGAGGCCGCCAGCACCACTCCGGTGAGCGTCAGGTCGCGGGTCGATTCAAGCGCCAGGAACGTCATCGTCAGCGGACCGCCGACGACGCCGACAGCCAATGAGGTCATGCCGACGACGGCGGCGACGGCGGGATCGATACCGGTTGCCGGCGAGATCAGGGCCATCGCGCCGGCGAACATCTTGCCGAGCAGGGCGCCGAGGAACAGCGATGCGAAGAACAGTCCGCCGCGAAAGCCCGAGCCCAGCGAAATCGCCGACGCCGCCAGCTTCAGCACGAAGACGCTGGCGACGACGGTGAGCCCGTAATTCATCGCGAACTCGCGATGCAGGGCACCGTGGCCGCTGGCCAGGACCTGCGGCGTGACCAACCCCAGCATTCCGACGATCACCCCGCCAATGGCGGGTCGCAGCGAAGCATCGATCGACAGCCGGGCAAAACCACGCTCGATCAGGCTCACCAGATGCATGATGGCAATGGAGGCGGCGCCTCCCAGCAGCCCGAGCAGCAGGAACGGCAGATACTGGCTGGCGGTGAGCGTCGGCAGGCCGGAGAGCTCCAGCGGAAACGGCACGACGCCGAACACCGCGGCGGTCAGCGAGGCGCAGATCGCAGCGGCCATCACCGGTGCGACGTTGGCGACCGAGTAGATGCCGATGATCAGCTCGAAGCCATAGAAGGCGCCGGTCAGCGGCGCGTCGAAGGCGGCCGCGATCGCGCCCGCGGCGCCGCAGCCGACCAGGATGCGGACATCGTTGCGGCGAAGCCTGAAGGCGCGCGCCAGCCGCGACGCCAGGCCAGAGCCGACCTGGGTGTAGCCGGCCTCCAGACCAACCGAAGCGCCGAAGCCGCTGGAGATCATCGTCTGCCCGGCGATGATGAAGGTGTCGGTGAGCGACATGCGCCCGCCGTAGAGCGCGTTGGCCTCGATCGGATCGACCGGGGTGCGGAATTTCCATCGTCTCAGCCAGATCACCGTCAGTCCGAGCAGGATGCCGCCGATCATCGGTATCAGCGCCTGCACCGGGCTAGCCAGGGAAAACATGGCCGAAAGCCGGCCGCCTGGCTGGACGCCAAACAACAGCAAATGCAGGCCCTGCACCACCTCGCTCATTCCGGTGACCAGCACGGCCGACATCAACCCGACGGCACCGGCCAGGATGACGATGACGATGCCGCGCGCCTCTAGCAGCGGGATCGATCTGAGAAGCACCGCGCGAAGTCGGCGGGCATAGACTTGCGGTTCGTTTCTGGAAAGCACCGGAGCGGCTCGCCGATATCCAAGGGAGGTGGAAGCCTGATACGCCCGGCGACACCGCATGGCAACCACGGCGCCGGCCGCCAAAGGGCACCATTTTTCGGCTCTGGATCGATCAGGGCGATAGAGACGACAGGTGCCCTTGACCGATCAGATCGGTTGGGCTTCACCGACCTCATAAAGCACGAGATTGCGGTCGGCGATGCCGAGTGCCGCCCAGCTTGAACGCCAGTGCGCAATGTGTGCCGAGCGGAAATGCTCGTCCAGCGCGGGTCTGTCGCGCCAAATCTCCTTGACGTGAATGAGCCCGGCCTCGAGCACGTCTTGCGCATAGGAATATTCGATGCAGCCGGGCTCGGCACGGCTGGCCGAGATCATGCGCTCCATCGCCGGCCTTGCCTCGACAAGTTTGTCCGGCGGCAAGCGGACCGTGCCAACGATCAACAGCATGAGATTTCCCTTCGCGCTGGAAGACCGAACTGCTTCCATTCGATTTACAATATTGGCTGAGGTTTGGAATTGAAACCAGTGCTTGGAGCCATGGCGCCGACCGCGCCGTCGCCGCTCACCGCACCCCATTCTCCCACCCTCGCGCAAGCTTGGCCGGTTAGTCTCGAAAGGCTGCCGCGCGCTCGGCAGGCTTGCGATTTGAGGACGATATGGCGATCAGCGAAAGCATTCCGGCCGGCGCAGTGGCCAAGAACGGCCGCGACGTCTTCTTCGCGCTCGGCATCATCATCATCCTGGCTGTGCTGTTCCTGCCGATCCCCGCTTTTCTCATCGACGTCGGTCTCGCCTTCTCGATCGCGCTGTCGGTGCTGATCCTGATGGTGGCGCTGTGGATCCAGCGGCCGCTCGATTTCTCATCGTTCCCGACCGTGCTGCTGATCGCCACCATGCTCAGGCTGTCGCTCAACATCGCCACAACGCGCATGATCCTGTCGCACGGCAACGAGGGCACCCACGCCGCCGGCTATGTCATATCAGGCTTTTCCAAGCTGGTGATGTCGAGCGATTTCGTCATCGGCCTCATCGTCTTCATGATCCTGATCGTGGTGAACTTCATCGTCATCACCAAGGGCGCCACCCGTATCGCCGAGGTCGGCGCGCGCTTCACGCTCGACGCCATTCCCGGCAAGCAGATGTCGATCGACGCCGATCTTTCCGCCGGCATGATCGACGACAAGACCGCACAGCTGCGCCGCCGCGAACTGGAGGAGGAATCCTCCTTCTTCGGCTCGATGGACGGCGCCTCGAAATTCGTGCGCGGCGACGCCATCGCCGGCCTCATCATCACCGCCATCAACATCGTCGGCGGCATTGCCATCGGCTACATCCGACACGGCATGGGCATGGGCGAAGCCGCCGATGTCTTCATAAAGCTGTCGGTCGGCGACGGCCTCGTCACCCAGATCCCGGCACTCATCGTCTCGCTCGCCGCCGGCCTGCTTGTCTCCAAGGGCGGCACCCGCGGCTCGACCAACCAGGCGGTGTTCGGCCAGCTCGGCGCCCATCCGCGCGCGCTTTATGTGGCGGCATCCCTGCTCATCCTTCTCGGCCTGATGCCCGGCCTGCCGCTGTTTCCGTTCTTCGCGCTCGCCGGCGGCATGGCCGGTCTCGGCTACATCATCCCGATGCGCCACAACCGCGCCGCCGCCGCGGCCGAAGCGCTCAAGGACCAAGAGAAGGCGGACAAGGTCGAGGAGGAAAAGAACTCGGTCAAGGCCTCGCTCGCCACTGCCGAGATCGAACTTCTGATCGGCAAGCAGCTTTCGACGAGGCTGCTGGTGTCGCACCAGGAACTGGTGTTCCGCATGGCCAAGATGCGCAAGAAGTTCGCCACGCAATACGGCTTCGTCGTGCCGGAAGTGCGCGTCTCCGACGATTTCGCCATTCCGCCCAAGAGCTACCAGATCAAGGTCCACGGCACCGTCGTTGCGGAATACCAGATGCGCGTCGGCGAGATCATGGTGCTGCTCGGCACCCGCGACGTGCCGGAGATACCCGGCGAGGAAATCCGCGAGCCGGCCTTCGGCATGCGCGCCTTCTCGGTGCTCGAAACCTTTGCCGAGGATCTGAAGCGCGACAACTATACATTTGCCGACAACATGTCGGTGCTGCTCACCCATCTCTCCGAGGTCATCCGCAACAACCTGCCGCAGCTTCTGTCCTACAAGGACATGAAGGCGCTGCTCGAACGCCAGGACCCGGAATACCGCAAGCTCGCCGACGAGATCTGCACTTCGCATATCTCCTATCCCGGCCTGCAGGCGGTGCTGAAGCTGCTGCTTGCCGAGCGTGTCTCGATCCGCAACCTGCACCTGATCATCGAGGCCATCGCCGAGATCGCACCGCATGTGCGCCGCACCGAGCAGATCGTCGAGCATGTCCGCATCCGCATGGCCCAGCAGATCTGCGGCGACCTTTCCGAAGGCGGCGTGCTGAAAGTGCTGCGTCTCGGCAACCGCTGGGACCTCGCCTTCCACCAGAGCCTGAAGCGCGACGCCAAGGGCGAGGTGCGCGAATTCGACATCGACCCGCGCCAGCTCGAGGAGTTCGGCCAGGATGCGACCAAGGCGATCCGCAAACATCTCGAAGCCGGCGAGCGTTTTGTCCTCGTCACCGCGCCGGATGCGCGCCCCTATGTGCGCATGATCATCGAGCGCCTGTTCACCACGCTGCCCGTGCTCAGCCACGTCGAAATCGCCAAGGGCGTCGAGATCAAGGTGCTCGGAACCATATCGTGACCGCGCTCTCGCAAGGCGTCGTACTCGCGGCCTTCCTCGCCTTCTGCCGTATCGGCAGCTGCTTCATGCTGATGCCCGGCCTGTCCAGCACCCGGGTGCCGATCCAGGTGCGGCTGTTCGTGGCGATCGCCGCCACCGGCGGCCTGCTCACATTCCTCTGGGACCGTATCTATCCCTTCGTCGATCCGCGCCCGCAGATACTGGCGCCCATGATCGTCTCGGAACTTCTGGTCGGCGGGCTGATCGGTGCCATGACCAGGCTCTACATGGAAGCGCTGCGCTTCATGGGCTCGGCCATCGCCACAATGATCGGCTACGGCGGCACCGGCGGACCAGCCATCGAAGAGCCGGAACCGCAGGCAGCCCTTGCCGCCATCATCTCGTTCTCGGCCCTGCTGTTGCTCTTCGTCTTTGATTTCGACCACGAGATCGTGCGGGCGCTCGTCGCCTCCTACACAGTCGCGCCGGTCAACATCTTCTTCAACCCGCAGGCGGCACTCGTCGATGTCACCGACACGGTCTCGGATGCCTTCTTCCTGGTCATCCGCCTTGGCAGCCCGTTTGTCGCCTATGCCATCCTCGTCAATCTGACGATCGGCTTCGTCAACAAGCTGACCCCGCAGATCCCGGTCTATTTCATCTCGCTGCCCTTCGTCATCGCCGGTGGACTGATCATCTTCTACTTCGCCATCGCCACCTTGCTGTCGCTGTTCGTCGACGGCTTCGTCGATCTCACGCTGGCGCGGTAACATGACCACGCGCAAGGATCGCCTGAAGAAACTGGTCAAGGTGCAGGAACAGCTGAAGGCGCTGCACGAGACCCGCCATGCGACGTTTCTGTCGGCGGCCGCTGCCGCCGAAGCCGAAGCCAGGGAACTGGTCGAGCATTTCGACGCGTCGGACTCACTGGCCGGCCTGTTTCCCGATCTTTACCATCGTCGCATCGCCAATGCCGTCGCCCGCCGGGAGGCGAACCTGGAAAGCGCCAGGCAGGAGGCTGCCTTGATCGCCACCGCCACCGCGCGCATCAACATGGTCGAGCGCGCCTACAAGGATGTGCGCCGCCGCGACGACCGCGAACGCTCCGACCGCGAGCGGCTGGAGCTGATTGCGCAGAAGCGGGGGCATGAGTGAGCTTATCGAGACCGGTCCGACGTTGCCGGCAGCGGGTTTTGGCAGCCGCATTTTGACGCTCCCATAACTTCAGACCGAAGAGCCCCATCGGCGCCGGAGTTTTTCGATTTCCGCATCGGCTGAAGTTTCTCCAATATCCTTCAACAGACGATCACTCAGCGTATTCCAGGGAGTGTTTCGTTCTTCGTTAAAGGCGCGAGAGCCTCGTCAACCCGAAACAGACGCGCTTGCCAAAGTCATCACGGATACATTCGAAGCGAGGGCCGCTACCCAGGGGAATCCCTCGGGCAGTACGAATCCCTTTAGGAAATGCGATCTTACCAAGGTCTGCCCTGCCCGTCGGTCGTTGCCGCCATCCACCGCAAGCCTGCCACAAGCTTGTTGCGGCATTGTCCGGCCAAGCAAAACCGGCAAACAGGCGGACTTTCTTGGCCATCTCTCCACCTAGTGACATCGTTATGGATGTTGCCCGCGCCGTCGAGCCGTCAGGCATCGAGGCCGCCCGCGCAGCCCTGGCGAAACGGGCCGGCGGCGCAGCCGGCACCTTTTCGGTCGACACGGCCGCTTCGGTCAACACCCGCGCAACACTCTCGCGCGCGACGGCAGACAAGGCCGAGGCGACCGACCCGACGAAAAAATTCCAGCGCTTCGAGGCGATGGTGCTGCAGACCTTCATCCAGAACATGCTGCCCAAGGACACCGAAGGCGTCTACGGCAAGGGCCTGGCCGGCGACATGTGGAAATCGCAGCTTGCCGAGCGGCTGGCCGATGTCATGGCCGAGCGCGGCGGCATCGGCATCGCCAGGTCGCTGCTGGCCGACCACTATCTCGACGGCAAGCGCACGGTGCCTGTCGGGCCGGTTTCGGGCGGACCGGAAAAGACCGAGATCGACCAGCAGACCCGCCTGTCCACCTCACTGGTCGAGGAATTGCAGCGCAAGGCCGCACGGTCGATGACCGGCGACGAGATCGAAACCGAGACGAAGATTTAGGATCCTCATGGCCGACCATTCGGAATTCTCCTCTAACCTGCCGGCGCGCACGACAACGCCGGAAGCGCCGATCCCGCTCGCGCGGCCTGGAAACCTCGCCGCCATCATCGGCCGCATCGAGGAAGCGGTCGAGGAAGAGACTGCGGCGATCCGCACCGACACCGGTTTCGACCTCAAGGCCTCGAACGCCCGCAAGAGCCGCTACCTCTATGAGCTGACCCGCGCCATGAAGGGCGCCAACGAAGCCGAATTCCTGGAGCAGCATCGCGAGGGGCTGACACGGCTGCGCCAGAAGCTGGCCAAGAACGAGGCGGCGATCCTCGCCCATCTTAGCGCCGTCAACGAGGTCGCTAATCTGCTGAAGAACGCCATCCAGCGCGCTGAAGCCGACGGCACCTATTCGGCCAGCGAATTCGGATGGGCCAGGGCATGATCCCAAGCGGCAAGATCGCCCAGGGGAAGACCTGGTGATCAAATTCATCGCTGCCGCGATCTGGATCTGCGCCGCCACGCTCGGCGCGGTGTTCTATTCGTTCCAGGCAGCCGGCGAACGCGGCGTCGGCGAGACGCCTAAGCCTATGCTGGGCGGTCTTGATTACGTCAAGACCGAGGTCATCTCGGTGCCGCTGATCCACGATGCCAGGATCGACGGCTATTTCCTGACCAAGCTCGTCTACACTGTCGAGCCGGAGCAGATAAAGAAGCTGTCGATCCCGGCCGAAGCGCTGATCACCGATCAGGTCTATTCCTATCTCTATTCCAACCCGCAGATCGATTTCACCAAGAAGGAAACGATCGACCTCGACGCTTTCCGCGCCGCCATCCGCGACACCATCAACACCCGTGTCGGCGCCGACCTGGTGCATGAGGTGCTGATCGACCAGGTCAATTTCCTGACCAAGGACGAAATCCGCGACAATGCCATGCGCCACCGTGACGGCGCCGGCGCGACGGCGACGGAAATGACCAAGACATCCAAGCAACATTGACCACCCATAGGGGGTAGACCGGCTACAAATAGTCTGCCTGCCCTGCCATGGGCCTCGATCGATTTGTCCATCAGCTGAAACGAGATGACGCATGGCAACCGCGTTGACGTAAACGTCAACCCGAAGCTATATCCGGCCAGCGACCGTGATCGCGACACGCGCAAGGCAGCGACGCCGGCCAAGGCGAGGCACCGACGCGCATCAACGCAACAGGACGAGGAGAACAGCAATGAGCGTTCAGGAGATTGCCGACAGGATGAGGTCGCGAGTGGCAAGCGCCGGGTTCGAGCATTCGGTGAAGTTCGACACCGGCAGCGACGGCGTCATCGTCATCGACGGCGCAACCGTCTCGACCACCGATGCAGCGACCGACTGCACCGTGAAACTTTCGCTCGACGATCTGGACTCGCTGATTGCCGGCGATCTCAACCCGACCATGGCCTTCATGTCCGGCAAGATAAAGGTCGAAGGCGACATGACGGTCGCCATGGCGCTCAGCCAGTTGCTCGGCTGATCCACTCACGGATGGAAACAAAACGCCGCCCAATGGGCGGCGTTTTGGCTTCGGTCCATCAGGCGACGAGCGGTAGCGTCTGCGCCTTCAGCTTGCGCCCCGCAGCCTTCAGCGTGCCCTGCACGCCGTCGAGCGCGCCTTCCGTCAGTTCCAGCGCTAGCAGGCGGTGCCGTTCATACGGCCCCGGCATGGCGAGCGAACCGGTCTTCGCCGAAGAAAAGCCGAAACGCTCGTAATAGGGCGCGTCGCCGACGAGCAGGATCGCGGCATGGCCAAGGCGCGCGGCCTCTGCAACCGCGTGGCGCATCAGCGCCGAGCCGATACCGGCATTCTTGATGGCCGGGTCGACGGCAAGCGGGCCAAGCAAAAGGGTCGCCGGACCGCCCTCGCCCAGCACCACATCCCACAGCCGTACGGTGCCCGTGACGACGCCCGACGCGTCGCGCGCAACAAAGGCGAGGCCTTCCGAAGGCCGGCGGCCGCGACGCAACTTTTCCGATGACTTCTTCCGGCGCTTTGGCCCCATGGCACGATCGAGCAAGGCCTCGCGCGTCGCCACATCGGCGGCGGTTTCGGCGGTGATGACGACGGCGCCAGCAATCTCCCCCCTTGAGGGGGAGATGTCGCCGGAGGCGACAGAGGGGGTCGCCGCGCGTGAAGCGCCGGCCCCACACAGTCCAAGAGAAGTTGCGGCAGCCGAACCGACCCCCTCTGGCCGCTTCGCGGCCATCTCCCCCTCAAGGGGGGAGATCGGCCAATCGCGCTGCGCAGCGCCTTCAATGAAATTTACAACGTCCATTTCCGCGATCCTTCACGAGCGGATTGTTCCACAGGCGAACCGAAGCGGGCGATCTCATCGCCCGCACCGGGTGATCTGACCGGCTCTTGGCGAGCCGTCAGATCACGTAAGATCGGAGAGGCTCGAAGCCGTTGAAGGCGACCGAGGCGTAGGTCGTCGTATAGGCGCCGGTGCCCTCGATCAGCACCTCGTCGCCGATGGTCAGCGACAGAGGCAGCGGATACGGCGTCTTCTCGTACATCACGTCGGCCGAATCGCAGGTCGGCCCGGCGAGCACGCAGGGTGCGGTCTCGCTGCCGTCATGCCGGGTGACGATCGGGTAGCGGATCGCCTCGTCCATCGTCTCGGCGAGACCGCCGAACTTGCCGATGTCGAGGAAAACCCAGCGCACATTGTCGTTGTCGGCTTTCTTCGAGATCAGCACGACCTCGGACTTGATGACGCCGGCATTGCCGACCATGCCGCGGCCCGGCTCGATGATGGTCTCGGGCAGCGCGTTGCCGAAATGCTTGCGCAGCGCCGAGAAGATCGCCTGGCCATAGGCCTGCGCCACCGGCACGTCCCTGAGGTAACGGGTCGGGAAGCCGCCGCCCATATTGACCATCTTCAGGACGATGCCTTCCTCGGCCAGCGTGGCGAACACCTGCTTGGCATCGCCGAGCGCACGGTCCCAGGCCGTCAGGTCGGTCTGCTGCGAGCCGACATGGAACGACACGCCATAGGCGTCGAGGCCCAGCGCCCTGGCATGGCGCAGCACGTCGACCGCCATCGCCGGCACGCAGCCGAACTTGCGCGACAGCGGCCATTCGGCGCCTTCGCCGTCAGTCAGAACGCGGCAGAACACGCGGGCGCCTGGCGCTGCGCGGGCGATCTTCTCGACCTCCTCGACGCAGTCCACGGCAAATAGCCGGATGCCAAGCTGGTAGGCGCGCTGAATGTCGCGCTCCTTCTTGATGGTGTTGCCGAAGGAGATGCGGTCCGCCGGCGCACCGGCGTCCATCGCCATCTCGACTTCGGCAACGGAAGCGGTGTCGAAGGACGAGCCCATCGCAGCAAGCAGGCGCAGGATTTCCGGCGCCGGGTTTGCTTTCACCGCATAGTAAATTTTCGAATCGGGGAGCGCCTTCTCGAAGGCGCGGAAATTGTCGCGCACGACATCGAGGTCGACGACCAGGCAGGGGCCGTTCGGGCGTCGGGTGGCGAGGAAGTCAAGGATGCGCTGGGTAGCCATCGGGGTCTCTCCAATCACGCCTTTCGGCGTGCACAAAGGCTGCGAGACGCAGGCCGTCGGCCTCGCGAACACGCGGTGGACAAAGGCGGGACGAAAATCCATGGAACCAGCCGGTGGAGACCCCGGACCCATGAAGCGCCGTCTCGCGGCGATGAACCTTGGCCTTGCCCGGCTTCGGTTCGCTTTGTCTGCCTTGGCTTGGATGGGAGACCATCCGCACTGCCGGCAATGAAGGTGTGCCTCTTCAGTAACCCCGGTCTTTGGACAACCGGCAGAACACCAGAAAGGCCCGCACCGTCGTTGCTTCAAGGTGTCCTCGGTCTGGCGGTTGGCCGCTAAACCGACTGGAGGGGTTGGCTCCAGTTACCTTACCGATTGCCCTCACCATTCGAGGATCGGCGGACACCCACAGGCACGTGCGACTTTGGGCAAGCGCGATATAAGAGCGAAGGGTTTCACAATCAATAAAAATCGTATCGCAGGTTGTAAAATTTTTGGCACCGAACAATGCTGCTGCAGCTGTATCCGGATATCGAACGAATGACAGGCACTCGCGGCCCGCTGAACGCTTTTCTCGACGTTGACCAGATCGCCGTTGCCAACGTGCAATCCGGCCCGCTTGCCGGCTTGCGGCTGGCCGTCAAGGACATCTATGACATGGCCGGCTACCGCACCGGCTGCGGCAATCCGCAAAGATATCGGGAGACTTCGCCTGCCTCGGCAACCGCGCGGGCCATCCAGGCGCTGCTTGATTCGGGCGCGCGCTTCGTCGGCAAGACGCAGACCGACGAGCTGGCCTTTTCCCTGATGGGTCTGAACGCGCATTTCCCGTCGCCGGTCAATCCGGCAGCACCGGGCCGCGTCACCGGCGGCTCGTCCTCCGGCTCCGCTGCCGCGGTCGCCGGCGGATTTGCCGACATCGCCATCGGTTCCGACACCGGCGGCTCGATCCGCGCCCCGGCAAGTTTCTGCGGCCTGATCGGCCTCAGGACCACGCATGGCCGCATCTCGCTCGACGGCACCATGCCGCTGGCTCCTTCCCTGGACACGTTCGGATGGTTTGCCAGGGATATGGTCATCTATGACAAGGTCGGCGCCGTGCTTCTCGGCGACGATTTGCACCGCCACGAATTGCAGCGTCCGCTTGCGCTCGACGTGCTGGACGCGCTCGTGCTCGGCCCGAAGGAGGCCGATGAATATCGCGGCATGGTCCAGAATGTCGCTTCGGTGATCGGCGCACCGCAGGCAGCAAGCCCGCTGTCGCATTCCATCGACGATCTCTACTGGTGCTTCCGCAAACTGCAGGGCTATGAAGCCTGGCAAAGCCATGGCGCCTGGATCTCCGAGGGTGACCGGATGCTGGGACCCGGCGTCAAGGAGCGCTTCGAGCACGGCGCGACCATCGATGCGGCGACAGCACGATGCGAAGCCGAACGGCGCGACGCCTTCCGCCACGAACTCGCCGACCGTCTTGACGACGACGGCGTCATCGTGCTGCCGACCGTGCCGGGCGCCGCACCGCTGAAGGCCGCTTCGTTCGACGATCTGCAGATCTGGCGCGAACGAGCGCTGAGACTGCTATGCCTTTCCGGCCTGTCCGGCTTTCCGCAGATCACGTTGCCGCTGGGCCAGGTCGACGGCGCGCCCTTTGGCCTCTCGCTGCTGGGACCGAAAAACAGCGACCGGCAGCTGGTTGCGCTTGCTGCACGCATCTTGGCCAACCGTCAAAGGAGCGCATGACATGGACACGCTGACCCGCATGCGCGCCTTCATCGACGTGGTCGAGGCCGAGGGCTTTTCAGCCGCCGCGCGCAAGATCGGCCGCTCCAAGGCGCTGCTGTCGAAATATGTGCGCGAGCTGGAAGACGAGCTCGGCGCGCTGCTGCTCAACCGTACCACACGGCAGTTCTCGATGACGGAGGCGGGCCACACCTATTATCGCCGCGCCTCGGAAATCGTGCGCGAGGTCGACAGCCTCGCCGATGCGGTGCGCGAATCCTCCGGCGACGTGCGCGGCAGGATCAAGCTTTCGGCGCCGCGCACCTTCGCCGACGCACCGATCGGCCAGTCGCTGATCGACTTCGCCAAGCAGCATCCCGACATCGTGCTCGACATCCATCTCGACGATCGCTTCGTCGATCTGGTCGAGGAAGGTTTCGATCTCGCTGTACGTATCTCGCGGCTGGAGAACTCCTCGCTGATCGCCAGGCGCCTGGCGCCGTTTTCGGTGCGGCTATGCGCGTCTCCCGAGCTGATCGCCAAGCACGGCATGCCAGTGCGGCCGCAGGACCTCGGCCGCGTGCCGTGCATCATCGACACCAACGGCCGCTGGATGACCAACTGGCCGTTCAAAGGCGACAGCGGCGATACGGTGAGCGTTTCGGTGTCCGGTCCGATCGAGGTCAACAGCCCGATGGCAGCGCGGGCGGCCGCCGTGGCGGGTCTGGGATTTTCCATCCTGCCGGATTTCATCGCCGCACCCGACATCGAAAACGGCCGGCTGGTGACTGCGCTCGATGACCGCATCCTGTCGGGCGGCGGCATCTTCGCCGTCTACCCGCACCGGCGCTATCTGCCGGCGAAGGTTCGCGTCTTCGTCGACTTCCTGGTGCAGTGGTTCAAGACGCTTGAATCCGCGTAATGCGTTTCAGCCCTGCTGCGGTCCCATTTTCGCCCCCTTTCTGGTAACTCTCGACATTCACCGAAGTCGATGGATTCGCGACCGAGAATGCACCCAAAACGGCTAGCAACGATGATGGCTTCTGCCATGGCGACAACATTTGCGGCAGTCGAACCCGCGGAGGTGCATCCCCATGTCTTCGCCGAAGCCCGCCTTGACGTGATCCTCAGCCCGGATCACCAAACCGTGAAGACGCTGCGCCATCTCTGGCGCTTCGACGACCTGTTCTCCAGTACGGTGATGATGGAGTTCGATAAGAATTCCGACCTCAAGCTCGACGACAAGGAGCTGAAGGAAGTCGCCGACACGGTCCATGCCTCGCTGGCGGAGTTCAACTATTTCCAGCTCGTCACCGTCGACGGCAAGGACGTGCCGATGACGCCGCCCCCGCATCTGATGGCCAACTTCGACAACGACCAGCTCATCATCCTGTTCGAGTCCGAGCCAAAGCAGCCGATCAAGCTGGCCGGCAAGATCGATATCGGCGTCTACGATCCGACCTTCTACACAGCGATCGATTTCACCGAGGATGCCAATCTGCAGGTCGAGGGCCTGCCGTCGACATGCACGAGCAAGGTCATTCGTCCGGATCCGGACCAGGCGATCGCCGAGAACCAGAAGACCCTGACGCAAGCCTTCTTCAACGATCCGACAGGCACCGACATGAGCAAAATCTTCGCCACCAAGCTTGAACTGACCTGTCAACCAGAAGGATAGATCCGGTGACGAAACCGTCCCTGCGTTTGGCATTAGGCCTTGTCGTCCTCACCCTTATAACGTCGCATTTCCTCGGCTCCGCTCACGCCCAGAGCTCGCTCGGCATCGGCACCAACGACGGAATGGCCCCCACCGCCAACGGCCCGTTCGCCCACATTCTGATGTGGATCAATCTGCGCCAGCAGGAATTCTACCACGCGCTTGCCGGCACCATGAAGGCGATGCGCCAGGACGGCAGCAAGTTGTGGCTGCTCATCGGCCTGTCCTTCGCCTACGGCATTTTCCACGCCGCCGGCCCCGGTCACGGCAAGGCGGTGATCTCGTCCTACATGGTGGCCAACGAAGTGGCGCTGCGGCGCGGCATCATGCTGTCCTTCGTTTCGGCGCTGCTGCAGGCGCTGACGGCGATCGTGGTCATGGTGTTCGCCTATTTCGTCCTGCGCGGCACCGCTGTTTCGATGACCGATGCGGCATGGTTCCTCGAAATCATGAGCTATGTCTTCGTCACGCTGTTCGGCGCCTGGCTTTTGTGGCGCAAGGCCGGCTCCGCCATCCTTCGCCTGTTCGGCGCGAGCCCTGCCTTCAGCCTCTCGGCCGCCCATGCCGGTCATTCGCATGCCGGCCACTCGCATTCGGCGCATTCCCATGCGCTTTACGCGCACGACGATCACAACCATGCGGCACATGACCATTCCCACGCACATGACCACCATGACCATGGCGCGCACGATCATCACCACCACGACCATGCCGCGGGCGAGGTCTGCGAAACTTGCGGGCATTCGCATGCGCCCGACCCGAAGCTGCTTTCCGGCGACCGTTTCGACTGGCGCACGGCCTGGTCGGCGGTGGCTGCAGTCGGCATTCGCCCCTGCTCGGGCGCGCTGATCGTTCTCAGCTTTGCCTTGCTCAACGGGCTGTGGACCGGCGGCATCCTGTCGGTGCTGACCATGGCGCTCGGCACCGCGATCACGGTCTCGGCCCTGGCGACGCTTGCGGTGACCGCCAAGAACTGGGCAGTGTATTTCGCCGGCGATGGCCGCATGGGCAACCGCATCCACTCGATCGTCGAGATCGGCGGCGCGGCCTTCGTCTTCCTGTTCGGACTGCTGTTGCTGTCGGCGAGTCTGACAGTTTAGGCCAGCTCGTCCTCGATATGGGCGCGGATGATTTCGTCGAAACTCGTTTCGGCTGAAAAGCCAAGCTCCCTTGAGCGCCGCGCCTCGAACCTGGTCGGCCAGTCTTTGACGATCGCCCAGATCGTTTCGTCGGGCTGCTCGCGGATCAGCTTCACCGGCTCAGGACCGGCGACACGCTCCAGCGCCTCGATCTGCTCGCCGACGGTGACGGCAACGCCGGGCATCGTCAGATTGCGGCGTGGCCCGACGGCAGCGCCGTCGATCTCAGCCGCATGGATCAGGAAATTCACCGCCGAGCGCGGGCTGGCATGGGTGTGCACCACCGAACGCGGCACCGGCAGGATAGCTTCCTCACCCTTCAACGGTTCGCGGATGATGCCGGAGAAGAAGCCCGAGGCTGCCTTGTTCGGCTTTCCGGGCCTGACGCAGATGGTCGGCAGCCTGATGCCGATGCCGTCGAAGAAGCCGCGCCGCGTATAGTCGGCAAGCAATGCTTCGCCCATCAGCTTCTGCGTGCCGTAGGAGGTCAGCGGCGTCGGATGGAATTCGTCAGGGATGACATCCGGGAACGGCGCGCCGAACACGGCGATCGACGAGGTGAAGACGACGCGCGGCGCAAAAGCGGCCAGCCGGATGGCATCGAACAGCGCGCGGGTGCCGTCGAGATTGACGCGGTAGCCGAGATCGAAATTGGCCTCCGCTTCGCCGGACACGACGCCGGCAAGGTGGAAGACCACATCGGGACGTGAAGCGACCAGGCCTGCCGTTGCGCTCGGCGCGGCGAGATCGCCGGTGTGGACAGTGACGCTGACGCCTTCCATGACCGGCGCCTGCGACGGCACGATATCGTGAAGGTCGAGCGCGGTGATCTTCCGGCCGCTGAGCGTTCCGTCCATCGCCAGCCGGGCGATGAGCTTGCGGCCGACCATGCCGGCCGCGCCAGTGATCAGAATACGCATATCAATCACCCTTTCTTCGCTGGCTGCGGCCGCGCAGCCAGAACACGACGAAAATCGCCACCATGAAGACGGCAGCGACGACACCCGCGAGAACGGTCGAGATGTTGCCGACGGCCAGCATCACGGTCGGCAGATAATAGGCGGCGATGCAGAACAGCAGCAGCACCCAGAGAGCGCCGATCGCTGCATTACGCGTGTCACGGTCCATCACGCATTCCCAATGCGACGGGCTTTCATCAAGATTGCTGCAGATGCCATGGAATTCCCTGCGTCAGTGATAGTGGCCGTGATGTGGAGCCGAATGGTGCTCGTGATCGTGATCATGTTCGTCATGGCTGTCGGCGCACTGGCCGAATTCCGGTTCGACGGTGGTGTGACTGATGCCATGTTCGACGGCAAGCCGCTTCTTGATGGCGCTGACCGCCTTATGGGCATCAGTTCCTTCGTTGAGGCACGCATGCAATGTCGCCATGTTGCTTGAGCCGTCCATCGACCAGACATGCATGTGATGGACCTCGCGCACGCCCCTTACTGTCCCCTCGATGTCCTTGGCGATCAGGTCGCGATCAAGGCTGGCCGGCACGCCTTCGAGCAGGACATGGGCGGCTTCGCGCATTAGCGACCAGGCCGTCGACAGGATCAGCAGCGAGACAAGGACAGAGAGAATCGGATCGATAGGCGTCCAGCCCGTCGCCAGGATGACCAGCGCTGCCACGATGGCCGCCGCCGAGCCGAGCAGGTCGCCGAGCACGTGCAGGATGGCGCCGCGCATGTTCAGGCTGTCGCGGTCGCCGCCATGCAGCACGAAGAAGCAGCCGATGTTGACCAGCAGGCCGGTGATCGCCACGACCAGCATCGGCCCGCCGAGCACCGGCTCCGGCGCCAGCAGGCGCCCCCACGCCTCGTAGATGATCCACAGCGCAATGGCGAAAATGGCGATGCCGTTGGTATAGGCGACCAGCGTCTTGACCCGGCCGAAGCCGTAGGTGAGGCGGACGGTCGCCGGCCGGCCGCCGAGATGAAAGGCATACCAGGCAAGGCCGAGCGCGATCGAATCGGCGAGCATGTGGCCGGCATCGGCCAGCAGCGCCAACGACCCTGTGAGCAGGCCGCCAAGCGCTTCCGCGACCATGAAGCCGGCGGTCAGGCAGGCTGCGACCAGCACACGCTTCTTGTCGGTCGAGCCATGCACATGACCGGCGCTATGGCTGTGATCATGCCCTTGCGAACCATGGTCGTGGGTGTGCGCCATCTGCGAACTCCGCTACGCACCGAACTCGGCGCGGAAATCCTCAAGCCGTCGCTTCTGCCGGCCGTCGCCATCGAAATTGGCCGGATCGAGCCATGCCTCATAGGCTCTGCGCAGATCGGGCCATTCCTTGTCGATGATCGAATACCACGCGGTATCGCGGTTTTCGCCCTTGACCACAAGATGCTGGCGGAAAATGCCCTCGAACTTGAAGCCGAAACGCTCCGCCGCGCGCTTCGACGGCTCGTTGCGGTTGTTGCATTTCCATTCGTAGCGGCGGTAGCCAAGCTCGTCGAAGATATATTTCATGAACAGGAACTGTGCTTCCGTCGCCGCCGGCTTGCGCGAGATCAGCGGACCCCAATAGATATTGCCGATCTCGATGACGCCGTAGTTTGCATCGATGCGCATCAGCGTCTGGCGCCCGGCGACCTTGCCGCTGGCCTTGTCGATGACGGTGAAGAACAGCGGGTCTTGGCTGGCTTCCGCCTTGTCCAGCCATGGCTGGAAGGCGGCGCGGGTCTGCGGCGGGTAGTCGAAAAGCCAGGTGAAGCGGCCATCGACGTCAGGCACGGACGATGCCTCGAACAGGCCGTCGCCGTGCTTTTCGGCGTCCAGCGGCTCAAGCCTGACATAGCGGCCCTCCAGCACCTTGCGTTCGGGCCGCGGGCGCGGTTGCCAATTCTCGAGATTTTCCGACACCCAAAGCTCCAATCCATTTGACTTTTGTGAAACGACGCTCACAAAAACGCACGCTCGGTGAAAGAACCACACGGACAGGAAAAATGCTCCACACGATTTCGGCCTTCGACCGCCTCGGCGAGGAAAATGCCTTCGCAGTGCTGGCTCGTGCCACGGCGCTCGCCCATCAGGGCCGCGATATCGTCAATCTCGGCATCGGCCAGCCCGACTTCAAGACGCCGCAGCACATCGTCGAGGCGGCGATCAAGGCGCTACGCGACGGCCACCACGGCTATACGCCGGCCAACGGCTTGTTGGCGACGCGCGAAGCGGTGGTCCGCCGCACGCTGACCACCACCGGCGTCGAGGTTTCGCCCGAGGCAGTGATGATCCTGCCCGGCGGCAAGCCTACCATGTTCGCGGCGATCCTGATGTTCGGAGAACCGGGCGCGGAAATCCTCTACCCCGATCCCGGCTTTCCCATCTATCGCTCGATGATCGAGTTCACCGGCGCTGCCCCCGTGCCGGTGCCGATGCGCGAGGAAAACGGCTTTGCCTTTTCGGCCGAGGAGACGCTGGCGCTGATCACACCCAAGACCAGACTGCTGATCCTCAACTCGCCGGCCAACCCGACCGGCGGCGTCACCCCGCGCGCCGAGATCGAGAAGCTGGTCAAGGGGCTGGAGGCGCACCCGGATGTCGCCATCCTCTCCGACGAGATCTACGACGTCATGACCTATGACGGCGAGACGCACTGTTCGCTGCTTGGCTTCCCAGAGATCCGCGACCGGCTGATCATCCTCAACGGCTGGTCGAAGACCTGGGCGATGACCGGCTGGCGCATGGGCTGGTCGATCTGGCCGAACGGCGACAAGAGCGCCCACCTCTACGACAAGGTGCGCAAGCTGGCGGTCAATTGTTGGTCCTGCGTCAACGCACCGAGCCAGTATGCCGGCATCGCGGCCATCGACGGCCCGCAGGACGACGTCGACAAGATGATGCGCGCCTTCGACAGCCGCAGGAAGATCGTGGTCGAGGGACTGAACGCCTTGCCCAATGTTTCCTGCGTCACGCCAAAGGGCGCGTTCTATGCCTTCCCCAATGTTTCCAAAACCGGCTGGAAGGCCAAGAAACTTGCCTCGGCGCTGCTCGAGGATGCCGGCGTAGCGCTGATCGGCGGCCCCGATTTCGGCATTCTCGGCGAGGGCTATGTCAGGCTCTCCTACGCCAATTCCGAGGAGAACATCCTGCGCGCGCTGGAGCGGATCGAGGCGTTTCTGGCAAAGTGAGCGCCCCAGTTGAGGACCAGTGGAGAGGGTAAAGTGCTATCCCCTGCCCACGAACGGCATCTTGGTCGCCATCACGGTCATGAACAGCACATTGGCGTCGAGCGGCAGGCTGGCCATGTGGATGATGGCGTCGGCGACGCGCTCCACATCCATCACCGCTTCGGCGGCGATGGTGCCATTGGCTTGCGGCACACCGACCGTCATCGCTTGCGCCATGTCGGTCAACGCGTTGCCGATATCGATCTGGCCGCAGGCAATGTCGAAAGGCCTGCCATCCAGCGCCAGCGTCTTGGTCAGTCCGGTGATGGCGTGCTTGGTCGCCGTGTAGGGTACCGAGCCCGGCCGTGGTGCATAGGCCGACACCGAACCGTTGTTGATGATGCGGCCGCCCATCGGCCGCTGCCTGCGCATGGCGCCGAAGGCGGCGCGGGCGCACAGGAATGAGCCGGTGAGATTGACCCCGACGATGTCGTTCCACGCCTCGACCGGGATTTCGTCGATCAGCGTCGACTTGTAGCTCATGCCGGCATTGTTGAAGAGCAGGTCGACCCGCCCGAACGCTGCCACCACCGTCTCGAACAGATCGTCGACCTGATCGGCCTTGCTGATATCGCAGGCGACGGCCAATGCCTTGGCCTGCGTCGACCCTGCATCGGCGATCGCCTCGTCCAGCACCGACTTGCGGCGGCCGCAGAATACCGTGTTCCAGCCCTCTCTGAGCAAAGCCGTAGCGACGCTTCTGCCGATGCCCGTCCCGGCGCCGGTTACGATCGCGGTTTTATAACTCGTCATGACGGTCATCCTGAACTAAAAGCAGGCTGTGATTTTGGCGGTGCCATCGCAATCCTGGAGATTATGGCAGGCCGAACCGTTTCCGATCAAGGAAACATCCGACAAAAAGGGCGGTCATTAGCGACCGCCCTGATCTGAACCGGGCCTGGGAGGAGTAAAAGCCGGTCCGACTGCCTAAAATCATGCGCTTCCTGGGTTAACGAGACGTTAACGGCAAAAGGGCGCTGGGGCTCCGGCTCTCGGCGCTCCCGCTTGAAGCCTACCAGCGCGAATTGGCGGCTGGCTTGGCCGCCTTGTCCGACACCGGCACCTTTGCCGCCGACACCGTCGCCTCGACATGGTCGACCAGCGCGTCCGGCAGGCCGAGACGGCCGGCGAGCAGGTCGAGATAGCCGCGCTCGGTACGCGTGTCCGGATCGATGGTCAGGCGCGATGCGGTGTAGAGTTCGAGTTTCTGCGCGTCGGTCTTGGCGCCGGCGATCAGCGTATCGAGGTCCAGCGGCGTCTCAAGTTCCGTCGTCAGGAATTTCTCCGCCTCGGGACCGATGCCCGCGAGGCTGAGCTTGCCGGCGATCTTCTGGCGTTCGTCGTCGTCGATATGGCCATCGGCCTTGGCAGCCGAGATCATCGCCCGCACCAGCGTCAGCGTGAATTCGTCCTCGCCTTGCGGCGCCTGTGATGGATGGAAGGCCGTATCGGCGGGCGGCGGCAGCAATTCCGGTTCGCCGGCGGCCGGCGTCTCCGCCGGAGCGCTGCCATTCTTGTAGTTCTGGTAGGCCTTGTAGGCGAGGCCGCCGATAACCGCCAAGCCGCCGAGCTTCACCGCAGTACCAGTGACCTGACGGCCGGCGCCTGTCCCAAGCAGCACCGCAGCCAGCGCACCGGCGGCAAGCGGATTGTCCTTGGCCATCTGCACGGCCTGCCCCGCCTTGTCGCGAACGGTGGAGCCGGTACCCGGAACTTGTGAGCCGAGCAGATCGTCGAGAAGCTTCTTGGGATCGAACATCAATACCTCCAGAAATGAGCCCGCCGAGCATGCACGGGCAGGTTTTGGACGTTGAAGACGTAGGCCCCGCACATTGACATTACAATGACAGGTGCACGCTTTGCCAGCGCGGCAGCAGCTGGATTTACAATCGGATGTGTCGAAATCGGCTTCGGCTTCGAGCAGTGTCGCGGTCCGATTGAATTGCCCGGAGTGCCGCCATGACCGATGAACCAAGCCGTGAGCCGGCGCGTGATCCTCAGGATCTCGAGCGCCTGCTGATCGCCCGACAATGGGCCGGAGACGTCGACGGAATGGCCGCCCTTTTTGAGCCGCATGCGGTCATCGACAGTGGTGAGGGACAGTTGACGCTTGGCCGGCGAGCCATCCGGGCGCTGTTTGCGGAGATCACTGCAACGGGGCGAAAATTTCAGTCCGGAGATCAGCGCCCAGCTGTCGTCAGCGGAGATCTGGCGCTCACGTCGACGCGGCTTCCCGATGGCACCGTGACCACCGAAGTCGCCCGCCGGCAGAGCGACGGGACATGGCTTTGGGTCATCGATCGGTTCTCAGTCTCTTAGCTCACTAGCTTCCGAGATGGCGGCGATCGCCCCGCGCATGCGCCAACTCGACCTGACGCTGGCGCTCGGCGTAGCGGGCACGATCCTCGTCCGAGCGGGCATCGAAGCAATGCGGGCACGAGACGCCGACGGCATATTTCGGTGACAGCCGGTCTTCTCCAGTCAGCGGATGCCGGCAGGCGCGGCAGAGTTCTGCCTCCCCTTCGACCAGGCCGTGCGACACCGAAACCCGCTCGTCGAAGACAAAACACTCGCCTTGCCACAGGCTTTCCTCTGCAGGCACCTCTTCGAGGTATTTCAGGATGCCGCCCTTGAGATGGAACACATCCTCGAAGCCGAGCGACTTCACATAGGCCGTCGCCTTCTCGCAGCGTATGCCGCCGGTACAGAACATGGCGATCTTGCGATCGTCGAGTTCGTCCCGGTGCTGTTCCACCCAAGCAGGGAATTCGCGAAAGCTGGTCGTGGCGGGATCGACCGCACCCTTGAAGGTGCCGATCGACACCTCATAAGCGTTGCGCGTGTCGATGACGATGGTGTTTGCATCCGAGATCAGCGCGTTCCAGTCGGCCGGCGCGACATAGGTGCCGGCGCTTGCCGCAGGGTCGATGTTCTCAACTCCCATGGTGACGATCTCGCGTTTCAGCCGCACCTTCATGCGGTGAAACGGCATCTCGGCGGCACTGCTGTACTTGACCTCGAGACCGGCGAGGCCTTCGATCGACTCCAGATGGTCGATCAGTGCTGCGATCGCCGCTTCGCTGCCGGCAACCGTGCCGTTGATGCCCTCATGCGCCAGCAGCAGCGTGCCCCTGATCCCGCGCTCGCAGCAGAAGGCGGCGAGCGGCACGCGCAGCGAATCGAAGGCTTCTAGCCGGGCAAACCTGTAAAGCGCGGCGACGCGGAAGGGTTGATTGGAGATTGTCATCGCCGAAGCCACTAAACGCTCGTGTACGCCGATTCAAGGCAAAGCGAGCGAAGCTCCGCTTGCCGGCCATGCGTGACATCGCGACACGCTTCGTTTCGTGGACAGAAAAACGGCCTTCTGCTAACCGGGTGAACTGATCAATACCGGAGAGACGACGAATGCCAGCCAAGACCGAAAAGCTCCTTTCGCTCCTCAACGGCCAGCCGGTTATCCCAGTGCTGAAGATCACCAATGTCGCCGATGCTGTGCCGCTGGCCCGTGCGCTGGCCCGCGGCGGCCTGCCGGCGGTCGAGATCACGCTTCGAACCGCCGACGCGCTGGAAGCGATCCGGCAGGTGGCCGGCGAAGTCGAGGGCGCCATAGTTGGCGCCGGCACCATTCTCGATATTAGCCAGTTCGGCGAGGCGGCCGCGGCCGGCTCGAAATTCATTGTCAGCCCCGGCATCACCCGCGAGCTTCTGGCGGCGGCGAAGGACAGCGATGTTCCCTTGCTGCCCGGCGCCATCACGCCAGGCGAGATCATGGCGGCGCGCGAAGCGGGCTTACGCTTCCTGAAATTCTTCCCGGCCGAACAGTCGGGCGGTATCGCCTCGCTCAAGGCATTCGCCTCGCCGCTCGCCGATGTGAAATTCTGCCCGACCGGCGGCATCACCGGCAAGAACGCCGCCGACTATCTGAGCCTGCCCAACGTCATCTGCGTCGGCGGTTCCTGGGTGGCGCCGGACGATCTGGTCAAGGCAGGCAAGTGGGACGAGATCGAAGCCCTGGCGCGCGCTGCGAGCGAGCTCGGGCGGTAAGGTCTTCCTGCACGAAAAAGCCGTGGTCGATCATCGGTCGGCGGCTGGTTCCCGCTCATGGACTCGAACCACGATTCACGCCTTCAAAGGGCGCTGTCCTACCATTAGACGAAGCGGGAGAAATGCAGATCGGTTGTTAGCATCCCGGCGCAAACGAAACCAGCTCCAAGCCGGAGTGGGGCTGCTGGGCATGCCATGAAAAGCAAAAAGCCGCGCTGGCGTCCCGAGCAGCTTTTGATTTACCTGGCCAGGCCCTTACTTGGTCTGAAAGCGTGCGACCGACAGGAACTTGACAGCGTTGCCGGTGAAGCGGTGGGCGTCGGCCATCCCGTTGTCCGGCTGGAAGCCGGCGGTGTAGACCTCGCTCGGCGGGGTGTGCACGGCATTATAGGCAAAGCGCGGCGCCGTCGTGGCGTCCGAAACGGTGGCGACATATTCGCCGCTGTTCAGCGCCCAGCGCGCGGCCTGCGGTGCCGCGGCGACCACCACCGGCTTGGGCCCTGGCTTCAGGTCGCGGGCGGTGGCCCTAGGCGCCTTGCGTGTCGTCTTGACGCCGGCGCCGATCGCCGAAGCCGGATCGGAACCGACCGGGCGTGTAGCGACGGCATCGCGCGGCGATGCCGCGTCGACGCCCGACGGGTCGTTGAACGCCGAGCGCGGCGCAATGGTGAGCGAGGCGAGCTGATATCCGTCGGTTGCTGTCGTTGCGCTGGCTTGTTCGAGAACGGCCTTGACCTCGTCCGGACGCGCGGACGGCAGCACCGAGAAGGCATCGCTAGCGGTCTGGTCGTGTGATGCCGTGTTCGCCAGCGCCAGCAGCACATCCTTGTCCGGCGGCGCAAGGTCAGCCGGCAGCGCATGGTCCGGACGCCAGGTCGGCAGCGGAATGTTGTTGACCGCGACCTGCGCCGGATCGGTAACGGTGGATGGATCAGCCATGCCGAAAGGAATGTTGGCTTGCGCTGTCGCCACCGTCTGCTCGGCGGTGACGGTGGCATCCGCCGTGCCAAACGGAACATTTTCAGGCGTCTGCGGACCGACATCGGCTTTTGGCCGCGGCGCGAAATCAGGCAGCGGAATGCTGCGCGCCGGCAATGCCGCGATGATCGTCTCCGGCGTGTCCTGTTGCGGCTCCGGGTCCTGGGCGTCCGCGACCTGAGGAATCTCCGCACGCTGCGCATCCTTCGGCGCCACGATGGCGATTCCCGGAACGTTGTTGCTCTTTGCGCTCGCGGTCGCTGTTGCTGCCGGCTTCACGGTCTTCGGCTTGGGCGAAGGTGCTGCAGTCGCGACATCGGCGCTGTCGTCCGCCTCGTCGTCGCCGCCGCCGAAGAAGGCAGCCAGCAGGCCGCCGGACTTTCTGGAGCCGCCGCTTGCGCTTGCCAGTTGGATCGCCGGAGCGCCGGCGCCCTTGCGCGCTTTGTAGGAGGCGAGCGCCTGTTCATATCCCGGCAGCGGCCGGCCGTCGCTCGGCACATGCAGCGTCTTGCCGTTGGGGAATACCCTGACGAGTTCCTGGCGGCTGATGCCCGGCCAGTGGCGCACATTGCCGACATCCATGTGGACGAACGGAGAGCCCGACGTCGGATAATAGCCGACACCGCCACCCTGCATCTTGAGGCCGATGTCGCGCAGCTTTTTCAGCGGCACGCCGGGAATGTAGAAGTCCATGGCCCTGCCGAGCATATGCTGGCTTTTCTCGGCGACGCCCCTGCTGCGGCTGCGCAGCATTGAGTTCGTGGCCGGCGAGCGATAGCCGCAAACGACCTGGATGTAGTCGGTGGCGCCGCTGGCGCGGTAGGCTTCCCAGACCAGGTCCAGCAGGCGCGGGTCCATCTTGGTTGGCTCATTGCGGCGCCAGTCGCGCAGGATGATGTTGACCTTCCTGAGCCCCTCCGGATCGTAGCGGCCATTGCGCTTGAAGACGATCTCGGCCTTTTCTTGCGTGTGGAGGTGATAGAGCTTCAGCGAGCGGATCTCGGCGCTGGCCCCGGTCGCAGCCGCCGCAAGCAAACCGACAGCAAGAATCACCGCTGCCAGCCACCTCGGCCAGACGCTCATGTGATAGTGTCCCCCGATTTCGCGTCGTTCGACTTGGTTCAAATCAAATGGCCTTGCAGGCTGCCGTTTGTCCCCGGATTTGCCCAAACGGATGCGTGGTCTTCAGCATCCGAATATCGATCCTAATGGTTAATCATCGCTTATTGAAGTCGAAATGCGGTAACACCGTGGCGATATCCCGTCAAAAATATTGCACAGGGTTTCTTGGTAAACCACTGGTTTAGATGATGTTTCCGCTCCCGATCGAAACACGATCTGTTACCGTTAGCCTTAATACGTGAACGACACTGTACGTCGTCACGGCGCACGTAGCGCTCCTCGTTGGTCGTCAATTTGCGGTTAGTGCTAGGCTGGCAAGCTGGTCCGGAGCTTGCAGCCGTCAGGAGGCGAGCCGGTCGACGCGGCCGGTTTCCGGGTCGATGCCGTATTCCTTGAGCTTCCTATACAGCGTCGAACGGCCGATGCCGAGGCGACGGGCGACCTCGCTCATCTGGCCGTTGTAGTGGTCGATCGCCAGCTTGATCATTTCCAGCTCGACATCGGCGAGCGCGCGCACATCGCCGCGCTCGTCCAGCGCCCGCAGCGTGCCGAAGCGAGGCTGCAGCCTAGCCGGAGGATCGGCAGCAGCGCCATTGTCGGTGGACAGGACACGGTCGTCGATGGATGCGGTACGGTCGTCGCGCAAGCTATCCGAGGCAAGGCCGGTGTGCGGCGAGGCAACGTGCGCATCGAGATTGACGATGCCTTCCACCTGCGCCCGGATCTGCGGGAATTCCTCCTCGGTCAGCACGTCGCCTTCGGCGAGCACCGAAGCCCTGAAGACGGCATTTTCCAACTGTCTGATGTTTCCCGGCCAGTCATAGGCCTGCAGCATGGCGAGCGCCGCATCCGAGATGCCGTGCAGGCGGTAGCGCGGGTCGGCTGGCGCAGCCCTCTCCATGAAGTGCCTGACCAGATAGGGGATGTCGTCGCGGCGGTCGCGCAGCGGCGGCACGAAGATCGGATAAACGTTCAGCCGGTAGAACAAGTCCTCGCGGAACTTGCCGTCCTTGACCTGCTGCAAAAGGTTGCGGTGCGTCGCAGAGATCAGCCTGATGTCGACCCTGACGGTCGAACGGCCGCCAACTGGATCGACCTCCCCGTCCTGGACGGCGCGCAACAACTTGACCTGCACGTCGAGCGGCAGGTCGCCGATCTCGTCGAGGAACAGAGTGCCCGAATGCGCCTCGACAAACTTGCCGGTATGCTTTTCGGTGGCGCCTGTGAACGAGCCCTTCTCGTGGCCGAACAGGATCGATTCGACCAGATTATCGGGAATGGCGCCGCAATTGACGGTAACGAAGGGTTTCGAGCGCCGGTCGCCGCTGCCCTGGATGGCGCGCGCCACCAGTTCCTTGCCGACACCGGACTCGCCCTCGATCAGGATCGGTATGTTGGACGCCGCCGCCTTCTGGCCGAGACGAATCACCCGGTCCATCGCCGGGCTGTGGGTGATCAGGTCCTTGAAGGTCAGATGGCCGCCGCGCCGCCGCGACGTGCGCTTCACCTCGTCCTCGATTGCCTCGACCTTGAGCGCGTTGCCGATCGATGTCTGCAGCCTGTCCGGAGACGCCGGCTTGACAACGAAGTCGAAGGCGCCGTGGCGCATCGCCGAAACGACGGTCTCGATGCCACCTTGCGCGGTCTGCACGATGACCGGCACATTGATGCCGCGCTCGCGCATCGCCTTCAGAACGCCGATGCCGTCGAGGCCGGGCATGACAAGGTCGAGGATGACCACCGACACATCGCGCGCATTGGGCCCGTCGAGGGTGTCGAGACCGGCCTCGCCGCCATCGGCAATAATCGCGCTGTGGCCGAATTTCGTCACAGCCGCCTCGAGCAGTCGGCGCTGCACGGGATCGTCATCGACTATGAGTATGGAACCTGTCATGACTGATTTGAATTTCCCGCCTAAGAATCCCCATGAATCGAAATCCCCATGGATCATCTTGGCACAGGGTTCTAAACAAGGTTTCAAAAAACCCGGTGAACGAATTCCTTAGGATTTGACCG
Organism: Mesorhizobium sp. M00.F.Ca.ET.216.01.1.1; assembly: GCF_004010325.2. GTDB lineage: Bacteria > Pseudomonadota > Alphaproteobacteria > Rhizobiales > Rhizobiaceae > Mesorhizobium. The sequence goes on from NZ_SADR02000011.1 coordinate 165,703, forward strand.
GCTTTCCTTTCCCCCCTCGATCCGGAAGGTGTGTTGATGCGCTTGGTGTTTGGTCGGCAGCTTGCAGCAGCGGCATCCGGTCAGGGCGCGGCGGAGCTAGGCGACCTGCCGGAATGGAACCTCGCCGATCTCTATTCCGGCATGGAGGCGCCCGAGCTGACACGCGACATCGCCAAGGCCGCGGCCGATGCCGCCAGCTTCGAAGCCCGCTGGAAAGGCACGCTTGCCGCCGAAGCCGGACGCGGCGGCGCGGGCAGGCTGGGCGAAGCGCTCGCCGCTTACGAGGCGCTGGAGGAACTGATCGGCCGCATCGTCTCCTATGCCGGACTGGTCTATGCCGGCAATACATCGGATCCGCAGCGCGCCAAGCTCTACGGCGACATCCAGGAGAAGATGACCGACGCCAGCGCGCATCTTCTGTTTTTCGCGCTCGAACTGAACCTGATCGACGATGCCGCGATCGAGAGTGCACTCGCCGCCGACGCCGGCTTCGCCCACTACCGGCCGTGGGTGCTCGATCTGCGCATGGACAAGCCCTACCAGCTCGAGGACCGGGTCGAGCAGCTGTTCCATGAAAAGTCGATTACCGGGCGCGGTGCCTGGAACCGCCTGTTCGACGAGACGATGACCGACCTGCGCTTCGATGTCGACGGCGAGGAGCTGACGCTGGAGCCGGCGCTGAACCGCCTGCAGGATGCCAACGGCGAGGTGCGCCGCCGGGCTTCCGAAGCGCTGGCCGCAACCTTCCGCAAGAATTTGCGCACCTTCACGCTGATCACCAACACGCTGGCCAAGGACAAGGAGATCTCCGACCGCTGGCGTGGCTTCGAGGACATCGCCGATTCACGCCATCTCGCCAACCGCGTCGAGCGCAGCGTTGTGGATGCGCTGGCGTCCGCCGTCCGCGACGCCTATCCGCGCCTGTCGCACCGCTACTATGCGATGAAGGCACGCTGGCTCGGCATGGAGGTGATGAACCACTGGGACCGCAACGCGCCGCTTCCCGAAACCCCGCAGGCGGTCATCCGCTGGGACGATGCCAAGAACACGGTGCTCTCGGCCTATCAGCGCTTTTCGCCCGACATGGCGGAGATCGCGAGAACGTTCTTCGACCGCAACTGGATCGACGCGCCGGTCAGGCCGGGTAAGTCGCCCGGCGCCTTCGCGCATCCGACTGTGCCGTCGGCGCATCCCTATGTGCTGCTCAACTACATGGGCAAGCCGCGCGATGTGATGACGCTGGCGCATGAGCTCGGCCATGGTGTGCATCAGGTGCTGGCCGGCGGCCAGGGCGCGCTGATGGCTTCGACACCGCTGACGCTGGCCGAGACGGCATCCGTCTTTGGCGAGATGCTGACCTTCCGTTCGCTGCTCGACCAGACCACCGACAAGCGCGAGCGCAAGGCCATGCTCGCCCAGAAGGTCGAGGACATGATCAACACCGTCGTGCGCCAGATCGCCTTTTATGAATTCGAGCGCAAGGTGCATGCCGAGCGCAAGAACGGTGAGCTGACCTCCGACAGGCTCGGCCAGTTCTGGCTCGAAGTGCAGGCCGAAAGCCTCGGGCCGGCGATCAAGCTGCGCGACGGATACGAGGTCTTCTGGACATACATCCCGCACTTCATCCATTCGCCCTTCTATGTCTATGCCTACGCCTTCGGCGATTGCCTGGTGAACTCGCTCTACGCGGTCTACCAGAATGCCGAGCGCGGCTTTCAGGAGAAGTATTTCGAGATGCTGCGCGCCGGCGGCACCAAGCATCATTCGGAGCTTCTGGCGCCGTTCGGCCTCGATGCCACCGATCCAGCCTTCTGGCAGATCGGGCTTGGCGTGATCGGCGGCCTGATCGACGAACTGGAAGCGCTGGACAAGTGACACGCGTCCGGTGTGCGGCCCAAGGGGGAGCGCCTATTAATCTGATCGAAACCGCGGGTTTGACAGAACAGTTTAGCCGGAATGCATATTGAGACCGTTCTATTCTTGCCGTAAATATTTGTTCTTGAATAACTCTCCGTGGAATTTTTCCGTTAGCTTTCTGTAAGCTGTATGGTAGCGTCTCGTCTCAAGCTCAGCCGGGCGCGCGGCTCAGGCCAGAAAATCTCGGTCAGTCATGGCGCTTCGGCGAATGCGAAAGTGGCCATCGGCATGGCACAAAGCCGATCGCCGACGGATCGAGGTGAAGACGACTGTTCCGCGAACGCGGAACCGCTATTGAATGGTCCTTGCGCCAAGGTCATGACTCCCGGGCCACGGCAGACAGATCCGACTGGAGAGAGAGAGAGAAGAAGATGGGCACTTTTTTCTACATGCTCCTGGCCTTCCTTGTAGGTGTGTTGGTTGGCTGGTTCATCTGGGGACGCCTGCGTGGCGAACTCGACAGCTTGCGCGGCGATCTCGACCGCACACGCAGCGAGCGCGACAGGCTGCGCGCCGATGCCGACCGCCTGACCGGCGAGTTGGAGGCGGGCGGTCGTGCCCGCGCTGAGGCGCCATCCGCAGCCAGTAAAACGGGCGCCGCGAAGGCAGCTGTCCCAGCGCCGTCAGCCCTGATGGCAACACCCGCGGTAGCCAAATCCGCACGCGCCAAGCCTGCAGCAGCCAAATCTGCAGCGGGCAAGTCCGCGGCAGCTAAATCTGCTCCGGCCAAAGCTGCTCCAGCCAAGTCTGCTGTGCCCAAGCCAGTTGCAGCCAAGCCAGCTACAGCCAAATCATCTGCAGCCAAGACTGGAGCAGCCAAGAAACCCGCCGAAGCGGCACCCGCACCAAAGCCTCTTGCGTCGAAGGCGGCTGCACCCAAGGCAAGTACTGCGCCGAAAAAGACCGCTCCTGCGGCAAGGAAAGCCGCATCGACGCCCGGCAAGGCAGTGGCCGGCAAGGCCGACAATCTGCGGCGCCTGATCGGCGTCGGCCCGGCCAACGAGAAGCTGCTCAAGGGGCAAGGGGTCACGACCTACGCCCAGATCGCCGCCTGGACACCAGCCGACGTCAAGCGGATCGAGGAAGTCCTGAACTTCGACGGACGCATCGAGCGCGAGCGCTGGATCGAGCAAGCGAAATTGCTTGCCGCAGGCGACGAAAAGGAATTTGCACTCCGCTTCCCGACTGCGGGCACCGCCAGCAACACCTGATCATCCTGCCGCATGAGCATATGGCGAACTGGCGGCGTCCGTGACGGGCGCCGCCAGTTTGCTTTTTGGATTAAGGCCGTCTTTGCGTCTTGAGACGCCGTTCTCTCGATTGCGCAAGGCCGGGGCCCCATATAGAGCGATCACTGGCGCCATCGACCGCAGCATCCGAGCCCCATGTCCCTGCCCTCTGCAATCTTCCGCAATGACGAGAGCGCTCGCCAGCTCGTCTTCGACAATCCGGCTGAGATCATTGTGGCGCATGAGGCGGAAGATTTTCTGCCGGCACTGGAAGCCGCGCAGACCGCACACGGAGCCGGCAAATGGTTGGCCGGTTATTTGTCCTATGAGGCGGGCTACCTGCTCGAGCCGAAGCTCGTTCCACTGCTGCCGGCGGGCCGGCGCGCGCCGCTGGTTTGCCTGGGTGTCTTCGATGCTCCGGCCGACCAGGCCTTGCCACGCAGCAGTGCGCCGGCCAGCAACGGTCCGATCTTCGACGCCAGGGCGGCCTGGTCTTTCGAAGACTATGCAAAACGCTTTGCCGAGCTGCACGACCACATCCGCAAGGGCGACTGCTACCAGGGCAATCTGACCTTTCCGGTCCATGCCCAGTGGTCGGGTGATCCGCTGGCGGCCTTCGATGCGCTGACCGAACGCCAGCCGGTGAAGTATGGCGCCCTGGTTGCGCTCGGCGATCCAATCGTCTTGTCGCGTTCGCCGGAATTGTTCTTCAAAATCGATGCCGAAGGCATGATCGAAACGCACCCGATGAAGGGCACGGCGCCGCGCGGTGCGACCAAGGCCGAGGACAAGCGGCTGAAGGCGTTCTTGCGCAACGACGAGAAGAACCAGGCCGAGAACCGGATGATCGTCGATCTCCTGCGCAACGACATCTCGCTGATCAGCGAGGTCGGCACGCTGGCGGTGCCGGAGCTGTTCCGCATCGAGAGCTACCCGACCGTGCATCAAATGGTCAGCCGCGTGCGGGCAAAGCTGTTGCCCGACATGACCATCCGCCAGATCTTCGCGGCACTGTTTCCGTGTGGTTCGATCACCGGCGCTCCCAAGATCCGCGCCATGGAGATCCTGCACGACCTGGAGGGCACGCCGCGCGATGTCTATTGTGGCGCCATCGGCTGGATCGCGCCGGGCGGCACGATGCGCTTTTCCGTGGCGATCCGCACCATCTCGCTCTTTTCTGGCGGCGAGGCCGTCTACAATATCGGCGGCGGCGTCGTCTTCGATTCGACGGCTGAGGAGGAGTATCAGGAGTGCCTGCTGAAAGCGCGCTTCGCGACGGGAACGCTGCCGATTTCGAGCTGATCGAGACCATGCGCTGGGAACCGGGCCAGGGTTTCCTCCGCCTCGATCGCCATCTTGCGCGCCTCTATGGCTCGGCAGCGGAGCTCGGCTTTGCCTGCGATCCGCAAAGGGTCGGCGAAGTGCTCATGAACACGGTCGGCCGGCAACAAATCGCCCTGCGCATGCGCCTCCTTCTGTCGCGCAATGGCGAGATGACCGCCTCGGTGCAGCCCTACGAGCCGCTCGCCGCCGACAAGGTCTGGAGACTGCAACTGGCGCGGACGCGGCTCGATTCGGGCGACATGCTGCTGCGCCACAAGACCAGTCGTCGAGAGACCTACCAGCGGGCACGCGCGGAATATCTCGCCAGCCGGGCCGACGAGGTGCTGCTGGCCAACGAGCGCGGCGAAATCTGCGAGGGCACGATCACCAATGTCTTCGCCGATTTCGGCGACGGCGTGCTGGCGACGCCGCGGCTCGATTGCGGCTTGCTGCCTGGCGTATTGCGCGGTGAGTTGCTGGATGAAGGCCGCGCCCGCGAAGCAATCTATACCTTGGATGATTTGAAGTCGGCCAAGGCGCTTTTCGTCGGCAATTCGCTGCGCGGGTTGATCCCGGCAAAATTGGGCTGATACGAAGCGGATACGAGAATGATCGCTGCCGCATTGGACTCCTGCAGACAAGCATGAATTTCCGCTCGCCGACCCACACGCCCTATGACGGTTCATCAAAGCTCTTCACCATCGGGCTGAAGCCGCTCGACCTCGACGCATGGATCGAGGTCGACGAGCATCTGCTGCTCTATCACGCCGAGAAGCGCCGCCTCTACGCGCAAATCCCCGATAAGGTCTTTGTCGAGGAGGACGGCACGCGCGAGGCCCAGCGTGAAGTGCTCGATCTGCTCGGCGCGCATCTGCCAGCGAAATTCCGGCACGCCTACCTGCGCTCCGGCGCCGGCATCGAACTGACCGGCGCCGCGTGCGATTCAGCCGGTATCTGCACAGCCGATGATCTCAGCGACGCCCCTCTGGTCGCGGCCTCGCTGCTCGTTCAGGAAGACCTGATCCTGATGCGCCGGGACGACAGCGGCTGGCGGCTGGTCGCCGGCTCGCTGTGCTTTCCCTCGTCATGGTCGCTGATCGAGAAATTCGGCAGGCCGCTGCAGCAGATCCATGCGCCGGTGCCGGGCTTCGGCCCGGGCACGCGCCCGGCCGATCTCATCAACCGCATGTTCGACGGTCTCCAGGGCCAGGCGGTCGAGCGCTACAACTGGTCGATCCAGGCTGGCGATGCGCTCTACCATCCGCTCTCCGGCCTCGAACGCATCGACCGCGCCACCAACCGCCCGTCCAGTTTCCCGGACGGCGACATCGACGCCCATGCCTTCATCCGCGTCGAGCGGCAGACGCTGCGGAAGCTGCCGGTATCGCGCGACATCCTGTTCACCATCCGCGTCCATCTCGACCCGCTCAAGGTGCTGGCCCGCCACCCCGAAGGGGCAACGCTCGCGGCATCTTTCGCCGCTGAATTGCAGGCACTCGACGAGGCGCAACTCGACTACAAGGGCATGACGGCCGACCGCGACCGGCTGGTCACCATGCTCAGGACGCTGGCGCTGTCCTAAAAGCGCGTCGCATCTGGAGTGATCCATGCGATGCGCTTTGTCGTCATCCCAAAACCGCTGCGCACTTGCATTAAATCGCCGCCAGGCCCAGCAGCAGGATTGTGGACATCGCGGTAAACACGGTGACGTTGACGTCCCACCGCCAACCCGCCGGTCCGAATGGTGGCCGGAACGGCAAATAGCCATTCTCGTCGTAGAGCACACCGCCATAGATCGGTCGCGAGAGCATGGCCACGAAGAAGGCTCCATACATGGCGGCACCCAATCCGCCGGCGAGATAGAGCCGTTCGGCTTCGAGTTGCCCCTTGATCCAGATGAGCCCCAGCGCAATCAGCGCGACTCCGGTGTAGCTCAGCACCTGCCAGACGACGTGAAACCGGGCGTGGGGAGTCCACAGCGGATTGGTGGCGTGGGTGGCGTTCAAGTCGGCTTTGATCGTCACCACACCGTAGCCAATGGTCGCGAGGCTCAGAAGAACGCGGGCAAGCAGATGACTGTCGTAAGCGATTTCCATCGCACTTTCCTCCTCATTAGAGAAATCGATGACAGGCACTTCAGCAGTGTGCCGGCCGCACATGGCTGCCGCGCCTGGCCACGACGCGGCATGCCATGTTACGCCGCCGGAATGGATTGAATAGCGCCCTGGGCACAGAAGAGCTGTCCGTCGGCCAGCCGCGCATAATTATGGACGATCCCATTTTCATGATCCTGCAGCTGCACAACGAAGTTGCCGCTCTGTTCCGTCCAACTCACGAGCACGAGGTTCGGGCGTACGCTGGTCAGGTCGACCTTGACCATCTCATCAATTTCAGTAGCTCCAATCGACGCCTGCACGTGCAATTCCTCCGGCGAGAAAAACGTTAGCCGGGGTACGAAGGAGCCGAAAACACAATCGAATGTCTTACCGATAAGCGAGGCTGGAAAAGCTTCCACCATAACTCCCTCCGTTTGGCTGTGACTGTTGTCACCAAAGCCATCTCAATTCTCGGTACCTTAGGCTCATAATGCGTTTTGGAGCGCTCCAAATTGACGATCTGCCTCTTCCAACCCTGAGTCAACAAATTCTTGGAGCGCTCCAAAAAATGGGCTAACTGAACGGAAAATGAGGAATCGCAAATGCCAACCCTAGCCGATGTCGGCAAAGCCGCCGGGGTTTCCCGGGGGACAGTTTCCAATGTCTTCAACCGGCCGGAACTGGTGAGGCCTGAATTGCGCCAGCGCGTCGAAGCGGCTGCGCGAGCGCTCGGATTTGGCGGCCCCGATCCGAAAGGACGATTGCTGCGCCACGGCAAGTTCAATTCCATCGGGTTCATGCCGCCTGGTGCCTACGCCATCGCCGACGTGATGAGAAGTCCCTATGGCCGCGAGTTGGTGCTAGGCGTTTCGCTCGCCTGCGACGAGGCAGGAGTGACGCTCAGCCTTGTAAACGGCACCGACAATACGCGCATTGCCAGTATCCGCGAGGCCCTGGTTGACGGCTTCATTCTTGGTCACAGCGCCGACATCGGCCTCATAACCTCGGCGCAACGACGGCGCCTCCCCTTTGTCATTCTCGAAAGCGATGCAGGCCCCGACATCAATTCGATAAAGATCGACGGCAGAAGTGGCGCGGTTGCAGCCGTCCGGCATCTGACAGGGCTGGGACATCGGCATTTTGCCATCCTGTCCGTGCGCCGGACTTCTGGCCCTCCGATCGTCCATATGCCCGGACAGGCGAAGCGCCCGCTTCTAGCCGGCTTCTCGCTCGACGACGAAAGGCTCGACGGCTTCAGACAGGGTTTGACGGAGGCGAATTTGTCGATCGATGATGTCCCGATCATCGAGACAACGCCAGGGGATCCGTCTGCCGGAGCGATGGTGTTCGACTGTGTGCCGGAGGCGACCGCAATCCTGACCATGTCGGATTGGCAGGCGATCACAATACTCGACGAGGCGGTTCGTCGCGGTATAGACGTGCCGGGCCATGTATCGGTCATTGGCTTCGATGGCACTGCTGAATCTGCACGCACCACGCCGCCGATGACGACTGTGGCGCAAGACGTGATCGGAAAAGGCCGGCTTGCTGCCCGCATGATTCTTGACAACGCAGCACCCCGGCAGATCGTCCTGCCCGTAGAATTGGTGGTTCGGGCATCCACAGCTGCGCCGAGGGCAAAAATCCGCTGAACGGACGGGCACGCGTCGCCTGGGCCTTGGCGCTTTTCGCTGGTTTATGACAATAATCTGTGGTTGTAGCGCTTTGCAGTCCGGCAAAAAATCCCCGGCTTTTCCCCTTGTTCGAAGGAGTATTCGATAAAATGGCGAATGAAAACTGGCCCGTTTACGGTGAAATCACCGGCCCTGTCGTGATGATCGGCTTCGGCTCGATCGGACGGGGAACGCTGCCGCTGATCGAACGCCATTTCAAGTTCGACAAGTCGCGCATGACGGTCATTGACCCGCGCGACACCGACCGCAGGCTGCTGGACGAGCGCGGCATCACCTTCATGCAGGATGCGGTGACCAAGAAGAACTACAAGAAGCTGCTGACGCCGCTTTTGACCAAAGGTAGTGGCCAGGGTTTCTGCGTCAACCTGTCGGTCGATACCTCTTCGCTCGAACTGATGAAGCTCTGCCGCAAGCTCGGCGTGCTCTATGTCGATACGGTGGTCGAGCCGTGGCTCGGCTTCTATTTCGACAAAACGGCCGACAACGCTTCACGCACCAACTATGCGCTGCGCGAGACCGTGCGCGAGGAGATCGAGAAGAACCCGGGCGGCACCACGGCGATCTCGTGCTGCGGCGCCAACCCAGGCATGGTTTCGTGGTTCGTCAAGCAGGCGCTGGTCAACTTGGCCACCGATCTTGGGCTGGAGTTTTCCGAGCCCGCCCAAACTGATCGCGAGGGCTGGGCCAGACTGATGAAGAAGGCCGGCGTGAAAGGTATCCACATCGCCGAGCGCGACACCCAGCGCACCAAGAAGCCGAAGCCGATGGACGTGTTCTGGAACACCTGGTCGGTCGAAGGCTTCATCTCGGAAGGGCTACAGCCGGCCGAACTCGGCTGGGGCACGCACGAAGAGTGGATGCCGAAGAACGCCAGGCAGCACATGTATGGCTCGAAGGCGGCGATCTATCTGGAGCAGCCGGGTGCCAACACGCGTGTGCGCACATGGTGCCCGACGCCCGGCCCGCAATACGGCTTCCTAGTGACGCACAACGAGGCGATTTCGATCGCCGACTTCTTCACCCTGCGCGGCAAGAAGGGCAAGGTGCAATACCGCCCGACCTGCCATTACGCTTACCATCCCTGCAACGACGCGGTGCTGTCGCTGCACGAGATGTTCGGCGCCGCCGGCAAGGCGCAAACCGTGCACCACGTGCTCGACGAGAACGAACTGGTCGATGGTCTCGACGAACTCGGCGTGCTGCTCTACGGCCACGACAAGAACGCCTACTGGTATGGTTCGCAGCTATCGCTTGCGGAGGCGCGCAAGCTGGCGCCTTACCAGAACGCCACCGGTATGCAGGTCACCTCCGCCGTGCTGGCCGGCATGGTATGGGCGCTGGAAAATCCCGAGGCCGGCATCGTCGAGACCGACGAGATGGACTACAAGCGCTGCCTGGACGTGCAGAGCCCCTATCTCGGGCCGGTCAAGGGCTACTATACCGACTGGACGCCGCTTGATAATCGCCCGGGCCTTTTCCCCGAGGATCTCGACAAAAACGACCCGTGGCAATTCCGCAACATCCTCGTGCGATAGCACCTCTGCCAATAGGCCCCACCGCCTTGCAATCGCCCGGAAATCGGGCGATTGAAGAGCTGCGGACTGAGGAGAGGATTTTCAGATGGTGATTGCGCGCAAAGTTCTTTCTATGGGCCTGGCGGGCGCCCTTGCGACGATGCTCGCTGCCTGCGCGACCAGCGGCCCGGGCGAGCCGCCGGGAGCGGCGGCGCCTACAGGGGTCGAAGGCTCCTGGCTCAACGCTGAAGGCAACGCAGTCTCGACATTGAACGGCGGAAAATTCACGACCGTTTCTGCCGAAACCGGCGAGAAGTTTGCAGATGGCAGCTATACCAAGACCGGAACCACCTCGGTCGCGATCAACGGCACATCGCTGATCCGGCAGCAGCCGATCAGCTTCAATTGCCTGCTGGTATCCACCAGCCAGCTCAACTGCACCAGCGCGACCGGCCAGAACTTCGTGCTGACCAGACGCGTCTGAACCAACCGGCATCCGCTTTATCGAGGGACGGCGGCTTGTGGCCGCCGTCCTTTTTTGCGCCGGCAAAGTCCAACCCGATTTCTGCTTGCATCCGCCAAAACAGGGTGTGAACATGGTCTTGAGAGGGCTGTTACATTCCAGTCAAGCAAGAGCGTTAAACGCCTCTGGTCAGGTCATCTGGGAGACAAAAATGAAAAAGATCGCCGCCATTGCCGCGCTGTCGGCATCCACGCTTGGCCTGTCGGCCGGAGCATCCTTTGCCGACTACACACTGAACATATTGCACATCAACGACTGGCACAGCCGCATCGAAAGCAACAATAAATACGAGTCGACCTGTTCGGCCGAGGAGGAAACCAAGGGCGAGTGCATCGGCGGCGCGGGGCGGCTGGTCACGGCAATCGCCCAGGAGCGCAAAAAGCTCGAAGGCCAAAACCTGCTGCTGCTCAGCGCCGGCGACAATTTCCAGGGCTCGCTCTTCTACATCACCTACAAGGGCAAGACCGAAGGCGAATTCCTCAACCAGATGAAGTTCGACGCCATGGAGCTCGGCAACCATGAGTTCGACGATGGCGAAAGTGCGTTGGCGCCGTTCCTGGACATGATCCAGTTTCCGGTGCTTGGCGCCAATGTGAAGGCCAACGACCAATCCAAGCTTGGCGATCGGGTCAAGCCCTCGATCGTGCTCGAAGTCGGCGGCCAGAAGATCGGCATCGTCGGCGCCGTCACCAACGACACGCCGGAGCTCGCCTCCCCCGGCCCGAACATCAACATCGAGGACGATGTCAAGTCGATTACCGCCGAGGTCGAGAAGCTGAAGGGACAAGGCATCAACAAGATCATCGCCGTCACCCATATCGGTTACAAGCGCGAACGCGACGTCATTGCGAAAATTCCGGGTATCGACGTGGTGGTCGGCGGCCACAGCCATTCGCTGCTGTCCAACACCGATCCCAAGGCGGAAGGCCCCTATCCGACGATGGTCGACAATCCGGACGGCTACAAGGTGCCGGTTGTCCAGGCAGCGTCCTATTCGAAATATCTCGGCGAGTTCAAGGTCGTGTTCGACGACAACGGCGTCGTCAAGCAGGCCAGCGGCGACCCGATCCATCTCGATAAGTCGATCACGCCCGACCCAGCCGTGCTCGCCCGGATCAAGGAGCTTGGCGCGCCGATCGAGGCCTTGAAGAACAAGGAAGTCGCCGAGACCACCAAGCCGATCGATGGCAGCCGCGACAATTGCCGCGCCCGCGAGTGCGAGATGGGCAATCTCGTCTCCGACGCCGTCCTCGATCGCGTCAAGGACCAGGGTGTGGAGATCGTCATCTCGAATGGCGGCGGCCTGCGCGCCTCGATCGACCAGGGCACCGTCACCATGGGCGAGGTGCTGACGGTGCTGCCGTTCCAGAACACGGTGGCGACCTTCCAGATTTCCGGCAAGGATCTGATCGCCGGGCTGGAAAACGGCCTCAGCCAGCTCGAGGACGGCGCTGGACGCTTCCCGCAGGTCGCCGGCCTGAAATATTCATTCGACAAGTCGGCTGTGCCCAATGCGGGCCGAGTCAAGTCGGTCGAGGTGATGGAAGGCGGCGCCTGGACCCCGCTCAATCCCGACAAGGACTACCTGGTCGCTACCAACAACTATGTGCGCCAGGGCGGCGACGGCTACAAGGTCTTCGCCGAAAAGGCGAAGAACGCCTATGATTACGGTCCAGGCCTCGAACAGGTGGTCGCCGACTATCTTGGCGCGCACCGGCCCTACACGCCGAAGCTCGATGGCCGCATCACCGAGATCGCCACAACCACTGCAGCGGCCCCGGCCGCGCAACCGGCCAAGCCGACAGCAGCAGCACCCGCCGAACCGGCGATGCCCGCGTTGCCAGACGGCTCGGGCAATATCGCCCAGACGCCGCCGATCGTTCCGGCGGAACCCGCGCCGGCGACGCCTGCACCTGCCGAGCCCGCAAAACCGGCCGAGCCTACAAAACCGGCCGAGGCGGCGCCTGCAACACCCGCCCCGGCCCCACCCGCCCCAGCGGAACCGGCCAAGCCGGCTGAGGCCGCACCAGCCGAAAGCAGCCACGTCATCGTCGCCGGCGATACCTTCTGGGACCTGGCAAAGAAGGCCTATGGCGACGGCACCAAGTGGAAAATGATCTCCGACGCCAACAAGGCCTACGAGCCGCGCCGGCTCCCCATCGGCGCGACCCTGACCATCCCAGCGGCGAAGTAATTCGCTTCCTCAGCGCTGAAACCCGTCTGGGGCAACCGGGCGGGTTTTCTGCTTTCGAGTTATTAGAGATAAGGTGCGGCCAGACGTTGCATTGAAAACCGGCGCCACATCGTTAGAGCAAAGATGCTCCAGGATCGGTATATCCTGGTTTCCGCGCTGTATCCGGAGACCCCTATGACCCTTTCCAGCCCTGTCGATGGCAAAGCCGCGAAGGCTCGCGGCCCGTTGCCGGCGGGACATATGCCGGCCAAGACTGGCAAGGTCGGCATCATGCTGGTCAATCTCGGCACCCCCGACGGCACCGACTTCAAGCCGATGTGGCGTTACCTCAGGGAATTCCTCTCCGATCCGCGCGTCATCGAGCTCAACAAGGCGATCTGGTATCCGATCCTCTACGGCCTTGTTCTCACCACCCGGCCCAAGAAGTCCGGCGCCAACTACGCCAGGATCTGGAACCGCGAACGCAACGAATCACCGCTGTGCACCTACACCCGCGCCCAGGGCGAAAAGCTTGGCAAGGCGCTCAGTGACCTTCCCGATGTCGTGGTCGACTGGGCTATGCGCTATGGCAATCCCTCGACCGAGAGCGTGGCCAAAAGGCTGGTCGAACAAGGCTGCGACCGCATCCTTTCGTTCCCGCTCTATCCGCAATATTCGGCGACCACCACCGCGACCGCCAACGACCAGCTGTTCCGCGCGCTGATGAAGATGCGGCGAGCACCTGCTATCCGTAGTGTGCCGCCCTACTATGACGAGCCGGTCTATATCGATGCGCTCGCCCATTCGATCGAAAAGCACCTGGCAAGCCTCGACTTCGAGCCCGAGGTGGTCATCGCCTCCTATCACGGCATCCCGAAACCCTATTCCGACAAGGGCGACCCCTATCAGGCCCATTGCCTCGAGACGACGCAGCGGCTGCGCGAAAGGCTCGGCTGGAGCGACACGAAGCTGATCACCACCTTCCAGTCGCGTTTCGGTGCGCAGGAATGGCTACAGCCCTACACCGACAAGACGGTCGAGAAACTCGGGCATGAGGGCGTGAAGTCGATCGCCATCGTCAACCCCGGCTTTTCCGTCGATTGCATCGAGACACTGGACGAAATCGGCAGGGAGGCGGCCGAGACCTTCCATCACGCCGGCGGCGAGAAATTCGCACATATCCCTTGCCTCAACGACAGCGCCGAAGGCATGGCGGTGATCGAGGCGATGGTGCGGCGCGAGCTGTCGGGCTGGGTTTGAAATAAAACCGCGAGCGTTGCTGGCTCGGCTGGTCTATGCACTGCCAATACGCGATCACCTGATTGTAACATTTCTGAAACACACTTAAGTGTTTTGTGGGGTCAGTTGCGCGGAAACGCCTGCGTGGCCGGCGTTTGAGGGAGAGCCAAATGGATTTCAGTGGTTTCGATATCGCGATTCTTGTTCTTGTCGCTCTTGTCGTGCTCGTGCTGTTCAAAGGCATCAGGACAATCCCGCAAGGTTTTAATTATACCGTCGAACGTTTTGGCCGTTACACCAAGACATTGAGCCCTGGCCTCAACCTGATCGTGCCGTTCGTCGATCGCGTCGGCGCCAAGATGAATATGATGGAGCAGGTGCTCGACGTCCCGACGCAGGAAATCATTACCCGCGACAACGCCATCGTCGCCGTCGACGGCATCGCCTTCTACCAGGTGCTCAACGCGGCGCAGGCGGCCTATCAGGTCGCCGGCCTCGAGAACGCCATCCTCAACCTGACGATGACCAACATCCGCACCGTCATGGGCTCGATGGACCTCGACGAGCTTCTGTCCAACCGCGACGCAATCAACGAGCGCCTGCTGCGCGTCGTCGACGAGGCAGCACACCCCTGGGGCATCAAGATAACCCGCGTCGAGATCAAGGACATCAATCCGCCGGCCAACCTCGTCGAATCGATGGGCCGCCAGATGATGGCCGAACGCAACAAGCGCGCGCAGATCCTCGCCGCCGAAGGCCTCAAGCAATCGCAGATCCTGGAAGCGGAAGGCCGCAAGGAAGCCGCGTTCCGCGACGCCGAAGCGCGCGAACGTTCGGCCGAGGCCGAGGCACGCGCCACGCAGGTCGTGTCGGACGCGATCGCCAAGGGCGACGTTCAGGCGCTCAACTACTTCGTCGCCCAAAAATACACCGAAGCGCTGGGCAAAATCGGCATGGCAGGAAATTCGAAGATCGTTCTGATGCCTTTCGAGGCATCGTCGCTGATCGGCTCGCTCGGCGGCATCGGCGAGATCGCCAAAGAGATCTTCAAAGGCGACGGCTCAGCCGCCGGCCCGCAACGGCAGGCGGCACGCCCGCCGGTGGTTCGCCCCAGCGAGACCTGATGCCTCTGGAGTAGGTGGGCACTATGATTGACCGCATCATTTCCGAGCTTGGCCCGTGGAACTGGATGGTTCTTGGCTTCATCCTGCTGGTGATGGAGGTTATCGCGCCAGGCGTCTTCATGTTGTGGATCGGCATCGCCGCCCTGCTGATCGGCGCGGTCTCGCTACTGATCTGGGATGCCGGTTTCTGGACTTGGCAGGTCCAGGTTCTCGCCTTTCTGGCGCTGTCGCTGGTTTCGGCCTTTGTCGGCAAGAAGTTGGTCGGCGGGCGCCATGACGTGACCGACCAGCCACTGCTCAACCGCCGCGGCGCACAGATGATTGGCCGGATGGCGACGCTTGCCGAGCCGATCAAGGACGGCCGTGGCCGCATCCGCCTCGGCGACACGCTGTGGCGTGTTTCCGGTCCCGACCTGCCGGCCGGTACGCAAGTGCGGGTGACGGGCGCCGCCGAGACCGATCTGGAACTGAGGGTCGAGGCGGTCTAGGAGCATTTTGCAGCCAGGTGGAATCACTTGGCGTCGCAGAAATGCGGCTAAAACAAACAGATAGAGCGGGATGCCAAGTTCATCCCTTTCGAGGCGGAAAAGAGTTATGCCGCGCCGATGCGCAGCAGGTCGTGCAGATGGACAAGCCCGACCGGCTGACTACCCTCGACCACCATCAGGCTGGTGATGGCTGACGTGTTGATGGTCTGCAGCGCCGTCGCCACCAGCGTGTCCGGCCTGGCCGTTTTCGGCCCCCGGGTCATCACCTCATCAACGCTCATCTCCAAAAGATTGCTGCCGATGTGGCGTCTGATGTCGCCGTCGGTGATGATGCCTATAAGCGCACCGTCGCCAGCCGTGATCGCCACGCAACCGAACCCCTTGCGCGACAATTCGAGGATCGCCTCGCGCATTCCTGTGCCCGTAGACACCAGCGGCAGCCTGTCGCCGACATGCATGATGTCGCGGATCTGCGTCAGGTTGGCGCCGAGTTGGCCGCCGGGATGGAAGGTACGGAAATGGTCCGGCGTAAAGCCCCGTGCTTCGAGCAAGGCAATGGCCAGCGCATCGCCCATCACCAGTTGCAGCAGCGTCGACGTCGTCGGCGCAAGGCCGTGCGGACAGGCTTCTGGCGCGCGCGGCAGCAGAAGCACCACATCAGCCTTGCGCGCCAGCGCCGACGTTTCTCCGGCAGTGACGGCGATCAGCGGGATCGAGAAACGCCTGGAATAGGCGATGATGCCTTTGAGTTCCAGGCTTTCGCCAGACCACGACAAGGCGATGATGGCATCGTCCCTGGCGATCATGCCGAGGTCGCCATGATTGGCTTCGGCAGAATGGACAAAGAAAGCCGGCGTGCCGGTCGAGGCAAGCGTCGCCGCGATCTTGGAACCGATATGACCGCTCTTGCCGACCCCGGTGACGATGACGCGGCCATCGATCCGCGACACCATGTCGACGGCCCGCGCGAACGGTTCGGCCAGTCCGTTTTCGAGCGCGGCGGCCAGCTCTGCGATGCCGGCCTGTTCGGTCGCCACCGTCCTGAGCGCCGAGGCGATCGAAGCCTGCCTGTCCAGCGGCTTCTTTTCTGGGGATCCCGCATGCATGGCTGATGCGATTAGCGCTTTGCCGCCCGGCTGTCCAACGGAATTGCCAACCTGAAGGACTGAGAGGCAGCGGCCTCAACCGTCCGTTAACCATCCCCATTTACGGTTCGGTAAGTATGGCGCGCCTGCGCCGCGCAAGCAGTGGTGACGATGTCGGGGGCCCAGCCTGAAAAGAAAAGAGGTCGAGGGGGCAAGGGCATCCGTGCTCTGCTGCTGGCGACCAGCATCTTCGCTCTGCTGCGACCAGCTTTGCTTTGCGCCCAGGAGACCGAACTGCGCGGCGAGGTTTCGGAATCGACGATTCTAGCCGACCAGCAGCGCAAGACCAGGCAGCTGAGCATGGTCAGGTCCCAGGGGCAGAAGGCGCCGCCGGCCAACGCAACCGCCCAGGACAATACGCCAGCGACCACCTATCTGCCGGCAAGTCCCGGCGCTGTGCCGGACGACGACACCGGCGCAACTGCTGCGACCGGCAACATTTTCGACCACCCGGCCGCCACAGACGATACTTTTGCCGGCAATCCAACTCCCACCCCGACCCGCCGGCCTTCGACCGCAAAGCAGCGCGCGACCGATGCGGACAAGGCCGAGGACAAGACCAAGGTCACAGACAAGAAGAAAGCAAAAAAAGACTACGTCACGACTGCGTCCATAACAGCCGCAGACGACAGCGATACCACGGCCGATGCGGACGACGACACACCCAACCGCCGTGCCGTCTCCATCGACAGCGCCGAAAGACAAAAGCTTGATCCCGGTGCCGAGCGTACCGAAGCGATCGAAGGCCAGGACAAGAAAGCCGAGGACGATCCCTTTGTTGCGACCGGCATCAAGCTCGGCTCGTTCGTCATCAGGCCGACGCTGGAGCAAGGCCTGACGGCATCGTCGAACGCCGATTCCAGCAGCGGCGGCAAGCCGGCACTGCTGTCGGAATCGGCGCTGCGCTTCAGCGCCATCTCCGACTGGCGGGAGAACTCCGCGACGGTCGACGGCTATGGCATCTTTCGCAAGACCATATCCGGTGACGAGGTCTCGGACGCGCAAGGCCGCGTCGAAGGCACGCTCAACGTCGATCTCGACAATGAGCTGCGCGCCATCGCCAAGCTCGGCTACGAGGCGGTGCCGGAGTCGGCCTCCTCGCCGGTCGTCATCGTCGGCACCGTCTCACAGCCGGTGCGGCAGACCATCAATGGCAGCCTTGCCGTCGAGAAGGATGCCGGCAAGATGCGCTTCGCGCTGACCGGCGCGGTCGAACACGACATCTATGGCGACGCCAAGCTTTCGATGGGCGGATCATTGTCGCAAAAGGACCGCGACTCTACGCTCTATACGGCGATCTTGCGTACCGGCTACGAGATCTCCCCTGCCATCACACCCTTCACCGAGGTCGAGGTCGGCCGGCGGGCCTATGATTTGCGCGTCGACAGCAACGGCTTTGAGCGATCCTCGACACGGCTTGGAGCACGGGCCGGCATCGAACTCGACCTCGGCGAAAAGCTTGCCGGCGAATTCTCGGCCGGCTGGCTGCGCGAAGCCATCGACGACGACCGCCTGCAGGCGATTTCAGGCCCAACCGTCAACGCCGACCTCAAATGGTCGCCGGAACGCGGCACCACGATCGGCCTCATCGGCCAGACGACCGTCGAGGGCACCACGACCGCAGGCCAAAGCGGCGACATCCTCTATTCGGGCCGCCTCACCGGCGAGCGGGAAATCCGCGCCAACCTGACCGGAAACGCTGTTCTGGGCCTGGACTGGCGCGACTACGTCGGCTCTAACGGTCACGATCTGAGGCTGAGCGCCGAGGCCGGGCTTACATGGTGGCTGAACCGCTACGCCGGACTGGCTACCCGCGCCCGGACCGAGAAGCAGACCAGCAATCTGCCGGGACGCAACTATACCGGCAACAGCATCTTCGTCGGCCTGAAGCTCCAGCGCTAGACCTTGATCCCGAAATATGAGGGCCGGTTTTCGGATAAGATCGTGGCCAAACGAGAAAGCGCATCCCGATTCAATCGGAATGGATCAGGCTCTAGAACGCGGCACCCCAGCGTTCGGAGGGATGGAGTTCGTCGAGAAGCGTGCGGATGACGCCGGCCATGCTTGCGTTCATGTCGCTGCGCCACAGCGCAAAGGCTACGTTGGCTTCGACGAAACCTTCTGGCGATCCGCAATCGAAGGTGCGACCCTGGTAGTGGAAGCCGTAAAACGGCTGCTGCTGCTCCAGCTTCAGCATCGCGTCGGTGAGCTGGATCTCATTGCCGGCACCTCTTTCCTGGCCCTCGAGGATCCCGAATATCTCCGGCTGCAGGATGTAGCGTCCGTTGATGTAGAGGTTGGAGGGCGCGGTGCCGATCTGCGGCTTTTCCACCATGCCGGTGATGCGGAAGCCGTGGTGCGTATCCTCGCCGCGGCCGACGATGCCGTATTTATGCGCTTCGGCCGGATCGCATTCCTGCACAGCGACGATGTTGTTGCCGGTTTCGGCATAGAGCTCGACCATATCCTTCATGCAGCTCTTTTCCGACTGCATGATCATGTCAGGCAAAAGCAGGGCGAAGGGCTCGTCGCCAACGAGTTCGCGGGCGCACCAGACGGCGTGGCCAAGGCCGAGCGGCACCTGCTGGCGGGTGAAGCTGGTCTGGCCCGGAGCAGGCTGCAGCCGCTGCAGGCGAGCGAGCTGGTCGTCCTTGCCGCGCTGGGCAAGCGTGTCATAGAGTTCGAACTGCACGTCAAAATGGTCTTCGATGACTGCCTTGTTGCGGCCGGTGACGAAGATGAAATGC
The DNA here is from genome assembly GCF_004010325.2 of Mesorhizobium sp. M00.F.Ca.ET.216.01.1.1. Lineage (GTDB taxonomy): Bacteria > Pseudomonadota > Alphaproteobacteria > Rhizobiales > Rhizobiaceae > Mesorhizobium. The sequence continues at coordinate 184,915 of NZ_SADR02000011.1, forward strand.
TCGATACCGGCCTCGCGCGCTTCATCGACCACATACTGGATGACGGGCCTGTCGACGACGGTCAGCATTTCCTTGGGGATGGCCTTGGTGGCCGGGAGAAACCGCGTGCCGAGACCGGCGACCGGAAAAACTGCCTTGCGAACTCTCTTCATGCTGTCAATTATCCGCTTGCACGCCGGTTCGGCAATCCCGCTGCGAGACATTTTCGCGCCGGAATAAGAAATACGCACCGACACACCTTTTCGTTCCCGACGGCCCCTATGGTAAACCAAATACTAACCGGCTTCGGTGATGAATGATCTTCCTGAGATGAAGAAGGAGGAAAAGATGTCCGTTCGCAACACCGCAAAGCGCTTGGCAAGCGTCATGACGGCCACCGGCCTCTCGCTCGCTTTGCTGATGCCTGCAGGACCCGCCTTTGCTGATGCCGGTTTCCGGCAATGGGTCGCCGGCTTCCGCGCTGTCGCGGTGCAGAGCGGTGTTTCCGGCGCCGTCTACGACCAGGCCTTCAAGGGCATCAGCGACGTCGATCCGGTGGTGCTGGAAAAGGCACGTACTCAGCCTGAATTCACTGCTCCCGCCTGGGATTATTTCGACAACCGCGTCCATGACCAGTCGGTCGCCGTCGGCCAGCAGATGGCCAGGAAATGGAAGCCGTGGCTGGACAGGATCGAGGCGAGATACGGCGTCGACCGCAACGTTCTGCTGGCCATCTGGTCGATGGAATCGAACTACGGCGAGATCCTAAAGCGCGACGACATCATGCGCAATGTGGTGCGTTCGCTGGCGACCCTTGGCTATGCCGACCCGAGACGCTCGAAATTTGCCCGCACCCAGTTGATCGCGGCGCTGAAGATCCTGCAGAGGGGCGACATCGACGAAAGTCACCTGAGCGGCTCCTGGGCCGGTGCCATGGGCCACACCCAGTTCATCCCGACCAGCTACCAGTCTTACGCCGTCGACATGGACGGTAACGGCAAGCGCGACATCTGGAATTCGATTCCCGACGCACTGGCGACAGCTGCCAACCTGCTCAGGAAGAATGGCTGGCAGGCCGGCAAGACCTGGGGTTATGAGGTCCGCCTTCCGGACGGAAAGAAATTCCCCAACGGATCGAAGTCGCTGTCGCAATGGCAGGCCTTGGGTGTCACCCGCGCCAACGGCAAGCCGTTCAGGAACGGCTCGGACAAGGCCACGTTGAAGGTGCCGGACGGTCGTGGCGGGCCGGCGTTCCTGATGATCAGGAATTTTTCGGTCATCAAGCGCTACAACAATGCCGACAAATATGCGCTTGCCGTCGGCCTTCTTGCCGACGAAATCGCCGGTTATGGTGGTCTTGTGCAGGACTGGAAACGGCCTTTCACCAAGCTCACCTTCGAGGAAAGGCAGGAGCTTCAGCAAAGGCTTTCCGAGCACGGCTATTATGACGGCAAGTTTGACGGCAAGATCGGCGACGGCTCGAAGGCCGCCATCCAGGCCTTCCAGGCAAAGGCCGGCTTGACCCAAGACGGGTATCCGAGCATGGAAGTGCTCAAATGGCTCCGGCAGAAATAGAGCCGCTTAAAGCTGGAGCCGCCTAGGGATGGAGAGGGTGATTGGTTTCGGTCGCGCGCATCCTGACGATCGTTCGTCGCATGCCGATCCTGCTTCTGGCCATTGCCGTTCTTGCGGTCGGTGTCGCCAGCGTCTTTCATGCGCCAGCCATGGCTCAGGAACAGCAAAACCGTGGCTGGTCGCTGCGCGATCTGTTGTTTCCGCGTAGAAGCGAGTGGATCGAGCCGCCGCTCGAAGTCCAGAAAGCAAGGCCGAGGCCCAAGGCAAGAAAACCCCGGGCCCCTCGCCCGCCGGCCGAACCGGAAATACCGATTGTCGATAAGGCGCCGGATGCCCGTGTCGTCCTGGTGGTCGGCGATTTCATGGCAGCTGGCCTTGCCGAAGGTCTGGACACCGCCTTTGCCGAAAACCCCGGCGTCAAGATCGTCGTCCGCAGCAATGGTTCATCCGGTTTCGTACGCGATGATTTCTATAACTGGCCCGAACAGATCAAATCAGTGATCGAGGCCGAAAAGCCGGCAGCCGTGGTCGTCATGCTGGGCTCCAACGACCGCCAGCAAATGCGCGTCGGCGATGTCCGTGAACAGCCGCGATCCGAGAACTGGACCAACGAATATGAACGCCGGACCGAGGCGTTTGGCGGCGCTATAGCGTCGACCAAGGTGCCGTTCCTATGGGTCGGCATGCCGGCATTCCGGGTGTCGAAAATGACCTCCGACATGTTGGCCTTCAACGACGTCTACCGTTCGGCGGCCGAGAAGCATGGCGGCGAATTCGTCGACATCTGGGACGGGTTCGTTGATGAGAACGGCGCCTTTGTCACCACGGGGCCGGATATCAACGGCCAGGCCGTGCGGTTGCGCGCCGACGACGGCATCAACGTGTCGAAGGCTGGCAAGCGCAAGCTTGCCTTCTATACGGAAAAACCGCTGATGAAGATCCTCGGTCTGACCACGCCCGGAAGTGCCGTCACGGCCTCTGCGCCGGCTGGTGCCCCTGTCGAGGCACCGGCGCCCGTTGCCGCCCCTATCGTGGTCGACCGCACCGTGCCGATGCTGCTCAATGATCCGGCGCTCGACGGCGGCTCGGAACTTCTCGGCGCCGCGCCGCCGACAAAGGCGAATGTGAATTTGCCCGGCGAAAAACTGATCATCGAGGGCAAGGCCCCCGATGCCTCGCCGGGCCGCGCCGACGATTTCTCCCGGCCGCCCAAGATACCCGCGACCGCAGCAGCCGACACCACGACCGCCATCAATCGATAGGCGGCTCTCAGCGCGGCAGCACGCTCGATCCCATCAGCGCCTCGTCGATCGCTCGCGCCGCCTGGCGTCCCTCGCGGATCGCCCAGACGACCAGCGACTGGCCGCGGCGCACGTCGCCGGCCGCATAGAGCTTGTCAACGCTGGTCTTGTAGTCGCGGTCGTTGGCCTCGACGTTCTTCGAGCGCCGGCTGTCGGTGACGGTCTTCATCTGTCCTTCGAGTTCCGACACTGGCCCTTGGGTGGTCGGCCCGGCAAAGCCGATAGCGATGAAGGCCAGATCCGCGCGGATGACGAATTCGGTGCCGGAGATCGGCTTGCGCTTTTCGTCGACCTCGCAGCATTTGACGCCGGTCAGTTGGCCGTCTTCACCGATGAATTCGAGCGTTGCCACCTGGAACTCACGCTCGGCACCTTCGGCCTGCGACGACGAGGTCCGCATCTTCGTCGCCCAGTAGGGCCAGACCGAGAGCTTGTCTTCTTTCTCCGGGGGTTGCGGGCGGATGTCGAGCTGGGTGACGCGAACGGCGCCCTGGCGAAACGCAGTGCCGACGCAATCGGAGGCCGTGTCGCCGCCGCCGACGACGACGACATGCTGGCCGCCGGCGACGATCGGCGGCGAAGGCCACGCCACCGATTGGATCGGCTCACCGCCGATGCGCTTGTTCTGCTGCACCAGATACGGCATCGCATCGTGCACGCCGTCGAGATCGTCACCGGGAATGTTGGCAGCGCGCGGTGTCTCCGAGCCGCCGCAATAGAGCACGGCATCGTATTCGGCGAGCAGCTCCGCCACCGGCTTGTCGACGCCGACATTGAGGCCGCAATGGAAGCTCACGCCCTCGCCCTGCATCTGCTCGATGCGCCGGTCGATATAGTGCTTCTCGATCTTGAAGTCGGGAATGCCGTAGCGCATCAGACCGCCCGGCCGGCTCTCGCGCTCATAGACATGGACGTCGTGGCCGGCGCGGCCAAGCTGCTGGGCGGCTGCCATTCCGGCTGGTCCCGAGCCGATGATGGCGACGCGCTTGCCAGTCTTCTTTTCCGGCGGATAAGGCCTGATGTGACCGGTTTCGTAAGCCTTGTCGGCGATCGCCTGCTCGATTGTCTTGATGGCGACCGGAATGTCCTCGAGGTTCAGCGTGCAGGCTTCCTCGCAAGGTGCGGGGCAGATGCGGCCGGTGAATTCGGGGAAATTGTTGGTCGAATGCAGGTTGCGGATCGCATTGTCCCAATCGCCATTATAGACGAGGTCGTTCCAGTCCGGGATCTGGTTGTGGATCGGACAGCCTGTCGGCCCGTGGCAGTACGGGATGCCGCAATCCATGCAGCGTGCGGCCTGTTTCTCGACCTCCTTATCCGACATTGGCAGCGTAAACTCACGGAAATGCCGGATGCGGTCGGAAGCAGGCTGGTACTTGTGCACCTGCCGGTCGATCTCGAGAAACCCAGTTACCTTGCCCATAGTCCAGTTCCTGCTGTCCAGAGGCGCGCTTACCGGCGCACCCGTTAACCTCACAAGGCAGCCATGGCAACCTTCAGTCCGAGGTTAGGATTGTCGATGAGGACGTTGGCCGGGAATCCTGCTTCCCGGCAACTCCCAAAACTTATTCCGCCGCCACGCTCATGCGCATGCGTTCCATCTCGATCAATGCGCGGCGGTATTCGACCGGCATGATTTTCCGGAATTTCGGCCGGAAAGCCGCCCAGTTGTCGAGGATCTCGCGACCCCGTACCGAACCCGTGTAATGAACATGGTTCGAGATCAACTGGTAGAGCCGCTCCTCGTCGTGGCTGGTCATGTCACCGGAGACGTCGACGCGGCCCTTGTGATCGAGATCGCCACCATGATGGAGCAGCTTCTCCATCAAATCGTCTTCCTCCGGAACCGGTTCCAGTTCGACCATCGCCATGTTGCAGCGTTCGGCGAAATCACCTTCCTCGTCGAGCACATAGGCAACACCGCCCGACATGCCGGCGGCGAAGTTGCGGCCGGTCTTGCCGATGACGACGACGATGCCGCCGGTCATGTATTCGCAGCCATGGTCGCCGACGCCTTCGACGACAGCGGCCACACCGGAGTTGCGTACGGCAAAGCGCTCACCGGCAACGCCGCTGAAATAGGCCTCACCCTCGGTGGCGCCGTAAAGCACCGTGTTGCCGACGATGATGGACTCCGCCGCGACGATCTTGGTGTTCTCCGGCGGGCGGATGACGAGTCGGCCGCCCGACAGACCCTTGCCGACATAGTCGTTGCCGGCGCCGATGAGCTCGAACGAAATGCCGCGTGCCAGGAAAGCGCCGAAAGACTGGCCGGCGGTGCCGGTCAGCTTCACCGAAATCGTGTCCTCGCGCAGGCCCTTGTGTCTGAAGCGCTTTGCCACCTCGCCCGACAGCATGGCGCCCGTCGAGCGATCGACATTGCGGATCGGCAATTCGATGCTGACCGGTTGCCTTGCCTCGAGCGCGGGCTTCGCCAATTCTATCAGCTTGCGGTCGAGCACATCGTCGATCGGATGCTTCTGCCGCTCGGTCCAGTGCACCGCTTCGTGCGGCGCATCCGGCTTGAGGAACATCTTGCCGAAATCGAGCCCGCGTGCCTTCCAGTGCTGGATCACCGCGCGCTTCTCCAGCAGATCGGTATCGCCGATGATCTGGTCGAGATGGGTATAGCCCATCTCGGCAAGCAGGCCTCGAACCTCTTCGGCCACGTAGAAGAAGAAGTTGATGACGTGTTCCGGCGTGCCCTTGAAGCGCTTGCGCAGGACGGGATCCTGCGTCGCGACGCCGACCGGGCAGGTGTTGAGATGGCACTTGCGCATCATGATGCAGCCGGCCGAAATCAGCGGCGCGGTCGAGAAGCCGAATTCGTCGGCGCCGAGCAGCGCGCCGATGATGACATCGCGGCCGGTGCGCAGGCCGCCGTCGACCTGCAGGGCGACGCGGGATCTGAGGCCGTTGAGCACCAGCGTCTGGTGCGTCTCGGCAAGGCCCATCTCCCATGGGCTGCCGGCATGCTTGAGCGAGGTCAGCGGCGAGGCACCGGTGCCGCCGTCGTAGCCGGAAATGGTGATGTGATCGGCGCGCGCCTTGGCGACACCGGCCGCGACCGTGCCGACGCCGACCTCGGAGACCAACTTGACCGAAACGTCAGCCGCCGGATTGACGTTCTTCAGGTCGTAGATCAGCTGCGCCAGATCCTCGATCGAATAGATGTCGTGATGCGGCGGCGGCGAGATTAGGCCGACGCCCGGCGTCGAGTGCCTGACCTTGGCGATGGTCGCATCGACCTTGTGGCCGGGCAACTGGCCGCCCTCGCCGGGCTTGGCGCCTTGCGCGATCTTGATCTGCATCACATCGGAGTTGACCAGATATTCCGCCGTCACGCCGAACCGTCCGGAGGCAACCTGCTTGATTGCCGAGCGTTCGGGATTCTTACCGCCGCCCGGCAGCGGCAGGTAGCGGTCGGCCTCTTCGCCGCCCTCGCCGGTGTTCGACTTGCCGCCGATGGCGTTCATGGCGCGCGCCAGCGTCGTGTGCGCTTCCCTGGAGATCGAGCCGAACGACATTGCCCCGGTCGAGAAGCGCTTTACGATGTCGGCCGCCGGCATAACCTCGTCGAGCGCAACCTTCTTGCGGCCGGTCTCTTCCGCGAGCCTGATCTTGAACAGGCCGCGAATGGTCTGTGCCCGCGCCGTCTCGCTGTCGATCTGGGCGGAATACTCCTTGAAGGTCTCCCATGACCCTTGGCGCACGGCGTGCTGCAAAGTGGCCACCGCATCGGGCGACCATATATGGGCCTCGCCGCGCATGCGGAACATGTACTCGCCGCCGACTTCGAGGCTATTGCGCAACACCGGGTCGTTGCCGAAGCCGTCGGTGTGGCGGCTGACCGTCTCGGCCGCGATCTCGTCCAGCCCGACGCCCTCGATCAGCGTCGCAGTGCCGGTGAAGTACTTCTGCACGAAATCCGACCTCAGCCCGATGGCATCGAAGATCTGCGCACCGCAATAGGACTGGTAGGTCGAGATGCCCATCTTGGACATCACCTTGAGGATGCCCTTGCCGATCGACTTGATGTAGCGGGAGACGACCTCGTATTCGTCGACCTCCGCCGGCAGCTCGCCGCGCTTGTGCATGTCGAGCAGCGTGTCGAAGGCGAGATATGGATTGATCGCCTCGGCGCCGTAGCCGGCAAGGCAGCAGAAATGATGCACCTCGCGCGGCTCGCCGGACTCGACGACGAGGCCGACGGAGGTACGCAATCCCTTGCGGATCAGGTGATGGTGCACTGCCGCCGTCGCCAGCAACGCCGGTATGGCAATGCGGTCCGGTCCGAGCTGGCGGTCGGATAGGATGATGATGTTATAACCGCCGGCGACCGCGGCTTCGGCGCGCTCGCATAGCCGGTCGATGGCGCCCTGCATTCCGGCGGCGCCTTCGATCGCAGCGTAGGTGATGTCGATCGTCTTGGTGTCGAAACGATCCTCGGTGTGGCCGACCGACCGCAGCTTCTCCAGGTCGCCATTGGTCAGGATCGGCTGGCGCACCTCGAGCCGCTTGCGGCGCGAGTTGCCGACGAGATCGAAGATGTTCGGCCTCGGTCCGATAAAGGACACCAGGCTCATCACCAGTTCCTCGCGAATCGGATCGATCGGCGGGTTGGTGACCTGGGCGAAATTCTGCTTGAAATAGGTGTAGAGCAGCTTCGACCTGTCAGACATCGCCGAAATCGGCGTGTCAGTGCCCATCGAGCCGACCGCTTCCTGGCCGGTGGTCGCCATTGGCGACATCAACAGCTTGGTGTCTTCCTGGCTGTAGCCGAACGCCTGCTGGCGATCGAGCAGGCTGACATCCCTGCGCAAGGCGCGCGGCTCGACCGGCTTCAGGTCTTCGAGGATGAGTTGGGTGTTGGCGAGCCAGCTCTTGTACGGATGCCTGGTCGCGATCTCCGACTTGATTTCCTCGTCGGAAACGATGCGGCCCTTCTCCAGGTCGATCAACAGCATGCGGCCGGGCTGCAGCCGCCACTTGTGGATGATCCTCTCCTCCGGCACCGGCAGCACGCCGGCCTCGGAGGCCATGATGACACGATCGTCGTCGGTGACGATGTAGCGCGCCGGGCGAAGCCCGTTGCGGTCGAGCGTGGCGCCGATCTGGCGGCCGTCGGTGAAGGCAACTGCCGCCGGCCCGTCCCAGGCCTCCATCAGCGCCGCATGATACTCATAGAAGGCCTTGCGGTCTTGATCCATGAGCTTGTTGCCGGCCCAGGCTTCCGGGATCAGCATCATCATCGCATGGGCGAGCGAGTAGCCGCCCTGCGTCAGGAATTCGAGCGCGTTGTCGAAGCAGGCGGTGTCCGACTGTCCTTCGTAGGAGATCGGCCACAGCTTCGAGATATCGTTGCCGAACAGCTCGGAATCGACCGAAGCCTGGCGCGCCGCCATCCAGTTGACGTTGCCGCGCAGCGTGTTGATCTCGCCATTGTGGGCGACCATGCGATAGGGGTGCGCCAGCTTCCACGATGGGAAGGTGTTGGTCGAGAAGCGCTGGTGGACGAGGATCAGCGCCGTCTCGAAACGTGGATCGGTCAAATCCTTGTAGTAGGCGCCGACCTGGTAGGCCAGGAACATGCCCTTGTAGACGATGGTCCGCGACGACATTGACACGACGTAGAAGCCGTTGTCGACGCCCTTGGTCTCCTCGTGGATGCGGCCCGAGATCACCTTGCGCAGGATGTAGAGCCGCCGCTCGTAATCGTCTTCGCTTTCTATGTCGGCGCTGCGGCCGAGAAACACCTGCCGATGCACCGGTTCGGACGCGGCGATTTCCGGCGCCTTGGACAGCGAGGAATTGTCGACCGGCACGTCGCGGAAGCCGAGCAGCGGCTGGCCTTCGAGCTGCGCCACCTCGGCGATGATGCCTTCGATGTGCGCCTGGAGTGCTGGATCGCGCGGCATGAACACGTGACCGACGGCATAGTGGCCGGGCTTGGGCAGTTCGACGCCCTGGCTGGCCATCTCTTCGCGGAAGAAGCGGTCGGGAAGCTGCACCAGCACGCCGGCGCCGTCGCCCATCAGGGGATCAGCGCCGACGGCGCCGCGATGCGTCAGGTTTTCGAGCACGGCAAGGCCGTCCTTGACGATCTGATGCGACTTCTCACCCTTCATGTTGACGATGAAGCCGACGCCGCAGGCATCATGCTCGTTGCGCGGATCGTAAAGCCCATGGGCGGCGTAGCCGGTATTGGTACGCAGCGGATTTTTGACGGCTGCCGCTTTCGTCTGCGCGGCCGGACCGTTCGTCGCAGATGGCGTCAATTCCGTCATCATCCTGTTCCTCCGTTCCGCGCCTGTCAGGCGCTGGTTTCCGTCGGGAAGCGCGTGGCTCCCCTTATCATCCTTGCGGCACGTCTTGCGAAATTATTGCCAAAACCATGCGGCTTTCCGCATGCTTCGCATCTGGTAATCGTACAGGCCAGAGCCGGGCTGTCTACCTGTCGCTCGCGGCAGCGGCCGGAGAGGCCCAAATGATACGCCAATCCAGCCTGATTTTGTGCGACAAAATAAGACAGCACTACTGTCCTAAATTTTTTATGACAGAAATCAGGGGCGTGCACAAGACTGATTCACAAAAATCTTGGGCGTTGCGCGACAGAAAATTACGCAAAACGGACTGAAAACGTAACCTTCGATCGCCGCATGTCTCCTAGCCTTACCGGTGGCTTTACCGCTTTTCCAGCGTCTGGCCCTTGCGATCGGCATGAGAAAGCGGCCAAGGTCGCGTCGATTTTCCCAGCACAGGCAAACGCATGATTTTCACTTCCGACAATTGGGCTGGCGCCCATCCCAGCATCGCTGCCGGCCTGTCGGCCAACGCCGGCGGCTTTTCCACCGCCTACGGCGACGGCACTCTCGACCGGGCCATCTACCGGCGTTTCAATGAAATCTTCGAACGCGAGGTCGCGGTTTTTTTCGTGGCCACCGGCACCGCTGCCAACTCGCTATCGCTGACTGCCTACAACAAGCCGGGCGGCATCTCCTTCTGCCACCGCGAATCGCATTTGATCGAGGACGAATGCGGCGCGCCGGAATATTTCACCGGCGGCTCACGGCTCTATGGCGTCGATGGCGCGCTGGGCAAGATCGATCCGAACAATCTGGAAAGGGCCGTCGGTCGCTTCGCGCCTGAAATCGTCCATTCCGGAAGGCCGATGGCGATATCGATCACCCAGTCGACGGAAGTCGGCACTGTCTACACGCAAAATGAGATCGCGAGGATTTCGGAAATCGCCAGGCATCACAGACTGCCGCTGCACATGGACGGCGCGCGCTTTGCCAATGCACTGGTCGCGCTCGGCACGACGCCGGCGGAAATGACCTGGAAGAGCGGCGTCGATATCCTCTCCTTCGGCGGCACGAAGAACGGCTGCTGGTGTGCCGAAGCGGTTGTGCTCTTCGATCTTGATCGCGCCGGGGAACTGGCCTTCCTGCGCAAGCGCGCCGCGCAGCTCTTCTCGAAATCGCGCTTCGTCGCGGCGCAGTTCGACGCCTATTTCAGGGATGGGCTGTGGCTGGACACCGCGAGGCACGCCAATGCCATGGCGGCGCGCCTTGCCGCGGCGATCGAGGATTCCCCCTCGGCGCGGCTGGCCTGGTTGCCGCAGGCGAACGAGGTCTTCGCGGTGATGAAAAAGGCCGAAGTTGAGAGGCTTCAGGCGGCGGACGCAGCGTTCTTCGACTGGCACAAGCCGCACGGTTTCGACGGCCATATCGGCGAGGACGAAGCGCTCTACCGTTTCGTCACCAGCTTCGCCACCACAGTCGAGGAGGTCGACCGTTTTGGCCACTTGATCGCAGGGTAGCGGGTACATCCCACCAAATAAAAAAAGGCGGCGCCTTTCAGCGCCGCCTTTTTGCCTTGGGAGGCTATGGCATTAGTTGGCGGTCTTGGCCTCGATCTGCTTGGCCTTGGCCGAAGACGCGGTGATCGCTATCTTGCGGGGCTTCAGCTCTTCGGGAATGTTGCGCTTGAGGTCGACGAAGAGCAGGCCGTTCTTCAGCGTGGCGCCGACGACATCGACGTGATCGGCAAGCTGGAAGCGGCGCTCAAAGGCCCTGCTGGCAATGCCGCGATAAAGCAGTTCCGAGCCCTCGCCATCGCCCTCTTCCTTACGCTCACCCTTGACGGTCAGCACGTTGCGGTGAGCCTCGATCGAGATTTCGTCTTCCGAGAAGCCGGCGACAGCCATCGAGATGCGATAAGCGTCCTCGCCCGTGCGCTCGATGTTGTAGGGCGGATAGGTCTGCGCGCTCTCGGGCTGGGCAAGCGAATCAAGCATGGTGAACAGCCGGTCGAAACCGACGGTCGAACGATAAAGCGGGGAAAAATCAACGTGACGCATGGTGTGTTCTCCTGTTGAGCAACATGATTGCGTTTGGCCGGTGCGAAACCCTTGACGGCGTTCCGGATGGGCCAGCGGCCCCGACATTGGCGGCCGCATCAGACATTTGGGGAGCAAGCGAAGGCATTTCAAGATTTTGCGTGTTAGCGAAAATTCGGCCGGTTGATCGTCGATGAACGGCAGATGAACCGTGGCTTCGGCAGACGTTCAGCTAGGCGGCGCTAGGGTATTCCCGGATCAAGCAACAGCGGCGGTTACAGCGCCGCGCGTCCTCTCGGACGCGTAAAGGACGCTGTATTACTTTGATTGCACATGATCCTTTCCGAAAATCGATTGCGATTTTCGGGGTCATGCGTGAGGCGCCGCGACGAGGCCGACCGGGTGTAACGTCCCTTCCTCCCGGATCGACAGAGGCCGGAAGCGCGCCGCAGGCTGCTTCCGGCCTTGCTCGTTGCTCTCACATGGCCGGGGCCTTCGCATCCGCCCGGAATTCCTTTGCTTTTCGCGCATTGGCGTCTATCAACCTAGCCGAGCTTGCACCCCAATGCAGGCAACGACACACCAAACGCAGCGCCGAATGACGGACCTCTTCCACGAAATTCCAGGCAATCCGCTACCGGAAAACGCGGCCGGCGGCTTCTTTGTCACCCGTGACGGCAAGAAGATCCGCTATGGCCTGTTTCCCGCGGTGGCACGCCCGATGAAGGGCACCGTTGTCGTCCTCACCGGCCGCAACGAGTGCATCGAAAAATATTTCGAGACCATTCGCAACCTTGCAGATCGTGGCCTTGGCGTTGCCACTTTCGACTGGCGTGGCCAAGGGGGTTCCGACCGGCTAATCCGCGACCGCCAGCGCGGCTATGTCCGCAGCTTCTTCGATTACACCAGCGATCTGGAACAGTTCTTCGAGGAGATTGTGCTGCCCGACTGCCGCGGGCCGTACTATATCCTTGCCCATTCGGCCGGCGCTGTGGTGACGCTGCTTGCCGCGCCGTCGATGGTCAACCGGGTGCGGCGCATGGTGCTGATCGCGCCATTCCTGACCCTGCCCGACCTGCCGGTGTCGATAACAACCGTTCGCCGCGTCTGCTCACTGTTTTGTTTCCTGGGCCTTGGCCGGCTTTATGCCGCCTGGGGCCCACGACCGAAGGAGACGGTGCCGTTTGCCTCCAACAAGGTGACATCAGACCCGGAGCGGTATCGGCGCAACACCAAGATCTATGAGGCCTATCCGCAGCTGGCGCTCGGCGGCCCGACGATCCGCTGGTTGAAAGCGGCCGCGGAAGCGTCCGAAGCGATCAGCGATCCGGACTTCATGGCCAGGGTCCAGGTTCCCTTGCTGGTGATCGCCGCCGGCGCCGACCAGGTCGTCTCGACCAAGGCGGTGGAAGCTTATGCCAGACGGCTGCGCGTTGGCTCGCTCCTGATGATCGACGGCGCGCATCACGAGATCCTTCAGGAGAAGGATCTCTACCGCGAGCAGCTTCTCGCGGCCTTCGATGCGTTCATTCCAGGAACCGGCGACGCTGTTTGACCGCTCCGCCTGCAGCACCCCGGCGCAGTTTGACGCCTTATTCCCGTTTCGGTGTCGCGCGCTAGTTGCTGGCTAAAGAGGTCAGACGCCGGTCGACAAGGATCGGGAGATGAACGCATCGAACACGCTATCACGTCAGGGGCATCGCCTATTGCAGATTGGTGTCGCCCTGCTGCTGTTTTCGTCACTCGAAGGGTTCGCAATCCCGTATCTCGCCGCACCGCGGCTCGGACTGTCCGCGCACACGCTCAGCGCCCTGGAGGGCGTTCTCCTGCTGGCACTTGGTCTCACGTGGTCCAGACTCAATCTCGGCGCAGCGATGTCGCGGGTTGCGTTCTGGCTCCTGATCTATTCCGCTTTGGCCATCCTGGCTGCCTACCTGATCGCCAGTGCCTTGGGGGCCGGCAACGAGACAATGCCGTTGGCAGCCGGAGCTTTCCACGGGAGCGCCTTTCAGGAAGCCGTGATCAAAGGCGTCGCGTATTCGTCCGCGCCGACCGGCCTCATCTCCTTCGTGCTCATTCTGCGAGGCCTGCGTCTCGCGAACGCTTAGAGCAATTCCAGGAAAAGTGCGTAACGGTTTTCCATCCACAATTGCGCAAAACAGACGCTTAGGCGCACCGGATGCTCAGCCGCGCAGCGCAGCCATCGCGGCGGCATGCAGTTCCGGTGTCGCCGCTGCCAGGATGTCGCCACCTTTTTCTGCCGGCCCACCTTCGAAGGTGGTGACGACGCCTCCGGCCTTCTCGATGATTGGGATCAGTGCCACGATGTCGTACGGTTTCAGTCCCGGATCGGCGACGATATCGACGCTTCCCGCCGCGACCATGGCGAAGGCATAGCAGTCGGTTCCATAGCGGGCGAGTTGGACCTGCAGCTCGAACTCGTCGTAGCGCCTGCGCGCTTCTCCTTTGAACAACGCCGGCGTGGTGGTGAACAGGGTCGCCTTGGCTAGGTCAGTCGTCTTGCGCGTCGCCAGTCTTCGCGGCCCGCCCGGACCCTCGTAATGAGAGCCGGACGCATTGGCGTAGAAAAGCTCGCCGGTGAAGGGTTGCGACATCATGCCGGCGACAGCGTCGCCGTCGACGGTCAATCCGACCAGCGTTCCCCAAACCGGCAGGCCCGAAATGAAAGCCCGCGTGCCGTCGATCGGATCGATCACCCAGACATGCCGGCTCGAGATGTTCTCGCTGCCATGCTCCTCGCCGAGAATGCCGTGATCGGGATACTCCGCTCCAATCAGCGCCCGAATGACTCGCTCTGCCTCACGATCGGCCTCGGTGACCGGGTCGAAGCTGCCGGCCTCCTTGTTGGTCACAGCGCCCTGGCTGCGGAAGCGTGGCAAGGTCTCGGCGGCAGCGGCATGCGCAATGCGCCGCATGAAGTCGATGCTGACGTCCAACTGATTCTCCCGCGTTGCAGCACGCTGTTGTTTGCCGCTGATTTCCCGCCGAAACAAGGCGTGGAAACGCTCAAAGCAGCCGCAACTGTTGCCAGAATGTCACGCAAGCGTCATCGAAATGCAATTTCCACATCATAGTGAATTAAAAAAGGCTGAAGTCCGCTTGACATTTGTGCAGCGCACAATACCTTTGTTCTCGGACAGGTTTTCCTGTTCATGCCCTCCTTGGGCGTTTCCTCCCTAGACTTCGACCGTGTCGTGCAAACGATGCGGTCTTTTTTTACGCTGCCGCGTATCCGATGCATGCTCCCGGGGGTCGAGGGACATACGACGGCGACAGCATCATTCGGCGGCAAGCGGCAGATCGATAAAATGGTGATCGGGCATCGCCATAAGGTCGGCCGAGAATCGCGCCAGATCGTCGGCGAGCGCGTCGAAGCCGGCGGATTTCTGAAATGTCCGCTCATTCATGTAAAGCCCACGATTGACCTCGATTTGCAGCGCGTGGAGATGGCGCGCCGGCCGGCCATAATGTTCGGTGATGAAGCCTCCGGCATAGGGTTTGTTGTGGGCGACAGTATAGCCCATGCCGATGAGCAGACCGATCGCCTTCTCGGTCAGCGCCGCCGAGGCGGAAATGCCGAAACGGTCGCCGACGATGAAATCCGGCCTCAACCCGTTGTCGCCGACCCTTATGCTCGCCGGCATCGAGTGGCAATCTATCAGCACAGCAAAACCGAACCTCGCATGGGTTCTGGTCAACAGCCGCTTCAGCGTCTCGTGGTAGGGTTTGTAGACGGCCTCGATGCGCGCGACGGCCTCCGCCAGAGGCAAGCGGCCGGCATAGATGTCCAGCCCCTCCCCCACCAGCTTGGGCACGGTGCCAAGCCCACCCGCAACCCGCGCCGAACGGATGTTGCAGAAGGACGGCACCGGTTCGGCGAACATACGTGGGTCAAGTTCCCAGGGTTCGCGGTTGACGTCGAGATAGGCACGCGGAAAATTCGCTGCCAGCATCGGCGCGCCGAGCGCGACGGCGCCGCCAAATAATTCTTCGACGTAGCAATCCTCGGACCGGCGGATGGCGTTTCGGTCCAGCCGAGCCATGGCAAGGAAGCGGTCGGGATAATAGCGGCCGCTGTGCGGTGAGTTGAAGAGGAAGGGAACGCGCTGCTCGGCGCCCAATCGGATTTCGAAGGGTGGAACGATCGAAAAATCCTCGGCTGCCGTCTTCAATTTGAACGAACCCGGAAACACCAGTGCATCATGATTGGAAACTGCCATCTCGCTGGCCGCATGTCCAGCATTTCAGCGCCCCTGACGGCATTGCGAAATCAGGATTATGCTCCCATCGTTCACTTGATGTTTACCCTCACATCCTCATATACAGGATGGTTAATGGGCTTGCCCACGGCAGCGTCGGGGCGGGTGATTCGGACGGGATATGATGGCACGCATTCTGCTGGCGGAAGACGATGACGATATGCGCCGGTTCCTCGTCAAGGCACTGGAGCGTGCCGGCTACCAGGTCAGCGATTTCGACAATGGCGCCAGCGCCTACGAGCGGTTGCGCGAGGAGCCCTTCTCGCTGCTCCTGACCGACATCGTCATGCCGGAGATGGACGGCATAGAGCTTGCCCGCCGCGCCACGGAGATCGATCCCGACCTCAAGGTCATGTTCATCACCGGCTTTGCCGCCGTTGCGCTCAATCCGGATTCCAAGGCGCCGAAAGACGCCAAGGTGCTGTCGAAGCCATTCCACCTGCGCGACCTCGTCAACGAGGTCGAAAAGATGCTGCAGGCGGCCTGAAGCGTTTCTGACGGCATCCTGGCGCGCCCTCAGCGCGCGACAAGACGAGCCTTTCTTTCCCTTTTCGGGCTATTGACGCGCTGGATCAAAAATGGTGTATGCGCGGCTTCGGATGGGCGTGTAGCTCAGCGGGAGAGCACTGCATTGACATTGCAGGGGTCACAGGTTCAATCCCTGTCACGCCCACCATCCTAACAATCCGGTCTGCATTTGTATCGCAGGCTCTGCGTGCATGCCGCCGCAGACCTGGCAATCGCACGTTCGATAACTCCGTCCGTGGAGTTGCTGGTTTGGTCCTCGACATTATTGCCGGCTCAAACGCCCGCTACGGCGCAGAGGCTTTTCATCCTGATGACGCTAGGTCCGGGTCAAGCAGACCGGCCTGATTGGCAAGAAACCAACCTGTTCCTCGTAGGCCGCGATGACATCGCCGAGTGTGTTGACGGCGCTCGACGCCAGATGCCGGCACCCGAAGCGAGATCGGCGCCCGCCACGGTTCACGCCTCGGCGATCGAGCGGCGGATCAATTCTCTGGCGTTTGCCCAGTCGAAACCCATGCGGCGCTGTGAAGTGTCCATTGCCTCGGCGATGCGGAAGCCGAGCCGCCACAGATGATGGCGGAACGCCATCGTGCGCTCCCAGTCGATCACCGGCCTCGACCCCGGTCATCACTAGGGGATCGGCAACGACATGGGCAGCGGCATAGGCGATGCGCGAAAACCGTGCGCCGACTACCGGCTGCACCGGCTGGCCGACAAGCCGGTAACGGGTGCTGCGACCGCCCTCCTCGGGCAAGGTGATGTCCATGACGCTCTCCCTTCCCCGCCTATCAGATGGAACGTTCCAATAAGTCAAGAGTCTGACTCTAACTCATCGAACGAGCCAAGCGTCATTTTTGACACAGAATATCGACTTCGGCCTCAGAAAAATCCAGATTGACTCACGTCTGCGACAGGGATTAGAACGTTCCAATAAATTCGAACAGGGAGGATGCATCTGGATGGCCAGCCGGGCCAAGGCGACGATACTCGACATCGCCCGCGAGGCGGGCGTGTCCAAGTCAACGGTGTCGCTCGTGCTGCAGGGCAGCGGGCTGATCCGGCCTGAAACCGCGGTCAAGGTTCGCAAGGCGATCGAGGATGTCGGCTATGTCTACAACCGCGGCGCCGCCAACCTCCGCAAGGCCCATTCCAATGTCATCGGCATGGTCATCAACGATCTCACCAATCCGTTTTTCGCCGAACTGGCAGTCGGCATGGAGCGCGTCTTCCAGTCGGCGGGCATTGTGCCGTTCATCGCCAACACGGCGGAGAACCCGGTGCGTCAGGAAGAAGTTCTGAAATCGCTGATGGAACAAGGCGTCGCCGGGCTGATCGTCTCGCCGGCACGCGGCACGGCGCCGGGCGCCTTCCGCCGTCTGGAGACAGCGGGCGTTCCGGTCGTCTTCGCCATGCGCCGCCTTCCCGAAAGCCGCATCCCGGTGATTGCGCCCGACAATCATCGCGGCGCCTATCTCGCCACCGCCCATCTGATCGGCAAGGGGCATCGCCGGCTGGCCTTCTTCGGTGGCTCCTCCGACCTGGTGGTCTATCACGAACGGCTGGGCGGTTTTCGCGAAGCCTGCGAGGTGCTCGGTATCACCGCCCGCGACACACTCGTTTTCGAAGGCGAAACCAGTCGCAAGGGTGGCATTGCCTGCCTGGATACGGCGCTGGCCATGGCTGAGCCGCCGACTGCAGCCCTTTGCTTCAATGACGCGGTCGCCTTTGGTGTCTTGCTGGCGCTGCGCAAGCGCGGACTTGAGCCCGGAACGGACTTCGCCGTCGTCGGCTTCGACGACGTGGTCGAGGCCGAGCATTACATGCCGGCGCTGACCAGCGTCGCGGTGGATTCGGCAGGCCTTGGCGAGCGTGCCGCCCACGTCATGCTGAAGATGATCCAGTCGCGCACCACCCGGGCCGAGGACCATATCGGCGCGGTCAATCTCGTCGTCCGGGAAAGCTGCGGCCCAGATCGTCGTGCGGGATTGGGAGACGCGGCATGACCGTCAGATGGGGACTGATCGGCGCCAGCACGATCGCAAGACAATTCATGATCAGCGCCATCCGCGCTCAGGCCGATGGCGAGATCGCCGCGGTGATGAGCTCCAGCCCGGAGCGCGCTGCCGCCTACGCCGGAGAAAACAGCATTCCGCTTGCTGTCTCGACCCTCGACGGCTTGCTCAGTTCCGGCATCGACGCCGTTTACATCTCGACCACCAACGAATTGCATTTCGAACAGGCTCTTGCCGCCATCAGGGCGGGGAAACATGTTCTGTGCGAAAAGCCGCTGGCGCTGACCAGCGCCGACGCGCGCGAGATGGTTGCCGCAGCCAAAGCGGCCGGAATGGTACTCGGCACCAATCACCACCTGCGCAATGCCGGCTCGCATCGCGCCATGCGCGAAGCCATTGCCGCCGGCCGCATCGGCAAGCCGATCGCGGCGCGCGTGTTCCACTCCGTCTATTTGCCTGAAAACCTGCAGGGCTGGCGCATCACCAAGCCGGAAGCCGGCGGTGGTGTCGTGCTCGACATCACCGTCCACGATGCAGACACGCTGCGCTTCGTCCTCAGCGATGATCCGGTCGAGATTTCGGCGTTCACGCAGTCCGCCGGTATGGCCGCCGGCGGGCTGGAAGACGGCGCCATGTGCATCTGGCGCTTCAGGTCGGGCGTAGTCGCCCAATCGCATGAGGGCTTCACGACGAAATTTGCCGGCACCGGCTTCGAGGTGCATGGCAGTGAAGGCTCGCTGATTGCGAAAGATGTCATGACCCAGAGGCCGATTGGCTCCGTGCTGCTGCGCGCCGCCGAAGGCGAGGAGGAACTGAGCTTCGATCGC
This sequence comes from Mesorhizobium sp. M00.F.Ca.ET.216.01.1.1, assembly GCF_004010325.2. Classification (GTDB taxonomy): domain Bacteria; phylum Pseudomonadota; class Alphaproteobacteria; order Rhizobiales; family Rhizobiaceae; genus Mesorhizobium. Next base: position 203,758 of record NZ_SADR02000011.1, read on the forward strand.
GAAGATCTTTATGCCCGTTCCCTGCGCCAGTTCCATGCGGCGATCCGTGGCGAAGGCCAGCCATCGGCCACTGGCGAAGACGGTGTTTGGTCGCTGACGTCAGCCGAAGCGGCATTGCAATCCGCGAAGTCCGGCAAATCAGTCGCAATCGATCCAAAACTCGGGAGCGCAACGTGACCAAGCTCCTCTCCGCAGCGCAGGCCGCAAGCCTGATCAAGGACGGGGTGGTCGTTTCCGTGTCGTCGTCGAGTGGTCTTGGCTGCCCGGACGCGGTGCTTGCCGCCATCGGCGAACGCTTCGACGCGGAAAGCCATCCCAAGAACATCACGACGCTGCATCCGATCGCCGCCGGCGACATGTACGGCATCAAGGGCATCGACCATCTGGCCAAGCCCGGTCTTCTGAAGCGCACGCTGTGCGGCTCCTATCCCTCCGGCCCGTCATCTTCCGAGCCACCGCAGATCTGGAAGATGATCGGCGACAATTCAGTCGCCGCTTATAACGTGCCGTCCGGCATCCTGTTCGACATGCATCGCGAGGCCGCCGCCAAGCGCCCCGGCGTGCTGACCAAGGTCGGCCTCGACACCTTTGCCGATCCACGCCATCAGGGCTGCGCCATGAACGAGGCCGCCAGCGAGCCGATCGTTTCGGTGCAGCAGTTCGACGGCCAGGAGTGGCTCTATTTCCGTTCGATCGTGCCTGAAGTCTCAATCATCCGCGCCACGACCGCCGACGAGCGCGGCAACCTCACCTATGAGCATGAGGGCGCGTATCTGGGCGGACTGGAACAGGCGCTGGCCGCCCGCAACAATGGCGGCATCGTCATCGCGCAGGTCAAGCGCGTGGTCGAGAACGGCACGCTGAAGCCGCATGACGTGCGCGTGCCCGGCGTGCTGGTCGACCATATCGTTGTCGCGCCCGACCAGTTGCAGACGACGCTGACGCCCTACGACCCGGCGATCTCAGGCGAGATCTTCCGGCCGCTGTCGAGCTTCCGCAACGCCGAGATGAACGTCCAGAAGGTGATCGCTCGCCGCGTCGCCATGGAGTTGCGCGACGGCATGGCCGTCAACATCGGTTTCGGCATCTCGGCCAACGTGCCCCGCATCCTTCTCGAGGAAGGCCAGCACGGCAAGGTTACCTGGGTGATCGAACAGGGAGCGGTCGGCGGCGTGCCGCTGCTCGACTTCAAGTTCGGCTGCTCGTCGAATGCCGACGCCTTCATGCCCTCGCCGCACCAGTTCATCTACTTTCAGGCGGGCGGCTTCGATGCCTCGCTGCTGTCCTTCCTGCAGATCGATCGCCACGGCTCGGTCAATGTGTCGAAGCTTTCGGCAAGGCCGCATGTCACCGCCGGAGCCGGCGGCTTCGTCGATATCACCGCGCGGGCGAAGAAGATCGTCTTTTCGGGATTCTTCAATGCCGGCGCCAAGCTTTCACTCGCCGATGGCGGCATACGCATCGACCAGGAAGGCAAGGTCAAGAAGTTGGTCGGCGAGGTCGAGCACATCTCCTTTTCGGGCAAGCGCGCCGTCACGCAGGGGCAGGACATCACCTACATCACCGAGCGCTGCGTGATGAAGCTGACGCCCGCAGGGCTGATGGTGACGGAACTCGCGCCGGGCATCGACCTTCAGCGCGATGTGCTGGCGCAGGCCGAGATCCCGCTCGGGTTCGCCAACGATTTGAAGGTGACGCCGGACGCACTCTACCGGGACCGGCCGATCGGGCTGTCGCTCAATGGCACCGCCTCGCTTGGAGGCGCTCATGTCTGAACGTCTTGTCACCTTTGAAGCTGACGGCGCCATCGGCATCGTCACGCTGCACCGGCCGGAGAAATTCAACGCGCTCGATATCCCGATGCTGCGGGCGCTGGATGCCGCGCTCGACGAGGCGGAGGTCTCCGATGGCGTGCGCGTCGTGCTGGTCCGCGGCGAAGGCAAGGGCTTTTGCTCCGGCGGCGATGTCGAAGCATGGTCCCAAATGAGCGCTGCCGATTTCCAGCTGCAATGGGTACGCTATGGCCATCGCGTCTTCGACCGGCTGGCGCGGCTGCGGCAACCGACAATCGCCGTGCTGTCCGGCCATGCGCTGGGCGGCGGGCTGGAGCTGGCTGCGGCCTGCGACTTCCGGGTAGCGGAAACGCATGTCAAGCTCGGCTTCCCGGAAACTTCGATCGGCGTGGTCCCCGGTTGGTCGGGCACACAGCGCGCCGTGCGTCGCTTCGGTGCACAGGCGGTGCGCCGCATGGCGCTCGGCGGCGAGATGTTCCTGGCGGCCGAGGCGCTGGCTTTGAGCATCGTCGACCGGGTTGTCGAGACAGGCAAGGCACATGCCGAAGCCAGGGCCTGGGCAGGCAAGATCGCCGAGCGCGGCCCGCTGGCAACCGAAGCCGCCAAGCTGATGATCGCAATTGCCGAAGGCGAGGAAAGCGCCGCTGCGACAGAGGCGCTGGCCAGCGGCTTCATCGCGCTGACCGGCGACCTCAAGGCCGGCGTCGACGCTTTCAAGACCAAGCAGAAACCAGCCTTTTCAAGATCCTAGAATGCGAGCGGAACCTGGACTCACATGAACTTGCCCCTCAAGATCGCCATGCCCGCCGAGGCAGCCGCTGCACCGAAAACCTACCGGCTGCTGATCGACGGCAAGTTCGTCGACGCCCGCGACGGTCGCACGTTGGAGCGCAAGAGCCCCGGCCATGGCTTCACCGTTTCGCGCTATGCGCAAGCCGGCGCGCAGGAAGTCGAGGCGGCGGTGACCGCCGCGCACAAGGCATTTGGGACCGGTCCGTGGCCTCGTATGAAGGCAGCAGAGCGAGCCGCCATCCTGCTCAAGGCCGCCGACCTGATCGAGGCACGGCTCGAGGAGATCGCCCGGCTCGATGCGCTGGAATCCGGCAAGCCGATCGCCCAGGCGCGCGGCGAGGTCGGCGGCGCCGGCGACATCTGGCGCTATGCGGCAGCACTCGCCCGCACGCTCCACGGCGAAACCTATGCCAACCTCGGCGACGCCATGCTGGGCGTGGTGCTGCGCGAACCGATCGGCGTCGTCTCGATCATCACGCCATGGAATTTCCCGTTCCTGATCGTCAGCCAGAAACTACCTTTTGCGCTCGCCGCAGGCTGCACGGCGGTGGTCAAGCCGAGCGAGATGACCTCAGCCTCGACTTTCGTGCTCGGCGAGATCCTGATGCAGGCCGGCTTGCCGAATGGCGTGGTCAACATCCTCGCCGGCCTGGGCAGCGATGTCGGCGCAGCGATGGTGAGCCATCCGCTGGTCGAGATGGTGTCGTTCACCGGCTCCACCCGCGTTGGCAGGATGACCATGGCCGCGGCCGCGCAATCGCTGAAGAAAGTCTCGATGGAGCTCGGCGGCAAGAACGGCCAGATCGTCTTTCCCGACGCCGATCTCGAAGCCGCCGCCGACGCCGCGGTCTTCGGCGGTTTCTTCAACGCCGGCGAATGCTGCAATGCCGGCAGCCGGCTGATCGTCCACCAGGCGATCGCCGACGATTTCCTCACAATGGTAAAGGCGCTCACCGCCAAGGTGACCGTCGGCGACCCGCTCGATATCAGCACCAAGGTCGGTGCAATGATCTCCGCCGATCATTTGGTCAAGGTAGCCGGCTATGTAACTGCTGCGGCGAGCGATGGAAGCAGCGTCTATAGTGGCGGCAAACAACTCGCCTCGAATGCCGGCCAGTATCTTGACCCGACCATCATTCGCGACGTGACCGAGGACATGGCCATTGCGCGGGAGGAAGTGTTCGGCCCGGTGCTCTCGGTGCTGACCTTTGAATCGATTGAAAAGGCGTTGCGCATCGCCAACAACACGCCCTATGGTTTATCGGCAGGCGTTTGGAGCGCTAGCATCGACACCTGCATGTCGGTGGCGCGGAGTGTGCGCTCGGGAACCGTTTGGGTGAACACGTTCATGGAAGGTTATCCCGAACTGCCTTTCGGAGGCTACAAGCAGTCCGGCCTGGGACGCGAACTCGGCAAGCGCGCCGTCGAGGATTATACCGAGGAAAAGACTATCCAGTTTCATCGCGGCCAACGCACCGGATGGTGGGTCGGCTGAGTTGGGAAGAACCCGGTGGGCATCCACCGGTCGTGTGACTGCAACAAGGGAGGAAGTACATGTTGCGCAAACTTCTTATCGGAACGGCTCTCGCGTCGGGCTTTGCTTTCGCGGCCCATGCCGCGGACGTCAAGGAAGTCCAGATGCTGCATTGGTGGACGTCGGGCGGCGAAGCTGCTGCGCTGAACGTCCTCAAGGAAGACCTCGCCAAGGAAGGCTATGCCTGGAAGGACGTGCCGGTAGCCGGCGGCGGCGGCGACGCCGCGATGACCGCGTTGAAGGCGATGGTCGCGGCGGGCAACTACCCGACCGCCTCGCAGATGCTCGGCTATACCGTGCTCGACTATGCCGCGGCCGGCGTAATGGGCGACCTGACCGAGACGGCACTGAAGGAAGGCTGGGACAAGTCCGTTCCGGCCGCGCTGCAGAAGTTCTCGGTCTATGACGGCAAGTGGGTCGCGGCTCCGGTCAACGTCCACTCGGTCAACTGGCTGTGGATCAACAAGGCGGTGATGGACAAGATCGGCGGCACCGAGCCGAAGACCTTCGACGATTTCGTCGCGCTGCTCGACAAGGCCAAGACAGCTGGCGTCATACCGCTCGCGCTTGGAGGCCAGAACTGGCAGGAAGCCACCATGTTCGACTCGGTCGTGCTGTCGACCGGCGGGCCTGAGTTCTACAAGAAGGCCTTCAACGACCTCGACGAGGAGCAGCTCAAGTCCGACACGATGAAGAAGTCGTTCGACAACCTCGCCAAGCTCGTCACCTATGTCGATCCGAACTTCTCGGGCCGCGACTGGAACCTCGCCACCGCGATGGTCATCAAGGGCGATGCCCTGGTGCAGGTCATGGGTGACTGGGCCAAGGGCGAGTTCAACGCCGCCAAGAAGACCCCGGGCACCGACTTCCTGTGCTACCGCTTCCCGGGCACCGACGGCAGCGTGATCTACAACTCCGACATGTTCGGCATGTTCAACGTTCCGGACGACCGCAAGGCCGCCCAGGTCGCCTTGGCCACCGCCACCCTGTCGAAGAGCTTCCAGTCGGCCTTCAACGTCGTCAAGGGTTCGGTTCCGGCCCGCACCGATGTGCCGGACACCGACTTCGACGCCTGCGGCAAGAAAGGCATGGCCGACCTGAAGGCCGCCAATGAAGGCGGCACGCTGTTTGGCTCGCTCGCGCAAGGCTATGGGGCGCCTCCGGCGGTCGCCAACGCCTATAAGGACGTCGTCTCGAAATTCGTCCACGGCCAGATCAAGACCTCGGACGAGGCCGTGACCGAGTTGGTCAAGGCGATCGAGGACGCCAAGTAGGACCCACGCATGGAGAACCTTCCCCACTCCGGCGGGGAAGGTTCCACCAAGCCAGGATGGTCGGCCTCGCGTCGGAATTGCCAATGCCCTGGCGCCGGCGATCAACCAACACGCCCCGTCTGGACGGGGCTATCCTTCCCGCCTGGCGGTGAAGGGACCCGAAAGGGAGGAGCCCATGACTACGGTCGCGACCCAGATCAAGCTGACGCCGGAGCATAATGCGCGCCCGGGCGCCTCGGTGCGCTCGCACCTGCAGGACGCCTTGCCGAAGATCGTGCTGGCGCCAAGTTTTGCGATCACCATCGTCTTCGTCTACGGCTTCATCCTGTGGACGATCTATCTGTCGTTCACCAACTCCAAGACCTTCCCGTCCTATGCCATCACCGGGCCGCGCGCCTATCAGCGGCTGTGGCGCTGGACCTTCGAGAGCGATCCGCCATCGAGCTGGTACACCTCGATCACTAACATGGGCATTTTCGGCTTTCTCTACATCTTCATCTGCCTGGCGCTCGGCCTCTTCCTGGCCATCCTGCTCGACCAGAAGATCCGCGGCGAAGGCGTGCTCAGGCCGATCTATCTCTACCCAATGGCGCTTTCCTTCATCGTTACCGGCGTCGCCTGGAAGTGGTTCCTCGATCCCGGCCTCGGCCTCGAGCAGACGCTGCACCAATGGGGCTGGACGAGCTTCCATTTCGACTGGATCAAGAACAAGGACTTCGTCATCTACACGGTGGTCATTGCCGGCGTCTGGCAAGCCTCCGGCTTCATCATGGCGATGTTTTTAGCCGGCCTGCGCGGCATCGACGGCGAGATCATGAAGGCGGCGCAGATCGACGGTGCCACCACCTTTCAGCTCTACCGCCGCATCGTCATCCCGCTGCTACGGCCGATCTTTCTCTCGGCCTTCATCGTGCTCGCGCACCTTGCCATCAAGTCCTACGATCTGGTCGTCGCGCTGACCAGCGGCGGGCCGGGCGGTTCTGCCTGGCTGCCGTCGAACTTCATGTACGAGTTCACCTTCAAGCGTAATGAAATGGCTGTCGGCTCGGCCAGCGCTGTGATCATGCTGATGACCATCACCGCGATCATTGTGCCCTATCTCTACTCCGAGCTCCGGGAGAGGCCGCGATGAGCGCCGTAGCCACACCCGCCCGCCAGGTCACCGGCGGCATCAGTGCCAGGACCGTCAATCGCATCGTCATCTACGGGCTGCTGGCGCTGTTTGCGCTGTTCTACCTGATGCCGTTGTTCGTCATGCTGGTGACCTCGTTCAAGACCATGGACGAGATCCAGAACGGCAATATGCTGGCGCTGCCGCAGGCGCCGACCTTCGAGCCATGGATCAAGGCGTGGAGCGAAGTTTGCTCGGGCCTGACCTGTGTCGGCATGAAGGGCTATTTCTGGAACTCGATCAAGATGGTGGTTCCGGCGGTCATCATCTCGACCCTGCTCGGCGCGCTCAACGGCTATGTGCTGACGAAGTGGCGCTTTCGCGGGGCGACGCTGGTGTTCGCGCTGATGCTGTTTGCCTGCTTCATCCCGTTCCAGTCGGTCCTCTTGCCGATGGCAACGATCCTCGGCAGATTCGGCCGGTTCGGTGCGACGCTGCAGAACGCGACTGGGTTCTCGTTCGGCCTCGGCAATTCGACCGTCAACCTCGTCTTCGTCCACGTCGTTTACGGCCTCGGCTTCACCACACTGTTCTTCCGTAACTATTACGAGGCATTCCCGACCGAACTGATCAAGGCGGCACAGGTCGACGGCGCCAGCTTCTTCCAGATATTCCGGCGCATCATGCTGCCCAACTCGCTGCCGATCATCGTGGTGACGGTGATTTACCAGTTCACCAACATCTGGAACGACTTCCTGTTCGCCTCCGCCTATGCCGGCTCCGGCGACGTGATGCCGATGACGGTGGCGCTGAACAACGTCGTCAACACTTCGACCGGCGTCATCGAATACAACGTCAACATGGCGGCGGCGATGATCGCCGCCCTGCCCACCCTTCTCGTCTACGTGGTCGCCGGCCGCTACTTCGTGCGCGGCTTGATGGCGGGCGCCGTCAAGGGATGACCTCTTTTTGTCTAAGGATTGACCATGGCTTTTCTGGAAATTGACGGGCTGAAGAAGCGTTTCGGATCGGTCGAGATCCTGAAGGGCATCGACGTCGATCTCGAAAAGGGCGGTTTCCTGGTGCTGGTCGGCCCGTCCGGCTGCGGCAAGTCCACGCTGCTCAACACGATCGCCGGTCTGGAAACCATCACCGAAGGCGAGATCCGCGTCGACGGGCGGACGATCAACGATCTCCACCCCTCCAAGCGCGACATTGCCATGGTGTTCCAGAGCTACGCGCTCTATCCGAACATGACGGTCGCCGGAAACATCTCCTTCGGCATGGAGATGCGCGGCGTGCCGGCCGTCGAGCGCCAAAAGGCGATCGACAAGGTGGCAAAGGTCCTGCAGATCGGCCACCTCTTGCAGCGCAAGCCGAGCCAGCTTTCCGGCGGCCAGCGCCAGCGCGTCGCCATGGGCCGGGCGCTGGTGCGCGACCCCAAACTGTTCCTGTTCGACGAGCCGCTATCCAACCTCGACGCCAAGCTGCGCGTCGACATGCGCATCGAGATCAAGCGCCTGCACGCGACCACCGGCACCACAATCGTCTACGTCACCCACGACCAGATCGAGGCAATGACGCTGGCGACCAAGATCGCGGTGATGCGCGACGGCGAGGTGCAGCAATTCGGCACGCCGGCCGAAATCTACAACAACCCAACCAATCTGTTCGTCGCCGACTTCATGGGCTCGCCAGCCATGAACCTGGTGCCGGCGACGATCGGCGGCAACGGCAATGCGCTCTCGGTGGTGCTGCAGCGCGACGCGCGCGAACCGATCTCGTTGCCGCTGGCCGATGCGCCCGCCGGCTTGTCGGCGTTCCAGGGTAAGCCGGTCATCTTCGGCGTTCGCCCGGAAGCATTGACCGATCCGGAAGGGGCCGAGCGCAACGCATCAAACATCGCCACTGCCGATTGCCATATCGAGGTGATCGAGCCGGCAGGATCCGACACCTTCGCAGTCACCAATCTCGGCGGCAAGGCCGTGGTGGCACGGCTGCGCGCCGACGCCAACATCCAGCCAGGCACGGTCACGCCGCTCGCCTTCAACCTGACCAAGGCGGTGTTCTTCGATCCGGCGACCGAGAACCGCATCGTCTAGACCATGGCAAATCCAGACATCGTCATCATCGGCTCCGGCATCGGCGGCGCCACGATCGCCTCCGGCCTTGCCGGCAGTGGTGCGAATATCCTGATGCTGGAGCGCGGCGAGCTGCTGCCGGCAACACCGCATACGCGCGACACGCGCGCCATCTTCGTCAACGGCCATTACCGGCCAAAGGAGATGTGGCGCGAGGCCGGCGGTGCGGCATTCAACCCCGGCAACTACTACTATGTGGGCGGCAACTCGAAATTCTATGGCGCGGTACTGATCCGCTACCGCAAGGAAGACTTTTCCGCCATGGAGCACTATGGCGGCGTCTCGCCGGCCTGGCCGTTTTCATATGAAGAGTTCGAGCCCTGGTACTCGAAGGCCGAACAGCTTTTCCGCGTGCGCGGCGCGCTGGGTGAAGACCCGACGGAGCCGTTCCATTCGATCCCTTACGCCTTCGCCCCTGTGCCCGACGAAGCACCCATTGCCCGCGCTCGCGCCGAGCTCAAAGGCCTCGGCCTGCATCCGGCGTCGCTGCCGCTTGGCGTCGACATCGAGGCCTGGCTGAAAGATGGCAGCACGCCCTGGGATGCTTTCCCCAACACCGGCGCCGGCAAGGTCGATGCGCAATCGGGTCCGCTGGCGGCAGCACTTGCCGACCAGAATATCCGATTGGAGACCGGCGCCCATGTCGAATATCTCGAAGCCGCGAGCGACGGTAAAAGCATTGCCGCCGTCCACTACCGCCAAGACGGGGTGCTGAAGAAGGTTGCGCCGAAGCTGGTCATCCTTTCCGCCGGCGCAGTCAACTCAGCCGTCATCCTGCTGCGTTCGCCCTCCCCCAACAATGGCAAGGGAGGAGGCAAGGGCCTCGCCAACCGTTCCGACCAGGTCGGCCGCAATTTCATGAACCACAATTCGAGCGCCATGCTGGCGATCGACCCACGCCGCCGAAACACGTCCGTCTACCAGAAGACGCTGATGCTCAACGACTATTATCTGTCCGACGGCGAGGGCGGCAAGCCGCTCGGCAACGTCCAGCTTCTGGGCAAGATCGACGGCAACATCCTGAGGGCCAATGTCAGGCTGGCGCCCAAATTCGCGCTGGATTTCATGGCCGGCCATGCTGTCGACTGGTATCTGATGTGCGAGGACCTGCCTGATCCCGAAAGCCGCATCATGGTCGACGGCAAGGACATCGTCATGCAGTGGCGGCGCTCCAACATGCAGTCGCTCGACGGGCTGACGAAGGCGATGCGCGAGAATTTCCGTGCCTGCGGCTATCCGATCGTGCTGTCGCGGCCCTTCGACAAGCGTACGCCGTCGCACCAGTGCGGCACGGTGAGGATGGGCACGGATCCGGCGACCGCGCCGCTGGATCCATTCTGCCGGTCCTTCGACCACCAGAACCTCTTTGTCGTCGACGGCGGCTTCCTGCCGAACTCGGCAGCGGTCAACCCGGCACTGTCGATCGCCGCGCAGGCGCTGCGCGTCGCCGACCACATCCGCAAGACGGAGCTCGCCCCATGACCCGCCCTGCGGCCATCGTCACCGGCGGCGCGCGCGGCATCGGCCTTGCCTGTGCCGAGGCGCTCGCCGATGCGGACTTCGACATCCTCATCGCAGATCTCGCCGACAAGGCCGCCGATGGGCTTGCCGCCAACATCACCGCACGCGGCGCGAAATTCGCCTATGTCAGCTGCGACATCGCCGATCTCGGCGGCCATGCCGCACTGGTCGATGCCGCGCTGAACGCTTTCGGCCGCATCGATTGCCTGGTCAACAATGCCGGCGTCGGCGCCGTCGTGCGCGGTGATCTTCTGGACCTGAAGCCGGAAAATTTCGACCGCACGCTCAACATCAATCTGCGCGGCACCGTGTTCCTCAGCCAGGCCGTCGCCAGGGCGATGCCGGCCATGCCGGGCGATCGTCCGAAATCGATCATCACCATCACCTCGGTCAGCGCCGAAATGGCCTCGCCGGAACGACCCGACTACTGCATCTCCAAGGCCGGGCTTTCGATGTGGGTGAAGAACCTGGCGCTCAGACTAGCCGCCGAGAATATCGGCGTGTTCGAGGTGCGGCCGGGCATCATCCGCACCGACATGACCGCTGGAGTGACGGCGAAGTACGACGCGCTGATTGACGCCGGGCTGGTGCCGGCAAAGCGCTGGGGCGAAGCCGCCGATATCGGCGCCGTGGTGGCCGCCCTTGCCGGCGGCAGGCTCGCCTTTTCGACCGGCTCGATCATCAATGTCGACGGCGCGCTCTCGGTGCCGCGGCTCTGAACGGATGAGACAATGACCGACTACATCATCGTTGGCGCCGGCCCGGCCGGTTGCGTTCTCGCCAACCGGCTGAGCGAAGACCCGTCGCATCAGGTGCTGTTGCTCGAGGCCGGCGGCAAGGACTGGCATCCGCTCATCCACATGCCGGCGGGTTTCGCCAAGATGACCAAGGGCATCGCCTCCTGGGGCTGGTCGACCGTTCCGCAAAAGCACATGAAGGACCGCGTCTTCTGGTACACGCAGGCCAAGGTGGTCGGCGGCGGCTCGTCCATCAACGCCCAAATCTATACGCGCGGCAATGCCCGCGACTACGACGCCTGGGAGAAGGAAGAAGGCCTTGCCGGCTGGAGCTACCGCGACGTGCTGCCCTATTTCAAGCGGGCCGAGAACAATCAGCGCTACGCCAACGATTTTCACGGCGACCAGGGCCCGCTCGGCGTCTCGAACCCGATCGCGCCGCTGCCGATCTGCGAGGCCTATTTCCGCGCCGGGCAGCAAATGGGCATCCCCTTCAACCCGGATTTCAACGGCGCGAGCCAGGAGGGCGTCGGCTTCTATCAACTCACCCAGAAGGACGCCAGGCGCTCCTCGGCTTCGGTCGCCTATTTGAAGCCGATCCGCGCGCGAAAAAACCTGACCGTCAGGACCGATGTGCTGGTGACGCGTGTCGTCATCGACAAGGGCCGCGCCGTCGGCGTCGAGATCGTCGACAGGCCGGGCGGCCAGCCGACAATCCTGCGCGCCGACCGCGAGGTGATCGTCTCGTCCGGCGCGATCGGCTCGCCGAAGCTGTTGATGCAGTCGGGCATCGGCCCGGCCGACCATCTGAAATCGGTCGGCGTGACGCCGTTGCATGACTTGCCCGGCGTCGGCTCCAACATGCAGGACCATCTCGACCTGTTCGTCATTGCCGAATGCACCGGCGACCACACCTATGACAACTACGCCAAGCTGCACCGGACAGTGTGGGCGGGCCTGCAATATTTGCTGCTGAAGAAGGGGCCGGTGGCCTCCAGCCTGTTCGAGACCGGCGGCTTCTGGTACGCCGACCCGACCGCAGCCTCGCCCGACATTCAGTTCCATCTCGGCCTCGGCTCCGGCATCGAGGCCGGTGTCGAGAAGCTCCGAAATCCGGGCGTGACGCTGAACTCGGCCTTCCTGCGGCCGCGCTCGCGCGGCACGGTGCGGCTGAACAGCGCCGACCCCGCCGACCACCCGCTGATAGACCCGAATTACTGGTCCGATCCCTACGATCGCGACATGTCGATCAAGGGGCTCAGGCTGGCGCGCGAGATCATGCGGCAGAAGGCGCTTCAGCCCTACGTGCTGCGCGAAGTGCTGCCGGGACCCGCTTTGCAGAGCGACGACGAGCTGTTCGACTATGCCTGCCGCAGTTCCAAGACCGACCATCACCCTGTCGGCACCTGCCGTATGGGTCACGATGGCATGGCGGTGGTGACGCCCGACCTCCGGCTGCGCGGCATCGAGGGCTTGCGCATCTGCGATGCCTCGGTGATGCCGCGCATCCCCTCTTCCAACACCAACGCGCCGACGATCATGGTCGGCGAAAAGGGTGCCGATCTGATCCTTTGCCGCGAGCCGCTGCCGCCGGCCGTGTTTTCCGGCAACCAGGCGACAGGAACAGCGGCGTGAACGGAAAGGCAGAAAAATGATCAGGCACTGTGTCTTCGCTCGATTCCGCGACAACGTCGCCGACGCCGAGCGGACGGCGATCCATGCTGATCTTGAAGCGCTGCGGTCGGTGATCGACGGCATGGGCAAGGTTGAATTCGGCGCCAATGTCAGCCCCGAACCGTTCGCCCGCGGCTTCACGCACGGCTTCACCATCGGCTTTCGCGACGCCGCTGCGCGTGACGCCTACCTGGTACATGAGGCTCATCAGCGGGCCGGCGCCCGCCTGGTCGCCGCGCTCGAAGGCGGCACCGATGGACTGATGGTCTTCGACCTCGGGATAGGCGCGTAGTCTATCCCAGCCGCAATGCCACAACACCGGCGACGATGCTGAGCGCGGCGGCACCTCGCCATCCCGTCATCTTCTCGCCGAGCGCGAACACCGAGATCATCATGGCAAACAGGATCGATGTTTCGCGCAGCGACGCCACCGAGGCGATCGGTGCCTTGGTCATCGCCCACATCACGATCCAGTAAGCGGCGCCGCTGAGCACGCCGGTGAACGCCCCCGCCTTCCAGTCGCGCGCCAGCAACGGCAGCGCCGGCAGCCCGCGGAAGATGAAGCACAGCACCAGCGCCCACAGCGCGTCGCAAACGAACAGCCATGCCGCATAGCTCGCCGCGGTAGCGGCCAACCGCGCGCCGCTGCCGTCGGACAGCGTGTAGCTGGCGATGAAGATCGATGTGCCCAATGCAAAGCCGACCGCACGCAGGTTGAGCTTCTCCAGATGCGCGCCGCCGCGAAACGACAGCACCAGAGTTCCGGCCGACAGCAGGACGATGCCGAGAATAGCCAGCGGCGTCGGAACTTCGGCAACGACCACCATGCCGCCAAGTGCTGCCAGCAGCGGCGCGGTGCCGCGCGCCAGCGGATAGGTCTGGGCGAAATCGCCAGCCTTGTAGGCGCCGATCAGGAACGTCCGGTAGCCCATGTGGAAGACCACAGAGGCGAGGATGTACGGCCATACCTCCGCTTTCGGGAACTCGACGAAGGGCAGCACCAGAAGGGCGGCGGTGCCCATGCCGAGCGTCATCAGCGTGATCGACAGGAAGCGGTCGAGATGGACCTTGACCAACGCGTTCCAGCTCGCGTGCATGGCGGCGGCGGCAAGCACCGCGAAGAACACAAACAAGGTCATTGCTGGCTCATCCGCCTCCGGGCGCTGCGGTGGTCGGCGTTTCCAAGTCGATGTCGACCCGCAGCGGAAAATGGTCCGAGGCGATTTCGCCGAGATCGGCACTGACCGAGCGCACGCGCCCGGCGAACATGCCGCCGACGAAGCAATGGTCGAGTCGGCGCTTTGTCAGCTTGCCGTCAATCACCTTCACATGGGTGTGGAAGTCCGCAGCCGGTTCGCTGGCGACGGCAGCGGCATCGACGAAACCGTCGAGATAGGCCGCGCCGCGATGATAGGGCGTGTCGCCGACGATGCGCCGGTATTCGGCGCTGCCCGGCTCCATGTTGAAATCGCCCAGCCAGATCGCCGCCAGCGGGTTTTCCGGCTCCGGCTCGCCATTGCTCCAGTTGCGCATGGGTTCATCGTCGACGCCGCTCCACGGACCGCCGTCGGACGGGGTCCGGCGATGCTCGGCCAGCAGATAGTCGATCTGCTCCAGCCGCTCCTGGGCGGCGATGTGGGCGAGATGCAGCGACAGCACCCGCACCGGACCGGCAGGGGTGCGGATCATGCATTCGAGCGCTGCGTTGCGGGTGTTGAGCGGACGCACTGTGCGGCGCAGCGGCAGCGTGTGCAGGCGTGACCAGACGATCGGCAGCTTCGACAGCACCATGGTGCCGAATTGCCGCCGCCGGTTGATGACACGGCCGTCGCGCTGTTCGCTGGCGTCCATGTCGAAGGCCGGGCCATAGACCCAGTGATAGCCGGGCAGCAGCCGGGACAGAATTTCCGGCTGGTCGTCCTCGTTGCTGCGCAGCCAGTGCCGTTCCACCTCCTGCAAGGCGATGATGTCGGCCCCGGCAACGACGCGCGCCGCCCGCGCGAGATCATAGCGGCCGTCGCTGCCAAAGCCGTACTGGATGTTGTAGCTGACCAGCTTCATTGATTACCCGGCTCAGTTCCGGTGATGGCAGTAGCGGTAGAACGACTGCCTTGCAATGGACCGGGAACGACGGCCAGGGCTTCGAACTCGGGTTAACGCGCTTTAGGGATTGCGGTTGATCTGATTCCATGGGGCTTCCATGATTCGGAGCCCTGTCATGACCATTGCCGCCCTCGAAGGATTTGAGAAGCCACGCCTGAA
>NZ_SADR02000119.1 GCF_004010325.2 Mesorhizobium sp. M00.F.Ca.ET.216.01.1.1
CCAGTGGGTAAGGTAGCCGAGCGGTGGGCAGCCGACACGGTCGGCGAAGCGCTGCGTGAACGCGGAGCGTGACATGCCCACCTCCGATGCCAGCATCGGCACCGTCCAACGACGCGCGACATCGCCGTGCAACAGTCTAAGTGCCTTGCCGATCCGTGGATCCGCCAGCGCGGTAATCCAGCCGACACTGGTTGCAGGACTCGTGGCCACGAAAGCGCGGACCGCCGCGACGACGAGGATTTCCGCCAACCGCTCGGCGACGAGCGAACCGCCTAGTTCCGCGCTGCCGACCTCCGTCCTCAGAAATTCCAGCGTCCTTGCGACAGCCTCGGCGGTGGGCGAGGCCCGGTCAACACGCACGAACGTGGGGAGCGCGTCCAGTACGAATGAGGCGGCGCCGGCCGCAAAGCCGCTTCCGCCGCCGATCATGGCCGTCTCATCACCCGCGCCGAGGCACACCATGTCCTG
>NZ_SADR02000120.1 GCF_004010325.2 Mesorhizobium sp. M00.F.Ca.ET.216.01.1.1
CTGTTCGGCGCCGCGATCCTGCGGAAAAACGACCGCTCGCTGGTGCTGGCGGAAACCAACAATGAGATGGAAAACCCGCTCTGGCATGGCGAGGTGCACTGCCTGAAGCGTTTTTACGAAATGCCGAAAGCCGAGCGCGTCGACACCAAGGACGCGCTGTTCATCGCCACGCATGAGCCCTGCTCGCTCTGCCTGTCGGCGATCACCTGGACCGGCTTCGACAACTTCTACTATCTCTTCAGCCACGAGGATTCGCGCGACAGTTTTGCCATCCCGCACGACCTGAAAATCCTGAAAGAGGTATTCACCCTCGACCCCGGCGGCTACAATGCCGAGAACGCCTATTGGAAGAGTTTTTCGATCCGTCGGCTGGTGCGGGCCCTCCCCGAGGCCGAGCGCGCGAGGCTGGAGACGCGGATCGGCAGGATTTCCGCACGCTATGACGAACTGTCCGACGCCTATCAGGCC
>NZ_SADR02000121.1 GCF_004010325.2 Mesorhizobium sp. M00.F.Ca.ET.216.01.1.1
ACTGATCTCCGATCGCGGAGCCCCGACGACCGCGCAGCTCAGCGGCATCGGCATCGCGATACCAGGCGTCATCGAGAACGGCGTCTGTCGCCTGAGCCACCGGTTCAACTGGGCCGACGTGCCGTTTGCCGCCATGCTTGCCGAACTCGTGCATGTGCCGGTCTGGGCGGACGACGACACCAATGCTTTCGCGCTTGCACAGCAACTGTTCGGCCTTGGCCGGCATCATCGAACCGTCGGCGCGCTGGCCATGTCGGAGCCCGGCGCCGGCTCCGACCTGCGCGGCATGAAGGCGACCGCCCCGAAGAGCCCAGACATGGCGGACGCCGCAAACATCGTGCTCAACACCATCCGCCGGCCGGTGATCATGGTCGATCCCCAAGGCTTCATCACCTTCGCCAATGCCGACGCGGAGGATTTCTTCCGCTCCAGCGCCACCATGCTTGCCCGCAACACGCTGCCGAAGCT
>NZ_SADR02000122.1 GCF_004010325.2 Mesorhizobium sp. M00.F.Ca.ET.216.01.1.1
CTCGAACTCATCGACAATCTGCTCGTCGACACGCGGCCGCGCGCCGCGGCGTTCTCGGTGGACGGCAAGCAATTATGGGTGTCGTCCGAAATCCGAGGCTCCGTCACGGTCTTCGACACAGCGACACGCGCTCAAACGGGTAAGACCGAGTTCGAGGTGCCGGGGATTCGGCGTGAGGGCGTGCAAGCGGTCGGCATCGAGATGTCACGCGACGGCGCGACTGCCTATGTCGCGCTCGGCCCGGCCAACAGGATTGCCGAGGTCGACACGAAGACATTCACGGTCAGGCGCCTCTATCTCGTCGGCCAGCGACCCTGGCATGTCGCGCTCTCTGACGACCAGAAGCAACTGATCAGCGCCAACGGCAACTCCGGCGACATCTCCTTCATCGACCTGGAGAACCAGGAGGTCGTGAAATCGCTGCCGGTGGGGCGCGGTCCATGGGGCGTCGTGATTGGCCCATGAAC
>NZ_SADR02000123.1 GCF_004010325.2 Mesorhizobium sp. M00.F.Ca.ET.216.01.1.1
GGCGCACGCGATCGTCTTCGTCGGCTTGCTGCCGCTGGCCACCGCGATCTTCGGCGTGCTGCGCGGCGGCGATCGTCCGCGTCCGGCTTTCTGGCTGTTCTCCTGCATCGGCAGCGCTTTGGTCGCGGGCTTTTCCCTGTCGCAAGGCGTGACCGCGTCACCAGTCGGAGACGGCCTGATGCTCGGCGCCATTATCGTCTGCGGGCTCGGCTATGCCGACGGCGCCGCGCTGTCGCGCCGGCTCGGCGGCTGGCAGGTGATCTGCTGGGCGCTTGCTCTGTCGCTGCCGGTCATGCTGGCACTGAGCTTTGCGACGCTGCCGCCATCCTTCGCCGGCGTCGGGTCGGGCGCATTGATCGGTCTGGCCTATGTCTCGCTGTTCAGCATGCTGATCGGCTTCGTGTTCTGGTATCGCGGGCTCGCGCAGGGCGGCATCGCCGCCGTGGGACAATTGCAGTTGCT
>NZ_SADR02000124.1 GCF_004010325.2 Mesorhizobium sp. M00.F.Ca.ET.216.01.1.1
CGGCAGAATGTCCAGCTCCCGCCGCTGCAGGCGATCCGGGTGTTCGAGGCGGTGGCGAGGCACCTCTCCTTCACCAAGGCCGCCGAGGAGCTCGGCATGACTCAGGCCGCCGCGAGCTATCAGATCAAGTTGCTCGAGGAGCGCATCGGCGCGCCCCTGTTCCTGCGCCGGCCCAAGCAGATCGAACTGACCGAACCCGGACAGCGCCTGGCACCGGCCGTCAGCGAGGCGTTCGCGCTGCTGAGCGGCGCCTATGCGGCGGCCCGAGCCGGCGCCGACGGCGTGCTCTGCGTCTCCACCTTGCTCACCTTCGCCTCGAACTGGCTGGCGCAGCATCTGGGCTCGTTCCAGGTTGCGCATCCCTCGCTGGCGGTGCGCGTCGACACCTCGAACCGGGTCGTCGATTTTGCCCGCGAGGACATCGACATCGCCATCCGTTCCGGCGGCGGCAACTGGCCGGG
>NZ_SADR02000125.1 GCF_004010325.2 Mesorhizobium sp. M00.F.Ca.ET.216.01.1.1
GTTGCCGCCTGGCGGCCGATCTCGGTGCAAGGCTGTTCGACGAGCGTCAGCCTAGGCTCGAAGCAGTCGGCCCATTCGAAATCGTCAAAGCCGACCAGCGACAGGTCGCGCGGGATCGAAAGCCCCTTCTCGCGGACGGCGCGGACTGCCCCGATCGTCGTCATGTTGTTGCCGGTGACCAATGCGGTGGGCGGCTCCGGCAGCGACAGGATCGCATCGCGATCATAGAGCATGCCGAAAATGATATCCAAGAACTCTGCGCCAGACACATATGTGTATTTGGCATCCTGGCCAGAACTTCGTAAAAGTAGCGGCTGCCGATCCAATTGCCTGGCGACAACCTGAACGGCCTTTGACAGGTCTTTCATACAGCTATTTTCTTTTTGGCAATCCCGCTCCAGCAATTTGAGCGAACGCTCCAGATTTGGACCGTCCTCGCTTAGATAGTTGATGTCCA
>NZ_SADR02000126.1 GCF_004010325.2 Mesorhizobium sp. M00.F.Ca.ET.216.01.1.1
ATCGTGCTGTCGGTGGCGCTGGCCTGGCTGACCGAGCGCAGCCACCTGCCCGGCCGGCGCTGGTGGTCATGGCTGTCGGTCGCGCCATTGGCCATTCCGGCCTTCGTCCATAGCTATGCCTGGATCAGCCTGGTGCCGGGCCTGCACGGCCTGGGGGCTGGCGTGCTCATCTCCGTCATCGCCTATTTCCCGTTTCTATATCTGCCCATTTCCGCGGCGCTGCGCCGGCTGGATCCCGCGCTGGAAGACGCCGCCGCCGCTCTTGGCGTCGGGCCCTGGCGCGTCTTCGCACGCGTCGTGCTGCCGCAACTGAGGCTGGCCATCTGCGGCGGCGCGCTGCTGGTCGGCCTGCATCTGCTCGCCGAATATGGCCTTTACGTCTTCATCCGTTTCGACACCTTCACCACGGCGATCGTCGATCAGTTCCAGTCGACCTTCAACGGCCCGGCCGCCAAC
>NZ_SADR02000127.1 GCF_004010325.2 Mesorhizobium sp. M00.F.Ca.ET.216.01.1.1
GCTGCCGGGCGGGCTGGTCACCTTCTTCCTCATCCTGTTCGCGCTCGGCCTTGTGGTCTTCCTCGCCTTCAGGGGCAATGACGGCTCGCTGCTCGGCGTCGGCCTGACGGCGGAGAATTTTCTCACCGTCGCCACCGATCCGCTTTACTGGACAGTGACGCTGCGCTCGCTGGTCATTGCCGGCCTGGTGACGCTCGCGACCGTCGTTACCGCCTATCCGGTCGCCTACTACCTCGCCTTCCATGCCGGGCGACGGCGCAACCTGCTGCTCTTCCTGGTCACGCTGCCCTTCTGGACCAGCTACCTTTTGCGCGTTTTCGCCTGGAAGATCGTGCTTGCCTATAACGGCGTGCTGAACTCGGCTTTCATCGAAAGCGGCCTATGGTCGGAGCCGACACTCGCGTTCCTCAACACGCCGGCCGCGGTGGTGGTGACACTGGCGCATGCCTACGCGCC
>NZ_SADR02000128.1 GCF_004010325.2 Mesorhizobium sp. M00.F.Ca.ET.216.01.1.1
GCCTGTTCCTTGCGCTCTCCTGACGGCTTGCGGGCAGCCCGGTAGCGGCTAGATTGTGAATTGCGCGGCGTGGGCGCCACTGGTCTCAGGCGGTGTTCGAAAAATCATGGGGCAGACTAAACCGGCCGGCAGGCCATGTGCGGAATAGCCGGCGTCTGGCGAAAGCGGGACCCGATCGGCGCCGGCGACCTGTCGGACATCGCCCGCATGATGCAGGCGCTGGCGCATCGCGGGTCGGACGACCATGACAGCTGGAGCAGCAGCCGGCTCGCCCTGGGTCACCGCCGGCTTGCCATCATCGATCCCTCTCCCGCCGCCCGCGAGCCGATGCTGACCGCATGCGGCAAGGGCGTGCTCGCCTACAATGGCGAGGTCTACAACTACCGCTCGCTGCGCCAGACGCTCGAGGCGGAAGGCTGTATTTTCCGCAGCGTCTCCGACACCGAAGGGGCGAG
>NZ_SADR02000012.1:0-179267 GCF_004010325.2 Mesorhizobium sp. M00.F.Ca.ET.216.01.1.1
GGCAGATCGAGAACGGCCTGCATTGGATGCTCGATGTCCATCTCGATGAGGACCTCAGCCGTGCCCGCAAGGACAATGCTCCCGCCAACACAGCCCTTCTCAATCGCCTCGCCAGAAACATCCTCCAAGCCGCCGATACCGCCAAAGTTCCCATCAGCCATCGCATCAAGAAATGCGCCTGGAATGACGACTATCTCATCAATGCGATCACTCATATGCGATAGCCCTGCCCTTGTTGTGGGAGAAGGGAGAGAGCTGCCGCTACGCGTCCGCCTTGAAGGTCTGCTTCTGCTGCCCGAGCCCTTCGATGCCGAGCTCGACGACGTCGCCGGGCTTCAGGAACACCGGCGGCTTCATGCCGAGGCCGACGCCGGGCGGCGTGCCGGTCGAGATGATGTCGCCCGGATGCAGCGACATGAACTGGCTGAGATAGGAGACCAAGTAGGCGACGCCAAAGACCATCGTCTTGGTCGAGCCGTTCTGCATCGTCTTGCCGTTGACCTTCAGCCACATCGGGATGTTCTGCGGGTCCTTCACCTCGTCCTTGGTCACCAGCCACGGGCCGATCGGCCCAAAGGTGTCGCAGGACTTGCCCTTGGTCCACTGGCCCTGCCGCTCGGCCTGGAAGGCGCGCTCGGAAACGTCATGCGCGACGCAGTAGCCGGCGACATAATCCAGCGCCTCGGCCTCGCTGACATATTTGGCAGTCTTGCCGATGACGACGCCAAGCTCGACCTCCCAGTCGGTCTTCACCGAGTTGCGCGGGATCAGCACGTCGTCGTCCGGCCCGACAATGGCCGAGCTAGCCTTCATGAAGATGATCGGCTCCGGCGGCACGGTGGCGCCGGTCTCGGCGGCGTGGTCGGAATAGTTCAGACCGATGCAGATGAACTTGCCGGTGCCGGCGACGCAGGCGCCGATGCGCGGCCTGCCGGAGACCGCCGGCAGCGATTTCGGATCGAGCTTCGACAAAGCCTGCAGCGATGCCGGATCAAGCGCCTTGCCGGCAATGTCGGCAACATGAGCGGAGAGGTCGCGGATCGTCCCATCCGCATCGAGCAGGCCGGGGCGTTCGCTCCCCGCCTCGCCATAGCGCAGCAGTTTCATGCAATTCCTCTCCTTGGTTCAGTTGAGCTCAGATCGACCAGCCACCGTCGATATTATAAGCCTGCCCAGACGTATAGGTGGCGCCGGCGAGATAGACGGCGAGATCGGCGATTTCCTCGGGAGTGCCGAGACGGCCCATCGGCTGGCGGGCGATGAAGGCGGCGCGGGCCGCCTCGTAGTCGCCTTGCGCATGCATGCGGCCCTCCAGCGATGGGCTTTCGACGGTGCCGGGGCAGATGGCGTTGCAGCG
The DNA here is from genome assembly GCF_004010325.2 of Mesorhizobium sp. M00.F.Ca.ET.216.01.1.1. Lineage (GTDB taxonomy): Bacteria > Pseudomonadota > Alphaproteobacteria > Rhizobiales > Rhizobiaceae > Mesorhizobium. Next base: position 1,358 of record NZ_SADR02000012.1, read on the forward strand.
TATGCCCTTGCCGACATAGTCGGCGGCAATCGACTTGGTCAAGCCGATGACGGCGGCCTTGGTTAGCCCATAGACGAAGCGGTTCGGCACGCCCTTGGTGGAGCTCGCCAGCGAGGACATGTTGATGATCGAACCGTCGCCGCGCTCCAGCATGCCAGGCAGCACTGCGCGGATGGTGCGGATCATCGAACGAACATTGAGGTCGTAGGCGAAGTCGAGGTCGGCATCCTTCATGTCCAGGATCGAGCCCGAGTGGACGAAGCCGGCGCAGTTGAAAAGCACATCGACGACGCCGATCGCGGCAAAGCCTGCCTTCACCGCTTCGTCGTTCAGCACGTCGAGCTTGCGGGTGTTGATGCCAGGCGTCTTGCCGAGTTCGGCGAGCAGCACCTCGTTGATGTCAGTGGCGTGGACGACGGCGCCCGCCTTGGCGAAGGCCAGCGCGCTCGCCCGGCCGATGCCTTGTGCCGCCGCCGTGACGACAACGACCTTGCCTGTCAGATCCGCCATTTCTTTCTCTCCTCGCCTGTCAGTAGCCAAGCCGGTTTTTGCCGGCGCTCGGCCAAGGCGCAATGTGCCAGATATGCACTATCGTGCCGCCTGTTGCTGTCCGCCTAGGCCAAATGTTTTTTCTCGGTAAAGAACATCTTTTGGCCCGTCAAGCCCGGACGTTCTCTTCGAGCGTCCGGCGGAAGCTCAGTCGCCGTAGGGCACCCAGACGTTCTTGACCTCGACGGCACGGCGCAGAAAGGCGTCTCCTGCGGCTTCGCCCGACGCCCAGTCGAGGCTGCGGCCGTTGCCGGTCCAGACGCGCTTCAGGTTGCCGATCGAATCGGCTTCGGCCTTGGCGCAGGTCTCGGCATCGGCGAAGACCCACAAGCCATCGACATCGTCGTGCTTGGCCAAGACGCTGGCGAGCTCGGCGCTGCGGCCGGTGACGATGTTGATGGCGCCGGCTGGAGCGTCGGAATACTCGATGACCTGGTAGAGGTCGGTGGCGAGCAGCGGATGTCTTTCGGAAGGCACCGCGACCACGGTGTTGCCCATGGCGAGCGCCGGCGCCACCAGCGAGATCAGGCCAAGCAGGGGCGCATTGTCCGGCGCGACGATGCCGACGACACCGACCGGCTCTTGCAGCGCCAGCGTGACGGCGCGCGCCGGCGGCTGGTGGACGCGACCCTCGAACTTGTCGGCAAGGCCGGCATAGAGGAACAGCCGCTCGATCGACAGCTCGACCTCTTCGCGGGCGGCCTTGGCGGTGGCGCCGGTGAGGTGGGTGAGGCGCGCGGCAAATTCGTCGGCACGGCCGGACAGGTTTTCGGCCAGATAGTAAAGCACCTGGCTGCGGTTGTAGGCGGTCGCCTCCGGCCAGCTTTTGCAAGCACGCGCGGCCGCGACGGCGTCACGGATATCCTTGCGATTGCCAAGACCGACTTCGCCGGCGAGCTTGCCCTTGGCGGTGGCGACGGCCATCGAATGGTTGCCGTCGGGCCGCACCTGCTTGCCGCCGATGAACAGCTTTGCCGTGCGGTCGATAGCGTCACCGTCGGGCTGCTCGACGGGCAGGGCCGAAACTGCTGCCGGCTTGACGACCGGGCCGAGCGGCAGTTTCGCAGAGAGGTATTCGAACATGCCCTCGCGCCCGCCTTCGCGGCCGAAGCCGCTCTCGCGGTAGCCGCCGAAGCCGCAGGCGGCGTCGAACATGTTGGTGCCGTTGACCCAGACGACGCCGGCCTTCAATTGCGGCGCGACGTGGAGTGCGAGGTTGACGTTTTCGCTCCACACCGAAGCGGCCAGCCCATAGCGCGTGTTGTTGGCGAGCTCGACCGCCTCCTCGGTGTTGCGGAACGTCATGGTCGCCAGCACCGGCCCAAACACCTCTTCCTGCGCCAGGATGTTAGCCGGCGAAACGCCGGTGGCGAGCGTCGGCAGATGATAGTAGCCGGAAGACGGCAGCGCCGCATCCGGTTGCCAGCAGACGGCGCCCTGCCTGGCGCCCTCGGCGACCAGTCCCTTGACGCGCTCCAATTGGGTGCTGTCGACCAGCGGGCCGATATCGGTGTTCTTGTCGAGCGGGCTGCCGACGCGCAGCCGGCTCATCCGCGTCTTGACCTTGGCGATGAAGGCGTCGGCGATGCCTTCCTGCACCAGAAGGCGCGACCCGGCGCAACAGACCTGGCCCTGGTTGAACCAGATGCCATCGACCAGCCCCTCGACGGCGCTGTCGAGATCGGCGTCCTCGAAGACGACGAAGGCCGACTTGCCGCCGAGCTCCAGCGATATTTTCTTGCCCGAACCCGCGGTGGCTTTCCTGATGATCTTGCCGACCTCGGACGAGCCGGTGAAGGCAATCTTCTGGATGCCCGGATGATTGACGATGGCCGCACCCGCCTCCGGCCCGCCCTGGACGATATTGACGACGCCCTTCGGCACGCCGGCACGCTCGCAGATCTCGGCGAACAGGATGGCGGTGAGCGGGGTGAACTCGGCCGGCTTCAGCACCACGGTGCAGCCGGCGGCGAGCGCCGGCGCGATCTTCCAGGCCAGCATCAGCAGCGGGAAGTTCCACGGGATGATCTGGCCGACGACGCCGACGCCCTTGTGGCCGGGAAAATCCTTGTCCAGCGCCTGCGCCCAGCCGGCATGGTGGATGAAATGGCGGATCGCCAGCGGCACGTCGATGTCGCGGCTTTCGCGGATCGGCTTGCCGTTGTCGATCGTCTCCAGCACCGCAAACAGGCGCTGGTGTCGCTGCATGGCGCGGCCGATGGCATAGAGCATCTTTGCGCGCTGATAACCGGAGGACGCGGACCACTTCGGCAGTGCCTTGGCGGCGGCCAAAACCGCAGCGTCAATATCGGCAGAGCCGGCATCCGAGACCTTGGCCAGCAGCTTTCCCGAAGACGGTTCGCTGGTGTAGAAGGTCTTGCCGCCGCTGGCCGCTTTCCAGTCGCCGCCGATGAACAGGGCTTTGGAAAACTCGCGCGCGGCAAGCCAGGCATCGGCCTCGTTGCGGGCCTCCGGCGCCGGGCCGTAATCCATGGCGTGATAGCGTTCGAGAATGTTCATGGCGCGCTCCTTTGCGAGGAGATTTTCAGTGAGGCTGGCGAAGGAACTCTACGTGCATTGCTCTGATCGGGCGCTAAGCCATCGCGTGACGATGGTTGGCCGAGTAATGACCGGTGAGATGATGCTCGAGCTGGCGCTCGATGTCGGTCAGAAGGCTCGATGCACCGAAGCGGAACAGTTCTGGCTCCAGCCACGGCCGGCCAAGCTCTTCCTTCATCAGCACCAGCCAGTCGAGCGAGGCCTTTGCCGTGGAAATGCCGCCGGCCGGCTTGAAGCCGATGAGATAGCCGGTTTCCTCAAAATAGGCGCGGATGGCACGCACCATGGCCAAGCCGACCGGCAGCGTCGCGTTGACGCTTTCCTTGCCGGTCGAGGTCTTGATGAAATCGGCGCCCGCCATCATCGCCACCATCGAGGCGAGCATGACATTGCGCAGCGTGGCAAGATCGCCGGTGCCGAGGATGACCTTCAGATGCGCCTCACCGCAGGCGGCACGCATCGAAACAATCTCGTTATAGAGTTCCTGCCATTTCGCGGCGAATACCAGTCCGCGCGGAATGACGACGTCGATCTCGTCGGCGCCGTCCCGCACCGAAGCCTCGATCTCCTGCAGGCGCGTCGAAAGCGGGGCAAGGCCATGCGGGAAAGCCGTCGAAACAGCGGCGACGTGGATGCCGGTGCCGCGCAGCGCGTCGACGGCGGTGGCAACGAAGGGATGGTAGACGCAAACCGCCGCCGGGCGAATCTTCTCGCCTGCTATGCCGAGGCCTTCGACGATGTCGCGGCGGAACGGATTGACTGCCTTGGCGCAAAGCCGGCGCACGCGCTCGTCGGTGTCGTTCGAATTCAGCGTCGTCAGGTCCATGCAGGCCACGGCGCGCAGCAGCCAGGCCGCCTGATTGTCGGCCTTGATCGAGCGCCGCTTTGTCAGGCTGGCGACGCGGCGTTCCAGCGCCGAGCGATTGACGCTGCGCATCGACTCCATGAAGCCGAGGTCGAGCTTCATGCCGGGATTGCGGGCAAAGCCGTGAGTTTGCAGCGCCGGCGTGTTAGCGGCGGTGCGCGCCGGCAGCGGCGTGATCTTGGACGCGCCAAGGCTGCCGGCATTGGGATCGGCTTCGCGGATTGTGCTGCTCATCTCCTGCCCCTTCGTTCAGCGACGACGCTTCACGTCGTTGTGCGTGTCGTTGCCCCAAAACCGCTCAGCACTTTTGGGCGACAGGCACCAAGGATAGCCCGTGAAGCAGCGCTTCACGAGTCCTTCAGGCGGTCATATCGGAAAAAGGCTATCAAAGCAGTAGGTTTTTGACCGCATGGTCAAAACATGTGGCTGGAGTGTTTGGAGGCGGGACGAAGCGGCCGGCGTCTCAGCCGACGAAGGCGCGCTCGACGACGAAACTGGCCGGATGAGACAGCGAGCCTTCCTGGAAGCCAAGGCTTTCGGCGAGTTCCTTGACGTCCTTCAGCATGTGCATCGAGCCGCAGATCATGATGCGATCGGTCTCCGGATTGAGCTTTTCGATGCCGAGGTCGGCATAGAATTTTCCCGAGCCGATCAGAGCGGTGATGCGGCCCATGCGCTCGGAGATCTCGCGCGTGGTGGAATTATAGAGGGTGACGCGGCCGCCGGTCAGTTCGCCGATCAGCGGATCGTTCTCGAGCGCCGCCACCAATTCCTGGCCATACATCAATTCGGCCTTGTCGCGGCAGGTGTGGGTCAGGATGACCTGCTCGAACTTCTCATAAGTGTCGGGATCACGCAGCAGGCTGGCGAACGGTGCGATGCCGGTGCCGGTCGAGATCATGAACAGGCGCTTGGCCGGGGTGAGCGCGTCGAGCACCAGCGTGCCGGTCGACTTCTGGCGCATGATGATTGTATCGCCGACCTGGATCTTCTGCAGCTCCGAGGTCAGCGGGCCGTCCGGCACCTTGATCGAGAAGAATTCCAGCTCGTCGTCCCAGGACGGGCTGGCGATCGAATAGGCGCGGAACACCGGCTTCTCGGCATTGGGCAGGCCGATCATGACGAACTCGCCGGAACGGAAGCGCAACGACTGCGGCCGGGTGATGCGGAACGAAAACAGCCGGTCGGTATAGTGCTTCACTGAGGTGACGGTTTCGGCATAGACATTGGCCGGAATCGGGAACTGCAGCGGCCGGGCGCCGGCGATGTTGAGCGCGGATGTGATGTTCATCAAACCTAACCTTCTGGCCCAACCCCGAGGCGCTGACGCCGAACCTTCTCCTGCGCGCCCGAACGATCAGGTTCCGGCGTGCCGTTTGCACACTCCGAGATGCTAAGCTCTTGTGTCCGGAATTTATTAGTATACAAATGATATTAGCGTCAAGACACCAGCGTAAAACACCTTTCCAAACTGAGTCATATCCGTAGTCCGGGCATTTCGGGTTTCGACAATGAAAGAGAATTTTTCGGCGTTGCCTGGCAATGTCGTCGCCGGCATCGATGTCGGAGGAACCTTTACCGACCTGCTTCTGATCGACGGCCGTGACAGTGGCCGGGTGCATATCGCCAAAACACCTACCACCGTCGACAACCAGGCTTTCGGCGTCGTTTCGGCGCTTGGCGCCACCGGCTTTCCGGTCGACGGCATCGACCTCATCGTGCACGGCACGACGACCACCACCAATGCCGTGCTGGAGCGCCGGCTGGCGAAAACCGGCATGATCACCACGCGCGGCTTTCGCGACGTCATCGAGCTTGGCCGGCGGACGCGGCCGCAGCCCTATGGCATGACGGGCAGCTTCGTGCCGGTCATCCCGCGCAATCTGCGGCTCGAAGTGTCAGAGCGTGTTGAGGCCTCCGGAGCGGTGCGCATGCCGCTCGATGAGAACGAGATGCGGGATGCGGTCAAAAAGCTGATCGAGGCTGGCTGCGAATCGCTCGTCATCCACTTCCTGCATTCCTATGCCAATCCGGCGCATGAGCGGCGCGCGGCCGAGATCGCCGCCGAGCTTTGGCCAAACGGCCACATCACATCAGGCCATGCGCTGTTGTCGGAAGCGCGCGAATTCGAGCGCGGCGTCACCGCTTCGGTCAACGCTTCAGTGCAGCCGATCCTCGAGCGCTATGTCGAACGGTTGCGCAAGGAACTGGCAGCCAAGGGCTATGCCCGCGACTTCCTGATCATGAACGGCAATGGCGGCATGATCTCGGCCCGCTTCGTTACACGCGAATCGGCGAAGACCGTGATGTCGGGGCCGGCGTCCGGCGTCATCGCAGCCGCCTATACCGGCAAGCGCGCCGGTTTCGAAAACCTTGTCACCTACGATATGGGCGGCACCTCGACCGACGTAGCGCTGATCCGCAATGCAGAGCCGGCTGTGTCGAACGAGATCGAGATCGAATATGCGATGCCGATCCACGTGCCGATGGTGGCGGTGCATACCGTCGGCGCCGGCGGCGGTTCGATCGCCCGCGTCGACGCGGCGGGCCTGATCCAGATCGGCCCGGAAAGTGCAGGCGCCAATCCCGGCCCGATCTGCTACGGACGCGGCGGCAGCGAGCCGACGATCACCGACGCCAACCTGGTGCTCGGCCGGCTGGCGCCGAAGAAGCTGCTGGCGGTTGAAAATCCGGTGACCGTCGAACACGTCACCGGCATATTCGAAGACAGGATCGGCCGCGCCACCGGCCTGTCCGGCGTCGAGGCGGCGGGCGCGGTGCTGCGGCTGGGCAACATGAAGATGGCCGGCGCCATCCGCATGGTGTCGGTATCACGCGGCCATGACCCGCGCGATTTCGCGCTGTTCGCCTTTGGCGGCGCCGGACCGCTGCATGCGACCGCGCTGGCGCGCGAACTCGGCCTGCCTAAAGTGCTGGTGCCGGCGCGGCCGGGCATCACCAATGCGCTCGGCTGCGTCGTCGCCGACCTGCGCCACGATTTCGTCAACACGGTCAACCAGCCGGTGACCGGCCTCGACGAAACCCACCTTCACGGGATATTGGAACGGCACCGAAATGAAGGCGAAGAACTGATCGGCAAGGAAGCCGTGAGGCCGGAGACGATCCGCGTCACGCATTCCGCCGATATGCAGTTCGTCGGCCAGACCCACATCATCAACGTGTCGCTGCCGTCATCCTCGGTGACACGTGAAACATTGCAGCAATTGTTCGAAAGAGCCTATTTTGCCCGCTTCAAGGTCGAGTTGCCGGAGATCCGCGCCAATCTGGTCAACCTCAACACTTCGGTAACCGGCGTGCGGCCGGCGATCGACCTTTCACGGTTGATCGACCCGGCGGGGCGCGCGACAACGCTTGATGAGGCACGGCACGAGATCCGGCCGGTCTGGTATGGCGGACGCTGGCACGACACCCCGGTCTATAGCAGGGAAAAGCTGCCGCCAGACGCCGTCATCGAAGGGCCGGCAATCCTCGAACAGATGGACGCCACCACCGTGCTCGAACCCGGCGACCGGGCGCGATCGGACGCTGACGGCAACATAATCATCGACATCGGCGAGGCCTGACATGGCAAAACTCGACGCCATTACGCTTTCGGTCCTCCAGGCGGCGCTGCAGCAGGTCTGCGACGAGATGGACCTGACCTTTTCCCGCGCTGCGTTCTCGCCCGTGATCGCGGAGGCCAACGACCGCTCTGACGGCATCTATTCGGCCGTCGATGGTTCGCTGATCGCGCAAGGCAGCCAAGGCCTGCCGGTGTTCGTCGGCGTCATGCAATATTCGACCAAGACGGTGATCGAGATGATCGCCGCCGGGCGCTGCCTGCCGCCGGAGCCGGGCGATATCTACATCGTCAACGACCCCTATCTCGGCGGCACCCATCTGATGGACGTGCGCTTCGCCATGCCGGTCTACAGGAACGGCAAGATCTTCTGCTGGCTGTCGAACACCGGCCATTGGCCTGATATCGGCGGCTCGGTGCCGGGCGGCTTTTCCGCCTCGGCAACGGCGGTCGAGCAAGAAGGGCTCCGGCTGCCGCCGGTGAAATTGTTCAAGAAGGGCGTGCTTGATCCGGAGATATACGCCATCATCTGCTCCAACATCCGCGTCGCCGACCAGCGCATCGGTGACATCCGAGCACAGGCGGCAGCGCTGCTGATCGGTCAAGACCGGCTTATCGGAATCCTGGATCGTTACGGAGACGAAACAACTGTCGAGGCGATCGCCGAACTGCGTCGCCGCGCGGCCGAACAGATGCGCGCCAACATCGCCGCCATTCCCGACGGCGTGTACCGTTCCAACGCTTTCGTCGATTCCGACGGGGTGGTGAACGAGCCGCTGACCATCGCCCTTGTCATCGAGAAAAAGGGCGACACGCTCAGCTTCGATTTCGCAGGCTCGTCGAAACCCTGCGCCGGGCCGATGAACAGCGTGCTGGCAACGACCTTGTCCTCGGTCTATCTCGCCATGCGGCACATCTTCCCGGACGTGCCAATCAGCGCCGGCGCCTTCGAGCCGCTGATCGTCAAGCGGCCGGAAGGCACCTTCCTCGACGCAAAATATCCGCGCCCGGTGTCGGGCTGCGCAGCCGAGGTTTCGCAGCGCATCGCCGAGGCGGTATTCGCGGCGATGGTGCAGGCGCTGCCGGACAAGGTGACGGCAGCTCCAGCCGGCTCCAGCGGCAATTTCGCGCTCGGCGGCAATGATCCCGCGCGCGGCCGCGACTATGTCATGTACCAGATTTCCGGCGGCGGCTATGGCGGCAATGCCGCCCACGACGGCCTGACCAATGGCTGTTCGACCATCGGTATTTCCAAGTCGCCGCCGGTCGAGATCATGGAGCAGGCTTTTCCGGTGCTCTATCGCCATTATGCCTTGCGCGAAGGCTCGGGCGGTGCCGGCAAGCATCGTGGCGGTTTTGGGCTCGCCTATGAGGTAGAGGTTCTGCGCGGCGATGCCCGTGCCTCCTTCGTCATGGACCATGGCCGCTTCGGCCCGCAGGGCGCGCTGGGCGGCAAGGACGGCGCGGTCAATACGGTGACCGTGTTCCGCGGCGGCGAAGCGCATGTGCCGCCGCATCTTTCCAAGGAGCAGGACATCGCGCTGAAGGCCGGCGACCGCGTGCGGGTCGGCACGCCGGGTGGCGGCGGCTATGGCGATCCGTTCCAGCGCGACGCCAATCTGGTGCTGAGGGATGTCGCCCTAGGCTATTACACGCCCGAGGAGGCCGGGGAAAAGTTCGGCGTCGCCCTGTCGGCGGACGGGCTGGCGATCAACCGGGCAGCGACGGAAAAGAGGCGCGCTGGCTGAGCCCTAGGCCAGCTTGGCCAGTAGCCTCATGAATGTGGCGGCTTCCTTGGCCGAGAGCGGCGCCAGTGTCTCTTCGGTGATCTCGCGGGCGACCGGGATCAGGCGCTCGATCGCGTCGCGGCCCTCGGCGGTCAGATTGACCAGCAGGCGCCTCTTGTCGACCTCGTGTTTGCTGAGTTCGACAAAGCCACGCGCTTTCAGCCGGTCGATGACCCCTTTCACTGTCGCTGCGTCCATGGCGATCAGGCTGCCGAGCTGGTTTTGCGAGGTCTCGCCGATGTCGCGCAGCTTGGCCAAGGCGGCGAATTGCGGCGGCGTCAGGTCGGCGATGTGCGCGGCAAAGATCGCGACATGGCGCTGGTGAGCCTTGCGCAGGATGAAGCCGACCTGCTCCTGCAGATGGTAGTCGTTCTCCTCCGGCTCGTCGGCCTCGACCAGCTTGAGCAGATTCTCCTCGCCGCCGCTCACCGCAGCCCGTCCCATGCCTTGATGTCTTTTGCCGCGAGGCCACCCATGCGATCGTGGACGCGCGGGCCGCAGGTCATAGCGAGACAGAAAAGGATCTCGTCGGGACGAGGGCCGTCGCTGATGCCGACTTCCATGGCGTCGAAATGGCTGCGCACATAGGCGGCGTTGATGTGGCCGAGCGGCACGTCGAGCCGCGAGCCGAAAGCGCCGACCTTCTTTGCCGACGGCACGATCGCCTTGGCGTCGCCGAGCCGCTCGCGCATCGCATAGCCACCCGGTACATGCCACAGCGCGCCATGCTCCAGCTCGCCCGCCGAGCCGACGATGGCGCCCTTGCCGTAACCGTCGATCTGCTTGGCGTCGCCACCCAAGGCGGCAATGAGCCGGTCAGCGAGCATCAGGCCGAGCGGCTTCAGGTCGTCCATGGCGCCTTGCAGTTCTTCCACGTAGCGTCCGGCGAACGGGTTCCCCACCACTGCCATGGCTGCAGCGCGGCGGCGCGGTACCTTCGCCACCGGTCCGCCGTCGTGAAAGATCTCCTCGGTCAGAACCGCAATCTTGCGGATCGGAAACTCAGGCATGGGCAACTTCCTTCCCTGGACTTTTGTTGGGCGCGGCGAGCGCCACGGAACCACTGATGCGTGTCTGGCCGGCAAGGAACAGCGCCGACGCGGCAATCAGGCCGCGCCGCCGGAAATCTTCGGCGACGGCAACCCCGCTGTCCAGCGCGACGGCGATTTCGCCTGATGAAAGCGGGCCGACGCCTTGGGTGACCAAACGGTCGCCGAGGTCGCTGTCCGGCGCCAGGTCGCGTGCCGGCACCCGCTCGACGGCGGGATGACCGGGCAGGTCGACGGCGTTGGCAATCAATGTCGCAGCGGCATCGGCTTCGGCACCGGTTTGCGCCAGCACGGTGACGGCGTCGGCGATGCCGAGCGAAAAGGAGCGGCCGCGCCAGCCGCTGGTCGCGACACCGCGAATTCCATCCTCCGCACGGAGGACGACGCGATCGGAAAGACCATGTCCAGTTCCGGCGATGGCCAGCGTCATGGATTGGCCGATGCCGAGATGGATGGCACTGTCGCCGCCATTGTTGACATAGGCGCGGTCAAGCCGCCGCCCGGCAAGCAAGGCTTCCAGCATCTCGTCGGCTACTGAACCGGCGACGGCGGCCATCGGCGTGATGAAGCTTTGCGCCAACGGCGCGACTGCCGCCTCCATGCGGCGCGCCGTCGGGCCAGCGAAAGCACGCGGCCGCGACGAGGACGGACGGCGCAGTTCGGGCAGCTCCGCGACCAGTTCCGGCAGGATGGTCTGGAACCGTGCCACCGCTTGGCCGTAGGCGGCGCGGCATTCGCCCGCATCGCCGAATGCCTCGATGACCAGGTCGATCGGGCCATGGTTGAGATGCAGCCGACGGCCGTCCTGCAGCCAATGCGCTTGCGGGCCGTTCATCACTTGGCTCCGTTCGCCGCTGCGCGCCGCAGTTGCGCCAGCGGCGGCCACGGATTGTCGGCCGGCGCACCGGTGCCATGGCGCGGATTGAGATATTCGCCGCCCTTGGCAAGGATATCCTCGACGCTGCGGATCTCCGCTTCGTAGCCTCCGAGCCTGACATAGTCGTCGCGGCGTAGCGTGAACTCGATCGGCGCCACCAGCGCCGGGGTCGGTACATAGCCAAAGGCACCTTCCGGCACGCGGGTGACATCGACCATCAGCGTGATGCCGCCGCCCGGCCAGACATAGACCGGCGCGCCGCCTACGGTGACATACGTCGTCAGGCCCTGCACCGAGCGGGTGAGGTTGACCGGATTCTCGGTGACGCCGGCGCGTAGCGAGCCGCCGGCTCCCCCGATGAACAGCACAGTGCACAGCGCCGGTTCGCAATTGTCCTCGATCAGCCCGACCGATTTCTGCAGCCGCTCCGGGAACGGTTTCTGCACCGGCTTCAATTCGTCGTCGAGTTCGTAATAGGCGAACTGCTCGCCGGTGGTCGAGACCATCAGCAACGACAGGCCGGGGCGCGCGCCCTTCTTCGCGTTCCATTCGCCGAGGATCGACAGCGGATCGGAAATGCTGGTGCCGCCCCAGCCAAGGCCGGGCTCGGACACCTTGAAATAGCGGCCCGGCGTCGAGCGGCGGCCGATGATCTTGATGCCGGTATCCTGCCAGCCCAGTACCTTGCCTGCCTGATGCTCGGAGACGACGCCGGTGATGTGGTCGTCGACCACCACCACCTCGTCGACCAGGCCGCGCCATTGGGTGGCAAACATACCGATGGTGGCCGAGCCGCAGCCGACGCGCATGCGCTGCTCGAGCTTGCCGTCGATGACCGGCGGCTTGCCGGCTTCGACGATGACCGTGGCACCGCCGTCGATGGCAAGTTCGACCGGCTTGCGGTTGCACAGATTGAGCAACGCATCGCAGGTGGCGCGGCCTTCGGCCTTGGAGCCGCCGGTCAAATGATGCACGCCGCCCAGCGACAGCATCTGCGAACCGTACTCGCCCGTCGTGACATGGCCGATCGCCTCGCCTGCCGCGCGCACCGTCGCCGTTTCGGGGCCGATATGACGATCGGTGTCGATCTTCACCTTGACGCCGCAGTACGAGAAGATGCCCTCGGTGACGACGGTGACGAGATCGACGCCTTCGACCTCTTGGCTGACAATGAAAGGGGCTGGCTTATAGTCGGGATAGGTGGTGCCGGCACCGATCGCAGTGACGAAGCGGCGACCGGTGTTGACCAGTTCGCCGTCCCAGGCCTCGCCTTCGGCAACGAAGGGCACGACAGCGCCGCCGGTTTCGGCCGCGTGGTCGAGGATGGTCAGCGGATCCATGCGCACGATCCTGCCGCCGACATTGCCGTAGCGGTCGCAGGCGCCGGTGCGGCCGTCGGCGATGTAGCACATGACCGGACAGGCATCGCAGCGGATCTTTTCCATCACCTGCTTCTCGCTGGGATCGTGGGTTTCGAAGCGTTCGGCAAGCTCGCTCATTGGTGTGCCTCCCTGTCGTGGATCACCTTGTCGCGGATCGCGGCCCGGATGCGGGTCGGCGTCGCCGGAACCTTGGTGACCAGCACGCCGGTGGCGTGGCGGATGGCATTGAGGATCGCCGGTGCTGTCGGGATCAGCACATGCTCGCCCAACCCCTTGGCGCCAAAGGGTCCCTCCGGGTCCGGAACTTCGATCAGGATGGTCTCAATCGGCGGCACGTCGCCAATCGTCGGGATCAAATAGTCGTGCAGATTTTCAGTGCGGCCGGGGATGTATTCCTCCATCAACGCCATACCGATGCCTTGCGCGATGCCGCCCTCGATCTGGCCTTCGGCGAGTAGCGGATTGATCGCCTTGCCGACATCATGCGCGGCGGTGATCTTGACAAGCTTCACCGTGCCGAGCTTGAGGTCGACCTCCAGTTCGGCGATCTGCGCGCCATAGCCGTAGACAGCATAGGGTTTGCCTTGGCCCTTGGAGTCGAGCGGCAGCGTCGGCGGGTCGTAGCTTTCCTCGGCGCAAAAGACCAAGCCGTCGGCATCGGCCTTCAGCACCGACAGATCGAGATGCCGTATCGCTTCGCCCTCGCGGATGACCAGGCTCGCGCCATCGAGGGCGATCCCCGCCTTATCCGAGACATTGGCAAAGCGCAGGATCTCGTCGCGCAAGGCACGGCCGGCCTTTTCGACGGCCTTGCCGGTCACGAATGTCTGGCGCGAGGCCGATGTCTTGCCGGCATCGGGCGTGATCGCGGTGTCGGCGCTCTTCAGCCGGAATTTTTCGAGCGGCAGGCCGAGCGCGTCGGCGCAGATCTGGGCGATGACCGTGTTCGAACCTTGCCCGATATCGACAGCACCCTGATGCAGGATGACCTCACCCGAGGCCGAGATGCCGACCCTGATGGTCGACGGGTTGGGCAGCGAGGTATTGCCGCAGCCATACCAGCACGACGCGACGCCGACGCCGCGTTTCCTTGTGCTGCTGCCGGCGTTGAACAGCTCGGCATCGGCGAGCGCGCGCTCCCAGTGCGGCCGCAGCGCCTCCAGGCAGTCGGCGATACCGACACCCGATTCCAGTCGCTGTCCAGTAACCGTTTCGGAACCGTTACGAAGGCAGTTTTTCAGACGGAAATCGAGTCTGTCCATGCCGAGCTTCTCAGCCAGCTCGTCATAGAGGGTCTCTTGCATAATCGTCGCCTGCGGCACGCCAAAGCCACGGAAGGCGCCTGAGATCGGGCCGTTTGTGTGGATGGCGCGCCCTTCGGCGCGGTAGTTCGGCGTGACATAGGGGCCGGAGGCGTGAACCGGCACGCGGTTGGCGACCGTCGGCCCCCAGCTGGCATAGGCGCCGGTGTTGAAATCGCCCGAGAAAACCATGCAGGTGACGCAGCCATCGCCATCGGCGCCGATGGTTGCCTCCATCTCGGCGGGATGGCGCTTGGTGGTCGAGATCATCGATTCATTACGGGTGTAGGCGAGCGCCGCCGGCCTGCCTGTCTTCATCGCCACCAGGCCGATCAGCGGCTGCAGCGAAACGTCGAGCTTGGAGCCGAAACCGCCGCCGGTTGCGGTAGGCACGATGCGCACCTTTTCCGGCGCAAGGTCGAGCACCTTCGCGGTGTCGTCGCGGTCCATGTAGGGCGCCTGCGTACAGGCAACGACGACCAGCGTGTCGCCGTCCATGTAGGCATAGCCGGCTTCCGGCTCGATATAGGCGTGCTCGACATAGGACGTATCAATGCTGCCGGAGACAGTGAAAGCAGCACCGGCAAGTGCTGCTTCGGGGTCGCCGCGCTCGACAAAGCCTGACGTGAGCAGGTTCGCTGGACGGTTGCCGTGGATCAATTCGGCGCCGCCGGCCCGCGCCTTGCAAGGCTGCAGGACATGCGGCAGTTCGGTCCAGTTAACCGGAAAATCCGAAAGGTCGAGATCGAGGATCGCTTCGCGCTCGCCAGCAACCAGCGCCACCGCCTCGCCGCGAAAGCGCGCGCTGCCTTCAGCCAATGCCGGCTGGTCGGCAAACGGCCCGATGACGCCGAAACAATTCGTTCCCGGAATGTCGGCTGCCGTGAAGATGCCGGCGATGCCGGGACGGGCTCTTGCCCAGACGTCGAGATCACCAAAGGAGAAGCGTGCATGATAATGCGGCGAGCGGACTACCAGCACGGCAAGCGCATCGGCAGGAAAGCTGTCGCCACCGAATTTTTCGCCGCCGGTGACCTTTGGCAGGCCATCGAGGCGGATCGGCGAGGCGCCGACCGCATGGCCGGATTGCGGCATGCGATGGTCGAGGCCGCCGGTATGGCGCGACGCATCCATCACCGCGGCGACGATCTTCCGGTAGCCGGTACAGCGGCAGAGGATGCCGCCCAGCGCATCCTGCGTTTCGGTCTCGGTCGGGCAGGGTATCCTGTCCAGAAGCGCCGTTGCCGCGACCAGCAGGCCGGGCGTGCAGATGCCGCATTGCGCCGCGCCGTGGTCGAGAAACGAGGCTTGCAGCGCCGACAGTCTGCCATTGGCGAGGCCTTCGACCGTGGTCAGCTTGGTGCCGGTCGCGGATGCCACCGGCACCAGACAGGCGCAGACCGGATTGCCGTCGACAAGCACCGTGCAGGCGCCGCAGTCGCCGGCATCGCAGCCGACCTTGGTGCCGGTCAGGCGCAGTTCGTCGCGCAGCACCGCGGACAGCCGGCGCACCGGCGGTACCGAAACCCTGACGGCGGCGCCGTTGACCTCGAAAGCGATGTCGGCGCGCTCCATGCTCATGCCAGGCTGAGCTTTGCTCATGCCGCCACCTTTTCCACAGGCGCATGACCGGCGGCAGCGAGAACGGCACGAGCGACGATCTCGCGCGCCGCGTCGAGCCGATATTCGGCACTGCCGCGCACATCGCCGATCGGCGATAGCTCGTCCATCGGCGCGGACTGTATCGCATCGGCTAGCGCGTGGCTGGCAGGCTGGCCGCGCAAGGCTGCCTCGACACCCGCAAGACGTTTGGCAACCACCGAACAGGAGCCGACGGCGATTGCCGCGTCGCTGACGATGCCATTCTCGATGACCAGGCGTGCTGCCGTCATGGCGATGGAGATGACGAGATAGTGCCGCGCGCCGAGCTTGACGAAAGCAGAGGTTCCGGCGGCCGCATGCTTCGGGACACGGATGGCCGTGACCATTTCGCGCTGCTGCAAGGCCGTCCGGCGATTGCCTAGGATGAATTCCCCCAGCGGCAGATAGCGGGTCGCCGCCGCCGAACGCAGTTCGACCTCGGCGTCGAGGATGAGCAGCGCCGGCACGCCGTCGGCCGCCGGAGAGGCATTGCAGAGGTTGCCGGCGATGGAGGCAGCATTCTGGATCTGCACCGAGCCAACCTCCCGTGCCGCCTGTTTCAGCGCATCGAAGGCCACCGGCAGCGGATGACGGACAAGATCGGTCCAGGTCGTGCGCGCGCCGATGACCCAATGGCTCTCCGTCTCAGCGATCCCGCGCAAGACCGCCAGGCCGTTGATGTCGAGGATATTTTCGCGGAAAGGCTTGCTGCCCTGCGCCGGATAGAAATCGGTGCCGCCGGCAAGGATGCGCCACGGAGCCTCGTCAAGCAAAGCGAGCGCCTCGTCTACCTCGGTGGGTTTCGCGTAACGGATCACGCTTTGCCTTCCCAGAAAATGGGGCCTTCCCAGAAAATGGGCCTTCCCGGCATCCGGACCCGGTATCCGGACCGATCAAATTCATTCGTATGCAAATGATATCAAGCCGGCTGAAATTGTCAAAGCCAGAGTTTTGCGCCGCTATCCACCCAAGCGAGGCCGGCACGCATTTGTTATGCCGTTGGAGGTTGACGCAGCCGGCCATCTGGTCAAGTTTCTGCATCCGGTCGCATCAGCGTTTTTTACTGGAGTCGGCGCCGGAGGTTGAGGAGAGAAGGAGACCCCATGGCCGACGAAGCGCTTGTTGTCATCGACCTGCAGAACGACTTCTGCCCGGGCGGCGCGCTGGCGGTGGCCGGCGGCGACGAGATCGTGCCGCTGGTCAACGACCTGATCCGGCGGACGGAGCATGTTGTGCTGACGCAGGACTGGCACCCTGCCGGCCATTCGAGCTTTGCCTCCAGCCATCCCGGAAAGCAGCCCTTCGAAACGATCGAGATGCCTTATGGCCAGCAGACGCTGTGGCCGGACCATTGCATCCAGGGCAGCCTGGGTTCGGATTTCCACTCAGGCCTCGCCTGGACCAAGGCCGAACTGGTGGTCCGCAAGGGGTTTCGCCCGGCGATCGACAGCTATTCGGCGTTCTTCGAGAACGACCGGACGACGCCGACCGGCCTTGCCGGCTATCTGAGGGAGCGCGGCATCGACACGCTGACCCTGGTCGGCCTGGCGACCGACTTCTGCGTCGCCTTTTCGGCGCTCGATTCGATAAAGCACGGCTTCAGGACAAGTGTGCGGCTCGATGCCTGCCGCGGCATCGATCTCAACGGCTCGCTCGAGACGATGCTGAACCAGATGCGCGATGCCGGCGTGACGCTGGTGTCGTGATTTCGGAGTTCGTTTAATTTTTGATATCGGGCTCCGAGTGAACCTCGACATCAAAACGGTACTAGAAATCAACAACTTGCTAGTGCCCCTCGATTCTGAAATTGCCCCTGATATCGAACTCATGCGAATTTTCAGAATCGGGATATTAAGTTGAACATCGCCAATCGCATCCGACAGGATTTCAGAGGGGGCTCCATGCGGTTTGCGGCGGCGTTGACGGCGGGTGCTGCAATGGCTGCCGCAATGCTGTTCCCGGGCGCAGCTATGGCGGCGCAAGGGCACGAGTTGGCGGGCGAAGCGATGTCGCTGTGGTGGGCGCTGCCCTTTGTCGGCCTGCTGCTGTCGATCGCCACCGGGCCTTTGCTGTTCCACCATGTCTGGGAACACCATTACGGCAAGATCACCATCTTCTGGGCAGCACTGGTGGTTGTGCCGCTGGTAGTCGCCTTTGGCGGTTCTTCGGCCACGCAGGCAGTGCTGCATACGCTGCTCACCGAATACATGTCGTTCATCATCCTTTTGTTCGCGCTGTTCACCATTTCGGGCGGCGTCCTTGTCGCCGGCAACATCCATGGCACGCCGCTGGTGAATGCCGGGCTGCTGCTGGTCGGCGCGCTGCTTGCCTCCGTCATCGGAACAACCGGTGCCTCGATGATCATGATCCGGCCGATCATCCGCGCCAACGACAACCGGCCGTTCAACGCCCATGTCATCATCTTCTTCATTTTCCTGGTCGCCAACATCGGCGGCTCGCTGACACCCTTGGGCGACCCGCCGCTATTCGTCGGCTTCCTGCGTGGCGTCGACTTCTTCTGGACGACTGCGAACCTCTATCGGGAGACACTTTTCGTCGGCGGCCTCGTGCTAGCCGTTTTCCTGGTGATAGACATCATCATGCATCGCCGCGAAGCTGGCGCCCCGAAGATCAAGGATCCGACGCCTGACAGCAAAGTGCGCATTCGCGGCCTGCCCAATATTCCGCTGCTGGCCGGGGTGATCGGCGCGATCCTGCTTTCCGCCTCATGGAAGCCGGGCGTAAGCTATTCCGTCCTCGGCATCAGTCTCGAACTGCAGAACCTGGTGCGCGACGCCATCATCCTGGCGCTTGCCTTCCTTTCGCTTGCTGTCTCGCGCCAGGAGTACCGGAAGGCGAACGGCTTCAACTGGGCGCCAATTGCCGAGGTGGCGAAACTGTTCGCCGGCATATTCATCTGCATCGTGCCGGTCATTGCCATCCTCAGGGCCGGCCTGGACGGTGCGCTGGCGCCGCTGGTTGCGCTCGTCACCGCGCCTTCGGGCGAGCCCAACGACCTTGCCTATTTCTGGCTGACCGGGGCGCTGTCATCCTTCCTCGACAATGCGCCGACCTATCTGGTGTTCTTTGAGCTCGCCGGCGGCGACCCGCAGCATCTGATGACGGAATTCGCCTCGACGCTGGCGGCGATCTCGGCCGGTGCGGTGTTCATGGGTGCCAACACCTATGTCGGCAACGCGCCGAACTTCATGGTCTACGCCATCGCCAAACATCGCGGCGTGAAGATGCCGGGCTTCTTCGGCTACATGGCGTGGTCCGGCCTGGTGTTGATCCCGGCATTCTTGATCTCCGGTTTCCTGTTCTTCGGCTGATCACCCCACACCGACATAGCGGCGAACCGCTGAGGGATCGGCGCGCAGTTCCTCGACATCGACCGTCTCGCGGTTGCGGCCGTTCTCGATGAAGCAAACGCGGTCCGCGACGGACAGCACCGCATCGACCCGCTGCTCGACCAGGATGGTGGAGACGTTCAATTCGCGTAGCTTCGATACCGTGTCGCGGATTTTCGCAATCATCTGCGGCATCAGCCCTTCGGTCGGCTCGTCGAGCAGCAGCACCTGCGGTTCGAGGCACAGCGCCCGCGCCATCGCCAGCATCTGCTGCTCGCCGCCGGACAGCGTGCCCGAGCGCTGCCTGAGCCGCTGGCGCAGCAGCGGGAAGAGATCGAGCACGTTTTCGCGCGTCGTCTTGCCCTTGCCGCGCGCCATCAGCCCGATCTCGATATTTTCCGCCACCGTCATCTCGGCAAACAGCCGCCTGCCCTGCGGCACATAAGCTACGCCGGCCTTCGGCACGTCATGCGCCGGCAGGTCGGTCAGTTCCTTGCCGTCGAGTCTGATCGAGCCGGCGCTCGGCGGAACCAACCCCATGATCGCCTTCAGCGTCGTCGTCTTGCCGGCGCCGTTGCGGCCGAACAGGCACAGCACCTCGCCTTTCTCCAGCACGAGATCGAGGCCGTAGAGCACCTGGACCTCGCCGTAGAAACAGTCGAGCCCGGAGATGGTCAGCGCCTTGGACCGTACCTCAGCCATGGGTTGCTCCGAGATAAGCATCCTGCACCTCGGCGTTGGCGCGGATCTGCTCGGGCGTGCCTTCGGCCAGAATCCTGCCGGCATTGAAGACGGTGATGCGGTCGGCGAGCTGCATGACCACCGGCATGTTGTGCTCGATCAGAAGCACCGTGGCGCTGTTGGCGATCTCGCGCACCAGCCCGATGAAGTTGTCGATTTCGCTGTCGGCCAGCCCCTGCGTCGGCTCATCGAGGATCAGCAGGCGGGGTTTCAGCGCCAGCCCCATTGCCACCTCCAGCAGGCGCTGATGGCCATAGGACAGGTGCCCGGCCTGCATGTGGGCGCGATCGGCAAGGCCGGTGCGCTCGAGCGCCGCCATGACGCCGGCATGCACGGCGCCCTTCGAGCGGCCGTCGGTCAGCGTGCGCTGCACCGGCAGCGCGACGTTGTCGTAGGCGGTGAGATTGGCGAAGACGCTGGTGATCTGGAAGGTGTAGGCGACGCCGAGGCGAACCCTGGCGTAAGCAGGCAGACTGGTGATGTCGGCGCCGTCGAAAACGATCATGCCCGACGACGGCTGGATGCGGCCGCTGACCAGGCTGACGAAGGTGGTCTTGCCGGCGCCATTGGGGCCGATGACAGCGCGGATCTCGCCCGGCATGAGCGCGAAGTCGACGCCATCGACGGCGCGCAGGCCGCCGAAATTGCGGGACAGGCCTTTCGTCGTCAGCAGCGGCATCATGGCAGCCATCCAAGCCAGCGTTGACGGATGGTGCCAAGAATACCCTTGGGGAAGAAGAGCACCAGCAGGATAAGCGCGATGCCGACGATCAACAGATAGGCCGAGGTATAGCCGCTGGTGACGTCGACGACATAGTACATGAACAGCGTGCCGATCAGCGGACCGAGCGTGGTGGCGATACCGCCGAGCAACACCCAGAGCAGCGGCAAGATGGAATATTGCACCGAGGCGAAGCTCGAGCCGACATAGCCGAACAGCAAGGCATAGGCGGCGCCCGAAGCCGCGCAGATGGCGCCGGAGACGACGACTGCGGCGAGCTTGTTGGAGAACGTGTCGTAGCCGAGCATTTTCGTGCGTCCCTCGTTCTCGCGGATGGCGACCAGCACACGGCCATATCTGGAGCGGACGATGGCGAGGGTCACCAGCAGCACGATCGAAAACAGCGCCAGAGCGCTCATGTAGCGCACGGTCGGGTTGGTGAGGTCGAGCGACGCGCTGCCGAGAACAAGAATGCGCGCCGGCTGCGGCACGACGAGGCCCTGATCGCCGCCGGTCCAAGCGGCGAAATAGAGGATGACGAGATAAAACACCTGCGCGAACATCATGGTGACGATCATGAAGGCGACGCCGGAAGTGCGCAGCGCCAACAAGCCGATCGCCAGCGCGAGAAGCGCGCCGCAGGCAAGGCCTGCGGCGAAGGCGGCCGGCACGCTCCAGCCGAAATGGTAGACGGTGAGGCCGGCGCCATAGAGCCCGGCTGAAAAGAACATGGCGTGGCCGAGACTGAGCAGTCCGACATAGCCGAACAGCATGTTGTAGCCCATGGCGAAGACCGCCAGCACCATGATGCGGGCGAGCAGGCCGTGATGATACGCCGGCAGGACGAAGCTCAAGGCGAAAAGCAGCGCAATGACGCCAAGATGCAGGGCGTAGGCTTTTGCCGGCGAAGCTTCGCTCATCGCGATGACGTCCCGAACAGGCCTTGCGGCCGAAACACCAGCACCATGGCGACGAGAAGGGTGGCGATGATCTTGGCCAGCGTCGGCGAAAAGAACACCGAGATGATGCCATCCGACAAGCCGATCAGCACCGCGGCGACCACGGTGCCGCGCAGCGAGCCGAGGCCGCCGATGATGACGACGATGAAGGACAGGAGCAGCGGGTCCTGCCCCATCAGGTAATGCGCCTGGCTGATCGGCACGATCAGCACCGCGGCCACCGCCGCCAGCATGGCGCCGAACGCGAAGACGCCGGCATAGACGCGCTCCACCGGAATGCCGAAGGCTTGTGCGGTCTCGCGATCATACTGGGTGGCGCGCATGACGAGGCCGATTTTCGTGCGCGTCAGCACCAGCCAGGTCGCGATAAGCAGAAATGCGGACGCGGCGATGATCGATAGCTTGTAGCCGGAATAGCCGAACCACGGCAAAAGGATGCGGTAGCTGAATGGCGCCTCCACCGGGCGCGCCTCTGGGCCGTAGAAGGTCAGTGCCAGTTGCTGGATGATGTAGAGCATGCCGATGGTGGCGACGATGGTGGCTTCGGGATTGTAGTTCAGCCGGCGCAGCACCAGCCGTTCGGCGACCAGAGCGATCAGGCCGACGATCAGCGGCGCCAGCACCAGCGCGGCCAGGAAGCCGAGCGCCGGATGGTCCGATATCGCCGTTGAGATCGCCCAGGCGAGCACCGCGCCCAGCATGAAGAACTCACCATGGGCGACATTGACGACGCGCATGACGCCGAACACCAGCGACAGGCCGAGCGCCGTCAGCGCCAGCACGGCTGAGGTGACAAGGCCCTCGAGGGCGGCGAGGAGGAGGTGAGGTCCGAAGTGCATCGATTACACGCCCGGTGCGAGACGCACCCCCCTCTGCCCTGCCCTCTTTGCCAAAACTTGGCATCTCCCCCTCAAGGGGGGAGATTGGCTGTCACCACCGCTTTCGCCAATCGCCAAGGTCGGCAGGCGGCCGCCTTCACAGGAACCGCCGATCTCTCCCCTTGAGGGGGAGATGTCCGGCAGGACAGAGGGGGGTGGCTTGGCGCTCACGCTTGAGTGGCCAAGCCTACAGCGCTTGCGTCGTATAATCCCCTTCCGGCTCGTAGAGGCCGTCCTCGATCTTGGTCTTGTGGACGACATTAAGTCTGCCGCCTTCGACCTTGGAGATGTTCTGGATACCGAAGCACTGGTGGATCTTGCCGTTGAAGGTCTTTGGTCCCTGCGGATGCTCAGGTCCTTCGGCGAACTCGGTCAAGGCCTCGGTCGCCTCGACCAGCTTGGTGCGGTCCTCCGGCCCCTTGTAGCCGGCATCCTCCATCGCCTTCTTGACGACGTAGAGCGTTTCCCAGCAGCCGAACATGTGCGCAGCGGTGGAGACGTCCTTCGGGTCGCCGACGGCGGCACCATTGTCGTCGATACCGACGGCGGCGCGATAGGCCTTCTGAGCAGGGGAATCATCCGGCTGCGCATAGCGCGGCGAGCCTTCCCAGAAATGGCTGCCATCGAGGAATTCGAGGCCGGGGCTGTTGATGTCGGTGGCTTCCAACGAATCGATGAAGCCGAACAGCTGCGGCCGGTTGGAGCCGTAGAATTCGCCCAGCTCCTTGACGAAGGTGAGCACCGCCGGGCCGACCATGACGTGGTAGATCACCTCGGTCTCGGCCGGGATCTGCGGGAAGTATTTGGTGAACGACGATTCCGTCGGCGGGATGGCGATCTGGGCGATGACTTCGGCGCCCTGCGCCTTCAGCGCCGGCGGCAGGTAGTCACGATGGTCGTAGCCGAAGGCGAAATCGGGAAAGATCTGCGTCACCTTCTTGCCGGCGTTGGCGGCGATCCACGGCGCCATCGACTGGATCTGGCTCTTCACGTCGGTGATGCCGGGCTGGAAGACATAGCGGTTCAACTTGGTCGAGGCGACATGGTGGCCTTCGCTGACGACGAAATAGGGGATCTTGGCTTCGCCGGCTGCCGGCGCCGAGCCGATGACGACATGCGAAAACAGCGTGCCGTAGACGATGTCGGTCTTGTGTTGGGTGGCGAACTTGCCGACCACTTCGGCGCCACGGCCCGGGTCTGTGCCGTCATCCTCGATGATCACCTCGACCGGCCGGCCGTTGATGCCGCCGGCATCGTTGATCGCCTTGACCGCGGCGGCGGTGGTCTTCTCGTACCAGCGGCCATAGGCAGCGCCAATGCCGGTGCGGTGCGACTGGAAGCCAATCTTTATCGGTGCCGAGCTCTGCGCCTGGCTGTAGCGCACGAAGCCCGGCGCGACGGCAAGACCGGCGCCGGCGGCCAGGCCCTTCAGTGCCGTGCGGCGGGTGAAGCTGGTCTTGGAGAGATCGAAAAACCCATTCTTGTCAGTCACGGCAGTTCCCCTTGTTTTTGAGTTTTAACCAATGGCTGTAGCGAAGCGGACCACCCCGGCAGGATGGCGAAAATTGCATGTATACAAACTAAATCACCAAAGCCCTGATGTGGCAAGCGGGCTTCCCCTGAGGTAGCGACCTTGTCTCATCCGGCAGTGGGCGTGACAAGCAGCCAGAGGCCGAAGACGGTGTAGGCGATCATCAGCACGGTGAGTGGAAACTGGCTGAGCGCGGCGCGGGCCGGAAGCTGGTGCAGCCGCCAGGCGAAGCCGTGGGCGAGAAGCACGGCAAACATATGGCCGGCAATGATGATGCCGGCTTGCAAATTCCACAGCCGCCATGCCGAGCCGGCACCAGCGGCCACGCCGGCTTCGATCGGCATGTCGGCTGTTCCGAACAGGTTCCAGCCGAGCGCGAATGGGTCGGAAAGGGCGGCAAGCGCGTATTGGCCATCGACGAGCAGCGCAGTCAGATAATGCGCGAAATGGTAGGCGAGCGCGATCGGTACGATCGACCAGACCAGCAGCCCGGCGGCGTTGCTGAGGGAATGCTTGCCGCCGGCAAGGCGCTGGCCGAAGATAACAGCAAGCGCGAAAACGGCTGCAAGCAGGACAAACATCAGCACGAGGCCGAAGCTGCCGATGCTGATCATTGCCGTGCGTCCGGGGAATTCCAGCGGATTGATGCCGAACAGGCCGAGCCAGAAGAAGGTCTTCGACAGGCCGTCGAAGGATACCGACGAAAGGGTAAGTAGCAGGAAAGCGATGCCGCTGAGCGGCAACGGCGTCGCACTGAGCAGCTTGGTGCCCGGCAGGCAGAGATTGAGCCGCCCCTCTTCATTGCGCTCGACGACAGCGAAGCGCGCCACCATCGCGAAGAAGACGGTCAGGAATTCGCCATGCCGGCTCCAGTCGCGGTAGCCGAAGACCAGCATGGCAATGAAGCTCAGCAGCCAATAGAGCCCGGCGGCCCAGGCCAGCCGCGCCGGATCGTCGGGTGCCGGATCGATCAGCTCGAACCAGGCGAAGGCGAAGAACAGCAGGAAAGCCGGCCAATAGCCGAGCCATTGCGGCAGACGCGGATCTTGCCTCTCCCCGTCGCCTCTGCCGAAGACGCGGCTCGCGATGCGCCACGGTCCATACCAAGGATTCAGCCATGACCAGAGATCGCCGAGGAGACCGTGCAGCAAGACCAATCCAACCCAAAGGAGCGTCCATATGGCTAGGGGCAGCGGGTTGGAAAGCGGATCGCGACTGCCGAGCAGACCGGCGGCAATCAGAATTGCAAAGCCGGCAAAGGATATCAGGCTGACGATTGTCCGTGCTCCGTCGCCGAATGCGACAAGCGGCAAGTGCCGGCGCCAGAAGCGGTCGAGAGCATCCGGCGGCAGCAGCGCCAGAACGAGGAAGCTGGCGGCAACGGCGAGCGCACCGCCGGCGACGTAGTAGCCGGTCGGCAGCAACAGGACGTGGCCGCGATCGGAGGCATGGGCGAAGGCGGGGGTGGAGGAAAAACAGGCCAGCAAAGCGACGAGGCCGAGAAAGTGAAAGGCCTCGACTGACGAACGATAGCGCTCTACGGCGCCCCCCTCTGTCCTGCCGGACATCTCCCCCACTTGGGGGGAGATTGGCAGCTCGCTCGGTCGGCGCTTTTCTTGCTGCGTCGGAGATTGGCGAAAGCCGAAGTGACGTCCAATCTCCCCCCAAGTGGGACCAAGTGGGGGAGATGTCCGGCAGGACAGAGGGGGCGCGAAGGAACTCATATTATCCAGGAGTTCCCCACCCTCTCACACCTTGACCAATTGCTCCACGCGGTCCTTTTCACCGAAGATGCGCAGGTAGCGCTTGATCTCTTTCTCGTCGCCGGTCGCCTTGGCTGGGTTGTCGGAGAGCTTGACCGCCGGCCGGCCATTGGCTTCGGTAACCTTGCAGACCAGCGAAATGGCGTCGAGCCGGTTGCTTTTTGTCGGCGCGCAGCCCTCGAAATCATTGGTCAGGTTGGTGCCCCAGCCGAAGGACATGCGCACCTTGCCGTGGAAATGGCGGTAGGTCTCCTCGATGGTCTCGACCTCGAGCCCGTCGGAGAAGATGAGCAGCTTCTGCTTTGGATCCTTGCCCTTCTCGCGCCACCAGGAAATGATCTTCTCGCCGCCTTCGATCGGCGGCGCACTGTCGGGGCGGAAGCCGGTCCAGTCGGCAATCCAGTCCGGTGCGTCGCGCAGGAACGCCGCGGTGCCGAAGGAGTCCGGCAGCACGATCAGCAGATTGCCGCCATAATAGCGCTGCCAGTCCTGCAGCACTTTGTAGGGCGATTGTTTCAATTCCTTTTCCGAATTGGCGAGTGCGGCAAACACCATCGGCAGTTCGTGCGCATTGGTGCCGAGCGCTTCGAGGTCGTTGTCCATGGCGAGCAGCACATTGGAGGTGCCGGTGAAGGCCTCGCCGATGCCTTCCTTCAGTGCTTCGACGCACCAGCGCTGCCACAGGAAGGAATGGCGGCGACGTGTGCCGAAGTCGGAGATGCGGATATCGGGAAGTGCTTTGAGCCGTTCTGTCTTGGCCCACATCTTGGCCTTGGCGCGGGCATAGAGCACGTCGAGCGCGAAAGGTCCGAACGACCGCAAGGCGGCGCGCGAACGCAGTTCGTTGATGATGGCGAGCGCCGGGATCTCCCACAGCGTCGTGTACATCCATGGGCCGGCGAAGCTCAGTTCGTACTGGCCGTCATGCCTGGAAAGCTCGTATTCGGGCAGCCGGAAATTTTCCAGCCAGGCGAGGAACTCAGGTTCGAAGATCTGCTTGCGGCCGTAGAAGGTGTTGCCGCCGAGCCAGATCATCTCCTTCTTGGAGAAGCGCAAGGTGCGGGCGTGGTCGAGCTGCTCGCGCAGTTCCGCCTCGTCGATCTCGTCGGCAAGCCGAACCGAAGTGGTACGGTTGATCAGCGTGAAGGTGGCGTCGACCTTGGGATACATGCCCCAGATCATCTGCAGCATCAGCAGCTTGTAGAAATCGGTGTCGAGCAAGCTGCGAACGATTGGGTCGAGCTTCCAGGTGTGGTTGTAAACGCGTCGCGCTATGTCGGTCCTTGCTGCCATGTCTCAGTGCCGCCTTCGCTGCTCGCTCCCTGCGAGATGCCTCTTAGCATTGAATTTTTGAAAGCGCCTCCCGCTTTGCGGGCTGGCCCGACAAAAAGAAGCGCTTGCGGCGTGTCGGCCTCAGGACGCCTTGGCGCCGATCACTCGCAGCGCCGGGCGTTTTCTGCGGATGCCGATGCGGCCTGCTACCGGCGCATCGGCACGGCCGTCGGCCTGCTCCTTCTCGGCAAACAGCCAATCGATGAACAGCTGCACGATCGGCGTCGATCTCATCTCGTTGCGGCAGACGACGTAGAAATCATCGACCGCCGGTACCGACAGGCTGAACGGTGCAACAAGCAATCCCCTGGCAAGCAGCGTACTTGCCGTCACGGAGTCGCCAAGCGCCACGCCATGGCCGTGAACCGCAGCCTCGATCGCCGTGCGCGCGTCGCCGAGATTGTGGCGACGGCCGCGCTCCAGGTCCAGCGCGTCTGCGGCTGCCAGCCAGGTATGCCACTCGCGGCCGTCGTCGCCATGCAGCAAGACATGATCGGCGAGATCGCGAACG
Source organism: Mesorhizobium sp. M00.F.Ca.ET.216.01.1.1 (assembly GCF_004010325.2). Taxonomy (GTDB): domain Bacteria; phylum Pseudomonadota; class Alphaproteobacteria; order Rhizobiales; family Rhizobiaceae; genus Mesorhizobium. Next base: position 28,734 of record NZ_SADR02000012.1, read on the forward strand.
GTGCGGATCGGACGGTTGTTGATCAACGTCGGGCTGACCACCGGGAACAGTTCGAGGCCCGACCATTTGCGCATCCAGCAGTCGGTCCAGCTGCCGTCGCCATAGTGCACGCAGACATCAATATGCGGCGCGCGGATGTCCTTGGCGTCATTGGACGGGATCAGCGTCAGCCTGATGTCTGGATATCGGGACATGAAGCTACCCAGTCGCGGTGTCATCCACAGCAGCAACAGCGCCGGTACGCACGATACCGACAGCGTGCCGGCGCTCGCCGGCCTTGTCATGCGCTGCGTGGCGGCGGCGATGCCGTCGAAGGCGCTCGACACTGCCGGCAGCAGCTCGGCGCCGTGCGGCGTGAGATTCACCCGCTGGCCGGCGCGCTCGAACAGCCTGACGCCGAGCGACTGTTCGAGCGCCTTGATCTGGTGGCTGATGGCGCCATGGGTGACGTTCAGCTCAGCCGCAGCCTTGGTCAGCGAGGCGTGGCGCGCCGTCGCCTCGAAGGCACGCAATGGATTCAAGGGAGGCAGACGCTTGGCCATCCTGTTTCTCAAACCTGTGAGATTTTCTCACAGTCGACACCCTAACAATATCAATTGATTTTTCAATGCAGCTGCCAGACACTTTGCCTGGAACAGCATCAAGACGTGAAATCTGCAGGCAGCCAGCGGGGACAGCGACCCGGCCGGATAACGGTCAGCATCGCAAGCGTCACCGCGGGCCGCCCTGCACCAGCCATGGAGGACCGGACATGGGTTACGATCGCGGCAAACTCGAAGCCTTGCGTCGCAAATATGGCGAGAGCCATGGCGGCGAAATGTTCGACCCGAAATTCCAGCGTGTCGCCGACAAGATCTTTTCCAAGACCGGCACTCGGCTGGCGCCTTATTCTGGCATCCCGACCTTCCTCGCTGCACCCTATCGTGAAATTTCCGCCGACAATCCGGATTTCGGCGATCTGCAGGTGGCGATGATCGGTGTGCCGATGGATCTCGGCGTCACAAACCGGACCGGCGCCCGCTTCGGTCCAAGGGCGCTGCGCGCCATCGAGCGCATCGGCCCCTACAACCACGTGCTGGAATGTGCACCGACGCATGAGCTGAAGGTGGCCGATATCGGCGACGTGCCGTTCCAGAGCCGCTACCGGCTGGAGACCAGCCATGACGACATCGAGCGCCGCATCAACCAGATCGTCGACGCCGGCGTTCTTCCCTTATCTGTCGGCGGCGATCACTCGATCAGCCATCCGATCCTGAAGGCTGTCGGCAGACAAGCACCTGTCGGCATGATCCACATCGACGCCCATTGCGATACCGGCGGCCTGTTCGACTTGACCAAGTTCCACCATGGCGGGCCGTTCCGCAACGCGGTGCTGGACGGCGTTCTCGACCCAAGCCGCACCATCCAGATCGGCATTCGCGGCTCGGCCGAATATCTGTGGGAGTTCACCTACGAGTCCGGCATGACCGTGGTGCATGCCGAAGAGGTGACCGGCCTCGGCGTTCCTGCCATCATCGAGAAGGCGCGCAAGATCGTCGGCGACGGCCCGACCTATATCTCCTTCGACATCGACAGCGTCGATCCGGCCTTCGCACCGGGCACCGGCACGCCGGAAGTCGGCGGGCTGACGACGCGGGAAGTGCTTGAACTTCTGCGTGGCCTGAAGGGCCTCGACATCGTTGGCGGCGACGTCGTCGAAGTGGCGCCGCAGTATGACGCGACCACCAACACGGCGCATGCCGGCGCGCAGGTGCTGTTCGAAATATTGAGCCTGATGGTCTTCAGCCCGACGATATCGGGCAAGGGGGCCTGACGCTAAACAGTGAACGAAGGGAACCGGCCGGACAACCGGCAGAAACAGAGGCCGGACACCACCGGCACAAACAGAGGAGAAACGAGATGAACAGACTAATTGGAACACCCGTTACCCGGCGCAGCCTGCTTGGCGCCGGTCTCGCAACCGCAGGCGTGCTCGCCATGCCGGCGATCCTTCGGGCGCAGGACAAGTCACTGAAAGTCGGCGTCTATGGCGGCTACTTCAAGAAATCGTTCGACGAGCACATTTTTCCCGAGTTTACCAAGGCAACCGGCATCGCGGTGGAATCGGTCGCCGAGCCGACCGGCGAGGCATGGCTGGTGCAGCTCGAACAGGCGGCCAAGGCCGGCCAGGCGCCGGCCGACCTTTCCATGATGTCGCAGACCTCGACGCTGAAGGGCCAGTCGACCGAGTTGTGGACGCCGCTCGACACCTCGAAGTTCAAGCATTACGACGAATTGCTGCCCCGCTTCATCAACAAGTACCCAGACGGCCGCGTCGCCGGCGTCGGCGCTGTTGCCTGGTGGATCACGCTGGTCACCAACACGGATGTCTACAAGGAGGCGCCGACATCCTGGGCGGCGCTGTGGGACAAGGCGAACGAGGATAAGCTCGGCCTGCTGGCACTCGCCTCCAACTCGTTCCTGCTCGAAGTGACGGCCAAGACATTCATGGGCGGCACCAGCGCGCTCGACACCGAAGACGGGCTGAACAAGGCGTTCGAGAAACTCGCCGAGGTCAAGCCGAACGTCCGCCTCTGGTATCGCGACGAAGCACAGTTCGAGCAGGCGCTGAAGTCGGGCGAAATCCCGATGGGCCAGTATTATCACGACGTCACCGGTCTGGCGGCCGCAGACGGCTTCCATGTCCGTTCGACCTTCCCGAAGGAGGGCGGCATCCAGGATTCCGGCAACTGGGTCCTGTCGCGCGCCTCGACCAAGGTCGACGAGGCCCATACCTTCATCGACTATATGAGCCAGCCTTCGATGCAGGGCGTCATGTCGCGCAAGGTCGGCACCACGCCGACGCTGAAGAAGGACGTGCTCGACCTCAAGCCGGAAGAGTTCGCCGCTGTATCGTCGGATATCGACCCGATCATCCCGCGCTACGACCTCTATACGTCGAAGGCCGACTGGATCAACCAGAAGTGGACCGAGCTCATCGTTGGATGAGGCGCCATACCTGCATGACGTTAGCTGGCCGCCGGACACTGTCTGGCGGCCCTTGCCGCACTGCCTGAGGGATGAGCCATGTCCGGACTCAACATCAACGCCGTAACCAAGAAATTCGGCAATTTCGCCGCGGTCGACAATGTCCAGCTGAACGTGCCGCACGGCACCTTCGTCTGCCTGCTCGGGCCATCGGGCTGCGGCAAGACCACGCTTTTGCGGATGATTGCCGGGCTGGAGGAGCCGACCAGCGGCGCTGTCGTCCTGGACGGCGAGGACATCACGCCGCTGCCGACGCACAAGCGCAATCTCGGCATGGTGTTCCAGTCGCTGGCGCTGTTTCCGCATCTCTCCGTCGGCGACAACATCGCCTACGCGTTGCGCATCCGCGGCGCCTCGAAGGAAGAGCAGAAGAAGCGCGTCGACGAATTGCTGACGCTGATCCATCTGCCCGGCTTTGCCGCCCGGCCGGTGACGCAACTCTCCGGCGGCCAGCGCCAGCGCGTGGCGATCGCGCGCGCCCTGGCGCTGTCGCCGAAACTGTTCCTGCTCGACGAGCCGCTCTCGGCGCTCGATGCCAAATTGCGTGAGGCCATGCAGGTTGAACTGCGCCAGCTGCAGCAACGGCTCGGCATCACCACCATCGTCGTCACCCATGACCAGCGCGAGGCGATGACCATGGCCGACCTGGTCGTTGTCATGGGCCATGGCAGGATCCTGCAGGCGGCACCACCGATCGAGATATACCGCAAGCCGGCCGATGCTTTCGTCGCCGACTTCATCGGCATCACCAACCTTTTGCCGGCGGAAGTCGACAGCGCCGGGCGCACCACGATCCTCGGTACCACCATTCCGGGTCTTGCCATGCCGGAAGGTCTCACCAGGGCCTCGGTGTCGATCCGACCCGAAGACGTGCATCTCGGCAAGCCCGGCGGCAGCGCCATCACCGGGTCGGTGAGCTTCGTGCGTGATCTCGGCGGCACCATCGAGACCTTCGTCGAGGCGGCCGGCACCACCATTGTCGCCGTCGCCACGCCGCGCGAGCGGCCCGATGTGTCGGTCGGCGCCAAGGTCGGCATCACGCTGCCGCCGGAGAGTTGCGTGGTGCTCGGCTCATGAGACGCGAAGCGCCCAGGTCGCTAGCCGACTACACACCGCTGTTCTTTCCGGGCCTGATGCTCGTCGTCTTCTTCGTCGTGCCGTTCTCGACGATGATCGCGGTCAGCTTCTTCAAACGCAATCCGTCCGGTTTCTACACGCCGGATTTCGTCATCGACAATTATGCGCGTTTCCTGTCGGCCTTCTTCGGCGGCGTGCTCGGCTTTTCGCTGATGCTGGCGGTGCTGGTCGCCATTGGCTGCGTCTGTATCGGCTTTCCCTTCACCTACCTTTTGACCCGGCGATCGCGCCGCGTGCAGACGCTCTGGCTGGTCGGCCTGCTGTCGGTGCTGTCGTTGTCGGAAGTCATCATCGGCTTTGCCTGGTCGACGCTGTTTTCGCGCACCGCCGGCATCACCAACCTGTTGGTGACGATCGGGCTGATGGACAAGCCGGTGGCGCTGCTGCCGACCTTCGGGGCGGTGCTGACCGGCATGGTCTACCAGGCGCTGCCCTATACCGTGCTGGTGCTCTACCCAGCGCTTGTGCGCCTTGACCCGACGCTGACGGAGGCTGCACGCACGCTTGGCGCCTCGCCTGTCAAAGCCTTCTTCAATGTCGTCGCCCCGGCGCTCAGAAACACCATCGTGGCGACGCTGATCATGGTCTTCGTGTTCGCGCTTGGCTCCTATCTGTTGCCGCAGATCCTCGGGCGGCCGCAGCACTGGACGTTGTCGGTGCTGATCACCGACCAGGCGATCTACCAGTCGAACATGCCTTTCGCGGCGGCGATGGCGGTGTTCCTGGTGCTGATCTCGCTGGCGCTTGTCGGAATGACGCTGCTCGTCGGACGGCGGGAGAACGCGCTATGATCGAGACCTTGCTTCGCCGCCTCTATTTCAGTCTGGTCGCGCTATTCCTGGCAGCACCGCTTATCGTCGTTGCCGGCGTCTCGGTCAACGAGAGACAGGATCTGGCCTTCCCGCCGAAAGGCTTCTCGTTCGCCTGGTACGGTCAGATCTTCAGCGATCCGGAATGGCGGCTGGCACTGATCCACTCGGTCACGCTCGCTGTCTGTTCGGCGGCGATCGCCGTCGCCATCGCCCTGCCACTCGCCTGGTTCCTGTGGCGGCGCATCGCGCCTTGGGCGAACATCTTTCAGGTGCTCGGCCTCGCGCCCTTCATCCTGCCGCCGGTGATCACTGCGCTCGGCTTCCTCAGCTTCTGGGCCACGGTCGGACTGTTCGGCCAGTTCTTCACCGCCATCGTCAGCCACGCCATCTTCTTCGTGACGCTGCCGCTGGTGACGTTGTCGCTCGGCTTTGCCTCCATCGACCGCGCGCTGGTCGAGGCCGCCGCAACCATGGGCGCCGACGACCGCACCGTGCTGAAGACTGTAGTGCTGCCATTGATCCTGCCTTACCTGGTCTCGGGCTACGCCTTCTCCTTCGTGCTGTCGCTCAACGAATACATCGTCGCCTATATGACGATCGGCTTTACCACCGAGACGCTGCCGATCAAGATCTTCAACGCGCTGCGCTACGGCTATACGCCGACCATGGCCTCGGTATCAGTGTTCTTCGTCGTGGTGGCGGCGCTGGTTTTCGGCGCGATCGCGAGGTTCGGCGATATCCGCAGGCTGCTCGGCGCGATGTCGTCCGACAGCAACTGACCAAGCCCGCGCAGACAGGAACGGCGAACCGTCAGCCATTCCCGCTTCAATGCGCAAAGGAGAGCGGCGGCGCGATGCGATCGCGCCGCAGCCAGCGTGCCAGGAGCAGCACTGCCACCACCGCAAGCCCCGACGACAGGCCTATCCAGATGCCGACGCCGTGGAAGCCGAAGCGGAAGGCAAGCAGCACGCCAAGCGGCAAGCCGACGCCCCAGTAGCCGATCGCGGCATAGATCATCGGCACCTTGGTGTCGTGCAGGCCGCGCAGCATGCCGGCGGCAACCGCCTGCGCGCCGTCGAAAATCTGGAACAGCGCGGCAAAGGCCAGGAACGATACGGCAAGGCCGATCACCCTGGCATTGGCCGGATTGCCGAGGTCGATAAAGGCGCTGATCAATGTATGCGGCCACAGGATCATCACCAGTCCCATCAGCGCCATGAAGGAGACACCGATGACATAGGCGGTCCAGCCGGCGCGGCTGACCCCTTCCAGATTGCTGGCACCATGGGCAAGCCCGACGCGCACCGTCGCCGCCTGGTTGAGGCCGAGCGGCACCATGAAGGTGATCGATGCGATCTGGATGGCAATCGCATGCGCCGCAAGCGAATCGGCATCGATCAGGCCCATGAGGAGAGCGGCGGCGTTGAAGATCGTCACCTCGAAGGCGAGGATGCCGGCGATCGGAAGGCCAAGCCGCAACAGCCCCTTGAAACGCGGCCAGTCGGAACGCCAGAAGCGCCCGAACAGACGGTAGCGGCGGAATTTCTTCTCCAGCATCACCACGCCCGCCATGCCGGCGAACATCAGCGTGGCGGAAAGCGAGGTGGCGACGCCCGAGCCGGCGATACCCATCGAGGGGATGCCGAGGTTGCCGAACATGAATACCCAGTTGAAGAAGGCATTGCAGGCGACGGCGACGAAGACGATGATCAGCGCCCAGCCCGGCCGCTCCAGCGCCGAGATGAACGAACGCAGGACGATATAGCCGTAGAAGGGCAGCACGGCCCATTCCAGCCAGCGCAGATAGATGCCGGCCTGGTATGCCAGCGCCGGCTCCTGGCCCATGGCCAGCAACACGCTTTCGCCGTGCCAGAGAAAGATCCAGATCGGAATGCAGATGAGGATCGCCAGCCACAAGCCCTGGCGCACGGTGCGGCGCAGATCGCGCACCGAATGGCGGCGGCGGCCAAGTTCGGTCGCCATCATCGGCGAGGTCGCCAGCATCAGGCCGAGCCCAAAGATCAGCGGCATGAAATAGAGGTTGGAGCCAAGCGCGCCGCTGGCCAGCGTATCCGGCCCCAGCCGCCCCATCATCATGACGTCGGTGGCGGTCATCGCGGTCTGGCCGAGATTGGTCAGCACCATCGGCCAGGCGAGCGCCAGCATCGCCCTGATTTCCCGACGCCAAAGATTTTCCGGCGCGCGAACGCCGGCTTCGATCGCAGACATTTTTTCCGCTCTTTCCGATTGCGGCGCGTCGGGATCGAGCCGGAAGCCGCACTTCAAACGGCAAAACCTTCGGTTTCGCAGCGTTTGCGCCGTCTCATGAACGAAATGCGACATGAAGGCAAGGGAGGAGAAGCGGCTAGCGATTGAGCCAGAGGGCGATGCCCGCCCCCGGCGCGGATAAACTACCTGATCGCGTCCAGCACCTGGCGCTGTCGGTGCATCTCCAGGAAAACCCGGTAGTCGCGGTCGAAGCGTCCAGCAGCGGCCGGGTTTGACGCCCGCTTTTTTCCGCCTTGCTGCATGGCGACGCAGGCGGCGTTCAGGTTGGGGAAAAGCCCGGCCGCCCTGGCCGCGATCATGCCGGTGCCGAGCAGCACCGCCTCGTCGGCCAACGGCTCGATCACCGTGCAGCCGGTGGCGTCGGCGTAAAGCTCCATCAGCAGCGGGTTTTTGGTGTGGCCACCGGTGACGTGCAGCGTGTCGATCAGATAGCCGTTCTCGTTCAGCGCCTCCAGCACGTGGCGCACGCCGAGCGCGATGCCGACGGCGGTGCGCCAATAGAGCTTGCACAGGCTGTCGAAGGAAGCGTCAAGCGTCAGCCCGCTGACGACGCCGACGGCATGCGGATCGGCAAGCGGCGAGCGGTTGCCGTGGAAATCCGGGAGCACGTGCAGCCTTGCGGCGAGATCGTCGCCCTCGGCGGCGCGCAGTTCGGCGACCCGCCGGGCGATCCTGGCATGCATAGCGGCGTCGGGATCGCCGCCAGCGCCATGCCAGCGGATGATATGGTCGAGCAGCGCACCGGTGGCGGACTGGCCGCCTTCCGACAGCCACAGTCTCGGCAGCGCTGCACCATAATAAGGACCCCAGACGCCGGCGAAGGGCTGCGGATCGGGCGACATCGCCATGACGCAGCTCGACGTGCCGGCGATCAGCGCCAGATGCCGGCTGATGTTCTTCTCGTCGCCGGCAAAGCCGCCGAGCACGCCGAGCGCGCCGGCATAGGCGTCGATGACGCCGGCGCCGACCCGGCATTGTCGCGTGAGACCAAGCTCAGCCGCCGCCGATGCGCTGAGCGTGCCGATATCGGCGCCGACCGGACTGGCCTTGTCCGGCAGGTTGCCGTGCTCGAACAGATCGCCGAGCCCGATGGCTTCGAAGAAGTCGCGCCGCCAACCAGTTTCCTCATGCGCCAGATAGGTCCATTTGGCGGTTAGCGTGCATTGCGAGCGGGCTAGCGAACCGGTCGCCTTCCAGGTGAGGAAGTCAGTGAGATCGAATAGATAGCCGGCTTCATTCCACGTCCCGGGCAGGTTGCGCTTCAGCCACATCAGCTTCGGCGTCGCCATTTCCGGCGACATGACGCCGCCGACATAGTCGAGCACGGCATGGCCGCTCTCTGTGCATTCGTCGGCCTCGGCAATGGCGCGGTGATCGAGCCAGACGATGGTGTCCCAACGCCTTTCGCCGGTTACCGAGACGCTGAGCTGACCGCCACCCCTGCCCCGCACGACCAGCGAACAGGTGGCGTCGAAGGAGACGCCGACGACATCTTCCGCCGCGACCCCAGCCTTTTCGCGGGCGGCACGCACGGCAACGCACACGGCCGACCAGATATCTTCGGAATTATGCTCGGCGTGATCGGCCTTCGGCCGGTTCATGACGATCGGATGTTCGGCGCGGCCGAGCAAGGTGCCCCTGGTGTCGAGAATGCCCGCACGGGCGCTCCCGGTGCCGACATCGACCGCGCAAACGAAACTGTTCGTCAAGATGCTCTAACTCTCGCTCCCAGGCCTGCAATCAGATCGGGCAATTGCAGCATGTCAGCGAATATAAAGTCCGGCTCACTCGACGCAAGCCGCCCTTTGAGCGCCGGATTGCCGGCATGCGAGCCGCCGGTGAAGGCAAAGACGCGCATGCCCGCCGCCCGCGCCGCCTCGATGCCGGCCGGGCTGTCCTCGACGACGAGGCAGTTTTGCGGCACTGCTCCCATTCTGGATGCCGCGTGAAGAAAAAGGTCCGGCGCCGGCTTGCCCCGCTCCACCATGGCGGCGCTGAACAGATGCGGCTCCAGCAGCCCGAGCAGGCCGGTGACATCGAGCGCATGGCGGATGCGATCGAGCGTGCCGGAAGAGGCGACGCAGCGCGGCACGCGGAGCCTCGGCAGCACTTGCGCGATGCCAGGCATCGGTTGCAGTTCCTGGCGAAACTTGCGCATCAATTCGGCGCGCATCGTGGTCAGATGCGCGTCGGTGATCTCCAGTCCGAAGTCGCGGCCGAGGATCTCGCGGACGCTTTTCATGCTCTTGCCGAGGAAATGCTCATAGGCGGCATCCTCGCTGACGCTGCCGCCGGCGAGTGCGATCATGCCGAGCAGCGCCGAGACGGACAGCGCCTCGCTGTCGACCAGCACGCCGTCACAGTCGAAGATGACCAGTTCAGGCGTCATTGCGTTGAATCAACTTCAGAGATTGCCGGCGAGGTAGCGTGTCAGCGTCTGGCGCGCGCCATTCGCCCACAGCACGTTGAGCGCATGGGCGAAACGCTCGACGAACGCTGGCGAGCGGCCGACATCGCCATAGATGTCCTCCATGGCAAGCCAGGCGGCAGGCGACCCCTTCGCCGCCCTGGCGGTTGCCTGCAACCGGTCCCAGTTCGGATCGTTGGCTTCGATGACGGCGCCGGTATCTGTGGTGCCGAAACAGTAGCGGCACCAGAGCGCCGATTCCAGCGCAAGGCCGTCGACGCTTTTGCCGGCCTTCAGCCGGTCGGCGATGGTCGGAATGATGAATTTTGGCTGGCGGTTGGAGCCGTCGAGGCAAAGCCGCCGGATGGTGTCGCCGATCTTTGGGTTGGAGAAGCGGTGCTCGATGAGCTGGTAATAGTCCTCCAGCTCGGTGTCCGGCACTGGCGGCACGGTCGGGATGATCTCGTCGTGCTCGAGCTTGGCGAGAAAGCCGCGCACCAGCGGTTCCTGCATCGCCTCATGAACGAAATGGATGTCCATCAGCCCGGCCGGATAGGCGATCGTAGCATGGCCGCCATTGAGGATGCGGATCTTCATCAGCTCGTAGGGCGCGACATCGCTGACGAACTGCACGCCAACCTTTTCCAGCGGCGGCCGGCCGTCGGTGAAATGGTCCTCCAGAACCCATTGCCTGAACGGCTCGCAGAACACCGGCCAGTTGTCCTCGAGGCCGAACTCGCTGGCAAGAATGCTGCGCTCGCGGTCTGTGGTGGCCGGCGTGATGCGGTCGACCATGCCGTTCGGAAAGGCGACGTTGTCGCTCACCCAATTTGCCAGATCCTCGTCGATCAGGCGCGCCAGGCCGATGACAGCATCTGAGGTGACGTGGCCGTTGTGAGGGATGTTGTCGCAGGACATGACGGTGAAGGGCACAGTGCCGTCGTTGCGACGGTGGATCAGCCCGGCGAGGATCAGGCCGAAAACGGTCTTCGGCGTCGCCCCCGGCTGCGCATCGGCGACGATGTCGGGATGGGCCGGGTTGAACACGCCCGAGGCGGGATCGATGAAATAGCCGCCTTCGGTGATGGTCAGCGAAACGATCCTGATCGCCGGATCGGCAAGTCGTTCGACGATCGCCTTTGCATCGCCGGGCACCAGAAAATCGATCATGACGCCGGTGACGCGGGCGCTCATATGGCCGGAATCCTGCTCGACCACCGTGGTCAGCCAATCCTGTTCGGCAAGCTTGCCGCGGCCGACCTTCTCACCCTCGAACACGCCGGCGCCGACCAGCGCCCAGTCGTGACCGAGGCCAGCATTGAACAGGTCGTCGAGATAGACGGCCTGGTGCGAGCGATGGAAATTGCCGACGCCGAAATGCACGATGCCGGCCTTGAGCGCGGCGCGATCGTATTGCGGGCCGGCGACCTTAGGGGGCAGCTCGGCGAGGATGGAAGAAGAGAGTTTCACGGTCATCTGCTTTTACCCTTTGGCAGGACGGCTCTTCTCCCCGTGGAGGAGACGGGGAGAAGAGCGCCTTCGCCCCCCTCAACTCATCCACTGACCGCCATCGACATTGTAGGTCTGGGCGACGATGTATTCGGCGTCATCGCTGGCCAGGAATACCGCCATGCCGGTGAGATCTTCCGCGGTGCCCATGCGGCCGTAAGGCACGGCTTCGCCGACCAGCTTCTTCTTCTCGCCCTTCGGCCGGTTCTCGTACTTGGCGAACAGCGAATCGACATGATCCCAATGCTCGCCGTCGACGACGCCCGGCGCGATGGCATTGACGTTGATGCGGTGCTTGATCAGGTCGAGTCCCGCCGACTGGGTGAGCGAAATGACCGCCGCCTTGCTGGCGCAATAGACGCCAACCAGCGCCTCGCCGCGCCGTCCGGCCTGGCTCGCCATGTTGATGATCTTGCCGCCCTTGCCGCGTGCGATCATCGAACGGGCGACAGCCTGCATCATGAACAGCGTGCCGGCGACGTTGACGGAAAACAGCCTGTCGTAGCTCGCCTTGCTGATCTCGACGATCGGCGCCAGGTCGAACAGAGCAGCGTTGTTGATCAGAATGTCGAGGCCGCCGGTCCTTGCCTCGACCGCCTTGACCGCCGCCTCGATCGAAGCGAGGTCGGTGACGTCGAGCTTGACCGCATAGGCTTCCGCCCCGATCTCCGAAGCCGTCTTTTTGGCTGCCTCCAGGTTGATATCGCCGATCGCAACCGTGGCGCCCTCGCGGACATAGGCTTCGGCGAAGGCCTTGCCGATGCCGCGTGCCGATCCGGTGATCAGCGCCGATTTACCTTCCAGCCTCATTGCATGATCGCCTTTCCGTCGGCGCCGAAGCGATGCAGCTTGGCCTTGTCGGGCGTCAGATAGATCGTGTCGCCATGGCTGACCGCCAGCTCGCCGTCGGCGCGCACCGTCAACGGCCCGACGCCGTCGGCCTGGACGTGCAGGAACGTGTCGGAGCCGAGGTGCTCGGCAACGCCGACCGTGGCTTTCCAGTCGCCTGATGTGGTCGAGATGTTCATGTGCTCAGGACGGATGCCGATGGTCTTGGCGCCATGTTTGGCCGCCGGCGCCCCCTCGATCAGGTTCATCTTCGGCGAGCCGATGAAGCCGGCGACGAACAGGTTCTTCGGCGTCTTGTAGAGCTCCATCGGCGAGCCGACCTGCTCGACATTGCCGGCATTGAGCACGACGATCTTGTCGGCCATGGTCATCGCCTCGACCTGGTCGTGGGTGACGTAGATCATTGTCGTCTTGAGCTGGTGGTGCAGCTCGCTGATCTCGAGCCGCATGGTGCCGCGCAGCGCGGCGTCGAGGTTGGACAAGGGCTCGTCGAACAGGAAGGCCGAAGGCTGGCGCACGATGGCGCGGCCGATGGCGACGCGCTGGCGCTGGCCGCCGGAGAGCTGGCCAGGGCGGCGATCGAGATAATTGGTGAGGTTGAGCACGCGCGCCGCGTCCTTCACCTTCCTGTCGATGGTCGCCTGATCATCCCCCGCCATCTTGAGCGGAAAGGCGATGTTCTTCGCCACCGTCATGTGCGGGTAGAGCGCATAGGACTGGAACACCATGGCCAGCTTGCGCTTGGCCGGCGCCTCACCGGTCACGTCGCGGCCATCGATGTTAATGGTGCCGCCGCTGGTATCCTCCAGCCCGGCGATCAAGCGCAGCAGCGTGGACTTGCCGCAGCCCGACGGACCGACGAAGACGACGAACTCGCCATCCTCGATGACCAGGTCGATGTTCGGGATGATCGACGTCGCCCCGAAGGATTTGGAGACGTTCTTGAGCGTGATGTTTCCCATGGTTTCCTCCCCGAGGGGTTATCGTCCGTCGTGCGCTGCTCGCGGTGGCGTTATTTCACGGCGCCAAATGTCAGGCCGCGCACCAGCTGCTTCTGGCTGAACCAGCCCATGATCAGGATCGGTGCGATCGCCAGCGTCGAGGCCGCTGAAAGCTTGGCCCAGAACAACCCTTGAGGGCTTGAGAAGGAGCTGATGAAGGCGGTGAGCGGCGCAGCTTCGGTGGTGGTCAGCCGGATCGTCCAGAACGCCTCGTTCCAGGCCAGGATGATGTTGAGCAGCATGGTCGAGGCGATGCCCGGCACCGCCATCGGCGTCAGCACGTAGATGATCTCATTCCACAGCGACGCGCCGTCCATGCGCGCCGCTTCCAGGATCTCGCCCGGGATCTCGCGGAAGTAGGTGTAGAGCATCCAGACCACGATCGGCAGGTTGATCAGCATCAGCATGACCATCAGGCCGACGCGGCTGTCGAGCAATCCGGTATCGCGGAAGATCAGATAGATCGGGAACAGCACGGCAACCGCCGGCATCATCTTGGTCGAGAGCATCCACATCAGGATGTCCTTGGTCCGCTTGCTCGGCGAGAAGGCCATCGACCATGCCGCCGGCACGGCGATAAGCAACGCCAGAATGGTCGAGCCGACCGACAGCAGCACCGAATTGAGGAAGAACTTGAAATAGCCGTTCTGCGCCTCGACCTCGGTGTAGCTTTCCATTGTTCCCGACGGCAACAGGTTGAAACCCTGGATGGCCTCCTGTTCCGACTTGAACGAGGTGATGATCGTATAGAGGATCGGGAAGAAGATCAGCAGGGCGACGATCCAGGCGGCCGCCGTCGCAATCGTCTTGTGCCGGGTGGTGACTGCACGTGCCATGGTTTCCTCCCTTATCTGTCCAGGTTCTTGCCGACGGCGCGCATGGCGAAGAAGGCAACGATGTTGGCGAGAATGACGGCGATGACGCCGCCGGCGGATGCCTGGCCGATTTTGAACTCCAGCAGTGCCTTCTGGTAGACGAGGAAGGGCAGGTTGGTGGAGGCGTAGCCCGGCCCACCGTTGGTGGTGACCAGGATTTCGGCGTAAACCGACAACAGGAAGATCGTCTGGATCAGGATGACGACGGTGATGGCGCGCGACATGTGCGGCAGCGTCAGATAGATGAAGCGGCTGACGAAGCCGGCGCCATCCATCTCGGCGGCTTCCTTCTGCTCGCCGTCAAGCGACTGAAGCGAGGTCAAGAGGATCAGCGTCGCAAATGGCAGCCACTGCCAGGCGACGATGATGATGATCGCGGTGAGCGGATGCTGCCCGAACCAGTCGATCGGCTGCCCGCCGAAGAAGCGCGCGATATCGGCAAAGACGCCGTATTGCGGATGCATGATCATGTTCTTCCAGACAAGTGCTGCCACCGGCGGCATGACGAAGAACGGCGAGATGACGAGGATGCGGACGATGCCCTGTCCCCACATCGGCTGATCGATCAGAAGCGCCAGCAGGATGCCGCCGATCACGGTGATCAACAGCACGCTGACCACAATGGTGAGCGTGTTGAGGATCGACTGCAGGAATGCCGGGTTGGAATAGAAAAGGGCGTAGTTCGAGAAGCCGACGAAGCCATCGCGGATCGGGTTGAGCGGATTGTACTGCTGGAATGAGAACCACAGTGTGAACACTAGCGGGACGATCATCCAAACCAGCAGCAGCACCACGGATGGCGCCATCATGAAACGGGCAAGCGAACGGGTCTGCTGAGTAGCCATGACGGTCACCCTTCAAAGGTCAGCCAGGATTTTCAATGAGGCGGCCGCCCGAACTGGGATCCGGGCGGCCGTTGCCGGTCATGATGGGCAACCGGCGTTCGACACCGGGAGGAGCCTTACTGGATATAACCACCCTCGGTCATCGCCGCGGTGGCAGCGTCCTGGGCCTGCTTCAGGGCATCGTCGACACTCGTCTGGCCGGCGAGTGCCGCCGAGAAGAGCTGGCCGACAGTGGTACCAAGACCCTGAAATTCGGGGATGGCGACGAACTGGACGCCGACATAGGGCACCGGCTTGACGGTCGGATGCGTCGGATCGGCGGCATTGATGGAGTCCAGCGTCATCTTGGCGAACGGCGCTGCCTTCTGGTACTCCGGATTGGCGTAGAGCGAGGAGCGCGTTCCGGGCGGAGCATTGGCCCAGCCTTCCTTCGAAGCGACGAGTTCGGCGTAGCCCTTGCTGGTTGCCCAAGCGACGAATTTCTCGGCGGCGTCCGCCTTCTGGGTGCCGGCGGGAATGGCCAGCGACCAGGCCCACAGCCAGTTGCCGCGCTTGCCCAGGCCATTGTCCGGCGCCAGCGCATAACCAACCTTGTCGGCGACCTTAGAGCTCTTCGGGTCGGAGACGAAGGAGGCCGCGACAGTGGCGTCGATCCACATGCCGCATTTGCCCTGCTGGAACAGCGCCAGGTTCTCGTTGAAGCCGTTGGACGATGCGCCCTCGGGGCCATCGGCCTTCATCAGGTCGACATAGAACTGCAGCGTGTTCTTCCATTCGGGCTGGTCGAACTGCGGCTTCCACTTTTCATCGAACCAGCGCGCGCCGAACGAGTTCGACATGGCGGTCAGGAAGGCCATGTTCTCGCCCCAGCCGGCCTTGCCGCGCAGGCAGACGCCGTTCACGCCATTGGCGCGGTCCGTCATCTTGTCAGCGGCCTGCTTGATGAAATCCCAGGTCGGTGCCTCGGGCATGGTCAATCCGGCCTTCTCCATCAGGTCCTTGCGGTACATGACGAAGGAGCTTTCGCCGTAGAAGGGTGCGGCGTAGAGCTTGCCGTCGACCGACAGACCGCCGGCGATGGCCGGGATGATGTCCTTGACGTCATAGTCGTCGCCGAGCTTGTCGAGCGGTAGGAGCCAGCTCTGCTTGGCCCAGATCGGAACCTCGTAGGTGCCGATGGTCATCACGTCGTACTGGCCACCCTTGGTGGCGATGTCGGTGGTGACGCGCTCGCGCAGCACGTTCTCTTCAAGCGTGACCCACTGCAGCTGGATGTCGGGGTTCTTCTTGGTGAAGTCGTCCGTCAGCTTCTGCATGCGGACCATATCGCCATTGTTGACGGTGGCGATGGTGATGGATTCGGCGTGCGCGGCGAACGCGAGGGCGCTGGCCGACAACAGGCCCAGGGTGAGTGTGCGAAGTTTCATCAAATTCCTCCCATAAACCAAGTTGAGCATTTGCCTTGGCTGTGAGCAATTACTCACTTGGCGTTAATTATGTCAAGCCCGATTCGTTGCTGCAGCGCAGCAAGCGGATGTCGCGCCGCATCAGGCGCAAGTCGTTTCGGAGGAATTCAAAGAGAGGTGCGGACGGGCTTGCCGGCGCGAAATGCCGGATTCCGGGGCCGGGTATCAGCCTACTGGTTGGCGATCTCGGCGAGAATCCAGTCACGAAAAGCGCGGATCTTCGGCACGTTGCGGCGTGCCGTCGGGTAGACCAGCCAATAGGCGTGACCGTCGTCGCCGACCAGATCGAAGGGCTGAATCAAGCGGCCGTCGGCAAGCTCGGCCTTGAACAGCGCCCTGGTCACGATTGCCACGCCTTGCCCGGCAATCGCTGCATTGGCCTCATAGGCCTGTGCGCCCATGCTGGTACCGGGTCGCTTGGCCAGTTCGTCGACCGGCAAGCCGGCGGCGGCAAACCAGTCCCGCCACCAGATGTCGCCCGGATCGAGGATCGGCAGCCGCAGCAGATCGGCCGGCTCCTTCACGCCGCCAATGCTCGCCGCTAGCTTCGGGCTCAGCATCGGCGTGAAGTCGGCCCTGAAAAGCATATGCGTTTCCACGCCCGGCCAGTTGCCGCCGCCGGAGCGGATGGCGATGTCGATATCCTCGCGGGCGAAATCGACAACCCTGTTCGACGTATCGACGCGCACTGCCAGCGACGGATGTGCGACCTGGAACGAGCCGAGATGCTGCGCCAGCCAGTTCGAGGCAAAGGTCAGCAGCGTCGAGACACAAAGCAGATTATCGGCACCGGTGCGCGCGGCGGCATAGGCTCCGCTCAACAGAGCGAACGCCTCGCTGGCCGCAGGTGCCAGGCGCTGCCCCGCCTCGGTCAGCACGATCTGCTTTGGCCGACGCATGAACAGAGGCCCGCCGACGCGCTCCTCCAGAAGCTTGATCTGATAGCTCGCCGCCGCCTGCGTCATGCCGAGTTCCTGGGCGGCCTTGGTGAAGGAAAGATGCCGCGCCACCGCCTCGAACACCCGGATCGCTTGAAGCGGCGGGAGCTGGGAGACCTGACGTTCCTTCAGTTCGGGCATAAGCCCTCCTTATGGGCCGTGATCGACGTTTGATTGGCAGCAAGGGCCGATACTGCCGATATTCCAGGTCGACGATCAATCTCGTCTAGACATAGCGAAGGCTGACGATCATGACCACGGTACAAGAAAAACTGTTTCCAGTTCCAGTCCACGGCTGGTTTTCACGGCTGGCGCGTGGATTTGTGCGGCACGCGGCGAAGAAGCGAGCCTATCTCGATGTCAGGGAGTTGCCGCCGCATCTGCAGCGCGACATGGGCTTCCTCGACGGCAACGATCCTTGCGGGCGGCGCCAATAGCCTTGCCGGACCTACCTCTCGAACTTATCGGAAATCACCCGGCCGCCAGCAGCGCGGCGGCAGTCCGCTCGTCGGTAATGAGGCCGTTGACCAGCCGCCGGTTCACAGCAGCAAGGATGCCGGGGAGTTTCCGCTCACCCATCGCCAAGGCGATCACCAGCGACTTTTCGCGCGACGGCAGCGCCGCCGACGAAACCCGGTCGTTGGTGATGCCTTCGATCATGCGGCCTTCGCGGTCGAACACCCAGCCGACGATCTCGGCGACGCCGCCGGCCTTCTGCAGCGCCTTCAATTCACTCTCCGAAATGAAACCGTCCTCGTAGAGCGGCGCCTTAGGGCCGAGGTCGCCGATGCCGACAAAGGTGACATCGGCCTCCGCCGCAAGCGCCAAGGTCGGCTGGATCATCGGCTGGCTGAGCAGCATCTCGCGCTCCTCCGGCGAGGAGGCGATGACCGGCAGCGGCATCGGGAAGGAGCGCGCCTTGACCCTATCGGCCATGGTGAAGATGACGTTGTAGAAGGCGGCTGAGCCGTCGGGCGAGATGTTACCAGTCAGCGACACCACCTTGTGCTGCGGGCATTCCATCGGCGGCAGCTGCTCGATCGCCGCCTTCAGCGTGCGCCCAGTGCCGATGGCCATGACGATGGGGGTCGGCGACCGCAATCGCCTCTCGATTTCGGCGGCGGCCGCCTCGGCGACGCCGATGATGGTGGAGGAGGAGCCAGGATCGCTCGGCACCACCTCAACCAGATCGAGCGCGAAGCGCGACTTCAGCCGCGCCGCGAGATCGAGGCAATTGGCGATCGGGTGGTCGACGCGCACCTTGATCAGCCCTTCCGACACCGCCAGCGACACCAGCCGCTGCGCCGTCTGCCGCGAAATGCCGAGCGTGGCGGCGATCTGGTCCTGGGTGTTGCCGGCAACATAATAGAGCCAGCCGGCGCGCGCCGCTTCGTCCAACCTGTTGTTGCTGCCGCCGTCCTGCCGCAAATTCAAGTCCTGCCTCCCAAAGCCCGCAGAGCATTCGAGTGCCGTAGTGTCGCAAGGAATGCGCGTGCGCGCAATTGTCTATCGCCGGAGCAATTGCTTGCTGCTTTAAGCATCTACAATGGAAACAATCGTCCCGCTGCCGTCATTTCCGGAAAGATGGGAGTGGTTTCGGTCCCCTGCCACCGTCGCTGACGGCGGGCTCGACGGTTTATCTCTGGACACAAACGCTTTAAGGGGATCGCAAAAGGAGCCTCGCATGACGCCGAAAGCAGTTTTCTGGGACATGGACGGTACGTTGGTCGACAGCGAGCCGCTGCACGAGGCGGCGCTGGTGGCGGCGCTGCATAGTGTCGGTATCGCAGCGCCGGCCAACCTGCATGAGCGGGTGCTCGGCATCGCCGCATGGCCGGTCTACGAGATGCTGCGCGACGAGTTCGGCCTCGACCTGCCGTTCGACGACTGGATCGTGCGCAAATACGATCACTATCTGCCGCTGGCCGAGACGCTGAAGCCGCGCCCCGGCGCGATCGAGATCTTCAACGAACTGCGGGAACGGGGCGTGGCGCAAGCGGTGGTTTCCAACTCCGACCGGCTGATCGTCGACGCCAATCTGCGCGCGGTCGGCCTCGTCTATCCCGGCATGAAGACGGTCAGCCGCAATGACGTGCACGAAGGCAAGCCGCATGCCGAGCCTTTCCTGCGCGCCGCCTGGCTGGCCGGCGTCGATCCAGCCGATGCCGTGGCGGTCGACGACAGCGTCACTGGGGCCACGGCCGGGCTGGCGGCGGGGATGAGGACGATGTTCTGGCCGGAGGCACCGATGGAAGGGCCTCCCGGCGCGACCGTCATCAACAGCGCCGAGGAGTTGCGGGCAAAGCTCGGGCTTTGAGCCTGCCCGTTTGACATCCATCAATGGAGTCGGTGCAGGTCTCCTATTGGCGATCAGTTCCGGTAGACCGGTTCCTGCTCGTCTAGGATCGCCTTGAGTTCGGATAGATGCCGCTCGGCCTGGCCGGGATAATCATCCATCTCGCTTGCGGCCTTCTCGGCGATTTCGTCGGAAAGCACGCGCAGCGGCCGGCCGGTCCACAGCGCCTTGATATAGGTCTCGGCGGCGCGCTCGAAATAGAACATGCGGTTGAAGGTGTCGGCAACGGTGTCGCCAATGACCAGCACGCCATGATTGCCCATGACCATAACCTTGACCTTGGGATCGACGAGAAGCTGCGAGCAGCGTTCGCCTTCCTCCTCGAAGGCCAGCCCGCCATAGTGGCCGTCGACGACATGGCGGTTGAAGAACATCGCCGAGTTCTGGTCGACCGGCGGCAGGCGGGAATCGGCGAGCGAGGCGAGCACGGTGGCGTGGATCGAATGCACATGCATGACGCAGCGCGCATGACGCACATTGCGATGGATGGCGCCATGCAGGCCCCACGCCGTCGGATCGGGGGCATTCGGGCCGGAGAGCGTTTCGGGATCGTTGGCGTCGATCAGCAGCAAGTCGCTCGCCTTGATGCGGGAGAAATGCACCTGGTTGGGATTCATCAGGAATCTGGTGCCGTCATCGTTGACGGCCAGCGAGAAATGATTGGCTACCGCCTCGTGCATGTTGAGCCGCGCCGTCCAGCGGAAGGCAGCGGCGAGATCGACGCGTTCCTCGTAGAAAGGCAAATTGGTCAGCGGTTCCTTTTGCAGGCGGGCGATGCTCATCGACACTACTCCGTGAAAGACGCAAGGATGCCGCGAGCCTGAGATGCGCGCAACCGGTTTCGGTTGGTGCAGGGAGCCAAATAGGTCCCACAGGCGCCGCCAACGAGGGGTTCAGGCGGCAGATCGTGCGGCGCGCAGCCCGCCATGCTCGATGATGAAATCGATCACCTGCTGCAGCCCCTTGCCGCGCGACAGATCGGTGAAGCCGAATGGCCGCTTGCCGCGCATGCGGGCAGCGTCGCGCTCCATGACATCGAGATTGACGTTCACATAGGGCGCAAGATCGCTCTTGTTGACGACAAGGAAGTCCGACCGCGTGATCGCCGGCCCACCCTTGCGCGGGATTTCCTCGCCCTGGCAGACGGAGATGACATAGAGCGTCAGGTCGGCGAGGTCGGGCGAGAAGGTGGCAGCGAGGTTGTCGCCGCCCGATTCGATGAAGACGATGTCGAGATCCGGGAATTTTTTGGTCATCTCGGCGATCGCCTGCAGGTTGATCGAGGCGTCCTCGCGGATGGCGGTGTGCGGGCAGCCGCCGGTCTCAACACCCATGATGCGATCCTCGGGCAGCGCCTGCAGCCGGGCCAGCATCATGGCGTCTTCCTTGGTGTAGATGTCGTTGGTGACGACGGCGATCGAGAACTCGTCGCGCAGTGCCTTGCAGAGCTTTTCGGTGAGCGTCGTCTTGCCGGAGCCGACGGGGCCGCCGATGCCGATGCGAAGAGGACCGTTGGCTTGTGTCATGTGGGGAACTCCGTAATGGCAAGAACGGCGAAGCCAAGCCCGATCAACAGGCAGAGCGGCGAATAATAACGCAGATCGAGCCGCGCGAAAGGTTGCTCCGGCGTTAGCCGGCGCCACCACGGCGTGAAGCCGGCTATACCGCGCGCCAGGAAGACCAGCGCGATGAGCAGCGATGTGGCGGCGAGCCCGGCCTTGGGAAAGGGCGTGGCAAAGATGCCTTCGAGCGCCATCGGCCATAGCGTTGCCAGGGCCAGACAGGCGGCAACGGCAAAGCAGGCGAAGGGCGTCGGCATCTCGTCGATGCCGCGAACGCCGACCACTGCGCGGGCGCAAGAGGCGGCGTCCCTGCCCGGCCAGATACCACCGATGCCCCAATAAACATGCATCGTGGTGATCAGCAGCAGGACGAAGGAGAGCGCGAAGGCCAGGACGATCATGAGCGGAACAACCGCGAATACTGGGTTTCGTGCTTCATCGCCATGATATCCGAGATGAAGGCGCAGCCGCCGAGATCGTCAAGCGTCGAGCCGGCAGCACGGGCGGCAACGCTGAGCGCCAGCGGCTCGAAGCCAGCGAGCAGCGCGGTCGCTCCGCTTTGGCCGACCACGCCGAGCCTGATCGCTGCCTGGACGAGATTGGAGAAGAAGGCTTGCAGGAAGGCCGACAGTGCGTCCTGCAGGGCAATCGCGTTGCCGCCGGCAATTGCGCCGACGGCGACGCAATAGGGGCACTCGGCTGGCAAGGGTCCGAGCACCGGTTTCCAGGCCGCCGCAGCCTTGAGGAAGGCCGCGCCCTGCAGCATGGTTTCGGCATGGCGCTCGCGAGAGCCGGCCAGCGCCTCGGCGAGTGCCGCGGCCTGGCAAAGATCGCCGCCTTCACGGGCGCGGCGCCAGCTTTCGGCAAACAGCACCGCATCGTTCCAGCCCGAACCCATCTCGACCAGCGTCTCCAGCCATGCGGCGAGATCTTTGCTATCGGCAACCAGTCCGTCATGCACGGCGCGCTCGAGACCGTGACTGTAGGAAAAACCGCCGACCGGGAAGGACGGCGACAGCCATGCCATCAGCCGCAGCAAGGCGATATTCGATGGCTGGTCAGTCATGATTGTGGTCATGGCCATCATGGTCGTGAGAGTGGCTGTGCGAGTGAGAATGCGATTCGCTGTGTGTATGGGAATGCGCTTCAGCGTGGCTGTGCGAATGCGCCTCCGCATGCGCTTGACCGTGATCGTGACTGTGCCCGCCGTGCCCGGAATAAGCGCCGCGCACCGGCTTGAACGGCTCCGAAACGTCGCTCACCGTAGCGCCCAGCCCCTCCAGCATCGCCTTGATGACATGGTCACGCAGGATGAGGATGCGGTTCGCCTCGATGGCGGCCGCGAGGTGACGGTTGCCGATATGCCAGGCGAGCTCGGCCAGATGCACGGCGCTGCTGGCACGGATGTCGTAGAGCGGCTCCTCGGCGGCGATGATCTCGATATGGCGGCCGTCCTCCAGCACCAGCCGATCGCGGTCGTTCAAGGTGACCGGTTCGGGCAGGTCGACCAGCACCTTTTCGCCGCTCGATGTCTCGATGGCGCGGCGGCGCAGATGCCGCTCGTCATGGGCAAGCACGGCGCGGTCGTATGGCACGGTCGTTCCCGCCTCACCGGCGGCAAGCACGGAGACGGCACGCGGGAATTTGGTGAAGTCGGTGCGGATGTCGAGCTTCATCTGAAAGATCCTCCATTGCCTGTGCGGGCGCGGTCGCCAGCAGCCTAGACCATCCGCAAGATCGACCCAATGCCAGCGCATGACCCCGAAAATCAGAATCGATTTCGGAAGGGATCATGCGCCCAATCAGAGTGTTACAGCGTCCTTCGCGCGTCCGAAAGGACGCGCGGCGCTGTAATCAGACGATGGTGTCGAAGAGCCGCAGGATAAACGATATCTGGTAGATGAGCGTGGCGGCGACAAAGGCGATGTGAAAGCGGCGGTCGCGCACCAGGATCGCGACAATGCAAAGCGTGGCGAAAACCGGCGTGCGGATCAGGTACTCGACGCCGAAGCGGGCAAAATGCTCCGGCCCTTTCAGCATCGTGTCGACCACATCGAGCAGATAGGTCGCACCCAGCAGGCCGAAGAACCAGACGCGGCGCGAGTAGAAGAAATCCTCGTAGCTGGTGTAGTCCAGCATCGAATCCGGGAACAGCAGCGCGCAGAGCATGAACAACGTGACCGCGTAGAAGATGATGAACAAGTATTTGCCGAAGGTCCAGGTCTGGAGGGCGTAGAGGCCGAACTCCCACCACCAGAAATGCACCAGCATCAGAAGCACAGAGCCGACCCAGGCCAGATGCACAAGGTAGAGCCGATACTGGCCTGGATGCTGGATGATGCGGGCGAGCCCCGACAGCAGGCGGGTGACGCCGAGGCCGATCACCATGCCCATGACGATGCGGATATGCGGGAAGATGTCGTGGACGGAGGCGAGCTGCTGTTCCATCGGCCTATTGCGGCATGTTCTGCATCGGCGTTCTAGACCATGATCCCGAAAAGTGGAATCGGGTCTTCGGAAGAGATCATGATAAAAAAAGGAGGTGGAGTCCCACTCCTGTTTCCGTCTGGATGAGGCTCTACTGCGCTGGGTTAGAACAGAAAGTACCGCTGCGCCATCGGCAGCACGGTCGCCGGCTCACAGGTCAGGAGTTCGCCGTCGGCGCGGACCTCGTAGGTCTCGGGGTCGACTTCGACGTGCGGCGTGGCGTCGTTGAGCACCATCGAATGCTTGCCGATGCCGCCGCGGGTGTTCTCGACCGCGACCATCTGCTTGTCGACGCCAAGCCTGTCGCGCAGGCCGGCATCGAGCGCGGCCCTTGAAACGAAGGTCACCGACGAATTGGTCAATGCCTTGCCGTAGGCGCCGAACATCGGCCGGTAGTGCATCGGCTGCGGCGTCGGGATCGAAGCGTTGGGATCGCCCATCGGAGCGGCGGCGATCATGCCGCCAACCAGCACCATCTCCGGCTTGACGCCGAAGAAGGCCGGATTCCACAGCACCAGGTCGGCGCGCTTGCCGACCGCCACCGAGCCGATTTCCTGCGACAGACCGTGGGCGATGGCCGGATTGATCGTGTATTTGGCGATATAGCGGCGGACGCGGAAATTGTCGTTGTCGCCGGTCTCCTGCGGCAGCGACCCACGCTGGCGCTTCATCTTGTCGGCCGTCTGCCAGCAGCGGATCGCCACTTCGCCGACGCGGCCCATGGCCTGCGAGTCCGAAGAGATGATCGAGAAGGCGCCGATGTCGTGCAGGATGTCTTCGGCGGCGATGGTCTCCTTGCGGATGCGGCTTTCGGCAAAGGCAATGTCTTCGGGTATCGACGGCGACAGATGATGGCAGACCATCAGCATATCGAGGTGCTCGGCCAGCGTGTTGACCGTGTAGGGCCGCGTCGGGTTGGTCGAGGACGGGATGACGTTGGGCAGGCCGCAAACCTTGATGATATCAGGCGCATGGCCGCCGCCGGCGCCCTCGGTGTGGAAGGCGTGGATGGTGCGGCCCTTGATGGCGGCGACCGTGTTCTCGACAAAGCCCGACTCGTTCAGCGTGTCGGTGTGGATCATCACCTGCACGTCGTAGTCGTCGGCGACCGACAGGCAGCAGTCTATGGCCGCGGGCGTCGTGCCCCAGTCCTCATGCAACTTCAGCGAACAGGCGCCGGCGAGCACCATCTCCTCGAGTGCGGCGGGCAGGGACGCGTTGCCCTTGCCGGACAGGCCGATGTTCATCGGAAAAGCGTCGAAGGACTGAATCATGCGCGCCATATGCCACGGCCCCGGCGTGCAGGTGGTGGCCAGCGTGCCGTGCGCCGGTCCGGTGCCGCCGCCGAGCATGGTGGTGATGCCGCTCATCAGCGCTTCCTCGATCTGCTGCGGGCAGATGAAATGGATATGCGCGTCGAAACCGCCGGCGGTCAGGATCTTGCCTTCGCCGGCGATGATCTCGGTGCCGGGGCCGATGATAATGGTGACGCCGTCCTGCGTATCCGGATTGCCGGCCTTGCCGATCGCGGCGATACGGCCGTCCTTGAGGCCGATATCGGCCTTGAAGATGCCGCCGGTGGCGTCGACGACCAGCGCATTGGTGATGACGGTGTCGACCGCGCCTTGCGCGCGCGACACCTGGCTCTGACCCATGCCGTCGCGGATGACCTTGCCGCCGCCGAACATCACCTCCTCGCCGTGAATGGTAAAATCGTTTTCGACCTCGATGAACAGTTCGGTGTCGGCAAGCCGCACCTTGTCGCCGACCGTCGGGCCGTACATCTGCGCATAGGCGGCGCGGGTTATTCTAGCCATCAGCAATTGCTCCCGAAATCCAGTCTGGACGAGGCGTTGTTCCACATTGCCGCCATCCTATCGTCACGCAATGACCCGCTAAGCGACACTTTCCAATCCCATTTGCCGTTTGAGGTAGGGGAGTCACCCTAAATCGACCGTTTTCCAAATCGATGGAAGGAATATCCATGCGCAAAACGACACTTCTCGCAGCCGCCGCCACCGTGATGCTCGCCACCGCCGCCAGCGCCCAGCAACAGCCCGCGCAGCAACAGCCCGGTCAGGCGCCGGCTGCTCCCGCTCCCGCGACGCCCAATGCTCAGCCGGCCGTGCCGACCATACAGAGCGTCAACATCGTCGACATTACGGAGCTGCCCAAGGACACCCAGACGCAGGTCAACCAGGTGATCGCCCAGCGTGGCGAGGCCGGCCTGCAGAAACTGCGCGGCTCGATCGATTCGACGCCAAAGGTGAAGTCCGCGCTCGAAGCCAAGGGGCTCACCTCGGCACAGGTGATCGCCGCCAGCCTGGACAACAATGGCGCGCTGACCCTGATCACCAAGAAAGCCAGCTGACCACAGGCTATGGCGGGCCGGCACCCGGCCTGTCCGCCGCATCGGGGAGGGAACCTTCGCCGGGCAGGATTCGTTTGACTTCTTTAGTGCTGAAACGAATCTCGAAAAGGGTCCTGAGAGCGAGCGATGGCGATCACCACCTTCCCCGACGCCAAATGGCTGCATGCGATCGCCGCGATGGCGTTTGTCGCGGCGAGCGTTCCGCATGCGACGCTCAACGCGCAGAGCCTTGAAAGCCCGGATACCATCAACCGGATCGTCGGCTCGGAGGTCGGGCAGGAAAAGACCAACACGGCTGCGGAAGCCCGCAAGGTGACCACGGCGATCGACCGGACGCGCGAAAACATCGCCGCCGTCCGCAAGACATCCAAGCTCGACAAGGTCGACATCGTGTTCCTTGCCGATGCGGCGCGCACGGAAGGCGGCCCGCCGCCGGCGATCGAGACCAAGGTCAAGCAACATCAGGACGATATTGCAGAACTGCGCGAGGAGATCGAGGCGAACGCATTGTTGTTCAACGCTATCGACTCGCGGCGCGTCCTTACTGAAGACGTTCTCGCGGTCGAATTCGACGCCCCGGGAAAAGTCGTCATCTATGCGGCTGCCAAGCCGCCCAGCTGATCCAGCATTCGACGCCTGCGATCTCACAAGGCGCCCATGATCTTCTGCTGAAATCCGTAGACCTCGCGCTTGCCGCCGAGCGGCACCAGCGTGACGTCGCGCTCCTGCCCCGGCTCGAAGCGCATGGCCGTGCCGGCGGCGATGTCGAGGCGCATGCCCCGCGCCTTGTCGCGATCGAACTTCAATCCCTCATTGGTCTCGAAGAAGTGGTAGTGGCTGCCGACCTGGATCGGCCGGTCGCCACTGTTGGCCACCTTCATCGTGACCGTCGGCAGGCCCTTGTTCAGCTCGATCTCGCCGTCCGCAGTGATGATTTCGCCCGGGATCATTGTTTACCTCACAAGACGCCGAAGACGAGGCCGACACCGACCGCCGCACAAGCAGCGCCGGCGGCGCGGGCAAACCCGCGGAACCGCATGCCAAGGCCAAGACCGGCGGTGATGCCGACGGCATGGAGCAACGCAGTGGCGAAGGCAAAGCCGGCCATATAGCCAAGCCCAGCTGCATTTTCGACCACCTCGACGCCATGGGCATGGCCATGGAACAGCGCGAACAGGCCGATGATGGCAACACCGGCCGAGACAGGGAGATCGACCGCGAGCGCAACCAGCAGGCCGAGCGCCACGACGGACGCCAGGATGGCTGGCTCGACGAAGGGCACAGGCACGTGCAACATGCCGAGCCCGCCGCCGGCCAGCATGACGCCGACGAAGGCGAGCGGCCACGCAAGAACTGCCCTGCCGCCCTTGAGCGCCGCCCATAGCCCGACCGCGATCATCGCCGTCACGTGGTCGAGGCCGGAAAGCGGGTGCATGAAGCCTGCCGTGAAAGATGAGGTCGCGCCAGTGCCGACATGGGCATAGGCGGGCATCGCGGCAGCCAGCAGCAGGATCGCCGAGAGGGATGTGCGTTTCATCGTAGCGGGGATCATCGATGTGCCTTCCGTTATGGGCTGATGCCGGTTACGCGACCTTGCGGGCCGGGCCGCAGCCCTCGGCCTTGAGAACGCGCTTTGTCGAGGCGGGGTATGTCTTCAGCTTGGCTGCAGGGCGGATCGGACGGGTCGAAAAATTGCCGCCGCAATTGGGGCAGACGCCGCCCAGCACATTTTCCGCGCAATCGGCACAGAAGGTGCACTCGAAGGTGCAGATCATCGCATCCGTCGCCTCCGGCGGCAGGTCCTTGTCGCAACATTCGCAATTTGGGCGCAGTTCCAGCATCTTCCTCTCCTCACCTACGTTCGTGTCACCTTATCGGTTCGTGCACGGTCACCAGCTTGGTGCCGTCGGGAAACGTCGCTTCGACCTGCACGTCGTGGATCATCTCGGCGATACCTTCCATCACCTGCGCGCGGGTAACGACATGGGCGCCGGCCTCCATCAGCTCGGCGACCGGACGGCCATCGCGGGCGCCTTCGACGACGAAATCGGTGATCAGCGCGATCGCCTCCGGATGGTTGAGCTTGACGCCGCGTTCGAGCCGCTTGCGTGCCACGATCGCCGCCATGGCGATGAGCAGCTTGTCCTTTTCCCTTGGCGTCAGGTTCATGCGCTTCCCTGGAGTAGCATAATCGGAATCAAAGTGACCATAATTTGGGCAGGCCCGCCTGCCCATTGAGCAATTCGACGAGCGGAACCAGCCGTTTGCGAAGCTGGTAGCCGTCCGTGGCGAAAAGCCTCGCAAGAAGCTTGCCAGATTTCTTCACGCTCCAGAAGCTGGCGTCGCCCTGGCTGCCGATGATCTCGCGGGTCGGGTCAAGCAGAGCCTCCGCCCGCGGCGAAACCATCAGCAGCGTCGCCATGGCGATGGCGCCGCCCGCCACCGCCGGGCGGCCAAGGGTGGCTGCAATGCCTGGCCCGATGCGAAAGTCCTCGGCGTGGACGAGCGCCCCGCCCTGGTTGACGCGCCAGCGGTCATGAAAGCTGCCATGCTTTGCCTGTTCGCCCATGGCAAGGCGACCGAAGACGGTGGCCTCCAGCAGCAATGCCTCGGCGCTGGCGGCCAGTTCGACGTCGAGCGTGCGGGCAAAGGCCGAGCGATCAAAGACGATGGTCTCCTGCGGCAGCCAGGCAATGCGACCATGCCCGCCGACGCTCAGCCTCACCCGCACCTCGGCGCGGTCGGACGCGGCGCGGTAGATCTTCTCGCAAGCCTGGGTCGTTACAGTGGCTGAGGCGCCGGCGCCTACATCGATCTCCCAGCCAAGGCGGTCGCCGCCGGTCAACCCGCCGGCGGTGTTGATCAGGACGGCTTGCAGCGGATCGGCCGAGACCGCCGGCATGCGGATCTTGGCGGAGCCGTCCTGATAAAGTTGCTGGAGCCGCGTGCGACCACCACTGTTGGCGCAAACAAGCCGCGCCATTCCGGCGACGCGTTGGGCCGGCAGCGCCGAAGTCAGGCTATGTTCGATCGTGTCCACGACGCCATCGTTAAGCACTGCGCCGGCTTTGTCGATATATAGCTTGTTGCTTGACAGCGTTTCGGTTTCTATAGAGGGAGCCACCTTGGAACGATCATGCAGCGTCTGGCGGGGTAAAGGGCGACGACGACGATTGGAATCCGGGGACAAAGGGGCGCTGATCAGTTGGCGTCGGGAAACGACAAAGTTGGGGAAGAAACCGAATGGCTGACCAGCTGGCAACGGAAATCATCGCCAAGATCAAGGCTCATGCCGAGCCTGGCGGCGAAGAAATCACCACCAATACCGAATTGACCGCGCTGGGCATCCATTCGCTGGAACTGACGGAGATCATCTTCGATCTCGAGGAACAGTATGGCATCGAGATCGAGATGAACACGGTCGATGCCTGGAGCAATCTGAAGAATGTCGGCGACATGGTCGAGGCGGTTCGCGCTCTGATCGCGAAAAAAGCCTAACTGAATGCAAAAGCGCGTCGTCATCACCGGCATCGGCGGAATATGCGGGCTCGGCACCAATGCGTCGGCGATCTGGAGCGAAATGCGGGCCGGCCGCTCGGCCATCGGCCCGATCGACAATCCGCTGCTGCATGACCTGAAGGTCAAGGTCGGCTGCGAAATCAAGGCGCTGCCCGATCATGGCATCGATCGCAAGCAGCTGGTGTCGATGGATCGCTTCAGCCTTCTGGCGACGATCGCGGCACGGGAGGCCGCGCAGCAGGCGGGGTTGACCTCGCACGCAGCCAACACCTACCGGATGGGCACCATCGTCGGCGTCGGCGTTTGCGGCTGGGAGGCGATCGAAGAAAATTATCGCGCCATCCTGATCGACAAGAGGAACCGCGCCGGCATCTTCACCGTGCCGAAAGTGATGCCCGGTGCCGCCGCCGGCCATGTCAGCATGAATCTCGGCCTGCGCGGACCGGTCTTCGGCGTCACCTCGGCCTGCTCGTCGTCCAACCACGCCATTGCCTCGGCGGTCGACCAGATCAGGCTCGGCCGCGCCGACGTCATGGTCGCGGGCGGCACCGACGCGCCGCTGGTCTGGGGTATCCTGAAAGGCTGGGAGGCACTGCGGGTGCTGTCGCCCGACACCTGCCGGCCGTTTTCGGCCGATCGCCAAGGCCTGGTGCTCGGCGAAGGCGCCGGCATGGTGGTGCTGGAGACTTACGAGCATGCCATGGCGCGCGGCGCCACCATCCTTGCCGAGGTCGCCGGCGCCGGCCTTTCCGGCGATGCGTCCGACATTGTCGCGCCGACCATCGAAGGGCCGGAAGCGGCGATGCGCTTCTGCCTCGTCGACGCTCAGCTCAATCCGGAAGACGTCGACTATCTCAATGCGCATGGCACCGGCACCAAGGCCAACGACCAGATCGAAACGGCAGCGATCAAGCGTGTCTTCGGCGACCATGCCTACAAGCTTTCGATCTCGTCGACCAAGTCGATGCATGCCCACTGCCTTGGCGCCTCGGGCGGCCTGGAGCTGATTGCCTGCGTGATGGCGAT
Source organism: Mesorhizobium sp. M00.F.Ca.ET.216.01.1.1 (assembly GCF_004010325.2). Classification (GTDB taxonomy): domain Bacteria; phylum Pseudomonadota; class Alphaproteobacteria; order Rhizobiales; family Rhizobiaceae; genus Mesorhizobium. The sequence goes on from NZ_SADR02000012.1 coordinate 59,210, forward strand.
CCGCGAAGGCATCGTGCCGCCGACGGCCAATTTTCGTGAGGCCGACGCCGATTGCGATCTCGATATCACGCCCAACGTTGCGCGCGAGCGCAAGGTGCGCGTCGCGCTCAGCAACGGGTTTGCCTTCGGCGGCACCAATGCGGTGCTGGCGTTCAAGGCGGTCTGACCGGAATTCATTCCGGCCATCATCCGGATACGGCGAAAGTTTTCGCCCGGCTTATTGATCGCGACCGTTGCCGCGCCTAGTTCTCTGCGACCCGGCACGCCCGTGCCGTTGCGCGCAAAATCCCCGACCAGGAGTTTTCGATGACCGACCTGTCCGCCTTTCCGATCGCCGCGCGCTGGCCGGCCCGCCACCCCGATCGCATCCAGCTCTATTCGTTTCCGACGCCGAACGGGGTGAAAGTGTCGATCGCGCTGGAAGAACTCGGCCTGCCCTACGAGGCGCATGCGGTGAACATCGGCAAGAATGAAAGCTGGACGCCGGAATTCCTGTCGCTGAACCCCAACGGCAAGATACCGGCGATCATCGACCCGAATGGTCCGGGCGGCAAGCCGATCGGCCTGTTCGAATCCGGCGCCATCCTGCTCTATCTCACCGACAAGACCGGCAAGCTGATCCCCGCCGATCCCGCACGGCGCTACGAGACGATCCAGTGGGTGTTCTTCCAGATGGCGTTCATCGGCCCGATGTTCGGACAGGTCGGCTTCTTCCACAAATTCGCCGGGCGCGAGATCGCCGACAAGCGCCCGCTGGAGCGCTATCGCGACGAATCGCGGCGGCTGATCGGCGTGCTCGAAACCAGGCTGAAGGGTCGCACCTGGATCATGGACGACGATTACACCATCGCCGACATCTCGATGCTCGGCTGGGTGCGCAACCTGATCGGCTTCTACGAGGCGAGGGAGCTTGTCGGCTTCGATGATTTCCCAACCGTGGCGGCATGGCTGGAGCGTGGCCTTGCCCGCCCGGCGGTTCAAAAAGGCCTCAACATTCCTGCCAGGAACTAGTCAGAACAGGCTAAAGCCGCGCGAAGGCGGCTTGGCCTATTTTGCCTTGGACTTGGACTTGGGCTTTGAGCCGCGCTTGCCCATGGCAGAGGCAGCCAGAGACGCGGCCCTTCTGGCAGTTGCAACAACCGCACCGGCCGCAACATTGGCTGTTGTCCTGACCGTGCGCATTGCACTGTCTGCCATCGACTCACTACCCGTTGCCGGCTTTCTGCGCTTGCCGGTTTTTGCCGCTGCTGCTGCAGCCGGCATCACCTTCTTGGGCGCCGCCTTGCCGAAAGTGGGTTTTGCATCCTTGGAACGCGCCGCCGTTGCGGGACCGGCGCCTGTCTTCGATTGAACTGCCCTGCCCTTGCCGGGCGCAGGCTTTCTTGCCTTGGTTACCATCAGACCATTCCCTCAGCATGTCAGCATAATTGCCGTATCGATGATAACGGCCTGAAAATCTTAAGGTTCCCGTCGAATTTTCCTGCAAATCAGAGGTGATCGCCGATCACCAGATCGGCGGGCCGCCGGCGGGCAAGCACGCGGTCGATGTTGGGCATGTCGTTGGAGGCGATCCAGGCGCGGGCGTCCTCGTCGGAACGGCCGTGGCCGTGCCATCGCTCCAGCAAACGGCGCTCAAGCTCGGCGCGCGGCACATCGACGAAAATCGTGAAATCGAACAGCGGCGCCAATCGCGACCATGGCTCCTCGTCGAGCAGCAGGTAATTGCCCTCGACCAGGATGAACTTGGTGTCGGCGGCGACGATCGCGGCGGCGGCGCGCGACAATTCCATGCTGCGGTCGAACACCGGGATGGCAATGTCGGGCTCGCCGGCGCGGATGCGCTTCAGCAAGGTCTCGAAGCCGGCAAAGTCAAAGGTTTCCGGGGCCCCTTTTCGCGAGCGAAGGCCGCGCTGATCGAGCACGATATCGTCGTAGTGGAAACCATCCATCGGCACCACTTCCGCCTCTGGCAGCAAATCATGCAGTTTCGCCGACAGCGTCGACTTGCCGGCACCCGGAGGGCCGGCGATGGCGACGATGACGCGCTGCGCCTTGCCGGCACGCTTGAAGATGGCGGCAGCGATATGGGCGATCTCGGACATGAGTGATTCCGCGTGACAATTCCGGCCGCATCTTGGCGGCAGTTGGCGCAAATTTCAAACCGCCGCGGTGCAGAATCTTTGAGACGCCGGAGGGACAGCGCCCCTCTCTGTCCTGCCGAACATCTCCCCCACAAGGGGGGAGATTGGCAGCTCGCTCGGTCGGCGTTCTTCTTGCAATGTCGGAGATTGGCGAAAGCGGAGATGACGGCCAATCTCCCCCCTTGTGGGCAGGGCTGTCCGGGGAAAGTCACGCATAGATGAAGCTCATCTGGTTTGGAGAGGAAGTGGGCCTGCGCTGACTTGGGTTGACGGGCGGCGGTTTGTCGATGGCGGCGATATTTCGTCGCTCGAAGAGACATCGGGCGACCAGATCGGTGAACCTGAGGATGGGCATGGCAATGCGACAGGCGCAGGCGGCGATGCGCAGCAGCGCGTAGGCGATCATGGCGGCGAAGAGCTGCAGACGGATGGCGTTGTCGTTGGTGCCGAGGAACTTGCGGATCTTCAGGTGCTGCTTGATCCAGCGGAACAACAGCTCGATCTGCCAGCGGCCCTTGTAGAGGGCTGCGATCTCGACGGCGGAGCGCTGGAGATCGTTGCTCAGAAGCGTGATGGTGTCGCCGTCCCGGCGCTGCACGGTGAGGCGTCGCAGTGGAATCGGCAGCTTGCGGTGGCTCTTGCTGGCAAGGCTCACCTCGGCGTCTTCGAGAACGGTGAAGCCGTCGCCTTGCGCGACCTCGACAGGGCGGTTGCTGAGCACCTCGAGCCCCATGTTGGATTTGGGCCGGGTGACGAAGAAGGCTTCGGCTGCGGCAATCGCCGTCCACCAGCCGTAATGGCAATAGCCCTTGTCGAACACATAGGTGGCGCCGGTCTCGATGGTGATCGTGCGGCCGATCTGGGCATCGTTGACATTGACATCGGTGATGTCGAGGACGCGCGGGCAGTCGCTGTCGGGGTCGTACACGACATGCAGCTTCATGCCGCGGATGCGGCCGTTCGACTTGGCCCAGGCGCAGGCCTTGCCGAGCGGGATGGGCGTGGAATCGATCCGCCGCAGCATGGCCGCGCCTTCGCGGCGCGTGTGCCGGTCGAGCTGGTTGGCGAGGAGGTCGAAGGTCTCGGCAAACACGCCGACGGGGCGGCGCCGGTTGGCATCCGACAAGGTCGAGCGGCTCAGCCGATCGCTGCCCAGGTGATAATGATGCTGGCAGTTGGCATTCCAGCCGGCCTCCAGGCCGCGCAGGGTGTCAGCGCCGCTCAACTGCGCATAGATCAGCACCATGAGATGGTCCCAACGGTGGAACGACTTGTCGTAGGCGTCCCCGTCGTGGCTATCCACAATCGTCTGGAAGCGGCGCCGATTGAGCGGTTCAACCAGCTTGCCAAGAATGCTAGGCCTAAAGTGCATGCCCCGTCCCTTTCTGAGTCTCGACAACCAGAAGGTAGACGGAAAAACCCCGTCTTGCGGGGCATGCGCATGCGGCAATTCGATTCACCTCAAACTTTCCCCGGACAGCCCTGCCTTGTGGGGGAGATGTCCGGCAGGACAGAGAGGGGCGCGAAGGATCGCTACAGATCGGCTTCATTCTGCACCGCGGCGTTCTTCGGCTGATGTTACGGCATGGATCCCAGGGTCTGCGCTCCGCTTCGCGTTCGCTCCGCCCTGGGATGACGAGGTGGGGAGGCGAGCGCTCAAGCAGGCACGGATTGACCGATCCGCAGGAAATCGCTGTCGAAGGCAATGTCTCGAGTCGAACCGTCGGCTGCCGTGAGGCGCATACGTCCTTGCGCTGTTGCGATGTCGCGCGGCGGCTCGCCGCTGGACAAGGGCACGGCGCCGATGACATGGCGGAAGGAGACCCTGCGGCCTTCGGCAAGGGCAAAGGCGGTCGCCACCCCTTCGCGCTTCAGCCAGTTGTCGCCGAGCGAGGCGGCGTGGCCGACCGCGGTGCACCCATCCTCGATGCCGAGCACGCCGCGGTGGCGGCCGCTCCACGGCGCATAGTCGCGCCCGCCATTGCTGATCCACAGCATGGTGACCGGCAGTTCGGCCGGGTTCTTCAGCACCAGCACGAGATCGGCCTCCGCCTGGCGCGCCAGCGCGGTCCAGCCCGGCCCGCCGTGATCGGCCTCGACCAGGGTGACGAAATCCTCGCGCAGCTGGTCCATGCGATAGTCGGTCAGGTCGACCGTGCCGCCGCCGGCGGCCGGAAAGCGTGTCAGGTCAATGGTGCGCGCGGGATAGGCGAGCAGGAAGCGGCCGCGGGCCGGATCGGGCTCCAGCGGATCGTCAGGCGTTGCCGCAAACCGCTTCGGCGAGAACGCCAGCCTGCCGCCGTCCTTCATCGCCGTCATCGGGTGGTGGGCGACGGAAATGGCACCGGAACCGCCGGAAAAGACATGCTCCTGGTAGAGAAAGGGGTGATCGTCGCGCAAGGTCAGGATCTTGTCGACGGTTGCGCCCATGACCAGATGCTGCAGCCGGAACACAGCGCGCCAGCCATCGGCTGATGCCTTGCTCTCGACGACATCCCAGCGACTGTTGGCCGGCCAGCCATGCAGCGGTGCCGGCTCGACATCGCTGCGCGAGAACGGCGCGCAGAGGAAATCGCCGGAGAGGCGAACGGTGCCCTCGGGCAGGTCTTGCGGCAGCGTCTGGCGCGGCTCGTCGACCCAGGGCGCGCGATGCAGCGGTTTTAGCCGGCGGCCATCGATATCGACCGTCATGTCGGCGAGATGGCCGACCGTGAGATCGAGCGAAACCGAAATGCCCTTGGCCCTGATCGTGATCGTATCCATGCGCACCTGCCGATTCTGTCGAGGCAGCAAAACCCGCTCGCTGCCCTTTGCGCAAGCCGGGTGGCCGGCATTTCACATCAGAGTCGGGGTTCGAGAACTGCCGGAGACGATCGTCGGCGGTGCCCCTCATCCGCCTGCCGGCACCTTCTCCCCGTATAGTGACGGGGAGAAGGGAACTGGCCGCAACGCTGGCGCCCCCCTCTCCCCGTTCTTTACGGGGAGAGGGTAAGGGTGAGGGGCAGCACCAAGTAAGGCAAGTAAGGGCGAATCAAACCTGTGGCGATCGCGTGAGATACCCGTTAACCAAATGGACGAAACAATCGGGTTAGGCTAGCGTCGCCTCGTCTTAGCAACAGCTTACCTTCGGAACCGACCAACCCTTGTACCGCTCCCTCATCCAGAAATGTGTCGCGGCGCTGGCATTGCTGCTGTTTATTGCCGGCTGCACGACGGCGGCTCCTCCCGAAACTGTACTGGCAGTGCCGGCGCCGCCGCAGAAATATGCGGCTGTTGTCGTCGATGCCAGGACCGGCAAGACGCTGTTCGAAGTCAATTCGACGGCGCCGCGCTATCCGGCGTCGCTGACCAAGATGATGACGCTTTACCTGCTGTTCGAGGCGCTGGATTCCGGCCGCATCAGCAAGCAGACGTTGATCCCGGTGTCGGCCAACGCCGCCAGGCAGCCGCCGACCAAGCTGCGCTTCAGGCGCGGCGAGACCATCGATGTCGATTCGGCGATCCGGGCGATAGTCGTTAAATCGGCCAATGACGTGGCGGTCGCCGTCGCCGAATATCTCGGCGGCAGCGAAGAAGCGTTTGCCGCCATGATGACCGCCAAGGCGCGCCAGATCGGCATGGCCAGCACCGTCTTCCGCAACGCCTCCGGCCTGCCGGACGGCGACCAGCACACGAGCGCGCGCGACATGGCGGTGCTCGGCATGGCGCTGCGCGCCCGCTTCCCGCAGCATTTCCACTATTTCTCCGAAAGCGACTTCATGTTCCGCGGCCGGCTGGTGCGCGGCCACAACGACATGCTCGGCCGGGTGCACGGTGTCGACGGCATCAAGACCGGCTACATCAGGGCCTCCGGCTACAACATCGTTACCTCCTACGACGCCGATGGCCATCGGCTGGTGATCGTGGTGATGGGCGCCGACAGCGCACGCCAGCGCAACGACCATGTCGAGGCGCTGATCCAGCGCAGCCTGGCGCCGATGGCGGCGGATGCGAAGACGCAGGTATTGTACGCCGAGCAGCAGTGAGGCTGGCTGCAGACGGTGCGGTCGGTTGCCCGCTGACGGCAGTTATGCTATTAATTCCGGCATGGTTCTGATTTGCGCCAGCGACCCGCCGCCGAGGCGGGTTTTCGTTTTTGGCGCATCCTCCATAGGTCCGCAGACTTGCGCGCCTTCGGACGTGGACCTCGGCAGGACAGGCTCCAGATCATGGGACCAATCCCGAAAGCATGTTAATCCGCGTTGGCAGCCCTGCCGGGTCACTTGCCCGTTGAAGCCCGCCCCGGCTTCCGCTAAGAAGCCGTGGCTGGCCGGTTCGCCGGCTGGTTCGTTTTCCGGATCCGATCCTGAAAGCACCCGTAGCTCAGCTGGATAGAGCGCTGCCCTCCGAAGGCAGAGGTCACAGGTTCGAATCCTGTCGGGTGCGCCAAATTTTGAAGGTCCATTCTGGACACATAGGTTACGATTCATACTGGAGACATGGGTAACACTTTCGGCCCGAAGGGGTTGGGAAGTGGTTCCAGTCTGCATGTCTCATCGTCGAAATACCCCAGATCATAGTCCATGAAGCTGGCCAGCCAGATTCGATCGTCGACCTGTTTGACGCCGACGATCTGGCCGGCGAAGACCTGGCTGAGATTGATCTTCTTGCGATTGTAGCAGATGCGCCCGCAGGTGGTGACGGTAACCGCCTTGTCGTGGAAGGGATAGTCGAGGTCTGGCAGTCCCCGATAGGGTCGTGGCGAGGAGCTGTAGCGCTCGGCAGGGCAAGCCATATCGAGCGCCTGGTGCGGGCGTTCGGTGTTGAACTCCTGAACGAAGTCATCGAACTTTGCCTGCTGAAGGAAGTTGGCGCCGGCCGGTTTGGTGGTCTCCAGCTTGAGCGTCAGATGCATGCGTTCATGGCGGCCGTTCTGTTGCGGGCAGCCCGGCTTGATGCGCTCGATGGCGATACCGAGTCTCAGCCACCACACCGACAGTCTGGAGAGATTGAAAAGGGCGTTGGGACTAGCGAAAGGAACGCCGTTGTCGGTCCGGATCGCCCTTGGCAGGCCGAACTCCTTGAAAACGCTTTCGAACACGGTGAAGGCATAGGCCTCCTTGGTGGTGTGAAGCGCCTCGCAGGCCAACAGATAACGGCTGGCAAAGTCGCTGATCGTCAGCGGATAGCAATAGCGTCGGTCAGCAAGCATGAACTCGCCCTTGTAGTCGGCGCACCACAGATCGTTGGGCTGGCAGCCATGCGAGAGCGCCGTTCCCTCCGCCCTGTTGCGGCGCCGCTTGCGGCGCTTGACCAGGCCATGGCGGTCGAGCACCGCATGCACGGTTGAGATCGCCGGCGTGTGGACGTCCGGGTAGAGCCGCACCAGCCGCTCCCTGATCTTCGGCGCGCCCCAGCTGGGCTTGTCCTGCTTGGCACGCACAATCAGCTTCTCGATTTGGAAAGGAAGCTGATTGGCGTGCCGGTAAGGCCGCCGCGAGCGATCCGTCAGCCCCTCCAGCCCGCTGTCATTGTAACGATTGATTAGCTTGTAGCCGGTTTTGCGCGAAATCCCGAACTCCCGGCAAAGCTGCGCCATCTTCTCTCCATCCAGAAGCCGCGCAACGAATTTGAGACGCTCGTCCATGCGGTTGCACTCCTGCCAAGGCACCTTTGCTCTCCTCGCAAAGGGCCAGAAGTGTAACCCATGTCTCCGGAATGAACTGTCACCCATCTCTCGGGAAGGGCAGAACCTATTGAGTTGAAACGGTTTTCCGAAGAGGCGCCCGAACAAAAGAGAGAACTGTCAGGCCTCGGTGCCGGGCGACCACTGAGTTGATCGAGAACGCGAAGGCTTGGCCCGTTGCTAACCTCCGTGGTGCCTCGTCTCGAGGGTATCAGAAAATTTTCCTCTACTTGCGGTCGAGTACAGTGATGCCTTGCCAGCCACTGACTTGCGGGCTCTGCATCAGCTCGCAGCAGCGCTTCACATAAAGCGTGGCGGCGTGGTCGTTGGGGCACACTTTCAGGCACCGCGTGAAGGCGTCAACCGCGGCGGCGAAAACGCCGTCGCGATACAGCCCCAAGCCGCGCTGGAACTCTTTGGCCGCGTCCAACTTTCCCCCACGCAGGGCCGGCGGATCGAGATCCATCAACTCATAGATGGTGACTGGCGTGGTGCGCCCCACGACCACCACCCGGTCCAGCTCGCGCAGGAAGCTGCACGCGGAGTGGGAAAGTCGACGCACCGTCGCGTCGGTTAGAACGCATACGGCGCCGTAAAGCTTGGTTAGGCCTTCGACGCGCGACGCCAGATTGACCGCGTCGCCGACAACATTACCGTTGAGCCGTTGCTCGCCGCCAATGGCACCCAGCATCAGCTCACCGGAATTGATACCGATGCCGATACGTAGCGCCGCTTCGTCGCGCGCTGCCCGGATTTTGTTGAGATTGGCCAAAGCGCGGCATATGCCGGTCGCCGCGGCGATCGCGCTATCGGCGCCGCGGTGAAATAGTGCGACGAAGCCGTCGCCCTGATATTGGCTGATAAATCCATGACGCGCCGAGATTTCCGGCTCCATGACTTGCAGATATTCGTTGAGCAGCACGAAGGCTTTTTCGGCTCCGAGCGATTCGGACGTATTGGTGAAGCCGCGTAGGTCAGCGAACAAAATGGTCATGTCGAGGCGGATGTGGTCGGCCGGTGACACCGCCTCGATGGAGTCGCGCCCGAGGAGCTCAAGGAATTCGAACGGCACGAAGCGGCTATACGAACGAGTCAGTGACTGCAGTCGCTGATTGCGCTCGCGGATCTCGGCCGCCAGCGTGAAGTTGTGGAACAGCGCCTCGGCTTGGCCGACAAGGACTTCGAAGGACGAGCGCTGCTCGGCGCTTACCTCGTCGTAGAGCTCGCCGCGCACCAAGGTGCGGCCGCCAACGAGGATGCCGCTGAGCTCGCCGTCCTTGTCGGCAACGGGCGCTATGATCGCCTCGCGCAGGCCCAGCGCAGACCAAGCCTTCAGAACCGGGTCGTCTTGTTTCAAGATTCGGCTAGCGCCATCCTCGATCCAGCCCTTCTCGAAGGGTAATGCCGCCGCACTCGGCGGGTCATCGAAGCCGAAGGCCTGAGCGACGGACAGGTTCCCGTCCCAGCGCAGGAACAAGGCGATCTCAAACTCGAAGGCTTCGACAATGCCCTCCAGCGTCAGGATATGCAGCCCCTCCAGGTCCCGAACCAGCACCGCCCGCTGCACGTAGCGCTGGATCGCCTGGAAGCGCTGGAGCTCGCGGTCAAGCCGGCCCTTGGCGACTACGAGTTGTTGGTGCTGCACCTCTTGCCGGCCGACCTCGAGCTCGAGCTCGGCAATACGAGCCGCCAGAGCCGAAGGGTTCAATTGGGAGCTCCTCAGATCGCTGGCTGGCGCACCAGTGGGAACAAAGCGGAAGTGAAGGTATGCAAAGAGTTTCTGCCCATCAGCGGACAGAATTCGCCATAGCCATAGAGACCGAGCCATGGCACTTCGCGGTCGCCGATCAACGGCCGCTGCAGCTTGGCGATGATTTCGTCTTTCGACACCCGGTCCAATGATTGCCGCCCACGCGCGAGGCAGTCGGCCTGGAACACGGCGACGACCTCGCGACCGTCTACCATCGTCGCCATCCGGCTCATCATCTGGGTGACCCCGGCGAAGATCTTTTCCTCATCCCGATGCATCAGAAACAGCTTGGTTCCCACCCGAACGCGGGAGTTCAAATAGAAACCGCCGGTACCGTCAGTCTGCAACGCCGCCCGCATAATGTGCGAGTTGTTGTAGTCGTCGCGCGCCGCGCTATCGATCTCGATGCCGAGGGCTGCGAGCGGAATTGCTTGGACCGGCGATGTTTCGGCCGGGAGCCCGAGCCGCTGCATCACCTTCGGCCATGCTGGCAATCCGTCGAGCTGCTGGACCTGGCTGCCCTCGGCCGCAGTCACCACGAACGGCTCGCCGACTGGCCGGCTGCCATGGCTGGCCATCGACAGCAACTCCAACCCGGGGTCGGCCAAGCCGACCAGCAGGAGGCCGTGTTCGGTCACACTCTGCCCGTAGAACTGGAAGCTACTCTTCACCTTGGCGTTGTCAGCGGCAAGACCTCCGACGATTGGCACCTCGCGACCGAACACCGACTCGATGCCGGCCAACACCTCGTCGCAGGTGACGTCCAAGCCCGGCGTGTAAAGGAGGATCACATTGATGCCGTCAAGCTTGCCTTGAAGCTCCTGCGCAGCCTCGGCAACCAGGCCACGACCGTTCGACCGCGTCAAGCCGTCGCGGAAGATGACCGCAACCTCCGGACCGGCGATACTCATGACCGCCAGTGCCCGCATCGTCTCGCTAACGCCGTGGCTGTAGATGACGCCGGAGCCGGTGCAGCCCACGATGGCAGTGTGCGGGCAAGTTTCGCTCGCTGCAGCCAGCATCGGGCCAAAATTGTGACCCACCGTAGTATGGATAATAAGTACGGTGGCCTGGTCGGCATCCGCTTGCAGAACGGCCTCCCGCATCGCGGCGGCCGAGTTCACGTTCCCGCTGTATCCCGATCCGAACTTCAGCATTTTAGCGCTCCCAATCTGTGACAACATAACACAGGCTGAGCCACTATCAGAAGCGCGCATGCCGCCCGCGGCGTCACCCCCTCCGATCCTTGCGTCGCCGGGTCTTGGCACAATGCGAGGTGTGTTTTAGCAGGCAGTTTGGGGACGAGCACGAAACTATTGGCCGGGGTGACGCACGCGCTGGCGTTTGTGTGCAGCGAACAGCTCCTGCAGGTTTCCAATCCCCAATCGCTGAAGGGATCGTTTCCTGATCGCGGCGTTCGGTTTCAGCGCGCTCGCGAACGACACGGGCGAGCACGCCCGCAAGGCACTTCGGCTCAGCCCGCCGGGACATGCTGAAGTATCACTCATACCGTGTAGCCGAGCCTTCGCGCATGTGGGCGGGACTGGACCTGTGACCTTCAGGTTATGAGCCTGATGCTCCAGTTCTCATCTTCATCCTCTCCGGTGCGCCAGTTTTTGCAGGTCCATTCTGGACACATAGGTTACGGTTTATACCGGAGACATGGTGGACTGCACCCCTTGGGTGAGACACTAATTAGGGACAGTTCTCCAGGTTTTGGAGTGGTTCGAGCCTGCATGTCTCATCGTCAAAATATCCCAGATCATAGTTCATGAGTTCATGAAGCTAGCCAGCCAGATATGGTCCTCGACCTGTTTGATGCCGACGGTCTGGCCGGCGAAGACGAGGCTGAGGTTGATCTTCTTGCGATTGTAGCAGATGCGGCCGCACTGGGAGGTCGGCAACAGTTCACTTCATCGTGGCGATGCTGGTCTCGATATGCTCGGCTTCGATCCGCACTGGGAAGAAGGCGTCGCATTTGATTTTGGATTCGACGCCCGCGCAAGCACTAAGATATCGGAAGCGATGGTTTCTTCGCTGCCGTACAAAGTAGAAGAGATGCAGCGTCAGGCTATCCCCGGGTGTTTGAATTTCTGGAACAGATAGCTAATGACACAGCGGCGACAAAAGCTCAGATCGACGCGGCTTTGAGTTTCCTCCACTCTGAAAAGCATATCGATCTTTTGAACCAAGCTGGGAAGCGGAAGCGTCCCGGCTCTCGTATCGATCTCAACGATTTTATTCGTCTCTCCCAACAGCCGATGTTTTATGGCTTCAGCGACCTGAAGTAGGTTTTGGCGTGGCCTCAGAGACCTTTGGCAGCCTTCCCATTCACCCCGTCAAGCAGCGCCAACAGCCCCTTCAAAATCTCAATCGGTGGCGGCGGGCAGCCTGGGATGTGCAGGTCGACGGGCAGCACCGCCGAGACGCCGCCGACGACTGCATAGCTGCTGGCGAAGCAGCCGCCGTCCCTGCCGCAGTCGCCGAGAGCGACAACCCATTTGGGGTTGGGTGTCGCGTCATAGGTGCGTTTCAAGGCCTCACGCATGTTCTTGGTGACCGGCCCGGTGACTACAAGCACATCGGCATGGCGCGGCGAGGCGACGAAGCGGATGCCGAAGCGCTCGATGTCGTAGAAGGCGTTGCTCAGCGCATGCATTTCGAGTTCGCAGCCGTTGCAGGAACCGGCGTCGACCGCGCGGATCGACAAGCTCCTGCCCAGCCGTTTCCGGGCGGCGCCATCGAGGGCGCGGGCGAGCTCGGCGACCGCCGCATCGCTCGCCTCGGGCGGACGCTCGGTGAGCGGGGGGCGTACCAGGCTTTCGAAGAGAAGCTTGCGCATGACAACCTGACTTCAGAGATCGTGGCCGGAGTAGGAGCAGTTGAACGACTTGTTGCAGAGCGGGAAGTCGGCGACGATGTTGCCCTCGATCGCCGCTTCGAGCAGCGGCCATTGGAACCATGACGGGTCGCGCAGGTGGCAGCGCTCGACCAGGCCGGTTTCGCCAATGCGCAGCCAGACCAGCATATCGCCGCGGAACCCCTCGACCAGCGCCATGCCTTCACGCGGCCAGCCTGCATGTCGTCCGACTGCCTCAGCGATATCGACACGGACCGAGCCACGCGGCAGCCGCTCAAGAATCTGCTCGACCAGCGACAGGCTCTGCTCGACCTCGCGGACGCGGATCCAGACGCGGGCGTTCACGTCGCCCTCCTGCAGGACGGGAACGTCGAAGGCGAGCTCGTCATAGGGTGCATAGCCCGGGCTGCGCCGCGCATCGAAGTCCCGTCCTGAGGCGCGGCCGACATAGCCGCCGGCCGCGTATTGACGGGCGAGTTCGGTTTTGAGCCGGCCGGTTGCGACGGTGCGGTCCTGCAGCGACGCCGTGTTGTCGTAGAGCTCCACCAAATGGGGGAACCGCTGCCTGATCTCGGTGATCGCAGACCGAATTGCGGTCGTGCCTTCCTCGTTCAGATCGCCTTCGACGCCTCCGGGCACGATGCGGTCGCGCATCAGGCGATGGCCGAAGGCCGCATTGCCGGCGCGCAACACGCGCTCGCGCAGCACGCCGCAGTGGGCATGCATGAGCGCAAAGGCAGCATCGTTGCAGATGGCGCCGATATCGCCAAGATGGTTGGCCAGACGCTCCAGCTCAGCCATTAGCGCCCGCAGCCAGACGGCACGCGGCGGGACCTCGACACCGAGCGCGGCTTCGACGGCGCGGGCAAAGGCAAGCGCATAGGCCACGGTGCTGTCGCCGGAGGTCCTGCCTGCGAGCCTGGCGGCACGATCAACGGGCGAACCGGCCATCAGGCCTTCAATGCCCTTGTGCACGTAGCCGAGACGCTCTTCCAGCCGGACAACGATCTCGCCGCTTGCCGTGAACCGGAAATGCCCGGGCTCGATGATGCCGGCATGCACGGGCCCAACCGGGATCTGGTGCAGGCTCTCGCCCTCCGCCGGCAGGAAGCGGTAGGAGGATGCCGCGGCCGCAGCCCCGGGCTGCGCCGCGAGGGGATGAGTGACGCCCCACTGGCCATGATCGAGCCAGCGGCGCGTATCGGGAAGCCCCTGCGGCAAGAGCCCGAACAGGTCGGCGGCGGCACGCTCGAGCCGCAACGCCGGCGGATGCCGCAGGCCGACCGACGGGTAGCGGCCGCCGGGGCATGGCAGGCTGATGACGCCGATCTCGCGAGCCTCGTCGAGCAGCGCCATGTGGACGGTCTCCGGCTCGCCCCAAAGGCCGAGCAGGCTCCAACGGCCTGCGGCAAGCTGCTCGACGGCAAGGTTCCAGGTTTTCGGCGCCACCACGGCGCGTCTGCCGGGCGCGTGGTGCTCGACAGGACGGCCGGCCTCGATGAGGTCGAGCAGCGCGGGCATCGTTCTCTTGCTCGTCCGCTTCATCCCAGTATGTCCGCGACATGCTGGAACCACGAGACCAGCGGCGCCGGCAGGTAGATGCCGGCGGCAAACACCAGTGCCAGGTGGGAATACATCGGCACGTAGGATGCCTCAACCGGTGCTGTGCTGCCGCGCGGCTCGCCGAAGGCGACGCCGGTCAGCCGCAGCAGCAGGGCGCCGAAGGCGAGCAGGAGCCCGAACACCAAGGGGATCGCCAGAAACGGGTGTCTTGCGAATGTCGAACTCACGACCAGGAATTCGCTCATGAAGATGCCGAGCGGCGGCAGGCCGGCGATGGCAACGACGCCGATGACCAGCGCCCAGCCCAGTCCGGGGTGAGATTCCGTCAACCCTCTGATGTCGGCGATCTTCTGCGTTCCCTTGACCTGCGCGATATGACCGACGGCAAAGAAGATCGCCGACTTGGTCAGGCTGTGCATGACCATATGCAGCAGGCCGGCAAAGTTCGCCAGCGGACCGCCCATGCCGAAAGCAAACACGATGATGCCCATGTGCTCGATCGAGGAGTATGCGAACAGGCGTTTGATGTCGCGACGGCGGTAGAGCATGAAGGCGGCGAAGATCAGCGAGGTGAGCCCCATCGTGACCATCAACGGCCCCGGGGCGATCGCCTCAGGGCTCGCGGCAAGCAGCAGCTTGAAGCGCAGCACGCCATAGAGCGCGACGTTGAGCAGCAGGCCGGACAGCACAGCCGAAATCGGCGTCGGGCCTTCGGCATGCGCGTCGGGCAGCCAGGCATGCAAGGGGGCAAGGCCGACCTTGGTGCCGTAGCCGAGCAGCAGGAAGACGAAGGCGACGTTGAGCAGAGCCGGGTCGAAACGCGCCGCCTGCTGGATCAGAACCGTCCAGACCATGGCATTGGTGCCCTCGCCGACAACCGGTTGTGCGGCCATGTAGACGAGGATGGTGCCGAACAGCGCAAGCGCGATACCGACGCTTCCGAGAATGAAATATTTCCAGGCCGCCTCCAGCGCTTCATGCGTGCGATAGATGCCGACCATGAGCACGGTGGTCAGGGTGGCAAGCTCCACCGCCACCCACATCAGGCCGATGTTGTTCGACACGAATGCGAGGTTCATGCCGAACATCATGACCTGGTACATTGCGTGATAGAATCTGAGGTTCGGCGCGGTCAGCCGGCCGGTCTCCAGTTCGTGCGCAATGTAGGAAGCGCTGAACACGCTGGTGGTGAAGCCGACGAATGTGTTGAGCACGATGAAGACGATGTTGAGGTCGTCGACCAGCAGATACTGCCCGGGCTGCGGCCGCTCGGTGACGAAAAGCGACAGCGCGGCGAGCAAGGTCAGGAAGCTGGCGGCGACATTCAGGCCTGCCGTCATCTTGTAGTTCGGCATTGCCGCCAGAAGTGCGGCAGCACCTGCCGGTATCAGCAGGATGGCTGCCACGGCGTCGAAAGAAAACCCGGTCAACGGCGTTCTCCCCGGTAGTCGTCAAGCGCACCGACATCCACCGAGTCGAACCGCTCGCGGATGCGGAACAGGAAGACGCCGATGACGATGAAGGCGATCAGGATCGAGAAGGCGACGCTGATCTCGACGACCAGCGGCATGCCCTTGGCGCCGGTGGCGGCCAGCACCAGGCCGTTTTCGAGCGACATGAAGCCGACAACCTGGCTGACGGCATTGCGGCGGGTGACCATCACCAGGAGGCCGAGCAGGATAATCGACAGCGCGAAGGCCAGATCCTCGCGGGCGAGCGGATCGGCTTCAGGCGTGACCCGCAGCATCAGCACCATGGACAGGGTCACCAGGCCTATTCCGGCAAGCATGGTCGGACCGATGCCGACGGCGGTCTCGATGTCGCGATGGATGCCGAGCCGGTGAATGATGCGATGCAGCCCGACGGGAATGACGAGCGCCTTGAAGATGAGGGCGATCGCCGCAGTGACGTAAAGGTGATGGGCATCCTGGATATAGGCCTGCCAGGCCACCGACAAAGCGAGCACGATGGCGTGGAGCGCAAAGACGTTGATCAGCGCAAACAGGCGATCCTGGTACAGCATCATGAAGCTGACCAGCACCAGGCCGCCGGCGAGCAGATGAGCGATGTCGAAGGTGAGGCCGTTCATCAAAGGCTCCGCGAGACGAACAACAACAGCGTGCCGAGCAGGGCCAGCATAAGTGCCGCGCCGAGAAAATCCGGAACGCGGAAGACACGCATCTTGGCGATGGCGGTCTCGAACACCGCAAGCAGAATGCCGCACACGGCAAGCTTGCCGGCATAGGCGACGGCGCCCACAACGAGAGATTGCGGTCCTGCCCCTGCGATCGCCAGCCCCCAGGGGATGAAGACGCAGGAGATCAGCGAGACATAGAGCAGAAGCTTGAGGAAGGTGGCGAACTCGATCATCGCCAGATGGCGGCCGGAATATTCCAGCACCATCGCCTCATGGACCATGGTGAGTTCCAGGTGCGTCGCCGGATTGTCGACCGGTATGCGGGCGTTTTCGGCGATCGCCACCATCACGAGAGCGATCAGCGACATGCCGAGCGAGACCCGCAGGCCAACATCCGGCGAAGCCATGAAGGCGGCGACCGTCGAGAGTTGCGTCGCTCCGGCGACGAGGGCCAGGCTGAACACGATCAAAAGCATGGCGGGCTCGGCCAGCGAAGCGATCATGACCTCGCGACTTGCGCCTATGCCGCCGAAACTGGTGCCGACGTCCATCGCCGCCAGCGCCAGGAAGAAGCGCGCGCTGCCAAGCAGGGCGACGATCGCAATCAGGTCGGCGGTCCAGCTGAATTTGAGGCCGGTGGCGAATGTCGGCACGAGTGCGGCGGCAACCCAGGTGGCGGCGAAGATCAGGTAGGGTATGACGCGAAACAGCCAGGATGCGTTGTCCGCCAGCACAACCTCCTTGCGCATCAGCCGCAGCAGATCGCGATAGGGCTGGATCAGCGGCGGGCCCTGGCGTCGCTGCAATCTCGCCTTCACCTTGCGCACGAAGCCGGTCAGCAGCGGCGCCAGCACAAGCACCAGCACCATTTGCGCGCCCTGGACGGCCAGTTCGAAGATCAGGGCCATAGCGCGAGCACCAGAAGCAAGGTGACGAGGAAGAGGAAGACGAGGGTCAGATAGCGCCGGATGGTGAGAAACTGCAGGTGGTTCAACTTCTCCGTCGCAAACCCGATGGCGCCGGTGATCGGCTGGTAGAACGTCTCCCAGACCACGTCGTGGACTTCCACATCGAGGCGGGCCGGAGCGGTGGCGCCCGGCGGCGGCATCTCCACCCTTTCCCTGGCACGGAATGCAAATGTGCCGAAGACGCGGCGGATGGGCTGCGCGAAACTGACGGCCGTGTATTGCGCAGCCGGCGTGATGTCGGGGAAGCCGCAGCCCCAGGCGGGACCCCGGCGCAGCGCGTGTGAGGCGAAGCGGTGGATGACGAATGCGGCGAGCGATGCAGAGATTGCAATGAACACGAACACCAGCAGGCCATTGTAGGAGCTGCGGCTTTCGCCGATCGGCACGATCGACAGCCAGGGCTGCGCCAGCTGCACCGGCATGCGGTTGCCGATCAGCGAAAGCGTTACCGGCGACAGGCCGTCTATGACCAGGCCCGGCAGAATGCCGGCAAGCAGACAAAGAGCGGCGAGAGCAAACATTGCCGCCAGCGAGTAGCGGTCGACCTCATGCGCATGCTCCACCGCTGCGGAGCGCGGCCGGCCGAGAAATGTAATTCCGAACGCCTTGACGAAACAGGCCGCGGCCAGCGCCGCCGACAGCGCCAGCAGGCCGCCGACAGCGGGCACCATGACCTTCAAGCCCCATTGCGGCAGATCCGGGCTCTGCAAGATGGCCTGGAAGGCCAGCCATTCAGAGACGAAGCCGTTGAAGGGCGGAAGCGCGGAGATCGAAACGCAGCCGACCAGAAAGACAAAACTGGTCAGCGGCATGCGATGGATGAGACCGCCCAGCTTCTCCATGTCGCGTTCGCCGGTGGCGGTGAGCACGGCGCCGGCGCCAAAGAACAGCAAGCTCTTGAAGAAGGAATGGTTGAGAACGTGGAACAGCGCGGCGGTCAGCGCCAGCGCTGCGGCCGACGGCATCGCGTTCGCCTTGAAGGCGAGCGCCAGGCCGAGGCTGGCGAAGATGACGCCGATGTTTTCTATTGTGCTGTAGGCAAGCAGCCGCTTGAGATCCTTTTCCAGCAGCGCGTAGAGGATGCCGAGCACCGCTGTCAGGCCGCCGAGGGAAAGCACGACGACGCCCGACCACCATGCCGGTTCACCGAGCAGGTCGAAAATGACGCGTATGAAGCCATAGACGGCGACCTTCGTCATGACGCCGCTCATCAGCGCCGAGACGTGGCTTGGCGCCGCCGGGTGCGCGAGCGGCAGCCAGACATGGAGAGGGACCAGGCCGGCCTTCGAGCCGGCGCCGAGCAGCATGAGACCCAGGACGGCGGCAGCGACGAACTGGCTTGGCTCGGCGGCGCGCATCGCATCGAATGTGTAGGTTCCGCCTAGCCCGGCCAGCAGGCCGAAGGCGAGCAGCAGCGCCAGCGTGCCGAAGCTCGCCATCACCAGGTAGATGTAGCCCGCCCGCGTGTTGTCCTGTTCGCGGTGGTGCGCCATGACCAGCGCCCACGATGCGAGCGACATGAACTCCCAGGACAGCAGGAACGAGAAAGCATCGTTGGCCAGCACGACAAGATTCATGCCGGCAAGAAAGGCCGGGAAGAACGGCAGCACCCGGCCTGGCGCGGGCTCGTGATGGCCATAGCCAAGTCCATAGAGGCTGGCTGCGGCGCCTCCCAGATTGACGACGAGCAGAAAGAATGCCGACAGCGCATCGAGACGGAATTGAGCGCCGATCCACGGCAGTCCAAGCGGCAGCGTGACGGCAGAGACGCCGGCGGGATCACCGACCAGTTCGCCGGTAACGATCACCAGCACGACGGCCGAGATGGCAAGGGTTGCGCCATAGACAAGCTGTGTCGCCGAACCTCGCCGGCCGATGGCGACAGCTGCGATGGCGGTTCCCAAAAGCGCTGCGACACCCCACAAGGGAAGGGCAACGACCGACATCACGGCAGGCTCCCGCCGAAACCGGCTTCCGCGTCATCGGCGCCGGAACCCTTGGCCGGATTGACGCCCGCCTTGAGCCGCACGCCGCGCCCGCCGGAGGGGCTCGCCGCGCCTTCACCGATCAGCTCGATGCCGGCGGCCTCAAGTGCCGCAATCAACTTCATCAGGGAATCGACATTGCCCCTGATCATCCACTCGCTGGCTTCCATGCGCTGGATTGTCGGCACTGAAAGGCCAGACAATTCGGCAAGCCTGCGCTGGTCGATGCCGAGCAATGCCCTGGCGGCGCGCAATTGCGGAACGGTTATCACCCATCGCCCTTCTTTGTCAGCTCTGAGACATAAGCTCTACGCGTTACAGCGTACATTGAAACGTCTCACAGTCAATAACTGATATGTGAGATATCTCTTTTGACGGCAGCGCTTAAGGCTACCTGTCCCGGCAGATTGCGTGCAGGGCATTGGCCTGCAAATGGACGTCCAGTCGCTCACTTTGCTCCCGCCCACGAGCCCTAGGAAGCCACAACGCCGACCGATTCCCGCTCGACCAAGGGGCACTCCAGCTTGGTGATGGGGTAACGGCCGTGGCCGGGCGCCGGCGGCGTCTCGAGCTGTTCGATCGCCCATTGGCCCATCGCCATGTGCGGCAGGATCGATGTCGTCAGCGGCGGGAACAGATGGCGGGCGATCTCCTCGTCGTCATAGCCGACGACGGAAATATCCCCGGGGATGTGCAGGCCCGCTTCCTTAAGCGCCTCGTAGCAGCCTATTGCCGTACGGTCGTTCTGGCAGAAGATGGCGGTCGGCCGGTCCTTCAGCGCAAGCAGCTTGACGGTGGCGGCATAGCCCGCGCTTGCCGACCAGTCGCCCTCGACGACCAGCTCCGGATCGAAGGGGATGTCGGCGGTGGCGAGCGCGCGGCGATAGCCTTTCAGCCTGTCCTGCGCGGCCTGCATCCAGGGCTCGCCGGTGATGGTGGCGATGCGGCGGTGGCCATGGCTGATCAGGTGGCGGGTGGAACTCTGGCCGCCGGCGATCTCGCTCGGCACCACGGCGGGGAAGGCATAGTCGGCAGTGTAGCAATTGAGCAGGATGACCGGGATGTCGAGGCCGTAGAGGAAGTCGGGCGCGGTGATCTCGCGGGTGAAGATGGTCATATAGATCAGCGCCGAAATGCCCCGCTTGGTGAGCGCGGAAATAGCGCGCGGCTCCATGACGGCGTCGCCCATGGTCTGCGCCACCAGCAGCACGTTGCCGGCGTTCCACGAGGCCTGGCGGGCGCCTTCGATGGCGACGACGGCCTCCGGACTGGTCGCCAGCTGATCGACGGCAAAGCCTATCACCCCGTCAAGCCCGTCGAAGGAGGCGACAGGGCTTCGCAGAGCAGAGAAGGCCGGTGGCGCATAGCCAAGAGCCCGCGCGGCCTCGATCACGCGCTCGCGGGTCTGCTGAGACAGCCTAATGCCCGGCGTGTTGTTGAGGACGAACGAAACCGTCGCCTGGGAGCAGCCGGCGGCCCTGGCGATATCGGTCATGGTGACGCGGCCCTTGGGAGTTTTCCCGGACGGCTTGCGGCGCCTGGAGACCTCAAGGGCGGGATCACGCAGATCCGTCGGTTCGCTCATGATCTTTTGTTTCCCATCCCGGCCTGTCTAACCAGAGGCCGTCAGCGTCGGCAACACGGCCCTGCACAGTGAGCTTATAAAACAAACACCGAACTAATCATTATTACCAGCGAGTCGCCGCCGGCACCAAGCCACGGCACAAGGCGGCAAGGGGCGCGCAGGAGATGATTTCACCCAGAATTCCTCAATTCTGCGACCTGCTGACTACGTGGTACCCTCTCCCATGCCATGCGGCAGGGCGCGCCTTCCGCTAGGGGCGCATGGATTTCCAGCCAGCAACTAATACTATTTACTAATAGCCGTAAGCGTTCTAATGTCAATTTGTCATGCCCGGTTCGGCATCGAGCGGGCCGTGAGGGAAATCAGCGTGCGGCGCAGTATCGTGCGGCTATCAAGCCGGCCGGGGACCTGCAGCACAGTCGCAAATGTCAGACAAATCGGACTATTTACTAATCGAAGGCGAGTGTCTAGAGTTCAAGATCGTGGCTGGAATGGCGCCGTTCTTCGCTGCCAGGAACCCTTGAGGAGGAGGGCGTCCAAGCCGCAATCGACAAATTCACATCAGCATAAACGACTGATTCAAATGGGAGGTTGAACATGAAATCTGCGATACGAAATGCGTCCGTCGCCGCAGCGGCCTTGCTGCTCGGCCTGTCCATCACAGCAATGGCGCGCGCCGACGACAAGCCGACGCTGGCCTTCGTCGTCAACGGCGCCTCCGATTTCTGGAAGGCGGCGGAAGCCGGCGTCAAGAAGGCGCAGGCCGAACTGCCCGATTACAATCTGGAGCTCAAATATCCCGAGCAGTCGTCGGTCGCCATCCAACAGCGGCTGATGGACGACCTGGTGACGGCCGGCGTGAAGGGAATCATGGTTTCGGCCGTCGACCCAAAGACATCGACCGACGGGCTGAACAAGATTGCCTCGGAGACGGCGCTGTTCACAACCGACAGCGACGCACCGCAGACCAAGCGTGTTGCCTATATCGGCTCGTCCAATGTCGACGCCGGCAAGCAGGCGGCGGAGATCGCCAAGAAGGCGATGCCCGACGGCGGCAAGTGCCTCGGCTTCGTCGGCCTGCTCGGCGCCGACAACGCCAAGGAGCGCATCCAGGGCATGAAGGACGGTCTCGCCGGCACCAAGATCGAACTGATCGACGTGCGTGGCGACGACATTGACCAGGCCCGTGCCAAGAAGAATGTCGAGGACGCGCTGGTTGCCAGTCCCGACGTGACCTGCATGGTCGGCTTCTATTCCTACAACACGCCGCGCATCTATGAAGCGCTGCGCGACGCCGGCAAGCTCGGCCAGATCACCGTCGTCGGCTTCGACGATGATCCGATCACGCTGGGCGGCGTCAAGGAAGGCACCGTCGCCGCGACCGTCGTGCAGCAGCCCTTCGAATGGGCCTACCAAGGCATGAAGCTGATGGCTTCTTATCTCAAGGGCGACAAGTCGGGCGTTCCCGCCGACGGACTGATCATCGTGCCGACCAAGATCATCGGCAAGGACGATGTCGACGCCTATGCCGCAAACCTGGCGGCGATGTCAGGCAAATAAGACAGGAGCAGTTGCACCGGCCAGGGACTGATCCCTGGCCGGTGTTCATATTGACGAACCCTGCAGGGGTCGTCAGTCTGCAGATGCGGCCACAATGGCCCAGCGGCTGCTGTCAGGCATGATGAATTACTCCGACACATCCATCGTCGCGTCCGCTCCGTTCCTCAGCCTCGAGGGCGTGCGCAAGACCTATCCCGGCGTCGTGGCGCTGGACGGTTTTTCGATGGAGGTCAGGGCCGGCGAGGTCATCGGCCTGGTCGGTGAAAACGGCGCCGGCAAATCGACGCTGATGAAGATCCTCGGCGGTGTGACCAGGCCGGACACCGGCACGATAACCGTCGACGGCCTCGCCCATGACGGGCTGACCGTCGAAGCCAGCATCGGCTCGGGCATCGCCTTCGTCCACCAGGAACTCAACCTGTTCGAAAACCTCGACGTTGCCGCCAACATCTTTTTCGGCCGTGAACCGCTGCGCGCCGGTCCGCTCAAGCTCGTCGACCGTGCCAAGCTGCGCACGCAGGTGGCGCCACTGCTGAAGCGGGTGGGCGCCAATTTCTCGGCCGATACACCGGTAGCGGCGCTGTCGCTTGCCCAGCAGCAGATGGTCGAGATCGCCAAGGCGCTGTCGATCAAGGCGCGGCTGGTGATCCTCGACGAGCCGACGTCGAGCTTGCCGATTGCCGAAACCGACAAGTTGCTCGATGTCATCACCGCGCTGAAGGCAGAGGGCATCAGCGTCATCTTCATCTCGCACCGCCTGCACGAGGTCGAGCGGGTCGCCGACCGTGTCGTCGTGCTGAGGGACGGCATGCTTGCCGGCACGCTGTCGAAGAGCGCCATCAACCACGACCAAATGGTCAAGCTAATGATCGGGCGTATGCTGAAGGAGAGGGAGAAGGCCGCAGAATCGGCGCGCGCGCCAGGTAGCGTCGCGCTGTCGGCCAACGGCGTTCGC
Source organism: Mesorhizobium sp. M00.F.Ca.ET.216.01.1.1 (assembly GCF_004010325.2). Taxonomy (GTDB): domain Bacteria; phylum Pseudomonadota; class Alphaproteobacteria; order Rhizobiales; family Rhizobiaceae; genus Mesorhizobium. The sequence goes on from NZ_SADR02000012.1 coordinate 82,379, forward strand.
ACCAGCGCCTATCCAGACCGGCCGGTCGATCTCGATGTCAGGCACGGCGAAATCCTCGGCCTTGCCGGCCTTGTCGGCTCCGGTCGGACCGAACTGGCGCGCGTGCTTTTCGGCATCGACGAGAGCTTTGGCGGCAGCTTGCTGCTCGATGGAAAAGAGCTCGTGCTTGGATCGGCTGCCGATGCAGTGGCGAGCGGCATCTTCCTCGTCCCCGAGGACCGCAAGCTGACCGGCATCCTGCTCGACCTGTCGATTGCCCAGAATATTTCGCTGCCCAACCTGTCGGCGCATGCCCGGCGGTCGCTGGTTTCGGCCAGCGCCGAAGCTGCCACCGCCGAAAAGCAGAAAAGCAATCTCGGCATCAGGGCGCCTTCGGTGGCGACGCGCACCGGCACGCTCTCCGGCGGCAACCAGCAAAAAGTTGTGCTGGCCAAGTGGCTGGCGATGAACCCCAAGGTGATGATCCTCGACGAGCCGACGCGCGGCATCGACATCGGCGCCAAGGCCGAAATCTACGGGCTGATGCGCGCGCTGGCCGATGCCGGAGTCGCCGTGCTGATGATCTCCAGCGACATGGAGGAGGTGATCGGGGTCTCGGACCGGATCGCCGTCATGCATGAGGGCCAGATCTCCGGCATTCTCGACAGGGAGCACTTCAGCCAGGAAAACGTGCTGCTGCTGGCGGTGGGCAAGCGGCCGAAATAGCGTTTTGTTTTGCCGCAGGTCCTGGTCGCAACACCGCGGAATACTTTTGCGGAACCTGCTAAAGCAGGCATTGGGAGAAGACGATGAGCAAGAAAGATCTCGGTCTGCTGATCCTGATCCTGGTGGTGGGAACGGTGGTGGCGATCATCAACCCGCGCTTCCTGTTGCCGATCAACCTCGCCAACACCTCGAACCTGATCGGGCTGTTCGGCATCCTGTCGATCGGCCAGGCCTTCGTCATCATCACCGGCGGCATCGAACTGTCGGTCGGCTCGCTGGTCGCGCTGCTGGGTACGCTGTTCATCGACTTCATCGCCGTGCGCGAGATGGACTGGCCGCTTGCCTTCGTGCTGATTATAGCGCTCGGCGGCATAATCGGCCTGGTGCATGGCTGGCTGATCACGCGGCTCAAACTGCAGCCCTTCGTGGTGACGCTGTGCGGGCTGTTGATCTATCGCGGCGTGGCGCGGTTCTACACCGCCGACGGCACCGCGGGCTTTGCCTTCGGACAGAATTTCCCGGAACTCGAATTCCTGGCGGCGGGGCGATCCTGGGGCGTGCCGAACAGCTTCATTGCGCTGATCATCATCGCCATCGTGATGTGGGTGGTGCTGCACCGTTCGGTGTTCGGGCGCTATCTCTACGCGATCGGCAAGAACGAGGAAGCGGCGAAATATTCCGGCATCCGTACCGGCCGCATCGTCATGGCCGCCTATGTCATCTGCGGCGTGCTGACGGCACTGTCGGCGATCTATTTCGCCATGTACACGCGCTCGATCTCACCGGCCAGCCACGGACAGTTCTATGAGCTCTATGCCATCGCGGCGGCGGTGCTCGGCGGTTTCTCGCTGCGCGGCGGCGAGGGCTCGCTGATCGGCGTGATCCTGGGAACGGTCCTGCTGCAGGAACTGCAGAACCTCGTCAATCTGCTCGGCATCCCGTCCTCGCTGAACTTCGCGGTGATGGGCGGAGTGATCCTAATCGGCGTGCTGGTCGACCAGCAATGGGGCGTGTTCCGGGCGCGGCGGCTGATGCTGGAGGCCACCCGCAAGGGCGCCGCCGGCGCTGCGGCGGAATAGCCCTCCAAGACCAGCCTAAATTAGGCCCGACATGTCGGAGAAGGCCATCGCCCTGCGCAGCACGTCGGCGAAACGCTCGCCGGCCACTTCGCGTGCACCGCTGTTGTCGATCGAGGTGACGCCCGGGCCGGACAATGCGACGTTGGCGCTGCGCGCCAGGCGCGCCAGCACCTCGCCGCGCGACTCGCGGCCGCGCAATGCCAGCCGTTCAGCCAGGATTTCCGGCGCAGCGGTGATCTCGACGATCGCCAGATTGGCGTAGCGGTCGCGCAGCGCCGGGATGATGGCGCGTGATACATTGGCGACGGCAACGTGCCCATTGGCGACCGACCAGTCGACTTCAGCCGGGATGCCGTAGCGCAGGCCATGCGCCTCCCATGAAATAGCGAAGGCGCCGTCGGCTTCGGCCTCGGCAAAGGCCGCATCGGCCAGCGTGTCGTGATCCTCGCTGGAGGCATCGCTCGGCCGGGTGATGACCCGGCGCACGAACTCCAGCCGGCTTTCGTCGGCAAACAGGGCGCGGGCATAGCCGATTACCGTGTCCTTGCCGGCGCCGCTCGGCCCGACGACGGCAACGAAGACGCCGTCGCGGATCGGGAACGCTTCGGCCGACAATTCGCGCTCGATCGATGCCGATACCATCATGCGACCCGGCGTCCCTGCCGCCAGACCGTGCGGACAACCGGGACATGGTCGTCGACACGGACGCGGACGAGATCGGCGCGCCGGCCTGGTTCGATGACGCCGCGATCGCTGAGACCGACCGCCTCGGCAGGGTTCTTGGAAACCATGGCCACGGCTTGCGGCAAGGAGATGCCTTCGACGACATCGCCGAGGAAGAAGGCCGACTGGATCAGGCTGAAGGGAATGTAGTCGGACGACAGGATATCGAGCAGGCCGTTGCCGGCCAGCGTGCGGGCCGAGACATTGCCCGAATGCGAGGCGCCGCGCATGACGTTGGGCGCGCCCATCAGTACACCGAGCCCTGCCTCCTTCGAAGCCCTTGCGGCCTCCTCGGTGGTCGGAAACTCGGCGACACGGACGCCCTGCTCGATCGCCTCGTCGACATGGCCAACGGTGGCGTCATCATGGCTGGCTAGCACGATGCCGCGCTGATGGCAGGCGGCGGCAATGGAGGTGCGGTTCGGGCCGGAGTTCTTGGCCGACTCCGCCATCCGCTTCTCGCAGAATCTCTGGAAGTCGCGGTCGGTCAGCTTCAGCTTGCGCTGGTAGTAATAGGCGTAGGTTTCGAGATTGACGAACTGGCGCTGTCCCGGCGCATGGTCCATCAGCGATGCCAGCCTGACCCTTTCGTCGCCGTCGAAGTTGGCGAAGGCCGCGAGGCAATCGGGCGCCGAAACTTCGCAGCGCAGATGAATGAAGTGGTCGGCCCGCAGCCGGTCCTGCTGGACGCTGTCTTCGATCGCGTCGGCCAGCTTGCGTATGTCGGCGGCGGTCAGGTCGGCATCCTCGTCCATGCCGACACGCAAGGCGTCGAGCACGGTGGTGATGCCGGCGGTCGCCACCTGCGCATCATGAGCGAGCACGGCGGCGATCGGGTTCCAGCGCACCTTTGGCCGCGGCGCGTAATGGCCTTCGAGGTGGTCGGTGTGCAGCTCTACCAGTCCCGGAATGATGAAATCGCCGCCCATATCCTCGCCGCTGCGGCCGGTGCCTGGATCGATGCCGGCGATCAAGCCGTCGCGCAGCACGATCGAGCCCTCGACGATCTCGTCGGCAAGCACGATGCGGGCGTTGTTGAGAACAGTCTCGGCAGTCATTTCAGGCAGTCCTTGCTTGTTCAGGGCCTGTTTAGGCAGTTTTTCTGGCCGGGCGGCGCCCGAGCGCGTGATGGGAAAGCACCATGAACGGGGCGCCAGGTTCGGTTTCGACAAACAGGGTCAGCGCATCCACCGGCACCGGCCGTTGCAGCACGTCCGCAAACAGGCTGTCGATTGCTAAGCGAAGACGAGGGCTTTCCTGTGACCCGGCGCGGCCGGACAGCGTCATGTGGAAACGGAAAGTCTCGAAGACATAGGCGTAACCCCACTGGCAGAGGTTGCGGAACTCATCCGGCTTCAGCGAATCGGGACTGCGCCGCTCGATTTCCGCCTCGCTCAGCGGCGCGCGGAAACGGTCGAAATCGCGCACGACATCATCGGCAAAACGGTTGAGCGCCGGCAACGGCGCTTCCGGCACCAGCGCAAAGAAGCTGTCGATCTGGCTGACGACAAGGCGCGGGATGGTGACGGGCGTCGTCGCCCCGGCAAAGCTGTCGAGCGCTGCGCGCAGCGAGCCTTCCGTCTCGTTCGGCGCCAGCCGGAAGGGCGCCTTCAGCGTCGCATGAAAGCCGTAGCGCCGCGCCGAGGCGGTGTGGAAGGCGACTTCTGCCGCTGACAAGTCGCCCACGGCCTCGACCGGGCGCACCGCTGCGCCGAACGGGTCGCGGCCGAGCCAGTTGGCGGCGATCCGCGCCAGCAGTTCGTCCTGCCGTGGGGTGAAATAGATCGCGTAGCGCATCGAAAGTCCTCGTCAGCCCCGCTGCCATAGGCGATTTGCATGACGAATTGACGAAGCCTTGATGCGTTTTCGTTACCAAAACGACACAGCCGGGTCATTAGCCGACGATTTTTTCGTCTTGGGCCAGTTGAGGCTTGGGCCAGTTGAGGGAAGACTGATCAGGCCTTCATCAGCCATTCGTGCTCGGGTGCGTTGTGGAATTTCCATGTCCGCTTCGGCCCCGCCATGACGTTGAGGTAGTAGAGGTCATAGCCGTGACAGGCGGCACAAGGGTGGTAGCCCTTGGGCACCAGCACGACATCGCCGTCTTCGATCGCCATTGCCTCGTCCAATGCGCGAGCGCCGCTCTTGTCGGCATCGGTGTAGACACGCTGGAAGGCAAAGCCCTGCGGCGGATTGAGACGGTGATAGTAGGTTTCCTCGAGATAGGATTCGGCCGGCAAATTGTCCTGATCGTGCTTGTGCGGCGGATAGCTCGAGGTGTGGCCGCCCGGCGTGATGACCTCGACCACCAACAACGAATCGGCCGGCTTGTCTTCCGGCAGGATGTTGGTGACATAGCGCGTGTTGGTACCCTTGCCGCGCACCTCCTGGCCGAGGTCATCAGGTCCGATGACGCGGACGGGCAGCCCGCCGCCAAGCCCAGGCGCCGAACAGACGGCGAGTTCGAGATCGGTATCGGCGGTCACCGACCAGTCCGAAGCTTGCGGCACGTAGACCGACCACGGTTTGCCCTCAAAAGGCGACGTGCGCTCGCCGAGCAGGCCAAGATCCTTGCCACCGGCCCTGGCCTTGCCCTTGCCGGTGACAAACACCAGGCAGACTTCACGATCCATCGTTTGCCCGAAAGCGGTTTCGCCGGGCCGCAGCCGATGCAGATCGAAGCCGACATAGGTCCAGGCGGCGGTTTGCGGCGTCACATGGGCGACGCGGCCATGACCCTTGTTGGCTTTGACGAGCAATTTGGACATCGCGGTTTCCTCTGGTCATTCCTTCGGTTCGGCGTCGGCCGATGGCTTGTCGTCGTCGGCCGGCTTGTAGAGATAGAAGAACTGCCAGACGGCGTAGCCGGCGAAACCGAGCGCGATCACGCCCCAGAACGGCGTGCCGGTGGCAAACTCGATCACGGACCAGGCCAGGCAGACCGCGACTATGGCAACGCGCCGCCACAAGGGCCGGAAGAACGGGTGCTGATAGTCTTTCATCGGACCAACGGGCATCGGATCAATCCAGCCATCGGATCGCCTCGTTGCCGCAGCGCTTACGCATTGGGGAAACCCTGTGTTTCGACCGTATAGCCGGCCGCCGTCATAACCCGCATCAACTCCTTATAGCCGACTTGCGCCATTTTGAGCGGCGGGTTCTTCTTCGGGTCCTGCTCGGCCTCGACCACGAACCAGCCTTCATAGCCATAGCCGGCAAGCCTTTGCACGATGGCGCCGAAGTCGAGCGAGCCATCCCCCGGCACGGTGAAGGCGCCAAGCGCCACGGCATCGAGGAAGGACTGCCTGTTGCGATCCAGTCTTTCGATCACCGGCATACGCACGTCCTTCACATGCACGTGGTTGATGCGCCGGTGGTGGTTGTCGATGGCGCGCAGGACGTCACCGCCGGCAAAGGCCAGGTGACCTGCGTCGAGCAGCAGCGGAATGCCTTCGCCGGAATGGCGCATGAATGCATCGAGTTCGGGCTCGGTCTCGACCACCGCGGCCATATGATGGTGATAGGAGAGCGGCATGCCCTGCTCGGCACACCATTCGCCAAACTGCGTCAGGCGCCTGGCATAGGCTTTCATCTCGTCGTCCGAAAGCCTGGGCTTGGTGGCGAGCGGCTTCGAGCGGTCGCCCTGGATCGAACGGCCGACCTCGCCATAAACGATGCAGGGTGCGTTCACCGCCTTGAACAGGTCGATCATCGGCTGGATACGATCCTTGTTCTTCGCCATGTCCTCATCGACAAGCGTCCCGGAGAACCAACCGCCGCAAAGCGTGACGTCGGCCTCTCTGAGGATCGGCAGCATGATTTTCGGATCGTTGGGAAAACGGCGGCCCATTTCCATGCCGGTGAAACCCGCCGAGCGCGACTGGCGCAAACATTCCTCCAGCGACACGTCATCGCTGAGTTCCACAAGATCGTCGTTCCACCATGCAATGGGGGACATGCCCAGTTTGGCTTTCAAGTCGTCACTCCAATTTCTAAACTGGCCAATTTCTTAAACCAGATGTCAGCCCTGCCCCTCATCCGCCTGCCGGCACCTTCTCCCCGCAAGAACGGGGGGATTAGCTCCAACGCTGGCTGACCACTCTCCCCGTTTTTCACGGGAAGAGGGTGAGCGGCAGCGCCGACATCAATCTCCAATCTTCTGCATCTGCCGCTTTTCGTCATAAGCCTTGCGCGCCGCGCTGACTTGCGGCCGTGCCGAGACCTCCGGCACGGCGACATCCCACCATGCTCCGCCGGCTTCGGTCGAAGCCAGCGGATCGGTTTCGACGACTAGCACGGTGGTCCTAGTATTGTTCTTCGCTTGCGTCAGCGCCGTCTCCAGCCCGGCGATCGACGGTACTTTTTCGGCGATCGCACCCAGGCTTGCCGCATGCGCGGCAAAGTCGATGTCGGGCAAGGTCTCGTGGCGGGTGTCCTTCAGCAAATTGTTGAAGTTGGCGCCGCCGGTCGCCATCTGCAGCCGGTTGATGCAGCCATAGCCTCTGTTATCGAGCAGGACGATGGTTAGCTTGAGGCCAAGCATCACCGAGGTCGCGATCTCGGAATTGAGCATCAGATAGGAGCCGTCGCCGATCATGACGACGACCTCCTCATTGGGCTTGGCCATCTTGACGCCGAGCCCGCCGGCGATCTCGTAGCCCATGGTCGAGAAGCCGTATTCGGCGTGGTAGGAGCCGGGTGCGCCCGCCTGCCAGAGCTTGTGCAATTCGCCGGGCAGACCGCCGGCGGCATGAAGCAGCGTCACGCCGGAACCCATGGCGCGCTGAACGGCGCCGATCACCTGCGCATCGGACGGATAGGCGGCATTGGTCGAGGCCGTCACCTTGGCGGCATCGGCCTGCCAGTCCGTCTTGCCCTTGACCGCGTTGTCGGTCCAACTGGCCGGCGCCTTCCAGCCCTTCAGCGCCGCAGTGAGTTCGGCAAGCCCTTCCACTGCGTCGGCGACCAACGGCAGCGCGCGGTGCTTGCCGGCGTCGAAAGGCTGGACGTTCAGCCCGACGATGGTCTTGCCGGAATTCTTGAACAGCGCCCAGGAGCCAGTGGTGAAATCCTGCAGCCTGGTGCCGACGGCAAGCACGACATCGGCTTCTTCGGCCAACCGGTTGGCAGCCGAAGTGCCGGTGACGCCGACCGCCGCCATGTTGAGCGGATGATCGTCCGGCAGCGAGGATTTGCCGCCTTGCGTCTCGCAGACGGGAATGCCGGCGCCTTGCACCAGCTTCGCCAGTTCGCCGGAGGCCTGCGAATAAAGCACCCCGCCGCCGGCAATCACCAGCGGCTTCTTTGCCCCCTTCAGCGCCGCCACCGCGGCCGCCAGCTCTTGGCGGTCCGGGCGCAGCCGGCGCTGGTGCCAGACCCGCTCGGCAAAGAAGCTCTCGGGATAATCATAGGCCTCGGCCTGCACGTCCTGGCAGAGCGCCAGCGTCACCGGCCCGCATTCGGCGGGATCGGTCAGCACCTGCATGGCGCGGTTGAGCGCCGGGATGATCTGCTCCGGCCGGGTGATGCGGTCGAAATAGCGCGACACCGGGCGGAAGCAGTCGTTGACCGTCGCCGTGCCGTCGGAAAAGTCCTCGGCTTGCTGCAAGACGGGATCGGGAATGCGGTTGGCGAAGACGTCGCCGGGCAGGAGAAGAACCGGCAGGCGGTTGACATGGGCAAGGGCGGCTGCCGTCACCATGTTGAGCGCGCCGGGGCCGATCGAACTGGTCGCCGCCATGAAGCGGCGGCGGAAATTGGCCTTGGCATAGGCGATCGCCGCATGTGCCATCGCCTGCTCGTTGTGGCCGCGGAAGGTCGGCAGTTCGTCGCGAACCTGATAGAGCGCTTCGCCGATACCGGCGACGTTGCCATGGCCGAAGATTGCCCAGACGCCGCCGAAGATCGGCACCTTCCTGCCGTCGATCTCGGTCATCTGTTGGGCGAGAAAGCGAGTCAGCGCCTGCGCCATCGTCAGGCGGATTGTCTTGCTCATGTTGATTTCCTCCGCAGTCCTTATGCCGCCTTGCGGCCGCGCGCGGCAAGCCATGCCTCGGTCAGCTTCTCGAAGCGCGACGCCATGTCGGCGACTGCTTCGTCGTCGGACATCTTGCCGGCAAGCCATTGTTCGGCCGCGTTGATGAAGATGGTGCGGCCGACAGCGAAACCCTTGACGATAGGCGCCCTGGCGGTGGCGGCGAAGGCGGCTTCCAGCTCGTCTTGCGGCGCTTCCAGCCCAAGCAGCACAATGCCGCGGCACCACGGATCATTCTTCAGGATCACTGCCTCGATCTTTGCCCATGCGCCGGCCGAGGCCTGCGGTTCGAGCTTCCACCAGTCTGGCTTGATGCCGAGCGCATAGAGTTCTTCCAGCGCGCGCGGGATCGTCATGTCGTCGAGCGTGCCGTGCTTGCCGGCGATGATCTCGACCAGCAATTCCCGGCCGACCTTGCGCGCCGCCTCGAACAGGCTCTTGAGCTTCTGCTGCTGCTCGGCTTTCAGCGCCGCGGGATCGTTCGGATGATAGAAGCACAGGCATTTGATGCAATGCTCGACCGGCCATTCGGTCAATTGCGAACCGATATCCTGCGAGAATTCGAACCGCAGCGGCCGCGAGCCCGGCAGCTCGACCGGCCGGCCAAGCCAGGCGAAGGAATGGTGGGCGAATTCGAACATCGCTTCGCGGCCGTATTTCTCATCGAGCAGCATGCCGTAGCCGTCGCGGCCGGCGGCGACCTTTGCCGCTGCCTTGACCGTCAACACCTTGAAGTCATGGAGGCGCGACGGATCGGCGCCGGCCCTCGCGGCAACATCCTCGAGCTGGACGCGGTGGTCGCAGGCGAACGCCATCAGCGACGGAATGTCGCGCCGGCGCGTGGTCGCCCAATGGATGTGGTTGATCGCCGCGTCCTTGCGCAAGGCCAGGTGCTTGCTGCCGTTCTTGAGGAAGAACTGCAGTTCCTCGAAGGTCGGATATTCCGGCGCGCAGAGCAGCCGCGACACAGCGAAGGCGCCGCAGGCATTGGCCCAAGTCGCCGCCGTCGCCAGGCTTTCCTCGCCGAGCCAGCCGCGCAGGAAGCCCGACATGAAGGCGTCGCCGGCGCCGAGCACATTATAGACCTCGATGGGGAAGCCCTTGCCAACGATGCCGTGCTCGAGATCGTCGCTGATCGGCCCGTCATAGACGATGCAGCCCATGGCGCCGCGCTTGAGCACGATGGTGGCCGGCGACAGCGACCGGATCGTCTTCAGCGCACTCAGGCAGTCGTCGGCGCCGGAGGCGATCATGATCTCCTCTTCGGTGCCAACGATGAGATCGCAGTCGGGCAGCACAGTCTTCAGCTGGGCAGAGACCCGGTCGGACTTGACATAGCGCTCGAAGCCTTCGGCATGACCGGCAAGACCCCAGAGGTTGGGGCGGTAGTCGATGTCGAACACCACCTTGCCGCCCTTGGCCTTGATGATGCGGATCGCCTTGCGCTGGGCAGCGTCGCTGTTCGGCCGCGAGAAATGCGTGCCGGTGACGACGATGGCGCGCGCCGAGGCGATGAACGCCTCGTTGATGTCCTCCTCCGAAAGCGCCATGTCGGCGCAGTCGGAGCGATAGAAGATCATCGGCGAGACGCCTTCGTCCTCGACCGACAGCAGCACGAGCGCGGTCAGCCGGTCGGGATCGGTCTTGAGGCCATCGACGGAAACGCCTTCGCGCTTCAGTTGCTCGCGGATGAAACGGCCCATCTGCTCGTCGCCGACGCGGGTGAGCAGCGCCGAGCGCAGGCCGAGCCTGGCGGTGCCGACGGAAATGTTGGCCGGACAGCCGCCGACCGACTTGGCAAAGGAGGTGATGTCCTCCAGGCGCGAGCCGATCTGCTGGCCGTAGAGATCGACCGAGGCGCGGCCGATAGTGATGACGTCGAGCGGCGCATGTTTTGCTTCCACGGCTTCGCCCATTCGAACCTCCGTCGGCCTTGTTGTCTTGGCAACACGTTGTTTTGGGGTACACGCGCGAGCGGCAGCGTGGCGCCATCAATATGAAATAATAATTCCAATCCATAGTCAATATGGAACGAGCATTCCTTTACTGAAAAGTGCCGTGCGCCCGGCCTATCTAGGCCTTGCGCTTGCGGCCGGAGTCGCGCCGCTTCTCGCCAACTGCAACGGTCAGCGCCATGGCCAACGACATCGTTGCCGATAGCGAGCGGAAGCCGGCGAAATCGGCCTCGGCGACCTCGAACCAGACCCTGGCGAACTGGGCGAGCGGCGAAAAGGAACTGTCGGTGATGGCAACGATCGGCACGCCTTGCTCTGATATGACACGCGCCTCCTCGATGGTTGCCGGAGCATAGGGTGAGAAACTGATGGCGATGACGGCGTCTTTCGGAGAGGCAAAGCCGATCATCTCGGCATTCAGTCCGGCGGCCGATTCGATCAGCTGGTTGCGGATCTTGAGCTTGCCCAGCGCGTAGGCAATGTAGGAGGCGACCGGATAGGAGCGGCGCTTGGCCAGCACGTAGATGGTCTCCGCCTTTGCCAGCACAGCGATCGCCTCTTCGAAATGCTCTTCGTTCAGCGAGCGTGAAATGTCGTTGAGCGAGGTGCTGGCCGCGGCGACGAAGCCGTCGAAGATCGCCCGGTGACCGGCGCCTTCCTCGGCCTTGGCGCGCAGCGCCGCCAGCCTTTCATCATAGGACGAATTGCGCTCGCGCAGGCGCTCGCGAAACACCAGCTGCAGGCTGGTAAAGCCGTCGAAGCCGAGCTGCTGCGCAAAGCGGATCAGAGTCGAAGGCTGAACGCCGGCGGAAGCGGCAATACTGGCGGCGGTGCCGAAGGCAATGTCGTCGGGATTATCGAGCGCATAGGCGGCGATCTGGGCGATACGCTTGGGCAAGCTGTGGCGCCGCTCCAGGATCGTCGTCCGCAGCGTCTCGAAATCGCGGGGCACCCGTTCGTCCATCGTCGCTCCGCCCAGGCTCATCTTCGGTCCCCCTCTCTGCCCCATCATAGCGAGCCTGTGCAAGAACGCCATAAAAAATGAGGCAAGCGTTCCATTCTTGGAAGAAATGGACTAATTCATCCATGAAGGTCTTTTGAGACAGCGGAGATAAGGGAGATGGTCGGAGTCGGTCTTATCGGCACGGGCTTCATGGGCAAGTGCCACGCCATTGCCTGGAGCGCGGTCGGCACTGTCTTTCCCGATGTGGCCAAGCCAAGGCTGGTCCATCTCGGCGAGGTCAACGAGGACCTTGCCACACGCCGTGCAAGCGAATTTGGCTTCGCCAAAGCCTCCGGCGACTGGCGCGCCGTGGTCAACGACCCGGAAGTCGAGGTCGTCTCGCTGACCACGCCGAACCAGTTCCACCCGGAAATGGCCATCGCCATCCTCGAAGCCGGCAAGCATCTGTGGTGCGAGAAACCGATGGCGCCGCGCTTTGCTGATGCCGAGGCGATGGCGACGGCGGCGCGGAAATCCGGCAAGGTGACCGCGCTCGGCTACAACTACATCCAGAATCCTGCCATCCGTCACATCGGCGCCCTGCTCGACGAGAAGATTATCGGCGAGGTCAACCATCTGCGCGTCGAGATGGACGAGGACTTCATGGCCGACCCGGAGGCGCTGTTCTTCTGGAAGCATGAGGCTGCATCCGGCTACGGCGCGCTCGACGACTTTGCCGTGCATCCGCTGTCGCTCATCGCCGTGCTGTTCGGCCGCGTCGCCCGCGTCATGTGCGACATGGCCAAGCCCTATGCTGATCGTCGCGTCGCGTCGGGCGAGCGCCGTGCAGTCGAGACCTACGACATCGCCAGCGTCCTGATGCATCTCGAAAACGGCGTTGCCGGCACCTTGCTGGTCAACCGTTCGGCCTGGGGCCGCAAGGGCCGAATCGCCATCCAGATCTTCGGCTCGAAGGGCTCGATCCTGTACGACCAGGAACGGATGAACGAATTCCAGCTTTACCTCACCGCCGACCGGCCGACCGAGCAAGGCTACCGCACGATCCTGGTGGCGCCGCACCACAAGCCCTATGACGCTTTCCTGCCGGCGCCCGGCCACAGCCTCGGCTTCAACGACCTCAAGATCATCGAATGCCGAGAACTGCTGACACGGCTCGCCGGCAAGCCGGCGCGGATCATCGATTTCGATGAAGGACTTGAGATCGAGCGCACGGTGCATGCGATGGCGCGCTCGTTCGAGGAAAAGCGCTGGATTCCGGTGCGGTAATGGCTGGCGCCGCGCCCGTCCCGGTGCGGCGGAATCAGCCGCATCAGGCGGCTCCCGGACGGCTGGCAATCATGGCGCGGCGCGCAGACCGGCGCCGCTCGACAGCGTCGGCAAGGCCGTGCAGCACCGTCTCGGTGGTCGCCCAGTCGATGCAGCCATCGGTGATGCTCTGGCCATAGACCAGCGGCTTGCCGGGCACGACATCCTGGCGGCCGGCGACGAGGTTGCTCTCGATCATGACGCCAATGATGCGTTCATCGCCCGCCGCAACCTGACCCGCCACGTCGGTCGCCACCTTCGGCTGGTTCTCAGGCTTCTTGTTGCTGTTGGCGTGGCTGACATCGATCATCAGCCGAGGTGCTACGCCGATCCGGCCGAGTTCCGCGCAGGCGGCAGCAATGCTCGTCGCGTCATAGTTAGGCACAATGCCGCCGCGCAGGATGACGTGGCAATCCTCGTTGCCGGTGGTCGCCGCGATGGCGCTGCGTCCGCCCTTCGTCACCGCCATGAAATGATGCGGCTGGGCGGCGGATTTCACGGCCTCGGCGGCGATCCGCAAATTGCCGTCGGTGCCGTTCTTGAAGCCGACCGGGCAGGACAGGCCGGATGCCAGTTCCCGATGGATCTGGCTCTCGGTGGTGCGCGCGCCGATCGCGCCCCAGGCGACGAGGTCGGCAATGTATTGCGGGGTGGCCATGTCGAGGAATTCGGTCGCCGCCGGAAGACCGAGATTGTTGACAGCGGAGAGCACGCTGCGGGCTAGCCGCAGTCCCCTGTCGATGGCGAACCTGCCGTCCAGGTCGGGATCGTTGATCAGGCCCTTCCAGCCGACCGTCGTGCGCGGCTTCTCGAAATATACCCGCATCACGATCTCCAGCCGGTCCGACAGGCTCTCGCGCAGCGCCGCCAGACGGCTGGCGTAGTCTACGGCAGCGGCCGGGTCGTGGATCGAACAGGGACCGACGACGACCACCAGCCGATCGTCGGCGCCAGTCAGCACTGCGTGGATCGCGTTGCGCGACGCGGCAACGGTGCGCGTCGCCGTCAGCGTTCGCGGTATCTCGCGCATCACCTCTTCGGGTGTGCTCAGTTCCTTGATTTCGGTGACCCGAAGGTCGTCTGTGGTGGTCAACACGGCTTTCTGCTCCTGATTGGGAGACCTGCCGGCTGAAACAAAAAAGCCGCCAGGTCTGGCGGCTGTTCGGATATTGGTGCTGCAATCTTAGATCGAGCGCAATCCTCCCGCCGCCAGCGAGCTGCCGTAGCTAAAGTACCAGAACGAGGCGGTCAGGTGGATCATGCCAGCCCTATAGCCGAAGCCATCGCGCTTGTCACGCTCCGATAGTCTATTCGCCGACTATCCCGGCAATGTTCTGGTCATAGTCAACCAGCGACCCGGTCATGACACCGGACTGCGGGCTCAGCATATAGCTGATCAGCCGGGCGAGCTGCGCCGGCTTGACCAGTTGACCCATCGGCTGCGCGGCCTCGGCCTTTGCCAGCCAGTCATCCGGCGCGTCATGCCATTTCTTCTGCACGATCGCCTCGCCTTCGGTGTCCATCCAGCCCGGAAGCACCGCATTGCAGCGAATGCGGTTTGAGCGGTAGGCATTGGCGACATTCTTGGTCAGCGTCATCAGCGCCCCTTTGCTCGACGAATAGGGCGTCAGGAACGACTGGCCGCAATGTGCCGACATCGATAGCACGTTGACGATCGAGCCGGGCGCCTTGCGAGCTAGCAAGTGCGCCACCACGCCCTGCATCAGGAAAAAGGGCCCGCGCACATTGGCCTGGAAGATCTGGTCGAAGAGCTCCTCTGATGTTTCGACCAGCGAGCCTCGCGCCGAGGTGGCGGCGGCGTTGACCAGCGCGTTGACAGTGCCGAAATGGGCGATCGCCGTCTCGACTGCGCGCTTGCAATCGGCGACCTTGGCGACATCGGCGCTGATGAAGATGGCGTCGACACCGCCCTGCTTGAGGGCGGCAACCGCCTTGTCGCCCTTCTCCTTGGAACGGCCGATCAACGCCAATGCGCGACAGCCCTCGTCGGCCAGTGCTTCGGCGACGGCGAAGCCGATGCCTTGCGCACCACCGGTTATGATGGCGCGCGTCTCTGAATTGCGACCGGCTGAACCGTTCATCGTCTTCTCCTGTGCTTGATTACCAATACCTTAGGTGTGCTGAGATTCAGGTCAGGCCGAGCCGAAAATGGTGGTTTCCGAGAACCGGAGCGGAGCGTACTTTTGGGTACGTGAGCACCGGAAGCGCAGGAAGCCGCCATTTGCAGGCCGGCCTCACCTGAATATCAACGCACCTAGTCGAGGCGGATGGTCTTGCCCGTCTTGGCCGATTTCAGCGCTGCATCCGCCAGCCTCAGCGCCACCAGCCCGTCCTTGCCGCTGGGTGCTGCCTTGTTGCCTGATGTTGCCGCCGCGATGAAGGCGGCGATCTCGTTGGCATAGGCGTCGATGTAGCGGGTCATGAAGAAGTCGTGCAGCGGCGGGCGCGTATAGCCCTTCTCATTGGCGAGTTCGATCGACACCGGCCGCTGGTTCTCGGCGGCGATCATGCCCTTCGAGCCATGCACTTCGATGCGCTGGTCGTAGCCATAGGTGGCGCGGCGCGAGTTCGAAATGACGCATTGCTTGCCGGAGGCGGTTTCGAGGATGACGCTGACGCTGTCGAAATCGCCAGCCTCGCCGATCTTCTTGTCGACCAGCACCGAGGCATGCGCGCTGACTGCCACGGGCTCCTCGCCGAGCAGAAAGCGCGCCATGTCGAAATCATGGATGGTCATGTCGCGGAAGATGCCGCCTGAGCGGCCGATATAATCGAGCGGCGGCGGGCCGGGATCGCGCGAGGTGATGGTGACCATCTCGACCGTGCCGATGGCGCCGTCGTCGATAGCCTTGCGCACGGCGGCGAAATGCGGATCGAAGCGGCGGTTGAAGCCGACCATCAAGGTGGCGCCGGCCTTGTCGACCACGGCCAGGCATTGTTCGACGCGCTTTGCGTCGAGGTCGATCGGCTTTTCGCAGAAGATCGCCTTGCCGGCCTTGGCGAAGCGCTCGATCAAATCGGCATGGGTGTCGGTCGGCGTGCAGATGATGACCGCGTCGATGTCGGCGGATTTTTCGATCGCGTCGATGGTGCGCACCTCGGCGCCATAGGCCGAAGCCAGATCGGTCGCCGCCTTCTCGAAAGCATCGGCGACCGCGACCAGCCTGGCCTGCGGATTGGAGCCGACGGCGCGAGCGTGGACCTTGCCGATGCGGCCGGCACCGAGGAGGGCGAAGCGGAGAGTCATGGGAATTTCCTCTAAGGATGGTTCGAAGGGAAGTGTCTGCGCCTCACAGGCTAGGCGCAGGGATTTTTCTTAACGTGGCAGGCTAGCTGCGGCTCGCCACACCGGCATCTTGTTTGACCATGATCTTTTCCGAAAACCGGATTCCACTTTTTGGGATCATGGTCTAGGCCGCAAGTTCCGCCTGTCCGGTCTTGGCGCCGGTGATGTATGAGACGATATCGTTTCCGTCGGTGTCCTGCTTGCGCAAATTGGCGACGATCCGGCCGCGCCGGAAAACGACGATGCGGTCGACCAGATCGAACACCTGGCGCATGTTGTGACTGATCAGGATCAGCGGCTCGCCATTGTCCTTTAGTGTGCGGATGATGTTTTCGACCTGCGCCGTCTCCTGCACGCCGAGCGCCGCCGTCGGCTCGTCCATGATGATCAGCTTGGAAGCAAAGGTCGCGGTTCTGGCGATCGCCACGCATTGGCGCTGGCCGCCCGACATGTGGCGGATGGTGTTGGAAAGATTGGGGATCTTGACTGCGGTGCGGGTCAATGCCGCCTCGGTCGCCTTGCGCATGGCCTTGCGATCGAGGATCGAGAATGGCCCGAGATTGAACAGCACCCTTTCCCGGCCGAGAAACAGGTTCGACGGCACGTCAAGATCGTCGGCGAGCGCCAGGTTCTGGAACACCGTCTCGATGCCTGCCTCGCGCGCCTCGATCGGGCCGGTGAAGTTCACTTCCTTGCCGTCGAACCAGACCTTGCCGCTGGTGCGCTGCTCGACAGCGGTGATCTGGCGCACGAAAGTCGATTTGCCGGCGCCGTTATCGCCCATGATGGCGACATGCTCGCCCTTGCGCAGCTCGAAGTTCGCACCTTCCAGTGCATGCACGCCGCCATAGTATTTGGTCAGGTTTTCGGTCTTCAGGACGATGTCTGACATGATCAAGCCCTCATTGCCCGCAGGCGCTGGCGCCACTGGTCGAGAACGACTGCACCGACGATGATCACGCCTTTGACCATCTCCTGGTAGTAGGCATCGAGGCGCAGGAAAGTGAAGCCGGAGATGATGACGCCGAAGATCAGCGAGCCAATCACTGTTCCAACGATCGAGCCGCGGCCGCCCGACAGCGAGACGCCGCCGATGACCGCCATGGCGATCGCGTCGAGTTCGTACATCACGCCCATGCCGGCCTGGGCGGTGAGGTTCTTGGAGCTCAGCACCACGGCGGCGAGCGAGGCCAGGATGCCGGCGATGACGTAGACGAGGATCTTGTGGTTGGCGATCTTGATGCCGGACATGCGCGCGGCGTCTTCATTGGAGCCGATGGCATAACAGTGCTTGCCGTACCTGGTGTATGTCAGGATCAGCTGGAACAGAATTGCCAGCGAAATGAAGATGATGACCGGCATCAGGCCCTTGCCGATGGCGGCGAAACTCTCGGTGGGAAACGAGATCGGCTGGCCCTTGGACCACCATTTGGCGACGCCGCGCGCGGTGACCATCATGCCGAGCGTAGCGATGAATGGCGGGATGCGCGTATAGGCGATCAGGAAGCCGTTGATCAGGCCCGCCAGCAGGCCGCAGCCGATCGCAACCAGCACCGGCACGATCACCGGCAGGTCGGTCCAACCCTGCGCGATGAACATCGCCTTGGGGTTCGGGTTGCCGTTGACCGTCGCCACCTGGGCAAAGCTCATGGCTATCATCGCCGTGGCGCCGACGATCGAACCCGAGGAAAGGTCGATACCGCCGGAAATGATCACCTGCGTCACGCCGATGGCGATGATGCCGACGATCGACACCTGCAGGATGATGATCTGCAAGCGCGCCTGGTTGAAGATCGCATCAACGTTGTCGCGGGTGTTGAACAGGAAACTGTCGCCAAGAAACACCCGGCCTATCAGTTCGAAGGCGCCGACGAGGATGATGAGCGCCAGGAAAACGTTGAATTCGGCAGGCCATGCGCGCCTCGTCGCATCATAGGTCAGCCCGCCGACGCCATGGGATGTCTGTACCACGTCTTAATCCTCCGTCAGCCACGGTCACCCTGCCGCCGCCTGTTCCGGCGATGAGGGAAAGAGGGAGCGGCGCTGTCTTTTTTCTTGAGCATCGGAATCCCCAACCAGGTGATGCTCTGACGCGCCGCTCCGTATCGTACCGTTCCGCAGCCTCAGTTCTTCTTCAGGAACTTGTCGATGTTGGCCGGCGTGACAAGCTGGAAGGGGATATAGACCTTGTGTTCGACCTTTTCGCCCTTGGAAAGCTTGAGCGCGGCGTCGAGGGCGCCGGCGCCCTGGCCGGCCGCATCCTGGAACACGGTTGCGTCAAGGTCGCCAGCCTGCATCGCGGCAAGCGCATCCTGGGTGGCATCGACGCCGCCGACGACAACCGACTTCATGTCGATATTGGCGGCCTTCATTGCCTGGATGGCGCCGATGGCGCTTTCGTCGTTGTTGGCGATGACGCCATCGAACGGCTTGCCGGTCGACAGCCAGTTGGTCATCAGGTTCTGCGCTTCCTCGCGCTTCCAGTTCGAGGTCTGCTTGTCGATGATCTTGATGAAACTGCAGTCGGGCGTGGCGATCACATCATCAATGTCCTTGGTGCGCTGCACCGCGGCCTGGTTCGACAGCTCGCCCATGATCACGTAGACATTGGCTTCCTTCTTGCCGGCTTCCTTGAACAGGCGGCAGATTTCCTTGGTTTCGAGAGTGCCGGAATCGGCCTCGTTCGAGGCGACGAAAGCCTGGTTGTCCGGCAGCGTGTCGACGTTGACCGGCTCGCGGTTGACATAGACCAGCGGAATATTGGCCGCGGCCGCGGCGTCCGACATCGCCTGGGTGGCCGAGGTATCGACCGGGTTGACGATGATCGCGTCAACGCCCGAGGCGGCGAAGTTTTTGATCTGGTCGAGCTGCTTGGCAACGTCGTTCTGCGCGTCTTCGACCTGCACCTCAACGCCATCCATACCCTTGGCCTGCTCGATCATGCCGTTGCGCAGCACGGTCAGGAAATTGTCGTCGAACAGCGCCATCGACACGCCGATCTTGGCGGCGAGGGCGGATGAGCTCATCAGCGCCGTGAACGCGACGCCCAAAAGCAGTTTCTTCATTTTATTTCTCCTCCACATTGGTGTCCGGCTGCACCGATCTACCCGGAATCCCCGACCTCCCGGGGAATCTCCCGATTGCCATTTCAGTCCGGTGGCTTTTCGCTTGCGATTGGAACGCCAAGCCTTCTGTTTGAAACAGATGTTCCGGAACGAAAGAACCAAAATGCCTAGTTGGTGAAATATTTATTCCATTTCACGCAAGGGCGTCAAGGGCGATTCGGAAATGAACGTGCCGGATTTTCGCGCCAAGTGCTTGCAATAATCCATCAGGGTGATGGATCACATCATTCCGATGGCTTCGCCCTGTCGGGCGCTATGCCGTAGGTTCAGATATTTTCCGGCAGATAGATGTCGAACGGCAGGAAAGTCTGGCCCGGTGCATTGGCGGCGCCCGTCTCGATGGCATGCGCCATCAGTCCGACAAGCTCGCGGCAGAGTGCCGGCAGCGGCGTAGAAATCACCATGGTGAGGATGTTGTCGGCGAGCGCAGCGCGCGATTCGGCGTTGATCTCGTTGCAGACGACCACCGGCATGTTCGCGGGCCTCGCTGCCCTGAGCGCCGAGACCGCGCCTTCCATGCCGCCGCCCGCGACATAGCAGCCGGCAAGATCCGGATCGCGAGCCAAAAGATTGATCATCGCATCATGGGTCACCTGGTTGGCTTCGAGGTTGACCAGTGTTTCCATCACCGTGAATTCCGGCGCGTGCTCTCGAAAATATGAGCGGAAACCGATCTCGCGCAGTTCATGGCCATGGAAGCGATGGCTGCCGACGAAAAGGGCGACCTTGCCGGGCTTCCTCGCCGCCTTGGCGATCATCCAGGCCGCGGTGCGTCCGACCTTGCGGTTGTCGAGGCCGACATAGCCCTCCCGGATGCCGGCGGCAAAGTCGGACAGCAGCGAGAACACCGGTTGCCCTCTCGCCTTTAGCGCCTCCACGGCCGCCGTCAGCGTTGGATGGTCCGGGCCGACGACGGCGATGGCCCTTGATTTCGCCGCCAGCTTGCGCATCTGGGCGGCGATCTCGTCGGGCGCCAGCGAACTGGCGTAGTCGATGGTGGCGACGCCGCGGAAACGCTGCGATTGCCACACCGCCAATTCGAGCTCCCGCGCGAAATCGCCGTAGAAAACATCATTGCCCCTCAGGAGTAGAAAGCCGAGGCGATATTCAGGTAATTCCTGGCGCATGCGCTGCTTTATCAGCCCGGCCGCGTGATAGCCGATGTCGGTGGCGGCCTCGTAGACTCGGCGCGCCGTCTCCTCCCGCACCGGCAGGCGGTTGTTCAGCACCCGGTCGACGGTGGCGACGCTGACGCCGGAGACACGCGCCAAATCGGTTATGGTCGGTCGCTTTGACATAAATGCTCCCTTGCTTGCCGACTCAGATTACCTCATTCTGATATGAAATGATAGAAACTATCTTTGTGATATTGAGACTATCATAGCTTCGGGCTATTTTAAATTCCGGCGCAGCCATCATGCCCGAGCTTCCGTTCGCGGGCCGATCGCGAGGCGCAGATGGAGGAAACTTCAATGACGGCGACGGTCGACGCATTGCCATCCCGGCGTGACTACAGCCTGATCGGCCGCGACGCGAAGCTCGCCGTCGAGAATGGGCTGGCGGCGGCCGAGTGGTACCACACCGACATTCCGCGCAAGCAGATGAAGGCGCTTATGCAGCGCTCCGACGGCCCGGCCATCCGCGACACCATCATCTGGCTCAGCGCCCTGATCCTGAGCGGCGCCGGCGCCGCCTGGTTCTGGGGTACGTGGTGGTGCGTGCCGTTCTTCTTCGCCTATGGCGTTCTCTATGGCTCCTCGACCGATTCACGCTGGCACGAATGCGGCCACGGCACCGCTTTCCGGACGCAGTGGATGAATGGCGTGATCTATCAGATCGCCTGCTTCATGATCATGCGCAACCCGGTGACCTGGCGCTGGAGCCATACGCGGCACCACACCGACACCATCATCGTCGGCCGCGATCCGGAGATCGCAGTGATGCGCCCGCCGGATCTGCTGCGTGTCGTGCTCAACTTCTTCGGCATTGTCGATGCCTGGCATGCCATGAGCGATATGGTGCGCAATGCGGCCGGCATCATCAGCCCGGCGGAAAAGACCTTCATTCCCGAGCAGGAGCAGCCGAGGGCGATCCGCGTTGCCCGCATCTGGGCGGCGATCTACGCCGCGACAGTCGCGCTGGCGCTCTATTCGGGTTCGTTCCTGCCCTTGATGCTGGTCGGGCTGCCCAGGCTCTACGGGGCCTGGCATCATGTCATGACCGGCCTGCTGCAGCATGGCGGCTTGGCCGAAAACGTCACCGACCATCGCCTCAACAGCCGCACCGTCTACATGAACCCGATCAGCCGGTTCCTCTACTGGAACATGAACTACCATGTCGAGCACCACATGTTCCCGATGGTGCCCTATCACGCTCTGCCCAGGCTGCACGAGATGATCAAGCACGACCTGCCGGCGCCGACGCCGTCGATCTGGGCCGGTTATCGCGAGATGGTGCCGGTCTTCCTGCGCCAGCTGCGCAATGAAAACTATTTTCTCAAGCGCGAGCTGCCGCCGACGGCGAAGCCCTACCGCGAGGACTTCCACAACGCTAATGCTGCGGCCGCGGTGGCAGCAGCGGAATGACGTGCGCCGGGCATGTTGACGAAACCAATAGATTTGCCGGGAGGACCGATGAGCGACTGGGTCGAGGCCTGTGACGCCGGGGATATCGACGAAGAGGACGTGATGCGGTTCGACCATGGCGGCCGCAGCTTCGCCATCTATCGCAGCCCCGACGACGAGTATTTTGCGACGGAGGGCCTGTGCACGCACGAAAAGGTGCATCTGGCCGACGGGTTTGTCATGGACGACATCATCGAATGCCCGAAACACAATGGCCGCTTCAACTACAAGACCGGAGCGGCCAAGGGCGCGCCAGCCTGCGTCAATCTGAAGACCTACCCGGTCAAGGTCGACGCCGGCAAAGTCCTGATCCAACTCGGGTGATGGCCGTGCAGAGGGGGATGGTCATCATTGGCGCCGGCGAATGCGGCGGGCGGGCTGCACTTGCGTTACGCGATCTCGGCTTCGACGGCCCGGTGACGCTGGTCGGCGACGAACCGCATCTGCCCTACGAGCGGCCGCCGCTGTCGAAAGACGCGATGGTCAGCGATGCGCCCGAGATCAAGGCGATCGCCAGCGACGAGATGCTGGCTGGGAGATCGATCCGGCATATCCACTCGGTTCAGGCTGTCGCGATCGACCGTGCCGCGCATGTGGTGCGGCTGTCGGACGGGTCTGCTCTGCCCTACGACAAGCTGCTGTTGGCAACCGGTTCGACGCCGCGCAAGCTGCCGATGCCTGGTCTTGGCGCGCGCTGCGTGTATCTCAGAACCTTCAACGACGCGCTGGCCATTCGCGCCCATCTCAGCGCTGGAAACCGCATCGCCATCGTCGGCGGCGGCTTCATCGGCCTCGAGCTTGCCGCCGCGGCGCGCAAACTGGGCGCGGCGGTCACCGTCATCGAGGCGCAGCCGCGTATCCTGATGCGCGGCGTGCCGGCCGAGATCGCTCAGGTGATCCACGCAGCGCATGAAGCCGAAGGCGTGAAAATCCTCTGCGGCGAGGGCATTGCCGCGGTTGCGGACGAAGACGCCGAGGTGCGCATTACGCTTGCCGGCGGGCAGGACATCGTCGCCGACCTGGTGGTGATCGGCATTGGCGCCGTGCCGGTGACCGGACTTGCCGCCGAGGCGGGGCTGGCGATCGACAATGGCATCGCTGTCGATGACGAACTTCGCACCAGCGACCCGGATATCTTTGCCGCCGGTGACTGCTGCTCGTTCCCGCTTGCCGTCTATGGCGGCCGGCGCGTGCGGCTGGAAGCCTGGCGCAACGCCCAGGAACAGGGCCCACTTGCGGCGAAGAACATGCTCGGCGCCGGCGAAAGCCATGCGGCGGTGCCGTGGTTCTGGTCTGATCAATACGGCCTGACTTTGCAGATATCAGGGCTTTCGGATGAGGGCCGCAGCATTGTGCGCCGTGACCTCGACGACGGCGCCTTCATCCTGTTCCACCTGGCCGATGACGGCAGGCTGGTCGCGGCGAGCGGCATCGGCCCCGGCAATGCGGTCGCCCGCGACGTAAGGCTGGCGGAGATGCTGGTCGCCAAGCGAGCGAAGCCGGCGCCGGAAGCGCTCGGCTCGCAGATGGTCAAGCTGAAGTCGCTGCTGGCGGCGTGAACCGCGTTCCCCGTGATTTAAAACAGCGCCTTGAGTTCCGGCAATTTGTCGTTGACCAGCCAGCCGTAGTAATTTTCCGCGGGCAGTTTTTCGGACTCGCCCGCCGCGCGGCGCCTGTCGTTCTCGACCTTCAGCGCGTAAGCGCGCTGTTCGGGATTGCCTGTGTTGTAGAGCGTCGATGTGATGCCGGGATTGGCGGAGATGTCGAAGCCGGCAATGCTCCTGTAGGCGTCGATCGATTTGCGGATCGTCGCCGCGACATAGGGCAGCGTCAGGTCCGGATCCATGATGGTCTTGTAGACCGCGTTCGGGTCGCTGACGTCGAGCTCCGGCAGGCCCGAAACCTTGTGCACGAGATCGCTCATCTGCAATGCGGTCAGCGGATTGAGCTGGCCGAGTCCGAACGTCTGGCCGGCATAATAGGGCTGGAAGAAAGTGGCGCCGAAGCGGTCATTGGGAAAGCTCTCGCCGCCAACGGTCTTGCCGCGGAACGACCGGTTCCACACCTGCTCGCGGCACTCCCACAGGTCGTAGCTGCCCGATTTGCCGGCACATCTGGCAAATTCCGGCCGTTGCACGAAATCGCTGACGTCCTCGCCGTCATAGGTGAAGGAGAGCCTGCTCGACAGATAGGAGATCGCCTTGACGTAGTAGGTCTGCAGCCGGTCGTAGGCATCGACATTGTAGGTGTGTTCGCCGACGATGGCGCCGACGATATGCATAGGATCAATGCCATAGGCCGCGGCTGCCTCTTTGATCTTGTCGCGAAGATCGGCGTCGTTCCTGAGCAGTGCATAGACCTTGCGGTATTTCGCCTGGAAGGTGGTGTTGGTGGCCTGGGTGCGTCGGCTCGAGGCGCCCGGTATGTCGGGCTGCTCGGCATTGCGGTTTCCCGGCGGCACCAATGTCGCCGCCTCGGCTGAGAACATGGCTGTCGCCAGCGCCAGCCCGAGAATGAGGAGGATCAGTTTTTTCATGCGCCGCTGCTGCCTGTGATAGTCGCCGGGCAAACTAGGTAAAGCTATAGGGGGAGTCGAGAGCCGCTTTGCCCAGCACGATAAAAGGTGGCCAGATGCTTCCATTTGGCCACACATTGCAAAATACCGCCCATTGCAAAATTTTCGAGCCGGAATTGCCCGCCGTCTTCTACAGGATAAACCGCGACAAATCCGTGTTCCTGGAGAGGTCGCCGACATGCTTTTGTACATAGGCGGCGTCGATGGTGACCGACGTGCCGTTGCGGTCCGGTGCGTCGAAGGAGATATCGTCCAGCACCCGCTCCATCACCGTCTGCAGCCGCCTGGCGCCGATGTTCTCGACGCTGGCGTTGAGATCGACGGCGATACCGGCAAGCGAATCGATGGCGTCGTCGGTAAAGGTGAGGTCGACGCCCTCGGTCTTCATCAGCGCGATATACTGCTTGATCAGGCTGGCCTCGGTCTCGGTGAGGATGCGGACGAAATCGTCCTTCTCCAGCGCCCGCAGCTCGACGCGGATCGGCAGGCGGCCCTGCAGCTCCGGCAACAGGTCCGACGGCTTGGCAACGTGGAACGCACCCGATGCGATGAACAGGATGTGATCGGTCTTCACCGGTCCATATTTCGTCGCAACCGTGGTGCCCTCGACCAGCGGCAGCAGGTCGCGCTGTACGCCCTCGCGGGAAACACCGGCGCCCATGCCGCCTTCTCGCGAGGCGATCTTGTCGATCTCGTCGAGGAAGACGATGCCGTCGTTTTCGCTCGATTCGAGCGCCCTGCGCACCACCTCGTCCTGGTCGAGCAGCTTGTCGGACTCGTCGTTGACCAGCAGCGTGTAGGACTCCTTCACCGTCGTCTTGCGCGCCTTGGTCCTCTGGCCGCCCATTGCCTTGGACAGCATGTCGTTGATGTTGAGCACGCCGATATTGCCGCCCGGCATGCCGGGAATCTCGAAGCCGGGCATGCCGCCAGTGCCGGTGTCGGCCACTTCGATCTCGATCTCCTTGTCGTCGAGCTCGCCGTCACGCAGCTTCCTGCGGAAACTGTCGCGGGTGGCCGGGCTCGCCGTCTTGCCGACCAGCGCCTCCAGCACCCGCTCCTCGGCGTTGATGTGGGCACGCGCCTTGACGTCCTCACGCATCTTCTCACGCACCAGCCCGATGGCGATCTCGACCAGGTCGCGGATGATCTGCTCGACATCGCGGCCGACATAGCCCACCTCGGTGAACTTGGTGGCCTCGACCTTGACGAAGGGCGCGCCGGCGAGGCGTGCCAGGCGGCGCGAAATCTCGGTCTTGCCGACGCCCGTCGGCCCGATCATCAGGATGTTCTTCGGCATCACCTCTTCGCGCATCTGGCCTTCGAGCTGCTGGCGGCGCCAGCGGTTGCGTAAGGCGATGGCCACGGCGCGCTTGGCGTCCTTCTGGCCGATGATGAAACGGTCGAGTTCCGAAACGATTTCGCGGGGAGAGAAGGTGGTCATATCACTAAATTCCACTTTGCCACTGCCGAACGGCTTCGAACGGATGCAGCAGCATGATTACATTGAGCGTCAAATTGTCCCGGATGAGATAGCCGACACCAAATTCGAAGATGAGGGCAAGGGTCACGATCACCCATATAGGAAGCCTTCGCGCCATGACAAATCCCAGCACCATGGCCAGAGTATCCGACACCGAATTGACGATGCTGTCGCCGTAATAATCCAGCGAAATGGTGCCGGCGCGATAACGGTCGATGATGAAAGGACTGTTCTCGAGCAGTTCCCATCCGCCCTCGACGAGAACGGCAAATGCCAGCCGCAGCCCGATCGGCGAACGCGGGAACAGCAATCTCGCCAGCGCATAGAACAGGAAGCCGTGGATGATGTGCGAGAACGTGTACCAGTCGGAAATATGCTGGGAGTTCTCCGAGCTTTGCACCACGCCGTGCCAGAGCTTGACATAGCCGCAGGTGCAGATCGGCGTTCGACCCATGCCGTAGAGGGCCGCGGCCTGGAAAATGACCAGGCCGAGGACGAGCAGAAGCCCCATCCGCCAAGAGTCTTCATAGGCCGAGACGGCCTTGCCGGCGGCGGGTGTGCTCATGCTGCTATTGCCCCTCTTGCTGCTATTGCCCTATGGCGCGTCGATCGCCATCAGCACGACGTCGCCATATTCCGATTGCCTGCGACCGATAGCCCGGAAGCCGGCCTTTTCATAGGCCCGGATGGCCCGCCCGTTGGATGGATCCGGGTCGATGATGACGTGCGGCGCGCCTTCCTCGAAAAGCTGTTCGACAAACTGCCTGACAATGGCCGAGCCGTGGCCACATCCGATAAGCTCGGGCCTGCCGATCGACAGATCGATGCCGAGCGTGCCGAACGGCTGGTCGCTATAAGGATGGCTGTCCTCCAGATGCGGATCGTAGCTCTGCAAATAGCCGATCGCCTCGCCGTCGAGTTCGACGATCAGCGGCTCGACCGAAATGCTGTCGATGTGCTCGCGAATCTGCGCGATCTCGGTCTCGGGATCATCCCACCATTCGGCGACATGCGGCTCGGCGAGCCACGCAGCGATCATCGGCAGGTCGTTCTCGGTCACCGGCCGAAAATCGTACCTAGAGCCTGATCCATCCCGACCGAGTCGGGATGGGGCTCTATCTTCTTGTTTGACCATGATCTTTTCCGAAAACCGGTTTCCACTTTTTGCTGCGGTGACCTTCGGTTCGGGATCATGGTCTGGAGCTCGCTCAGGCGGCATCGAGCGTTTCGATGATGAAGTTGTTATTGGTGTAGACGCAAATCTCGGACGCAATCTGCATCGCCTTGCGGGCGATCTCCTCGGCATCCTTGTCGGTGTCGATCAGGGCGCGCGCCGCGGCCAGCGCGTAGTTGCCGCCCGAACCGATGGCCACGACGCCGTGTTCGGGTTCGAGCACGTCGCCGGTGCCGGTCAGCGCCAGCGAAACCGTTTTGTCGGCAACCAGCATCATTGCTTCCAGCCGGCGCAGGTAGCGGTCGGTGCGCCAGTCCTTGGCAAGTTCGACGCAAGCCCGGGTCAATTGTTCCGGATATTGTTCGAGCTTGGCTTCGAGCCGCTCCAGAAGGGTGAAGGCATCGGCGGTGGCGCCGGCAAAGCCGGCAATGACATTGCCGCTCTTACCGATGCGGCGCACTTTCTTGGCGTTGCCCTTCATGATGGTCTGCCCGAAGCTGACCTGGCCGTCACCGGCGATCACCACTTTGCCGCCCTTACGCACCATCACGATGGTCGTGGCGTGCATGGTCAGTTCGTTCGACATTTCCTGCTCCGATGCGCGCTATCCCAAAAAGGCGATTTTGGCGCGTTACGAGTGATTTGATCGGCCCATATGTATGCATAGGCCCAGCGATTGCAAACGGCCACTGGCAAGCCTCGACGCCACGCTGCATGGCAACTGGCAATCGCCGGACCATGCTGCTAGAAGGCTTCCGTTTTCAAGCTGTGAACGCTTGGAGCCCTCGCTGTAAACTCTTCAAGCAGTGAATTCTGCGACAAGGACAAGGTCATGCCGCCCCGTTCCGCCGAAGCAAGCCGCAAGACGAAGGAAACCGATATCTCCGTATCGGTTCATGTCGACGGCTCGGGCAAGTCAGACATTTCGACGCGCATCGGCTTCTTCGACCATATGCTGGACCAGTTGTCGCGCCATTCGCTGATCGACATGACGGTCAAGGCCAAGGGCGACCTGCACATAGACGACCACCACACGGTCGAAGACACTGGCATTGCACTCGGCCAGGCGCTGACCAAGGCGCTGGGCGAGCGGCGCGGCATCATGCGCTACGCCTCGATCGACCTGGCGATGGACGAGACGCTGACGCGGGCGGCGATCGACGTCTCCGGGCGTCCATTCCTGGTGTGGAATGTCTCGTTCTCGTCGCCGAAGATCGGCACGTTCGACACCGAGCTGGTGCGCGAATTCTTCCAGGCCTTGTCGCAGAATGCCGGTATCACGCTGCACGTGACCAACCACTACGGCGCCAACAACCACCATATCGCCGAGACCTGCTTCAAGGCCGTGGCGCGTGCGCTGCGCGCGGCACTCGAGCGCGACCCGCGCCAGCCGGACGCGGTTCCCTCCACCAAGGGATCTCTGAAAGGGTAGCCTGATGGCCATCTATGTCGTGATGGAGCCGCCGGGCCGCACAGAAAAGCCTGATGCAACGACCTTTGTCCGCGACGGCTTTTCATGGCTCGGCTTCCTGGTGCCGCCGCTGTGGCTACTTTGGCATCGCCTGTGGATCGAGGCCGCACTGGCCTTTGTCGCCATGGCCGTTCTTTCCTTGCTTGGCGAACGCCTGGGCCTCGCATTGGCCGGCTCGCTGCTGTCGCTGCTGGTATCGCTCTATGTCGGGCTGGAAGGCCAGGGCATGCGGATTGCCGCGCTTCGCCGCCGCGGCTGGCATGAATGGGGTGTCGTCGAGGCCGACAGGCTTGACGACGCCGACATACGCTATGCGTTGGAGGCCGATGCGGACGCGGATGACGAAGCGCCGGTGCCACGCATCGTCCCGGATGCTGCCCATGCCCGGCCGGCGCAGATGGGCATCGCGCTAGGGCTGAACCACATTCCGGGAAAACCCTGAGATGCGGGTCGCGATCATCGACTACGGTTCGGGCAACCTGCGCTCGGCCACCAAGGCGTTCGAGCGCGCCGCGCACGAAGCCGGCATCGCCGCCGCGATCGAACTCACCGCCGACGCGGAACGGGTCCGCACCGCGGACCGCATCGTTCTGCCCGGCGTTGGTGCCTATGCCGATTGCGCGGCGGGGCTGCATGCCGTTGCCGGCATGTGGAATGCGGTGGAGGAGGTGGCGATCGTCAAGGGACGGCCGTTCCTCGGCATCTGCGTCGGCATGCAGCTGATGTCGGAACGCGGGCTGGAAAAGACTGTTACAAAAGGCTTTGGCTGGATCGCCGGCGACGTCAAGGAGATCATGCCGGCCGATCCGGCGTTGAAGATCCCGCAGATCGGCTGGAACACGATCGAGCTCACGCGCAAGCATCCGCTGTTTTCCGGCATCCCGACCGGCGCTCGCGGACTGCACGCCTATTTCGTCCATTCCTACCATCTCGATGCGCAGAAGCCGGATGAGATGCTGGCGATTGCCGACTATGGCGGCCCGGTGACGGCCGCTGTCACACGCGACAACCTTGCCGGCACGCAGTTTCATCCCGAAAAGAGCCAGGCGCTTGGCCTGGCTTTGATCACCAATTTCCTGCAGTGGAGGCCCTAGAATCATGAGCAAGAAGGGCTACTGGATGGCGATGGTCGATGTCCGCGACCCTGAGGTCTACAAGCAATATATCGAGGCGAACGCAGTGGCTTTCGCTAAATACGGCGCAAGATTTGTCGTGCGGGCCGGACGCCACGCGAACCCGGAAGGGCCGACGGGCAATCGCCATGTCCTGGTCGAGTTCGAATCCTACGACACGGCGATAGCTTGCTACGAGTCGGCCGAGTATCAGGCTGCCTCGAAGTACCGGCTTGCCGCCTCGACCGGCCACTTCGTCATCGTCGAGGGCGCCTGACGATGATCCTGTTTCCGGCCATAGACCTCAAGGACGGCAAGTGCGTGCGCCTTAAGCACGGCGACATGGCCACCGCGACGATCTACAATGACGACCCGGCCGCGCAAGCCAGGACCTTCGAGCAACAGGGCTTCAAGTGGCTGCATGTCGTCGACCTCAACGGCGCCTTCAAGGGCCAGAGCGTCAACAGCGCGGCGGTCGGCACCATCCTCAAGGCGACCAGGAACCCGGTTCAGCTTGGCGGCGGCATCCGCACCCTGGCGCAGATCGAGGACTGGCTCGACCGCGGACTGGCCCGCGTCATCCTCGGCACGGTGGCGGTGCGCGATCCGGACCTGGTCAGGCAGGCTTGCAAGGCATTTCCCGGAAAAGTCGCCGTCGGCATCGACGCCAAAGGCGGCAAGGTGGCGGTCGAGGGCTGGGCCGAGGCCTCCAGCCTCGGCGTCATCGAACTAGCCAGGAAGTTCGAGGGCGCCGGCGTCGCTGCCATCATCTATACCGACATAGACCGCGACGGTGTGCTGACCGGCATCAACTGGGATGCCACCATCAGTCTCGCCGAAGCGGTGTCGATCCCGGTCATCGCCTCGGGCGGACTCGCCTCGATCGCCGACATCGTGCGCATGACCATGCCGGATGCGCAGAAACTCGAAGGTGCGATTTCAGGCCGCGCGCTTTATGATGGGCGCATCGACCCGGCCGAGGCGCTGGCAATCCTGCGGGGCAAACCCACGGCGGAGGCGCGATCGTGAAGGTCTCGATCATCTTGGCCTCCTATGACAGCGGCCACTTCCACGGCGGCTGCGGCCAGGGGCCCGATGTGCTGATTGCCGGCGGGCTGGTCGAAGCCCTGAACTTGGCCGGACACGACGTTGCAGTCGAGGACATCGGCAAGGTGGGCGACGAGCAGGAGCGCGAAATCGCCACGGGCTTCGCTGTCTGCAACGCCGTTGCGAAGAACGTCCGCCTTGCCTGCGACAATGGACGATTCCCCATTGTTCTTGCCGGAAATTGCCTGACCGCCGCCGGCGCTGTGGCCGGCGATACAGCGGATTCGATTATCTGGATCGATCAGCATGGCGATCTCAACACGCCCGAAACATCCGCCTATGGCTTTCTCGACGGCATGGCGCTGGCGACGACGCTGGGGCTCTGCTGGCGCCCGATGACGTCAGCTATTGCCGGCTTCCAGGCGATAGACCCGACCCGGTGCATGCTGGTCGATGCGCGCGATCTCGACCCCGTCGAAAAGCACCTGCTGGAAACATTGCCGATCGTTCGGGCTCAATGCGCCGATGCGCTCGACAAGGTCGGAAAGCTGAAGGCGGCAGGTGCTGCTCGGACACACTTGCACCTGGACCTGGACGTCCACGATCCGGAGGTGCTGCAGGTAAACCGCTATGCGCAGCCAGGCGGCCCAAACCCGGATGAACTGCGGCAGCTGGCTTGCGGGCTGGCCAGGTCGATCCCGATCGTCGGCGTGACCCTTTCCGCCTACGACCCGGCATTCGATCCCCAAGCCGAGGTTCCGCCTGTGGTCGGGGAATTGCTTGTCGATTTTCTTGCGGCGTTTGAGAGGATCTGATGCTGAAGGCCCGCGTCATCCCCTGCCTCGACGTCAAGAACGGCCGTGTCGTCAAGGGCGTCAATTTCGTCGACCTGGTCGATGCCGGCGATCCGGTTGAGGCGGCAAAGGCCTACGACGCGGCCGGCGCAGACGAGCTTTGCTTTCTCGACATCACGGCTTCGTCGGACAATCGCGAAACCATCTTCGATGTCGTTGCCCGCACCGCCGAACAATGTTTCATGCCACTGACCGTTGGCGGCGGCGTGCGCCAGGTCGCCGACATCAGGAAGCTGCTGCTGGCCGGCGCCGACAAGGTGTCGATCAACACGGCGGCGGTGAAGAACCCGGATTTTGTCGCGGAAGCGGCCGACAAGTTCGGCAACCAGTGCATCGTCGTCGCCATCGACGCCAAGAAGGTGTCTGCTGCGGGCGAGGCCGACCGCTGGGAGATATTCACCCATGGCGGCCGCGAAAAGACCGGCATCGATGCGGTCGAGTTCGCACGCAGGATGGTCGATCTCGGCGCCGGCGAGATCCTTTTGACGTCGATGGACCGCGACGGCACCAAGGCCGGCTACGACATTGCGCTGACCCGCGCGGTTGCCGACGCGGTGCGCGCGCCGGTAATCGCCTCCGGCGGCGTCGGCACGCTCGACCACTTGGTCGAGGGCATTCGCGACGGCCATGCCGGCGCGGTGCTGGCGGCATCGATCTTCCATTTCGGCACCTACACGATCGCCGAAGCCAAGGCGCATATGGCGCGGGCCGGGTTGCCGATGCGGCTGGACTCATAAGGTGATCGGACTTAAACGGCGCCATGGCTGAGTTTTCGTTTTCCGATCTGGAGAAGATCATTCGGGAACGCGCGCGGTCCGGCGACCCGGACTCGTGGACGGCAAAGCTGTTCGCGCGCGGCATGGACAAGGCGGCACAAAAGCTTGGCGAAGAGGCGGTCGAAACGGTGATCGCTGCCGTCCGTAGCGACAAGCAGGCCCTCGTTTCGGAAAGCGCCGATCTCATATATCATTGGCTCGTCGTCCTCGGCATTGCGGAGGTTTCGCTGAGCGACGTGCTCAAGGAGCTCGAAGGCCGCACCGGGCGTTCGGGCATCGCCGAAAAGGCGACTCGGCAAGATAAATTAGACCGGGAAGACAAGTTAGCCCGGCAAGACAAGGCAACTCGGCAAGACCGGGGCTGATCACTGCGGAGGGCAGGAAACTCGATGGACCAGCTCGCTCCTACCGAGAAATATTCGCCTTATCGGTTTTTCTCGGCAGAGCAATGGTCGCAGTTTCGCGCGGATACGCCGCTGACGCTCAGCGAGGACGAGATCCGTCGCCTGCGTTCGCTCAACGACCCGGTCGACCTGCAAGAGGTCAAGCGCATCTATCTTTCGCTGTCGCGACTGTTGTCCGCACATGTCGAAGCGAGCCAGCTGCTGTTCAGGCAGCGCCAGGCTTTCTTCAACGCGCAGGATGTGGTCAAGACGCCCTTCATCATCGGCATTGCCGGTTCCGTCGCAGTCGGCAAATCGACCACGGCGCGCGTGCTCAAGGAATTACTGGCGCGCTGGCCATCGAGCCCCAAGGTCGATCTCGTCACCACCGATGGTTTCCTGCTGCCTAACGAAATCCTGCGCCGCAACAACCTGATGGAGCGCAAGGGCTTTCCCGACAGCTACGACGTCGGCGCGCTGCTGCGTTTCCTGTCGGGTATCAAATCGGCGCAGCGCAATGTCCGCGCGCCTGTCTATTCGCACCTGACCTACGATGTCATCCCCGGTGAGTTCCAGACCATCGACAGGCCGGACATCCTGATCTTCGAAGGCATCAACGTGCTGCAGCCGGGCAAGCTGCCGAAGGACGGCAAGATCGTGCCTTTCCTGTCGGACTTCTTCGATTTCGCCATCTATATCGATGCCGAGGAGGAACTGATCCATAATTGGTACATCGCCCGCTTCATGCGGCTGCGCGAAACCGCCTTCCGCAACCCAGACTCCTTCTTCCACCGCTATTCGCAACTTTCCGAAGATGCGGCGCGCGCCATCGCCGAAGGACTTTGGGCCAACATCAATCTGAAGAATTTGCGCGAAAACATCCTGCCGACGCGAGCCCGCGCCGATCTCATCCTGCGCAAGGGCACCAATCATCTGGTCGAAGAAGTGGCGCTCAGGAAACTGTGAAATTCCAAGGCATTCCTTAAAGTCATCTTAACCCAGCTTTTCTATTGTCGAGCCTGATCTATGGGCTCAGGCAAACAATGAACGCGCCATTCCTTCATATTGATCGACCGGCAGCTGGCCGCGTCGCACATTTGGGGAGCGGCACAGCAGCGATTGCGCTGATCGTGCCGGTGCACAATGAGGAAGGGGCGATCGCCCCGTTTCTGAAGGCTGTGTGCGAAAGCATCGAGCCACTGAAGGAAATCGGCGTCGCCTTCGAGTTCATCTTCGTCAATGACGGCAGCAGCGACACGACACTCGAACGGCTGATCGAAGCGCAGCGGGCCGATCCGCGTATTCGGGTGATCGACCTTTCACGCAATTTCGGCAAGGAAGCCGCGCTGACCGCAGGTCTGGACAGCTGCGATGCCGATGCGGCTATCCCCATGGACGTCGATCTGCAGGATCCGCCGCATGTCATTCCGCTTCTCGTCGAAAAATGGCGCGAAGGTTTCGAGGTCGTCCTCGCCAAGCGAGTCAATCGGTCGAGCGACAGTTTTTTCAAGCAGCGCTCCGCATCGATGTTCTACCGCGTCCACAACTGGATCGCACAACAGAAGATCCCGCACGATGTCGGTGACTTCAGGCTGATCGATCGTCAGGTCATCGAAGCGCTGCATTCCTTGCCCGAACGCCGCCGTTTCATGAAGGGCCTGTTCGCCTGGGTAGGGTTCCGCACTGCGACCGTCGAATACGTCCGCGATCAGCGCATCGCCGGCCAGTCGAAATTCTCCGGCTGGAGGCTGTGGAACTTCGCGCTCGAAGGCATCACCAGCTTCTCCACCGCTCCGCTTGAAATCTGGACCTATGTCGGCGCGACGATCTCCGCCCTATCGTTCCTCTACGGCCTGCTGATCGTCGCCAAGACGATGTTCTTCGGCATCGACGTTCCTGGCTATGCCTCGCTGCTGGTCAGCGTCCTTTTCCTCGGTGGCATCCAGCTGCTCGGCATCGGCATCATCGGACAGTATCTCGGCAGGGTCTACGCCGAGATCAAGCAGCGCCCGATCTACATCGTGCGGCGCACATTCGGGGGCACTGACTGATGGAACTCGACGCCTATCGAAACATGGCCGCGACCGAGGACGAACATTGGTGGTTCTGCGGGCGGCGCGCCATCGCGGAGGCGGTCATTCGCAGCCTCGACCTGCCCGAAGGGGCGCACATCGTCGAGATCGGCGCCGGCACGGGCGGCAACATCCGGATGCTGGAGCAGTTCGGCGCGGTGACGGCGGTGGAAATGAGTGATCTCGCGCGCGAGATCGCCGGGGAAAAGATCGGCCGCGACCTTCTTGCGGGACATCTGCCGGACAACATTCCTGTCGCGCCGCGGAGCTGCGACCTCATTTGCCTGTTCGACGTGCTGGAACATGTCGCCGAGGACGAAGCTTCGCTGACCGCGATCCGCCAAATGCTGAAACCAGGTGGCCAGGTCATCCTTACGGTGCCTGCACACCAATGGCTGTGGAGCACCCATGATGTGGGGCTGCATCACATGCGGCGCTATTCCCGCAATCTGCTGCGCCAGCGAATTGAAAAGGCCGGTTTCGCGATCGACCTGCTGAGCTACACGAATGCCGCGCTTTTTCCTGTTGCGGCGCTGGCCCGGCTGGTGGACAGGGTGCGCAAGCCGGCGCGGCCATCGGGTCAGGCGACGCCGCCGAAGCCGGTCAACGCGGCGATGAAGGCGATATTTTCGGCCGAGGGCCGTATCGTGCCCAACGCGACCCTGCCGTTTGGTGTTTCGCTGCTGGCGGTGTTCCGCAACGACGCCGTCGAGAACAAGGCTGCGGTTTCAAGCAGGCTGGCGGCTTGACCAGGGCATGCGGAGGCTTTCGACACACCGCATATCGCGCTTTGCGCTTATCGGCATAGGTTCGACGCTGATCTACGCGACCTTCGCGTTCTTCCTGTCGCGTGGCCAGGGAGCACTCTTGCCAGCGACACTGGCTTCGGTTGCCGCGTACGCAGTCGCCGCGCTGTTTTCCTATACTGGGCACAAGTATTTCACCTTCATGTCGGACGGCAACCACGCAATGGAACTGCCCCGCTTTGTCCTGCTCACCGCCTCCGGGCTGGTGGTTGCGATCGTTTTGCCCGGACTGCTCACGCAAGTGCTCGGCATCCCTGCCTCGATCCCTATCCTGCTCACCTGCATCGCAGTGCCGGTAGTCAATTACGTCGTCCTTGGGCGTTGGGTGTTTCGCGGTGTCTAGCTCGCAATCCATCGACGGACCGCTGTCGGGTGTGACCCTCTCACTGCGTTTCGCCAGGCTGAGCGCCCAGTGCGGGCTCCTCTGCCGGTTGAGGGACGACGCCGTCTAATGGCTGTCTCGCACGATCTTGTCGCGCCGCGTCGCCAGCTTCTTGCGATGCGACACCGCCAAGCCGCAATGGTTCTGCTTTGGTGCTTTGTAATTCTGGCAGTGGCACCATTCTGGCAGACGCGATGGGGTGTTATTCCCGACACGAGTTGGATCATCACGGTC
This sequence comes from Mesorhizobium sp. M00.F.Ca.ET.216.01.1.1, assembly GCF_004010325.2. Classification (GTDB taxonomy): domain Bacteria; phylum Pseudomonadota; class Alphaproteobacteria; order Rhizobiales; family Rhizobiaceae; genus Mesorhizobium. The sequence continues at coordinate 118,569 of NZ_SADR02000012.1, forward strand.
TGCGAACGGATACTGGGCGGAGACCGCCTGTATGTCGACCTGATCGAGACCAATCCGCCCTTCACCGTGTGGCTGTATTTGCCGGCAGTGTATCTCGCCAATGTCCTCGGCATCGCTCCCGAATACCTGGTCCATGGCTACAGCTACGCCGTGTGCGTTTTCGCCCTAAGGTTTGCCGGCTTCGTTGCGCATCGCGCTCGATTTGCCGAGAATTCGGAGCTTTACACCCTGTTGCCGGTGTTTTTGGCCTTACTCGTGCTGTTTCCGGGAAACAGCTTCAGCGAACGCGAGAATTTGGGGGTCGCCTTGCTGTTGCCGCTCCTGGTCCTCATGGCTTGGCGTGCTTCGGGCGACCGATCATCGGAGCCAGACTGGCGGCTGGCCGCGTTGGCCGGTCTGTCCGGCAGCGTCGTGGTTCTGGTGAAACCTTATTATGCGGTCATGATTTTGGCGCCCGCACTCTATGTCGCGTGGCGCGAGCGCAGCATCAGGCCCCTGTTTGCAATCGAATACTGGCTCGCCGGCATTGCCTGCCTGACCTACCTCATTGCGACCCTTTGGCTTTACCCCGAGTTCATGCGCGACATCTATCCGAAACTCGCGGGCACCTACATGCGACACAAGCAATACGCGCCGGTGTTCTTCATAGTCGGAATATACCTGATACCGTTCATCACTCTTCTGCTTTTGCGAACCGGTCGTGCGCTGTCGCCATTGGTGGTGGTCCTGGCCATCGCATCGGTCGCCGGCCTTGTTCCCTTGATATACCAGGCGAAGGGTTGGTCCTATCATGCCTATCCGGCGATTGTGCTGGTCTTGGCGGCCATGCTTTGCCGCGTCACTGAGCGATCGTCCGCTGGGACGCAATTGACCATTGTCCAGAAGATCCTGCTGGCCGCAGTGCTTGCGGTAAGTTGGTTGCCTTTCAGATATACTCAGAAGCCCGAGCCGGATTTCGTTGCAAGCATACGCGCCGCCGTCGATCATCCCACGATCGGCTTGATTGGCTCGGGTATCGAAAGCGGCCATCCGCTTACTCGGATGATCGAGGGACGGTGGATATCCGTCCACTGCAGCGACTGGCTTGGCAGTTTCGCAGCCGCGTTTGCGCAAAAGGAGCGCGTGCAGGGCAACACGATTGATGCGGCGCGGCTTGAGGCACTCGAGCGCGGCTTTCTCGACAGCAAGCTCCGGGAACTTGAGACTGCGAAGCCTGACCTGATTTTGATCCAGAAATCGGATACCTTCTGGGTCCCTCACGTGATGAAGCGAAGTGATTTCGCCAATTTCATGAAGGGCTATCGACCCCTGGCCGAAGATCAGATCATTCGTGTCTACCTTCGCAACGGTTCGGAAAAAATCACTCGACCGACTAGCGCCCCGCGTCCTTTTGGACGCGCAAGGGACGCTGCAGCACTTTGATTTTCGCGCTTGATCCTTTCCGAAAATCAGTTCGGGGTCATGCGCTGAGCCTCATCGGTTCACCCTCCGCAGCAACAGATTGATGCGGCCGCCATTCTTCGGCAGCGCCGGGTCGATACGGTCGACGGCGCGGAAGTAGAGGCGGCCCTCGCCGAGCACAACGACATCGCCGCTTTTCAGCCGAACTCCCGATCATCTTTTATCTGCCGACAAAGCGCACCTGTTCGCGCCATTTCGAAATAGTTTCTGGGTTGCCAACGCATTGATCCCGAAGCATCTCTTGGCAGCCGAGACATAGTCGTTCTATCCAAGGCTCGAACTCTTTGCGAGAGGGTTCCGAGCAAATTGCCATTTAATGAACATTTACGTTCGCGACATACAGTTCGGCACGAATTCTCGGCGGCAAGGACGATCGCGTGGACTGTGACAATCATCCTGGACATCGGCGGTTGCGGTTTTTTGCAGCAATCGACGCCAGTCACGACCTCGTCCACGTGAGCTGTGGTAAGCCTGACAAGGTTAAAACTTTCTGTGGCGCTACTCGGGGAGAGCTTCTTCTCCGAAAAGGAACACTGTGACCCTCGTTAATGATGTTGGCGTGTGGACCCGGCAGCACGGCCGGACCTTGGCAGCGTCGCTGCTTGGCAACTGCAATTTTGTTGCCATGATTGCGATAACAGTCTTATCGATCATCTTTCAGTTACTTTGGGGAACGATCCCGGATACGAGTTGGCTGATCACAGTCTGCGAGCGGATGCTCTCGGGCGAGCGGCTTTATTCGCAGATCTACGAGACCAATCCTCCGTTCAGCGTATGGCTCTATATGCCGCCGGTGGCTATGGGCAGGATGCTGGGAATTGCCCCGGAAATTCTGGTTCGGGCCTGGACTTATCTTGCCGCATTGGTCGGACTTTCATTCTCGGGGGTGATCGTCAGGCGCGCGGGCTTCCCCGAGACGGCATCCCTGCTTGCACTTGGTCCCGCCTTCTAGGCGATGCTGGTGATCTTTCCTGGCAACATCTTCAGCGAGCGCGAGCACATCGGCGTTGCGCTGTTCATGCCGCTGCTGGCGCTGCATGCGTGGCGAGCGCAGAAAGAGGCAAGGGCACAACCGGGATTTTGGATTGCCGCGCTTGCCGGCTTGTCTGGAAGCGTGCTCGTGCTGATCAAGCCTTATTATGCTGTCATGGTTCTGGCGCCGGCGCTGCTCGTAGCGGTGCGTGGACGCAACTTAAGACCGGTCTTCGCCCTGGAGCATTGGGTGATTGGCGGCGTTTGCATCGCCTACCTGGAAGCAGTTACCCTGATCCATCCGGAGTTCCTGCGTGATGTCTATCCACAATTGATGGACGTTTACGCCCAAATCCGCATCTTTCTGCCGATTGTCGTGCAGTACGGAATTATTTGCTGTTTTCTCCCGGTCCTGGTCTGGTGGTTGTGGCCAAGCAACCGTTTTCCAGAACTGGCTGCTGTAGCACTGGCCGCAGCGATTGCCGGCCTGTTCCCCCTGTTCTACCAAGCCAAAGGTTGGGGCTATCACGGCTATCCCATGATTTTTTACGCCGTAGCAGCCATTCTTTGCTTGCTGGCCTTGCCGAGAGCCGAGCGGCAATCGGCAGGGTTGCTCTCCCGGATTGGGTTTTCTCCGCGGGCTTTGGTATTGGTGGGGGTCGTACCCGCTTTCTTGCCGTACTCGATCGTCCACAGAATCGACCCCGCGTTGGTCATGGCCATTCGTGCCGCGACCGACCGGCCAACGGTCGCGTTGATTAGTTCATCCATGTCCTCCGGACACCCACTGAATCGCATGATCGACGGGCGGTTCGTTTCCACACATGTCAGCGATTGGCTTGGAGCGTTTTCATTGACTTTGTCCAAGCGGGCGGAGCTTTCGGGTGATGCCGCGGCAGCGACGCACTACAAGACGATCATGGTGCGATACGCTGAAGGCAAGCGTGAAGAATTTGAGCGTCTGTGGCCTGACGTCATCCTCTTTCAGAAACATGACAACCCTCGGACACGCCAGTTGGTCGAGCACTTTGGTTTCGACTCCATCCTGGCTCACTACCGCGTGCTTGCCGAGAACGACGGCCTGCGCATCTATCTCCGCGATGACTACGTCCGTCCCAAATCGCACGCAGACGAGCTCGTCATGTCGGCAACGTCACCCGCCGCAGCGTCAGATTGATGCGGCCGCCATTCTTCAGCAGCGCCGAGGTCGACGGGTAGATGCGGTCGACGCCGTGGAAGCAGAGGCGGCCCTCGCCGCCGAGTACGACGACATCGCCGCTTTTCAGCCTGAACGATTTGGTGCCGCCTTCGCGCGTAGTCTGGCCGACCCGGAACAGGCAATCGTCGCCCAGCGACACGGAGACGACGGGGGCGGAGAAATCGGCCTCGTCGCGGTCCTGGTGCAGGCCCATCCTGGCGTCTTGTGAATAGAAATTGACGAGGCAGGCCTCCGGCGGGTGCGGATAGGCGGACACCTCTTGCCACAATTGCATCAACGCCTCCGGGATCGGCGGCCAAGGCTTCCCGGTCAACGGGTGCGTCGGCTGATAGCGGTAGCCGCGCTCCTTGTCGGTGACCCAGCCGAGTGGGCCGCAATTGGTCATGCGCACGCTCATCTCCTTGCCGGTGCCCGGCATCGCCGGCACGAACAGCGGTGCCTCCTGCACGACGCTCCTCACATCCTCGACCAGCGCTTCCTGCATGGCGCGCGACAGATAACCAGGCATATGGCGGACGCCTGTGGGCAGAACGAGCATCAGATTGGCCCCTTCATGTTGGTCGCTTCATTCGGTTCGTTTGGCAAAGAATGCCACCAACAAGCAAAAACGGCGACCCGAAAGCCGCCGTTCCTGTTCAGTTGTGAGTGCTCCCGCTCGGGCCTAGTCGAGCTCCGGTATGCGCAGAACCTGTCCCGGGTAGATCTTGTCCGGGTGGGTCAGCATCGGCTTGTTGGCCTCGAAGATGATTGTGTTCTTGGCACCCTTGCCCTTGCCGTAGCTCTTTTCGGCGATCTTCCAGAGGTTGTCACCCTTCTGGACGGTGTAGAAGGTCGGAGACGCCGAGCGTGTTGCCGCCGGCGATGACCGCCTTTTTGAAGATCGACTGGTCCTTGACCACGCCCTTCAGCACGGCCGTGTCGCCCTTGACGCCGACTTCTACATTATCGGTGCCGAGCTTGTGCGAATCGAGCTCCTGCTTAAGGGTGTCGGCGGTCGGCGGCGCCCATCTGTGGTCTCCTTGCCGTGGCGGTGCTGAAACTTGCCACTTGCAACCCTGAATTGGAAGTCGCTTCGACGGCGCATTGCTGCGGTGCTTAATCGTTCTCTACCCGGCCGCGCAGCTTTTTCACCGTGGAGCGCCCGGCCTTCGTCTTGAGACGGCGCTCGACCGCTCCTTTCGACGGCCTCGTTTTCTTGCGCGGCGGCGGTGGCGGCTCGGCCGCCTTGGCGACCAGCGCCGTCAGCCGTGCCCGTGCATCCGCCCGGTTCTGCTCCTGCGTGCGGAAGCGCCCGGCCTCGATGACGACGACGCCGTCCTTGGTGGCGCGCTGGCCGGCGAGCTTGAGCGTCCGATCGCGAACGCGCTCAGTCAGGCCCGGCGCATTGGCGGCATCGAAGCGAAGCTGCACTGCCGTCGCCACCTTGTTGACGTTCTGGCCGCCCGGACCGGACGAACGGATGAAATCCTCGTGCAGGTCGCCCGGATGGATCACGGCATCGTCGGCAATGATGATCTTGTCGTCTGCACTCATGGCGCAGTCATGACGCGGCGGATGAAAAAAGAAAAGGCCCGAACAAAACCGGGCCTTAAGGTGCAGGACGTCTTGGCGCCGACTACTCCGCTGCTTCCTGCATGCGGGGTGCGGCGCCGAGGACGGCAGCGTCGACATGGGGTTCGAATTTTTCGAAATTGACCGCGAACATTCCGACCAGCCTTGCTGCCTGCCGGTCATAGGCGGCCGTGTCGGCCCAGGTCGATCTCGGATCGAGGATAGCGTGGTCGACGCCGGCAACCGCCACCGGCACGTCGAAACCAAAATTGGCGTCAGTGCGGAAGTCGGCCGCCTTCAGCGAGCCGTCGAGCGCCGCGGCAAGCAGCGCTCGCGTCGCCTTGATCGGCATGCGGCGGCCGGTGCCATAGGCACCGCCGGTCCAGCCGGTATTGACCAGCCAGCAATCGACGTCGTGCAGGGCAATCAGCTCGCGCAGCAGGCTGCCGTATTCCGAGGGATGGCGCGGCATGAACGGCGCGCCGAAACAGGTCGAAAACGTCGCTTCGGGTTCGGTGACGCCCTTTTCGGTTCCTGCCACCTTCGCCGTATAGCCGGAGAGGAAATGATACATCGCCTGCGCCGGGGTTAGCCGTGCGATCGGCGGTATCACGCCGAATGCGTCGGCGGTCAGCATGATGATGTTCCTGGGGTGGCCGGCGCGTCCCGTTTTGCTGGCATTGGGAATGAAGTGAAGCGGATAGGCGCAGCGCGTGTTTTCGGTAAGCCTGCCGTCGTCGAAATCCGGTACGGCGTCCGCGCCGAGCACCACGTTCTCCAGCACGGTGCCGAAGCGCTGGGTGGTGGCGAAGATTTCCGGCTCGGCTTCCGCCGAAAGCTTTATCGTCTTGGCATAGCAGCCACCTTCGAAATTGAAGACACCCTGCGGACCCCAGCCGTGCTCGTCGTCGCCGACCAATGTGCGCGACGGGTCGGCCGACAGCGTCGTCTTGCCAGTCCCCGACAGGCCAAAGAAGATGGCCGCGTCTCCGTCGGCGCCTTCATTGGCCGAGCAATGCATCGGCATCACGCCCTTCGCCGGCAACAGATAGTTGAGCGCGGTGAACACCGACTTCTTCATTTCGCCGGCATAAGAAGTGCCGCCGATCAGCACGATCATGCGCGAGAGATCGACGGCGATCACCGTTTCGGTGCGGGTGCCGTGACGGGCGGGATCGGCGCGGAACGACGGCAGGTCGATGATTGTCATGTCAGGCACGAAGTGCTCGAGTTCGGCTGCTTGCGGACGAATGAGCAGATTGCGGATGAACAAGGAGTGCCAGGCCAGTTCGGTGACGACCCTGGTGCGCAGCTTCAATTCCTCGTCGGCGCCGCCGACCAGATCCTGTACATAGAGGTCCATGTTGGCCGCATGAGCGCGAAAATCGGCAAGCAAGATGTCGAATTGGGCCGGCGAGATCGCCTTGTTGTTGTCCCACCAGACATGCGGTGCGGTGGTTTCGTCGCGCACGACGAATTTGTCCTTGGGCGAGCGGCCAGTGTGCTGGCCGGTCTCGGCGACCAGCGCGCCATGCGCGGTGAGCCGGGCCTCGCCACGGCCGATCGCTTGCTCGTAGAGTTGAGCCGCACCGAAATTATAGCGCACCATGCCCGTGGTCTTCAGGCCGATCCGATCGATCGCGCATGCGGGATTGCGTTTGCCGGCTTCCGACATGGAGTGTTCCTCTCTGATTTGCCGCGTCTTGACCGGCGAGTTCCTGGAACCCCGCTGCATGGGGCTGAAAAGGGTCAGAACCAGAAAAACCGAATGATATCAAATCATTAATCGATTTAAATATTTTGAAAGTTGTTTAAATCGTTTATATGTGCAAAAAAGCCAAAGGTTGCCCAAGGGATTGGCAATCCTTGATCGTCCAATCCGTGTCGAGGTGCGATTGTGGCCGCCGGCATGCCGCTGGTGACAGCGGACGGAGCCTATGCCACATTTTGTACCTAATTTGTCCTGCAAAAGCCCCTTCTCGACGAAAGAAGGGACAGCTCATGAGGGAGCCGCTTGAAATGGCAACAATCGCGCTTGTCGATGACGATCGCAACATCCTGACTTCGGTCTCGATCGCCCTCGAATCCGAGGGGTATCGTGTCGAAACCTACACGGATGGCGCATCGGCGCTGGAAGGCCTGGCGGCACGCCCGCCAAATCTCGCCATCCTCGACATCAAGATGCCGCGCATGGACGGCATGGAGCTGCTGCGCCGGATGCGGCAGAAATCCGACCTGCCGGTGATCTTCCTGACATCGAAGGACGACGAGATCGATGAGCTTTTCGGCCTCAAGATGGGCGCCGACGACTTCATCCGCAAACCCTTTTCGCAGCGTCTCCTTGTCGAGCGGGTTCGCGCAGTGCTGCGCCGCACCAGCGCCCGCGAGGCGGCCGCCAAGGCGCCCAGCCAGCAGGCGCGTTCGCTGGAGCGCGGCCAACTTGTCATGGACCAGGAGCGACACACTTGCACCTGGAAAGGCGAGCCGGTGACGCTTACTGTCACCGAGTTCCTGATCCTGCACTCGCTGGCGCAGCGGCCCGGTGTGGTAAAAAGCCGTGATGCGCTGATGGATTCGGCCTATGATGAGCAGGTCTATGTCGACGACCGCACCATCGACAGTCACATCAAGCGGCTGCGCAAGAAGTTCAAGGCCGTCGATGACGACTTCGAGATGATCGAAACCCTTTACGGAGTCGGATACCGGTTCCGCGAAGCATGAATTCAGCGGGAGCTGCTATTCGATGGCAGTGGACGTAGAGCGAAGCAGACGGGCGGGCGCTGTCAGGCGGCCGCCGCGGATTCTGCCCGCATTCCTGTCGAAAATCACAGTGCCCATGCGCCGCTTCCTCGGCCATCACATCTTTTCCAGCCTGACGCGGCGTATCCTTTTCCTCAACCTTGCCGGCCTGGCCGTCCTGGTCACCGGCATTCTCTACCTGAACACCTTCCGCGACGGGCTTATCGATGCCCGTGTCGAAAGCCTGATGACCCAAGGCGAGATCATCGCCGGCGCGATTGCGGCGTCGGCGACGGTCGAGACCGATTCGATCAGCATCGATCCGGAAAAACTGCTTGAACTGCAGGCCGGCGAGAGCCTCGGCCCCGGCACCGACCAGCTCGACAACCTGGATTTCCCGATCAACCCGGAACGCGTGGCGCCGGTGCTCAGGCGATTGATCTCGCCGACGCGCACGCGGGCCCGCATCTACGACCGTGACGCCAACCTGTTGCTTGATTCGCGCCATCTCTATTCGCGCGGCCAGATCCTTCGCTACGACCTGCCGCCGGTCAAGGAGGAAGAACCCGACCTTCTGGAGCGCATCCAGAAATTCGTCTTCGATTTCTTCCGCAACACCCAGCTGCCAGTCTACCATGAACAGCCGGGCGGCAACGGTGCTGCATTCCCGGAAGTGGTCAAGGCGCTTACCGGCAGCCCGTCGACCATCGTGCGGATCAGCGAACAGGGTGAGCAGATTGTTTCGGTGGCCGTGCCGATCCAGCGCTTCCGCGCCGTTCTCGGGGTGCTGATGCTGTCGACCGAAGGCGGCGACATCGACAAGATCGTCGCTGCCGAACGCAAGGCGATCTTGCGCGTCTTCGGCATCGCCGCCCTTGTCACCGCAATCCTGTCGATGCTGCTGGCCTCGACCATCGCCAACCCGCTGCGCAGGCTGTCGGCCGCTGCGGTGCGGGTGCGGCGCGGCGTCAAGAACCGCGAGGAAATCCCGGATTTCTCCGATCGGCAGGACGAGATCGGCAATCTGTCGATCGCCGTACGCGACATGACCAATGCGCTCTACGCCCGTATCGAGGCGATCGAAAGTTTTGCGGCTGACGTCTCGCATGAATTGAAGAACCCGCTCACCTCGCTGCGCAGCGCGGTGGAAACGCTGCCACTGGCCAAGAACGACACATCGCGCGGCCGGCTGATGGAAATCATCCAGCACGATGTCAGGCGGCTGGACCGTCTCATAACCGATATTTCGGACGCATCCCGCCTCGACGCCGAACTGGCGCGTGAAGATGCCGGAACGGTCGACCTGAAGAAGTTCATCACCGATCTCGTCGCCGTCTCGCGCGAGACCACGCGCAACAAGAAGGCGGTCGAGATCGAACTGAAAGTCGCCAAGTTGCCGCCAGGTATCAAAGGCTACTTCGTCGCCGGCCATGATCTAAGGATCGGTCAGGTCATCACCAACCTGATCGAGAATGCCCGCTCCTTCGTCCCCGAAGAGCATGGTCACATCGCCATATCGCTGGCACGCGCCGGCAAGTTCAACATCATCACCATCGACGACAATGGGCCGGGCATCCGGGCCGACAACATCGATCGCATTTTTGAACGCTTCTACACCGACCGCCCGGCCGGCGAGGCGTTCGGCCAGAATTCGGGACTTGGCCTGTCGATCAGCCGGCAGATCGCCGAAGCACATGGCGGCACGCTGACCGCCGAGAACATCCCGGGCACCAAGCCCGGTGAAATCAAGGGTGCGCGCTTCGTCGTGACGCTGCCGGCAGAAGCATGATCGCGAATGCCTGATCCGACCACGAAGGCTGAGAACATTCACGGAACCGCGATTCTGATCGGCGATCGCGGCATTCTCATTAGCGGACCGTCCGGTTCTGGCAAGACGACGCTGGCGTTCGCACTCATCGATCATTGCCGCGTGCGCGGGTTGTTCTCGCGGCTGATCGGGGACGACAGGCTGCTTGCCGCCAATCGTGCCGGGCGGCTGGTCTGCCACGTGCCTTCCCCGATCGCTGGCCTCGCCGAAGTGCCGGGATTTGGTCCGCGACCGCTATCGTTCGAGCCTGGCTGCGTTATCGATCTCCATATAAGGCTGGTGCCGCATGAGCAAATGGCACGCTTTCAGGAGGATTTCATCGAGCCGGTCGCGAGCTGCCCGGTGCCGCGGATCGATCTTGCCGAGCGTAACATTCCGGCGGCCTTGCCAGCGGTGATGTCGCGGCTGTCGATTGCGCCTTTCGTATAAGGCATCGCAGGCTCTGGTTCGATTTTTTGCTGCAATGCGTCAAAATGGCCCAAGCTTGCGCAATTTTGGGCTTGTCAACGCGCCTCGCGTCGACAAGATAGCGCTCCCGCCGCCCGGACTGGCCGGCGAGCATGAAATGCGCCTGTAAAGCGGCGATGACGGGAGCCACCAACGAATGATCGGACTCGTGCTTGTGACGCACGGTCAACTGGCCGCCGAATTCCGACATGCCGTGGAACATGTCGTCGGGCCACAAGACAATTTCGAGACCGTGGCGATCGGCGCCGACGACGATATGGAGCAGCGCCGCCGCGACATCGTCGATGCGGTGGCGCATGTCGAGACCGGGTCGGGCGTCATCGTCTTGACCGACATGTTCGGCGGCACGCCCTCGAACCTCGCCATCTCGGTGATGGAATCCGGCCGTATCGAGGTCATTGCCGGCATGAACCTGCCGATGCTGATCAAGCTGTCCAGCATTCGCAAGGGCGACAACATGGCGGCTGCACTCGACGAAGCGCAAGCCGCCGGCCGTAAATACATCAATGTCGCCAGCCAGCTCCTGAGCAGCAAATGAACGCGCTGTCGCCGGAGAAGGATCGGATCGTTCGGGAGTTTCCGATCGTCAACCAGCGCGGCCTGCATGCGCGCGCCTCGGCGAAGTTCGTCCAGGTCGCCAGCGGCTTCAACGCCACTGTCCATGTCGAGAAGGACGGCGTCACGGTCGGCGGCACCTCGATCATGGGCCTGATGATGTTGGCGGCGAGCCCGGGCTATTCGATCCGCGTCACCGCCAGCGGGCCGGAAGCCGCAAATGTCATCGATGCGCTGGAGCAACTGGTCGCTTCTCGCTTCGGCGAGGAATGCTGACCTCGCCCCTCAAAGACATACACGAATAAAGATTTCTTTATATCCCATTGTCGTTCGACCGGCGATCTGCTAGTCAAGCTGGCAACCCGCGCCCTTCGATGCGCCTTCCGGCGTGGGCGCGTTCCGCAAAAACCAATTCGCATCGGAGCACTGCCATGACGGGTAGCAAGGATTATGTGGTCGCCGACATTTCGCTTGCCGGCTGGGGCCGCAAGGAGATCGAGATCGCCGAAACCGAAATGCCGGGGCTGATGGCTTGCCGCGAGGAATTCGGCGACAAGAAGCCGCTCAAGGGCGCGCGCATCACCGGTTCGCTGCACATGACCATCCAGACGGCAGTATTGATCGAAACGCTGAAGGTGCTTGGCGCCGATATCCGCTGGGCCTCCTGCAACATCTTTTCGACCCAAGACCACGCGGCTGCCGCGATTGCCGAAGCCGGCGTTCCTGTGTTTGCCATCAAGGGCGAGACGCTTGAGGACTATTGGGACTACACCGACAGGATCTTCCAGTGGGCCGATGGCGGCACCTCCAACATGATCCTCGACGACGGCGGCGATGCCACCATGTACATCCTGACCGGCGCCCGCGCCGAAGCCGGCGAGGACGTGTTGTCCAATCCGGGCAGCGAAGAGGAAGAGATCCTGTTTGCCCAGATCAAGAAGCGGATGAAGGCGTCGCCCGGCTTCTTCGCCAAGCAGAAGGCGGCAATCCGCGGCGTCACCGAAGAGACGACGACCGGCGTCAACCGGCTCTACCAGTTGCAGAAGAAGGGGCTGTTGCCGTTCCCGGCCATCAACGTCAACGATTCGGTGACCAAGTCGAAATTCGACAACAAATATGGCTGCAAGGAATCGCTGGTCGACGGCATTCGCCGCGGCACCGACACGATGATGGCCGGCAAGGTCGCGGTCGTGTGCGGCTATGGCGACGTCGGCAAGGGTTCGTCGGCCTCGCTGAAGGGCGCCGGCGCCCGCGTCAAGGTTACCGAAGTCGATCCGATCTGCGCCCTGCAGGCGGCGATGGACGGCTTCGAGGTCGTCACGCTCGAAGATGCCGCCCCGACCGCCGACATCGTCATCACCACCACCGGCAACAAGGATGTCGTCACCATCGACCACATGCGGGCTATGAAGGACATGGTGATCGTCGGCAACATCGGCCACTTCGACAACGAGATCCAGGTGGCGGCGCTGCGCAATCTGAAATGGACCAATGTCAAGCCGCAAGTCGACATGATCACCTTCCCGGACGGCAAGCGGATGATCCTCTTGTCGGAGGGCCGCCTGCTCAATCTCGGCAACGCCACAGGCCATCCGAGCTTCGTCATGTCGGCTTCGTTCACCAACCAGGTGCTGGCACAAATCGAGCTGTTCTCCAAGCACGGCCAGTACCAGAACCAGGTCTATGTCCTGCCGAAACACCTCGACGAAAAGGTCGCGCGCCTGCATCTCGGCAAGCTCGGCGCCCGCCTGACCGAACTGTCCGGCGAACAGGCCGCCTATATCGGTGTTACCCCGCAAGGGCCGTTCAAGCCGGAACACTACCGCTATTAACCAACGCGAAAATTACCACTAGATATTGAAGCCGGGCGATTGACTTTTCGCCCGGCTTTATTTTTGCGCTGATTGATTCTTCACGCCGATTCCCGCAAGCGCTATGGTGCTGATTCGTGGCTCGGGGGACGAGGCCCGACGCACGCATCAGGGCGGTCTTGCATTCAGGCGGCGAAAAGGACCAAGACATGCCGGGGGAAAACCCGTCTCGCGCGGGACAGGCCGTTTCCGGCGGCCGTACCGATTCGATGACCATCGGCTCCGCCGTCAAGGGCGGCAGCTTTTCATGGCGCGTTGCGGCCCGCGTCAGGACACTGCTTGCCGGGTCGGCGCTTGCCGCTCCCATGCTTGGCTTCGCGGCGCATGCCGAGACAAGTATTGCGCAAAAAGCCGGACTGTCAGTCAGCACCGTCGAGGTCATGCAGCTTGCCATGTTCGTCGGCGTCATGGGCGCGGCGCTGGTCTCGGCGATTGTCCTGATCCGCGAAAGAGCGCGCACCTCGGCCCAGAATGTCGAGCTCAGGGCTCGCATCGCAGACGTCAACGCAGCACTTCAGCGCTCGGAGGCACTGCTCAATTTGCGCGACCAGCGCGTGGTCGTATGGGCCGCGGAGAACAAGAAGCCCGAGCTCATCGGAACATTGCCGCTGGAGAGCGGCGCCCCGGAAGACCGAGCCGCCTTTCTTGCCTTCGGCCGCTGGCTGATGCCGCGCTCGGCGGCTGCGCTCGAGCATGCCGTGGCAGGCCTGCGCGAAAAGGCGAGGCCCTTCGATCTCGTCATCGAAACGCAGGCCGGGGCGCCACTTGAGGTGCACGGGCGCAAGAGTGCCGCGCATGTCATCGTGCGTTTCGTCTCGCTTTCGGAAACTATGCGAAGCCAGGCCAGGCTGAAAATCGAAAACCAGCGGCTTGCCGCCGACTACGACACCATGCTCGGCCTTCTAGACGCGCTGCAGATGCCGACATGGCTGCGCGGGGCCGACGGGCGGCTGAAATGGGTCAACCGCGCCTATGCCGAGGCGGTCGAAGCGGAAAATGCCGAAGTTGCCGTTCGCGAGGCGAAGGAATTCTTGGGCGGCCAGGCGCGCGATGCGATCGTCGAGCAGCACAAATCGCATCCGGTCTTCGAACAGACACTGTCCACGGTGATCGAGGGCGACCGCCGCGTGTTCACTGTCACCGACTTCGCCGGCGCGGACGGCTCCGCCGGCCTCGCCTGCGACACCAGCGCCATCGAAAACATCCGCGGCGAATATGAGCGGACGGTGAGAAGCCATGCCGACACGCTCGACCAGCTCAACACGGCAGTGGCGATTTTCGATACCGACGAGAAGCTGCGGTTCTTCAACCAGGCGTTCCAGAAACTGTGGAGCCTCGACAGCGGCTTCCTGCACAGCGGCCCGGACAACGCCCTGTTGCTCGACCGGCTGCGCAGCGAAGGCAAGATCGCCGAGCAGCCCGAATGGCGCCGCTGGAAGGAGAGCCTGCTCAGTGCCTATCGCGCCGTCGAATCGCAGGAGCATTGGTGGCATCTGCCGGACGGCAAGACCATCCGGGTGGTGGCCAGCCCGCAGCCCAAGGGCGGCGTGACCTGGGTGTTCGAGAACCTGACCGAGAAAATGGACCTGGAAAGCCGCTACCAGACGGCAGTGCGGGTGCAGGGCGAGACGCTCGACAATCTTGCCGAAGGCGTGGCGGTGTTCGGCCCGGATGGACGGCTTCGTTTGTCCAATCCCGCCTTTGTCGCCCTGTGGGGACTGGACACGGGTGTCGTCAAGCCCAATGTCCATGTTTCGGCGATCCGCGATCTGTGCGACCAGCGTGCCGCGGACAGTCCGTGGGGCGGGTTCGTCGCCGCAATCACCGGCTTCGACGACGAGCGGCGTGACCGCCATGGCCAGACAGAGCTCAATAACGGCACCGTGCTGCGCTATGCCGTCATCCACCTGCCGAACGGGCAAGTGATGATGACCTTCGTCGATGTCACAGACAGCGTCAACGTCGAGCGGGCGCTGAAGGACAAGAACGAAGCGCTGCAGAAATCCGACCAGCTCAAGAACGAGTTCGTGCAGCACGTCTCCTACGAGCTGCGCTCGCCGCTGACCAACATCATCGGCTTCACCGAGCTGCTGTCGCTGCCGGCAACCGGGCCGTTGAGCCCGAAGCAGCGCGAATATGTCGAGCATGTCGGCTCGTCCTCCTCGGTACTGCTCACCATCGTCAACGACATACTCGACCTGGCGACGGTGGATGCCGGCATCATGCAGCTCGACATCTCCGAAGTGAGCATCGACAGGACCATTACCGCCGCCGCCGAACTGGTTGCCGACCGGCTGGACGAGCATTCGATCAAGCTCAGGATCGATGCCGCGGCGGCGCCAAAAAGCTTCCACGGCGACGAGATCCGCGTCCGCCAGATCCTTTACAATCTGCTCAGCAACGCCGCGAATTATGCGCCGGAGGCGAGTACCGTCACGCTTGCCTGCCGCCGGCTTGCGGAAGGCGTGGAGTTTTCCGTCCATGACGACGGCCCCGGCATGCCGCCGGACCTGCTCGATTCGGTGTTCCGCCGCTTCGAGCCGAGGACCAATGGCGGGCGCCGGCGCGGCGCCGGCCTCGGCCTGTCGATCGTCAAGAGCTTCGTCGAGCTGCATGGCGGCAGCGTCCGCATCGAGACCGGTAAGGATCGCGGCACCACCGTCATCTGCACATTTCCCGATGCACCGTCGGGTGTTCGCGCGGCGGCCGAGTAGCGCGCTCCATGGCAGGCGTGGTGTTTCAGCGTTTTCTCGCCGACGAGGCTGCGACCGCAAGCCTCGGCGAAGACCTGGCGATGGCGCTGCGGCCCGGCGATGTGCTTGCCCTCAAGGGCGATCTCGGCGCCGGCAAGTCGACCCTGGCGCGGGCGCTGATCAGGGCCTTGGCCGACGATGAAACCCTCGACGTGCCGAGCCCGACCTTCACGCTGGTCCAGAGCTACAATACGCGCGTGCCGGTCCATCATTTCGATCTCTACCGGTTGTCCTCGCCAGGCGAAATCGACGAGCTGGGTTTCGACGACGCCCTTGTGCAAGGGGCGGCCTTGGTCGAATGGCCGGAACGAGCCGAGGCATATTTGCCAGAAACGTCGGTTCTGATCGAACTCGTCCATGACGGTGACAGCCGTCTCGCAAGATTGTCGGGACAAGGTGCTGGATTCGAGCGCGCGGCACGGTCGCTGGCGATGCGCGATTTCCTCCACCGCGCCGGCTGGGGCAAAGCGCAGCGGCGGCATTTTGTCGGCGACGCCTCGGCCCGCTCCTACGAAATCGTCTCGCTCGCCGGTTTTCCGCCGCGCGTGCTGATGAATTCGCCGCGGCTGGTGCTCGGCCCGCCGGTCCGCGACGGCAGGCCCTATGCCGAGATCGCCCACAGCGCGCAATCGGTTTCGGCTTTCGTGGCTATCGACCGGGCCTTGCGAGCGGCTGGTGTCAGCGTCCCGGAGATTCATGCAGAGGATCTCGACCAAGGGTTCTTGCTTCTGGAACATCTGGGGTCGGAGGGATTTCTTGGCGATCAGGATCAGCCGGTGGCCGAGCGCTACGCGGCGGCGGCCGAATTGCTTGCCATGATGCATGGCAAGGCGTGGCCCCAGCGCATAGAGGCCGCGCCCGGCGTCTTTCACGACGTGCCGCCCTTCGACCGCGACGCCATGATGATCGAAGCCGATCTGCTGGTCGACTGGTATGTGCCGATGCTCACCGGCAGCCCGGCAAGTAAAGCCTTGCGGGCCGGCTACAACAGGGAATGGAACGCGGTTCTCGACCGGCTGGACGGTCGCGAATACACGCTGATGCTGCGCGACTTTCATTCGCCCAACATCATCTGGCGTGGCGAGCGTTCCGGCCACGACCGCCTCGGCGTCGTCGATTTCCAGGATGCGCTGATCGGCCCGTCCGCCTATGATGTTGCCTCGCTCGCCATGGATGCCCGCGTCACCATATCATCCGAGATCGAGTCTCAGACGCTCAACGCCTATATCGCCGCGCGCCACGCCGCCGGCGCTTTCGACGAAGACGCATTCGTCGAGACCTACGCGATCATGGCGGCGCAGCGCAATTCGAAGATCCTCGGCATTTTCGTCCGGCTCGAAAAGCGCGACGGCAAGCCTTACTACCTGAAGCACCTGCCGCGCATTCGCGACTATCTTCGCCGGGCGCTGGCGCACCCGGCCTTGAAGGGGCTACACGACTTCTATGTCGCCCATGACCTGATGGAAGAACGTTCGCCGTGACAGCAAACCCCAACACCGCAATGGTGCTCGCCGCCGGGCTGGGAAAGCGCATGCGGCCGATCACCGACACGATGCCGAAGCCGCTGGTCAAGATCGCCGGCAAGACATTGCTCGACTGGAGCCTGGACAGCCTGGCCCGCGCCAACGTCAAAAAGGCCGTCGTCAACGTCCACTATTTTCCCGAACAGATCGTCGCCCATGTCGTCGCACGCCGCGCGCCGCAGGTGGTCATTTCCGACGAAAGCGAGATCCTGCTCGAATCCGCAGGCGGCATCGTCAAGGCATTGCCGGAGCTGGGGAAAGAGCCTTTCTACGTCATCAACGCCGACACTTTCTGGATCGACAATGGTGCGTCCAGCCTCGACCGCCTCGCCCTTGCATGGGACGCGTCGACAATGGATATTCTGCTGATGCTCGCGGATTTGCAGTCAGCGACCGGACACAGCGGCGGTACGGATTTCTTGGTCGGCCTTGACGGCGCCTTGCGACGTTCGAAAGGCGACCCTGAAGGCCTGATCTATGCCGGTGCTGCCATCATCCATCCGCGCGTCTTCAAGGACGCACCGACGGGACCGCATTCGCTCAATGCCTATTTTGATACGGCCATCGCCGCCGGCCGCCTGTTCGGCATGAAGATGCATGGCCGCTGGATCACGGTCGGCACGCCCGATGCCATTCCGCTTGCGGAAGCGGCGGCCGCTGGTGTGCTAACTGAAACACCATGAGCGGCTCGCGCCGCGTTTTCTCGATCCCGCCCGGAGCGCCGTTTCTGCCGACGCTGGCGGAGGCGCTGCTTGCGGGGCGGCTCGTCCCCGGCTTCCGTTTCGATGGCGACCCGCTGGCGCTGGCCGATGTCACCATCTATGTGCCGACGCGCCGCGCCGCACGGGCGCTGCGTGGCGCCTTCGTCGACAGCCTGGCCAGCCTGGGAGGTAGTCGCTCGGCGATCCTGCCGGTCATCCGCCCGCTCGGCGAATTCGATGAGGACGGGGCCGCCTTCGAAGCCGAAGCCTCGGCCGCCATCGATCTGGCGCCACCGATCGACGCAACCGAACGCCTGCTGCTGCTGGCGCCGCTGATCCGGCTTTGGAAGAGCCGCCTGCCGGTGGCAGTCGTCGCCCGCTTCAATGAGGAGATCGTCGTGCCGGTCTCCGCCGCCGACGCCATCTGGCTGGCGCGCGACCTTGCCCGACTGATGGACGAGATCGAGACTGAAGGCACGGATTGGACCAAGCTCGCCGACCTGGTGAGCGGAAACCTTGCCGGCTGGTGGCAGGTGACGCTCGATTTCCTCGGCATCGTCACCGAAAATTGGCCGAAACTGCTCGAGGAGCGCAACCGTTCCAACCCAGCCGCACACCGCAGCGCGCTAACCAGGATCGAGGCGGCGCGGCTGGAGCGCAATCCGCCCGCCGGTCCGGTGATCGCCGCCGGCTCCACGGGATCGATCCCGGCCACGGCCGAGTTGCTGGCCGTGATCGCAAGCCTGCCCAAGGGGGCCGTCGTGCTGCCCGGTCTCGACCGCAAGCTGGACGACCCGTCCTTCGCAGCGATTGCCGCATCCGGCGCGCGCCCGGCCATGCTAGGTCATCCGCAATACGGCCTGGCAAAGCTGATCGGCAAGATCGGCGTGCTGCGAGGCGATGTCGAGGAGATCGTTGCCGCGGCAAGGCCGCTTGCGCTGCGCGCAGCACTTGTCGGCGAGGCGCTGCGGCCGGCCGAGACAACCGAGCTGTGGGCCGAAACGCGCGACCGCTTCGAAGCCGGAGACATCACCGAAGCCTTCGCCGACGTGACGCTTGTCGAAGCTGCCAACGAACGCGACGAGGCGGTGGCAATCGCCGTGGCGCTCAAACGCGCCGTCGAACAGCCCGGCCAGCGGGCAGCGCTGGTCACCGGCGACCGCGCTCTGGCGCGGCGCGTTTCGGCCGAGTTGTTGCGATTCGGCGTCGTCGCCGACGATTCCGGTGGCACGCCGCTCGCCAACACGCCTGCGGCCAGCCTGCTGAGACTGGCGCTTCAGGTGGTGTTCCGGCCCGGCGACCCGGTTGCCCTGTTGTCACTGCTCAAGCACCCGCTGCTTGGCCTCGGCCTGAAACGGACGAGCGCTCGCCATGCGGCGGAGATCGTTGAACTGGTGGCATTGCGCGGCGGTACTGGACGGCCGGACGTCACATCGCTGCCGGCGCTTTTCGAGGCCCGTCTCGGTGGGCTCGGCGGCGACAGCCGCCCGCCCTTCTGGTTCCCGCGCCTGATCGTGCGGGGTATCGAGGAAGCACGCGACCTTCTCACCCGCCTTGCCGCGGCGCTGGCGCCGCTCACTGCCTTTCGCGACGAGACGAATGCTGATCTGGCGGCACTGACCCGGGTCAGCGTCGACGCGCTGGAAAATCTCGGCCGTGCGGCGGATGGAGGCCTGAGCGAGATCTATGCCGGCGACGCCGGCGAGAAGCTCACTGAGCTGCTGCGCGGGCTGGTCGCCGCCTCGGCGTCGTTCTCCTTTTCGGCGGACGAATGGCCTGACGTGATGGACGCACTGATGGCGCCCGAAACCGTCAAGCCGGCGCAAGGCACCGACCGCAACATCGCCATCTGGGGCGCACTGGAAGCACGATTGCAGAGCGTCGACACGCTCGTCATCGGCGGGCTCAACGAAGGCGTATGGCCGCGCAAGCCGGAAGGCGATCGCTTCATGTCGCGGCTGATGAAGACCGGCATCGATCTCGAACCGCCCGAGCGGCGCATCGGCCTTGCCGCCCATGATTTCCAGATGGCGATGGGTGCAAAAAAGGTGGTGCTGACCCGCTCCGCCCGTTCCGGCGATGCGCCGGCGGTGCCGTCGCGCTGGCTGCAGCGCATCCTCACCTTCATCGGCAAGGAGCACACGGCTGTGCTTCGCCGGCGCGGCGACGAGTTGCTGGCCTGGGCACGCGCGCTCGATGCCGGCGAGAAGCAGGATTTCGCGCCGAGGCCGCAGCCGAAGCCGCCGCTGATCGTGCGGCCGCAGCATTTCTCGGTCACCGAGATCGAGACGCTGCGTCGCGACCCTTACGCTGTCTATGCCAGGAGGATACTCGGCCTGATGCCGCTCGATCCGGTGATCCGCGATCCCGGCGCCGCCGAGCGCGGCACGCTGTTTCACGCCATCCTGCATCTCTTCTCGCGCAGCGTGGCCGATCCACGTGC
Organism: Mesorhizobium sp. M00.F.Ca.ET.216.01.1.1; assembly: GCF_004010325.2. GTDB lineage: Bacteria > Pseudomonadota > Alphaproteobacteria > Rhizobiales > Rhizobiaceae > Mesorhizobium. The sequence continues at coordinate 138,653 of NZ_SADR02000012.1, forward strand.
GCCGGAGGCGCTGGAGGGCCTCATCGCCGCCGGCCGCACCTGCTTTGCCGACGCGGCTCTTCCGCCCGATGTCGAGGTGGTGTGGTGGCCGCGCTTCGAAAAGCTCGCCGCCAATATCATCGAGTGGGAGCACGGCCGCGCCGCCGCAGTGACCCGGCGGCATGCCGAGGAGCGCGCCGAAAAGACAGTTGTCGGCCGGTCCGGAGTGACGCTGTCCGGCTATGCCGACCGCGTCGATCTCCTGGCCGGCGGCATGGCCGACATCCTCGACTACAAGACCGGTTCGTCGCCATCCAAAGCGCAGGCGCACACGCTGCTGTCGCCGCAACTGGCGCTTGAAGGCGCGCTGCTCAGGCGCGGCGCCTTCAAGGGGCTCGGCGCGCGCGAGCCATCGCAATTGGCCTTCATCAGGCTGAAGCCGAATGGCGACGTGTTCGAGGAGTCGATCCTCGAATACAACCGCAAGCCAAGGACCGCCGCCGATCTCGCCGAGGAGGCCTGGGCGCGGCTGGAAAAGCTGCTGCTTCACTATGCCGATCCAATGACCGGGTACCTTTCACGGGCGCTGCCGTTTCGCGAGGGCGAGACCGACGGCGATTACGACCATCTTGCCCGCGTGCTCGAATGGTCCGCCGGTGGCGATGCCGACGACGAGGGAGGGGAGGCATGAAGAAGGCCTATCCCGTCCCGACCGACACCGCGACCAGCCAGGCGCGCGCCTCCGACCCACGGAATTCGGCCTGGGTATCGGCCAACGCCGGATCGGGCAAGACCCATGTGCTGGCGCAGCGCGTCATCCGGCTGCTGCTGCGCGGCACCGATCCGTCGAAGATCCTGTGTCTGACCTATACGCGTGCCGCCGCCGCCAACATGTCGAACCGGGTGTTTTCAACATTGTCGGAATGGACATCACTCGGCGACGCGGAATTGGCGACACGGATAGAAGCGCTGGATGACCGCCGGCCCGACCGCGAAACCATGCGCCGCGCGCGGCGGCTGTTCGCCGAGGCACTGGAAACGCCAGGCGGGCTGAAGATCCAGACCATCCACGCCTTCTGTGAATCGGTGCTGCACCAGTTCCCGCTGGAAGCCAACATTCCGGCGCATTTCGAAATGCTCGATCCGCAAATGGAGGCGTCGCTTTTCGCCGCCGCCCGCCGCGACATGATTTGTGGCGCTACCGCCGGTGATGCGGAACTGGCCGAGGCCTTCGCTACTGTGCTGGAGCGTGGCGGCGAGGCCGGGCTCGACGCCCTGCTCAACGAAATCGTGCGCAAGCGCGACGGTTTGCGCGCCTTCATCGACGCAGTCGGTCGTCATGGGCAGGGCTTTCAGGCGCTGTTCGAAGAGTTCCGGTTCAGCGCCGGACAGACAGCCGAAGGCCTGGCGGCGTCCGTCTGGCCGCTGCCGGGTTTCCTGCCGGATTATTTCGTTACTTTTGCCCGTGCCGCAGAGGCCACCGATGCCCGCACAGTGCTTAACAACATCTTGCCCTACGGCCACCTGGCCTTTGCCGAGGACGATCCGATCCGCCGGCTGCAACTGCTTGCCAAGGCCTTCCTGAGAGCGGATGGCGCCTCCTATGATCCGCCAAAGGCCTTCAAGAAGGCGCTGCTCGATCGGCTGTCCGATCTGCCGGAGCGCTATCTGGCGGCGGCCGACGCCATCCTCGAAACCTCCGACCGTCTGGCGCTGTTCAGGATGCTGGAAGGCACAGGCGCGGCGCTGACCATCGCCGGCTGGCTGATCGCCCGCTACGAGCAGTTGAAGCGCCGTCGCGGCTTCCTCGACTTCAACGACCTGATCACCCGCACGGTAAGCCTGCTGGCGCGGCCCGACGCCGGTCCCTGGGTGCAATACAAGCTCGACCAGGGCATCGACCATATCCTGCTCGACGAGGCGCAGGACACCAGTCCCGACCAATGGGAAGTGGTGAAGCGGCTGGCGGAGGAGTTCTTTGCCGGGCACGGCCAGCGCGACACGATCCGCACTGTCTTTGCCGTCGGCGACGAAAAGCAGTCGATCTATTCCTTCCAGGGCGCCGCCCCGGATTCCTTCGCCGAAAGCAGGCTGCTGTTTGCCGGACGCGTGCGCGACGCCGAGGCCTCGTTCGCCGACCTCAAGCTGACCTGGTCGTTCCGCTCGACCGATGACGTTCTGATCGCTGTCGACCGCGTCTTCGCCGACCCTGGCGTGCGACGCGGCATCAGCCATGATCCCGATCCGCTGAGCCACAAGGCGATCCGTACCGATGCACCTGGCTATGTCGAGGTCTGGCCGTCGCTCGGCGCCGATGTCGTCGACGAGCCGGACGACTGGACGTTGCCGGTCAACCACGCCAGCGCCCCGGCGGTGCGTGTTGCCGAGCACGTGGCCGCCACAATCCAGAACTGGATCAAGGCCGGCGAGATTATCGAGGGAAAGGGCCGGCCGGTGACGGCCGGCGACATTCTGGTGCTGGTGCGCAAGCGCGACCGGTTCGTCCATGCCCTGTCGCGCAGCCTGAAGAACAGGCAGATTCCGATCGCCGGCGCCGACCGGCTCAGCCTGCCCGGCCATATCGCCGTGAAGGACCTGATTGCGCTCGGCCACTTCCTCATCCAGCCCGAGGACGATCTGTCGCTTGCCGCCGTGCTGCGCAGCCCGATCTTCGACGTTTCGGAAGAGACGCTTTTCGCGATCGCCGCGGAAAGGCCGTCCGGCCTTTCGCTGATCGCGTCGCTCAGACAGCACGCCGCCGACAATGGTGTACTGGCCGATATCGTCGCCCGGCTCGACAACTGGACCAGCGAGGCGGCGTTCAAGCCGGTGTTCGAGTTCTATGCCGGTGCGCTGGCGCGCGACGGCTTGCGCAAGAAGATGATCGCGCGGCTTGGACCGGAAGCCGGCGACATCATCGACGAGTTCCTGAACTTCTGCCTGGCCGAGGAACGGACCGGCCTGCCGGGGCTGGAAGCCTTCCTGTCGACGCTGGAAAATACCGGCCCCGAGATCAAGCGCGAGATGGACCAGACCCGCGACGAGGTCCGCGTCATGACGGTGCACGCCGCCAAGGGCCTGGAGGCGCCCGTCGTGTTCCTGGTCGACGGCGGTTCGGCGCCGTTCAGCGACCAGCATCTGCCAAGACTGATGCCGTTCGAAAGTTCGGGCGACTGCTGGGACGGCAAGGGTTATCTCTGGCGCGCGGCCAGCGACGTCGCCAACGGCTTTTCGAAGGCGGCAGCAGCCAGGGCGCGCGAACTGGCCGACGACGAATACCGCCGGCTGCTCTATGTCGGCATGACGCGGGCCGAGGATCGGCTGATCGTCTGCGGCTACCACGGCAAGCGGGCGCCCAGTACCGGCACCTGGCATTCGATTGTCAGCCGCGCCCTGGTCGGCACCCCCGAAAGCGTGGAGCGCCGCCACCCTGTCACCGGCGAGGCGGTACATCGCTTCCACGTGACGGGATTGCCGCCGATGGCGCCTGCGGCCGTGGAGGAGACGCTGCAGATGCAACAGTTCGCGCCGCTGCCGATAACCCTGTTCCAGACGTTGCCGCCTTATGAAGACCTGCCGCGGCCGCTGTCGCCGTCCGGCGCCTCGGCGCTGATCGACGAGGCCAGGCAAGCGGTGATCGACACACGTTCACCGGTACTGGATGTCGAGACGGAGCCCGGCTTTGCCGTGGTGCGCGGGCTGGTGCTGCACAAATTGCTGCAGATGCTGCCCGGCATTGAGGAATGCGAGCGCCGGGACGCTGCGCAACGCTATCTGGCGCGCGCCGGCGCCGAGTGGCCTGAGGCCGAACGCGACGAGGCGTTGGCCTCGGTGTCGGCAATCCTGGCCGACGGCCGCTTCGCGCCGCTGTTTGCGCCGTCGTCGCGCGCCGAGGTCGCGATCATGGGCAGCCTCGAGGTGAAGGGCAAGATGCGCTCCATCTCAGGCAAGATCGACCGGCTGGCGGTAACGCCCGGCAAGGTGTCGATCGTCGACTACAAGACCAACCGGCCGGCGCCGACGACGCTGGCGGAGGTTCCGCCGTCCTATGTCCTGCAGCTCGCACTTTATCGCGCGCTGCTGAAGCCGCTTTATCCCGGGCGTGGGGTCTCGGCGGCGCTGCTGTTCACGGAGGCGCCGCGGCTGATCGAACTGCCGGCCAAGGCCATGGACGACGCCCTTGCCCGACTCACGGGAGCGTGACACAACACCTGCTTGAAGAAGGACGCGATTACCACCACATTTGGTGGACAAAAAACTCTCGAAAGGATTTCCCGCATGGCCACCGTCAAAGTCGACAAGAGCAATTTCCAGGCCGATGTACTGAACGCCAAGGAACCCGTCGTGGTTGATTTCTGGGCGGAATGGTGTGGCCCGTGCAAGATGATCGCGCCGGCGCTGGAGGACATTGCCGTCGAACTCGGCAGCAGGATAAAGATCGCCAAGCTCAACATCGACGAGAATCCGGAACTGGCCGCGCAGTTCGGCGTGCGCTCGATCCCGACCTTGATGATCTTCAAGGGCGGCGAAGTCGCAGACATGAAGGTCGGCGCTGCGCCGAAGACGGCGCTGTCGCACTGGATCAACGGCAGCCTCGCCTGAGCAGGCTGAAATTCCCAATCAAGAGCCCGGTCATCGCGCCGGGCTTTTTGTTGGCGTCGCCTACAGCGCCGCGCGTCCTTTGGACGCGCAAAGGACGCTGTAGCAATTCGATTGGCGCATGATCCTTTCAGAAAATCGATTCCGATTTTCTGGGTCATGCGCTGGATCGTTCTGGCACTCGCGGCTTGGCGTCTCGTATTGTTCTGAATTCAAAAGGAGAAACGACATGACCGGATCCGCCAAGGCAACCGTCTTCATCGACAATGACCGTGTCGTCGTCACTGAATACCGCTTCGCACCGGGCGACAATACCGGCTGGCACCGCCATGGCCACGACTACGTCATCGTGCCGCTGATGGACGGAAAGCTGAAGTTGCTGACCAAGGACGGTGAAGCCTTTGCCGAGATGAAGAAGGGTGCGCCCTATTTCCGCAAGGAAGGCGTCGAGCACGACGTCATCAACGCCAATGACGGCGAATATGCCTTCATCGAGATCGAGCTGAAATAATCGACCAAGGCGCTGGCTCTGCGATCGAGGTGGGGAGGGCGCGATCACCAATCGGCGACGCGATCGCCGCCGACGAATTGCGCGCTTTTCTCGGCATACTCGAACAACTCGATCTTCACGTCGTTGGGGTCGCGAATCCAGGCCTGATAGGTATCGTCGCAGGCGTGTTTCTTTGACGTGACATCAATCCCCTTCGACCTGATGTGGGCGATCGCTGCGTCGATGTCTTCCACTTCCAGGCAGAAATGGTTGATCTGGTTAAGGTCGCTATAGCGAGCCTCGTCTTTCTGGAACACCTCGACGTGGCTGCGGCCGCCGCAATTGAGGTAGAAACCGAAGATCTTCCCATCGCGCAGGAAATTGAACTGGGTGTCCATGCCGAGGACGTCCCGATAGAAGCTTCGCGTCACTTCCAGGTCATTCGCGAAGATGCAAACGTGAGCGACCTGCTTTACCTTAATCATGACTGTGGCTCCTCCCGGTGATCTGGACAAGTCTGGCGTCATCGTGGGCTGGGCGAAGGCACGAAAATTATGGCCTCAGGTCGGTGGCGTGCCGTTCTCGGCCAATACCGCGCCGGCCAGGTAAAGCGAGCCACCGATCAGGATGCGCGGCGGCGGTCCGTCCCAGGTATCGCGCAACAGCATCAGCGCATTGGCGACGGAACTGACCGGCTCAGCCGACAGGCCGGCCTCGACGGCACGGATCGCCAGTTCGTCGTTCGGCACGCCGGCTTCGCTCTGGCTGACCGGAACCGTATAGACATGCCGGACCAGGCCGTTGAAGGCGCGGAAATAGCCGGTCTGGTCCTTGGTGTTGATCATGCCGGTGATCAAGAATAGCGGTCGCGGGTTCTTTTCCTCCTGCTCGGCCAGGGCTTCGGCAATGACCACGCCAGCGCCCGGATTGTGGCCGCCGTCGAGCCAGATGTCGGCGCCCTTCGGCGCCAGCTCCGTCAGCCTGCCTTGCGACAGCTTCTGCATCCGGCCCGGCCAGGCGACATTGACCATCGCCTTCTCGGCGGCGCGGTGGCCGATCTCGAAGCCCGCCGCCTTGACCGCTGCGATCGCCGCCGCCGCATTGGCGAACTGGTGGCGACCCGGCAGGCGCGGCGGCGGCAAATCCATCAACCCGTCTTCGTCCTGGTAGACCAGGCGGCCGTTTTCCTCGAAGGCAAGGAAATCCTGGCCATAGACGAAGACGGGGCAGTCGAGCCGCTCGGCGGCCTCGACGAGCACCTGCAGCACGGTTTCGCTTTCCTGCGCACCGACGACCACCGGGCAACCCTGCTTGATGATGCCGGCCTTTTCGGCGGCAATCAGCTCGACCCGGTCGCCGAGATAGGCTTCGTGGTCGAGCGAGACCGGCATGATCACCGACACCGCCGGCTCTTTGATGACATTGGTGGCGTCGAAGCGGCCGCCGAGGCCGACCTCGATGATGACGGCATCTGCCGGATGTTCGGAAAACAGCAGGAAGGTGACGGCGGTGAGGATTTCGAAGACGGTGATCTTTTGGCCGCCATTGGCCTTGGCGACGCGGACTATGGCATCGGCGAAAACCTTGTCATCGACCAGCCTGCCGCCACCGTCGGCCGCCAGCCGGTAGCGCTCGTGCCAGTTTACTAAGTGTGGCGAAGTGTGGACGTGGACGCGGTGGCCGGAGGCTTCGAGCAGCGCCCGCGAAAAGGCCGCGCACGACCCCTTGCCGTTGGTGCCGGCGATGTGGATGACCGGCGGCAGCCGATCCTGCGGGTTGCCCAGCCGTTCGAGCAATCGCGAAATGCGGTCGAGCGAAAGGTCGAAGCCCTTCGGGTGAAGCGCCATCAGGCTTTCGATTTCGCGGTCGGCGGCAAGCGTGGTCATGAGGGAACCCTAGGCGGGCGGCAAACCGCGCGCAATCGCGGTCGCGTCGCTTGATGTCGCGTCAGGCCTGCGGCCGTGCTTCCGTCGGGGTGCCCAACAGCGGCAGGACTTCCGGTTCCAGCGGCTTTTGCTCTTCCGGCACCTTGAGCAGCATTTTCAGAAGCCGCGCGATGGTCTGGCGCATCTCCAGCCGCGACACCACCATGTCGACCATGCCGTGCTCCATCAGGTATTCGGCACGCTGGAAGCCGTCGGGCAGCTTTTCGCGGATGGTCTGCTCGATGACGCGCGGCCCGGCAAAGCCGATCAGCGCGCCGGGCTCGGCAATGTGCACGTCGCCCAGCATGGCGTAGGAGGCGGTGACGCCGCCGGTGGTCGGGTTGGTCAGGACGACGATGTAGGGAAGACCGGCCTCCCTCAGCCGATCGACAGCCACCGTTGTGCGCGGCAGCTGCATTAGCGACAGGATGCCTTCCTGCATGCGGGCGCCGCCGGAAGCCGCGAACAGGATCAGCGGACGCTTGCGCTGCAGGGCGACCTCGAAGCCGTGGACGATCGCATCGCCAGCCGCCATGCCAAGCGAGCCGCCCATGAAGGCGAAGTCTTGCACCGTCACCACCACCGGCAGGCCTTCGACGGTGCCCAGCGCGTTGACGATGGCATCTTCCAGGCCGGTCTTGGCCTTGGCGTCCTTCAGCCGGTCGGTGTAGCGCTTCTCGTCGCGGAACTTCAGCGGGTCCTGCATGACCTTGGGATTTTCGAGCGTCTCGTACTTGCCGTCATCGAAGAAGAATCTCAGACGCTCCTTGGCCGAGATCTTCATGTGGTGGCCGGAGGACGGGATGACGAACTGGTTCTGCTCGAGGTCCTTGTGGAAGACCATCTCGCCGGTCTCAGGATCCTTGATCCAGAGATTCTCAGGCATTTCGCGACGGCCGAGCATCGAATTGATCTTCGGGCGAACGTAGTTGGTGATCCAGTTCATCGCTTCGGCTCCTGTCCTGACGAAGAGGTAGGACGGTTATTCGGCGGCAGCAAGGCGAGCCGCGCGCACGCCTTGCGAAAGGCCGCTGACCAGCGTGGCAACCGCCTCGGCCGGATCGGCGGTCTTTTCGCCTTTCGGCCCGAGCACATTGGCGACCGCGTTGACGATCGCGGTGCCGACGACGACACCGTCGGCCGAGGCGCCGATGATGCGCGCCTGCTCGGCGGTCTTGACGCCGAAGCCGACGCAGACCGGCAGGCCGGTGTGGCCCTTGATGCGCTTGACCGCCGCCGCCACCTTGCCGGTATCGGCCAGGGCCGAGCCGGTGATGCCGGTCATCGACACATAATAGACGAAGCCGGAGGTGTTCTGCAGCACCTTGGGCAGGCGCTTGTCATCGGTGGTCGGCGTGGCAAGACGGATGAAATTGATGCCGGCCTTGAGCGCCGGGATGCAAAGCTCCTCATCCATCTCCGGCGGCAGGTCGACGACGATCAGGCCGTCGATGCCGCTGGCCAGCGCATCCCTGAGGAAGCGATCGACACCGTAGATGTAGATCGGGTTGTAGTAGCCCATCAAAACGATCGGCGTCTCGCTGTCGCCGGCGCGGAATTCTGACGCCATCTTCAGCGTCTTGACCAGTGTCTGGCCGCCCTTCAGCGCCCGCAGGCCGGCAGCCTGTATCGCCGGGCCGTCGGCCATCGGATCGGAAAACGGCATGCCGAGCTCGATGATGTCGCTGCCGGCGCCAGGCAGCGCCTTCATGATCGACAAGGACGTTTCGTAGTCCGGGTCGCCGCCCATGAAATAGGTGACGAGCGCCGGACGCCCTTCTGTCTTCAGCTTGGCCATGCGGCGGTCGATGCGGGTCGTCATGATCAGATCTCCATGCCCAGCATGCTGGCCACCGTGTGTACGTCCTTGTCGCCGCGGCCGGACAGGTTGACGATGACGATCTGGTCCTTGTCCATGTCAGGCACGATCTTAACCGCATGAGCGATGGCGTGGGCGGATTCCAGCGCCGGAATGATGCCTTCGACGCGCGTCGTCAGTTGGAACGCCTCCAGCGCCTCGTCGTCGAGGATCGGCACGTATTCGACGCGGCCGGAGTCGCGCAGCCAGGAATGCTCCGGCCCGACGCCCGGATAATCGAGGCCGGCCGAGATCGAATGCCCGTCCATGATCTGGCCGTCCGCATTCTGCAGGAGATAGGTGCGGTTGCCGTGCAGCACGCCGGGAGCGCCGGCACTCATCGAGGCGCAATGCTCGATGCCGTCGAGGCCGCGGCCACCGGCCTCGATGCCGATGATGCGGACTTGCCTGTCGTCGAGGAAGGGATGGAACAGGCCGATGGCGTTCGAGCCGCCGCCGACACAAGCGATGATGGTGTCCGGCAGCCGGCCTTCCTGCTCGAGGATCTGGGCGCGCGCCTCGGTGCCGATCACCGACTGGAAGTCGCGCACCAGCTCCGGATAGGGGTGCGGGCCGGCGGCGGTGCCGATCAGGTAATAGGTGTCCTCGACATTGGTCACCCAATCCCGAAGAGCTTCGTTCATGGCGTCCTTCAGCGTGCCGTGGCCGGCGGTCACCGGCCGCACCTCGGCGCCGAGCAGCTTCATGCGAAAGACGTTGGGGCTTTGGCGGGCGACGTCGGTAGCGCCCATATAGACGACGCAGGGAAAGCCGAAGCGCGCCGCCACTGTGGCCGACGCGACACCATGCTGGCCGGCGCCGGTTTCGGCGATGATGCGCGTCTTGCCCATTCGCTTGGCGAGCAGGATCTGGCCAAGGCAGTTGTTGATCTTGTGCGAGCCGGTGTGGTTCAGATCCTCGCGCTTGAAATAGACTTTTGCGCCGCCCAAGTGCCTGGTCAGGCCTTCGGCGAAATAGAGCTTCGACGGCCGCCCGGCATAGTGGGTCGAGAGATCCGTCAGCTCGGCCTTGAAATCCGGATCGTCCTTGACCTCGTTCCAGTGCCGTTCCAGCTCGAGTATCAACGGCATCAGCGTTTCGGCGACGAAACGACCGCCGAAGATGCCGAACATGCCCTGCTCATCGGGTCCGGTGCGGAAGGAATTGGGCGTCGCCGGCTTGTTCATCGCCGATCTCCTCGGTCTTGATTTGCGAGCATATCCTGGTCGGAAAAACCGGTTCCCAATTTTCTGGGATATGCTCTTGTTCGATCCGTCAGGCGGCGCGGTTGTCGCGTGCTGCCCTGACGGCCCGGAAAAACTGTTCGATCAGCGCCGGATCCTTGACGCCCGGCGCGCTTTCCACGCCCGAGGAGATGTCTATTCCGGGTGGGTTGGCAAGACGAAGGGCATCGCCGATATTGGCGGCGTTGACCCCACCGGAAAGCATGTAATCGACGCCGGCGTCAAGGCCGGCCAGAATGCGCCAGTCGAAGGCGACGCCATTGCCGCCCGGCAGCTCCGAGCCCTTCGGCGGCTTGGCGTCGAACAGGAAGCGGTCGGCAATGCCGATGAAGGGTTTTACCCGCTCAAGATCGGCAGCCTCGCTGACCGACAATGCCTTCATCACCGGCAGGCTGTAGCGGGCCTTCACCTCAGTCACCCGTTCAGGCGTTTCCGAGCCGTGAAGCTGCAGCACGTCAGGATGCATTTTTTCGACGATCTCGTCCAGGAACGCATTGCCGGCATCGACCGTCACGGCGACCGCCCTGGCCTTGCCGGATGCTGCTTCGCGCAAGCGACCGGCTTCAGCCGGCTCGATATAGCGCGGGCTTTTGGCAAAGAAAATGAAGCCAACATGGCTGGCGCCGCCGGCCAATGACGCGGCCAGTGCCTTGTCGGTCTTCAAACCGCATATCTTGATGTCGAGCGTCATGGCGCGGGGATTGGCACGAAATGGCAAAAGAGTCGAGAAAAAGCATCCTGTTTGCCGCAGCAGCGGAAAGCGCTACCTTTCATAGAGCAAATACAGGCGGGAGTATAAGCATGGCAGACGAAAGCGCCGCACAACTCAAGCAAAAGATCGCGCAGGCGCGCGAAGTCATCGCTCATTTGCTGGATAAGGCAGCCTTCAACGGCGCCGAGGCACACCGGGCGCTGGATTATTTCGGCAGCGATGCCTTCGAGAAGGACTTCTTGCCGTGGCCGCGGCATACCGACGAGGGACTGAGGCCGGAGGAATTGAACGCCGCAAACGACGATTGATCGGCTCGCGACGACCAGCGATCAGGCAAGCTATTCGAACATGATCGCCTGCAGCGAGCTGCCATTGCGCTTCAGCCAGGCTTTGCAGCGCGCGGTGTCGGGGCAAAGCTGCTCGCACAATTTCCAGAATTTCGGGCCGTGGTTCATCTCCTTGAGATGCGCCACCTCATGCGCGACGAGGTAGTTTATGACCGGTGACGGCGCCATCATGATGCGCCAGGAAAAGGACAGGTTGCCGTCGGAGGTGCACGACCCCCAGCGGCTCGACGTATCCTTGAAGCGGACCGCCTTGGCACGCTTGCCGATCGCCGCGGTGTGCTTCGCCACCAACCGCTCGATCTCGCGCCTGGCTTCGCGCTTGAGGAAATCGGCGATGCGGCGGGGCAGATGCACGCGCTCGCCATGCACGACCATCAGCGGGCCGCGCTCGTCGTGCGACAGGGTGACGGTACCGCGTTTTGAAGGTTCGTGAACGATGCGATGCGGCACGCCGCGCACCGGTACCTTGATGCCGGGCCGCACCTGCGGCCGGTTCGGCACCTTGGCCAGCCGCTGCTCCAGCCAGTCCTGATGGCGGTCGAGGAATTTTTCCACCTCGCCGCGGCGCAGGCCCGGCGGTACGGTGATGCGCAGGCCGCGGCCGCCGGAATCGATGCGCAGAGTCAGGCGGCGGGCACGGTCGTTCTCGACGATCTTGAGCGGCAGCGAACGGCCGGCAACAACATGCTCTCGCTCCTGGACAGGAGCGGACGTGGGTTTCGTCAGGTTGCGGAAGAAGCCGAAGGACATGGACGGGACGATACGCGATTCGAGGGAAACGAATAGAACAAAAAAGAAACGGCGCCGTGAATACGACGCCGTTTCAACTGCCGTTCAGGGGCAAGGACCTTACTCGTCGAGCAGGCCAGGCGTGGATTTGCCGCTGCGCTTGGTGGTCGTCGTCGACCCGGTCGTGGGAGAGGTCGACTTGTTGCGGTTGGCCATGAAGCGGTCGAACTCTTCCTGATCCTTGGCGCGGCGCAGTTCGCGGGCATATTCGTCGAACTCGGTCAGCATCTCATCGAGCTTGCGGCGCTCTTCGGCAAGGCGTTCGAGTTCCTTTTCGCGCCAGTCGTCGAAAGCGACGTTACCGGTGCGCGTAGAGCCATGGCCCCAGCGCGCCGCCTTGTCGGAACCGCGGCGGCAGCCGGCGAAGATGCCGTCGGTGGCGCGGTTCACGTCGCGCTTGAAGCCGTCGAGCCGGTCGCCCCATATGATGTAGGCGAGCATGGCCAGGCCGAGCGGCCAGAACACCATGAAGCCGATCACCATCAACGCGATGGTTGCCGGCGTCCAGGCCGGACGGATCAATGCAGATGTGTTCATTTCTCCCGTTCCTTCAGTTGGACACAGCCAAACCCGGCTGCGTCAAATCGAAATGGGAAGGGGAAAACGGCGATTCAAGGCACTCCCCGCCAAAACCAGACAAGGTTTTGAAATGACTGTCTCTTTTTGAGCTTTTCCAGGAAAAGCACAACCAGGCCGCCGACCAGACCCCAGAACGCGGCGCCAACGCCGAACAGCGTCAGGCCGGATGCAGTGACGGCAAAGGTGACGGTGGCGGCCATCCGCTCGTCCTCCTCCTTGAGCGCGATCGACAGCGCGTTGGCGAGCGCCGCCATCAGCGCCAGGCCGGCGACCAGCATGATCAGGCTCTGCGGCAGCACGGCGAAGATCGCCACCAGCGAAGCGCCGAACAGGGCAAAGACCAGATAGGCAAGCGCGTAGAACGGGCCGGTCTTCCAGCGCTCGGCGGGGTCCGGGTGCACGTCCGGTCCGGTGCAGATTGCCGCCGAGATCGCCGCCAGATTGGTGGTTGAGGCGCCAAACGGCCCCGACAGCAGCGAGAACAGGCCGGTGACGCCGATCAGCGGGCCGGGCTCGGGATGGTAGCCGGCGGCCCGCAGCACGGCGAGGCCGGACAAGTTTTGCGAGGCCATGGTGACGAGGTAGAGCGGCAGCGCCAGGCCAATGATGGCGGTCGCGGTGAAGTGCGGCGCAATCATCGTCAAGGTCGACAGTTCCGGCGCCGGCAGGCCGCCGACCCGGCCGGTGAGGAACGCGGCAGCACCGCCGCCGACCAGCACCGTCAGCACCGACAGGGCCGGGTTGAACAGCCTGATGGCGAAGAAGGCCGCGACCAGCGGCAGGATCAGCCAGGGATCGGCGGGGATGGCCTTGACCGCATTGATGGCGAAGGTGACGACGATGCCGGCCAGCATTCCGGAGGCGACCGAGGCCGGTATCCCTGCAATCAGCCGGGTCAGCGGCTTGAACAGGCCGGTTGCGATCAAGAGGACGGCGGTGATGATGAAGGCGCCGACCGCTTCCGCCATCGAGAAGCCGCTCGATGCCGCGATCAGCGCCAAACCGGGCGTCGACCAGGCGGTGATGACGGGCATTTTCGTGCGCCAGGACAGCCACAGGCACTCTATCGCCTGCGCCAGGCAGAGCGCCGTGACCCAGCTTGCGGTTTCGATTTGCGTCGCGCCAACCGCCTTGGCGGCGGCAATGACGATGGCCAGCGTGCCGCCGAAGCCGACGATCGCCGCGACGAAGGCTGATACCGGAATGGAAATGCGCATATCTCTACCCCGCCTGCTGCACCATGGCGCCCACTGCCCGCACCAGCATGTCGAGATCCTGGGGCCGCGACAGCCGGTGGTCGCCGTCGGGAATGAGCGACAGCGTGACGTCGTCGGCTGGCAACAGGCTGACCAGCTTCAGCGCATGGCTTGACGGCACGTCCTGGTCGGCCAGGCCCTGCAATATGTGGACGGGGCAATGCGTGTCGATCGGCCCGGTCATCACCCGGTTGTTCCAGCCGTCCTCGATCAGCGCGCGTGTGTAGATGTAAGGCTCGGCGGAGTAGTCCGACGGCTCCTCGAAAAACCCTTTTTTGGAAAGGTCGCGCTTCTGCGCCTTGGTCAGCACCGGCTCGATCAGCTCGGCGGTGAAATCCGGCGCCGGCGCCAGAAGCACCAGGCCGGCGACGCGGTTCTCGCCTACCTTGCGCAATTCCTGGACCATGCGCAGCGCGATCCATGCGCCCATCGACGAACCGACCAGGATCTGCCTGCCTTGCGTGAAACGGCGGAAGACGGCGAGGCTCTCACCGAGCCATTTCGAGATGGTGCCGTCGGCAAAGGCGCCGCCGGATTCGCCATGGCCGGAATAGTCGTGGCGCAGCAAGGCGCGGCCTTCGCGACCTGTCCAGTCCGACAGCGTTTCGGCCTTGGTGCCCAGCATGTCGGATTTGTAGCCGCCGAGCCAGACGATGCCGGGCGCGGCACCTGCCGTGTGCCTGACGGCTATGCTGGTTCCGTCGACGTCGAGAAAAACCGGTGCGGTCATGGCCAACTCCTTCAGACCGGTGTTTTGACACGTCCGGCGGTTCAACGAAAAGTGCTCTGCAACTTTCTTCGTTTGGTGCAGGGTGCAGTCCACGGAACAGGTGATTTCCTGAGAATGCTGTGCTATTGACTCCGGCCGCGCGCTCACCACATTGACGCGTCCACAGACCTGAACTGAAAACCCTGAACGAAACGGCTCAAGGAGACCACGACCATTCGCAGACCTTTCAAAGCAGCGGCGCCCACCAAGGATGGCCCGCGCTCCAACCGTGATATCCGGGTTCCCCGGGTCCAGCTAATCGACGCCGAAGGCCAGAACCGCGGCGATGTCTCCATCAACGACGCATTGCTGCTCGCCGAAGAGGCTGGGCTCGATCTGGTCGAGATATCGCCCAATGCGGTACCGCCCGTTGTAAAAATCCTCGATCTCGGCAAGCTGAAATACGCCAACCAGAAGAAGGCGGCCGAGGCGCGCAAGAACCAGAAGGTCATCGAGATCAAGGAGATCAAGATGCGCCCGAACATCGACAGCCACGATTACGAGACCAAGATGAAGGCCGTCCGGCGCTTCTTCGAGGAAGGTGACAAGGTCAAGCTGACGCTGCGCTTCCGCGGCCGCGAGATGGCGCATATGGAACTCGGCATGCAACTCCTGAACAAAGTTCGCGAAGAAGTGGCGCCGATCGCCAAGGTCGAAGCGGAACCGAAGCTCGAAGGCCGCCAGATGATGATGGTGCTGGCGCCACGCTAACGCGCGTCGCGTTTTTGGGCGACATGCATTAAATCTGCCTGAATCATGTTGCAAGGCGTCCCGGCGATCGGCGGGGCGCCTGTCTTTTGTCCAATGCCGCGATCGCCGGCACAGCTACTCGACGATCGGATTCCAGCGTGGTCGATGAAGTCAAATATGCGGACGCCAAATATGCGCTGGGCAGCTACCAGCACACGCGCAGGATGGTGCTTGCCGTGCTGGTCGTCGTCCTGTTCGCAGCGCTGCTGTTCGGGCAATCGCTGTTTCCGCCCGAAACCCTCATGCATGAAACGATCGAGATGGTCGGCGTCCTGCTGATCTTTCTCGGTGTTGTCGGGCGCCTGTGGTCGACGCTCTACATCGGCGGACGCAAATCCTCCGAGGTGGTCAGCGGTGGACCCTATTCGATCACCCGCAACCCGCTCTATGTCTTCTCCTCGGTGGCCGCCGCCGGCGTCGGCGCGCAGATCGGCTCGATCACCGCCACGATCGGCTTTGCGGTGCTGTGCGCCGCTGCCTTCTATATCGTCATCCTGCGCGAAGAGAAATTCCTGAAGGAAGCGCTCGGCGCACCATTCAAGGCCTATATGGCGCGGGTGCCACGCTTCTTCCCGAGGCTTTCGCTTTACCACGAAGGCGACACCGGCAGCTTCAAGCCGCGCCTGCTTTTGACCACGCTGCTGGACGGGCTGGTGTTCCTGGTGGCGCTGCCGGCCTTCGAACTGATCGACGGCGCCCAGCAGTCGGGCATATTGCCGGTACTGTTCCGGTTGCCCTGAGCACGCATCATTGCGGGTGTTGCGCGCGCGCCCGCTTTGACGTATAGGACCGCCGTTCCTAAAAAACCGCCCGGCAGGGCATGCCGTGGCGGTTTCATTTGCTTTTCGGGCTTTGGTCAGCCTGAAGCGAACAAAAAGCGCGCTGGTGCGCCCATAAACGGAGTAGCAAAATGCCCAAGATGAAGACCAAGTCAGCCGCCAAAAAGCGGTTCAAGATCACAGGTACCGGTAAAGTCCTGTCGGCTGCGGCCGGCAAGCGTCACGGCATGATCAAGCGTTCCAACAAGTTCATTCGAAATGCCCGCGGCACGATGGTTCTGGCTGAACCGGACGGCAAGAAGGTCATCAAGAATTTTCTGCCGAACGGCCTTTAGAGCATTCGGTCTGGACAGCGTTTAAGGAGATCATGACATGGCACGCGTAAAGAGAGGCGTCACCTCGCACGCCAAGCACAAGAAGGTCCTGAAAGCCGCCAAGGGTTTCTACGGCCGCCGCAAGAACACCATCCGCATCGCCAAGCAGGCGGTGGAAAAGTCGCTGCAGTACGCTTATCGCGACCGCAAGAACCGCAAGCGCTCGTTCCGCGCTTTGTGGATCCAGCGCATCAATGCCGCGACCCACGAGCACGGCCTGACTTACGGCCGCTTCATCGACGGCCTCAACAAGGCCGGCATCGAGATCGACCGCAAGATCCTGTCGGACATGGCCATCCACGAGCCGCAGGCATTTGCCGCGCTGGTGGCCAGGGCCAAGGTCGCGCTCGAATATCTTAAGAACACCACGCCGAACGCTTTTGAAAGCGCTGTAGCCTAACCAGCGCCTTCCCAAGCTATTCGACACTTGATTTGGGAAACCCGCGCTGGCAGGGCTGGCGCGGGTTTTTCCTTGCTTCCAATCTGGTCTGGAACATGAGTGACATGGAAACTCTCGAAAATTCCCTGATGGCCGACATCGCGTCGGCATCAGACGAGGCCGCGATCGAAGCCGTTCGCGTCGCCGCCCTCGGCAAGAAGGGCACGGTCTCCGAGATGCTGAAGACACTCGGCTCGATGAGCGCCGAGGAACGCCAGGTAAAGGGACCGGCGATCAATGGCCTCAAGAACCGCGTGACCGAGGCGCTTTCGGCCCGCAAGGCCGAGCTGAGGGACGTGGCGATCGCAGCCAGGCTCGCGGCGGAAAAGGTCGACGTGACGCTGCCGGTGCGCCAGTCGCCGGCCGAGCGCGGCCGCATCCACCCGATCAGCCAGATCATCGACGAGATCGCGGCGATCTTCGGCGACCTCGGCTTCGCAATCGCCGAGGGTCCGGATATCGAGACCGACTATTACAATTTCACCGCGCTGAATTTCCCGGAAGGCCATCCGGCGCGCGAGATGCACGACACCTTCTTCTTCCAGCCGGACGAGAAGGGCGAGCGCAAGCTTTTGCGTACGCACACCTCGCCGGTGCAGATCCGCACCATGGAGACGCAGAAGCCGCCGATCCGCATCGTCATCCCCGGCAAGACCTACCGCCAGGATTCCGATGCCACCCACTCGCCGATGTTCCATCAGGTCGAGGGGCTGGTGATCGACAGGTCAGCCAACATCGCCAACATGAAATGGGTGCTGGAGGAGTTCTGCAAGGCCTTCTTCGAGGTGCCGCAGGTCAAGATGCGCTTCCGGCCGTCCTTCTTCCCGTTCACCGAGCCCAGCCTCGAGGTCGACATTCAGTGCGACCGCTCGCGGCCGGGCGAGGTGCGCTTCGGCGAAGGCTCCGACTGGATGGAGATCCTCGGCTGCGGCATGGTCCACCCCAATGTGCTGAGGTTCGGCGGGCTCGACCCCGACGAGTATCAGGGCTTTGCCTGGGGCATGGGCATCGACCGCCTCGCCATGCTGAAATACGGCATGCCGGACCTGCGCGCCTTCTTCGACGCCGATGTGCGCTGGCTGTCGCATTACGGTTTTCGGCCGCTCGACATGCCGACGCTGTTCGGAGGGCTGAGCGCGTGACAGCGCTCCATACCGGCGGCTGCCGCTGCGGCGCCGTGCGGTTCGAGGCCTCGGCCGAACCGCACCATGTCAGCTATTGCCATTGCGGCGATTGCCGGCGGGCCAGCGGCGCGCCGGTCTCGGCCTTTGTCGGTTTCATGACCGATCAGGTCGCCTTCACAGGCAAGGCGCTGAAGATGTTCGAGAACGGCCCGGTGACGCGCTCGTTTTGCGGCGTCTGCGGCTCGCCGATCGCCTATGTCGACGAGCGATTGGCTGACCACATCTATTTCATGCTCGGCGCCATGGACATGCCGGCCTATTTCAAGCCGACGCACCATGCCCATGTGCGCGAACAACTTCCCTTCCTGCACATGCCCGACGACTTGCCGCGCCATTTGAAAACCAGCGTGCCCAGACCAGACGGAACACAGTCATGAAATTCACCCTCTCCTGGCTCAAGGATCACCTAGAGACCGAAGCCTCGCTGGCCGAAATCGTCGAGCGGCTGACGTCGATCGGCCTCGAAGTCGAGCATGTCGACGACAAAGCGAGCCTGAAACCCTTTGTCATCGCCAGGGTGCTGACGGCGGTGCCGCATCCCGACGCCGACCGGCTGCGCGTGCTGACGGTCGATACCGGCGACGGCAAGGCCCCTGTGCAGGTCGTCTGCGGAGCGCCAAACGCCCGAGCCGGCCTGATCGGCGCCTTTGCGGCACCCGGCACCTACATCCCCGGCATCGACGTGACACTGACGGTCGGCAAGATCCGCGGCGTCGAAAGCCACGGCATGATGTGCTCGGAGCGCGAACTGGAGCTTTCGGACGAACATCACGGCATCATCGACCTGCCCGCCGATGCGCCGGTCGGCACCAGCTTTGCCGCCTATGCGCATCTCGACGATCCGCTGATCGAGATCAATCTGACGCCGAACCGGCCGGATGCCACCAGCGTCCACGGCATCGCCCGCGACCTGGCAGCGAGCGGTCTCGGCAAGCTCAAGAGCGCACCGGTCGAGGCGATCCCCGGCAAGGGCGAGACGCCGGTCAAGGTGACGATCGAAGCGCCGGAGCTCTGCCCCGGCTTCGCACTGCGCCTGGTACGCGGCATCAAGAACGGCCCGTCGCCGAAATGGCTGCAGCAAAGGCTGATCGCCATCGGATTGAGGCCGATCAGCGCGCTGGTCGACATCACCAACTATGTCACCTTCGACCGCGGCCGACCTTTGCATGTATTCGATGCCGGCAAGGTGACCGGCAACCTCAGCGTGCGCCGGGCGCGCGACGGCGAAAAGGCGCTGGCGCTCGACGGCCGCGAATACACGCTGGCCCCGGAGATGTGCGTGATCGCGGACGAGGATGGCGTCGAATCGATCGCCGGCATCATGGGCGGCGAGCATTCCGGCTGCGACGAGAACACCACCGACGTGCTGATCGAATCCGCATTGTGGGATCCGATGACCACGGCGCGCACCGGCCGCACGCTCGGCATCATCAGCGATGCGCGCTACCGGTTCGAGCGCGGCGTCGACCCTGAATTCATGGTCCCAGGGGTGGAGCTGGCAACGAGGCTGGTGCTCGATTTCTGCGGCGGCACTCCGAGCGAAACCGAAGTCTTCGGCTATGCCGGCCATACGCCGAAGATCGTCTCCTTTCCGCTTTCGGAAGTGAAGCGGCTGACCGGCATCGAAGTGCCTAAGGCCGAAAGCCTCGGCATCCTTGCCCGCCTCGGTTTCAAGCCGGAAGGCTCGGGCGACGTCGTCAACGTCACCGTGCCGTCCTGGCGGCCGGATGTCGATGGCAAGGCTGACCTGGTCGAGGAGGTGATGCGCATCCACGGCGTCGACAACATCACGCCGCAGCCGCTCGTCTCGCATGATGCGGTCAACGCCAAAATCCTGACCGTGCTGCAGATCCGCACCCGTGCTGCCAAGCGGGCACTCGCCGTGCGCGGCATGATGGAGGCCATCACCTGGTCGTTCATTCCGGCCAGCCACGCCGAACTGTTCGGCGGCGGCCAACAGGCGTTGAAGCTTGCCAACCCGATCGCCGCCGACATGTCCGACATGCGGCCGTCGCTGCTGCCGGGGCTGATCGCGGCCGCCCAGCGCAATGCCGACAAGGGCATCGGCGACGTGGCGCTGTTCGAGGTGTCGGGCACCTATGAAGGCGACGCGGCCGACCAGCAGCGGCGCGTCGCCGCCGGCGTGCGGCGCGGCACCGCAAGGCTCGACGGCTTCGGCCGCCATTGGGCGGGCAATGCCGGTCCGGTCGGCGTGTTCGACGCCAAAGCCGATGCGATCGCCGCCCTCGAAGCCTGCGGCGCGCCGGTCGAGCGGCTGCAGATCGAAGCCGGTGGCCCCGCCTGGTACCATCCCGGCCGCTCCGGCACGATCAAGCTTGGGCCGAAGGTCATTTTGGGAACGTTCGGCGAGTTCCATCCGAAGACGCTCGAGGAGCTGGACGTCTCGGGGCCGCTCTGCGGTTTCGAAGTCTTCATCGATGCCGTGCCCGAACCGAAGGCCAGGCCAACGCGGACAAAGCCGAGGCTGGAGCTGTCCGCCTTCCAGGCGGTCAAGCGCGATTTCGCCTTCGTCGTCGACAAGGCGGTCGAGGCCGGCACTCTTGTTCGCTCAGCGCTTGCCGCCGACAAGAAACTGATCACCGGCGTCTCGGTCTTCGATGTCTTCGAGGGCGCTGCGCTCGGCGCGGACAAGAAATCGATCGCCATCGAAGTATCGATCCAGCCGGTCGAAAAGACGCTGACCGACGAGGATTTCGAGGCGCTGGCCAAGCGCATCGTCGAGAACGTGCACAAGCAGACGGGCGGCGTGCTGCGCGGCTGAGGGTTGCGCGTGCCTGGCGAATCGCCGTCCAAAGGGCGATGGACCATTTGCGCTATTCAGGGCTCTCTTTCGAAGCGCAGCGCGCGGCTTTTCTTGGCATCGTCTCGGCCGATCCGCTGCTCCGCGAGACGCTGGAGCGGGTGCGCGCGCTTGCCCTGCCTGACTGGCTGGTCGTTTCCGGCGCGCTTTACAACAGTGTCTGGAACCATCTGACGGGAAGGCCGGCGGGTTACGGCATCAGGGATGTCGACCTGTTCTATTTCGATGGGTCTGACCTATCCTACGAGGCCGAGGACCGTGTCATCGCCAACGCCGCGCCAACTTTCGCCGATCTGCCGCTGCCGATCGAGATTCGTAATCAGGCCCGGGTCCACCTGTGGTATCCGGCCAAATTCGGCCGATCGTGTCCTCGCTACTCCAGTTCCAGCGACTCAGTCCGGTTTTTCGCCTCGAAAACCCATGCGGTCGGCGTTCGCTTCGACAACGCTGGGCAGCTTGATCTCGTGGCGCCCTTCGGCCTCGACGACATCCTCTCGTTTCGCATTACGCCGAACCGGGTGCTGGACAGCCGACAGACGCACGAGACCAAGGGCGCGCGTGCAAGGGAGAACTGGCCGGAGATCACGGTCATGCCTTGGTAGGTCTGCCATGCCTTGACGTTCCTCCCGCGCCCGACGATGCAGAAATGTCGGCGGGAGCGCTGTCCCGCCAACGTCTCACAATCTTCAGCGCCGCGGCACTCGAAAAGGGACGCCGAAGCGCCCCTCTCGATTGTCTCTGACGTGGCCGTTCAGCCGTTGACCAGCGCCAGCAATTCCTCGGTGTAGCGCTTGCCGACGACCTTGTCGGGCGACAGCGCGTCGCCGATGGCCGCTACCTCGGCTTCGGTCAACACGATCTGTGCCGCTGCCGTGTTCTGTTCGAGGTGGCGGATCTTGCGGGCGCCGGGGATCGGCACGATGAAATCGCCCTGATGCAGCACCCAGGCAAGCGCCAGCTGTGCCGGCGTCACGCCCTTGTCCGCAGCCATTGTCTCCAGCACAGCGATGACAGCCGCGTTCGCCGCCATGGCCTCAGCCAGGAAGCGCGGCAAGCCGCGGCGCCAGTCGTCGGCGCCGAGAACCTCCGGCTTGTTGATCGTACCGGTCAGCAGGCCGCGGCCAAGCGGGCTATAAGGGACGAAGCCGATGCCGAGCTCACGGCAGACGGCAAACACCTCTTCTTCCGGATCGCGGCTCCACAGCGAATATTCGCTCTGCACGGCTGATATCGGATGCACGGCATGCGCCCGGCGGATGGTCGAGGCACTCGCCTCCGACAGGCCGAGCGCACGCACCTTGCCCTCACGCACCAGCTCGGCCATGGCGCCGACCGTATCCTCGATCGGCACTTTGGGGTCGACGCGATGCTGGTAGTAGAGGTCGATGACATCGGTGCCCAGCCGCTTCAACGAGGCTTCGGCGACCGCCCTGACGTGTTCGGGGCGACTGTCGACGCCGGCCATGCGCTCCGTGCCGCTGCCTTCCTCCAGGATCTTGAAGCCGAATTTTGTCGCGATGGTCACCTTGTCACGGACCGGCTTCAACGCCTTGCCGAGCAGGATCTCGTTCTCGTAGGGGCCGTAGACTTCTGCCGTGTCGAAGAAATTGACGCCGATCTCGACGGCGCGGCGCAGCGTGGCGATCGCGTCGGCCTCTTCCTGGCCGCCATATCCGAAACTCATCCCCATGCAGCCGAGGCCGACCGGATAGACATCAAGTTCATTTCCAAGCTTGCGGGTTAGCATCACGCGTCTCCTTGTTGTGATGCGGCAGAGATAACGGCTTGCACCGCGTTCGATAATCGGCTCTCATTTGCACGGGCTGTTCCAACAAATAGATCAATGAATCGAGCTCACCTTTCCCAACTTGCGGTGCTGGCAACCGTCGCCCAATGCGGAAGCTTTCGCGGCGCGGCCAAGGAACTCGGCATCGCGCCGTCGGCGGTCAGCCACGCGGTTTCCAGCCTGGAGGCGCGGCTCGGCGTTAGCCTGCTGGCACGCAGCACGCGCAGCGTCGCCCCGACCGAAGAAGGTGCGCAGCTGCTCGATCGCCTGCGGCCGGCGCTGTCGGAGATCGATCTGGCGCTGGAAGCGGCGGTCGAGGCGCGCGACCGGCCGGCCGGTAATCTCAGGCTGACCGTGCCGCGGACCGCCGCGCATCTGGCGCTGACGCCACGGCTTGGCGCCTTTGCATCAGCCTATCCGGACATCGTGCTGGAAATCGTCATCGAAGACCGCTTCACCGATGTCGTCGAAGGCGGCTTCGACGCCGGCGTGCGGCTCGGCGAAAGCCTGCAGCGCGACATGATCGCGGTGCGCATCGGACCTGACCTTCGCGGCGCCGTCGTCGGCGCGCCATCCTATTTCGGGGCCATGCCGATCCCGCGCCATCCGCATGATCTTGCTGGCCACCGCTGCATCCGTTTTCGTTTTTCCAGCGGCATCCTCTACCGCTGGGAATTCGAGAAGGACAGCGAGGAGATCGAGCTAACGGTGCAAGGACCGCTGATCCTCGACGAGGACCATCTGATCGCCAATGCGGCGGTCGACGGCGCCGGGCTTGCCTTCCTGTTCGAGGATTATGTTCGCGATGCGCTTGCTGCCGGCAAGCTCGTTCGCGTGCTGGAGGACTGGTGCCCACCCTTCGACGGTTTCTTCGTCTATTATCCAAGCCGCCGCCAGATGCGGCCGGCGCTGCGGGCCTTTGTCGATTTCTTCAAGACGACGCGATAGACTGTCGACCTTGGAAGAAAGCCGGGGCCGCGGTCGTTTGCTGACCATGTCTGCATTGATCACAAACAACACCTCCCGTTATGGCTGGGCGACGATCGTCCTTCACTGGCTGATCGCGGCACTCTTCATCGGTCAGTTCGTGCTCGGCTTCGTCATGGTGCGGCTGTCCAGCCAGCGCACCGCCTTCGAACTGATCCAGTTGCACAAGTCCTTTGGCTTCCTGCTGCTCGGGCTGGTGATCCTGCGCATCGCCTGGCGGCTCGGCAATGCGGCGCCGGCACTGCCGCGCTCGGTAGGGCACTTCGAACGTCGGGCGGCACCGCTCGCTCACCTGGCGCTTTATGCGTTTCAACTTGCCTTGCCTTTGTCCGGCTGGGCGCTGGTATCGGTCTCGATGCTGGAGATTCCAAGCGTGCCCTTCAACCTGTTCGTCATGCCGAACCTGCCACTCGCGGAATCAGACGCCGCAGAAGGCTTCTGGACGGCAGCGCACTGGTATCTCGCCTATGCCAGCATCGGACTTGTCGCCCTGCATATCGCCGCAGCGCTGCGCCATCATTTCTGGCTGAAGGATGTAGTCCTGACGCGCATGATCACGCCTTCGTCAAATCACGACGCGGAATAGGGCGGGCGGCTCATTCGTTCATGGGGCGAGGCGCAGAAAATGTAGTGCCTCCAAGAAAAGGATCAGTCTCATGTATGCGCGCATCCTAGGATTTGCGGCGGTAGCCGTTTGCCTTGCCATGCCTGTTTTCGCGGCGGTCGCCCTTAGCGACGCCGCCGGCAGCTACACGATCAGCCCGGCCGGTTCGAGCATTCGCTTCTCGATCGGCAAGCTCGGTGGCGGCGGGTTCGACGGCGCCTTTGCCCGCTTCAAGGGCAGTATCCGCATCGACAACAGCGATGTCGGGCGCTCCCGTGTCAATATCACCATCTTTCCCGAAAGCGTCGGCACCGGCCAAAGCCGCATCGACGCCTTCCTTCGCTCCGACGCCGTGTTCGACACGGCCAACAACCCGGAAATCCAGTTCCGCTCGACCAGCGTGAGACGCATCGGCGAGACCACCGCCCTTGTCACCGGCCGGCTGACGGCGCGCGGCAAAACCTACCCGGAAAAGTTCACTGCCGAACTCGACGGCCTCAAGGCCGGCACGATAAAATTCCATGTCACCGGCAAGGTGCTGCGGTCGCGCTACGGCATGGATGTCGGCACGCCGATCTATTCGAACATCGTCGACTTCGACATGGCGCTGACCGGCAGGCGGGGTTAGCTTCACCTTCGCGATTGGCTGAGGGACTCTCCAATTGGCTTTTTTGTTGAATTAGGGCACATCTCCAGGGTGCAATCGAGATGGAGAAGCCTGATGTTCCGATGGGGTGTTTTGTCGACGGCCAAGATCGCCCGCGAGCAGCTTTTGCCGGCGATGGTCGAAGCGGAGAACGGCGTGCTGTCGGCGATCGCCAGCCGCGACATGTCGAAGGCGCACGCGCTGGCGGAGCGTTTCGGCGCGCGCCATGCCTTCGGCTCCTATGAGGAATTGCTTGCGTCCAAGGACGTCGATGGCGTCTACATCCCGCTACCGACCTCGCAGCATGTCGAATGGACGGCCAAGGCGATCGAGGCCGGCAAGCATGTGCTGGTCGAAAAGCCGCTGGCGCTCGATGCCAAGGACATTCCGCCGCTGATCAAGCTGCGCGACGCCAAAAAGGTACTGGTGTGCGAGGCCTTCATGGTGGCCTACCACCCGCAATGGATCAAGGTGCGCGAGCTGATCGCCGGCGGCGTCATCGGCCGGCTGCGCCATGTGCAGGGCGCGTTCTCCTACCACAATGTCGACCCCAAGAACATGCGCAACCAACTCGACCTTGGCGGCGGCGCGCTGCCCGACATCGGCGTCTACCCGACAGTGTCGACACGGTTTTCGACCGGCAAGGAGCCACTGCGCGTCCAGGCGACCATCGAGCGCGACAAGAAATTCGGCACCGACATCTATTCCTCGATCCGCGCCGATTTCGGCGACTTCGAACTGTCGTTCTATCTGTCGACGCAGATGGCGTCGCGCCAGGTGATGGTGTTCCACGGCGAGAAGGGCTTCATCGAGGTGTTCTCGCCGTTCAATGCCGGGCTCTACGACCACCATCGCATCGAGCTGCACAACCAGAACCACACGGAGGCGCAAGTGTTCCGCTTCCCCGGCACGCAGCAGTATCGGCTGGAGGTCGAAACCTTCGCGCGGGCGGCACAGGGCGGCAAGGACCGCGTCTTCACGCTGGAAGAATCGGTGCTCAACCAGAAGGTCATCGATGCCATCTTCCGCGCCGGCGGCAAGGATGGCTGGGAAAAAGTCTGACAATCCTTGCCGGGGGGAGAAATGGCTTACGATGCGGACGTGATCATTGTCGGCGCGGGCCTTGCCGGCCTTGTCGCAGCGGCGGAGCTGGCCGAGGCCGGCAGGAAGACCATCATCGTCGACCAGGAGCCGGAGCAGTCGCTGGGCGGCCAGGCGTTCTGGTCCTTCGGCGGGATTTTCCTCGTCGATTCATCCGAGCAGCGGCGCATGCGCATCCGCGATTCGCATGATTTGGCGCTCGAGGACTGGCTGGGCACCGCCGCCTTCGACCGCCCGGAAGATCACTGGCCGCGCCGATGGGCCGAGGCCTATGTCGGCTTCGCTGCCGGCGAGAAGCGCTCCTGGCTCGTGCAGCGCGGGCTGAAATTCTTCCCCGTCGTCGGCTGGGCGGAGCGCGGCGGCGGCAACGCCGTCGGCCACGGCAACTCGGTGCCGCGCTTTCACGTCACCTGGGGCACCGGGCCCGGTGTGCTCGAACCGTTCGTCCAGCGCGTGCGCGAGGCCGAGAAGCGCGGGCTGATCCGCTTCAAGTTCCGCCACCGCGTCAACGAGCTGACCCGGACCGGCGCCACCGTCGACGGCGTGCGCGGCGACATATTGGCGCCGAGCGATGTCGAGCGCGGCCGCAAGAGTTCGCGCGAGGTCGCCGGCGACTTCGAACTCAAGGCGCAGGCGGTCATCGTCGCCTCCGGCGGCATCGGCGCCAATCCCGAGCTGGTCCGGAAAAACTGGCCGCGGCGGCTGGGCTCGCCGCCGAAGCGCATGATCACCGGGGTTCCCGACCATGTCGACGGCCGCATGCTGGCGATCACCGAGGCGGCCGGCGGCAGTGTCATCAACCGCGATCGCATGTGGCACTATGTCGAGGGCATCAGGAACTGGGCGCCGATCTGGACCGACCACGCGATCCGCATCCTGCCCGGGCCGTCGTCGCTGTGGCTCGATGCGCGCGGCAAGCGGCTGCCGGTGCCGCTCTATCCCGGCTTCGACACGTTGGGCACGCTCAGCCACATCATGAGCACCGGCTTCGACTATTCCTGGTTCATCCTGACCAAGAAGATCATCCAGAAGGAGTTCGCGCTGTCGGGCTCCGAACAGAACCCCGACCTGACGGGGAAAAGCTGGCGGCAGGTGATCGGCCGCGCCACCAGCGGCATCCCCGGTCCAGTCAAGGCATTCATGGAGAAGGGCGAGGATTTCATCGTCGAGGCCGAACTGCCGGCACTGGTTGCCCGCATGAATGCGCTGGCCGGCGGCGAGCCATTGCTCGAGCTGGGGCAGGTCGAGCGCGAAATCCGTGCCCGCGACCGGCAGCTCGACAACCCGTTCTCGAAGGACATGCAGATCGTCGCGCTGCGCGGTGCGCGGGCCTATCTGGGCGACCGGCTGATCCGCACGGCAAGGCCGCATAAGATGCTCGATCCTGCGAATGGCCCGCTGATCGCGGTCAAGCTCAACATATTGACGCGCAAGACGCTGGGCGGCCTGCAGACCGATCTCGACAGCCGCGTGCTGAGTGCTGATGGCCAGCCGGTCGAGGGGCTCTATGCGGTGGGCGAAGCCGCCGGTTTCGGCGGCGGCGGCGTGCATGGCTACGCGGCGCTGGAAGGCACGTTTCTCGGCGGCTGCATTTTTTCCGGCCGCAGCGCCGGCCGGGCCGCAGCGATCTCGGTGGCCTGAAAAAGCGACCAGAATGTAGGCGGTCGCCGGCGTTGGGTGAGCCCGGACGTCGGCATCGAGGCCTACGGACATGCGGATCTTTGCCGGACAGAGTCCGGCACGATCTTTTCCAGAACTTTGTCGAATCTTCCTGCACTGCACACTTGACCACAACCTCAGCGGGTCACCAGCTATGTGCCATTTTTGCTACATAGCTGAACCTTTTTGCCCAAATCAGACCTTTAGCGGGGATTAAACCGGTTATTCTCTGCTTGCTCGGCGACTTTTGTTAGATAATTGGCTACAGCCCAAGGGTAGGCTTGGGGTTGTAGCGCTTCTCAAAAAGCGCTGGGGGAAGTTTGGTGGGGTCTAAATGAATAAGACAAATAAAGTGGCCATTGCCAGGCGGCTTGGTCTTTTGATGACGGTTTCGATGCTGGCTTGCGGCAGCGCCGATGCGCTCACGCTCCAGGAGGCCATGGCGGTTGCCGTCGAGTCCAATCCGGAAATCGGCCAAGCGATCGAAAACCGCGAGGCAATCGAATTCGAACTGCGCCAGGCGAAGGGCCTCTATCTCCCCAGCATCGACCTCGAAGCGTCGGCGGGGGCGCGCCGCCTCGACAATTCATCGCGACGGGCGCTTTCCATAGACGATGACGAGCTCTATCCGGCGGAAGCCGACCTCGTGGTGACGCAGAAGCTTTACGACAGTGGCGCGCGGCGGGCCGAATTGAATCGTCAGGCATCGCGCGTCGATGGAGCCTCGTTCCGGGTATTGGAGCGGTCCGAATTCATCGGACTCTCCGTCGTTCAGGATTACCTCGAATACATGCTGCAGGCTTCGATCGTCTCCGAGGCGAAGAAGAACCTGGGCTTCCACCAGGCTATACTCGGCGACATCCAGCAAGGCATTGCGGGCGGTGCGCTGAACGAGGCCGACCGGCAACAGGCCGAGGAACGGCTCTTTGCAGCCAAGGCGCGCCTGCAGGAAGCCAGCGAAGAACTGGAAGCATCCAAGATACGGTTCTTCAAGACCGTCGGGAAACCCCTGGTCAACGCTTCAAGGCCAGGCGATGTGAGCGGCGCGCTGCCAAGGTCGCTTGACGAGGCGCTGGGGCTGGCGCGGGAAAGCAATCCACGCGTTCACATGGCCAACAGCGACATCGATGCCGCGGCTTCCCTGGTAGACGCGGCACGGGCGAAATTCGGTCCCGATATCGTCGCCGAAGGTCGCGCCAGGGCCGGATATGACATCGATGGCGACGACGGCGACGCCAGCGACCTGCAGGCGCGGCTGGTGTTGCGCTGGAACCTCTACCGCGGCGGCATCGACAAGGCTAACGAGCAGGAACAGATCCGCCGCACCAGCGAACAGCGTCTCGCCCTGCATCAGGTCTTGCGCGAAATCGAGGAAGCGGTGCGTACCTCATGGGACCGCCGCTTTCGGCAGGCCGACCTCGCCAAGACCCTGAAGCAGCAGGCTTCCGCAAGCGAAAGGCTTGTCTCCTCCTATCGCGAGCAATTCAAGGTAGGACAGCGCTCGCTGCTTGACGTGCTCGATGCGCAGAATACCCGGTTCAACACCGCGACGCTGGCCGATACCGCATCCTACGCGTCGCTTTTCGCCCAGTATCGGCTTCTGGCGGCGACCGGACAGCTGCTGAAAACGATGAACCTCGAGCCGGCAAAACAGGCTACGGCCTACGCACGGACGGAGTTCGCCGTGCCGGAAACGGCCGACACGGAAACCTATGCGCGGACCCCGTCGGAACAGAAGAACGATCTGCCGTTCGACATCCTCGCCCCGGTCAGGAAGAAGTAAGCCGGTGTGACCGTCGACCGAAGGTCGTTGCGGGTGGATCGTGAACCAGCAACCACATATCATATCGCCTAAAGAGGCGTTCAAAGCCTGTTTTTCGGCGGTCGCCGCCTATCTGGGCAGGCCGAGCGCCGAAACCGTGCTGTTTGCCGGGGTTCCGCTTTCTGACAGCCGCATTGAGGCAGACGATATCAGGCACCTTGCCGAGCGCATCGGCCTGGAGGTCAAGGAGTTCAACCACCGCGACTTCCTGCGCGGACGCGTCGATCTTCCCGCCATTGTCTTTCGCGTCAGCCAGTTGCCCGTTGCCCTGCTGGCGGAAATCGACGGCGGCGAATACCTCACCGCCCCGCAGGAAGACGGCCGCACCGCGGTCAGCAGAGCCGAGCTGGCCGACAGCACCATCAGCGGCGGCGCTTCCTTCTCGATCACTTATGCCAACGCCAGCGAAGGAATGAAGGTCGGCTCGGCGCAAAAGATTGAAAGACGGCATTGGCTGACGGGAACGATGAGCGCCTTCTGGCGCACCTACTCGAAGGTCGTTCTGTCGGCGGTATTCATCAACCTGCTGGCCATCGCCTCGCCGATCTTCACCATGAACGTCTACGACAGGATATTGCCGAACAAGGCCATAGCGACACTCTGGGTTCTGGCAATCGGCATCGGCGCCGTCATTCTGTTCGATCTGCTTTTGAAGACGGCCCGGGCATCGCTCATCGACTATGCCGGGCGCAAGGCAGACCTGCGGATATCGTATCTGCTGTTCGAAAAAGTGCTCAACTCGTCGCTGTCGGCGCGGCCCGGCTCGACCGGAGAATACTCTAACCGGATAACGCAATACGAGTTCGTGAGAGAGTTTTTCACCTCCAACACCATCAGCGTCTTCATCGACACGGTCTTCGTCTTCATCTTCCTTCTGGTCATCTATGCGATAGGCGGCTGGCTGGTGATCATACCGGCGTTGGCGCTGGTGTTGTCCATCATCGTTGGCTTGGTCACGCAGCGCCGCATCGGCAAGCGCGTCGCCGCATCGATGAACGAGGCTTCGCAGCGCCAGGCCTTGCTGGTCGAATCGATTTCCACGCTGGAGACGATCAAGTCGCTGCGCGCCGAGGCGTATCTGCTGCGCAAATGGGGCGAGCACTCGAAGAATGCCGCCAACACATCGGAAAAGATCAAGCAGCTTTCGGCCGCCGCCGGCAACATCACGCAATCCATCCAGCAGCTGGTGACCGTCGCCCTGGTCGTGGCTGGTGCCTATGCCTTTTCGGAAGGCCATGTTTCGACAGGAGCAATAATCGGGACAGTGATGCTGGCGAGCCGGGCGGTGGCCCCGCTTGGCCAGATCGCCATCACGCTGTCTAGGTTCCGCCAGGCGATGCTGTCATTGAGGATCGTCAATTCGATCATGGCTCAGCCGGAGGACCGGCCGGACACGGTGGGCTTCGTCAATCGCCCGATCCGCAACGGTGCGATGGTGTTCAAGAATGTCGGCTTCGTCTACCCGGGTTCGGAAAACGAGGTTTTGACCGGTCTGAATTTCTCGGTCAAGCCAGGGGAGCGGATCGGCATCATCGGCCGCATCGGATCGGGCAAGACGACGATGGGCCGGCTGATCGGCCGGCTATTCCTGCCGACCTCGGGAGAGCTGCTGCTCGACGGTATCGACATTCGCCAATACCACCCGTCGGAAGTGCGCGCCGCGGTCGGGATCGTTGCCCAGGCCGGCGACCTGTTTTCAGGCACCATCAAGGAGAACCTCCTGATGGCAGCTCCGGAAGCGACCGACGAAGAGATCATCGATGCTGCAAAGGCAGCCGGCGTCGACGAATTCGTCTCGCGCCACCCGCGCGGCTACGACATGAATGTCGGCGAGCGCGGCACCAATCTCTCGGGCGGCCAGAGGCAGACCGTGGCGATTGCGCGCCTGCTTTTGACCAAGCCGAAAATCGTTTTCCTGGACGAGCCATCGGGTTCGATGGACCTCGCCTCGGAACGACAACTGATAAAACAGCTCAAGGTGGCGTTCGACCGCAACACGACGCTTATCGTCTCGACCCACCGCTACAGCATGCTCGAGTTGGCTGATCGCCTAATTGTTATCGAACAAGGCAGGATCGTCGCCGACGGGCCGAAGGAACAAGTCATTCAGGCGTTGCAGAAGAAAACTGCCTGAGAGGGTAAATTATATTGAACAAGTTCAATATAATGGGGCGTAGGAAATGCTTGCCAAGGAAGATCGTCCGCCGCTTTTTGCGTCGGCGTCCATATTCATCGTAGGGGCGCTCTTTGTCGCTTTTGTCGCCTGGGCGTCCTTCGCCGAGGTCGATGAAATCGCGCGCGGCGACGGCAAGGTCATCCCGGCATCCAAGACTCAGATCATCCAGGCCAGCGAACCAGGCGTGGTTCAGGAAATCGCGGTGAAGATCGGCCAGGTCGTCAAGAAGAACGACCTGATCATCCGCCTCGACAATACGTTGAACACGTCCAGCCTTGGCGAACAGCAGGCCAAGGCGCGCGCGCTGGAGGTGCGCATCGCAAGGCTCAAATACGAGCAAAGCGGCAATCTTTCCGGCCCCTTCCCGTGCCCTGAGGACATTCAGGCGGCCGCACCGCAAATCTGCGACAACGAGCAAAAGCTGCTCATCGCCCGGCGCGGAAACTTCGACAACAAATTGTCGGTTTTGAAATCACGCCTCGACCAGCGCGAAAAGGAGCTGGATGAGGCGACCGCCAATACCGACCGCCTGACCAAGAACCTGGTCGTCAGCGACCAGGAGGCGAAGCTGGTCGAAGCGATGGTCAAGAAGGGCCTGATGGCGAGAACTGAGCAGATCCGGGTCGAGCGCGAACAAGCCGAGCTCAACGGTCAGCTGAACCTCGCCGGCGAGACCGTCAAGAGGATCAAGTCGTCGATCACCGAAGCGCAGCTCCAGGTCGAGGAGCTTGGCCTGCAACTGCAGCAGGAAGCGTTGGACGACCTGACCCAGGCGCTGGCCGACCTCTCGGTCGTGGACGAAACCATTCGCGGCGCGACCGACAAGGTGGCGCGCACCGACATCCGCTCGCCGGTGGACGGCATCGTCAACACGCTGGAACTGAACACCGTCGGCGCCTTTGTCCAGCCCGGTGCCGTCGTGGCCGGCATCGTGCCGACGTCCGAAACCTTGCTGGTCGAAGCGCGGGTCTCGCCTCGCGACGTCGCCTTCATCCGCCCCGACCAGGATGCGCTGATAAAGGTCACCGCTTACGATTTCTCGATCTTCGGCGGCATCGAGGGCAAGGTCTCGAACATCACCGCCGACAGCCTGGTCGACCAGAAGACGGGTGAGCCCTACTACCAGGTGCGTGTGGCGACGGAGAAGTCGACGCTCGAAAGGGATGGCAAGGCCTATTCGATCATCCCGGGTATGATCTGCTCAGTCGACATCAAGACCGGACGCAAGACGATCCTGAGCTACCTTCTCAAGCCCATCAACAAGGCGCGTCAGGAGGCGATGAGTGAACGATAGCGCGGCTTTACCTGTCTCCCATCGCGACACGTTGCTGCTGCCGCTGGCCAGGGAAGATTTCGGGCTGGAATTCAGGGTTGTCGCGCGTGGCGGCATACGGCGCGGCATTCGCCTGGAACGGGCTTTCTGGGCATCGCTGAAGCAGATGGCCGAATCCCGGAAATGCACGATCGGCATGCTGATCGACGAGATCGCCGCAAGACATCCCGACACCGGGAACCTGACATCGGCGATCCGGGTCGCCTGCATACGCGCGTTGGCGGACGAGAACGTGACCTTGCGAAGGCTGGCGTCGATCAGGACGATCAACGCCATCCTGGTCGCCTGCCCGTCGCCGGCTTTCGCGCTGGCGTCGTCGAAGAAGATCCTGAGCTTCAACGCGCCGTTCCAGCAACTGGTCAAGCGCCAGTTGCCGCCGGGACCCAACGACGACGCACGCCACGACCTCAAACTGGCGCTGGATCTCAATGTGGCCGACATATTCGCGCGGCTCGACGCCAATGGCGAAGTCCCGGTCGCCAGCGGCTTTGTCATCGGTGCCGGCGAACGCCGCTATCGAGGCCAGCTGAGCGCGGTGCGGGCGCCGGTAGCCGAACCGGAGTTGCTGATGGCGTTCGTGTTCGGCGGGTAGCCAATGCATGCCGCGGCTGCATGTCGCGGCGCTGTGGAACAAACAGGCATTCAATCTAGTCTGACGACGCTCCGCGCCATGTTTGCAGGAACCGGCTACAGGCCTTCCCCGGGTGCGACCGTGGCGAAGCCACCCTTGATGTCGGCCATCTCAGCCCCGCCGGCTCTCGCGCCGTGGATCCACGCCCGGTCGGTGCTGAAGGAATAGAGCGGCAGGTAATCGGGGAGATCGCCGTCGCGCAGAACTACATTGCTGAGGCTGTCGAGGATGAAGGCGCCGCTGCCGGTGCTTACCGACAGCACGGCGTGAAAGAAACCCCTGCGGCGATCCTGGAGGACAATCAGCGACATCGCCTGCGCCGGAATGCCGGCCCTCAGCAGCGCCGTCATCTTGAGGATCGCGAAATCCTCGCAATCACCGGCCCGCCGGTCGAGGATTTCCGCAGGCTTCGCCCAATAATCAAGCCTGCCGTAGACGGCGCTATCCTTCCTGTAGGCGATCAGGCGATTGACGCTGCTATTGACGAAGGACAGCTTGTCGCTGAATGCCTTGCCTCGAGCCGCGTCTATGAGGTTGGCGAAAGCGAAGCTCTTGCGCTCGCAAGCGCTGCCCGCCGAGCAGCCGACGATCGCCCGGTAGACCGGCGCCCAGCGCGCCGCAACGGGGAAGTTGCGCATCGACAAAGCGACCGATCCGAACACCCCCGGGATGATCGCCGCCGTCTGTACTGGGTCGATGTCGACATCGCCTTGCGCGGTGTCCCTCTGCGCAGTCGAAGGGTCGGCATCCGCTACGGCCGGGCCATAGCTACCGAAGACCATGCCGATCCGATAAGCCGCGGCAGGCTGCCAAGGCTGCGGCCGCTGCAGCGAAACGCCGCCGAGATCGAAGGGCGCATGGACCTTTTCCGGGAATGCGCCGGCAGTGGCGTCATCCCTGAAAGCCGCATTCGCGAATGATGGCTGTGCCAGGCCGGCAAGGCCGATCGCCAGCAACAGCACCTTGATTCGGGTTTTTCCCGGAGCAGTTTTTTGTTCGTTCATAGCGCCCACCTTTGACTGTGGATGCTACCAATCTTGTCTCAAATTATTGGAAATGAAGGTGGATAACTTTGCGGCAAGAAGCTTTGTCTACTTTGTCTAAAATTTTATTCAAATTTATACTTCTGCTACCCAGGCAACCGCCGAGGTTCCGACACTAAGAGGCCCGGGAGTTACTACTCTATAACTGGTTATATCGAGGCAGTTTACCATGCGTAAAAAATGCTTGCGCGTGCATAACAGGATATATGAAATAGCTTGAGAGGCTGTTGCAAAGCCGCTGATGTGGCTGTCTCTATCCGGGAAATACCGGAGGGGTTTCAGCCATGACGACCAATAACGAGTTGGACAATGTTTCGGGTTCGTGGAACGAGCATTCCGTTTCGAGCGAACACATTTCCAGTGAACGCATTTCCAGTGAGCACAGCGGCCCGGCAGCCCCGGCAGAGATCCAGCTCGCACAGGCAGCCGCGACGGGGCAACCGGCCGCAGCCGAGCCGGTGCCGGTCGATGTCGGCAGCGGCGCCCAGGCTCCGGCGCAGGCAGAAGCGCCAGCGGCAGCTGCAAACGCTCCGGCGGCGCATGAATATGTGGCCGACGCCGGCAACGTCGTAAAACTTCCGGCCAACGTTGCGATCGACAACATCCGCGTCGAGGGCCACAACCTGCTGCTCGAGCAGCCGGACGGCTCGGTGATCGTCATCAAGGACGGCGCCCTGAACGTACCGACCTTCATCCTCGGCGACGTCGAGGTGCCGCGCGTAGCCTTGCTGGCGGCGCTGGAAGCAAGCCATGTCGACATCGCCTTCGGCGCCGACGGTTCGATCCAGGCGGGAAACGGATCCCCGGGCAGCGCCGGCGGAAACTTCGCAATTCCCCCCGGCGGCATAGGCAACGGATTCGACCTCTCGGACCTGCTGCCGCCGACTGCCCTGCAGTTTGGGCAGCTGGAGCCGCGTGAACTGACGATCGGCGTCAGGGAAGAAGACACAACTCCAAGCATCGACCTCGGCTCCGGCCTGGTCGTCGACGAGGCCGCTCTTTCCGACGGGACAAACCCGGCGAGCACCGCTGAACAGGCCTCAGGCACATTTAACATTGTGTCCGGCGACGGCATCGGCTCGCTGGTCATCGACGGCATCGATGTGACCAACGGCGGCAGCGTTGTCGGGCAGTATGGCACGCTGGTGGTCACCGGCAATCCAACGGACGGCTATAGCTGGTTCTATACCCTTGCCGACAATACCCTGGACCACCACGACAATCCTTCGACCGGAACGACTGAGGGCGTCTCCGACAGTTTCGCTATTGTGATAACCGACACGGACGACGATCAGGCCACGGCGACGCTCAACGTCGGCGTGCTCGACGACGGCCCTACTCTTTCGGTCCAGGCAAGCGCGCAAGCGGCTCAGCTGCTTGCGGTCGAGCTCGACGAGACGGTCGGCGCGGATCGCTACAATGGCGGCCTGGGTGAGACGGAAGATGCCGGCGGCAACGCCAACACCGATGACGGTGTCGGTCTGGCACAGGTAACGACCGGACTGGCGGGCGGCCTCTCTTCGCTGTTCGCAGTTGGTGGCGTCTACGGGGCCGACGGACCAGGCAGCACGACCACGCAGTTCGCCTTCACCGGCATACCAGCTGCGGGCCTCGCGACCAATCTGACGGCGACGGACGGCGGCGCCATCACGCTGTTTCTCGAAGGCGGCGTTATTGTCGGCCGTGACACGCAGGGCGATCAGGTCCTGACCATCGCGATTGTCGGCGCGCCTGGCTCCGAGCAGTTGCAGACAACACTGTACGAAGCGCTCGACCACCGTGCCGATGGCAACAAATTCGATTCCGAGCTCAACCTTTCGCTGACCGATGGCGGCACGGTGCAGCTTCAGTATGAGGTCACCCGCACTGACGGTGACGGCGACACCGTCACCGGAAATGCGACGGTTAACCTGATCGATGGCAATGGCTCGGCATTTTCGTTCGACGACGATGGCCCAAGCCTGACGGTGAGCGCCAATGAGGGTGCGGCTGGCCTGCTTTCGGTCGAACTCGACGAGACGGTTGGCGCCGATCGCTACAATGGCAGCGAGACGGAAGATGCCGGCGGCAATGCCAACACCGACGATGCTGGCCCAGGCCTGGCGCAGGTCAGCACCGCCGTGTCGGGCGGGCTGACCAATCTGTTCACGATCGGCGGCAGCTATGGCTCCGATGGCCCCGGTACCGTCAGCGCAACCCTGAGCTTCAGCGGCATTCCGGTTGGTGGCCTCGCGACCAACCTGACGGCCACGGATGGCGGCGCCATCACGCTGTTTCTGGAAGGCAGCGTCATTGTCGGCCGTGACGCCCAGGGCGATCAGGTCCTGACCATCCAGATCGTCGGCGCGCCCGGTGCCGAGCAGTTGCAGACCACGCTCTACGAGGCGCTCGATCACGGCGCCGACGGCAACAATTTCGATTCCGAGCTCAACCTGTCGCTGACCGATGGCGGCACGGTGCAGCTTCAGTATGAGGTCACCCGCCAGGACGGCGACGGCGATACCATCACCGAGACGGCGACGGTCAACCTGATCGACGGAAGGGGCTCGGCATTCTCGTTCGACGATGACGGCCCGACGGCCAATGGCGCCGCCCAGATCACGGCAAGTGTCGATGAGGACGGCCTCCATAACATCCAGTCCACTGGAAACGTCGACAATCCTCAGCCCGACGGCGAGGTAACTGGAACAAACTCAGCTGTCGCCATCGGCGCGGCCGGTGCACTGAATGCGCTCGTTGACTTCGGTTCGGACGGCCCGACTGCCACGGCTTTTAGCCTCGTCACGCAAGCCACTCCGTCGGACTCCGGTTTCGACTCGAAGGGCGGAGACGTTTTGATCGTCTCCGACGGCACGACGCTGACTGGCTATGTCGATGTTGGCGGCGGCACCGGCTATCAGGCGGGCACCGACCGTGCGGTCTTCACGCTAACTGTCGGGGCCGATGGCTCCTATGTCTTCACGCTGATCGACCAGATCGACCACCCGACGCTCGACACCATTGCGGGTGACGACACCGAAAACACGCTGGCGAATGGCGGGATCGATCTTTCGTCATTTGTTGTTGCCACGGACGGCGATGGCGACACGATCGGACTGGCGGCAGGCACGTTCAAGGTCCAGGTGCTCGATGACGTTCCGCAAATCGCCCCGCGCGATGCCGATACAACAACCACAACCACGACCGAAACGATCGTCTACACGCTGCAGGCCGGCAACACCGACGTTCGCGGCATGGACGGCGCCGGCAACCACGACATCAAGCTTAGTGGCATCGACGTCAACGAAGGCGACAATTCCGTCAACACCACTGGCACCAAGATTGGCATCGGCGACGGCCAGATCATTGACGGTTTTGACAGCAAGCCCAACTTGTCGGGACCTGAAATCCTGACGATGGACTTCGTCAACAATCTTGCCATCACTACCAACAATCCGAATCCGCCGATCATCACCGATAGCGGTTCATACGATGTCGACTCAGTCAAGTTCACGATCGATGTGGCGGAGGCCCAAGGTGTCGAAGCCGCGGTCTTGTTCATCGGCGCGAAGGACGGGGGTGCATTCGAGCCGTTCACCGTAAACATCAACGGTGTTGCAACGCTCGGCACGGCGGTTTTCGAAAGCGGCGTGCAGGTTGGCTACGCCTTCGCCGGCGTGCCGGATGGTGCAACGGTCGAGGTCATTGGTAGCACCCCGTTCGACCAGCTCAAGGTGGGCAACTACGACGATTTCAAATTTGATTCCGACGGCAACGGAACGACAGACACCACCTTGACCGGCGGAAACTCGTTCAAGATCTTCGGCATCGAAGCCAAGGTCACGACCACCACCATTGAGACCGAAGTCTTCAGGGTCAGCCACGACGAAACTGCCGGCATCAACAATGCCGCCGATCCCAATCCGGCCGACGACACCGCGTTGCCCCCGCCGGCCCTGGTCACCGAGGCAGGCGCGCTCGGCTATGCAAAATCGTCAGCCAGCGCACTCGGCCTGTTCAATAGCTCGGTCGGCGCGGACGAGGGTGCGACATTTTCCTTTGCCGTGACGGACGCGAACGGCAATCCGCTGGTGAACGTCGATTCAGGCCTGAAGACGCTTGACGGCTCGGCGATCCTGCTCTCGACAAATTCGGACGGGGTGCTCGTTGGCTCGGCCAATGGCGTCGACATCTTCAAGGTTTATGTCGATCCGACCGGAGCGATCTGGATCGGGCAATATCAGCCGATCGCTCACACTATCGATGGTTCGAGCGCAGCCGCCTTCGACGACATCGCCATTGTCGCTGCCGATCTGCACGTGAAAGCGACCATCACCGATTTCGACGGCGATTCGAGCACAGCCGTTTCCGATGTTGCCTTGAGCGTCGAATTCCAGGACGATGGACCGCTCGCTGTCGATGATCAGGACTCGGTCACCGAGGACGGTCCGCTTACCGCCGACGGAAACGTCGTCACCGGTGCGGGCGGCGCGGACGCAAACGCAACCGATGGCCAGGCGGACCACCTTGGCAGCGACGGCTTCGGCTCGATCGCCTGGGATGGTGCAGTTGCCAATCATGTTGCCGGTACCTACGGCCAGCTTACGGTCGGCGCCGACGGCAGCCACACCTATGTGCTCTATACCCAAGCCCAGAACCCAGCCGGATATGCCGCGGTGCAGGCGCTGGATGCCGGCCAGAGCCTGAGCGAGACCTTCAACTACACGATGAAGGACGCCGACGGCGACACCGACACGGCGACGCTGACGATCACCATCAACGGCACCAACGACGTGCCGCAGGTGGTCGTCGACCCGGGCAATCCGGGCGGCGGGAACGACCAGGTGTTCGAGGCCGGGCTGCCGGCGGGTTCGGCGGCCGGCAACGGCAGCCAGATCGCGACGGGCACCTTCACTCTGTCGGACCCTGACGGGCTCGACGACGTGCAGAGCGTCACCATCGGCGGCACCACGGTTGCCATCGGCAGCCTCAACGGTTCGAGCTTTGTGGGCGACCACGGCACGCTGCTGATCACCGGCTACGATCCGGCGACGGGCATCGCCAGCTACCAGTACACGCTGACCAGCCCGACGACGGACGGCCCGGGCACCGAGGCCGACAGCTTCTCGCTCACCGTGTTTGACGGCACCTCGTCGTCGGCACCGGCTGCGATCGTCATCGACATCGTCGACGACGTGCCCAATGCGGTCGACGACACCAACAGCGTCAGCGAGGACGCGGTCTCGGCGATCAACGGCAATGTCCTGACCAACGACCTGCATGCCAACAACCAGCCAGGCGCCGACACGCCGACGAGCTTCGTCAGCTGGGACGGCAGCATCACCGGCGCGCACGGCACCTTCGTGGCCAATGCCGACGGCAGCTACAGCTATACACTCAACAACGCCGATCCGGCGGTGCAGGCGCTGGATGCCGGCCAGAGCCTGAGCGAGACCTTCAACTACACGATGAAGGACGCCGACGGCGACACCGACACGGCGACGCTGACGATCACCATCAACGGCACCAACGACGTGCCGCAGGTGGTCGTCGACCCGGGCAATCCGGGCGGCGGGAACGACCAGGTGTTCGAGGCCGGGCTGCCGGCGGGTTCGGCGGCCGGCAACGGCAGCCAGATCGCGACGGGCACCTTCACTCTGTCGGACCCTGACGGGCTCGACGACGTGCAGAGCGTCACCATCGGCGGCACCACGGTTGCCATCGGCAGCCTCAACGGTTCGAGCTTTGTGGGCGACCACGGCACGCTGCTGATCACCGGCTACGATCCGGCGACGGGCATCGCCAGCTACCAGTACACGCTGACCAGCCCGACGACGGACGGCCCGGGCACCGAGGCCGACAGCTTCTCGCTCACCGTGTTTGACGGCACCTCGTCGTCGGCACCGGCTGCGATCGTCATCGACATCGTCGACGACGTGCCCAATGCGGTCAAC
>NZ_SADR02000012.1:179363-212108 GCF_004010325.2 Mesorhizobium sp. M00.F.Ca.ET.216.01.1.1
CCAGCCCGACGACGGACGGCCCGGGCACCGAGGCCGACAGCTTCTCGCTCACCGTGTTTGACGGCACCTCGTCGTCGGCACCGGCTGCGATCGTCATCGACATCGTCGACGACGTGCCCAATGCGGTCAACGACACCTGGGCGCCGGTAATCACAACTGCGACGGTTCTCACCGGCCTGCTGACCAATGATGCGTTCGGTGCCGACGGCGTCGATACGGACAATTCTCCGGCAGCGGGCCAGGTAACTGTTACCCAGCCGGGCCACGGCACAGTGACCTACAACAATAACGGCACTTTCACCTATACGCCGACGAACGGATACAACGGCGGCGACTCCTTCACTTATACGATCAAGGATGGTGACGGAGATACATCAACCGCAACTGTATCGCTGACAGTGAACACCAACGATGCGCCGGTTGTGGCAAATACCGAAAACTGGATGTCGAGCGATCCGGCACAGGAAACCCTGAGCACGCCCAGCTATCTCAACGGCTATCCTCTGCTGGTCACGATCCCGACGGATGCGGATGGCGACAACCTTATCGTCACCGCCACAGGGACAATCCCTGCAGGCACGTTCTATTACAACGGCGTGACCTATGTCGCTCTGACCGCAGGCACCGTGCTCTACAATCCGTCAGGCGGCATCAATTTGCTGGACGACCTGGTCTATCGGCCGACGGCGACAGTGACCGACACGGTCAACAATAACCTGTCGCTGGATGTCTATGACGGCACCGTGCACGTCACACAGACTGTCGGCATTCACGAAGTGCCGCCGACCAGCTTGCCCAGCGACACCGCGCAGGTGGGCGATGGCAACAGCCCTCTTACCTCCGGTAACGACCAAACGCAGACTCTTGCTCTGTCACAGGCGACGGTGAGCGCGATCTTGGCAGATCCTCATGGCTCAACGGTTGTCCTCTACACCGATTTCCAAAAATCGCCATTTGATACGCCAATTCCCCTCAACGAGCAGAATCCGGGTGCGTTTGGTGATAGCAGCGCAGGATCGCACCGCGAAGAAGAGGTGCAGGTCGAAATCAGGATCGGCACCGACCGCTTTGTCGTCGTCGAAGCCGATACGACCGCGGCGAAGTTCGAGCAGAGTTGGACCTACGACTCGGCCACTGGACTGATGAAGGCCACAGTCAACTACGATAATGTCTTCCTTCTGAACAGCAGCGGCGTAGCCACAACCACGACGCTTGCAGATTATCTGATCGCGCATCCACCGACGGCTGGCGACGCGTGGACTCTTTCCTATCTCGACAACGATGGCGGCAGTTGGCAGGCTCGCAGTGTGAAATTCGAGTTCTTCTCCCACGATCCGGGCGATCCCGGGATCACGGTGAACGGCGATGCCACGCTGGCCGACCAGATCTACGGAACGTCTGGCATCGACCATCTCAATGGCAATGGCGGCAATGACGTCATTATCGGCAGGGGAGGTAATGATTTCCTCAGCGGCGGCGCCGGCGATGACCTTCTTATAGGAGGTCTCGGCCAGGATAATATGACCGGCGGCACCGGTGCAGATACGTTCAAGCTTGACGGGTTGGATATCAAAGACATCATCTCCGACTATAGCGGTGTCGGTGGCGAGGGCGATAAGATCGACCTGACCTCCTTGTTCGACACTGCCGCCGGAGGCGGCAATGTCGGCGACTTCGTGAACTACAATTCCGCGACGAATACGCTCAGCGTCGACGCCGACGGGTTGGCCAACGGCGCTAATTTCGTCGACGTGGCAACGCTGACGAACACGCCCGTCACCAACACGATTACGCTGCTTTAC
Organism: Mesorhizobium sp. M00.F.Ca.ET.216.01.1.1; assembly: GCF_004010325.2. Lineage (GTDB taxonomy): Bacteria > Pseudomonadota > Alphaproteobacteria > Rhizobiales > Rhizobiaceae > Mesorhizobium. Next base: position 181,166 of record NZ_SADR02000012.1, read on the forward strand.
GATGACGGTGTAACCCAGCACACGACCACGGCAAATGTGGTCTAGGCCATGGCGCGCGGCCGGATGACTATGCTATGCATTCGAACGGTAGAGGGGAACTCATCATGAAAAGTACTGAAAAATTGCTGGGTGCGGCGCTGTTGCTGGCGGTTGGATCGACCAGCCAGGCCGCCGACATCATCGAAGGCCGGTCGGTCGACTATTGCCGCACCGTCGGCACGTCCAACCTGGTGCTGACCGACAACATCGTCGATCTCAGGACCCAGGTGGTGAAGCTGATGGACGAGTCGGTCGCCGCCGCCAACAGCCCGGAGTGGATCAATTCATCCCGCCCCGTCTTCGTCTGGGCGTCGGAAGCCAAGGTCGCCTGCGGCATGGCCTATGGCTATCTGAAGACGAACTATCGCGACGAAGACACCCTCAACAAATGCGAGTGTTTTCATGATCGCATGGTCGAGTACATGAACTGACCGAAAAGGCCGAAGACGCGCAGGCCGGCTGGCGATGATGGCCAGGAAAGAGCTGTTTGCGGTGATCGCGCTTGCGGCCGCTGCGGCACTGTCGGGCTGTCAATCGAAAGGCAGCGTATCCGAAGCGCTCGATCAGGCGGTCATCGTCGCGCCAAACGGGCAGGAAGCCAGCACCGCTGCCCTCGCGCTTCAGGCAACGCAGTCGCTCGGCACCGGTTCGACAAAGGTTGCGATGCTGCTGCCGCTGTCGGCCCCCGGACCCGCGGGGGAGACTGGCCGGAAGATGCTCGATGCGGCCAAGCTTGCCATGACCGACCTCGGCAACCGGCTGCTGTCGCTGACGATCGAGGACACGCGGGGGGACAGCGCCTATGCCAAGGACCTGACGGTAAAGGCGATAACGTCGGGAACCAAGGTTGTCATCGGCCCGACTGAGCTGCCGGCGGCGCAGCATATCGCCAAACTGTCGGGATCGAAGCGGCCGCCGGTGCTGGCGCTTGCCGACAATTTCGCCGGCGGTCCCGGCGTTTACGCCGTGCGCCTCAGCGAAGCCGACAGTGCCGCAGCGGGCGCTGCCGCCATCGCCGTCAAGGGAGCCAGGAAATTCGTGCTGCTTGTCGCGGCGGGTGCGGATGCCGGCGCCGTGGAGAAGCGCGTCGCGAACGCCCTCAGCATCTATGGCGCGACGCTCGCGGTCACCGTGCCCTATTCGGTCGCCGACGGCGGGGCCAAGGCGGTTGCCGACATGGGTTCCCTGGTGGACGCACCCGAGGCCGTCATCGTCGCCAGTGGCGACGGCAGCCCGTCAGCAATCCTTGCCGCGCTGAAGTCGAAGGGCATTCCGGGCAAGGCAACCTCGCTCGTGGGGACAAACCGTTGGCTGGAACACCCGATGGATCCGCTGTTCGACGGCGCCTATATCGCCGCGCTCGACCCGGGCGAAACGGGACCGATCGCCGATCGCTTCAAGACGACATTCAGCTACCAGCCCGACGTCAATGTCGCCTACGCCTATGATATGGTTGCGCTGACTGCGGGGATCGCCAGCGCGGTTGGACCTGACGGCTTCAGCAAACAGGTTCTCGAAAATCCGAGCGGGTTTCGCGGATCGACAGGCTTGTTCCGGTTTCGCGCCGACGGATCCAGTGAGCGATCGATGCCGTTTTATCGGGTTGAAAAGGGTGCGCTCAAACTGGTTGCCAAATCGACGTCGGGTTTCTGACCAGCGGCAAGCCGCCTTGGAGCCTCGCCCGAACTCAGCGTACGCCTGATGACAAGGCCGGGGCGCACGGCGATTGTGCTCGGAGGCCTCGAGCTTGTCGCCGGCAGCCTCTTGATCCTGCACGCAAGGACGCTGTTGCCGGCCGATAGCGCCGTTCCTATACCGGCTCAGTACATCAGCGGCGAGGGCCCAACCGGTCCGGTTGCGGACGATGCACAAAGACGACAGTCGGCCCGCAAGATCGCTCAGAACCTGATCGCACCGTCGCAGCTCGACGTGTCACAAATCCAGCGGATCGAACCGCGCCCGCCGCTTGGCGAACTTGGCCTCGCGTCGCATCCGAAAACGCCGATGCTCGGGGGCTGGCGGGAAATGCTCCTCTACCGGCCCGCGGCGATATCGTCCGCCATCTTCGAATCGATGGGACGGACGGTGGCCATCAGCGGCGTCGAGGGCATCGGCCCGGATAAGACCTGTTCGTTTCGCGACGTCGCCTGGCCTTGCGGCCAGTGTGCCCGCGCAGCCTTCAATTCATGGCTGCGCGGGCGCGCGCTGAAATGTTTGGAGCCGCCGGAAATCGACCGTTTCGCCATCGCCGCGCCATGCAAGTTGGGCAAGCAGGATGTCGGCGCCTGGCTCGTATCCAACGGCTGGGCCTCCGCCTTGGCGAGCGGCATCTACGGCAAGTCGGAGGCGACAGCCAGGGCGGCTGAGATGGGTATATTCGGTACGCCTCAGTAATCGGCCCGCTTTTTGTGTCTTGTTGGCAACCGTCATCATGACACCGGTTCAACTGCAGGTAGAGGCAGCGGCGCGAGTTGTTTTCAGCCAGCACTAATATTTCGTTTATTAACCGTTGAAGCGCAATTTGTTCACGGCAGTCCCGTTTTGTCCGCGTGGCCATTTGGTTGGAGACATTTAGGCCGAATCATTCAAATTGTATTGTTCCTTGCGACCAAAATTGTAACTTGCCGGCCCTATGCCAGCCCATCTGACAGGAGATCGGCTCATGAAGACACCAATGGCGAACACCACCCCTACCCAGGCATGGAAGAGTGTCGCATGGGTGACCTTTCTGGGCACCGCCGGGAGTTTGGGGGTTTCGCTCGTCCTCAACTATCTGCTTTTGTTCGCCGAGGGGCTGACGCCATTCGGCCGCAGCGTGATCAGCGCCACGCTTCTGCCCGTAATCATCGGCCTGCCGCTTTTCCTGCTGATCGGCTGGAAGCAGATCGAGGCCCGCCGCTACCGGCAGGAACTCAACAGGTCGGCGACCTATGACAGGCTGACAGGTTGCCTCAACGGGACGGTATTAACATCGATGATCGAACGGAGGGCAAACAAGCAATCGGAGCAGGGTCCACGCTCCGGCGCCTTCCTGGTCATCCATCCCGAGCATCTTCGATCCATCAATCTTCGCTTCGGCCTCGGATGGGGCGACGAGGCCCTGCGGCTCATAGCGTCGACAATCCAGTCATCGGTGCGCAAGGAAGACCTGGTCGGACGCATCGGGACGTCCATGTTTGGGGTCTTTCTGCCCGGGGCGACCGAAGAGAATGCCAAGGAAATCGGCGAACGCATCCGGGCAAGCGTGGGGCAAGTCTATTTTGCGCCGAAAGGGACAGTGGACGTGCTGGCCGTAAGTGTCGGAGGCGTCGTGTTCGAGCACGAGCTGGAATTCGACGACATGTTTCGAACCGCTGAACAGTGGTTGTCGGGACCCCGGGATGAAAGCCTTGTATTTTCCCGAGTGCAGGGCTAGCGGGCGCCCGCTCGAACCGGGAACGGGCAAATGGCGAGCGCAGTGCCGCATGAGAAATGGCCTTGATGCAGGATGGCGAAAATGATCGTGACCACGTCGGGATTTTCCGAGCTTGTGCAATTCGCCTGAACGGTGCCTCATCCTTGTGTCCTGATCGCGGAAACAGATTGTCGCCGATGATGATGCAGAAACAAAGGTCCTAGCATGCGAAGGATATCGCGTAGGACTTTTGCTCAGGGAGCCTTGGTAGGTCTTTTGCCCTGGGTAGGTATTTCCTATCCAGGGAAGGCGAACGCCAAACCTGCCGCCGGCGTGATGATAATCGCAGACGCCAAACCGGCGGCGACGCTCGTGACCTCGGATCAGCCAACAGAATCGGTACAGTACGCTGCCGAGGAGCTCGCCTGGCATATCCAGAAAGCAACCGGCCTGCGGCCTGCGATCATGACCGAGAAAGCCGTTTCGCCAAAACGCGGCAACCGACTTATTTTTCTGGGAGATACCCGTTTCGCCCGCAAAGCGGGGGTCCGCTTCAAGACATTGACCCCGGAAACCTGTGTCATTCGAAGCGTCGGCAGACATCTGTGCATCGCCGGGTTCGACAGCCCCGGCAATCCACTCGACACGGACACATCCGTCGGCACCCTTTTCGGCGCATACGAGTTTCTTGAACGTTATCTCGCAGTCCGATGGCTGTGGCCAGGTGAACTGGGGACGTTTGTTCCGAAAGCAAAGTCCGTCGTCGTCCCGCCGGTTGACTACATCGTCGCGCCTCAATTCATGCAGCGTCACGTTCGCTCCGGTGCGAAGATGACGAGCGAAGCGCATCCGGAATTGGGATTCACCGCCGCAGCGGCAGATGAATACAAGAAGGCACAAGCCGTCTTTCTGCGCCGCCACCGAATGGGACGCCGGCAGCCGATGAGCTACGGCCATGCCTTCGTCAAGTGGTGGGAAAAATACGGCGCAGAGCATCCCGAATGGTTCCAGCTGGTCAATGGCAAGCGGGGACCGGTAAGAATTGGCAAGCGCTCCTCTATGTGCATTTCCAATCCGGGTCTCCGGGAAGAGATCGTCGCACAGTGGCGCCAGCACGGCGGCGCGCAGTCCGGACGATTTCCAAGCTTTGTCAATGCCGTCGAGAATGACATTCCCGGACAGTGTGAGTGCGCGGTATGCAGGGCGCTGGACGGCCCCGAGCCTGCCGACTATCGGAGGTTCATTTCGCCGAAGTCAAAGATCGCGAAGTTGCCGTTCGTGTCGGACCGGTACGCGCGTTCCTGGCTGGCCATACAGCAGATCGCCGCGAAAGATAATCCGAACGCAACCGTGGTCGGCTACGCCTATTTCAACTACTTCGCCTCGCCGACATCGGGCGTGAAGTTGAACCAGAACATCCTGATCGGGTTTTGCCCATCATCGTTGTTCTATCCACGCAGCGACGAAGAACACGAGTGGATGAAGAGGCAGTGGCGGGGATGGGCAGACACCGGCGCGCAGGTTTTCATGCGCACGAACTACTTCCTCGACGGCTATTGCATGCCGTACATATTCGCCCACCAGTTTGCCGACGACTTCCAAAACGCAGCGCGCAACAGGATGGTCGGAACCGACTTCGATTCGCTGACCGGCCATTGGGCGGCGCAGGGGCCAAACCTTTACCTGCTGATGCGTCTGCAGACGCACCCGGGGATGGCGGCCGATGCGTTGCTGGCAGAATATTATTCGGCCTTCGGGCCCGCGGCCGACGACGTCAAAGCCTATTTCGATCATTGGGAGGCATACACGTCGAACGGGCGCTCCAATCGCAATGACATTTTTGAGACTTATAGGGCTTCCCGCTGGCGAAGCTGGGCGAAAACGGCGCAGGCGGTGTATCCGCACCAATGCTTCGCGTCAGGTGAAGCCTTGCTCGCCAAAGCCGCGTCGTCCGCAGCAGCCGACCCGGAGGCTGCGGAACGGGTGAGGTTCCTGCAACTCGGCCTGGAGCACGCAAAACTATGCTCGCAAGCCGCCGGCAAGCTTACGCTCGGCGAAGCAAGCTCCACCTATGAGGGCGGCAAGGCGGAGCTGGACGCATTGCTGGAATTTCGCCGCGCCCACGAGCGCACGTGGATCTCCAACATGAATCACTGCGCGTGGGTCGAAAGCCAAAGCTGGATCCTTCCGAATCCCGCGGCTGAAACGCCTGACCTGGATCCTGACTGAAACGTCCACTCGATCGGAAATGCCGCCACCAACACGGCGTGCGCCGAGACCGCCGGAAATGGCGCGCCCGAAGAAATGAAACTGGGCACCGCTATGTTATTGCTACGCCTATTGATTTCTAAAATCATGTTTCGAGTACGGGACTGCTTCGCGCCAGGAGCGGTCGCTAAAACGATCAAGGCCGAGCGGCCGGAGCCGACCCATTTGCGACCTTTAACATAACGGCTAAGGTGCGCTGCTTAGCGGAGGCAGCTCTTCAATGGATCAGCCGTTTGTGTCGCGGACATTTGTCGTGGGTGAGCAGGAAGTGGTATGCCAATTTCAGCGACCAGTACCCAGAGATCACGATTATCGTTGTGACTGTCAGATCGCTTTTCCATCAAGGAAGCGGGCATTCCACGGCTTTGGTATTGATGAAGTTCAAGCACTTCTTCATGCCATGCAAAATGCCCATGCTGACATTCTGGTGTCAGATGAGTATCAGAACCAAGGGCTGATGTGGCTGGATATGCGAGAACTTGGACTTCCCTTGGCAGGCGGTCTGTCGACTGAAGATTTTCTCAAATCACTACGAAACAGCAGGTAACCACCAATATCGGAAGTCGCTCAATCCGTTATCATGCGCCCGAAGGCGCGTGAGGAGATCACTTTGCTAGAGATCGAAAGAGCTACCGCCGTCGAGTTCGATGAGAGGGTCAATCTCGCTCTCAAGCACCTCTTCGCGGCTGCCCGGAGCTGAAAGGCAGCATCGATCCCGAACATTTCCAAACCTTCGCAAGGGCGCTCGCACATGCTTGCAGGGAACTCGACATGGGAGTTCTCGAACCAATTTATCGCGTTCATCCGGATTTTGAGGCCGGCCCATCTGCCCCGAACAATCACGATGCAGGAGTTCGAGAAGGACGACTGATTGACCGCTAACCACCCTCTAGCGACGTTGCCGCCGTGCAGCGGTAATGACCGGTAGCGGCCTAGAGAATGTCGTTCCCAATCCGAGGCAAACTGAGGATGCGAATGCTGCTCAGAGCCTTCGACGGCATCCTTTGAGAACAGAATTCTGTCTGCTGTCTGAAGCGATGTGTTTTCACACAGCCAGGGTCAGATTCAGACTTTGGCGCCCAGCTTCGTTCCGGAGTGGTGGAAAATTGGCGCGCCCGAAGAGATTCGAACTCCTGACCCCCAGATTCGTAGTCTGGTGCTCTATCCAGCTGAGCTACGGGCGCGCAACAGGCCATGCTTAACATGGCCCGCGATCCGATCCTGACGGCCGGCCGCGAATGTGACGTGTTCCCTAGCGACTGAATTTCCGAAAAGCAAGCCGATCCGGCAAAAGTTTTGTCGCAGGCGTTCCGGGCGGTCTAGATCAAGCCGGGCGGCGCAGGCCGCCGCGGGCCTGGTCGAGCCGGACCGGCTGGTCGGGAATGGTGACTGCGAATGTGGTGCGGCCGCCAATCGATTCGACCAGCTCCACGTTGCCGCCGTGGGCGCGAATCAGCTCATGGGCGATGGCAAGGCCAAGGCCGGTGCCGCCGCTGCGAGCCGAACCGCGAAACGCCGCGAACAGGTTATCGCGCGCTTTCGGCGGCAGGCCGGGGCCGGTATCGGTGACGACGATGCGGCTGACGCTGCCCATGCGTTCGGCCGACACGGCCAGTCGGCGCACTAGGGCGCTCTCGGTATCTGCCGCCATCGCCTGCACGGCGTTGCGACAAAGGTTGGTGAGCACGCGGAACAGCTGGTCGGAATCGGCATCCACCTCGAACGCGGTATCGACGGCATTGACGAACTCGATGCCGTCTTCGATGTCGAGCAAGCCTTCGACGTCGTCGATCAGTTGGCGCAGCCTCAGCCTGCGGCGCGAGGGCGGCGGCTCCTGGGTGCGGCCATAGGCAAGTACGCCTTCCGAGTAGGACACGGCACGATCGAGCGCGCGCAGCAGTTTCGGCGCGAAAGTCTGCACCGTCGGGTCGCGGACCTGGCGCAGACGGTCCGACATCAGCTGCGCCGAGGCAAGGATGTTGCGCATGTCGTGGTTGATCTTCGATACCGCGAGGCCAAGGTCGGCGAGATGCTTCTGCTCGGACAGCATCTTCTGCAACCGTTCCTGCATCAGCGACAGCTCGCGCTCGGCGACGCCGATCTCGTCCGCGCGAGCGGCCGGTTGGATGATCCGCCCGGGGTCGTCGGGCGCCTCGGAGAAGGACAGCATCGAGCGCGTCATCGTCCTGATCGGGCCGATCATGATCAGGTCTATCGCGGCATAGACCAGCATGGCGGTGAACAGCGAGATCAGCAGCGAGACGAAGGCGACATTGCGCGAATAGATCAGCATGGCATTGCGCAGGCTCTCATCGGGCATGATCAGCTCGAATTCCTTGTCGCTGTCGCCGACCGGTCCGAAAACACGCAGCATCCGCTTGCCGCCGAAAAACAAAGTGTCCAACGCGCCGGTCATGCCCTTGATCATGCCGGTACGGGCGATATCGATATGCGAGTCGACCTTTGGCGGCATATCGGCCACGACCAGAAGCCGCGAAACGCCGCCATCGCGCACGGCGATCGCCTTGGCGCCGATCGCCATCAGCACGTCGTTCTGGGCGGCGCGCGAGAGCGATGCGGGTTCGCCTTGCAGCAGAACGATCGATACGGCCGCAGCCGTGTTCAGCCTTTCCTTCAGCCAGCTCAGCCGGTAGCTAGCAATCCAGGGCAGGAAGATCAGGACCTCGGCCAGCAGCACGAAGACGATGGTGAGCAGCAGCAGCTTCGTCGACAGGCCACGCGCCAGCGGCACCGTGCGGGCGGCGGTTTTCGCCGAGCCGGCGTTTTCATCCGTGGATGGGACTTCACTCATGCTGCAGTCTTCACAAACACTTGATCGGCAAGATTAGGCGATTACGGCTTTTTTGCCAATTTCATCCTTCGTCGCACGGCGGCAGACCCGCAAGACCGTGGCGATCGGCCAGAACAGCGCCGGCCCGACAGCGCTGGATTGACTTCCAAAATCCTTCTTTCTATAAGCCCGCACACGCTCGGGCCATTCGTCCCGGCGCGGTTTCGATCGCGCCTAAGCCGGCCCAGCAAAGCTCCTGTTACAGAGTGACAGAATCAAGAAGGGCCGCACGCCGCGGTATTAAAACAAATGAAGCGTACCTACCAACCGTCCAAACTCGTCCGCAAGCGTCGGCATGGTTTCCGTGCCCGCATGGCCACCAAGGGTGGTCGCGGTGTTGTCGCAGCCCGCCGCAACCGCGGCCGCAAGCGGCTCAGCGCCTGAACGGAACGAGATTGTTGCCCGCAACCGGAAAGCCAGTGGGACCAAATCCCAAGCGGCTTCTGAAGCGCGCCGAATTCCTTGCCGTCCGCCGTGGCGAAAAGCGCCGCGGGCGGCTTTTTCTCGTTGAGGTTCTCGACCGCGGCGATGGCCTGTCGCCGCGCGTCGGCTACACCGTTACCAAAAAGGTCGGCAATGCGGTTGCCCGCAACCGCATCCGGCGGCGGCTGAGAGAAGCCGTCCGTACGCATGCGGCGGGTGACATGGAGCCTGGCAATGATTATGTCATCGTCGGGCGCGAAGACGTGCTTACCATTCCGTTCGGCCAGTTGAAGGCCGAACTCTCCCGCCGACTGCGCGGAACACGATAGGCCAAGGGCTTCGATGGAAAACAACCGGAACTTCTTCATCACCATCGCGCTGTCGGTGCTGATCCTGACGCTGTGGCAGGTGTTCTACATGAACCCGCGCGTCGAAAGCCAGCGCGAGGCAGCCCGCATCGAACAGCAGCGGGTGGAAGAACAGAAGAAGGCGGCTGAGCCCGCCAATCCCGCCGGCAACGCAACGCCAGCGCCGCAGCAAGGTGCCATTCCGAATGCGCCGGGCAGCGACGGCACGACGCCGGCCGGCCGCGAGCAGGCGCTTGCGGCGAGCACGCGCGTCAAGATCGACACGCCGAGCCTGTCGGGTTCGATCAACCTCACCGGCGCTCGTCTCGACGACCTCCGGCTCAAGCACTACACCCTGACGGTCGGCAAGAATTCGCCCGAGATCGAACTGCTTAACCCGTCGGCACTGCCCAACGGCTACTATGCCGAGATCGGCTTCGTCGGCAACGACAAGACCGGCACGGTGCCTGGTCCGGAGACGGTATGGAGCGTCGACGGCAATGCGACGCTGACGCCGGCGACGCCGGTCACGCTGACCTACGCCAACGACAAGGGCCTGGCCTTCAAGCGCACCTTCTCGGTCGACAGCCAGTACATGTTCACGGTTTCCGATACGGTGCAGAATTCGGGGACCGCTGCCGTCTCGCTGTCCAACTATGGCCGTGTCACCCGCTTCGACAAGCCGGCCGTTGCCAGCACCTATGTGCTGCACGAGGGCCTGATCGGCTTCACCGGGGCGGACGGGCTGCAGGAACACAAGTACTCGTCCATCGAAAAGGACAAGCAGTATACGCCCGGCAAATCGACCAACGGCTGGCTGGGTATCACCGACAAATATTGGGCGGTGACGCTGGTGCCGACCGAGAAGCAGCCGTTCCAGCCGCGGTACGCCTATTTCGAGGATGGCCGCCATCGCTACCAGTCCGACTTCCTGACCGACCCGATCTCGGTCGATGCCGGCCAGTCGGCGACGGTGGAGTCGCTCGTCTTCGCCGGTGCCAAGGAAGTCGGGACGATCAATGCCTATGCAAAGGATCGCGACATCGAGAGGTTCGACCTGCTGATCGACTGGGGCTGGTTCCACTTCATCACCAAGCCGATGTTCTGGCTGATCGACACGCTCTATAAATTCTTCGGCAATTTCGGCCTGGCCATCCTTGCCACCACCGTCATCGTCAAGGCCATCTTCTTCCCGCTGGCCAACAAGTCCTATGCGTCGATGGCGAACATGAAGAAGGTGCAGCCGAAGATGCTTGAGATCCGCGAGAAATACGCGGACGACAAAATGAAGCAGCAGCAGGCGATGATGGAGCTCTACAAGACCGAGAAGATCAATCCGCTCGCCGGCTGCTGGCCGGTGGCGCTGCAAATCCCGGTCTTCTTCTCGCTCTACAAGGTGCTCTACATCACCATCGAGATGCGGCACGCACCGTTCTTCGGCTGGATCCAGGATCTGGCGGCACCAGACCCGACCTCGCTGTTCAACCTGTTCGGCCTGCTTCCCTTCGCCGCGCCGGCATTGCTGCATATCGGCATCTGGCCGCTGATCATGGGTGTCACCATGTTCCTGCAGATGCGCATGAACCCGACGCCGCCGGATCCGACGCAAGCGGCAATCTTCACCTGGATGCCTGTCATTTTCACCTTCATGATGGCGGGTTTTCCTGCCGGCCTGGTCATCTACTGGGCCTGGAACAACACCCTGTCGATCCTCCAGCAGGGCGTGATCATGAAGCGCCAGGGCGCCAAAATCGAATTGTGGGACAATCTGGCGGCACTGTTCCGCAAGAAACCGTCGCCGGCGGAATAGGCGGCGCCCCCGATCCATCCACACCGAATTCAAGAAGCCCCGGTTCATCCGGGGTTTTTTGTTGCCGGGGATTGCGACCGTCAGGTGAAACTTTGAGGTGCTGCGCGCCGTAACTGCATGGCTGCTCGTCCGGCAGCGTGAACTTCGGCCTTGCGAGGACGAGGCCATGGATTTTCGCGTCGGTCGCGTTTTCGCTTCGGAAGATACTTTGCCAAGGTGACGGCTTCCGGTGCACAGGCACCGGTGTTTGGGAGGCCGTTCCGGCAGACCGGGGTCCTGCAGGACTTCCACAGGACCCCGGTTGTCTCAACCCGTACAATCGGCATTCGGCAATTGACCGCAGCCCTGCAGGCAAATGCCGGCGCGGGTGGACGCAGCCGCAGCCCGTCCCTATAAGCTCCGTTTCTTTTCAGGAATGATCCGCCGAGATGAAGGGCGGTAAGGACGATCCGTTCCGCGTGCCGTTGGTGCTGCCCGGCGGATCGCGCTAATTTGGCCTTGCCTGCCATCGGATTTGACGGAGCCAGACCATGATCGGACCCAACCCCAACATCAAGCACCCGATCCCGATGCACACGCGCGTTGGCTTCCTCAAAGCGTTGGTCGCGGCGCCGAACATCGAGGTCGGCGACTTCACCTATTATGACGATCCGGACGGGCCCGACAAATTCGCCGAAAAATGCGTGCTGCATCATTATTCGTTCATCGGCGACAGGCTGATCATCGGCAAGTTCTGCGCCATCGCCGAGGGCGCGCGCTTCATCATGAACGGCGCCAATCATGCCATGTCGGGCTTTTCGACCTATCCGTTCAACATCTTCGGCCATGGCTGGGAAAAGGGTTTCGACCCGAAGACATGGTCGAAGGAATTACGCGGCGACACGGTGGTCGGCAATGATGTATGGATCGGCATGGAAGCGGTTATCCTGCCCGGCGTCGAGATCGGCCACGGCGCCATTGTCGCGGCGAAGTCGGTGGTGACCCACGACGTGCCGTCCTACGCGATCGCCGCCGGCAATGCGGCCAGGGTGGTGAAGATGCGTTTCGACGACATAACGATCAGGCGGCTTCTGGCGGTGGCCTGGTGGGATTGGCCGGTCGAAAAGATCAGCCGCAACCTCAACGCCATTCGTGGCGCCGACATTTCTCTGCTGGAGGCAGCGGTTTGAACGCATTGAACAAGACTGTGATCGGTGCCGAATTGTTCACGCGGGCGTGGATCTTCATCCGCGGGGTGCCGGCGATGAAGTTCCTGCCGCCCGAGGGGCCGCCGGAGATCGCCTTTGCCGGCCGCTCGAACGTCGGCAAGTCGTCGCTGATCAACGCGCTCGTCAATCAGAATGGGCTGGCGCGCACCTCCAACACACCAGGGCGGACGCAGGAGCTCAACTATTTCGTGCCGGACGGGTTTTCCGGCGAAGGCGCCGACCTGCCGCCATTGGCGCTGGTCGATATGCCCGGCTATGGCTACGCCAGCGCGCCGAAGGAGAAGGTCGACGACTGGACGAAGCTTGTCTTCGACTATCTCAAGGGCCGCGTCACGCTGAAGCGCGTCTATGTGCTGATCGACGCCCGCCACGGCGTCAAGGCCAAGGATGACGAGGTGCTGTCGCTGCTCGACAAGGCGGCGATGTCCTACCAGATCGTGCTGACCAAGACCGACAAGATCAAGGCGGCCGGCGTGCCACGGCTGATCGAGGAAACGCTGGCGAAAATCAAGAAGCGGCCGGCTGCATTTCCGTCCGTTCTCGCCACGTCGTCGGAAAAGAGCGAGGGCCTGGAAGAGCTTCGCGCCGCGATCGTGCTGGCGGCCAATGGCGGCTAAGCGCGACGTTGCGGGTCAGGCAGCGTTCGATGCCTCTTCTTCGGCAGCAAGCTTTTTGGTGCCGTAGGCCTTCAGGAAAACATCGACCCCCGATCTGACCACATGTTCGATCTCGGCCTTGCTGGGAGCTTCGGTGCGATAGGCGAATATGCATTGTCTGAAAAGGCCGGCCAGGGACAATTCCGTCAGCTGATAGGCGGCAAGGTCGACATCGGCGATCTCCAGCAGGCCGCGTTCGACGGCGAGGTTGAGAAAAGCCATGACCTTGTCGTGGCCGCGTTTTGGGCCGCGCTCGTAAAACCGTGCGCCAAGTTCGGGAATTCTCTCCGACGCGCCGATCACCGTGCGTTGCGCCAGAATGACCTTGGCCGACGTGATCTTGGCCGAAAGCGCTGTGCCGAACCGCACCAGCGTCGCCCGAAGGTCGCCGGTCTGCTCGAGCACTTCGTACATGTTCTTGAAGATCGTTCCGCGCTCTTCTTCGATCAGCGCCTCGAACAGCTCTTCCTTGTTGGCGAAGTAGACATAGATCGTGCCCTTGGAGACGCCGGCCTCGCGGGTGATGTCGTTCATCGACGCCGCTTCGAAGCCCTTGTCGATGAACACGCGACGCGCGCCCTCGATGATCTGGCTGCGCTTGACCGGGTCCTGTCCCGCCGCAGGGCGGCCGCGACGAAGGCCGTCCAGCAAATCGCACTGGTCCTTGTCGGCGTTGGGTAACGGTTCGGCCATAGGAATCACACCTCGCAAATAATTCGAACCGATCGGTTCGATTCCCCCTTGATATGGGCCTCTTTTCGCGCTAAGTCAATGTCCACATCGAACCGAACGGTTCAGTATAACAGCTTCTCCTAAAGAGAGATACCATGTCCTCGACCGAGCCCGCCACAGCCGAAGTCCGCCCGTTTCCCAGTGCCAAGACCGCGCCGGCAATCGAAGCCCCGAAGGTGCCTGCACCGCCGGCAATCGACACGCCTGCCGAGATCCCGGCCAAGAAGAAGCGCTCGGTACGCTCCATGCTGCTGCCCATCATCGCGCTTGGATTGCTGGGCGCGGGCGCCTGGTACGGCTACGACTACTGGACCGACGGACGCTTCATGATCTCAACCGATGACGCCTATGTCCAGGCCGACATGGCGTTCATTTCGCCGAAGATCTCCGGCTATGTCGATCAGGTCAAGGTGACCGAGAACCAGCAGGTGAAGGCCGGCGACCCGCTGCTGACCGTCGATGACGGCGACTACAAGATCGCGGTCGCGCAGGCCGAGGCGCAGATCGCCACCTTGAGCAAGACGCTCGACCGTATCGACGCCCAGACCGCGGCGGCGCGTGCCTCGCTTCAGCAGGCGCAGGCGCAGAAGACCGCCGACAAGGCCGCGGCCGACAATGCGGCGCGCGCCGAAACGCGTGCGGCCCAGTTGCTCAAGACACATGTCAGCACCCAGGCGCAACTGGATGACGCCCAGACCGCGGTCGAGCAGGCCAATGCCGCTCTTGCCGGCGCCGACGCGCAGATCGCCGCGGCACAGGCCAATATCGGCGTGCTCGAAGCACAGCGCGCGGAAACGGCAAGCACCTTGGCGTCGCTGCAGCTGGCGAAGGACAAGGCCGTGCGCGATCTTTCCTTCACCGTGCTGCGTGCGCCGTATGACGGCGTCGTCGGCAACCGCTCCGTCGAGCAGGGCGACCTGATCAGCCCCGGACAAAAGCTGGCCGTGATCGTGCCGATGGACAAGCTGTACATCGTCGCCAACTTCAAGGAGACGCAGCTGGCCCGGCTGGTGCCTGGCGAGAAGGTCAGGGTTTCGGTCGACGCGATCGACGGCCAGGATTTCGAAGGCACCGTCTCGTCGCTGGCTCCGGCCTCCGGCGCGGTGTTTTCGTTGCTGCCGCCTGAAAACGCCACCGGCAATTTCACCAAGGTCGTGCAGCGCGTCCCGGTGCGCATCGATGTGCCGGCGGATGTGCTGAAGACAGGTAAGCTTCGCGCCGGCCTCAGCGTCATCGTCGCTGCCGACAGCCGCACCGCGCCCTCCGCGTCGGCATCGAAGTAGGCGGGAACCACGGAGCAACGTCATGGTGACCGCAACCCTGACTGCAGGATCGGTGCCGGCGGCGCCGGCGAAGCCGGTCGACCACATCGAGCCGCGTCGCATCATTGCCTTCCTGGCGATGGTGTTCGGCATGTTCATGGCGATTCTCGACATCCAGATCGTCTCGGCCTCGCTGGCCGAGATCCAGGCCGGCCTCAGCGCCAGCTCCGACGAGATCCCGTGGGTGCAGACCGCCTACCTGATTGCCGAGGTGGTCATGATCCCGCTGTCCGGCTTCCTCAGCCGGATGCTGTCGACCCGCGTGCTGTTCGCCGTTTCGGCGGCAGGCTTCACCGCGGCCAGCGCGCTGGCGGCGACCGCCACCAACATCGACCAGATGATCGTCTACCGCGCCATTCAGGGGTTCATCGGCGGCGGCATGATCCCGAGCGTCTTTGCTGCCGCCTTTACCATCTTCCCGCCGTCGCGCCGCGCCATCGTCTCGCCGATGATCGGCCTGGTGGCGACGCTGGCGCCGACCATCGGCCCGACCGTCGGCGGCTATATCAGCCATGCCATGTCGTGGCACTGGCTGTTCCTGGTCAATGTCGTGCCCGGCATTCTGGTGACGGCAGCGACCTGGTCGCTGATCGACTTCGACAAGCCCAATCTCGCTTTGTTCCGCAAGTTCGATTGGTGGGGCCTTGCCGGCATGGCAGCCTTTCTCGGCTCGCTGGAATATGTGCTCGAGGAAGGCCCGAACAACGACTGGCTTCAGGACCAGGCCGTGTTCATCTGCGCCATCCTGATGACGGCCGGCGCGGTGCTGTTCTTCTGGCGCGTGTTCACTGCCGAGGAACCGATCGTCGACCTGAGGGCCTTCAGCAACGTCAACTTCGCCTTCGGTTCGCTGTTCTCCTTCGTCATCGGCATCGGCCTCTACGGCCTGACCTATCTCTATCCGGTGTTCCTCGGACGCATCCGCGGCTACGATTCGATGATGATCGGCGAGGCGTTGTTCGTCAGCGGTCTGGCGATGTTCTTCACCGCGCCCATTTCCGGCATCCTGTCGCGCAAGATGGACCCGCGCCTGATGATGATGATCGGCTTTTTCGGTTTCGCCGCCGGTACCTTGCGTATGACCTATCTGACCGCCGACTGGGATTTCTGGGAGTTGCTGGTGCCGCAGATCCTGCGTGGCTCCTCGATGATGCTGTGCATGGTGCCGATCAACAACATCGCGCTCGGGACGCTGCCGCCGGAGCGGTTGAAGAACGCCTCCGGCCTGTTCAACCTGACCCGCAATCTCGGCGGCGCGGTCGGCCTTGCCGTCATCAACACCGTGCTGATCGATCGCAATGCCTTCCACTACGCCAGGCTGGCCGAGCACGTTGAATGGGGCAGTGCCGAGGCACAGAGCAAGCTGCAGAACATGACGCTCGACTTCCAGCAGAATGCTGATCTTGACGCTTCGAAAGCTGCGATCTCCAAGCTGTCGGGAATGGTCCACCAGCAGGCGGCGCTGCTGTCGTTCATGGATGTTTTCTATCTGCTGACGGCGCTGTTCGCCACACTGGCGATCTTCACCCTGGTCATCCGCAAGCCGGCAGAGCCGGCCGGCGCGGGCGGCCGACACTGATCGCGCAAATCAAAGCGCCATAGCGTCTTCTGCGCGTCCAAAAGGACGCGCGTCGCAGCAGATCAGGCCGTGGCCGGCTTGAAGGTCAGTGCCACGCCGTTAATGCAGTGGCGCAAGCCGGTCGGCGGCGGACCATCGTCGAAGACATGACCGAGATGGCCGCCGCAACGGCGGCAATGGACCTCGGTGCGGGTCATGCCCAAGGAGCGGTCGACGGTCTTGCCGACGGCGTTGTGAATCTCCTGCCAGAAGCTCGGCCAGCCGGTGCCGGAATCGAACTTCGTCTCGGACGAATAGACCGGCAGGTCGCAGCCGGCGCAGTGGAAAATGCCCTTGCGGTGTTCGTTGAGCAGGGGACTGGTGCCAGGATATTCGGTGCCTTGCTTGCGCAGCACATTGAAAGCCGCGTCGGACAGGATGGTGTGCCACTCGGCCTCGGTCTTGGTAATTTCGAAGGTTTCCGCTGCCCGCGCGTCGGGCGCTCCACCCAGGCGCAACATCGCTGCCGTGCCGGCCGACAATGTTGCGACCGCGGCGCCGCTCAAAAGAAAATCGCGACGGTTCATCACCATTCCTCCTGTCATTCTTGCTAAATTCGACCGTCACAGGGAAATCAAAAGCCGGTGACGCCCTTGGACTGAACCTAGACTAAACGGGCACTCCGCACCGGCTCCCACGCCTGGAGCGGAGGTGCGGAGTGTACGCTTGCCGATTGCGCGGGTCACGGGAGCGGGACGCCGCGCAATCGAAGGGTACGGCCATATCTTCGCTGGCCGCGAGCCCTTTGTTACATCTTCGGCAGGAGAACCTTGTCGACGACGTGGATGACGCCGTTGGACTGCTCGACATCGGCGATCGTCACCTTGGCGAGGTTGCCGTTCTCGTCGGTCACGGTGACCTTGCCGCCTTTGGCCTTGAGCGACAGTTCGCAGCCGCCGACGGTCTTGACCTTGTGCGTGCCACCGTCAGCCTTGGCCATCTTCGCGACGTCCGCCGCCAGCGCCTTGGCGTCGATGACATGGCAGGTCAGGATCTTGACCAGCTTGTCCTTGTTCTCGGGCTTGAGCAGCGTCTCGACGGTGCCCGCCGGAAGCGCTGCAAAGGCCTCGTTGGTCGGCGCGAACACGGTGAAGGGGCCGGCGCTCTGCAGCGTCTCGACCAGGCCGCCGGCCTTGACGGCGGCGACCAGCGTCGTGTGGTCCTTCGAGTTGACGGCGTTCTCGACGATGTTCTTGGTGGCATACATGGCGGCGCCGCCGACCATTGGATTTTGGGCATAGGCGGCGGTGGCGAGCGCGGAAATGGCGACCGTACCGGCAAGCAAAAGGGTGGCGAATTTACGCATGATATTCAGCTCCTGAGGTTATCGTTTCCCATCCTTGGGAACGAAGAGAGATACGGAGCTGGAGTGCGTGAGTTTCGGTGCGCCCAAGAAAATTTTATGTTATCGAAAGTTTTTCCAATCCGAGGTATGCTCTGGCTGATATCGTCCGAGAACCATATCGCGTCGGCAGATAGTTTTTGAAATCTTCTTGTAGGGAGGAGGAGCGAGGTTCCGAGAGCCGATCAGATGCTCTTCAGATCGCCCACGGCGACGACCGGTCCGGTCGGCTGGCCGGTCGGCGAGCCGCCGGCTGGCTCCAGGCTGACCGCGAGCACGGCGCCTTGCGCAAGCTTTTGCTGCATGGCCGGCGAAATGGTCATGTGCGCGGTCTGACCGTCGGGGATGACGCCGATCGAGACCGGCGGGTTCTTGCCTTCGATCATCCACAATTCGAAGTCCTTGCCGGCGGCACGCTCGCCGGAGACATGAGACAGGCCGACATCGCGATGGGCGGTATCGTAGACGACGAGGTATTTGACATCGCTGCCATCGGCAGCCAGCGAGGCAACAAGCCGCGGCTGTTCGACCGGCGGATTGACGTAAGGCACGGCAATGTAGATCGCCAGCGCCGCGACCGCCGCCGCGGCAAGGCCGCGCCAGAAGGGAAGGCTCGACCAGAGGCCGGCGCGGGGCTGCGTGGTTGCGGTGGATGCGAACAGCCGGCGATCGATTGCCGGCTTGACCGTGGCCGGCGGCGCTATCTCCGGATAGGCGGCAGCCATCGGCGACAGGTACAGCTCCCAGGCCTCGACGAGACGGGCGAAGCCGGTTTCCGCATCGATGCGCCGGGATACGATCTGGCGTTCGTCCGCTGCCAGCACGCCAAGAACATATTCGGCTGCAAGCAGATCGTCGCCGCCACGTTCCGGTCCGTTGTCCTCAGCCAGCGTCATCTTTCCAGACATTCCCTGAGTTTCAGCAGGCTGCGCCGCAGCCAGGTCCGCATCGTGTTCAACGGCACGCCATGGCGTTCCGCCAGTTCGGCATAGCTTTCGCCGTTGAGATAGGCGCCGCGGACGGCCGCCGCCCGATCCTTTTCCAATTCATCGAGACAATGATAAATACGTTCGGCTTCACCACCCGCCACAACCATTGCCTCCGGCCCCGGCGCCGGATCGGCCACGTCGAGCGCGTCATCGATATTGGCGGCAGGCTTGCGTCGCGCCCTGATGCGATCGATCGCATGATTGCGCGCGATGGCCACCAGCCAGGAGATCGGGCTTAGATCCGAGACTGCGAAACGGTCCGCCTTCGTCCAAATCTTGACGAAGACCTCCTGAAGCGCCTCTTCTGCATCTCCCCGGTCCTTCAATACACGAAGGCAGACGCCGAAAAGTTTCGCGCTGGTCTGCCGGTAGAGCAGATCGAAAGCAGCCCGGTCCTTCATTGAAGTCCGGACGATCAGCTTGCTGATGTCCCCCGGCGTCATCGCGTCAAATTAGGCGATCGCGATATATTTGCAACGGCGGAAAAACCATTGTCCACCTGAACCCTGTTGTGCCCTTGCCGGTAGTTCATACGTCGATTGCCAAGGAAGTCGCCTGTCGCTAGCCTCGGCGAAGCGGGGGAAAACGGCAATGTCGGTTGAACGGATCCTGTGGGAGCATGACGCAACCGGCCTGGCTGGCCTGGTACACAAGGGAGAGATTTCGCCGCAGGACCTTGTCGATGCGGCGATCGCGCGGGCCGAGGCAACCCGCTCCGATATCAACGCTATCGCCGAGCCGCTCTATGACGCGGCGCGGACGCGTGCAAAGACCGTCGACCGCAAGCTGCCGCTTGCCGGCGTGCCGTTTGCGCTGAAGGATCTCGGCATCGCCATGAAGGGCGTGCCGACGCATGGCGGCAGCCGCATTCCGGCTTTCACGGCCGATTTCAATTCGGTGATGACCGAGCGCTACCTCGCCGCCGGCCTCATTCCGATCGCTACCAGCACCTCACCCGAACATGGGTTGAGGCTGATGACCGAGTCGGCCGCCTTCGGCATCACCCGCAATCCGTGGAACACGGCGCACACCACGGGTGGCTCGTCAGGGGGGTCTGCGGCTTTGGTCGCTGCCGGCGTCGTACCGGTGGCGCACGCCTCGGACGGCGGCGGCTCGATCAGGGTGCCGTCGGCCTGCACCGGACTGGTCGGCCTGAAGACCTCGCGCGGCCGCGTGCCGCTGACGCCGCTGATCACCGAGAGCTGGTACGGCATGGTCGTCGACCACGCAGTCGCGCGCTCGGTGCGGGACTCGGCCTTGCTGCTCGACCTCAGCCACGGCCCGGATCCGCTGTCGCCCTACGCCGCGCCGCCGCCGAAAGGCAGCTTCGCTGCCGCCGCCGGACGCGACCCGGGCAAGCTCAAGCTCGCCGTCTACCGGAAATCGCCGCTCGGCCTGCCGATATCGGCCGAAACGCTCGCAGCGCTGGACACGGCCGTGGCCTTGGCGCGCGAAGGCGGCCACAGCGTCGAGGAGATCGACATGCCCTATATCGGGCGCGATTTCATGGTCGATTTCTGCAAGACTGTCGCCGGTGCAGTGGCCGGCACGATAAGCGCCGAAGCGCTGCGCGTCGGCCGCTCCATCTCCGGCGACATCGAGCGCGCCACGCGGGTGATGAGCCGCTTCGGCGAAATCGTCTCGGCCGGCGACGTCTATGCCGGCCTGCAGCGGCTGCACGCCACGTCGCGCCAGCTGATCGCGGAGACCGCGCAATACGACGCCGTGCTGATGCCTGTTATCGCCCATCCGCCACTCGCCTGCGGCGCCATGGACCCGAAAGGGGTAGACGAATTCATCGAAGACATGCTCGACAGGCTGCATTTGACCCGCCTGCTGAGACTCAAGCCGCTATTCGGGCAGTTGATGGACAAGAGCCTGTGGTTCACCCACTGGCCGGCGATCCAGAACGTCAGCGGCCAGCCGTCGATCTCGCTGCCCGTTTATGTCACAGATGCCGGCCTGCCGCTCGGCATCCAGGCCGCCGGCCGGCCCGGTGACGAGGAAACCTTGCTGTCCTTCGCCGCGCAGATGGAGAAGATTTCCGGATGGCTGAAGCGGCGGGCGCCCCTGCAAATACCGGCATGAAGCAAATACCGGCATGAAGAGAGGCCGATTTCAACTGATGTGACAGCAAAGCCGTTTGCGGCCTGCTCCAATTCCCGCTAAGACGCCGCCGTTCATGCCAAGCTGGGAACCACGCCGATGACGACGGACGTCGCCGCCACCGCCGAAATGCAGGCCGCACTGCTTTCGAGGGCGCTGCCCTATATGCAGCGCTACGAGAACAAGACGGTGGTGGTGAAATATGGCGGCCACGCCATGGGCGACAATGCGCTCGGCAAGGCCTTCGCCCGCGATATCGCACTGCTCAAGCAGTCGGGCGTCAACCCGATCGTCGTCCATGGCGGCGGACCGCAGATCGGCGCGATGCTGGCCAAGATGGGCATCGAATCGAAATTCGAGGGCGGCCTGCGCGTCACCGACCAGAAGACCGTCGAGATCGTCGAGATGGTGCTGGCCGGCTCGATCAACAAGGAGATCGTGGCGCTGATCAATGCCGAGGGCGAGTGGGCGATCGGCCTGTGCGGCAAGGACGGCAACATGGTGTTTGCCGAAAAGGCGCGCAAGACCATGATCGACCCCGACTCCAACATCGAGCGGGTGCTCGATCTCGGCTTCGTCGGCGAGCCCGTCGAGG
Source organism: Mesorhizobium sp. M00.F.Ca.ET.216.01.1.1 (assembly GCF_004010325.2). GTDB lineage: Bacteria > Pseudomonadota > Alphaproteobacteria > Rhizobiales > Rhizobiaceae > Mesorhizobium. The sequence continues at coordinate 202,866 of NZ_SADR02000012.1, forward strand.
TCGACCGCACACTGCTCGACCTTCTGGCGCGGTCCGAAATGATCCCGGTGCTGGCGCCGGTGGCGCCCGGCCGCGACGGCCATACCTACAACATCAACGCCGACACCTTTGCCGGCGCCATTGCAGGCGCCTGCCAGGCGACGCGGCTGCTGTTCCTGACCGACGTGCCCGGCGTGCTCGACAAGGACAAGAAGCTCATCGACGAGCTGACCGTCGCCGAGGCCAAGGCGCTGATCAAGGACGGCACGGTGTCGGGCGGCATGATCCCCAAGGTCGAGACCTGCATCGAGGCGATCGAGCGCGGCGTCGAAGGCGTCGTCATCCTCAACGGGAAGACGCCGCATTCGGTGCTGCTCGAACTGTTTACCGAACACGGCGCCGGCACGCTGATCGTGCCGTGAGCGGCAACGGCTGACTGGCTCGCCGCTCAGAAAATCCTGTCAGGCACTCAGCGAACAGTTTCCGTGCAGCTTTCAGCAGAAATGCAGATGCCGGGAACCGCCCCTCATCGCCGCAGATGCCCGAGCGGCACGTGGCCCGGCCCCTTGATGTTCTGCAGCACGAGCTGCGTGTGGACGTCGCGCACGCCATCGAGCCGCATCAGCCGGTGCATGACGAAGGCGTTGAGCTCGTCGACCGACGGCACCATCACATGCAGCAGGAAATCGTAGTCGCCGGTCATCGTCCAGCATGAGGAGACCTCGTCCATGCGCTGCACGGCGGCGATGAAGGCTTCGGGCGAACCGTCGCTGTGGGTTACGAGGCGCACCTGAATGAACACTTCGACCATCAGGCCGACGGCGCGGCGGCTGAGCACGGCGGCAAAGCCCTTGATGATGCCGGCGCTCTGAAGAGCCTCGAAGCGCCGCGCACATGGCGTCGTCGACAGGCCAATCTCCTGAGCCAGTTCGGATACAGGCTTGCGTCCGTCACGTTGCAAGATGTCGAGCATCTTGATCTCAAAATCGTCAAACTGAGGCACTTTCACTCTCCTACAGCTTTGCTGTGGTGGCTTTTACCTCAAATCCCGTATTCGGGCCATCATGAAAGCGAATTTGCCTCACCGGATCGAGCTAGATTTTTATGATGTTAGTCGTGATTTCCAGGGAGAACAGCCATGACGATGAGCGTTGCCGATTACGCCCGCGAATGCGCGGCGCAGGGCCTTCGTGGCGACTATTCGGTCTGCCGTGCCGATTTCACCGTGGCGCAGTGCTACAACTACACCGACGACGAGCAGGCGGTGTGGCGCACGCTTTGCGACCGCCAGACGAAGCTGACCAAAAAGCTGGCGCACCGGTCCTATCTTGACGGTGTTGCCACGCTCGGCCTGCTCGACAGGATTCCGGATTTCGGTGCAGTCAGCGAAAAGTTGCGCAAGCTTACCGGTTGGGAAATCGTCGCCGTGCCGGGCCTCATTCCCGCACCAGCCTTTTTCGTCCATCTCGCCAGCCGCCGCTTCCCGGTGACCAACTGGCTGCGGACGAAACAGGAGCTCGATTACATCGTCGAGCCCGATATGTTCCACGACTTCTTCGGCCACGTGCCGATCCTGACGCAGCCGGTGTTTGCCGATTTCATGCAGATGTATGGCGAGAAGGCCGAGGAGCTGATTGCGCTTGGCGGCGACGAGATGATCAGCCGCTTGTACTGGTACACCGTCGAATACGGGTTGATAAAGGAAGCCGGCCAACCGCTGAAGGCTTTTGGCGCCGGCCTGATGTCGTCATTCACGGAACTTCAATTCGCGGTTGAGGGCAAGGATGCGCACCATGTCGCCTTCGACCTGGAAATGGTGATGCGCACCAGCTACGAGATCGACAAATTCCAGCGCGCCTATTTCGTGCTGCCGTCCTTCGACGTTTTGCGCGATGCCTTCCAGAACGTCGCCGGAATGGCAGCGATCGTCGGGCGCCACAAAGGCAAGCCTGCACTCGACCCGGCGAGCCTATAGGCTGTCGGCTGTTTCCAGGGCCTCGGCCTTCAGCCGGGCGAGTTGGTCGCGCTGAAGGTCGAGCGACGCGGTCACGAAGCGCAGGATCGTGGCGAGCTCGGCGTCGCTGAATGTGGCGATCACCTTTTCTGCCTCCTGCGCGATGGCGCCATAATAGCGGGCCGATAGTTCTCGCGTGAGTTCCGTCGCCTCTATCACCACCTTGCGCCTGTCCTCGAGGCTGCGCGTTCGCGTCAGCAGGCCGCGTGCCTCGAGCCTGTCGATGAGCGCGGTGACGGCTGCCGGCGTCAGCCCTGTTGCGGCCGCCACCGCGCCTGCCGATTGCGGGCAGCCATAGAGCAGCGCCAGGCAATGGCGTTCGGCCATACTCAGCTCAAGCTTGTCTCCCACTGCCTCGTCGTAGGCCTGCGTCGCGTCCTGCCAGCCCATGACGGCAAGGCTGATGGCCGTCTTCATGTCGGCGCGATTCATGCTTGACGAATTTACTTCGATCATCTAACTATCAATCTGTCTAACATTACGGCTATTATAGTAATATGCGACTGCGCCCGGTGCAAGGCGCAGGCCAATCACAGCCGCCAGCAAGGAATGAAAAATGAACCGGAACCAGACGCGCGGGCCGCTCACACCGGCCGAGGAGTTCAGATACGCCAAGCTGGCGATGGAATGGTATGGCTGGGGTTCTCCCATTGGCCTTGGCATCGCGCTGGTGGAGCTGGCGGCTGCTGCCGTGCTTGTGCGCATCGCCATCTACGGCTTTTGACAGCACTGCCGCTCGACAGGCCATTCATCGCGCCGCAAGAGAAGCCAATTCATGCCAAGCCTAGCCGACCCGCTTGCGGCCGGATAAATGGCGCGGCGGAATGCAGACAGGATTTTCCTAACAAGGAGAGAGCTTCCGAGCCGAACTCAGGCGGCTTCGGAAATATCGCGGTCGATGATCGATAGATTGCGGCCGCGATGCTTGGCTTCGTAAAGCCGCTGGTCGGCGGCACGCATCAGGTCCGACACCGCGACGTCCTCGCCGCAGGTGATGCCGCCGATGCTGACGGTCAGCGGAACCGTTCTCTCGTCGGCGGGACGGAAGCGGATCAACTCGACTTCACGGCGGATGCGTTCGGCGACGCGTTTGGCTTCCTGTTCGGTGGCGCCGACCAGGAACGCGCCGAATTCCTCACCGCCGATACGGCCGAGCACGTCGCCGCTGCGCACGCCACGCTCAATCGCGCTGGCGATCAAGAGCAGCGCATCATCGCCGGTCAGATGGCCAAAGCTGTCGTTGATCATCTTGAAATGGTCGGCATCGATGATCAGCAGCGCGCCGCGGTCGGATTTGCGCCGAGAGCCGTCGAGGGCCGCAAAGAAGCTCTCGCGGTTGAGCATGCCGGTCATGTTGTCGCGGCTCGCCTTTTCCGACAGGCGACGGTGAGCGGCGGCAAGCTGGGCATGGGCGCGGGCGAGTTCACGATGCGCGCACTTCAGCCTGTCGCTTTGCCAGAAGGTGCTGGCGCTGGCGATCCAGGTAAGGGCCAGCGGACAGACCGTCGATGTCAGCCAGATCGTGCGGCTGATCGGAAAGCCCATTGCAGGAACGACGATGAGCGTCAGCAAAAGCGAGGCCGCTACAGAGGCGAAAGCGATGACTGCGGATTTCAGAAATATGCGATTCATCGCTTGCTCCCACTGAACCGCTTCTGTGCCAGCAAGCGCTGAAGGCCACCTTTCGGCGACGCCTAAAATTTGAATCGTCATGCCATTTTCGCGACTTTTAACCCGTATAAGTTGTGGATAAATCCACTGCCAGAAAAGGCTTCGAAGCTTAAATTGTTTCGTGCCATAAGGATCGCATGACCACGCTCCCGGACCCTGCTCGCTTCGCCCATGTCACCGATTGGGTTTTCGACCTCGACAACACGCTCTATCCGCACCATTCGAATCTGTTCGCGCAGATCGACGTGAAGATGACCGCCTATGTCGGTGAACTGCTGACGCTGCCGCGCGACGATGCCCGCAAGCTGCAGAAGGAGCTCTACCTGGAATACGGCACGACGCTGAACGGGCTGATGACGCGCCATGGCATCGACCCGGACGATTTCCTCGAGAAGGTCCATGACATCGATTATTCCTGGCTGGTGCCCGATCCCGTTCTGGGCACCGCAATCCGCCAGCTTCCCGGCCGCAAGTTCATCTTCACCAATGGCGATCGCCGGCACGCCGAGCGCACCGCGCGCCAGCTCGGCATACTCGAGCATTTCGACGACATCTTCGACATCGTCGCGGCCGGGCTGAACCCCAAGCCGGCACGCCAGACCTACGAGAAATTTGCCGAGCTTCACTCCGTCACCGGCCACAATGCGGTGATGTTCGAGGATCTCGCGCGCAATCTGTCGGTGCCGAAATCGCTGGGCATGACCACAGTACTGGTCGTGCCGCGCAATTTCGAACCAACCTTCTCCGAGATCTGGGAACGTGATCCGGCCAATGAGGACGATGTGGATTTCGTCACCGACGACCTCGCCGGCTTCCTCACGGCGATCGTCGAGGTCCCTGCATAATCGCAGCCAGCACTCTCAGAGATTGTAGAAGCGGCTGACGATCCCCCAGGCCTCGTCGGCGGTGTCGACGAAGTCGATGATGTCCTGGTCGCCGGGCGTGATCGTGCCTTGCTCGGCGAGGAAATCGAGATCGATCGCCCTTTCCCAGAAGGCCTTGCCAAACAGGATCACCGGGACGCGCTCCATGCGGCCGGTCTGGATCAGGGTCAGCGTCTCGAAGAATTCGTCCATCGTGCCGAAGCCGCCCGGAAACACTGCAACCGCCTTGGCTCGCATGACGAAATGCATCTTGCGGACGGCGAAGTAGTGAAAGTTGAAACAGAGCTCCGGCGTCACATAGGCGTTCGGTGCCTGCTCATGCGGCAGCACGATGTTGAGGCCGATCGACGGTGCACCGACATCGTCGGCGCCGCGGTTGCCGGCTTCCATGACACCGGGACCGCCACCGGTCACCACGACGAATTCGCGATAATAGGAGGCGGCCGATTGCTGTGCGCAAAGACGGGCGAACTTACGCGCCTCCTCGTAATATTTGCTGTTCTGCTCGAGGTTCTTCTTCTGCGTCTCGTTCTTCGCCGCCCAGGCTTCGCCGCCGGGTTCGGGGATGCGAGCGCCGCCGAACAGGATCACTGTCGACTGAATGCCGCGTTCGGCCAGGATCATCTCCGGCTTCAGCAATTCGAGCTGCAGCCTTACCGCGCGCAGCTCGCGCCGCGTCATGAACTCGGGATCGTTCCAGGCCAGCCGATAGGTGGCAGCGCGCGTCTGCGGCGTCTCGGGCACGCTCTTCGACCGCTCCAGATCCTCGTCCGAATGCGGCAGCGGCGTCCACCCCGCCTTTTCCATAGGATTCATATTGGCCTTACCCGTCCAGATTGTTCACTTGCGCCGCCCCGTGGCGTTGCCGCGATTGACCCTCACCAAGCCTTCACATAGGGTCCGCGCGACTTTCAGACAGGTTAAGGCGTTGCCCCTTAACAGCGTGGTAATGGAGCGAATTGATGTCGAAGCCCGATCTGGCGAGCCTCGAGAAGACCATCGAGAAAGCCTTCGAGGAGCGTGAGACGATTTCGACGGCAACCCGTGGCGAGACGCGCGATGCGATCCAGTCGGCGCTCGACCTGCTCGACCGGGGCGTCACCCGCGTTGCCGAGCGCCAGGCCGACGGCAAATGGCATGTCAACCAGTGGCTGAAGAAAGCGGTTCTGCTGTCGTTCCGGCTCAACCCGATGGAGATCATCAAGGGTGGTCCCGGCCAGGCCGTGTGGTGGGACAAGGTGCCGTCGAAATTCGACGGCTGGAGCGCCGTCGATTTCGAGAAGGCAGGCTTTCGCGCCGTGCCGTCGTCGATCGTGCGCCGCTCCGCCTATGTCGCGCCGGGCGCCGTGCTGATGCCGTCCTTCGTCAATGTCGGTGCCTATGTCGACAGCGGCACCATGGTCGACACATGGGCGTCCGTCGGCTCCTGCGCTCAGATCGGCAAGAACGTGCATCTGTCGGGCGGCGTCGGCATCGGCGGCGTGCTGGAACCGATGCAGGCCGGCCCCACCATCATCGAGGACAATTGCTTCATCGGCGCGCGCTCCGAGGTGGTCGAGGGGTGCATCGTGCGCGAGGGCTCGGTGCTCGGCATGGGCGTCTTCATCGGCCAGTCGACCAAGATCGTCGACCGTGCCACCGGCGAAGTCTTCTATGGCGAAGTGCCGGCCAATTCCGTCGTCGTCGCCGGTTCCCTGCCCGGCAAGCCATTGCCCAATGGCGAGCCCGGTCCGAGCCTCTACTGCGCCGTCATCGTCAAGCGGGTCGACGCCAGGACCCGCTCCAAGACCTCGATCAACGAATTGCTGCGCGATTGATCTTTTCCGGAAACGGACGCACCTTCCGCCAGCGCGACAATGCGTCGCGCTGATTCAACGCGGAAGGGTGACATGGACTGGAAATATCTTCTGACGAGTTATGACGGTCGTATCAATCGTGGCAAGTTCTGGGCTTGCGTCGGCGTGATTTTCGTCGGCGCAATTGTCGCCATGATCCTGGATAACATACTCGGCACGACCTTTAACGGCATACCTTATGGCTTCATCTATGTGATATACGCGCTCGCCATGCTCTACCCGGTCTTCGGCGTCTACGCCAAGCGCTGGCACGATCGCGAAAAGTCAGGCTGGTGGTCGCTGATCGGGTTGGTGCCGATCGTCGGCGCCGTCTGGCTGCTGGTCGAGCTCGGCATCCTCGAAGGCACCAAGGGTGCCAATCAATATGGACCGGATCCGCTTGCCTGAAAAATCAGACCTCATTTGGCTTTTCTTCAAAACCTCGGGCCGCGTCAGCCGCGCGGCCTATTTTCTTGGCGGACTGCTGGTGGCCATCATCCAGGCCTTCCCGCTCTACCGCTTCACGCTGGTGCCGGAAGGCACGGCCGAGAGCAACATGTGGTCGTTCATTTTCTTCGTCGCCTTCATCGCTTCGCTGTGGTCGAACGTCGTGCTGGCGGTGAAGCGGCTGCACGATCTCGACAAGCCGGGCATTGCGGCGCTGGTGCTGTTCGTGCCGGTCGTCTCGATCGTCGCCTTCCTCGTGCTTTGCCTGTTTCCAGGACAGGCTGGGCCCAACCGCTACGGCAAACGCACCAACGCACCAGCCGATCCCTGAGCGTCGATCGGACATTTCGCCATGCGCTACCGCACGCTTGATCCGAAACTGATCATCGAGACCGCCGAGCGGCTGCAAGAGCGCATCGCCGAGCGTTTTCCCGAAGCAGGCCTGCGCGTCGTCGCCGCTGAGCTCGTCTCGCTGTCGCGCGGCCTGGCGAAGGCGGCCAAGGCGCTCGAAGCGCCGATTTGGTGGCTGCGCGGCGTCATCATCGCCGCCGTCGTCGCCGGCGCGCTGATGTTCCTGTTCGTCGGCACCATCCTGCCGCTCGAACGTATCTCGAAGCCCGACGATGCCGTCCAGTCGGTGCAGGGCCTCGAAGCCTCGCTCAACATGATCATCCTTGCCGTGCTCGGCTTCCTTGCTCTGGTCCGCTCCGAGGAACGCATCAAGCGCAAGCAGGTGTTTCGCAAACTTCACGGTCTGCGATCGTTGATCCACGTCATCGACATGCATCAGCTGACCAAGGATCCGGGAGCGCTTTCAGCCAATTTCAAGCCGACGACGCATTCTCCTGCCCGTATCACCAACGGCGCCGAGCTTGCGCGCTACCTCGACTACCGTTCCGAAATGCTGTCGATCACCGGCAAGATTGCCGCGCTGTTTGCCCAGTCGGTCAATGACCATGTGGTTATCGACGGCGTCAACGACATCGAGAATCTGGCCTCGAACCTGTCACGCAAGATCTGGCAGAAGATCACCCTGATCGAAGGCCGGAAGTGATTGCTTCCGGCATCAGGCCGGGTGAACCACGCTTTTCCTGCTCGGCCTCTCGCACCAAGGCAGCGACCCGTTTTACCAGCAGCGCCGGTGTGCCTGTCTTTTCGGCGAGGCCCAGGACCGCGCCCTGCAGGTCGCCGATCTCCGTCGGCCGGCCGCGCTGAAGGTCGTCCCACATCGACGAGCGTGCCTCGGGGTCGATGGCAAGCATCCGCCGCGCCACGAGCTTGAACAGCCAGTCCGGCAACCTGAGCACTTTTGGCAGCAGCGCCGGGCGCAGGCCGGCGATCCGCGCCGGCTCGATACCCGACGCCTTCAGCGCCGCCAGTGCCTCATCGATCTGGCCGGCCAGGATCAGCCGCCAGCGCCGGTCCGCCAATTGAGCGGCCAGCGGCAGGCCGGAAAGCGCGACAAGCGCGTTGTTCAGGTTGAGCAGCAGCTTGCCCCACAGTACCGCTTTCATGTCGCCATGCGTTTCAACCGCAAGCCCGGCGACATCGAGGAGCTCGACAAGACCGGCCGGCCCGTCTTCGATGATCACCTTGCCGTCGCTGGCACGGTGCATGCGAAGCGGCAATTCGCCGTCCGGCGACTGGACCACGTTGAACGGCACCATGCCCGCCAGCACCAGCCGGCCGGCAAGCCAAGCCCGCAGCCTATCGGCATTGTCGACGCCGTTCTGCAGGCTGACCACCACCGCATCCGGCCGGGCGTGGGCGGCAATGAGGCCGGCCATATCCTGCGTAGCGCCGCTCTTGACCGTCACCAGGATCACATCGGCTTCGGACAATCCCCGCGCCGGATCGGCGGCGACCGAAAGCGCATCGGCCTTTATGAGGCGGTCGCGGCCGGCAAGGTCGGTGACCCGCAAGCCAGCTTTCCGCAAGGCTTCGTCGATGCGTGGCCGTGCCAGCAGAACCACCTGCCGGCCGGCAAGCGCCAGGCAGGCACCGGCGTAGCAGCCGATGCTGCCGGCACCGGCAATGGCGATTGTCTTGTCTTCATTGGCCATGCGCAAGTCCTGCTCTGGTGGGGTGGATTTGAAGTTCCTGCTATTTTGACGCGCTGGTTGCGCAGCTCCAAAGCACCGCGAATTTCGGGGCGCCACACTGGCCTGCAATGATACGACATGAAAACGATAATGTCGGCGGCATGGCGGGTCTTCATCAGGGCTCCGAATCCAGGTTAACGGCGGAGCTCGCCGAGGATTGCGGCGAGGTAGTCGGTGCTCCACCCGGCCTTTTTGCGTCTGAGTTTGATGGAGTGCTTATCGCTGACGGTACGGACCAGGTTGATGGCGAAATGGCGCACGATGGCCATGTTGAGGGCGCCGTGGCCTTTTCTGAGCCGCGATTGGTCGTC
>NZ_SADR02000129.1 GCF_004010325.2 Mesorhizobium sp. M00.F.Ca.ET.216.01.1.1
GTCATCATCGCGCACCATCTGCGTTCGAAGGCGAGCCTTGCCGGCTTCTTCCTCGGCACCGGCACGGCGAGGGCCGACGAGGCGGCTTTCGGGCAGTCCGCCGACGAGATCCTGGCGCTGCTTGGCCTGGCCTCGCTCGCCGACGAGACCGCCCGCAACCTGCCGCACGGCCATTTGCGGGCCTTGGGCATCGCCATCGGCCTTGCCACCAACCCATCGATCCTGCTGCTCGACGAGCCCTTCGCCGGCATGAACCACGAGGAGACGATGCGCATGGTGGCGATGGTGCGGCGCCTGCGCGATCTCGGCCTCACCATCCTGCTCATCACCCATGAGATGGAAGTGATTCGTTCCATCGCCGACCGCGTGGCGGTGATCGATGCCGGCCGGATCGTCGAGGAGGGCGCTGTCTGGCAGGTCTTTGCCGATCCGAAATCGGAGATCACCCGCA
>NZ_SADR02000130.1 GCF_004010325.2 Mesorhizobium sp. M00.F.Ca.ET.216.01.1.1
CTAAAGCGCACAGGGCAAATCTGAAAGATCGCGACGCGCTTTAGGGGCAGAAGGCGACGACTATCTCGGCTGGTCGACCACCACCAGCTGGTCCGGCTTGAAGCCTGCATGCTGCGGCGTCCAGATGTCGCCCTCGCGGTTGAACCAGTGGCACAGATACATGCCGGAAGCCGCCCCGTCGCTGACGGTCATTTCCGGGCCTCCGGATTTCAGCCTGACGACGTCTCCGGTCTTGAAACTATTGGGCATTTCGGCCTCCCATGCTGAGGCCATGAGTTTTCCACCAAACCTGAGTCGCGACAATGGTCGATGTGCCTGATCACTCCGGCACGCCGGCGATGCCCAGCGCCTCGACGTAACGCTCGGCGAACACCTTGTCCAGCCACGGGTTGATCTGCCTCTGCAGGGTGAGCGTGAAGGTCGGGAACGCCTCCATCAGCCGGCGCGCC
>NZ_SADR02000131.1 GCF_004010325.2 Mesorhizobium sp. M00.F.Ca.ET.216.01.1.1
GCGCAAGACCCAGCTCCCGCATCATCTCGACTTCATGCGCGAAGCCGAACGTGCGGGCGCGTGCGATTTCGCGCACGTACGACGTGTTGGCGAAATCCACTTCCAGCGCCTGGCCGGTTTTATCGACCGCCGGGTGACGGAAATCGATCGTGAACTTGAGTTTGAAACCGAAATACGGCTCGAGCCGGGCGAACTTGTCGCCGTCGCGAATCTCAACCGGCCTGGTGACCTTGATGAACTTCTTTGCCGCGTTCTGTTCTTCGATTCCCGCCGATTGGATCAGAAACACGAACGAGCTGGCGCTGCCGTCCATGATGGGAATTTCTTCGGCAGTGACGTCGACATACAGATTGTCGATGCCAAGACCGGCGCAGGCGGACATCAAATGCTCGATGGTCGAAACGCGCGCGCCGTCTTTCTGCAACACGGAAGCAAGACGAGTATCGCCA
>NZ_SADR02000132.1 GCF_004010325.2 Mesorhizobium sp. M00.F.Ca.ET.216.01.1.1
GGCTCGCCGCGCCGCCGGCCATTGCATGGACATCAAGCGCGCACAGCCGCTCGAATACGGCCGGCGCTGCTGGCCCTCCTACGTCAAAGCAGGCCCAGCCATCGGTCTGTTCGGTGACGGAAGCATTATCGCCAAAGCCATCCTTGACGATTTGCGCGATGTTCTCGTGGCTGGTGAAGGGTGCTTCGACGAACCACTGGTCGACACCGGTCCAGACCGCCGTGTAGGGCGCCTTCCCCGAGACCTTCCCGGGTGCAGGCATTTCGAATCCGAAGAAGCGCTTGGCGGCAGTGGCGAAGTCTGCCTGGCGGTTCAGCCGGGATGCTATCGAAGCCAGCGCCACGCCGATGTTTTCGGCAATGCGGAATCCTGGCAGCTCATCGACGCGCGGCGTCGTTCCTCCAAGCGGCGTGGTCGAATGCAGACGATGTTCAGGCACGCAGGCG
>NZ_SADR02000133.1 GCF_004010325.2 Mesorhizobium sp. M00.F.Ca.ET.216.01.1.1
CTTTGATTGCGCAGATGGATTTCTCCCCGGTTGGGGCCTGCGCCAAGGTCCGCCCCCGATCATCATTCAAGGGCACAAAAAAGTACCCCCGCCAAAAGGCGGGGGCAAGGTGAGCAGCGGGAGTTCTGTCGTAAGACGATCAGGACCAAAGAGACGAAGCAAAAGGTGGCAACCTGATTTTGCAGCGCTGGCTTTTGGTCCCTTAAGATCTAAATCCAGATAGAACCTCGCTCTCACAAACTCTTCAGGCGATCGAGATCCGCCACGGTGGCCCTGCGCTCGACGATGGTGCGTCCGAACTTGTCCTCCATCCTGAACCGGCCGTTCTCGATCGTCTCCTTCATTCCGTTGCGGTGCGTGACCTGGATGCCGCTGGCGCTGACCTCGACCTTGTCGCCGGTCGCGGCGGTCACATGATCGTCGACATCGGCGGTGCTGCTTGCGG
>NZ_SADR02000134.1 GCF_004010325.2 Mesorhizobium sp. M00.F.Ca.ET.216.01.1.1
CTTCTGCTGGCGCTATCTGCCTCGGCCATGGCCGGCGAGACTGGTAGCGCCGGCCTTGCCGCCAGCCGCACCGATTTGACGCCCAAGGATGAGGCGAGGGTCCTCGCCGTCACGCGGCCGACCACGGACTTTTCCAAGCCCGAGCCGTTCGAACTGATGCAGGGCGGCGCCGGCACTTCGCGCAAGGATCCCAGCCGCGACGCGTTCTCGCAACCGGCCGCCAACATCACCTTCGAGGAAGAAGGCAACTTCAAGCTCGGAAACGCCCTTTTCCGCAAGAACTGGGTGTCGTCGCCTTCGTCGACCCAGGCTTCGGACGGGCTTGGTCCGCTGTTCAATGAACGCGCCTGCCAGAATTGCCATCTCAAGGATGGCCGCGGTCGTCCGCCGGAAGGCGGCGCCGCGTCGCCCTCGATCTTCCTCCGGCTCGCCCGCGATGC
>NZ_SADR02000135.1 GCF_004010325.2 Mesorhizobium sp. M00.F.Ca.ET.216.01.1.1
TCCGAGGACGGATCGGTCGCCGCGATCGGTGTCGACAACATCGCCGGTGTCGGGATGGCGGCGCGCCACCTCACCGATCTTGGACATCGCCGCTTCGCCGTCCTCGCGCTGCCTTTCGCCGACGACAGGACTGGCATTGTTTCAGCCGACCAGGTCCGGGCCGCTACCTATGCAGGGACGCGCAATCGCCTCACGGGCTATCTCCGGGAGCTTTCGCGTGTTGGCGTCGACATATCCAAAGTGCCCGTCTACGAAACCGCCAACGACGTGGCGAGCACGAAGGCGGGGCTCGAAACCATCTTCGCCTCCGAGGCGCCGCCCACCGCCATCCTTGCCATGTCGGACAGAACGGCCCTGGTGGCGCTCGAATGGCTGAGCGCACGCGGGCTCAGCGTGCCCGACGATGTTTCCGTCGTCGGGTTCGACGATGTTCCGGAA
>NZ_SADR02000136.1 GCF_004010325.2 Mesorhizobium sp. M00.F.Ca.ET.216.01.1.1
TCAGCACCCGTTCGCTGCCTCTGCTCTTGAAAATCGGCCTCGCGGCCTTCGTGACCATCATCTTCGCTCCGACGCTCGGCTCGTTGCCGCAAGTGACGGTGTTCTCCGCCGAGGGCGTGTGGATCATCGTCAACCAGTTCCTGATTGGCGTGGCGCTCGGCATGACCATGCAGATCGTGTTTCAGGCCATCAGCGCGACGGGCGATTTCGTCGGCCTCGGCATGGGTCTCGGCTTCGCAACCTTCTTCAACGCACAAGCGAGCAGTTCGAGCCAGGTGTTGTCGAGCTACATGTACACGATCGCGATGCTGGTATTCCTCGTGATCGACGGTCATTTGCAGATGATCAGCGCGCTGCTTGCGTCGTTCAGCTCGCTGCCCGTTTCGGCGAACATTCTCGGCGCGCCTGGCCGTCGAGAACCATCGCCACGAAG
>NZ_SADR02000137.1 GCF_004010325.2 Mesorhizobium sp. M00.F.Ca.ET.216.01.1.1
AGAATTTCCGCCATGCGATGGAGTTCCTCGATCTGCCTGAGGGATTGGCCGAGCGGATCATTCAGTGCAACTCGACATACACAGTGCGGTTTGGTGTCAGGCTGCGCGGCCGGATGTACAGCTTCGTCGGCTGGCGCTCCGTTCACAGCGAGCATTGCGAGCCTGTCAAAGGGGGCATCCGGTTCACGCCCGATGCGGATGCTGAGGAGGTTGAGGCGCTCGCAGCGCTGATGACCCTCAAATGCGCGCTGGTCGACGTCCCGTTTGGCGGCTCAAAAGGAGCACTCAGGATCGACCCGCGTGAGTGGACTCCTCAGGAGCTCGAGCGCATTACCCGCCGTTTCACCCAGGAGCTCAGCAAGCGCGGCCTAATCGGTCCTGGGCTCAACGTGCCAGCTCCTGATGTGGGCACAAGCGAGAGGGAAATGGCC
>NZ_SADR02000013.1 GCF_004010325.2 Mesorhizobium sp. M00.F.Ca.ET.216.01.1.1
AGCTCATGGACAAAGCCGCCTATCTCGACTTCGTGGTCGAGATCATCCGTCGATCCGACGACCAGAAGGGCTTCCAGATCCTGCCCCGCCGCTGGGTCGTCGAGCGGACCTTCGGCTGGATGACAAGATGGCGCCGCCTCGTGCGCGACTACGAGCAGCGCATCGACGTCTCGCAAGCCATGATCCTTGTCGCAATGGGCGGCAATCTCATCCGCCGAAACGCTCACCCGTGAATTTCAAAACGGACTCTAAGTCCGGGTCTTGGCGGTGCGGCAAACACCGCCGAGTTGACCACTGCAGTCATCGCTGCACTATCTGGTGTAAGCAGCACTTGTTGCTCCTGAGCGGGCTAGGCATTGGCAGCGCGCCGGTTGCGAGCGTGTCGGATCTCCTCGACGCCGGAAAGTTGTCACGGGTCCTGCCCACATGGTCGACTCCCCTGGAAGCGCTTTACCTCTATTTTCCGAGCCGTCGTTACCAACCAGCGGCATTGCGCGCGTTCATCGCGTTTCTGAAGGGCCGCTCCTATGCTCCACTCCACCTGCATGGTAGGCACGATGGAAACGTAGATGAGCGGGATGGGAGGGTCGGCTGATTGCGATCCGATCGCGTCCGGCGCCGAATTCGCGACCTGGCCGAAGCACCTGGGCATCGACACCTTGCAGCCGAAAAAGGCTTTCGAACCAACCAAGTCATTGCGATTTGAGCCTGCACAACGACGGCACTGCGCCCAGGAGGCTGGCACTGGGGGCGCTTCCGGGCGTTGGAACGTCAAAAATTGCAACCGGGAGCCTTTCGAGGAGTGAAGAGATTTTGGTTACAAACAATCCACATATTTTTGGATGCGCATTAAGCACAATTAAATGTGTCAATGATATAAACGAAAGAAATAGCTGGGGTCACTCGTGATGGAAATATCGAAATCGCTACAGCAAGAACATGGCCGTTCGCTAGTATTTCTAGAGGCACTTAGAGATGGAATCTCGCGTGCTCTGCCGGGGGTTACGCTCGCCTCGGCAACAATTGCGGTACTAGTCTCCGGTTGTGCAATGGTTCCGGGCAAGGCAGTAACCGTGTCGTCCACATCGACAGAGTCTGGCTACCCGGATATGTCTGGTAGCGAAAGGAAGACGATGGCGCCTGAGAAGGCAATCAAAGGGACGCTGCCCATCAGAGTCGCAAGCCACAGCTTCCTTGGCCGCGCGCCCTATATCTGCAGTCCAAGCGGCTTTGGAAGGACGTCGGGTTGCTTTCTTCGCCGAGGCTAGCTTTCTGATACACAGCATAGGCAGGTTCCATGCCGCGTGCGACTATCCTGGCGCTGTGCCTTATTTTTCTGCAACTCGCGCTGCCGGCCGTGTCGGCCGCGGGGCCGGCCCCGGACATCGACACGAGGGAAACAACATCGATCGGACCAAATCGATCCATTGACAGGGCGACCGCGACATTTCGGTCGTTGTTGCTTGGCGTCTATGATCCGCACGACCAGTTGCAGGATTCGGACCGGTCCCGCATCGAGCATGTGTTTGTCTATTGGCAAGCCGTGGATGAGCCAATGCTCACGGCCAAAATGCGCTTCGCAGAGATGAAGGGGCGCACACTCATGGTGACAGTCGAACCCTATACAAAGGCAGCAAACTGGCGCGATGGCGGTGATCATCTGTTCGCGGACATTATGAGCGGGAGATTCGACCGGCAGATTGCTGCCGTTTGCAGTGCGGTAGCGAGCTATCAGGGCGGTTACTGGATCCGCTGGGGTCACGAAATGGAGCAGCCCACAGACCGCTATCCGTGGGCACGCGGCGATGCGCATGGCTACATAGCTGCCTATCGATACTTCGTCGATGCCTGCCGAACGATCGCGCCGCGCGCTCAGTTCGTTTGGTCGCCGAAAGGCGAGCGCGAGCTTGCTGCCTATTACCCCGGCGACGACTATGTCGACCTGATCGGCGTGTCTGTCTGGGGCTTGGAAAAATGGGACCGCGAGCGGTATGGCAAGCCGCGGGGATTCGCGAAGACTTTCGACCAGAAATACCGTCGCGTCGAGAAATTCGGAAAGCCCATCATCGTTGCGGAGTTGGGAGTGGCCGGTCGCAAGGCATATCGCCAGAATTGGATGTCCGAGATTTCCGCGCTCCCGGCAGGCAGCAGTCCATTCCCGCTGCTTGCCGGGATCGTCTACTTCAACGACAAGGAGCCGTACCACTGGCCGGGTGGATATGGCTCTCCGGATTGGCGCATGACTGCGTCAGACCTTGGACTGTAGCTGGCCCTTGCAAGCCAACCCAGCCGCAGCTGAATGTTTATCTGCTGGTGGCTGACAGCTTCGCCTCGATCTTGCCCAGGTTCGCGCTGACATAGTCGCCTGGGTGCAACTTGCGGTATTCATCGCCCACTTTGATCGGCGCGTTCTTGAACGCATACCATTCGCCGTCCGGCTCCCGCTTCTGGAACACGACACCATCCTTCTTGCGGTGGCTGAAGCACGTCAGAGCCGGCGCTGCGCCGCTTTTCACGTGCCATGTGGCCTTGAAGCAAAGCTTGCCTGGATCGGTGAGGAACCAGCGTCCGACACCGTAGGAACCTGCGCTGCCTCGGCCTGTCACGGCGGTGAACCGGCGCTGCTTTGACGGGAAATAGCCCGCCCCGTCCTTCCAGAGCCAGGATCGGTTTGAGTACAATCGAAAGAGCTCTTCGGTCGTCAGCGGTGTCGCCGCTTTCGCGGCGTTGCCCACTTTGCTCTGTGCCGCAGCAGCATCGAACGACCCCACGCCCACGCAACTGCCGATCGCAACGAGCGCCAGCAATTTCCGCAATTTCCGCATTTTCGTTTCTCCTGATTGCAAGGATATCTTCGGCGCCTAGTTCGTGGCCTGTCCAGTGACGACCCGCCAATCGGGGCGGCCATAGCCATCCGGCCAAGGATAGACCTCCCGATCGTTGAAGTAGACAACGGCGCTCAAGCTCGGGAACTCCGGGTGCTTCTGCGCAACAGTCGCAGCCCAGTTCCGCACGTAGGCCTGGTCGCCTTCGTAGCCCAACTCGGCCACCATGATCGGCTTGCCGAAGCCTTCGGCCAGCCGGTAGCCCGGCTCGAGCGCCTCAGCGAACGTCCGGTCCTTTCCGAAATGATCGCGGTCGTACCGCTGGAGGCCGAACACGGAGAGGCCGACGATGTCGACGAACTCGTCGCCGGGATAGAAGCTGACCAGGTTGGGGTTTCCCTTCGGCGACCACATGTACTTGGCTGTCCTCAGGTGCTTGCGGCATTCCGTCACCATTCGACGATAGGCAGCGACGTAGCTCTCGGGTTTCCAGTGTGCCCAGGTGAACTGGTTATCGGTTTCGTCCATCTCCTGCGCCCAGCGAATGATCACCGGGCTCTTCAGGCCGTCAGCGGCCGTGCAGACCGATGCCATATAGGCATCGTAACGGCCGCTGAGGACCCCGTTAAGGAGCTCCTCCGAGGTCACTCGCCAGTCCACCGACCATGACCAGGGCTCGACCGATATGAGCAACGACCGGCCGCGCTGCAGGGCATATTCGTCGGCAATGGCCAGCGTCGACAGATCGACGTCTTCCCAAGGCAGGAAGAGATGCTCGATCTTGACGTTCGGGTCGCTGCCGAAGTCGCCGTGCGGGTCATAGGCACCGAAATCGACCGAGGTCTCGGTGATGACCGGCCGCTTGTCGGTCACCTGGTCGGTCGTCTGCGTGCCGGCAGTAGGAATGCCGCGCGGCACGTTGGCCGCCAGCACCGCCCCCGACAGAGCCAGCGTGGCGAGCGAGAGCGCGATCATTTTCGACGTATTTTTTCCGACAGTCTTCATTGGTGTATCCTCCTGACGGTCTTCACTGTTGTGTACTGAGATTGGCATCGGAGAGTTGCCTTGCCGGCTCGAGCTCGGACTTGATCCGCTCCAGGTTGGAGGAGACCAGGTCCTGGCTGACGAGCTTGTTGAACTCGTCGTTGTCGGCAGCGGCGCCGTGCTTGAAGACATACCAAGCGCCGGACGGCTCCCTCTTCTGATAGACGGTGTCGCCGAGCTTCTTGTGGCTGAAGCAAGTCTTGTTGGAAACGATGCCGGACGATGAGTGCCATTGCGCCTTGAGGCAAAGGCGGCCGCGGTTAGTGACGAGCCATCGGCCTTCTGCCCAAGTAGACTTCTCCCCGGACCCGGCCCACGCCGTAAAACGGCGACCGTCAGTGTGCATCCGACCCGCCCCGTTGGGCCATAGCCACGACTTGTCGTGGTAGAGTATGTACAGCTCTGCGCCCGTCATGGCCCGCGCGTCCGCCGGAGCTACGGAATGTTTGCCGCCGGCTTCAGCCGGGGTTTCGAATGCGCAGACGGCGAGCATGCACGATGTTGCCAGCAGGCAGCCTCGGAGCGCCGCTGCGGTCCGCGTTTCCCAATTTGCGATGGGTGACTTTTCCATCATTTCAGTCCTCACTCACAATGGTCTCTGGACATCATGCGTCGGGGCAGGTCTGTTGCCGGACATGGAGCCGGCACGCTGCGGCACAGGTCGGCCGATACTCGTTACTTGAAAACCGGCCGCCTGTGCCGCGCCCCGCCCAAACGCGTTACGAAGATCGATGAGGATCGGAGACCGCATCACCTGCCTCAAGCGATAGAGATCAAGCTGGCGGATACTCTCCCATTCGGTGACGACGATGACGCAGTCCGCGCCGCGGACGCATTCATAGGGATCGTCGAACAGCGCGACATTTTCGAAGATGCGCGCTGCATTCTCCATGCCGATTGGATCATGTGCGCGGATGGTGGCGCCGAACCTCTGCAGCGCCTCGATCAATGGCACCGAGGGTGCATCGCGCATGTCGTCGGTATCCGGCTTGAAGGTCAGGCCGAGAATCGAGATCGTCAGCCCATCGACATCTCCCCCGACAGCATCGACGACCTTGAGTGCCATCTTCCGCTTGCGGGCTTCGTTTGCGGCCACTGTCTCTTCGACGATGCGCAGCGGGACGCCGTAATCCTGCGCTGTCCGAAGGAGCGCCAGCGTATCCTTGGGAAAGCATGAGCCGCCATAGCCCGGTCCAGCATTCAAGAAGGCTTTTCCGATACGGTGATCGAGGCCGAGACCCAGCGCCAGTTCACTGACATCGGTGCCGACCTGCTCGCAAAGATCGGCAAGCTCATTGATGAAGGTGATCTTCGTCGCCAGGAACGCGTTCGACGCATATTTGATCAGCTCAGCCGCGCGCCGCTGGCTGATGATAATTGGCGTATTAGCGTCGGCGAGTGGACCGTAGAGGGCCAACATCGCTGTTCGCGCATGTTCGTCCTCCGCGCCGACGACAATGCGGTCTGGAAACAGGAAGTCGTCGATTGCCGCCCCTTCGCGAAGGAACTCGGGATTGGAGACGACAGAAAAGCTTTCCGGCGGGCGGACTGTGGAGATGATCTTTTCAACAATGTCGCCCGTACCGACCGGGACAGTCGATTTGACAGCCACGACCGCATAGCCTTCGAGCGAAAGCGCGATCTCCTTGGCCGCCGTATAGACGAATGAAAGATCGGCATCGCCAAGTCCGGGGCGGGGCGGAGTTCCGACCGCGATGAAGACAATGTCGACACCCCTCATGGCGGTGGCGAGATTGCTGGTGAAGGACAGCCTGCCAGCTGCCCGGTTGCGCCGCACAAGCGTCTCCAGGCCGGGCTCGTAGATCGGCAGCTTGCCTTGCTTGAGCTGCGCGATCTTGTCGACATTCTTGTCGACGCAGACGACCTCGTTACCCCATTCGGCAAAGCAGGTGCCGCTGACGAGACCGACGTAACCAGTTCCGATCATTGCGATTTTCATTTTTCAGCGCCTTCTGTGCCTTCTTGCGTCTACAGCGTGGAACCCGGCTCTTGCCGGAGCCATCTGGGATTGAATGTCGTCTTGCTAAGACCTGGTCCGCCGATGCCGGCCCCGGCGACGGAGTATTTGACGTCGAACAGGCTGAGGCGTCCGGCGCCCCAAGCAAGCGATTCAATGCCGTCCCTCCCACGCTCGGCCGTTGCGATTCCGGGCAACATGAAGAGTACCAGCAAGCTGGTCGCCATCGCGGGCCGGTAGGAGCGCTTTGTAGTCCTGACTCGGTTCTCGCGACCGTGCTGGACTACGATGACGAGGAGCAGCAGTGCGTACAGCACCGAATTGATGATTGCGAAAATGTAGAAGCCACGGGTTTCGCCGGCGTCGCCTATCAGCAGCACGGGCAGCGCCGATGCGATCGACAGAAATCCGTAGGGTGCAAGAACGCGCGTCGGCAGCGGCTCGACTTCCGACGTTCCCTTCGGAGTAATGCGGAAATCAACGAAGGAAGCTGTCAGCCAGTCGTGTACTGCAGCGATCGTCCCCGCCAAGGCCCAGGGCCAGCGCGCGAAGAGAAAGAACATGCTCTCCCAACTCAGGACCTTTGCGTCAAACGGCCTGAACGAGCCGG
Organism: Mesorhizobium sp. M00.F.Ca.ET.216.01.1.1; assembly: GCF_004010325.2. GTDB lineage: Bacteria > Pseudomonadota > Alphaproteobacteria > Rhizobiales > Rhizobiaceae > Mesorhizobium. Next base: position 6,458 of record NZ_SADR02000013.1, read on the forward strand.
TTGCGCGCCAGCGGAAGGCCACGACGACCAGGATCATCGAAAGCGGTGCGAAATGCACCAGGAAGTCGGGGTAGGTGACTGCGACAAAGTTTTCGCGGCGCACGAGCGCGATGATCGGCAGCGCAAACATCAGCGTCATGAAAAGTGCAAAGAGCGGGTACCAAAGCTGCGAAAACAGGAACTGGAACTTCAATCTGGCTGGCAGGCGCGGGACGAAGGTTGGGGAATACTTGAGGAGCAGCATCACCAGGCTGCGTGACCACTGAAACTCCTGGGTGACGAGATCGGCGAACGTGCGCGGACCGTCGCCATGGGCAATGGCGTCCAGCGCGTGAGCGCCACGCCAGCCATAGGCGTTCATCATCAGGGTCGTAGAATGGTCTTCCGCAAGCTCCGGTCCGAGACCACCGATCTCTTTCAGCGCGGCGCATCGCACTGCATAGTGCGAGCCGATGCAGAGAGGGGCGAGGCCGCCGTTGTAGCCGGCCTGGAGCGAGCCGTGGAGGCTGGCTTCGGCGTAGAGTCGCCCACGTGCGGACCAGCTTTCGGCTGCGTTGCGGTCGCAAATACTGGGCGCCGATACGTAACCCACCCTCGGGTCGGCAAAGGGACGCAGCATTTCGTGCAGATAGCCCGGCTCCGGCACGTGATCGGCATCGAGTTGCACGACGAAATCGTAGCGCTCATAACCGTAGTGATCGTAGAAGAAGGCAAGGTTGCCTTCCTTACAGCGCGTGCGCCGCGGCCATGTCGCGCGGTGGTAGTCGCTTCTGCCTTTGCGCGTTGAAACGAAGACGCCATGCCGCCGGCACCAGTCCAACGTTTCCGGGGAAGGATCTTCGTCGGCAAGCCAGGTATCGTGCGGCACGTCCTGGGCAAGCATCGCGTTCAACGTCACGGCCACGATCAAGAACGGTTCGGAAGGCGCCTTCGTCACCACCATGGCGACGCGGCTTCCGACCGGCAGCTGCAATGGCCCATTGGGTCTACGGCTGCGATAGAAGATGACCATGAAATATGCCGGCAGCAGCGTGACCCAGGCAAGGACTACTGTGACGCTCACAAATCCGAAGAGACCCACATAATGATCCGGCTCGAGCCACCAGACCCAGAAGTTGACGAGCGCCACCAGCCACGCAAACGCGCCGACGAGAAATTCGGCACGCCGGCGATCGGTCAGAACGGGCACCATCAACGGCGTGGTCGGCCGTCGACCAGCATTCCTCGTCAGTTTGCCGATAGCGGTGGTCACGCCTGCGCCTCCCGTCCAAAGAAGGGCGCAGCGGTCCGTACGATCGTGTCTAGGTCGGAATACTGCGGTGAGAAGCCGAGTGTCTCACGGGCGAGGGTCGGATCAGCGTAGAGCACCGGCGGGTCGCCGGGTCGCCTCGGATGCAGTTCGATCGGCACCTCACGTCCTGTGATCCTGGCAACGATATCCAGGATCTGGCGTATGGAGGATCCTCTCCCGGTCCCGAGATTGACGGCCAGGTTTTCACCGCCGCCAACAAGATGACGGAATGCAAGCACATGCGCCTGCGCCAAATCGGTCACATGGATGTAGTCGCGTACGCAAGTGCCGTCCGTGGTCTCGTAATCGTCGCCGAAGACCGCCAGATGCGAAATTCGACCCCCGGCAGCAAGCAAAGCTCTCGGGATCAAGTGGGTTTCGGGATCGTGCCACTCGCCGAGTTCGCCGTCGGGATCGGCGCCGCAGGCGTTGAAGTAACGCAAGGCCACATACCGCAAGCTGTAGGCCGCCGAGAAATCGCCCAACATCTGCTCGGCGATCAGCTTCGTCCTACCGTAAGGATTGACCGGGTTTTGCGGCGTCCCTTCCCTGATCGGGAGAGCGGCAGGGATGCCGTAAGTCGCGCAACTCGATGAAAAGATGACCTTGTCGACCTTGGCTTCGCGGCAGGCATCCAGCAGCGACAAAGTTCCCGCGACATTGTTCTGATAGTATTTCGATGGATCCTCGACAGATTCGCCAACATAGGCGGAAGCCGCGAAATGAATGACAGCATCTGGCTCGAACAGCGCGAGTGCTCGCGTAAGATGAGCTCTATCGAGAATGTCGCCCTGCACGAACGGGCCCCAGCGCACAGCCGATCGATTGCCGGTCGTCAAATTATCGTAGACGACCGGCTCCACCTCACCAAGGCTGAGCAGCTTGGCAGTGTGACTACCGATGTAGCCGGCCCCGCCCGTCACTAAGACCCTATGCGCGGACATCACGCCGTCTCCGCAAGCTCTTGCGATTCCGAGATCAGGAGGCGGTCGAAGTAGGCGATCGTCTGCGCAAGGCCGTCGGATAGTGGAATCTTCGGCTGCCAATCCAATTCGCCCATAGCGAGCGAGATGTCGGGCCGACGCTGGCGCGGGTCATCGACCGGCAGCGGACGGTGCACGATCCTGGAGCGCGAGCCGGTCAGAGCGATCACTCGCTCGGCCAGTTCCCGAACGGTGAATTCTTCGGGATTGCCCAGGTTGACGGGACCGGTGAACGACGGCGGCGAAGCCATCAGCCGGACGAAACCGTCGATCAGGTCGTCGACGAAGCAGAACGAGCGGGTCTGCGAACCATCGCCGTAGATGGTTATGTCGTTGCCTTTCAGCGCCTGGACGATGAAGTTCGATACTACGCGTCCGTCGTCGGGTCGCATCCGGGGACCATATGTGTTGAATATCCGGGCGACCTTGATCTCGACGCGGTGCTGTTGATGGAAATCGAAGAACATCGTTTCGGCGCAACGCTTGCCTTCGTCGTAGCAAGAGCGCGGACCAACCGGATTGACGTTGCCCCAATAGGATTCGGGCTGCGGATGAACGTGCGGATCGCCGTAGATTTCGGAGGTCGAAGCCTGGAAGATCTTTATGCCGCGCGTCTTGGCCAGTTCGAGAAGATTTAGCGCGCCGAGCACGCTGGTCCTCATAGTCTGGATGGGATCGGCCTGGTAGTCAGGCGGCGATGCTGGGCAGGCGAGATTGTAGATTTCGTCGACGTCGATAGTCAGAGGCAAAGAGACGTCGTGCCGGACGACCTTGAAGTTCGGCCTGCGTCTCAGGTGGTCGAGATTGCGGATACGGCCTGTCGTGAAATTGTCGACGCACAGCACCTCGTGGCCCTGGCCGAGCAACCTCTCGCACAAATGTGATCCAAGAAAACCTGCGCCGCCAGTGACAAGAATACGTCGAGCTGCCCCATCTTGGCGCAACAAGCGCAAGCCGCTCGAGGCATCTCCAGCAGGGCGCCCATGTATTTCCGGTAAACTATTCATCGCCCGATCCACAAATAATAGTCTTTGTTATATCCAAAGAAATGCTGCGTCAGCTCGGCGTCGCGGAACGCCTATTGCGGTGTTGCGCAACAGTGCCGAGTGTTTAGCCAGAGATTTCTTTTTAAGAGGAGAAATTCTAATGGTTAACCGCCACGTATTTCCCTTCCAGCCATATCTTCTATATGTGTAGGGCTGGCGATTGTCGTTAGCGCGGTATCCAGAATCTTATCCTGGAATACATATATTGAGGTAGTTTAGCATGACCGCATGTTCACAAGCCTTGTGATCCTCTCAAGGCTTGTCATTTTTCCAAGCACACAACATAATTGGACTTGGCGGTGGGTTGTCGGAATTGAATACGACAGCGTTTGATGGACCCGCGCAAGAACTCAGACGGCACGTCCAAAATCGCGCGACCGCTAGGGCGCGAACAACGCCGTTGGCCGCGCTTGCCCTCATCCGAAGCAGAGGTGCCCGACCCGCAAGATCCACCGGCACTCGTTCCGTTGTCTTTTTCCACCCGTGACCTAGTGCGGGAAGACCAGTTCGGGGCTTGGCAAACCCTTTTGGCGCCACTCGTTGACGTTAGGTTGCCGGATGGCGTCTTTCCGAGCGACGGTTTTCCCGCCGACCACACCGCCTGGAACCTGGGCAGTATGCTCATTGTTCAGCAGCGCGCTCCGGCCCATAGCTACATCCGTTCGGACACTAAACTCCGATCCAGTTCGATCGATCACTGGTACGTTGCCCTGCTGCGTACAGGTCGAGCTTGGACAGAGGTCGATGGCCGGGTTGCGCTAGGCAAGCCTGGTACGATGGAGCTTAGATCGCTTGGCCATCCGTTTCGCGGACGGACGACTGAATCTGAAAGCCTCTTCCTTTACCTGCCTCGTGAACTTTTTGAACACTCGGCAGCGGCGCTGGATGCGAAGAACAATTCAACCCTGTCAGGGAACGTCGCCAACCTCCTCATCGACTACATAAGTGGAATAGAGGCGAGGTTGCACGCTCTCAGTGCTAACGATCTTCCCCGTATCGTGCATGCGACGCGTGACATGATCATGGCCTGTTTTTCACCGTCGAAAGATCAAACTGCAGTGGCAGAGCATCTGGCAGGGGTAGCCTTGATGGAGCGGGCCCGCCGATACATTCAAGGCAATCTCGACGCAATCGACCTGACACCCGACACGGTGTGCCGAGCGCTCGGCATCTCACGTACCCGCCTTTATCAGCTGTTCGAGCCAAATGGTGGGGTCAGCCATTATATTCAAAGACGACGTCTCCTGACGGCTCATGCCGCGCTGAGCGACCCGGAGGAAACTCGCCGCATCATTGATATTGCTGAAGCTGTCGGGTTCAACTCGGCGGCTAATTTTAGCCGCGCGTTCAGCAAGGAGTTCGGCTACAGCCCGCGTGAAGCTCGCAACGCGATGGCGATGCCTCGTTTCGTTCACTCGATCTCTGCTTTTGAGCGAGACACGCCCCATTCTTTTGAGGATTGGCTCAAAATGCTCGGAAGTTGATCCAAACCGGCATGACGGTATAAGCAGTCAATCGATTAGAAATGTCAGAGCTGGGTGCAGCTTCTTTAGGTTTGGTAAAGATTTCGATTGCCAAGGAACCTCCGAAGTTCCGCGGACAATAAATTTTACATCTGGATTCTTACGGATCTCAATTGTAAATTTTGCTAGAAGATTAATTCCAGAGGAATTTAGAAATTCAAGATCCCTAAGGTCAAGTGTAATAGAGGTAGGCTTTGAATAAAGTACACTTGTCATCAAAGACAGAACTGGTTTATAATCTTTAGAGTCCGCCAGCCGCATTACTCCATCAAAATAGATATCGCTACCCTCATTCCAAACCCGATAGTCTTCCGTTTTTATTTCCATGAGCAGTCCTACCCCATTTCGCTACGAGCGTTTGAGACTGGAATGGAAGCGTATGCTTCCACCCAGACCCGATCGTTTTCTTCGGTCGGGCTGAAGATCCAAGCCAGACGCGCCCCATAATCACTCATCAAAGTGAGCAATCCAAGACCGGACTGCGTGGCTTCGGAGTCAGCAGCATTCGCCTCAATTCGCTGAATCAGCAGTTCGCCCGGATCCCCGACGGTAATCTCGGAAAGGAGGTTCTGAAACTCAGAAGCGATGTCGTCGACCGCGAGGTTCGACACCTTGACCTTGAAACTCTCCGAATCGATGGACGCTTCGATCAGAACCTCGCCTGGCGCGCGGAACTTCATCGCATTCTCCACGAGCTCGTTGACCAGATATCCGATGCTGTGCCGCACCTCCTTGTAGTCGTTGCGCGACGCCTGGAAGCGAAGAGCGAAAAGGTCGGCGATGAAGTCTGAAGTCGTAGCGCAGTGATGCCAGCTCAGTTCGAGCGGACCGTCGAACAGTCGCACGCGGCTCACGCTGTCTCTCATACCTATCGCAATATCAGCCGGCCCAAATAGAGTAGTCATTTCTTCACCTGTGCTTCATGACCAGTAGAGTGATATCGTCGTGAATTTTCCGGGATCCGATATACGCCATGAGATCGTCGACAATTCCGCTTTTGATCTCCTCGGCGGTCCGGCCATGCCGCAGGCGTGCGCTTTCGCAGAGGCGATTCAAGCCAAATAGCTTTCCGTCTGAACCCGTGGCTTCGGTCACCCCGTCTGTGTGAAGCACAATCACATCGCCGCTATCGAAACGGATATCGCGGGTCGCGACAAATGGCGAGATGTCTCGTTCGAGGCCGACAGGTAGACCCAAGTCCAGTGTTTCGATGCGCTCGACTTCTCCGTCAGCCCGAATGACCAGCACGTCCTCATGTTGGCCCGACAGGATCACGCGCTCGTTTTCAAAGTCGAGGAACGCCAGTGACAGAGACTTATCGGAATTTGTACGCTCTATGTTCTTGAATATCGCGCGGTTGAGCCGATCAAGAAATCGGCGCGGGTCGCCTTCGCCTGTCTCCAGCAGAGCGCGTGCGACAGATTGGACCATCAACATCAGCACGCCGCTCTCCAGTCCATGGCCGGTTACATCGCCGATGCCGATTTTTACGCGCGACCCATTCTGAAGGACGTCATAGTAGTCGCCGCCCACCTCATCGGCTGGTCGCATATAGGCCGCAATCTCGAGCGAGGTGATTGCCTCGAGTTCGTGAGGTTTTGGCAGTACCATCATCTGGATCTGGCGCGCGACGTCGAGTTCTGCGCCAAGGCGCACGTTTTCATCCCGCAGTTTGTCGTTCAGCTCCAGAATTTCCTCATTTGCGTGTTCGAGCTCTTGGGTGCGCTCATCGACCAGCTGTTCGAGATTTTCTGTATGAAAGCTGATCTGCTCTGCCATTCGGTTGAATGCGGTGCCGACCTCTCCAACTTCGTCGCGAGTCGGAATGTCGACGCGGACCGAATAGTCTTTCGCCTGCAGCCGCTTTGCAGCGCTAGCGAGCGAACTGAGGCCCGCAGTGATGCGCTTGGATATGCCGAAGACCGCCGCGAAGACGATCACAAGCGAAACGAGGATCGCGATGATCTGGTAAGTTATGATTCGGCTAGTTGCGCGGGAAATGCTCTGCTGCGCCGCAAGCAGGGAGGCGTAGATTTCCCGCTCGGGGACGACCATGCCGATCGACATCGCTTCGCGCCGCACCGGTCCCCTACTTCCCGGCTCTGCGCTCCACAGGTTTGTCGGCTTTAATTTCTTGAGAACAACGACGTAAGGAACGCTTCCCACTTGCTGGTCGAGATTGATGTGCTGAACGATGCCATCATTGTCCTGGCCCAAAGGCAGCGCAGCGATAGCTGGCTGCCGACTTTTGCGAAGGGATCGGTCGAATACGGACGGCTCCGAGTTTTTGATGCCAAGCGTCTTCTCGCCGTCCGGTGAGACCGCGAGGACATTGCCGTTCGACATGGCAAGGAACGCAAAACCGGTATCGGCAATCCTCACGCTCTCGACGATGTCGGCCATCTGATCGAGCGTCAGGTCCGCTCCGACCACTCCGGAGATATCCTTGCGGTCCTTCGTCCACACTGGGTGAAAGAAGCTGACGATTAGCTTCCCGGTGACGCCGTCCATGTAGGGCGACAACGTGGTGATGTCACCGCTGACGGGCCTGCTCGAAGGGTCCTTGATCCACTCTTGCCAATCTTCGTAGAGATCGGGAAAGAAAAAGTCCCACCAGTTGGTCTGGTTGTGGCCGGGGTAAACACGATCAAACGTGGCACCCTGGTTTGTATAAGGCGTCGAGCGCAGGATCGGAGCTCTCTTCGGTCCCATATAATAGACTTGCAGCTTTCGGGTGCCGGCTGCCTGGACGGCAGGACCGAAGATGTTGAAGGCCGTGCTGTCACGCACTTCGGCGGCAACATCCGGCGGCAATTTCCGGCTGGCATCGAGGAGATAACCCCAGACGGTCACCGCTGACGCCTCGCCAGGCTGGTTCTGCCACCAGTCGCTGGCGGAATTGTAAGCGAGCGAAGTGGAAAAGGACGGATCCTGCTCGAGCACCTCGCCGAGCGCTGTCTTGACCTGCGGGTGATCGACCAAACTCTGCATCGAGCCTGCGAGGATGTCGACCTCCGTGTGGATGCGGTCGATCAGCAGATTGGTCCGCTCTGCCGTACTCTCCGCGTACTTCTGCAGGTATTCGCTGGTGGCCTTGGTCAGGCCAACGCCAACCTGTTGTGTTGCGTCATTCGACAGACGGTTGACGTTCCAGATGGCGATACCACCGCCGATCATCAGATCGAAGAGGACGGCGCCGCCGACTATGAGCAGGAATTTGGCACGGAAACTGTTGAGCCTTAGGACAGGCCGAGAAGGCGGAAGAGCCGAGTCGGTCATAGCGGCTTTCGCCCCGAGGCGACCCAGATCGGCCAGCCCGCATAACCCTTCGGGTGGAGAGCCGCGAAGATATGGTCCTGGAAGCCCCGTCGGAACCGCTTGATAAATTCTGGACGGTCACCGCGTTGCTGGGCCATCTCACCGGCAAACGTGTCCTCCCATGATTGCACGACGTCGGCGAACTCCTGAGGATCGCCGTCGAGATTTGTCACCATGAAGGATTCGCCTCGAATGTCCTCGAACCCTGCCTCGACCAGGCAGCGGCGGTTCTTTGGGCCCAATTCGAGGTCCATTTCGAAGTGAGCGAAGAGCTTGGAGAGTTCGTTATAGGTCCACTGGATGGTTTCGCTGCGGGGCTCGCCAAGACAATGCGATATTTTTTCATTCGTGATGTATACGCGTCCGCCCGGTTTGCATATGCGGTAGAGCTCCTTGAGGATGAGCTCCGGCCGGTTGAAGATTTGCAGCGAGTGTCGGCATGTGACGAGGTCAAACTGGTCGTCCTCGAGCAGCATCGCGGCTGCATCGCCATACGTATATTCAATCCCGCGGATGTCGAAGTCCGCTGCTATTTGCCGAGCATAGGCAAGGCTCGACTTGGAATGGTCGAGAGCGACGATCCGTGACGGTTGGAATTCCTTCTGCACGAGCACGGCGAAGTCACCGATCCCACAGCAAATATCAGCCATCGTAATGCCGGATCGCATGCCGTGCCGCGGCAATATCGCGCGCTCGTGACGCCACGTCATATTTGTCTGGGTGCGCAGGATCGGGATGAACCCGCCTTCTTCGAGGAAGCTCTGCCCAGGGTAGAACGCACTGTCATATTGCTCGACCGTGATGGTTGGCTCGACGTGGCTCAAGCGACCGAATTTTCGCGTCGTCCAGCCGACAACGCTCGATGTGATGATCACGAATTTAAGGTCCGGTCGCACGCGGCAAGCGTCGATAATCACCCGTGCGAACGCGTGGAACGCGGTGTTGTTCATTTGGGCGAGCCGCTTGACGTTCACGTAGAGAATACCGCGCACACGGTCGATGGAGTCCTTCAGCAGAGCAAGGCTAGGTGCAAGCTCTTCGATCGTCTGTGGCCGCACGGACCCGGAAATCGAGAACTCCTGATTGTTGGGATCATATTGCGCTTTGAAGCGCGTCAAAGGGCCATGCGCGAAGAGGCTCAATTTGCCAGACCTCCAAATGGAAGATCCACGACAAGCGTGACGGTGTCGGCATCAACCGCCTCGAGGCGAAGCGTTGCATTGTAATCGACAGCCAATTCTAGAAGCACCATGTCTCGGCTTGGCGCGACATCTCCTGACAACGAAACGAGATATCGCTCCTGGGCACCGGCGCCTTGGGTCTGCGATATCGCATATTCGTAGAACTGCTGCTCTTCTGGAGTGCAGGGGAACGTTAACTCGATCCTGTCCGTCTCCCCGTCACGGGATACCCTGCAAGCGAGGACGCCTGCGGGATGTCGCGTTCGGAAAGCGACCTCCAGTAATTCATTGAACGCTGATGAATACAAATTGGAATATAGCACCGAATCCGGGCGATTATGGCTGACCGTGCGTGCCAAGTAATTTGAGATATAGGCGCAGTGCCTCCACTCAGAGATAAACGAGTTGAATTCAATATCAAACTCGATCATCTTGCAAAATGAGGTCTCAATTACATTGTTCTGCGAGGTGACATTTCTAGGCATGCTCTATCCTGCTGTCTGTCATGGGGCCACAGAGAATACTCAAACAAGCGTTCGACTGATCTCGCTTTGGCTCGGAGCGGGCCGATGGGCTGAACATTACAACGCTCGATCCTCTCTCTCCCTCACGTCTGGTTGAGTCTGTGACCGCCGAATGAAATCGTATGTTGCCTCCGTTCCCATCGAGCGACCGAGATAATTGCCCTGAAGGCAATCGCAGCCTTGCTCCATCAGCCACCGCACTTGCCCTGCCGTTTCGACGCCCTCGGCCGTGACGCTGATCCCTAGGCCATGAGCCAAGCCAATAATTGACCGCACAATCGCCTGACTCTTCGGGTCGGTCTCAAGATCACTGATAAAATATTGATCTATCTTTAAGGTGTCGAATGGAAAATTCTTAAGGTAGGCGAGCGATGAATAGTATGTTCCAAAGTCATCTAGTGAAATTCTTACTCCAAGTACATTAAGGGTATTCAATGTATCGAGATTATCTACTGTCTTCTCAAGGAGGACTGTCTCCGTAATCTCAAGTTCAAGCCGGTCGGGCTGAATATTTGAGGAGTCGATGACCTGGGCAACGGTGTCAGTAAGCGAGCCGCTGAGGAACTGCGCCGGCGAAAGATTCACCGCCAGGGTCAGTGAGGAAGGCCAAGTCATTGCTTGGCGGCATGCCTCCTCGAGAACCCAGTGGCCAATGTCGTCCATGAGGCCGTCCGCCTCGGCGATCGGAATGAATACGCTGGGTGGAATCACCCCGATTTCGGGGTGTTTCCACCGCAATAGCGCTTCAAAACCCATCACCGACGAACGCGGTCGAAAGAGCGGCTGATACTCAAGAAAGAGCTCATGGCGCTCAAGCGCCATGCGCAGGTTACGCCTCAGATTCTCGCGTTGCTCGATCAGAAGCAGCATGGAGCGGTTAAAGACTCGTGCGCAGCCACGGCCTGCGCGCTTGGCCGCGTAGAGAGCGATATCCGCCGCCTTCATCAACTCCTCGCTCTCCGCCCCATGTTCAGGTCCGAAGGCGATACCGATGCTTGCACCGACAAAGAGCGACATCCCGTTGATGACGAACGGCGCCTTAAGCGCATCGACCAACGACTCGGCTACCCGCTCGGCGCTGCCGGGTTGTTCCTTTCCTGATTGGATGACGGCGAACTCGTCCCCGGCGTACCGGTATGCGGATTCGCCGTCCTCCAATGCGTTCCTGATTCGGTCGGCAGCGAGTTGGAGCAACGTATCTCCAGTACCGTGGCCGAGGGTGTCATTGACCGATTTGAAGTTGTCGAGGTCGATCTGCAGCAGAGCTGTCTTTCCCTTTGATCTTTCGACCTCAGAGAGTGCCTGCTGCAGCCGATCGCTGAATCGTCTTCGATTCTGCAGGCCGGTCAAGGCGTCATGCGCTGCCTGATGGATGAGCAGGACATGCTCCTGGATCTGAGCCGCGATCTGCTCGCTGTGCTCCGTTCCTCTGAGTTCGACGATCCCTATGCCGTCCCCCGCGCCAAAGATGAGGGCGGACCAAGGCACCTCGTTTGGCGACTGCCGCAGGTCGACGCGTATCGCAGAGCCGCCGCCGAGTACGCGATGAATTTCGTGGCGAAGCTCGGTTTTGAGCAAGCTTGGGTAAATTTCCCAGATGGAGGCTCCCGTCGCCAACACGTCTCCGCGGATGCTTTTCAGCTTGGCTGCGTAATGTGTGAGACGGAGGCCGCTGTCATAGAGCGATACAAGGTCGGTGATGTTTGCCAGAACGGTTGCGAGGCGCGCATCGCTCTCAGAGGAAGATTGGGCCGAGAAAAGCCTCGTCCGCTTCGGCCGATTACCGGATGCTTTCGGATTTAAGAGCCTGCTCCAAAAGCGATACAAATCCGCATCTCCTCCTTTCTTATGGATAACATAACTACAGAAATAGTTGCAAATCTCGGTGTATTTTGGAGTGATCCGCTCCGGTTTTCTGCCCTCGCGGTCCGGGTCGAGCGGCGCCTTGCTGCGTCAGCTGATGGTGGCGCTGCTGCGCAAGAACGGAGTGGACGATGCCAAGGTACGGTTCGTCAATATCGGCGCCGGCGTCGATGTCCTCCGCGCCACCGTCATGGAAGCGTCGATGCCGGAACCGGCCAGCTGGCGATCATCGACCAGCAGGGCCTCCAGGCAGGCGCTAGCGGAACAGATATTTTGACACCTCTGGGTTGCCGCGCCGCCACATGACGTTATCCAGAAAGTAGTGATGCACGTTGATAAATATCCACGCTATGAAGAGGAACAGCGACGAGCCGAGCACCTCTTTGTTATAGGGAACTAAAGCACTCAGTGCGATTGGGACTAGCCAGAAACCGAGAATTCCAAGAATTCCACCAACGATGATAAATCCCAAAACCCGCAGCCTATACATTGGGCCAAGAATGGACAGGACTTTGAATTCGGGATCTCTGACAGCATCTGCACGGTCGCGCTCAACATTGGTTTGATAACGCCAGACCACCGCCAGGTACTGCAACGAATGGAGCGCCGGCACCACGAGCAGCCAGAGCGGGTTTATCCCCACAAATAGAATCCAAGCGTATAGGGACACGACGTAGGCGACGACCCCGTTGTACGGCAACGTGCCTCCATGCTTGCGCCAGCGACTGATCAACATCACAACCGTGGCCGCTGTAGAAGCAGCGGCGGCCAATACGGCAAAGTTGGTTACCCACGAGGGGGCAGCAAATGTGTAGTAGTCCAAGCCCCAGAATTGCCTTTCGGTGATCACCGCATTTGTCCGAAGCCATGCGAACAGCCATACGGCATAGCCGTTGAATAGCAGCACTTTCTTGTCTTGATCGTTGAAGAACTTGCGCTTCAATACGGCGTCCACCATCAGCATGCCGTAGCCTTGCTTGACGTAGTGCCAGCCCACAAAAAAGGCCATCGCATTGCTCGCATATCCCAGCAGGCGAGTGTTTCCCGATATTGAACCGTAAGCAAAAAAACCGCCCATGATCAGCGGAACGATAATGCCCGCGAAAATGTAACGAATCTGGAGGCTCTTGTCGTATCCGTCTCCGCGCACCTTCCGCCCAAAATTGCGATAGAAAAGTTGGTACGAGTGGGCAAAGTGCGGATGGTTTATTAGATTAGCCAGCAAGAGCATTGCTGCCGCTACAAGCCCTTCGTACTTAAGAGGCACGAAGAATAGGATTGGCAGGATCAGAAACGCGCTCCCGCCAAGCATGAGAAAGTCGGTGAGCGGACCAAAAAGATACTTTTGTGGTGCCTTCGCTATAGGAGCCGGAGCATCCGCAGAAAGGTGAAGTGCCATATTTATGCCCCCCTTTGAAGGTTAGATTTAACCACCGACCCGGTCTCTCGACAAGATCATCGTTTCCGAACGGTTAACGTGAAGCAGTGTCTGGGCGTCATTGGATGTGGATCCTAGCTGCTCATCGACCTCAGCACTGGTGCACAGCCAAAGCCGTTGCGGCAATCCCGTCTGATCAGATCGCCGGGCCAGCGTGGGGCATCAAGTTGATATAAATCTGAAACGCTATCGTGCAGATCGCTGCGACCGAGATCGGCACGCCGAACGGCACGACGCCTTTGCGGTCGAGATGTTGAACGTAGAGTCGGAAGGCGCCCGCGGGCAGCATCAAAGGGTTCTTCACGACCATCGCCGTTGCGAGCGCGAAGACCAGCAGAAGCACGGAAAACACGGCGAGACCGTTGCCGCCGACCAGGAACGGCACGACCGCCATCAGCTTGACATCGCCGGCACCGACCTTGCGCAGGGCCCAGAACGGGAACAGCGCCACAAACAGCAGAAGGCCGGCAAGTGCGCTCAGGCCCATGTCCCACCACGATCCGGATTGGACCGAGAGGAGCTGGAGCGATCCAAGCCCGAGGCACACGAGCAGCAGCACATTTTGGTTGGATATTTTCTGAGTGGTGAAATCGCGCCAGGCGATCCTCGCCAGCAGCGGGAGGGCAAGCGCCTTCAGCAGCAATGATGCGAAAAGCAACATGCTACCGCTCGACGTTCTGCACGCTGGACGACAGGAGCTGCAGATTGTTGGCAACGGTCGGGTCGTTGGGTGCCAGTTCGTATGCCTTCAGGAAATTGCTGCGTGCGTCCTGCAGCTTACCGCGCAGCAGATAGGAATAGCCGACATTGTTGTAATATTCCGGCGTCGCGCCAACCAGTTTGAAGGCTCGGGCGTAGGCGCGGTCGGAGAGGTCGAAGCGACGGATACGATCGCTGCAGGCCGCCAGCCCCATCCAGGCACCACCATCATTGGGTGCCAGTTGCGTCGCCTTGTAGAACAGCGCGCCGGCATTGCCGTAGTTTTCCGCGCGGAACTGGTTCTTGGCTTCGGCAACCGCCTGGTCAGAAGCATAATATTCGACGTCGCTGACCGTCTTCAGCCCGTCGAAGGCATCGCCAAACGCTGTGAATTCGCCTTTCGCCGGCTCGTTGGTGCGAACGACACCGGTGGTATCGGCCGTCTGACAACCGGAAAGCACGACCACAAGCACACTGGCTGCGGCTGCGAGACGCATTGGCCTTGTCATCTTGTCCCCCAAGAGTCCTCCGACTCTATTTTTTCAAACCAAAGCATATGTGCAGCTAGAAGAAAATGCCCTTCATTCGGATGATCACCGGCAGCATCACAACCATCATCACCACTGGAAAGATGCAGAGCCCCAACGGGATCATCATTTTAACCGGCAACGCGTTGGCCTGCTCCTCGGCACGCATGATTCTTTGGTTGCGCATTTCGTCGCTGTAGACGCGCAGAGCCTCCGTCAGACTGGTGCCGAGTTCCTCGGATTGCCGGAACAGAACCGCCAACGCCCGCGCCTCTTCAAGGCCGATGCGGTCAGACAGTTCGCGTAATGCCTCGCGCAACGGTTTGCCGGCGCGCAACTGCAAATTCATGATCGCAAGCTGGATGCCGAGCCATTTATGGGTGCCGGCCAGTTCATTGCTGACGCGCTCGACCGCCGCTTCGAGGCTCATGCCTGCATCGGCGCAAGTGATCATCATATCCATGAAATCTGGAAAGCCGCGACGATAGATCTGCTTCTGTCCATTCTCGAAACGGTCGAGAGCAATGCTTGGGATGACTATGCACCCAAGCCCAAGCAAGGCTGACCCTCCAAAGGCGAAAAGACTGGGCAATTGGGCCGGCAAGATTCGCGATAAGAGTGTATAGGTCACAACAAAGCCTACGCAGACCGCGCCGAGGCGCGACAGAGTATAGATCAGCGGCGCGCTTGCCTGATAGAAGCCGGCGCGAAACAGCTTCGCGTCAAGGGCGCTGGGCTCGTCCCGCTCCTTTTCGATCGATCGAAAATACGCCTCGACTGGCCGCTGCGCTGAAATCCTGGCCAGTTCTTCCTGTCCGACAAGCGAGCGGCGGTTGGGAATACCTTCGGCCATCAGGCTTTGCGCAACCAGTTTCCGCGTCTGCAGCGCCGGCATGAAGACAAGCGCGCCCAATAGGAAAAGCGCCACGGCCGCTAGGAAAACCGCAATGGAGACCAGAAGGCTAAGATCCTGGGTATTCGAAAACAGGTTCATGGCTCGCCCCTGTCAAAAATCGAAATTGACCATGCGATACATGATGAAGTCACCCAGCAGCGCCCATAATCCGAAAATCAAAAACGCCGGCATGACCAGCGGGTTGCCCCATACATCGCCATAGTAGCTCGGGGCGAGGCCCGTGAGAATGGCGAGCATCAAGAGCGGAAACAGGGAAATGATCCATGCGGACATTCGCCCCTCGGCCGAGAGCGCCCTAATCTTCAACCTGAGTTTCTGCCTTTCGCGCAGCACCGATGAGAGGTTCGACAGAATCTCGGTCAAATTGCCGCCAGTCTTGGCCTGAATCGACAGGGACACCGACAGCAATTGAAGGCCCTCGAAACCGACGCGTTGCGAGAGTTTTCGCACCGCGTTTTCAAGGCTGAGGCCAAAGGTGATCTCGTCGGAAACAATGCCGAATTCGGTGCCGAGCGGATCCGGCATTTCTCGGGCGACAAGGCCTATGGCTACGGAAGTCGGATGACCGGCTCGCAGCGAACGCACGATCATATCGAGTGCGTTGGGAAGCTGGGCGGCGAATTTCTGGATTCGCTTGGTGCGCGCACGGCGGAGAACCAGAAACGGCAAGAAAAATGCGATCAGAAGGAAAATGGCAAGCGAAACGATGGCGGAGAAGTTCAGCAGAAACACAAAAATGAGCGCCAGTGCCAATCCGGCGAGAATAAATATCGCGACAAACGACAATGGATTCCCGGTAATGCCAGACTGGGTGTATAGTCTGTTCAGCCCGACGGCGCTAAAAAGAAAATCGCCCGAGCTAGTTAGCCCACGTTCTCGCAGCAATCCCTGCAAGGTCTGCTCGGCCGGAGCCTCGTCGGCGAGCCGCTTCAGCCGACGGTTTATCGTGCTGACCCGCGAGCGGCGTTTGGCATAGGTCACGTACAGAGCCTCGGCCGCGAGAATGACCGACGCCGCCGCAAGCACATAGACGAAGTAAAGCAGCGTCTGACCGGTCGGCATCAGAGCGGAACCTGCGGATTGAACGCATCCTTGGCGAAATGATGGCCGAGTGTCGCCGCTTCCTGGGCAAAGCGCGGACGGATGCCGGTGGCACGAAACTCTCCGATGATCTGCCCTTCCGCCGTGACATCGCGGCGAACGAAGTGGTAAAGCTCCTGAAGCTGCACGACATTGCCCTCCATACCGGTCAGTTCCGATATCGAAACAACCCGCCGGCCTCCGTCGGACAGGCGTTGTGTCTGCACGATGATGTCGATGGCCGACGCGATCTGTGCCCTGATTGAATCATGGCTCATCGGCATCCCCGCCATGCCGACCATCTGTTCCAACCGCGATATCGCATCTCGCGGCGTGTTGGCATGGATGGTGGTCATCGAGCCTTCATGGCCGGTGTTCATCGCCTGAAGCATGTCGAAGGCCTCTTCGCCGCGGACCTCGCCGACGATGATGCGGTCCGGCCGCATGCGCAGCGCATTCTTGAGCAATTCGCGCTGGCGAACCTCGCCCTTTCCCTCGACATTGGGAGGACGCGTCTCGAGCCGGCCAACATGCGGCTGCTGCAATTGCAGTTCGGCAGCGTCCTCGATGGTGATCAGGCGTTCCCTGGCTGGGATATAGCTCGACAGCGCGTTGAGCAAGGTCGTCTTGCCGCTGCCGGTGCCGCCCGAAACCAGGATCGACTTGCGTGCCTGCACCGCAATGCGCAGCAGATCGATCATTGGCTGGCGGATCGAGTTGAACGCCATCAGGCGTTCGAGCGAATAGGGGTTCTTGGAGAATTTGCGGATAGACACCAGCGGGCCATCCACCGAGATCGGCCGCACCGCAATGTTGACACGCGAGCCGTCTTCCAGGCGCGCATCCACCATCGGCGCCGATTCATCGACACGCCGGCCGATCGCCGAGACGATCTTGTTGATGACACGCATCAGATGCGCCTCGTCGCGGAAACGGATCGACGTTTCCTCGATCACGCCACGCCGCTCGATGAAAACACGGTTATGGGTGTTGATCAGTATATCGGAGATCGAATCATCCTTGAGCAACGGTTCGATCGGACCGAGCCCGAGCATCTCGTCGGCGGTGTCGCTGGTCAATTGATCCAGCTCGCGAGCATTCAGAGGCACGTTGCGAGCGCGGACGAATTCACGCACGATCGGCCGGATCTCATTCAGGATCTCATCCTTGGACGCGTTTTCAAGGGCGGTCAGGTTGAAGCGATCAATGAGGTGGCGGTGGAGCTCGACCTTGAGCGTCAGGAAATCGTCACCATGCGGTTCGAAGTCGGCAAGGGAAAGCGCGGGGGCAGCGGGCACAACCGCCATCGGCTCGAGCTTTCGCTCAGTCCGCGGCTCGCTTGGCCCCTTGGTAAACCGCCCCAGCATATCGCGTTATACTCCCCGAAGAATCCGCCGCCGCGGAAAGTAAACGTTAACCACGCAGGGCACAAGCGCCGAGCCCAGCCCGATGCAGCCAATACTTCAGACATAGTTAAGATCAAGACCCGGAAAACGCGACGTTTATTTGGTCAGTGGCACTGCCCTAAATGAAACATCGCGCTCCAATTTTCGACGCAAGTGCCTTTTTTGCCACAAAGGTGTCATGGAACTCGCGCAATCCCCTAGATATAATGGCATATGCATTATCGCTAATGTCACCCCAGTTTCGCCATACCCACGGCCAAATTGTGAACGAATGGTTAAGAGGCATGGAAAAATCAAACGAATCAGTGTCTTGGTCAGGACGAGACTGGTAATATTCTTGCCATGTCAGGTATAGGAGAGTTAAGGAGCCATTAATCCCATTTGACTCTGCTTTTTTGTGGGACTTAGGATCGAGATGACGGGGGATGCTTGGGTATGGATTTCATCCTTGGCTCGTCTCGTCGGGTTCAAACCTCCAAAGGGAGAAATTGGCATGAAGAAGCTCATGACGATGACCCGGCAGTTCCGCGACGACGAAAACGGCGCTGCCATGGTCGAATATACCATTCTGCTCGGTATCATCACCGTGGCAGTGATCGCTACCATCATTCTTGTCGGCGGCTGGGTCAGCGGTCAGTGGACAGGGCTTTATGCGCTGTTGCCCGTCGCACCGACGCCCACGCCTTGATCGTTTATCATCGACGCCGGGGGCATGCCCCCGGCGTCGATCAGCTAAGGCCAACGTAGTCTGGGGGGAAAGAAGTGCGCGCAAACACCGTCATCATGATTGTCCTCGCCGGCGTGTTCGGCGTGCTCGCGGTGGTGCTCGCCAATATCTGGCTGGCCAGTCAGCGCAACGCCATGGCGCGCACGGATGAAGTCCAGCGCGATACGGTCGTCGTGGCGGCTGTACCCTTGAAATTTGGCGACTCTCTGACCGATGACAAGCTGCGCGAAATCGCATGGCCGGCGGGCGCAGTGCCGGCGGGCGTCTTCAAGACGACGAAAGATTTACTCGCCGGCGAAGGGACAAAGCAGGCGCTTCAGGCGATCGGTGTCAACGAGCCCGTTCTCGCTACCAAGATCACCGGCCCCGGCCAGCGCGCCACGCTTTCTGCAGTGCTCGGCGAAGGCATGAAAGCCGTTTCTATCAGGGTCAACGACGTGCTTGGCGTCGCCGGATTTGTCTTCCCCGGTGACCGCGTCGATGTGTTGCTGACGCGCAAGGTGCGAACTGCCCAGGGAGCGGACCAGAGTTTTGTCGACGTGCTGTTGCAGAGCATGAAGGTGCTCGCCGTCGACCAGGTCGCTGACGAAAGCAAGGAAAGTCCGACGGTGGTAAAGGCGGTCACGCTCGAAGTCAGCACCAAGGACGCCCAGAAACTTACCCTGGCCGCCGATGCGGGCCAGTTATCCCTGGCGCTTCGCCAGGCCGCCGCCAGCAAGGGCGAGACGACCGAGCGCATTACGCTTTCCGATTTGACCGGTGATACGCCGGACGATGTCGCCGCCAGGCAGGCCGAACTCGCCAAAAAGGCAGCGCTCGAAGCTGAGGCCGCAGCGGAGCGCAAACGCGCCGAAGACAAGCTGGCTGGGTTGGCTCAGGCCGTGGAACGGGTGGGAAGCCAGATCGACCAGTTGAGCAAGGTGAAGCCGGCTCCCGCCCCGGCCCCGGCCGTAGCGCCGGCGCCCGAAGTGCGGGAAGTCGTCAAGGAAGTGGTCAGATATGTGCAGCCGGAGCCGCCGGCTCGAGCGACGGTCAGCGTCTATCGGGGCGTGAAGTTCGAGACATACGACGTGCCGCGACAAAAATAATACCGGCGCATTCGGACAGGGGATGTCTGGATCAGTCGGCAACGGGGGATAGTGTAGATGCGCGTGTTCTGGGGACGACTGGTGGCGGCCGCACTGGCCTGCTCTGCGACGTTGCTGTTACTAAGCCCCGCGGCTCTCGCGGCCGACCGCAGCATCGACGTGTCGAGCCCCAGCGTGCACCGTATTTTCCTGCCGATGTCGCAGTCGGTGACTGTCGCGGTTAACGCCACTCTCGGCGACATCGTCGTCGGCGACGACAAGATCGCCGACGCCCAGCCGATGACAGACCGCACGCTCTATGTCATCGGCAAGAGCGCCGGCACCACGACCGTCAATCTGTTTTCCGAGGACAAGCGCTCGCTCGGCGTCATCCAGATCGAGGTCGGTGTCGACGTTAGCGACATGGCGCAGGCGATCCACCAGGTGGCGCCCAGATCGCGCGTCGAAATCGGCTCGGTCAACGGCAAGGTCAGGCTTGGCGGCCACGTCAAGGACGGCGCCACGCTGGCGTCTATCCTGGAAGTTGCCCAGCAATATGGTCCTGACGCCATCATAAACGCCGTCATCGTCGACGACAGCCAGCAGGTCAATCTCGAAGTCCGCGTGCTCGAAGCCAAGCGCAATGCCGACCGCGACCTTGGCGTGTCTATCGCGAGCACCAATAACAGCGGCACGACCCGCACCGGAACTGGGATTGCCGCCGTCGACAAAGACGGTGTGGTGCTCGGATCGGGCGGTCTACTCAGTGGCCTACTGTCCAACTCCACTCCCTTCGGGGCCCTGCTCACTCGCGTCATCGACAGCAACATCAAAGTCGACTTGTACATCGAGGCGCTCGAGGCCAAGGGTGTCGTGCGCATGCTCGCCGAACCCAATCTCACCACGCTTTCCGGCGAGCCGGCTAGCTTCAACGCCGGCGGCGAAGTGCCTATCCGCAGCATCGACAGCGATGGCGAGATCCAGATCGTGTACAAGCAATTCGGCGTCAATCTGCTGTTCACGCCGATCGTGCTGAACGACGACAAGATCCATATCAAGCTGGCGCCGGAAGTCAGCGACCTGACCAGTTTCACCCCCGCTGGCGACCCCATCTTTACCAACCGCAAGCTGTCGACCGTCGTCGAATTGCGCGACGGCCAGAGCTTCGCCGTCGGCGGCCTGTTGTCCAGTAAGAACACCAAGATTCAGAAACAGGTGCCGTGGCTCGGCCAGGTGCCGATCGTGGGCGCGCTTTTCCACAATTCGAGCAACCAGAAGGAAGAGACCGAGCTGGTCGTCATCGTCACGCCGCACATCGTGCGGCCGGTAAAACCCGGCGAGCAGTTGGCGACGCCATTCGACAAGACGCGGCCCGCTAACGACCCCGAGTTTTTCGTGCTCGGCCAACTCGAAGTGACCAAGGACATGGTTCGCAAATATGAACTCGGCGAAGGCGTCGTCGGTCCCTATGGCCACATGCTCGACCTCAAATCGAAGGACAAGCTGCTCTATGTCAAGAAATAGAACCTTGATCCTCCTGTTGTGTGCCGGCGCGCTGACGGGCTGCGCCGACTATCTGAACCGCTACGACACGGTGACGCTGGCCGCCGGCGACACGCAGAAATACAATTCGCTTCTGCAGACGGTCGATCCGCTCAATCCGTCGTCGAGGAACACGACTATTGAAGGCGACGGCGCGCGCGCTGCCGCTGTTGCCCAGGCCTACAAATTTCCACCGCCACCACCGCCGCCGCCGGCCATCACGGTCAGCACGCCGACCAACACGGCGGATTGAACAGAAGGATCAGCGCGTCAGGCAAAACGAGGGATCCTGGCGTAAGGGGAGCAAAGAGTAGGCCATGTTGCGAATTGTTCGCGCCTTCTGGCACGATCAGAGGGGAATAGCGCTGATACTCGTCAGCGTCATGCTGCCGGCAATCATCGGCTTTTCCCTGCTGGCGATCGACATGAGCCGGGTCAACAACCTGCACAACGACTTGCAGAAGGCGGCTGATGCGTTTGCGCTCGCCGGCGCGGCTGAACTGGATGGAAGCAGCGGCACCTGGGCACGGGCAGAACGCGCCATGGCCACGCTGGTCGCCAATGAAAGCTACTTCTCGACTTCAGGAAGGTTCACTCTGACCTCCGGCCAACCGGGAGGCACACAGAGGTGCAACAGTGCCGGAAACATTTCGTGGTGTTTCCTGAAAACTATTCCCGATGACAACGTGGCAATCACTACGGCCAATTTTGCCGATGCCAATCCAACCGTCGGAGAAATACAAACGCGGTTTATCCAGGTGACGGTCACGCCCACTGGCTTCGCCGCAATCTTCCCGGCTTCCTTTTTGTCATCCGGCGCCAGCAACAGCTTCAATGTCGGGGCGGTCGCCGTGGCGGGGTTCACCTCCGGCGTTTGCGATTTCACGCCGGTCTTCATGTGCAACCCCTATGAGATGGTGAACGGCACCAACGATGCTGGCGGATACACACTGGCGCAGGCCGTTTCCAATCCGGCCGTCCATCGTCGACTGATCGAACTGAGGAAGGTCGGAAACGGCGCGGCCGCCGGTCCAGGCAATTTCGGCTTCCTTGAGCCCCCGTCAGGTGTCGGAAACGGTGCTCAAGCCCTCGCTCAGACAATCGCAACATCAAAGCCAATCGGCTGCTACAATTCCGCGAACGTTTCAACGAAGACCGGTCAGAACGCTGGTCCTGTGCAAGACGCCTTCAATGTTCGTTTCGGGATTGCAGCTAATGGCAGCCATTTCAATGACCCGGAATACGGTCCGGCCGACAATGTCCGAAAGGGTGCGTCGTCTGGAGGAAACGGAAACGGCAATGGCGGTGGCAATCAGTGCCCACAATACAACCAGTTAACCTTCAATGCCGCCGGCAACATGGGGCTTCCGCGCGATGCGACAACTCCGTATTTGGGCGGCAGGATGGGCGACGGGAACTGGAATTTCTCCAGCTATTGGAGCACCAACTTCGGTTCCGCTTCTTATCCATCTTCATGGGATACGACCAAGCCGACGCGCTATGAGGTCTACCGTTACGAGGTATCGGCCGGACTGGTTGGCACGGCGTCGACAGGTGGAGAGATTGGAACCCCGCCGGCAGCTTGCCAACCGCCTGTCACGACAGTTGATCGCCGGTTGCTTTATGGCGCGATCCTGAACTGCAACGCACTTGAAGCTGCGGGCAAGGATTTGTCCGGCCATAGCACCGATCTGCCGGTCGAGGCCTTCGGCAGCTTCTTTCTCACTGAACCTGTTGCGTCAGCGGCCGATGATGCGTCGGTGATGGTCGAACTGGTCGACATAACCGGTCGCGGCGGCCAGGGCACACTCGACAATTTCCTCCGCGACGAAGCCCAGCTTTACCGGTGATGGCGATGATTGGAACGCTATGCCGACATCTCGATAGATTTCGCCGCGACCGTCGAGGCGCGGTGCTCGTCGAAATGACGCTGATCACCCCGCTGATGCTTATCCTGTCGGCGGGCGTGTTCGAGTTCGGCAACCTGATCCACGAAAAGCTGCTGATGGAGGCCGGACTTTCGGATGCAAGCCGCTTCGCCGCGCGCTGCAACAGCCAATTGTATACCCAGGCCGGGCTGACGATCGACTGCGCCGATATCGCAGCCAACATAGCCGTGTTCGGCAATGCGGCAGGGACAGGCAGTGCGCGCGTCAGCGGCTGGCAAAAAGCAGATGTGACAGTGACCATCGCCGCCCCCGCTTCCTGTCATGACGCTGTGGTCGCCAGCGTCACCAAATATCGTTCTACCACTGCGCAAGTCTGCATCGTCAGGGCAGCGGGTAGCTTGGCGTACAGCGGCGTCGGGATGTTGGCCTTCATCGGCATCGGCCCAATCACCCTCAACGGCTTTCACGAGGAGCGGTTGATCCGGTTCTGATCATGATCAAGCGCTTTGCGAAATCAGAGGACGGTGCGGCGATGGTCGAAATGACCATCGTGTCGACGCTGCTGTTTGCCCTTGTCCTCGGTTTCGTCGATTTCGGCAATGCATTCTATCAATGGAACGCGGCGACGAAGGCCGTCCAGGTCGGAGCACGGCTTGCTTCGATTTCCAATCCGGTTGCAACCGCACTTGCAACAGCCGCGCCGATCGCGACACCGGGCGCGCCGGTCGTTGCCGCCGCCTATGGCCCTTTCGCCTGCACATATACCGCTGGCGCGGGCGCTTGCAGCAATGGCGGCTCATTCGATGCAGCCAACTTCAGCCGCATCTTTCGTGGTGACACGGCCAACACCAACGACGACGCCTGTCCCGCACTGGCCACAGGCCAGCGGCCAGGCATGTGTCATTTCTTCCCACGCCTGCACCGCGACAACGTGGTGGTTACCTACAGCGCCACCGGTCTGGGCTACCAGACCCGGCTGGGCGGACCAGTGCCGACAATAACCGTCAGCCTTCAGAACGTGACCTTCCAGTTCTTTTTTCTGCAAGGACTGATGGGTTTTGCGAATATCACCATGCCCTCCATGCTGAGCACGGTTACGGGCGAAGACCTGAAGAGCACATCGCCATGAACGCCATGAACACCAAGGTTCTGCCGACCAAGCGAAAGCAGGTGGCCCTGTTTTCGTCGGATCCGAATTTCAAGCGCGAGGTGGCGACACGGCTCGACGCGCTGGCGATCTACGATGTCAGGATTTCAGGGACCGGCGACTTCCTCCAGGGCCCGCCTGCCGATACGCGCCCGGGCATCGTCATCCTCGACCTCGGCGATGGCGAGTTGCTCGACAATGCGGGAATAGTCGCGGCGCGCGCGCTGTGGGCATCGGTGCCGCTAATCGCGGTTTCCGACCAATTGACGTCCGAGCAGACCCGCGTGTTGGTGCGCATGAACGCCTCGGACTGGCTGCACAAGCCGCTCGATGCCAAGGAGCTGCTCAACGCGGTCACCTTCCACGACACCGGCAACCAGGGGACCAAGAGCCGCATCATCACCTTCATCAGCGCCAGCGGCGGCGCCGGCGCCACGACGCTCGCTTTGTCGGCGGCGGAATTCCTGGCCTCGAAATCGGCCGAGCGCGCGGCTTCGACCTGCCTGGTCGATCTCGATTTCCAGAGCGCCAATTGCGGCGCCTACCTCAACCTGTTCAACCAGTTCGACCTCGCCGGCATCATCGGCCAGCCGGACCGGCTCGATGTCGAGCTGATGGATGTCATCAAACTTTCGCGCCCCTCTGGCCTGACGCTCTATTCCTTCGAGCGGCCGCAGCTGCCGTTCGAGCCGCAAGGCGCCGATTTCGTCTTCCGGCTGCTCGACCTCGTCGCCTACCGGTTCGACGACATCGTCATCGACCTGCCGAACATTGAAACCCCCTGGCAGAATTCGGTGCTGTCGACGAGCGACGAGATTTTCATCGTCTTCGAGCTCAACGTCGCCTCGCTACGGCAAGGCAAGCGGCTCTACAAGAAGATCCGCGAGCTGCGCGGCAATGCGGTGAGCATCACGCTGGTCGCCAACAAGCACAAGCGCAAATGGTTCGGCAACCACTTCTCGCGCAGCGAGCTGGAGAAGATTTTCAAGGCGCCGCACATCAAGTCGGTCGCCCTGGACAACGCGCTGCTGACCGACGCGCTGAATCGGGCCATCCTGCCTTCCGAAGTGGATGGGCGGGCGCGCTTCAACAATGATCTGAAGCGGATGTTCAAAGAACGGCTCGATGATGCTGCCCGCTAGAAATCGCATCGTCGCCGCCGGCGCCTGCATCATGGGGCTGGCGTTGGCATTGTCGGCGCAGGATTTCGCCCACGCCCGGTCCGGCGTTGCGGGCCTCCCGCCGCTGCCGGCGATGGGGCCCAGCCTGCGCAAGACGGTCGCCTTCGAAACCACCGAGCAGGCCGGCACGATCATCATCCGCAAGGACGAGAAGGCGCTTTACCTGGTGACCCGCCAGGGCCAGGCGCTGCGCTACCAGATCAGCGTCGGGCGCGACGGCTTTGGCTGGACCGGCACCGTCAAGGTCGGGGCGAAAACGGAATGGCCGCAGTGGCGTCCGCCCAGGGAAATGCGCGCCCGCCAGCCGGAGCTGCCGGAGATGGTGCCTGCGGGTCCCTATAATCCGCTCGGCGCCAGGGCGCTCTATCTGCTGCGGGACGGGCGCGACACGCTCTACCGCATCCACGGCACCAACGATCCTTCGGGCGTCGGCTTCGACGGAACATCGGGATGTTTCCGTCTCACCAACACCGATGTCATCGATCTTTTCAAGCGCGTCCCAATCGGCGCAAAGGTGGTGGTCCAATGACGATGATCAGCGACCCTGACATGCCGGCAATCAGCATTGGGCCGGCAATCAACATTGGGCCGGCAATCGAAGCTCGGCCGGCAAACCATATTGGAGAGCGCGCCGGCAAGCCGAGCAATCGGCGGCTGGTCGGAGTTGTCGTCGCTGGCGTCTTGCTGATCACGGCGGTGAACATGACAGCCGCGATCTATCTCTACCGCGGCATCAGCGACCTGCGCTTCGTCGAAGGGCGGCTGGAACAGCTCGGCGCCTTCGAGCAGCGCATCGCCGCCCGGCTCGATACGGTCAATAACGGCTTCCAAAGCCGGTTCGAGAAACTCGACAGCCAACTGCAGGGCAGCTTCAACGAGATCAACGCCAGCATTGCCCGGATGGAGCAGAACTCGCCGCCAGTCGGCGACGATCGCATCTCGAGCATAGCGGAACCTTCGGTGGTGACGACCACCGTGGCGGAAGCACCGGCCGTTATCGAGGATGAAATCGCGACCGAGCCCAGCGTCATCGATATGTCGCGTCCGCCGAAAAGGCGGGTGGCAGCGGCGGCTCCTGCCCCGAGCCCTAACTATCAGCGCATAGAGCAGGCGGACGGCAAGGTTCATTACAAGAAAATCAATTAGCAGCGCGACCGGTCGAGGATGACGGCTTTGCGTTCAATCGCCTTCCGGATTGCCGTCCTCTTGCTGGCAATGCCGTATGGCAGCGCAACGGCAGCAACCTGCTATCATGTCGTCAATGTCGACTTCTGGGACATGCTTTATATCAGAACGCAGCCAAGCCACCTTTCCAGGGCGGCGGGCGCTATCGCTCCGGATCACTACGGCATCATCGTCGCCACGGGGCCGTGCAAACCGGCCGGCGCTGACCGGAAGCGGCAATGGTGCCCGGTCACTTACTACCCGCTGCCGTCAGTCAGCCGGCATGGCTACGTGAAAGCCTATTTCGTGGAAACCGCGGCTTGCCCGGATCCTAAAAATCCCGTTGCAGAGCAATAATCCGAATAGCCCGTGCTTCGGAACGCTGGCGGGTTTCGCCGAGGAAGGCGACATGACAGTAGGCGCAGGCCGCGGTGCCAAGAAAGAGCACAAGACTGTTCTGCCATGTGAAATCGACCCTCAGCGAGAATGGCAACCCGCTGGGCGCGGTGAAGGCTGCAATCGTGCTCGCCGTTTCCGAATGGCTGCTGACAGCGATCATCAGCCCAGCGAAAAGCAAGGCGACATGATTGGCAAGGAAGAAAAAAGCAGCCGACCGTTGCGTCCGGCAAGCCATCCAGCAGACGACCGATGCAGCGGCCAAGATGGCGAGGTCAAGGGCCATTGAACCGCTGAGATAGAGGTCGACCTGTTGCCAGAACAGCGCCGACAAGGGGCGCAGTTCGAGCCAGATCCGCCACATGGTGGGGCTGGCCGGATAGGTTCCAAGCAGGAATGTCGCTGCTCGTTCCCCAGCCAGAACCAGAAGGACGAAGGCCGGAAAGGCAAAGAGTAAAAACGACTTGCGTTTCATGTCACCCTCGACAATCTGATACCGAGGATAGGCTGGAGAGATTGCGCGAAGCTTAACGGGAACTTGGAAGGGTGGAGCTCTACGGGAAAGCTGGTGCTGGAGCCATAAGGCAGATTGATCAGCTCTATCGATCAGCGGGATCGCTTGGTGCTCAGATTTTCATCTGCTCCACCTAAAAATCCGGCCGGCGACATAGTCAAACGAGATGACACCGGCGCCGCGTGTCAGCACCACAAGCAGCAGCGAAGCCCACAGCAAATGTTCGGCCCAGTTCTCCGGATAAACGAAGATCTGGATAACCGAAATAACGCTGAGGAGCATCAGTGCGCCGACGCGGGAGAAAAGCCCGAAGAAAAGCAGCACCGAGCCGGTGATTTCGGCAGCCGTGGCCAACGGCGCAGCGATCGCCGGATCGACGAACGGCAAATTGTATTCGTTGGCGAACAACTGCAGCGTCACCGGCCAGGATGCAAGCTTCGTTTGAGCAGACTGCCAAAAGACGAGCGCGATAGCGACACGGGCAGCGAGCTGTACGAGCGAAAACGGTATGCGCTCCGCCAGCTTGATGACACGTCTGTAGAGGCCGACAAGGCCGGCCGGGGTGGACGAGGAATATTCTGGTATCGCGGTCATGACTATCTCCATCAGATTGGGAAGGGATGTGCTGAAACCCGCACGTCGGTAACGAGCCCGTCGCCGAACAAGCGGACGAGCGCGGATACAAGGTCGAACATGGGATCGAGCGCCACGGCTCGGGATATGGCCTGTTCCAGGCCAAAGCCGTGCTTGAGTGCGTGCAGAAATGCAAAATTCGAGCGGTCGAGAAGTATCAGGCGCACGCTCTCGCCGCTCCGCCACAGCGCGACACGTTCAGGCCGACGCATCCAGCCGCCAAATTGTTCAGCCAGGGTTGCCTTTTGATGAGCCTTCCACACCGACATAACTGACCAGTGCGAAATGATCAGCCGCAGGGACGGCTGCAGCAGGATATCCGGCGACATCCCCAAGTCGGTGTTGTCATATTCAGCAAGCGTGCGCGGCGGCAAGGATGCCGCGTCGAGCGCTTCAGCGATGGCCCATTCAAGGCGCGCGGTTTCGGCGACGACCGGCATGTCGGACAGCGTGTCGATCGACTTCAGGAACCGCGGAAAGCCGGCACCATAGCGCGCCAACCGCGACTCCACCGGCGGATATCGCCGAATGAACTCGCTTGCCACGAAACGAAAGAAGCGCTCGTCGACAAGGCGAACAGTGACAGGGAAGACTGCTATCAGCACCGCGGTAAGCGAGCTGCGCGTGTTGTTCCGGTAGATGCGAAGCCGTGCGAGCGGATCGGCCTTGCCGGCGGTGAGCAGGTTTGCCGACACGAATGGCTCTTTCGCAAGTACTGAGCGCGCCATCATGGTCTGAAGGAGTTCAAGCGGCAGCATGGTATCCCCCCTGCCTGTCGTGCGGCAGTGGTACGATCCGACCGGCCCTGACGGCTGCGAAAGCTGCGAGCACCGGCATGCCGCTCCCCCCATTCTCGAATGAAAGAACTGTGGGCACCGCCCGTGGCTTGGTTACGGCGGCGCGCCTGGCTGTCTGCTTGCGGTTGAACATGATCGAAGCGGACAGCATGTCGGCCCACATCGCTTCACCGAGCAGCACATCGAGAACCGGAACATCGGTGTCCCACTCGATGAGGGTAGGACGAGGTCCCAGCCTGCTTATGGCGTGATGATAGAGCGACCATACGACCGGCGGCACGCGCGAGCCATGGTCGTCGATGAGCACCGTGTCGGCACCGACCTGGTTGGTCGCGTGGCCGGCAAGATGGATCTCGCCGATGGCCTCGGCCGGTAGCGCGTCGATGAACGTCTTGGCGTCGTACTGGAGGTTGTGCGCCGAGACGTGGACGTTGTTCACATCCAGCAGCAGGCCGCAACCGGTCCTTGCTACAAGCTCGGCCAGGAATTCCGCCTCGTTCATCGAGGAGTCGGCGAAGGCCAGATAGGCAGAAAGGTTCTCGATGAGTACCTGGCGTTTGAGGACGTCCTGGACAGTCTCGACATTGCGCGCCACGACCGCCAAAGCCTTTTCGTCGTAGCGAAGCGGGAGCAGATCGTTCAGATAGGCGCCGTCGGCAACGCTCCAGGCCAGATGCTCGGAAACGAGATCGGGCTGGAAGCGCTCGCAGACCTTGCGCAGCCGCTCGAGATGGCTGCGGTCCACACCTTGGGCGCTTCCCAGGGACAGGCCAACACCATGCACCGAGAGGGGATAGATCTGGCGCAGTCTTTCCAGCGCCTCGACGCCGGCGCCTTCGCCCATGTAGTTTTCGGCATGGACCTCAAGCCAGCCGGCAGAAGGCCGGCGGGTCAGCATTTCGCCGATATGACGGGAGCGAAGACCGATGCCCGCAGTAGCGGGGATCGCGAGAGACTGAAATGTGCGTGACATCGGTCGACTCCATTCGAAGGGTTGGCGTGAAGTTTGGCTTGCTCAGGCTTTCGGCTTGTCCATGCCGCCGGCGATCTTTCCGCAGGTGCCGGCGGGAACGTAGAGCCAGGAATCCGGCTGGTTGTCGGCGGTGGAGGTGCCGGCACAGGAATGCGTCGCGGTTTGACAGTCGTTCTGGCCGGCCTTGACGACGCCGTAGCACTTCTCGAACGAGTAGTTGGGCTTGGCGGCGGGACCGCTGTAGGCGGCCGTCGCGGCGAGAGAGGTGGCGGCTGCGAGAGCCGACCCGATGAGCGTTCTGGTGTTGATCACTTGCATGTCTCCTGATCTGCTTTTCGAGGGAAAGACTGGCCCTGCGGCCCGTCTGCAAGCAGTTTCCCCGATCAGGCCCCCAAGCTGAAATGCTGTCTCGGCATGGATTTGATACGCGCTCACTATGTCGAAGGAGGAGAGGCAAAAAGCCCTCCGGCGGGGAGACCGGAGGGCTTGTGGCGCCTGCCTTCGGGAGGGCAGCGGGGCAAGCGCGGCTAGGCGGGAGGGAGGCGCCTAGACATATCGGTTGACGGTATCGACGGCCGGTTGTGGGTCGACAAAGGCATAGCTGGCTTCGAGCCATTTCCCGGCTCGTTCGCGTCCCCTGTCACGCGCGTCGGTCAGCCTGCCCCAGTCGGTCCAGGGCCTCGTGAACAGGGCTGCGCACGCCCGGTGCTGGTTATCGACTATGGAATGGATCGGGATGGGCGTTGCCGCGCGATGGCTGACGGAGAGCCTGGAGTCTGCTGTCCAAAGCTCGACCGGCCTGCCGACGATGATCAGCACATCGGCGGCATCGCCCGATCGGACCGGCGGCAAAGCGGAAAGATCGCTGTGGCCCCAATATACCTCCCCGTCAATCTCAATGGCCGGAAACAGGAAAGGGATCGTGGCCGCAGCGAGAACCGCGTCGATCGACAATTCATCGCCGGCGAACACTTTCACCACATCGGTTCGGGCATTCGAAGCGAAAACGCTGAGCTCTACCGGGCTCTTGCGGATATCATCGATGTCGATCGACTGTTCCAGTATCGATTTCAGGGGGTTGGCTATATCGGCTGCGAACATCGACGCATGGCTGACGCGCCGCCAGAAATTGGTGAGCGCTGTCCGTGCGCCGCGCCGGCCGCCGAGCGCCAGGCCATAAGCCAGAACCGCAGCCTCCGCCGCACCGAACCCCGCCGCAGCGATATTGAGGAAAGGAAAGTCGGGTTCGTCCAGAAAGCGGTCGAGCACGCCCCAGACAAACGCGCCGTGTGCATCACTTGCCAAAGCAAGGTTGATTGGTTGCTTGCCGTGCGCGTTCGTTGTGCCATTCAGCAAGCGCTCGGCATCCGCCATGATAGTGATGTGGGGTTCGGTTCCGGTTTGAGCTCGGGCACGCATCTTGTGTCTCCATCCCATAACGCCAGGACGGCGCTTGATGGAGAGATTGCCGGACCAGCCTTTGGTTGCGAAATGCCAAGGTGGCATGAACTCCATAGACAGATTGCATTGGCTGCAAATACGCGCGCGCCGCAAGGTTTTGCCCAGGCAAGCAAAAACAACGCGATTTTGATTGCTTCGAACCACCGCCACGACGGTCGCTTGGGCAACCCTTCGGCAAAATAGAGGAGCGTGCCATGAGAATACGAGCTGTGTGTCAGGGGGTGATTGCTCTCAGCCTTCTTGCCGGGGCCGCATCCGCCGACCCCTTTACTGATCTGGGAGCGTTCCCGACTTTCTACACAGATGCTGGAATGAAAACGATGAAGCCGATGGCTGAGTTCAAGAGGGCTTGGCTGCCGTGCCAAAAGGCAAGCGGGACGCGATGGGGAGGACGTGCAACGACGCAGCAATGAGCAAACCTCATGCCGCGTTCTGCGCGAACACGCTGGCGCTCGGCGGCGCCAACTAGTTCCAATGCACCAGCCAGCGTTGGCGAGATGCAGAACCGGCATAAACTCCATACGCAGATGGCATTGGCAAGTTGGCCCCCGATTTCAGCAAAGTCCATCTCGGCAAGGAGGAACCCGAAGAGTTTTAAATTGCTACCGATTATTGGGACGACTGCTCAACCTCAGAGAAGATCATATCATGAATATCAAAGCTATCTGCCTCGGCGCTTTTGCACTTTCCGTTCTCGGCGGCGTTGCGTTCGCCGGTGCGCTCGACGAACCCTCCAACATGCAGCCGTTCTTTACCGACGCCAGCATGAAGACGATGAAGCCGGATACTGAGTTCAAAGCAGCCTGGAATGCGATGTCGAAGGACACGCGGGACGCGATGAAGAAGGAATGCAACGACGCGGCGATGAGCAAGCCGCATGCTGAGTTTTGCGTCAAAGTCCATGAGCTTGGCGGCAACAGCTAACGCCGCTTGGCTTTTTGGCTGCAGATGCGAGCATGATGGCGAGCAATTGCTCGCCATCATCGTTTTTAGGTCAACCTGAGTGGAGATCTAGCCGTGGCGAAGCGATCCGCACGTGACCTCATCAGGTAGCATGACGGCATGCTATGAACTTTATAGCGGCAGTGCATTGGCTCGATGACGCACTTTGCGACACGGTCTGGGTCAGCATAAGGACCATACGCAGTTTGGGGCAATCAGCATGGATATTCACCACATCCGCTATTTTCTTGCCGTGTGCGAGACACGAAATTTCACGCGCGCAGGCGAAAAGTGCAACGTCACCCAACCGGCGCTGTCGCGAGCCATTCAGCAGCTAGAGGAAGAGGTCGGCGGCCTGCTTTTTCGCCGCGAACGAAACCTCACGCATCTCACGGATCTAGGCGTTCTGCTGCGCCCCCGTTTCCAGCAGATCCTTGACGAACTGACCGGTGTGCGGCAAGAGGCGTCAAGGTTTCTCTGCCTGGAAAATGCCAACCTCAAGGTTGGCGTCATGTGCACCATCGGTCCGCGCCGATTCACCGGCCTGCTGGCCGAGTTCAACAGGCGCCAGCAGGGCATCCAGTTGCAACTGGTGGAGGGCGTGCCGGCATCGCTTTCTCAGTTACTCGAATCGGGTGATATCGACGTCGCCATCATGGCATCGAGCGATAACTTTCCGGATCGCTTCGATGTGACGCCGCTCTATCGCGAGCGCTTTGTCCTGGCGTTTCCAAACGGTCATCGACTGGCCCGCAACGACAATGTTGCCATTTCCGAGCTCGACGGGGAAAACTATCTCAGGCGCCTGAACTGCGAATATCGCGATCATCTTGCCGGTTTGTGCAGCGATCGCGGGGTGAAGCTCAGGATCTCCTATGCCAGCGAGCGCGAGGACTGGATTCAAAACATGGTCTCCGGCGGCCTCGGAATTTGTTTTATCCCCGAGTTCAGCGCGGTGATCCCTGGTTTGCAGGTGCGACCGGTTATCGACCCTGAGGTCTGGCGGGAAGTATCACTGGTGGTCGTCGCAGGGCGTAGGTTCTCGCCGGCTGCATTGGCCTTCGTGAGCAGCGTCAAGGCACATGGCTGGACGACGAGCGCCATACCGCTGGCAATCCGCAAAACTGCTGCGTGAAATATAGCCCAAGGATTTTCAGGTTCGAGATATGTTTTCTCGTGCCCCCGCATGCCGTCTCGATTGGCCTGCGATAGTTTTCAGGTATCGAATCGAGAGCCACGTGGCATTTCTCTTTAGTCGCTGAGCCGATCATTCTCCTTGTCATGCCCCGCCTCCCGCGTTGGGCACCGACAAAGGAGAAATACGATATGGCTTCCAAAGCACTTGCTTCCCGCGCGCCGCTCAATCTGGCGCTAGCGCTTGGATTTCTTTCCGCGGTTGCGGCATTTTCTGTGGCGCCGGCTTTCGCCGGAGACTGCCCTGCAGGGCAAGCCACGACAAAGGACATCCAGGATCATCCCAGCAAGCCTGTAGGTGTTACCGACACCGTCCTTTCTGCCATCGATCTCAGCCCCAAGGGCGACGCCTGGAAAGGTAACATGCTGCGCCTGCGTAAGCTGGTCGTGCAGCCGGGTGGCGTCGTGCCTTGGCATGAGCACACGGTTCGTCCGGCCAACATCCTCGTCGTCGAGGGTTCGATCACCGAATATAGCAGCACCTGCAAGGTGGGGATCGAGCATCCGGCTGGTGACGTCAGCGCCGAATTCGGCCAGCTCGCCCATTGGTGGAAGAACAATGGCAAGGTCCCGGCGGTGCTCTATTCGGCCGACATCCTGCCGCCGGC
Source organism: Mesorhizobium sp. M00.F.Ca.ET.216.01.1.1 (assembly GCF_004010325.2). Taxonomy (GTDB): domain Bacteria; phylum Pseudomonadota; class Alphaproteobacteria; order Rhizobiales; family Rhizobiaceae; genus Mesorhizobium. The sequence goes on from NZ_SADR02000013.1 coordinate 40,488, forward strand.
AACGCACGACGGTCACATGATGTGAGCGCGCCTCGCGGCGGCCGCTTCCTAGCAACAGCAACTGAAAGCGCGTCCTCAGGTAGTCGCCTGGGGACGTGTGGCCAAGGAGCCTCGTTATGACGACAAGCGAACAGACTGAACCGACGCGGCTCCGAATGGTTGCCGCCGACAGTTGGCGCTTCGGCATCATCGCCGTGATTGCGTTCCTCACGCTTGTCGATCTCTTCGCCACCCAGGCTATCTTGCCCTCGCTGGTGATGAAGTTCGGCGTCAGCCGCGCGACAATGGGCCTTGCCGTCAATGCCAGCACTTTCGGTATGGCTGTAGCCGGCATTGCGGTCGCGCTTTTCGGTAGGGGCATCGATCGCCGCAACGGCATCTGGATCAGCCTTGCGGCGCTGGCGATACCGACGACGCTTCTGTCGCAAACCGACAGCATCGTCATCTTTGCGGTGTTGCGCATCATGCAGGGCCTCTGCATGTCGACCGCGTTTACGCTGACGATGGCCTATCTGGCCGAACACTTTTCCTCGCGACAAGCAACAAGTGCGCTTGCAGCCTATGTGACCGGCAATGTCGCCAGCAATTTCTTCGGGCGCCTGATGTCGGCTGCAGTCGCCGATACGTTTGGAATCTCCACTAACTTCCTCACATTCGCCGCTCTCAACCTGATCGGTGCCGCGCTTGTCTGGTTCACGCTACAGAAGACATCCGAAATGATGCGCGCCGATGCTGTGGGCGACCATGCGCGCGCGGCCTGGAAAGGCCCGCTGATGAACGCCGAGCTGCGTGCCTGTTTCGTGATCGGCTTCCTGATCCTGTTCGTCTTCATTGGCACTTTCACTTATGTGAATTTCCGGCTTGTCGCCCCGCCGATATCACTGTCGCCAATGGCGCTTGGCCTAGTGTACTTCGTCTTCCTGCCCTCCATGCTGACGACCCCTCTTGCCGGACGTGTTGCTGCCGGCCTGGGCCCCAGGGTAGGGATTGGCGCTACGCTTGCGCTCGCTATTGTCGGGCTGCTTCTGCTGCTCACAACCAATCTGCCGATCGTCCTGTTTGGAATGGCGCTGATCGCCGTCGGCACCTTCCTGGCGCAGGCGATAGCAACCGGACACGTCAGCCGGACAGCCTCGCGCGACCGCACTGCCGCAAGCGGCATCTACCTTGCTTCCTATTATGCGGGCGGTCTCGCCGGCAGCTTCGTCATCGGGCAGGTCTACGACCGCGTCGGCTGGACCCCTTGCGTGGCGGTACTCATCGCGGTTCTCGCCGGCGCAATCGGCGTGGCGCGCGTGCTGCAAACACCAAAGCTGTGAAACCTGCCAGCCCAAGAATCTGACAATCCAACAAAGGAGAGTGACATGACAACATATCTGAAAACCATGATCGCCGGCGCAGCAATGCTAGCGGCGATCATCGCCCCGGCAACCGCTTCCGACGGCGTCGTTACGGTGAAGAGCGACTATCCGATCGCCGAAACCGTTGCGCGCATCAAGAAGGATGTCCTCAAGAAGGGCATCATGTTCTTCGGCGTCATCGACCAGTCGAAGCTCGGCAAGAAGGCAGGCAACGATGTCCTGCCGTCGCGGCTGGTGATGTTCGGCAATCCGGCCCTCGGCACCACCTTCATCACTGCCAATCCCGAAGCCGGCCTCGACTGGCCGGTGCGCGTACTGGTCTACCAAACCGCAGACGGCGGGGTGTATGCCGCCTATAGCGATTTCGACTGGATCGCGAAGCGACACGGGATCACGGATCGCGTGGCGCAGTTCAAGATGGCGACGGAGGTCATACAGTCCGTGACCTCAACGATCAAAAAGAACTGAGCGCGAAGATGTGCTCAAGGTCCGCGCGGGTTCAAACCGGTCGTTTTCCGCAGCGGGATTATTCGGCGGCGGCTGACAATGCTCCCAACCGTTCGCCGAACCATTTCTTCTGCGTAGCCTCGCGGACGAGCGCTCCGACCGCGGGCGAATGCCTGCGGCCGCGCACTGTGACAAGGTTGACCTCGCGCCAGAATTCCGGATCGGTAATCGGCAAGGCGACCACTCCAGCGTGCCTGGCGGTATGCTGCGGCATGAACCCAAAACCAAGCCCCGCAGCGATCATCGACAGGGTCCAGTCGTCACGATCGCTCCAGTAGACCGGGTTAACAGTGACGCCCTGCTCGGCCAGTATGGCGTCGGCATAGCCGGCGAATTCGCAATTGTTGCGGTGGATGTAGCTCTCGCTGCTCATTTCCTTCACGTGCACGCAACGTTGATTGGCCAGTCGATGACCCAGATGGACGGCCATCACCATCTGCTCGCGAAAAAGCGCCAAGGAATGCACCTCTTCGTCCGGTATGTTCGACGGCAACGCGTAGATTGCGACTTCGAGATCTCCGGCAAGCAGCCTCCTACGCAAGTTGGGCGCGTCGGCGTCACATAGATGAAGCTCCACGCCTGGATGGCGAGCGCGGACCGACGAGATGAGCTCAATGACCTCATCGGGAGCGATAGTGCTCATGATGCCAACCCTCAGTGGCGTCTTCTTCAGATGCACATACTCGTCGGCAATCTGCTTGGCCTGGCGCGAATTCTCGAAGACGCCCTGAAGATAGGTCTCGACCATGCGGCCGAGCTCCGTGAGGTGAGTGTGTCGTCGCTCGCGATGGAAGAGAGCGCCGCCAAATTCATCCTCAAGCAGCTTGATGGCGCGCGAGAGTGCGGGCTGCGTGACGTTGCACTCCTCGGCCGCTCGGGTGAAATTCAGTTCCCTGGCGACGGCCAAGAAATATCTGACCTGGCTGATCTCCACTGCACGCTCCCCCCATAGGCGCGCATACGGCACGACCCGCGTTGCGACGCAATCTTACAGGGTGCCGGCAGCAAACAAGCCAAGGCAACAGGGCCGCTTCGGCCATGCCCACCGATGCCCTTATCATCGGCTATCGAATCCATGTTTCAACGGCATTTCCGATGCTTTGGACGGGCCGTCATACTCGTCCTCAACTCCAAACCCGGACGCGGAAAGCCGGCGCTCGCTGTTGTCCGGCTGCGGTTCCGATCGAAGGAAATAACCATGCTCACAGGAAAAACGGCACTCATTACGGGCTCAACCAGCGGCATTGGCCAGGGAATCGCCGAGGCGTTTGCTGCCAAAGGCTGCAACATCGTGCTCAATGGCTTCGGCGATGCCGGGGAAATCGAGATGTTGCGCGCGAAGCTCGCCGCCGATCATGGCGTAACCGTCCGCTATGACGGCGCCGACATGAGCAAGGGCGACGCCATAACCGCGATGATGGACAAGGCGATCGCCGAGTTTGGTGCCGTCGACATCCTGGTCAACAATGCCGGCATCCAGCACGTCGCTCCGATCGACGAGTTCCCGATCGAAAAATGGGAAGCCGTGGTCGCTATCGACCTGATGTCTTCCTTCTATACGATCCGGCGCGCGCTTCATGCGATGAAAGAGCGCAAATGGGGCCGCATCATCAACGTCGCCTCGGCCCACGCTCTCGTCGCCTCGCCGTACAAATCCGCTTACGTCGCCGCCAAGCACGGTGTCGCCGGCCTGACCAAGACCGTTGCTTTGGAAGTCGCGGAACAAGGCATCACCGTCAACGCGGTCTGCCCCGGCTACGTGCTGACCCCTTTGGTCGAAAAGCAGATACCGGACACGGCCAAGGCGCGTGGCATCAGCGAACAACAGGTGATCAAGGATGTGCTCCTGGCGGCACAGCCGACCAAGCAGTTCGTGACGGTTGCCCAGGTTGCGGCGCTCTGCCTGTTCCTGGCCTCGGACGATGCAGCCTCGATCACCGGCGCAATCATTCCGATCGAGGGCGGCTGGACGGCCCACTAATCCTCGGAAACCAGGAGCGAAAAGCCCATGAACAAGATCACCCGAAATCCGCCCGTGTCCGAAGCCGAACCGGAGGTCAGCAGTCCGGGGGACAACGCCGCCAAACGCCAGACCGTACTGGTCCTTCAGGGCGGCGGCGCGCTCGGTGCCTATCAGGCCGGTGTCTACCAGGCACTCGTCGAAGGCGGCATCGAGCCGGATTGGGTGATCGGAACGTCGATCGGCGCCATCAACGCCGCGCTGATCGCCGGAAACGAACCGCAAGACCGCCTGCCGAGGCTTCAGGAATTTTGGGACGGCGTCAGCCGGAGCAGCCCGCTCGACGAGTTTTTCCAGATGATGGTTCCAAGCAACATCTTCGCCAACATGGGAACGATCATGCGCGGCATCCCGGGCTTCTTCGAGCCGAATCCGAGCGCCATGTTCGGGGTGAACCGTGAGGTAGGCGTGGAGAAAGCCTCCTACTACACCACCGATCCGCTCAAGCGAACGCTGAGTAACCTGATCGACTTCGACTACCTCAACCGGCGCCACACGCGGTTGACCGTCGGCGCAGTGAACGTCAACACCAGCGAACTCAAGTATTTCGACACCCGTGAGATGAGCCTGTCACCGGCGCACATTATGGCCTCTGGCGCATTGCCGCCTGCCTTTCCGGCTGTCTGCATCGATGGCGAGCCCTATTGGGACGGCGGCATCTATTCCAACACGCCCATTGAGGTCGTGCTCGATGCGCGACCGCGGCGCGATGCGCTGATCTTTGCGGTCAATATGTGGCAACCCCGCGGCACCGAGCCGAAATCGATCTGGCAGGTCATGGGACGGCAAAAGGATCTTCAATATGCCAGCCGCGGCAAGAGCCATGTGGCCCGGCAGGAGCAGTTGCATCGCCTGCGGCACGTTGTGCGCGAATTGGGAAAGTACGTCCCTGAGGAGCGGCGTGAAGATCCGATGTTCAAGGAACTCGCCTCCTATGGCTGCCCTTCTGTCATGCACCTGGTCCGGCTGCTCTCGCCGCGCCTCGACGGCGAAGACCATACCAAGGATATCGACTTCACTCGCTCAGGCATCCGCACGCGATGGCAGGCGGGATACGAGCACGCTCAGCGCGTGCTCTCCGAAAAGCCGTGGGAATGCGACGTCGACATGCTGCAAGGCATCGTGGTCCACGAGTCGGAAGAGTGACTTGTTTCGGCGTGCGGCCACGCCGAACAACGAGATCGAGACGGAGACCCCGATGGAAATCATCACTCCTGGGATGCGGCTGGTTCCAGAAGCAGTGCTGGCCAACGATGCAGCGCTGTTCCGCAAAATTCCGGAAACCCCGTCCCACGCCGATCGTTCACTGCATCGTGTGGTAATCGTTGGCGGTGGCGCAGGCGGGCTGGAGCTTGCAACGCGTCTCGGCCGCAAGTTCGGCAAGCGACGCGTGTCGATCACCCTCGTCGACCGCAACCGCACACATGTCTGGAAGCCGCTGCTGCACGAGGTCGCGTCGGGCACGCTGAACGCATCGAGCGATGCAGTGGAATATATTGCGCATGCCAGCCGCCACCATTACCGGTACCGGATCGGCGAAGTCGTCGGCATCGACCGCGCGAAGCGCCAGGTCTTTGTCGCGCCCAGTTTCGACGACGATGGCAGGCAGATCATTCCGCCGCGGGTGCTCGGCTACGACACCCTGGTCATGGCCGTCGGCAGCGTCTGCAACGATTTCGGAACGCCGGGCGCCATCAGGCATGCAATTGCGCTCGATACTGCCGCCCAAGCTGCCCGCTTCAATCAGCGCATGATCAACGCCTGCTTGCGTGCCAACGCGCAATACGAGCCTCTGTTGCCGGGGCAGCTTCACTGCGTTGTCGTTGGCGCCGGAGCGACCGGCGTCGAACTGGCGGCAGAGCTGCACAAATCGATGCGGGAAATCGCGTCGCACAATCTCGACAACATCGATTTCGACAAGCTGATCCGCATCACGATCGTCGAGGCGGGGCCGCGTATCCTGCCGGCTTTGCCGGAGCAGCTGGCGCGCGCTTCGGCACGTCTGCTTCGCGACCTCGGCGTCCAGATCCGTTGTGGGGTGAAGGTCACGGAAGTGACGGCGGAAGGGGTCAGACTTGGCGAAAAGCTCTTTGTCGCCGCAGAGCTTGTCGTCTGGTCTGCGGGCATCAAGGCACCGGATTTCCTGAAGAACCTTGACAGCCTCGAGACCGACCGCATCAACCGCCTTGTCGTCGACGAGACGCTGCGAGCCAAGGGCGACGAGAATGTGTTTGCCATCGGTGACTGTGCGAATTGCGTTCTCCCCGGAGAGAATGACCCACTGCCGCCGCGCGCGCAGACAGCCCATCAGCAGGCTGACCACCTCGTCAAGGCCATTGCCGCGCGCGTCAAGGGACAGCAGGCGCCGGCGTTCCGCTACCGCGATTACGGCTCCCTGGTTTCGCTCGCCGATTACGGCTCGTTCGGCAATCTGATCGGCGGTTTGAAGATTGGAGGCCTGATTGCCCGGCTGATGTACCGGTCGCTGCACAAGATGCACCTCAAAGCAGTGCACGGCACTCTAAAGACCGCGCTGGATACGTTCGCTGAGATCCTGGCGCGCCGCACCAAGCCTCGGGTCAAGCTGCATTGAGCATCGGAGCGCAACACGATGAAAAAATATGATGTCGTGATCCTTGGCGGTGGCAATGCCGGAATGGGCGTGACGGTCGCGACTCGCGCGGCCGGCTTGTCGGTGGCAATGATCGAGGCTCGCGATCTTGGCGGCACCTGCCCCAATCGTGGATGCACACCGAAGAAGGTTCTCGTTGCCGCCGCGCATGCGCTCCATGACATCGACCACGCCGCTGAGCATCAGATCACCGTCAGCGAACCGTCACTGAATTGGGCAGCGTTGATTGATCGCGAAAAGGGGATGGTCAGGGAGATTCCTGACCGCCTTTCCGGCTTGATGGCGAAGCGCGGCGTGGACGTTATCTTCGGGGAGGCTGCATTTGCCAGCGGCAATGAGATCAGCGTCGGCGGGCGAAAACTGGAAGCCAAGAACATCGTCATCGCAACCGGCTCGAAGCCGCGCTCGCTGCCCATCCCAGGCGCCGAGCATATGATCACTTCCGATGACGTACTGAACGATCCTGTGCTGCCTGATGCGGTCGTATTCGTTGGCGGCGGCGTCATCGCCTTCGAGCTAGGTCATGTGTATGCGCGCGCCGGCGTCAAGGTCACCATCCTCGAGGCGCTGCCGCATCTGCTCGGCAGTTTCGACACTGATGCTGTCGCACAGATCTGCGGCGAGGGTGAGCGCATAGGTATCCGTCTGCACACACTTGCCTGGGTCAAAAGGATCGACAGCGTCGACGGTCGCTTGCGCGTGACGTTCGCAAAGGAAGGTCGCGAATGCGTGATGTACGCCGATCGGGTGGTCAACTGCGCCGGCCGAATAGCCAATGTCGACGGGCTCGATCTTGGTGCGGGCGTTGTCGTGCATCGCGAAGGACGCATCGAAATCGACGACTACCTGCGCTCACGCTCGAATCCGGATGTCTATGTATGCGGCGATGCCTTGTGGAATTCCCCACAGTTGTCACCCGTGGCGACCTACGAGGGAGCAATCGTCGGCCGCAACATTGTCGATGGGCCAAAACACCGGCCGGACTATGCGCAGATACCGACGTCTGTCTACACCATTCCGGCGGTTGCCAGTGTCGGACTGACTGAGGCCAAAGCGAAGGAGCAGGGGCTTGCCGTCACAGTTCACGTAAACGACATGCGGGGCTGGCTGTCAGCCAAAACCTATGCCGAGACGGTGGCATGGTCGAAGATCATCGTGGAGGCAAAGACAGATAGAATCCTGGGCGCCCATATGGTGGGACATGCGGGCGAGGAGCTTATCCACCTCTTTGCGCTTGCGATGAAACACGGCATCACGGCGTCGCAACTGTCCGAAATGGTTTATGGTTTCCCGACATTCTCATCGGATATCAGGAACATGATGTAACGAATTGGGCGGTACGTGCGAACAGGATGCGACCGTTGGGTGCAGGAATGCACGCCACTCATGGAAATCATGTGAAAAGAGCATGGCCTTGGTCATGCGTCTTCGATGATAGGCTGGATGCGACCTATGAAAGTGCCGAAATGGTTGCCGATGACGAGGCTATGACGTTCGAACAGTCCGTGCAGGCTGCCATTGAACTTGATGCGCCGCTGAATGAGCGGCTGGAGGTGGTCGCAAGGGCTGTCCGCCGGCTCAACGCTGATTTTGCCGATGCGGTAGACCGCCTGGTGGCGCGCTTGCAGGAACAAGGGATGATGTCGCCGGCCCCCGGCGATGTGATGCCCGCGTTCCTCCTGCCTGACGACAGCGGCAAACTGATCGGATTGGCGGATCTCCTTGAGCAGGGGCCGGCGGTAATAACCTTCCAGCGCGGTCACTGGTGCCCTTATTGCCGCTTGAATGCGATCGGGATCGTGGAGGTCCAGGAGGAGATTGCCGCACTGGACGGCCAAGTGGTGGTGATCATGCCGGAACGGCGCAGGTTCGCGAAGGCGATGAAGGCTGCGGTAGGCGCCCAGTTTCCATTCCTGATCGACATAGACAATGGCTATGCGCTCTCACTCAACCTTGCGATCTGGGTCGGGGCTGAGATGGAGAGGTTGATGGGCGTTGGTTATGATCTCCCCAGCTATCAGGGTAACGCCAGCTGGTTTCTTCCGATCCCAGCGACTTTCATCGTCGGTACGGATGGGCGGATCACAGATCGCTTCGTCGATCCGGACTACCGCCGGCGAATGGATATCGATTACCTGATTGCGGCGCTTAAGCGGGCTCGCTAACGCCAAATGACGACCAGTCGGTCGATCGCAAGAGGTTGAGCAGCGTCGTTGCAACCGGCGAACGATGCCTGCCTGCGACCGCATACACGGCGACGGTCCGTGAGATCTCGACGTCTCGCAGCCTGAGCCTGCGGATGTTCGGCGACCGCGGCGCTGTCATGGAGACGAATCCCACACCGGCGTTGGCCTCCAGCAGCGCCAACAGGTCGTGGTCAGTCTCGACTTCATGGGCGGTTCGGGGCGTCAGCCCTTTCGCAGCGAGGCACCGAGATAGCTCCTCGCTTGTCTCCCAATCGACCCGGCTGAGCACCGGCTCACTGGCGAGTTGGCTTACCATCACATCCGATTCATTGCGGCGGCCGAGCGGGTGCTCGGAGTTCACCACCAGCTCGATCTCCTCTTTGAAAAGCGGCCAGATATCGAGCCGGTCCCAGGCCGGACCGAGGGGACCAGCTACCGCCAGTTCGACATCACCATTTTTCAGCGCATCGACTACCGTCGTAGGCGAGCCGCGGCTGATCTTGAGATGCACACCCGGATAGGCTCGGAAAAGTTCCGTAAATGGCGAAACAAGCAGCGCTATGTTGACGCTGTTGGAGATGGTGACGTTAAGAGGCGCGACGTCGCTGCTTTGCACGGCCTTGGCGAGTGATTTCGCAGAACTGGCGGCGTCATAGCATTGCTGCAGCAACGGCAGCATGCGCCGTCCAAGTTCGGTCAGGTGGGAGTGCTGGCGCTCGCGTCGAAGAAGCTCGCCGCCCAGTTCGTCTTCAAGCGTCTTGATGGCGCGTGTCAGCGCAGGCTGCGTGACATTGCATTCTTCGGCCGCCCTGGTGAAATTCAGCGTGTTCGACAGGGCCAGGAAATAGCGGACCTGCTGCATCTCCATGAACTTTCGCCCCCCTCAGCGAAATAGTCGATCCGGAATTACGGCTTTTTTGCAGACTAACGCAATGGAAGGCATGAGGCAAAGGCGGGCGAACAGCGGGCTTTTACTTCTTGGCGAAAGGTCGGTGGCGAACGCATGTTCCAACGATTCGCTATCCCAATCGCAATCCTTCGCGGCCATGGCAGATATGGTTGCGAATGCGCCGGGCGCCCGCCTGCGGGGCCAACGCCGGCACGCGTTGAAGTACAAACACTCGCCTCGATCAGTCCCTGCTGGCCGAGATCGAAGCCATCGGCTGATCGATGCCCTTGAAGATGGCGCACAAGCTTGCGTACTTCCGCGTGCCGGATTTCCTTTGACCATGTCGCGCTTGCAACCTCGGGGGCGGCATTTGCTTCAGGCTGCCGTTTGCCAAAGTAGGGTGATCCAAAAAGGGCGCTCTTCTCAAAGGCCTTCATCCCAATACGGCGTGCGCCCGATGCACAGCGCAAGGTGGTCGACGAAGGCACGGACCTTCATCGACATCAGCCTGTTGCCGGGATAGACGGCATAAATCGTGCTGGCTGGAGGCTCCCAGGCATCAAGCACGCGTCGCAGCGCACCCGTACGCAGCGGCTCCGCGACCGCCCAAGTGGGCAGTAGGGCGATGCCGATGCCGTCGAGCACTGCTGCGCGCAGCATCTCGGCATTGTTGCTGCGAAAGCTGCCGCCAACGGCCACCCGCACCTCGCCACGTTTGCCGGCAAGGCGCCATTCGTCGCCCCAGGGCAGCAGGTTTGTGCAGAGGCAGTTGTGCTTCGCAAGGTCGCCCGGCTCGCGCGGCACCCCATGCTCATTGAGATAGGCGGGCGTAGCACAGGCGACGAGCCGGGATGGTGCGAGCTTGCGCACGACAAGCGGCGAATCCTCGAGCACGCCGATACGGATCGCCAGATCGAGCCCTTCGTCGACGAGATTCACATGCGCCGGGCTCAAGGTGATATCGACGGAAAGTTCCGGATAGCGCCTCAGGAAGTCCGGGACGGCCGGCGCCACATGCATCCAGCCGAAGCTGTCGGGCGCCGAAATGCGAAGCGTGCCGCGCGGCTCGCGCTGCAGCGCGCTCGCTGCCTGCTCAGCAGCCTCGGCTTCGGCAAGGATCCGCGCACAGTGGCGGTAGTAGGCTGCGCCCGCTTCGGTCATCGAGAGTCGACGCGTGGTGCGGTTGAGGAGGCGAATGCCCAACCGCTCTTCGAGCCGCTGCACATGGGCGCTGACAGCGGATTTGGAGATTCCGAGCCGATGTGCCGCAGCCGAGAAGCTGCCGCTGTCCACCACGCGAGCGAACGCGGCGATGCCATCGAGCGGGTCCATAAGTTAATTGTCCTGAAATCCGGACAGGAAGTCCACACAATTCCGGCTAATCGACGGGCGAGAACGGGACTATCGCTTGGTCAGCCACCCGAACCACAGGAGATGGACGATGGATGTCAAAGTCGCAGCAACTGAACCGTTCGTTCGCGAGCCGGCGGCCGGTTCGACGCTCAACGTTCTGGGCGTCACCCATATCTACAAAGCCACCGGCGCTGAAACGGCCGGATCCTTCTCGCTCTGGGAGGCGGTCTTTCCGCCGGGCACGGGTGCGCCACCGCACACCCATGCTAGTGAGGATGAAGCCTTCTATGTGCTGAGCGGCGAACTCGTCATCGAATTCGAAGGCGAGTCCGCGCCGCACCGCGTTGCGCCCGGCGGCTTCTTCTTCGGCGCACGCGGCCGGCGCCATGCCATCCGCAATGTCGGCGACAAGCCAGCCCGGGTGCTCGTCCTTTGCGCGGCGAGTTGCGGCCTTGACCAGATGTTTGCCGAACTGGACGCCGCGACCGCCGCCGGCATGCCGGAAATGGGAAAGCTCGTGGCCATCGCCGCCAAATACGGCGTTACCATCGAGCCGCCGGCTGCCTGAGATATCGTTCCAGACAGTCGGCGGCGTCCGGTCGAACTCTATGCCGCTGGCTCGGCAAGCCCCACCGGTAGCGGCATCAAGATTTTCAGCTGCGCGAGCAGCCATGCCCCTTTGTTTTCTTGTCCATGGTCAGCTCGCAACGCGAAAGGGATTGACGATGCGCAAGCCTTCGTCGAGCGCCATTCCGTGCTGCATATCCTCCGACCAAAGTGTGTCGCAACCGGCGTGAATCGCTGCGGAGGCGATCATGGCGTCATAGGTGGAAAGGCCATACCGCTCGGCGAGCCTCAATCCTGTTTCGTGGGTCTCGAGCGTGAGCGGGTGAACCGTCAACAGGCCGCGCAGTGTGGTAAGCAGCGCATGTGTGTCGGCCCAGGACATTTGCATCTTCCGACGCGCGACGTTGGCGAGTTCATTGAGAACCTGCACGCTGATTGCTCCCCCAGCGGCGATGGCCGCCTCGGCCCGATCCGCCTTCGCCGTATCGCCTGACACGACATAGACAAGGACATTGGTGTCGAAAAAACTAACGGGCATTAGCCTCGTCTCGATCGAACTTGAAGTCAGCGGGAAGCCGACCGCGGAAGGCGCGGAGACGCTTCAGCAACTCATCGCGCCCGGGCTTGCGCGCGACGCCAAGCTGGCGGGCGTCAGCGACATGGATTTCGATCTCGTCGCCCTCCCTGAGCTCAAGCGCTTCGACCACAGCGGCAGGAAGGCGGACGGCGAGACTATTTCCCCATTTGGCGACCTGCATGTCATTCCCTCCTTTGGATATACGATGGAAGATATGTATATCCAGGAGTTGTCGAGGTCAAGGATCGTCGGATGTCGCCATAGACCGCGTATGATTGAGAGGTTGTCGACGATCTTCTCTTCGTTGGCCCAACGAGACGATTCTCGCCGGAGCTTTAGTCCTCGGAGCCACCGCCCGCCGCAGAGGCTCGCCTGGGCCGGCGGACGGCTCGCACCTTGCCGCTGCTTCCGCCGCCGCAGAAGAACTGATCGTTGCCATCGGACTCGAGCCCCGACACGCCCACTCCGGGCGGCATCTCGAGCTTTTCCAAAACCTCTCCCGTTCGAGGATCGATACGCCTCACATCGCTCTCGTCACCTTCCCAGGTGCCATGCCAGAGCTCACCGTCGACCCAGGTGACCCCGGTAACGAATCGATTCGATTCGATGGTGCGAAGAATCATCCCTGTCTGGGGATCGATCTGATGGATCCTCCGGTCCTGAGCCTGCCCCACCCAGAGCGTCCCTTCGGCCCACGCGAGCCCGGAGTCGCCGCCACCGCCGGGCGCCGGAATGGTGGAAAGCACACGGCCGGTCTCAGGATCGATCTTCTGGATGCGATCCTCTGCGATCTGGAACAGATGCTGGCCGTCGAATGCCGTTCCCGCGTGTGCTGCGACCTCGATCGTGCGCACCGCCTTGCCGCTTGCCGGATCGAAGGCGTTCAGCCTGTCTCCCGAGGCGAACCAGACGTTCTGGCCATCGAAGGTCAGGCCAGCCACACGCTCGGCGCCCGGAAAGGGTCCATATTCGCGGAGGATTTCGGCAGCGGTCGGTTTCATCCGTGCGTCCTAAAGCATTTTGTAGCCAGATGGAATCATCGGTGTCCGCATAAATCCGGCAAAACAGATAATTAGAGCGATTATCCGGTTCCGGACGAACCGAGAACTGCTCTAGTCGTTCGGCAGCGGGCCGGGGAGTAACAAGATTGTCGGGAAACCCGGCACCTGCGGGGTCATCCAGCGAAGCGCCCGCCCACGCCCGAACGACTGCACCTTGCCCGCCTGCGCCAGCTGCTCCAGCGCCCGTTGCACAGTGCGCGGGCTGGCGCCAAGCGCGATCGCCAGGGCTGAGCTCGACCATGGCTCGCCATCGGCAAGCAAGGCCAGCACCTGCGCATTCTCTTCGTCGGCGGGCGGCGCCAGTACCACGACCGCGCCGGCGTGGCGCGATGAGAGCGCGAAGCCGCGCTTCGTCGCCTTCACCTGTGCGAGCATGCCAAGCTCCGCACGCAGCCGCCCGGCCTCGACCCGCAGCCGAGCGCGATGCGATTCATCGGCGTCCTTTCCCCGGAAGGCGCGTGCGATGAGCGTACTTCTTGCCACGTCCGAGGGCCAGGCTTCAGCCAGCGCGCGGGCCAGCGCGAACAGCACCGGGCGGGTCGCCAGCGAGATCACCGTGCCTGCATTGCGAACGACGTTGCGGCAGGCATCAACCACCAATGCCCCCGATGTCAGCAGCGCCTCAACCTCTTCAAGCAGCAGCGGGCGTTCGCCGCCGCGCGCGATGAGGCGCGCCACCGGCGCGTCCAGCACCAGCGATGCGCTCTCCACCTCGGCCATCAGTGCCGGGATGCCAGACGCGCCCGCGGCCTGCGCCGCGCGGGCGAGTGCTTCGCGTGCCGGCCTGGTCCGCAACCGCCGGATGGCAATGCCCGCGACCGCCAGTTCGTGGGCGGCCCGCGATGCCGGTGGCAGCGGCGAAGGGTCGAAGCCGTCCAGCCTGCGCTCGGCCTCATCGAGATGGCCGATCAAAAGCAGGCGCCGCACAGCGAGATTGCGCGCATGAGCGGCGTTGACGCGGTCGCCATGCGCTTCGAGCGTAGCGCGCGCCTGATCGAGCGCCTTGACCGGCCAGGAGAGGTCGCGCGAAACGAGCGCGATCTCAGCCTCGGCCACGACACAGCGCGCGCGGGCCACCGCCTCCCTCGGGCTGAACGCGCGCGCCGCACTTTTCAGCAGCGCCTTCGCTCGGACGAGATCGCCGAGTTGCGCCATGGCGATGCCGCGCAGCGCCAGTGCCGGCGCGTCGTTGCGCAGGGCAACCCGCTTCAAGGCGCCGAGCGGATCACCCGCCGCAAGCGCATGCGCCGCAGCGGTGATCAGCGAGTCCATCGGAATCCCGTCACACTTGTCACTCCCATGGTTCCGATGACCAGCCCTAAGTTTGTCCCGTGACCAACCCAGTCCTATCGGGAACGGCAACTGTAGCCAACCTGAATTGCGGCGCGATTGCGGACTGAGTTCGAACGCAACGACAGGCACTAGGAGACGGCAATGAAGATCGCAGATTCAACAATTCTGGTGACTGGGGCCAATCGGGGCATCGGTCGGGCACTGGTCGAGGAAGCCTTGGGGAGAGGGGCGAAGCGCGTCTTTGCCGGAACGCGCAAGCCCATGGCTCACTCGGACCGGCGCGTTACATCTCTGACCGTGGACGTGACGAGCGCAGCGCAGATTCGGCGAGCTGTCGAGGAGGTCGAATCTCTCGATATCCTCATTAACAATGCCGGCGTATCGCCTTTCGATGACCTCAGCGATCGTCGTGTGCTCGAACAACTGCTCGCCGTCAACCTCTTCGGCCCGTATGACGTGACCCAGGCTCTCCTGCCGTTGCTGGTTAGGTCGCGGGGAGCCATCGTCAACGTTCTGTCGTTGTCGTCGCTTGCCGCCGTGCCGTTCAGTCCAGCCTACTCAGTCTCGAAAGCGGCCGCGTTCTCTCTGTCACAGTCGCTGCGCACTCTTTTGGCTGGACGAGGTGTCAGCGTCCATAGGGTCCTTCCCGGCCCCGTGGACACGGACATGACACGAGATCTGGACATACCGAAGGCCTCTCCGGAGTCTGTTGCGCGCGCAATCTTGGACGGAGTGGAGAAAGGGGAGGAGGAAATCTTCCCAGATTCCATATCAGAGTCCGTGGCGGACGGCTGGCGCAGCAGTGCGGTCAAGGCGCTTGAGCGCCAGTTTGCTGCGTACGCAGAGGCAACGCCCGTCAAGTCATGAGTACGAAAGAAGGAGAAGAACGATGACACACAGGACCGGAACACGTGAGGAGTGGTTGGCGGCACGCCTTGATCTGCTCGAGGCGGAGAAGGAGCTCACGCGCAAAAGCGATGAGCTGGCGCGGCGGCGGCAGGAGCTGCCGTGGGTTCGGATCGACAAGCAGTATCGGTTCGACACTGACGGGGGGAGCGCCTCGCTGGCAAGCCTCTTCCAAGGGCGCTCGCAGCTCCTCGTCTACCATTTCATGTTCGGGCCCGACTACAAGGCAGGCTGTCCGTCCTGCTCGGCGATCGCGGACGGCTTCAACGGCATCGTCGTCCATCTGGAAAATCACGACGTCGCATTCTCGGCGGTGTCGCGCGCCCCGCTCGCCACGCTGCAGGCTTACAAGCGGCGGATGGGATGGACGTTTCCCTGGGCGTCCTCGCTCGGCAGCGACTTCAACTTCGACTTCAACGTTTCGCTCACCGAGGAGCAACAGCGCGAGGGAGCCGCCGAATACAACTACCGGCGCGAGTCGGCATGGGCGGAAAGCGGGATCGGCGACTCACTGACGAAAGGCGGCGAGGGGCCTGTCGCCGAGATCGCGGCCACGACAGGAACCGATGTGGCCACCTACACGCGCGAGCGGCCGGGCATGAGCGCGTTTGTGCTCGAGGACGGCGTCGTCTACCACGCCTATTCGACCTATGCACGCGGACTGGACGGCCTCTGGGGCATGTACCAATGGCTCGACCGTGCCCCTCTGGGGCGCAACGAGAACGGCATCTGGTGGCGCCGCCACGACGAATACGACAAGCGTCGAGCGATATCGCGGGGAGGGTCGCCACAATGATTGGCCAGCCTGAATCTGCAGGGGCCTCTGATGGATGCGGCGGTGCGGCAGCCCTTGGCGCCGCCGACTGGCTGTCCCTCGCGGCTGCGCCGACATTCGCAATCATGGCGCTGCTGACGCTTCTTGGCGGGGCGCCGGATATGATGTGCTCGGCCGCGCAAGATGCGTCACCGCTGAACGGAATGGTGCCGATGTACTTGCTCATGACTGCCTTCCATTCGGCGCCTTGGCTGAAGCTGGTTTCCAGCCGACAACGCGGTGCCCGTTAGCGTGACATCACCTCACGACCTTGTCCGGGCCCCGTCGTCTCCTCGGCGCCGGCACTGTCAGCTGAAAGTACCGCGCTCTTGAGGAGCTTCGAATATGGATGCTGCGGAGCGTCGAGCACTGTGCGGGCATTGCCGGCCTCCACCACACGTCCTTTCTGCATGATGATGATGCGATCGCTGATGTAGTAGGCGGTGGCGAGATCGTGGGTGATGTAGACGATCGACATGCCGAACTCATCGCGGAGCGTCTTGAAGAGGTAGACGATGGACATGCGAAGTGAGGCGTCGACCATCGAAACCGGCTCGTCGGCGACGAGCAGAGCGGGCCGGGAGATGAGTGCGCGGGCGATCGCGGTGCGCTGCAACTGGCCGCCGGAAAGCTCGTGCGGGAAGCGTCCGCGGATTTCGGCGAGCGACAGGCCGACCTGCCGCAGTGCTTGGTCGCACGCGCTGTCCATCCTGTCCGAGCTTACACGCGCCAGATGGTGAGCCGTCGCGTATAGATAACGGTCGACACGCTTCAGCGGGTTGAAGGCTTCATACGGGTTCTGGAAGATCGGCTGCACCTGCCGCATGAAATCGAGCCGCGCCCGCCGGCCGCGGATTGTCGCGAGCGCCTTGCCGCGGAAGCGGATTGTACCCGCGCTCGCCGAAACCATGTTGAGGATCATGCGGGCAAGCGTCGTCTTGCCGCTGCCCGACTCACCGATGATGGCGAAGATCTCGGGCCGCGACGCGTCGAGCCCGAAGCTCACATCGTCTACGGCCCTGAAGCTTGTCCGCGCAAACAGCCCGCCCGACGAGTAGCTCCTCGTGACGTGATCGAGGTTGAGCAGATCCTCCGTCATTGAACAAGACCGCTCCGCTGTCCCAGGTTTTTCGCGAACATTTGTTCTCCGCCCGGCCGCACGACCGGATTGACCGCGTGGCAGGCGACGCGATGGTGCGGATCGGCGGCGATCATCTCGGGGGCCAGTTCGCGGCAAATGTCCATGGCCAGCGGACAGCGCGGATGAAACCGGCAACCGCTCGGTGGGTCCGCCATGCTGGGCGGCGCGCCGGTGAGCGCGGTCCTGGGCGAATTGTCGCCGATCCGCGGCAGGCTGGCTATCAGGTGCTGCGTGTAGGGGTGCTTCGGGTTTCTGAAAACCTCGGCCGTTGGCGCCTCCTCCACCAGGCGTCCGGCATACATGATGCCTAGCCGATCGGAGATATTGGCGTGAACGGCCATGTCGTGGGTGACGAAGATCATCGACGAGCCAATTTCCCGTTGTGCCTCACGGATCAGTTCCAGCACACTTTTCTGGACAACCACGTCGAGCGCCGTCGTCGGTTCGTCGGCGATGATGAAATCAGGCCGGCAGACCGTGGCGAGCGCGATCGCGACGCGCTGGCGCATGCCGCCAGAGAGCTCGTGGGGATAGGCGTCGAGCACGCTTGGCTTAAGCTGGAGACGCTCCAGATGCGCGATGACGGCGTTGGAGAACTGCTGCTTCGGCAGGCCCATATGGGGAAGGGCGAAATCGTTGAAGGATTCGCGCACGCGCCTGACCGGATTGAGCACGTTCATCGAGCCTTGCGGGATATAGGAAAGATGGCGCCAGCGGATCGACGACAGGGCGGCACGGTCCAGCCGATAGATGTCACGGTCCAGAAAGCTGTAGCGGATAGAGCCGCCGACGACGGTCAGCGGCGGCCGGATGGCCGCGGCGATGGTCTTGACGAAAGTGGTCTTGCCCGAGCTCGATTCGCCGGCAAGCCCATAGATTTCGTTGCGGCCGACCTCAAGCGAGATGTCGTCGACGGCACGCACCTCGCGCTGTGTGCCGAAGTAGCGCATCACGTAGTAGGCGCGCAGGTGCTCGACGGCGAGCATGACCTTCTTCGATCCGTTGGCTCCAGTCATACCTTGCTGTCCATCCGCATCAGCCGGCTCCTCGGATCGATATACTCGTTCATCGAGACCGACAGCAGGTAAAGTCCAAGAAAGGCCATGATGACCAGCGCTACCGGGAAAACGATCCACCACCAGACACCGGCGACCATCGCCGTATGCTGGTTCGCCCAGTAGATCATCGTGCCGATGGTCGGCGTCTCGATGTTGGTGAAACCGATCACCGAAAGGGTCACCTCCAATCCGATCGACCAGTTCATGTTGTTGAGCGTGGTGGAGAAGACGATGGGAAGAACATAGGGCAGATGTTCTTCGACGAGTATCTGGCGGGCGCTCATTCCGGAAAAGACGCTCATTGCCGTGAATTCGCGCGTCCTCAGGCTGAGTGCTACCGAGCGGATCAGCCGCGCGTCGTAGGGCCAGCCGAGCGACGCCATCGCGATCGCGAGCAGGGGCCACGACATCTGGTCGTGCATCATGAAAAAGAACAGCACCAGGATCGGAAACAGCGGGATCACGACGAAGGTATCGTTGATCGTCATCAGGACGCGATCGACCACGCCGCCAGCATAGCCGGCGACCAGCCCGATCAGAAGCGACAGGATGCGGCTCATCAGGGCGACGGAAAGGCCGAACAGGAGCGAATTGCGGATGGCAAGCGTAAGTTGCCAGAACACATCCTGCCCGCGCGAATTGGTGCCGAACGGATAGGCCCAGGAGGGCGGTACGTCCGGAGGCACGACATAGCTGTCCAGCGGCGGATAGGGCGAGAAGAACGAGGCGACCGCGAAGCCGAACACGACCAGGATCAGAATCGTTCCGAGTGCGAACTCGCGATTGTAGCGGAACAGGTCGCGGACGATCTTCAGCACGACCTCACCCCTGCACCACGCGCGGGTCAAGCAGCGGATAGATGATATCAATGACCAGGATCGCCGCCGCCACTGCAATGATCGACACGGATGTGATGCCGAGCACCAGGCTGTAGTCACCGGCGTTCACGGCCCGGACCAGCAGCGTGCCAAGGCCAGGATAGCCGAACACGACTTCGGTGATGATCGCACCGTTGAAGATGGCGCCGAGCGACAGGGCGAGCCCTGTCACCTGTGGCGAGAGCGCATTGCGCATGACGTAGGAAAACAGGATGCGGCGGCGATCGACGCCGCCAAGCTCGGCATAGGTGACGTAATCCTCGGTCACGATGTTTGAGACGAGCGAGCGCATGCCGATGAACCATGCGCCCATCCCGACGAGCACCAGCGAAAGCGCGGGTAGGATGGAATGCTGGATGATGCTGGCGGCGAAGGCGAAGCCTTGCCGGTCGATATTCATCTCGGCTCCGCCGCTGATCGGAAGAACCGGCCAAAGGAAGCCGAAGACGATGAGAAGGATGAAGGCGACGATGTAATAGGGGATCGGCTGCAGGCTCATCGCGACAATCCCCAAGGCCTTGAGCAGGATGTTCCTGCGATAGTAGCCGGCAAGGCCGCCGAGGAAATTGCCGACCATCCAGGCGATGAGCGTCGAGCAGACGAGCAGGCCGACCGTCCATGGCAGCGCCTGCCAGATGAGGGTCGAGACAGGCGTCGGGAATGCGGAGAGCGACGGCCCGAAGTCGCCCGTCGCCAGGCGCTTCCAGAACGTGACGTATTGCTGCGGGGCTGACCCTTCTAGGCCGTAGAGTTCGCGCAGCGCCTTGCGCATCACCTCGACCATCTCGGGGCTGGATTGGCCGAACATGGTGACGGAGCTGATCGCCTGCTCGACCGGATCGATCGGTGTGAGATGGGTGATGAGATAGGCGACATTGATGCCGATGAAGACGACAAGAACGAACTGCGCGAGGCGACTGACGAAATAGAGAGCGTAAGTTCTCATCGCTTCGGCCGTGCCGTTGAATGCATCATCTCGTCCTGCGTCATCTCGTCTTGCATCTGCTGCGCACCGGGCGAGGCGGGGTCCGCGCCACCTCGCCCGGCATGTGCCGCTATTGCCTCTTGGCGGGCTTGAGCTTGACGAACATGTATTTGGTGTTCGCCCAGTTCGGGACCGGGTCGGTGTAGGGATCCGTCTCCGCGTTCGGGTATCCGGTCCAGTAGGTCGTATCCATCATCGTGAATACGTTGTAGGACATCAGCGGGATGATCGGCATCTCCCTGACGGCGAGCTTGATGTATTCCTTGCCGAGTTCCTGCCCCTTCGGATCGTCGAAGCCGATCGTACGGATCTGTTCGATGATCTTGTCGAGTTCGGGACTCTTCCACCGCTGGCGGTTGCGCGGCGGCTGCCGCTCGCCTCGCGGCTTCAGGAATTCCGAGTGCCAGCTGTCGAGGAAAAACGACAGGTCGGGATGGCCACCCCAGGTTTCCACACTCCAGCCGATCGCCGCCTCGTAGTCTCCCGATTCGATGCGTGGGAAGAAGTCCGAGGGATAAGCCTGCGTCTGGGCGTCGATGCCGAACTGACGCCACTCCTGTGCTATCATCGTGCCGGCGCGGGTCATCACCGGCCGCTGGTCGCCTTCGACCAGAAGCGTGATCTTGAAGCGGGTGCCGTCGGGCTTCATCCACTGGTCGCCTTGCTTGGTGAAGCCGGCGCGCTCGAGAAGCTCGGCGGCAGCCTCCGGATTTGGCTTCCACCAGCCGCGCCCGAACGCATTCGCGATCGCCTTGGCATCGGTCGGGATCTGGTCCCCCATCGATGGCCTCAGCATGTCGGCGATCTGCTGGCCGACGGTCGGATCGTAAGGCTTGTATTTGCTCTTGCCGGTGTCGATCTCGAAGTTCTTGAGCCAGTCCTCCATCGGGTCGAAATAATATTTGCCGTAGAGCCCGGTCGGCGGGACGCCGATGGCCGAGATCGTCGCGGCGCCGCGGTAGGAAGCCATCGAGACTGCCTTGATGTCGATCAGCAGCGCGAGCGCCCAGCGCACGTCGGGACTGTCGAACGGCTTCACCTGGTGGTTGAAGAGCACGGCCGGCAAGGTCGGGTCAGGATGGGCGTAGGGAAAGCCCTTGAACCAGCCGTGCGACGACGGCGACTGCTTGACCAACGTGAACACGCCCTCCGGCGACGTGTCGTGGATGATGTCGAGCTGGTGGTTGAGCTGCAGTATGACGCGCTTGTCAGGCGGTCCCGGATCGATATAGGCCGCATATTTCGGCCCAGGCTCGCCATAGCGGGCAATCGAGGTGTGCTGCCAGTCCTCGCGCTTCTCCCAGATGTACCATTTGCCGTTCGGATCGAAGCTGTGAAGCTTGTATGGACCGATCGTGACCGGCGGGTTGAAGTCGAACTTGGTCGGATCCTTCACCTTTTCGAATATGTGCTTCGGCATGATCCAGGCCGCGTTCCAACGGACAGTGAACGTGGCGTGGAAGCGCGAGTTGGGCCGCTTCAGCTTGAACACCACGGTGTGCTTGTCGGGCGCAGTCACCTTGTCGACGCTGGCGCCAAAGGCGGCGCCCCAGATCATGCTCGGGTTCTTGATCTGCGTCTCGACCGTGTAGACGACGTCGTCGGCGGTGAATTCCACGCCGTCGCTCCAGGTGATGCCATCCCGCAGCTTGACCGTCATCTCGGTGAAATCGGCGTTGTATTGCGGTTTGTCAGCAGCCAGCGAATTGTCCCATACGCCGTCGATGCCGGCGTCTGCATCGATGTACCAGAGCGTATCCATTCCGAGCTGCTGCAGCCCGGTCGAGTTGCCGCCGCGCGCCACCATCCAGATGTTGAACCAAGAGGGATTGGTTATCGTGCCCTGCGGGTTCTCGATGATGATGGTCTGTTCACGCGGCAGGTTCGAAATACCTTGAGCAAGCGCGGATTGTCCCATCAACCACGCGCTTGCGATGAACATCAAGGCTCGCATGATGCGCATTGCTCTTCCTCCCTGTGCCAACCCGATCCGTGTTCGAATGGCTTATTGTCGCTGGGAAGCTAACCCGGTCGTCCGAACTGGTCAATAGAACCTGATATGTATCGTAATCGGCGATATAAACACGCGCTGCCGGTGAGGATTTCCCATCGTTTCCGGCGCCGCCCGAAACCGAACGGCAAGTGCCCCACAGAGGGTGCCCAACCCCAAAGGAAGGGCATCAGACCGACAGCCGGATGAGATTGTAGGAGCGCGGCTTGAGACGGCATGACAATCGGCTCTCCTCGACGACCGAACCGTTCTGCTGCCGCGGTTTCACCACATCCGGCGCGTCGGCGCTGTTCACGGCCCTCAGGTCCGGATGGTGGATGATGGTATGCTCAATCAGCCGGGCCGATGCAAAGCCGGCAAGATCGACAGTAAGTTCGGTCTCCTCGTCTGGATGCTTGTTGACGACGAATAGCGCGATCGTGCCACCTGCCAGGTCATGCACCGCGGCGACGTCGACATAGGGCACGTCGTCGGCCGCCTTGGCGTCGTAACGCGGCGTGTCGACTGCAATGGACAGGCTTTCGCCACGACCATAGCGAGAGGCGAACAGATACGGATAGTAGATGGTGTGCCGGAAGGCGCGGCCGCCACGCTCGGTGGTTATCGGCGCGATGGCGTTGACCAGCTGCGCGATACAGGCGATCCGCACGCGGTCGGCGCGGCGGATGAAGGTGTTGAGGATGCAGCCGACGACCAGCACATCCTCGAAATTATAGACCTCCTCGAGCAGCGCCGGCGCCACCGGCCAATCCCAATTCTTGAAATTGTCGTGATCCTGGCGGCGCGCATGATACCAGACATTCCATTCGTCGAAGGAGATATGGATGTCCTTCTTCGATCGCTTCTTGGCCTTCACATAATCGATCACACCGCTGACGGTCTGGATATAGCGGTCGAGAATCACTGGCTTGGCAAGAAAATTGAGATAGTCGTCCTCGTAATTCTCGAAATACATGTGGAGCGACAGGTAGTCGACGTTGTCGTAGCACTCGTCGAGAACGTCGGCCTCCCATTGCGGATAAGATGGCATGGAACTGTGCGAACTGCCGCAGGCCACGAGCTGCAGCGTAGGATCGAACGCCTTCATCGCCTTTGCCGTCTCGTTGGCGATCCGGCCATATTCGTAGGCAGTCTTGTGGCCGACCTGCCATGGTCCGTCCATCTCGTTGCCGAGGCACCACAGACGCACGTTATAGGGTTCGCGCCGGCCGTTCTTGATGCGCAGGTCGCTCCAGCGGCTGCCGCTCGAATGGTTGCAATATTCGAGAAGCCCGCGCGCAGCATCGAGGCCGCGTGAGCCGAGATTGACGGCGAGCATCAGCTCGGTTCCAGCGGCCTCGCACCATGCGGCGAACTCGTCGATGCCGACCTCGTTGGTTTCCTTGGTGCGCCAGGCATAGTCGAGCGCGGCCGGCCGGCTCTCCTTCGGCCCGATCCCGTCCTCCCAATTGTAGGCCGAGACGAAGTTGCCGCCGGGATAGCGGGTGACCGGGACGTTCAGCTCCCGAACCAGCTCGATCACGTCGCGGCGGAACCCGCGCTCGTCGGCGGTCGGATGGCCGGGCTCGTAGATGCCGGTATAGATCGCGCGTCCGAGATGCTCCAGAAATGCGCCATAGACGCGGTCGTCTATCCGGCCGATGCTGAAATCCTTGTGGATGGAAGCTTTTGCTCTCATTGCGTTTCCTCAATCATATCAAATCTGCGGATATGTATCCGTATTATCTGATCCTGATCAGGGCGGGTGAGTCAACCCGTTTCAATGAGGGCTTTTCGAAATGCCGATGCCGGCTTCAGGCAGGGATTTTGCCGCGCTCGCCATCCCGCCGAACATACAGTCGCAGGATGATGTCTTGATCGTGATTGCCGAAACCCTTGCCGAAGATATTAACGCCGCCCGGATGTTCGGCGTGCTCGTCGATGCCAACCCGCAGCCGGATCGAATGGTGCTCGGCGAGGTGAAGCTGTTCGAGCGTCACCTCCGACGTCTTCTCGCCGTCGAGGAAAGTGCCGCTGTCGGTGATTTTCCAGGTCTTCAGGTGGCCGTATTGCGAGCCTTCGAGCTTCCACCAACGCGGCGTGTAGATGCCGCGCTTGTCGCCGAAATCGCCGGGCGATGTCCATGTGCCGACCAGCACGTCGTTGACCCAGACGCTTACGTCTGAAGGCCAGTTGGCGTTTGTGCCCGGAACTTCCGAGGAAAGCTCCATGCTGAACTCCAGCGCCTCGATCTCTGCCTGCAGGATCTTGGCGTTGTTCGGGAATTTGTACTCGACATGGCCGCGCTCGAACCAGATCAGTCCCGCCTTCATCCTGTCCGGGTCGAGAAAGAAATCGGGCACGTCGAGAAGACCGATGACGGACTCGCTGGAACATAGCCCGCAGGGCGGCGACACGCTGCAATTCGTGTAGAGGCCGAGCGGCATGGAAAGCTCGACGACATTCGATCTGGCCTTTACGTCGTAGTCGTCGAAGCGCAGCACGATCTCGTCGAAGCGCGCCGCACAGATCTTCTGCTGGCCCTTTGTCGCCTTCACTGTTTCGGTGCGGATCAGGTCGCAGTTCTCGAGCACCTGAACGTTTGTCGCAACCGTCGACTGCGGCAGCGAGAGGGCCTCGCTGATTTCGTTGACGTTGAGTGGCCCGCGCGCGTGCAGCAGCCTGAGGATGCTGATCCGCACGGGCGAAGAGAGGCCTTTCAGTACCCCCAGCCCGTCCGTGGCGTTGATCGTCAGGAAGTTGCGATTGTTCTTGTGTGGCAGGTCCATGGCGCATCCAGGGTCGCGCCCAGCACGACCGTATCAGAAGTTCTGATGCATACCAGAAAATGGCGATCCTTCAAGGTCAATGCAGTGCCGGGACCATGCGGTCAGGGCATTGGGGCAAGAGGCTGGAATTCCTGGTGAGCTAACTGAGAGAAGGAATTTGCTGGACAGACCAGGTGTTGCCGTCGGGATCTTCAAAGAAGACGAATCTACCCCATGGGAAATCCTCAACGTCGCTGGCCGGGACACCTCGGTCGACCAGATGCGTACGTGCCTCATCAATATCGGACACGACCAGCTGCAGACCCCGCATTGAACCCGGTGTGCTGTCAACGATGCCCTTGCCCATGGCGATCGAACAGGCCGAACCGGGCGGCGTCAATTGCACGAACCGTGTTTCGTCGTTTACCGTGTGATCATGATCGAGATGAAAGCCCACCTTCTCGACATAAAAGGCAATTGCACGGTCGACGTCTGTTACAGGTACGGGAACCAGTTCTAGTTTCCAATCCATGGCAAGCCTTTCCTACGCGGTAGTAAAGGGACGGCGACGGGCCTCAATGGCTACGGACAAAAAGCAAACCTCCTACATCCCCCACTGTGAGGCAAGTTCGGCTGCGTTCGCGATCTCCAAGCCGCAGGCGCCGAGCGCCCGCGCGACGGCGGCGACGAGATCTGCGTTGGATGCAGCCATTGTCCCGTCCGGCAGCAACAGATTGTTTTCGAAGCCGACCCGGACGTGACCACCGAGCAAGGCGGCAGCGGTCACGCAAGCAGCTTCGTTGCGGCCGAAGGCGCAGACGCTCCAATGATTGAAGCGCGGCATCTTCGTGGCGAGGAATGGAAGAAGATCGGCGGGAGCTGACATCTGTCCCTGTGTGTAGCGGCCGAGCACGTAGAGAACCGGCACGCTTGCCCAGGGGACAAGGCCGCGCTGCTGCAAGCCGGATAGCCTGACGGCCTCCTCGGGCGAATAGAGGATGATCTGCGGTGCCACCCGCTCGGCGTGCAGCCATGCCAGGAAGTGTGCGAACGAAAGCTCCGATTCGGAATCCGGAACGATTTCGCGGAGCGCCAGGGAGACGGCTTGCGGCTTTACATCTCGCACGACAGCCATCTGTTCGGCTGGCGAATAGATGCCTAGCGCTTCGGATGTGATCTGCACCACCAGCCTCTCGCCGACAGTATCGCGGATGGCGGCGATTGCTTCGCGGTAGGCGTCAGCGTCGAGCAGATGTTTGCCGTTTCTGTCACGGACATGGACATGGATCATGGCAGCACCGGCCTCGGCGCATTCGGCGGCAGTGCGCGCCAGTTCCGCCGGCGTCAGCGGTATAGCCGGATGGTCGGCTTTGGTGCGGCGCCCGCCATTCGGCGCGACGGCGATGGCGACGGGATTCAAGCTGTGGGCTGATTCCACCGGCGTGCCTTGAGTACAGAAAGATTCATATGGATCATCCATTGATCATATTGAAACATATGTTGCAATCCTCGACTCGGCGGGATAGCAATATCCATGGACCAGGGAGAGCTTGCGGAACAGATCGTCAATGCGTTCGACGGCATGTCAGCGCAAATCCAGTCCGCCGCCCGTTATGTTCTGGATAAGCCCCACGATGTCGCGCTTCTCACCATGCGCGAACAAGCGCGGCAAGCCGGAGTACAGCCGGCGACGATGACACGGCTGGCCCAGCATCTCGGCCTTGATGGCTACGAGACGGTGCGCGAGATCTACGCCGCCGCGATCCGGGGTGGCGAGATCGGCTTCGCCGGCAAGGCCGGTGTCCAGGTCGCCAGCCAGAAGCTCAAGGGCGATCATGCGCTGGCGATCGACATCCTGCATTCGATTTCCGGCCAGGTTGCCTACCTGGCCGAAAGCAGATCGATCGACCGGCTGGTGGCAACCGCCAGGGCGCTGACGGCGGCGCGTCGTGTCTATTGCCTCGGCCTGCGCTCGAGCCACGCGGTGGCCTGGCATCTGCATTACATCCTGTCGCTGATCGGCGAGAAGTCGATCTTGCTGCATGGCATCGGCGGAACCGAGGGCGATGCTCTCCGCAGTGCGACCAAGGACGACGTGCTGATCGCCGCCAGTGTCCTGCCCTACACGCGCTTCACGATCGAGCTTGTCGAGTTCGCCGCCAGCCGCGGCGTGCCCGTCGTCGCTGTCACCGACAGCGAAGTGGCCCCGCTTGCGCAACTGGCCGACCATCTCGTCCTCGTGCCGACAGGCAGCCCATCCTTCTTCCACACCATGACGCCGGCCTTCATCGTCTCGGAAATCCTCGGTGCCCTCGTCGCGGGCCAGGCAGGCGACAGCGCCGTCGAGGCGCTGCGACGTTTCGATGAGCAGGGCGTCGCCCTTAACACCCATTTGAATCAACGACCGCCCAGGAAAGTGCTCTGAGAGACAGCCGATGACACACATCCTCCATCGAACCATCCACTCGACGCTGCCGGTCGCGGTTCGCGGCCAGGGCATCGAACTGTTCGATGCCGAAGGCAAATCCTATATCGACGCGTCGGGCGGCGCCGCCGTGTCCTGTCTCGGCCATGGTCATCCCGACGTGATTGCCGCGCTCCACGCCCAGCTTGATCGCATCGCCTACGCCCATACCGCCTTCTTCACCACAGAGGTGGCGGAGCAGTTGGCGGATCGGCTGATCGAGGACGCGCCGAGAGGGCTGGACCACGTCTATCTGGTCAGCGG
Organism: Mesorhizobium sp. M00.F.Ca.ET.216.01.1.1; assembly: GCF_004010325.2. Classification (GTDB taxonomy): domain Bacteria; phylum Pseudomonadota; class Alphaproteobacteria; order Rhizobiales; family Rhizobiaceae; genus Mesorhizobium. The sequence goes on from NZ_SADR02000013.1 coordinate 68,202, forward strand.
CGGCTCGGAAGCGATCGAGGCCGCGCTCAAGATGGCCAGGCAATATTTTGTCGAGAAGGGCGAGCCGCGGCGGCGCCATGTCATCGCGCGCCGGCAGAGCTATCATGGCAACACGCTCGGTGCTCTCGCCACCGGCGGCAACGAATGGCGGCGCGCCCAGTTCAAGCCGTTGCTGATCGAGACCCATCACATCGATCCCTGCTATGCCTACCGCTATCAGCAGGAAGGGGAAAGCGACGAGGCCTACGCAGCGCGTGCAGCGCAGCAGCTCGAAGACAAGATCCTCGAACTTGGCGCGGACGAGGTCATCGCCTTCGTCGCCGAGCCGGTGGTGGGTGCCACGCTGGGCGCTGTGCCGCCGGTCGCCGATTATTTCAAACGCATTCGCGCGATCTGCGACCGCTACGGCGTGCTGCTTATCCTCGATGAGGTGATGTGCGGCATGGGCCGCACCGGCACGCTGCATGCGTGCGAGCAGGACGGCATCGCTCCCGATTTGCTGACCATCGCCAAGGGTCTCGGCGGCGGCTATCAGCCGATCGGCGCGGTGCTGCTCGGCCGGCATATCTTCGATGCCTTCGCCAAAGGCTCGGGCTTCTTCCAGCATGGGCATACCTACATGGGCCATCCGATGGCCGCCGCCGCAGGTCTTGCGGTGCAGGAGGTAATCCGGCGCGACGGCCTGCTCGACAACGTCAAGGCAATGGGCGCACGGCTGGACGAGCGCCTGCAGCAGCGCTTCGATAATCACCATCATGTCGGCGACATTCGCGGGCGCGGCTTGTTTCGGGGAATCGAACTCGTACTCGATCGTGCAACCAAGGAGCCCTTCGATCCAAAGCTCAAGCTTCACGCCCGCATCAAGCGCGAAGCGATGGCCCGCGGCCTGATGATTTATCCGATGGGCGGGACTATTGACGGTGTGCGCGGCGTTCACGTGCTTGTTGCGCCGCCTTTCATCATTTCCAAACAGGATATCGATCGGATCGTCGAACGGCTCGGTGAGGCGATCGACGCGGCGATCGCTTCAGCGGCCTGACCTGCTCGACGCGGACCGCCTCAACCCAGTTCCAATGCGTTACCGGCGACAGGCCGGGACAACCACCAGAGAGGAGAAACCATGTACAGTTCAATGAAGACACTGATCGGAGCGGCAGCCTGTATGCTGCTAGCGCTGCCGTCCGTGGCGGCCGAGCAGCGCTTCGTCACCGTCGGCACTGGCGGGGTCACCGGCGTCTATTACGCGGTCGGTGGCGCCATCTGTCGGCTGATGAACAAGGACCGGCAGAAGACCGGCATCCGATGCTCGACGGAGTCGACCGGCGGTTCCGTGTTCAACGTGAATTCCATCCAGACCGGCGATCTCGATTTCGGCCTCACCCAGTCGGACGTCCAGTACCAGGCCTATGAAGGAACCGGGAACTTCGACGGCAAGCCGTTCAAGGATCTGCGGGCGGTGTTCTCCGTTCACCCGGAGCCGTTCACCGTGCTGGCAAGGCCCGACGCCGGCGTCACCAAGTTCGAGGATTTCAAGGGCAAACGCTTCAATGTCGGCAATCCCGGATCGGGCACGCGCTCGTCGATGGAAGAGTTGCTGAAGCAGATGGGCTGGAAGCTCGGCGATTTCTCGCTTGCCGCGGAACTGAAAGCGGACGAGCAGGGCAGCGCGCTGTGCGACAACAAGATTGACGGCTTCTTCTACGGTGTTGGTCACCCTTCCGCCGCCATCCAGGATCCGACGACCGCCTGCGGCGCCAAACTTATTGCGCTGACCGGCCCAGCCGTGGACGCGCTGGTGGCCGCGCATCCCTACTATTCGATCGCCACCATCAAGGGCGGCATGTACGCCAACAATCCGGATGACGTGACGACATTCGGCGTCCGCGCCACGGTAGTGGCGAATGCCAGCACGCCCGATGAGGTGGTCTACGAGCTGGTGAAGTCGGTCTTCGAAAATTTCGACGATTTCAAGAAGCTGCATCCGGCCTTCGCCAATCTCGATCCCAAGGAGATGATCAAGACCGGCCTGTCGGCGCCGCTGCATCCGGGCGCCGAGCGCTACTACAAGGAAAAGGGCTGGCTCTGAGCCCTGCAATGCGAGGCGCCCACGGGCGCCTCGCATTGCAACCTTAAGAGGAAAAAGTGATTGTGGGAACGATGACAGATCGAAGCCAGCAGGCGGAAGCGCCTGACCAACCCGTTATCGACATAGACAAGCTTAACGCGATCGTCGCCGAGGCCGACACCGGTGGGCGCAAGCCAACCGGCCTCACCGCGAAGCTGATCCTCGGCGTGTCGCTGGCATGGTCGCTGTTCCAGCTCTGGTATGCCTCGCCCCTTCCGTTCATGCTCAATTTCGGTGTCGTCAGCGACGGCATCGCCCGCTCCATCCATCTGGCCTTCGCCCTGTTTCTGGCGATGCTGACGTTTCCGGCCTTCAAGGCCTCGTCGCGCAGCCGGGTGCCGCTGCCCGACTGGGTGCTAGGCATTGCGGGGGCAGCGTCCGCTCTCTATCTGCTGGCCTTTTACAGGGATATCGCGCAGCGGCCGGGTCTTCCCACGACGGCCGACCTGGTCGTCTCCATCGCCGGTGTCCTCATCCTGCTCGAGGCCGCGCGCCGCGCCGTCGGGCCTGCCATCACCGTCATCGCGGCGATCATGCTGGTCTATATCTTCGCCGGGCCTCATCTTCCTGGCCTGCTCGGCCACAAGGGCGCGACGTTGTCGCGCGCGGCCTCGCAGATGTGGCTGACGTCCGAGGGGGTCTTCGGCGTTGCGCTCGGTGTGTCGACCAATGTCGTCTTCATGTTCGTTCTGTTCGGGACGTTGCTGGAGCGTGCCGGCGCCGGCGGCTTTTTCATCCAGCTTGCCTTCTCGCTGCTCGGCAAATACCGCGGCGGTCCGGCCAAGGCCGGTGTGGTGGCCTCAGGCCTGACCGGGATGATCTCAGGCTCTTCTATCGCTAATGTCGTGACCACCGGAACCTTCACCATCCCGCTGATGCGGCGGGTCGGATATTCGGCAGTGAAAGCCGGCGCCATCGAATGCGCGGCCGGCGTCAATGGTCAGCTGATGCCCCCGGTCATGGGCGCAGCGGCGTTCCTGATCGCGGAATATGTCGGCATCTCCTACGCCGAGGTAGTCAAGCACGCCTTCTACCCCGCGCTGCTGACCTACGGCTCGCTGTTCTATATCGTCGACATCGAGGCGATGAAGATGGGGCTGAAAGGCCTGCCGTCGCGCAGCACCCATACAGCGTTTCAGGGTGCGCTGCGCGGACTGATGGGCGTATGCGGCTTCATCGTCCTGGCCGGCCTGGTCTACTACGGCATCGGCTGGACCAAAGTGGTGTTCGGCGCCGCTGCGACCTGGATGATCGGCGCCGCACTTTTCGCCGTCTATATCGGCCTTGTCGCCCACCGGGCGCGCTATCCCGACCTGCCGCTCGAGGATCTGGAAGGCAAGATCCTCAGAATTCCGCATTTTGGCGAGACGGCGCGCACCGGCCTGCATTTTCTGCTGCCGGTGATCCTGCTGATCTGGTGCCTGATGGTGGAGGAACTGTCGCCCGGCCTCTCGGCATTCTGGGGCGTTGTCGCCCTGATGGCGCTGATCGTCACGCAGCGGCCGCTTACCGCCTTTTTCCGCAAGGACCGGGCGCTGGCACCGCATTGGCTTCACGGTCTCGACGATCTGGTCGGTGGGCTGTCCGCCGCCGCGCGCAACATGACGACGGTCGGCATCGCCACCGCGACGGCCGGCATCATCGTTGGCACGGTCCTGCTCACCGGCATAGGACTGGTGATGACGGAACTGGTTGAATTCATCTCGGGCGGCAGCTTCATCGTCATGCTTTTGTTCACTGCGGTGATCTGCATCATTCTCGGCATGGGCATGCCGACAACCGCGAGCTATGTCGTCGTCGCCACCTTGATGGCGCCGGTCATCGTCGATTTGGCGGCGCAAAACGATCTTGCCGTGCCGCTGGTCGCGGTCCACATGTTCGTGTTCTATTTCGGGTTGATGGCGGATGTGACGCCGCCAGTGGGGCTGGCAGCCTATGCCGCAGCGGCGATTTCCGGGGCCGATCCGGTTAAGACCGGAATACAGGGTTTCAAGTATGAAATCCGTACCGGCCTATTGCCCTTCATCTTCATCTTCAACACCGGCTTGCTGATGATCGATCTCGAAGGACCGTTCGACTTCGTCGCGATGGTGGTGACGTCGACATTGGCCATGGTTTCGTTTGTCGCAGCGACGCAGAACTGGATGCTGACCCGCAATCGCTGGTACGAGACGGTCGCGCTGCTGCTGGTCTGCTTTATCCTGTTCAGGCCGGGACTCTTCCTCGATCAGGTGAGCGAACCTTACAGGGCAGTACCTGCCTCCGAACTCGGCCGTATCGTCGACGAAACCGCCGAGGGAGGCGCAATTCGCCTGCGCCTGACGACACTGAACCTCAACGGCGACGAGATATCGAAGCTGGTGCGGCTAGAACTCGGGCCTGGAAATTCAGCGGCAGAACGCTTGAGGGCTGCGGGCCTGGACGTCAGTGCGCTCGGCGACAGCGTGACGGTCGGGGTGGTGCGACTGGGCAGCCAGGCGGCCAAATTCGGTCTGCAGCCCGGCGACGAGATCAACCAGGTGCTGGTGCCAGCCGAGCGACCGTCGCGCTACTGGTTCGCCATTCCGGCCATCCTGTTGCTCGGCCTTGTTTTCTGGATTCAGAGGCGCAGACGCCGGTCGCCGCCGGTTCGCCCCCAGATGGCCTAGCTCGGGCATGTTGCAACCTTTTACTAAAGTAGCCGTTCTCGCGTTGCCGAGCGATGTTACGCTCGGCAGGATGTGCATACCCAGCCGCGGCAATGCTGCGTGATTTTTGCATCGGACAAGGCGAGTGGCCGCAGGCCATTCCTCGAATCGTCGCAGACAGCCGTCGACATTTCGCTCGGTGGCCGACCACAAGGGAGGAAGTCACCAATGAAGGCATCTATCTCGTTTCGGCCGTGCTTCTTGCAGCGACCGCGATTCCCGCCTCTGCCGCCGAAATTTCCGACGGCAAGGTGAAGATCGGCATCCTCAACGACCAATCGGGCGTCTATGCCGATTTCGGCGGCAAGTGGTCGGTAGAGGCAGCCAGGATGGCGGTGGAGGATTTTGGCGGCAAGGTGCAGGGAGCGCCGATCGAGGTGATCAGTGCTGACCACCAGAACAAGCCGGATATCGCCTCCAACATTGCGCGGCAGTGGTATGACACCGAGCAGGTCGATTCCATCATGGAACTGACCACCTCGTCGGTGGCGCTCGCCGTCCAGGGGATTTCCAAAGACAAGAAGAAAATCGACATCGTTACCGGCGCGGCGACCACGGATCTCACCGGCAAGCAGTGCTCGCCCTACGGCTTCCACTGGGCCTATGACACGCATTCGCAGGCGGTGGGGACCGGCGGCGCGCTCGTGAAGCAGGGTGGTGACAGCTGGTTCTTCGTCACCGTCGACTATGCATTCGGCTATTCGCTCAAGGAGCAAACCGCCAAGTTCGTCGAGGGTCACTATCCGCTCGGTGCGACCGACTATTCATCCTTCCTGCTGCAGGCGCAATCGTCGGGTGCCAAGGTCATCGGGCTGGCGAACGCAGGCCTCGACACTTCCAATTCCATCAAGCAGGCGGCCGAATTCGGCATCGTGCAGGGCGGTCAGCGCCTGGCGGCGCTGCTCTTCACGCTGGCCGAGGTGCATGGGCTCGGCCTTCAGGCGGCGCAAGGCGTGGTGCTGACCGAAGGTTTCTACTGGGATCGCGACGACAAGAGCCGCGAATTCGCCCAACGTTTCTCCAAGCGTACCAACCGTATGCCGAACATGATCCAGGTCGCCACCTACTCGGCGGTGACGCAGTACCTGAAGGCGATCGACAAGGCTGGGACCGACGAGACTGAAGCCGTCGCCAAGCAACTGCATTCGATGCCGGTGAACGATATTTTCACGGCCAACGGCAAAGTGCAGTCCGACGGCAGCATGGTCCACGACATGTATCTTTATCAGGTCAAGTCGCCCAACGAGAGCACCAGGGATTGGGACTATTACAAGTACCTTGCCACCATCCCCGGCGACGAGGCGTTCCTGAGCCCCAAGGAAAGCGGCTGTCCGACGGCCAGCCAGTGATTGGCGCGGCCGATGACGCCGCCTGACCTCAACGGGAACGGACCGCGGGTGGTGCTTTCCGCTCGCGGTCTGCGGCGCGACTTCGCCGGCTTCGTGGCGGTCAACAATGTCGACCTCGATGTTTACGACGGCAACATCCATGCGTTGATCGGGCCCAACGGCGCCGGCAAGACGACCGTCTTCAATCTGCTCACCAAGTTTCTGTCACCGACCAGCGGCAGGATCGACCTGCTCGGGCACGACATCACCCGTACGTCGCCGGCCAAGGTCGCGCGGATGGGCCTGGCGCGCTCGTTTCAGATATCGGCGATCTTTCCGCACCTCAGCGTGCTCGACAATGTGCGCATCGCGCTGCAACGGCCGGGCGGGCTTGGCGTTCAGTTTTGGCGATCCCTGGCGGTGCTCGATCGATTGACGCCGCGTGCCGAGGAGCTTCTGCGGTCGGTCGGTCTCGACGATGCCAGGAACAGGCTCGCTGGCGATCTCTCTTATGGCAGAAAACGCGTGCTCGAGATCGCCACGACACTGGCGCTCGACCCGAAAGTGCTGCTTTTGGACGAGCCGATGGCCGGCATGGGGCATGAGGATGTCGGCACGGTTTCCGACCTTATCCGCTCGGTGGCCAAGGACCGCGCCGTGCTGATGGTCGAGCACAATCTGACGGTGGTGGCTGATCTTTGCGACTGGATAACCGTCATGCAGCGTGGCGAGGTCATTGCCGCCGGCGACTACGCCACGGTCAGCCGCGACGAACGGGTGAGGATCGCCTATATGGGCACCGCCGATGACTAGCGCAGCGCCTCTCCTTGCTATCCGCGGCCTCAATGCCTGGTATGGCGAGAGCCATGCGCTTCACGGCGTCGACCTGGAGGTGTTTCGCGGCGAGACGGTCACGCTGCTCGGCCGCAACGGCGTCGGCAAGACCACGACGTTGCGCGCCATTATGGGGCTGATCCGCCGGCGAACCGGCCACATCGTTTTCGACGGCCAGGATTTGATGCGCTTGCCGCTGCACCGGACCGCGCATCAGGGCATCGGCTTTGTGCCGGAGGAACGCGGCATCTTCGCGACGCTGACTGTCGACGAGAATCTGGTCCTGCCGCCGGTCGTCGCCCAGGGCGGCATGAGCGTCGAGGAAATATTCGATCTCTTCCCCAATCTGAAGGAGCGACGCAACAGCCCCGGCACAAGGCTGTCGGGCGGCGAACAGCAGATGCTGGCGATCGCGCGCATGCTGAGAACCGGAGTGAAGATGCTGCTTCTCGACGAGCCGACCGAAGGTCTGGCTCCCGTCATCGTGCAGCGCATCGGCGACTTGCTGGCGACACTGAAAAAGCGCGGCATGACGATCCTGCTGGTCGAGCAGAATTTCCGCTTCGCCAGCCGTGTTGCCGATCGTTTCTACCTGATGGAGCACGGCAAGGTCATGGCCGAGTTTCCGGTCGGCGAACTGTCGGAGCGCATGACGCTGCTCCACGAAGTCCTGGGTGTATGATGCCGCCATGACGATGATCTTCGGAATCCCCGTTCAGGCCTTCCTCGGCCAGTTGCTGGTCGGCCTGATTAATGGCTCTTTCTATGCCATGTTGAGCCTCGGTCTGGCCGTCATATTCGGCCTGTTGCGCATCATCAATTTCGCCCACGGCGCCCAGTATATGCTCGGTGCCTTTATCGGCTATTTGCTGCTCACGCATGTCGGCATCGGCTACTGGCCCGCCCTGATCCTTTCACCGCTGATCGTCGGTGTCTTCGGCATCGTGGTCGAGCGCCTGGCGCTGTCGCGGCTGTACAATATCGATCCTCTCTACGGCCTGCTCTTTACTTTCGGCCTCGCGCTCGTGCTCGAAGGCGTGTTCCGCTATTATTACGGCGTCTCGGGAAATCCCTATTCCGTGCCGCCGCTGCTCTCCGGAGGCACCAATCTCGGCTTCATGTTCCTGCCCAATTATCGCGGCTGGGTGGTGGTCGCTTCGCTGATCGTCTGCGTCGGCACCTGGGCATTGATCGAGAAGACCAGGCTGGGTTCCTATCTGCGCGCGGCAACTGAAAATCCCCGTCTCGTCCAGGCTTTCGGCGTCAACGTGCCGTTGCTGCTGACCCTCACCTACGGCCTCGGCTCCGCTCTTGCCGGGCTTGCCGGAATTCTCGCCGCGCCAATCTATCAGGTGAGTCCCTTGATGGGCTCGGATCTCATCATCGTCGTCTTCGCGGTGGTCGTGGTCGGCGGCATGGGATCGATCCTCGGAGCGATCGTCACCGGCTACATGCTTGGCCTCGCGGAAGGCCTGACCAAGGTCTTCTATCCCGAAGCCTCGAACCTTGTCGTCTTTGTCATCATGGCGATCGTGCTTCTGGTCCGGCCGGCCGGTCTGTTCGGAAGGGACATCTGACATGGCCGAACTGACGCTTCGCCAGACGCGCGCCAGGGCCTCGGTATGGCTTGAATGGTCGCTGGTGGGGCTCGGCATCCTGGCGCTGCTGGTGGCGCCTTTCTTCGTCTATTCGATCTTCCTGATGAAAATGCTGTGTTTCGCGCTGTTTGCCTGCGCGTTCAATCTTCTGCTCGGCTACACCGGGCTCTTGTCCTTCGGCCACGCAACCTTCTTCGGTGGCGCAGCTTACTTCACTGCCCATGCCATCAAGGTCGGGGCTGGCCGCCGGAAGCGGGCATTCTGCTCGGTGTGGTGGGCGCGGCACTGCTCGGCCTGGTCATGGGCTTCTTTGCTATCCGACGGCAAGGCATCTACTTCGCCATGATCACGCTGGCGCTGTCGCAAATGTTCTTCTTCTTTTGCGTGCAGGCGCCCTTCACCGAAGGCGAGGACGGCATCCAGGGTGTGCCGCGCAGCACCCTGCTTGGCATCCTCGACCTGAACGTCCCGATGAACATCTATTACTTCGTGCTGGCGGTATTCCTGATCGGCGTGTTCGCCATCTGGCGCATCATCAACTCGCCCTTCGGCATGATCTTGCGTTCGATCCGGGAAAACGAGAACCGCGCCATTTCGCTTGGCTATTCGGTCGCCAACTACAAGCTCGCGGCCTTCGTCATGTCGGCGACATTGGCCGGACTGGCAGGCGCGCTCAAGGCGATCGTCTTCCAGTTTGCCACGCTCACCGACGTCACCTGGCAGATGTCGGGAGAGGTGATCCTGATGACGCTTCTCGGCGGCATCGGCACCATGGTCGGGCCGATCGTCGGCGCAAGCCTGGTCGTCGGCCTGGAAAGCGCGCTCGCCACATCCAATTTTCCAGTGACCATTGCCACCGGCCTGATCTTCATGGTGTGCGTGCTGATTTTCCGCCGCGGCATCGTCGGCGAGCTTTATGCGCGGCTTCTCGACCGCGTGATTGGCGCGCGACATTAGCGCCGGTTTGGACGTGCTCAGATCCGCGCTGATCGCGGCTTGCCACCACGCAAGTGGCCAAAACGGAAGCCCTCCGCCACGGCGGCGCGGACCATCAGCATCTCGCCGATCGTTTCGTGCGTCATCAGCCCAACCAGCCGTTCGGCGTTGTCGACGACGGCGACGGCCGGCACATTTGCCTGCTGCATGAGCCGCAGGCTTTCCTCGAGGCGCTTGCGGTGATGTATCTTCGGGATGTCGGTCCGCATAGCGCTGGCGGCGGGCGCAGCAGGTCCTTTTTCCTTCAATATCCGGATCATGTCGTCGCGCATCACCAATCCTTCGAAACGGCCGGCGGCATCGACGACTGGAAATTCGTGCTGCGTGGTGGCGAGCAGCATCTCGATTGCCTCGTCGAGCGTTGCCGACTGTTCCAACCGTGCGAACTCGGTGATCATCACATCGTCGACCAGGACGCTTGTGGCCACCTCCCGGATTTGCACGTTCTGCGCTTCTGCCGCTGCTGCAAGATAGACGAAGACGCCGACGAAGATCAGCAGCGGGTTGTAGAACAGTCCAATGAAAGCGAAGACAAAGGCCAGTCCTTGCCCGATCGTGGCAGCGATCTGGGTTGCGCGCGACCAGGAAAGGCGCGCGGCGAGCGCGGCGCGCAGGATACGGCCGCCGTCCATCGGGAAGGCGGGAATGATGTTGAACAGGACGAGAAACACGTTGGTCCCGGCGAGCCTGGCGAGAAAGCTCATGCGGGGGTCCTCGATCGCGGCCAACTGATCGACGCTGGCTGAACTGCCGAGCACCGCAAAGATCAGCGCGGCGATCGCCACGTTGACCAGCGGCCCGGCGATGGCGATCACAAATTCCTGGCCTGGCTCTTCCGGCATACGCTCAAGCCTGGCCACGCCGCCGATCGGCAGCAGCGTGATATCAGGTGTCTTGATGCCGAAGTAACGCGCGGCGGCGATGTGGCCGAATTCATGCAGCACCACGCAGGCAAAGACGGCGATGACGAAGGCAACGCCTTCCCACGCCGCCGGCGCGCCGCCGATCTGGTAGTAGCTCAACCATATCCAGATGAGCAGGAGCAGGAAGGTGAGGTGAACGCGCACGGTCGTGCCGGCGATCGTCCCGAGGTTCAATGACCAGCCCATGATTTTTCCTCTCCGAGGGGCCCGCCTTCAACATAGGCTTCGGACGGCCCCTTTCAATCATCCGGGAAATCAGGCGCATATTCGCTGGCTGCGAATGCGCGCCGCTAGATGTCCTGGGAAAGGCGTTTCGACGCCCGCACGGTACCGTTATTTCGGCTGGGCCATCAGCGTGGTAGCTTCCAGGCAAGTCGTTCCCGCTCCGGAGGCATCATGCGTAACAAGCTGCAAGAAATCATCCTTGTTCTGTTGCTGCTGCTCGGCGGGTTTACGGCCGGCCACGCAGAGGAGGCCAGGCGGCCGCCGCCCTCAGGCGGGATTCTGTCGCTGCTTCCGCCTCCGCAGACCTCTGATCATTCGATCACCATCGCCGGACGCACATTCGACTATCAGGCAAAGGCAGGCACGCTGTCGCTGCTGTCCGGCAAGGGCGACGTCACTGCTGAAGTTTTTTATGTCGCCTACGCATTACGCTCCGAAGCAAGCCAGTCGCCCGATCCCGGGCGTCCCATCACCTTCGTGTTCAACGGTGGGCCCGGAGCGGCTTCGGCTTATCTCAATCTTGGCGCACTCGGTCCGCGTGTCATCGCGACGGCGGCCGACGGAGGTTTTCTGCCGTCGCCGCAGAGGCTTTTGGACAATCCGAGCACATGGCTCGACATGACCGATTTGGTCTTTGTCGATCCCGTCGGAACAGGTTACAGCCGCGAAGCACCCGGCCACGAAGCGCACGAATTTTGGGGCGTCAACCAGGATGCTGCCTCGATAGGCGCCTTTATCCGGCTTTATCTGGCCCAGACGGGCCGCACAGGGTCGCCAGTATTTCTTGCCGGCGAAAGCTATGGTGGGTTTCGGGCGGCATTGCTTGCCAGAACGCTTCAGGAAGATGTCGGCATCAGTCCGAGCGGCATCGTGCTCATCTCGCCGGCGCTGGAATTCACGCTGGTGCGCCCCGACGAATTCCAGCCGCTGCATTGGGCGCTCGAGCTCCCATCCCTTGCGGCGGTGCGCTTGCGCAGCGAAGGCGTCTCCGGCTCCGCGTTTCGCGAGCGGCTGGCCGAGGTCGAACGCTACGCACTTGGCGATTATCTCGCAGCCCTTGCCGGCGGGCTCGAGCAGGGTGGGCGCCTGACCAGCCAGCACGTGGCCGAAATCACAGGTCTGCCCATCGCACTCGTCGAACGAAACTTTGGACGCATTCCTACTGCACTCTTCGCCAAGGAGTTTGCACGCGCAAGGGGCAATGTTCTCAGCTCCTATGACGGCACGATCGAAACGGCTGATATCAACCCGGAAAGCCCAAGAGTCAGTGGCCCCGACCCAGTGCTCGACAGAAGCGTGCCCGTGCTCACCTCCGCCTTCGTCGGCTATGTGCGCGACGAGTTGCGTTTCCGCACGGATCTGAGCTATCGCCTTCTCAATCCTGAAGTCAGCGGCAATTGGGATTTCGGCACGAACCCGACGCGTCAGGGCTATGCCGGCGTGATGGATGACCTTCAGCGGGCGCGCGTACTGAACCCCGCCCTCAGCGTGCTGATCGTCAACGGCTACACCGACCTGGTGACGCCCTATATGATATCGCGTTATTTGGTGGGCCAGATTCCTTCCCTTCCCGGCGCAAAACCTATTCGCGTCGATCTGCTGGAAGGCGGCCACATGATGTATTTCAGGCCGGATGGCCGGCGCGCGCTGAAAGAGGCCGCATCCGAGCTTTACCAAGCGCCAGAATGAAACAGTTGAGGCTCTGACTCCGCGCTTGGCTCGCCGACCTTTGATCAGCCGCGCCTGACTCCTTTTGCGAGCCTCGATCGTCTTAGCTACATCTGGACACTGGAGTAGAGCCGATGAGCCTCAAGGATAAGAATGTCGTCGTCACTGGCGGAAGCCGTGGCCTTGGGCTGGGACTGGTCGAGGCCCTGGTCGCACACGACGCACACGTGACGGTGGTTGCCCGCAGCGCCGATGCGCTCGGCGCCGTCCGCACCCGACTGGGCGTCGCCACGATCCCCGCCGACGTGACGGACGAGGCTGCAGCCCATTGCATCCTTGCCGAGGTCCGCCCGGACATCCTGGTACTGAACGCCGGCACGCCGCCGCGCATGGCGCGCTTCGATCAGACGAGCTGGGCAGACTTCACCGCGCCCTGGGAGACTGACGTTAAGGCCGGGCTTTATTGGCTGCAGGCGGCGCTCAACCTGCCGCTCAGGCCCGGCAGCCGCGTCCTGGTGGGATCGAGCGGCGCGGCTGTGAACGGATCGCAGATGTCGGGCGGTTATGGCGGCGCCAAACGCATGCTCTGGTTCATGGCCAAATACGCCAACGGCATCTCGAAACAGAAGGAGCTCGGCATCCGTTTCCAGGCGATCGTGCCGCGGCAGATGGTTCTCGGCACCGGGATCGGCGACGCGGCCGCTAACGCCTACGCGCACGACGCGGGTATCAAACCGGAAGACTTCGTGGCCCGGTTCGGCGCGCCGATGCCGCCCCGGGAGTTCGGCGAGAGGGTTGTTTCCGTGTTGGTTGACCCGCAATATGCCGAGGGCTTCGCCTTCGGTCTCAATGGCGATGCTGGCGTCACCATCATCGAGGGGATGGCGGCTTGAGTTCAGGACAGCACTCGCCGAACAGCGACAGCCGGGCGCAGCTCCTCGCCCTGGCCGGCGAGCTACGGCCCGAGCTGCACCGCTATTGCGCGCGTCTCATGGGATCGGTCATCGACGGCGAGGACGTCGTGCAGGACACGCTCGTCCGAGCGCTCGCGGCGCTGCAGGACGTAGAGTTGCAGAACTTGGAGGAGACACCGCCGCTTCGACCCTGGCTGTTCAGGATCGCCCACAACCGCGCTCTCGACCTGCTGCGCAGCCGGGCCGTGCGTATGGCCGAACCGATCGACGCCGCCTCGGACGTCGTCGACCTGGCCAACCCTGATCCCGTGGAGACGCTGATGCGCCAGGAAGCGGTCAAGACCGCGGTGTCGCGCTTTGCCGAACTCCCTATCCTTCAACGGAGCGTCGTCATCCTGAAGGATGTGCTCGGCGAGTCGCTGATGGAGATCGCCGCTCTCCTCGACCTCACGGTCGACGCCGTGAAGGCCCATTTGGCGCGAGGTCGCGCGCGTCTTCGGGAGATCAACGCGCAAGCCGGCCCGCTTGCGAAAGCATTGCCGGCGTCCGCTGCCGTGGCGCGCTATGTCGCGCTGTTCAACCAGCGGGACTGGGACGGCCTGCGGGCGCTGCTGGCCGACGACGTCAAACTCAATCAGTCCTCGCTCCCGCTTCGCGTCGGCCGCGCGGACGTCGGCTTGTTCTTCACCATCTACGCCAAGATCGATGGCGTGTGGCTCGCCCCGGCCTGGCTCGAGGGCCGGGAGGTGATCGCGGTCTTCGAGGACCGTGCCGATCCGAAGCCGAGCTACATGATGTGGCTCGAGTGGCGCGACGGCCGGATCAGCTTCATCCACGACTACCGCCATGTTCGCTATGCCGCCGCTGACGCAGAGCTGACGCTGGCGCCGGAGGCCAAATTCGCGACCGACCGCGCCGCGCACTGACAGCGCGCATAGCCAGATCGTCAAAGATATCCACGGAAGGGTATTCCAATGCATCCAAGATTGCTCAAGACATTCCTCGCGGTCGCGCGAAGCAGAAATATCACCCGTGCGGCAGAGGAGGTTCACCTCGCGCAGTCGAGCGTCAGCGATCAGATTCAGTCCCTTGAAGCCGAGCTTGGGGCTGAGCTCTTTACGCGGTCGAAGCTCGGCCTTGAGGTGACGCGAGCCGGCGAAACATTGAAGCCCTATGCCGAGGAAATTCTGATGCTGGTGGACGAGGCACGCGCTGCTGTGGAAGCAACCACGCAGCGGACGGCCGGAATGGTGACGATCGGCGCGCTGGAGACGGTTGCTTCGATGAAGCTTCCGCGATGGCTGTCGGCTTTCCAGAACGATCATCCTAACATCAATCTTCGGCTGAAGATCGCGGGCAGCGGCGACCTGCTGCGCAAGCTGGAAGACGGCGAGATCGATGTCGCCTTCTGCTTCGACAAGGGCGGCCTCGACGAACGTCTCGCCAAGCGCACGATATCGGCGGAGCCATTGATCCTTGTTGCGGCTCCCGGGGAAGAATTCACGTCGGGGGGAGGCGATTTGACCGCACTTGCCGCCATGAGCTTCGTCGCGACGGAATCCGGATGCGTCTATCGGCACCTGCTCGACAAGGCGTTTGCCGAGGCTGGCATTGCAGCCCCGAGGCTCGCCGCCGAAGTCGGCAGCATCGGGACGATCGCGCGCCTGGTGACGGCTGGCGTGGGCATCGGGCTTGTTCCGCGCCTTGCGGTCGCCGAGGCGCTCGATCGCGGTGAGATTGTCGAAATGCCTTGGCCGGGGCAGGTTGCAACGGCTTCGCTCGTCATGATCTGGCGCCGCAGACGTGTTCAGGCGCCAGCGCTGAAATTGCTGCTGGCGGCCGCGAGCGAGAATTTCGCGCCGGTCAAATCAGCCGGTGACCACCCTCGACATGCAGTATCGTCCCTGTCGTAAAGGCGTTGCCCATCAGAAAGCTGATGGCATCAGCGATATCGTCGGGCTGTCCGACGCGTCCAACCGGCAAGCGCTTCGCCATTGCGCCCAGCGTCTCGTCTTTTTTGTCGCCGGCAACGAAGGTCCAGATCGGCGTGTCGACCCAGCCCGGCGAGACCGCGTTGATCCGCAGCGGCGCCAGTTCGACCGCAAGCGCCCGGACAAGTCCTTCGAGCGCAGCGTTGACGGCGGCGACAACCGAGCCGCGCTCCGATGGCCGGTAGGCGGCGATGCCGGACGTGAAGGTGATCGAGCCTTTGGCGGAAAGCATGGGTGCGCCATATTTGGCCAGCAGCAGCGGCCCGTAGATTTTGCTCTCCACGACCCTTTGCGCTGCCTTCAGCTCAAGCGAAGGCAGTAGCTGATAGGCGCCTTCAATCTCCGCTGCGGTGCTGACGATATGGTCGAGCCGGCCGACCTGCCTGAACAGATCGGCGACGTGGTCCTCCTGCGTGATATCGGCCGTGATCGTGTGTAGCGTCGCATGGTTCTGCAATGCCTCGCGGGCGCGCTTGAGCTTGTCCTCGTTGCGTCCGACGATGCTGACGTTTGCACCGGCGTCCAGGCAACGCTTTGCCAGCGCCAGGCCCATTCCGGAACCACCGCCGGCGATAAGGACTTTCGTATTCACGATTTCTTTTGCCATGTCTTCCATTCCGAACGGTGAAACGCTTCGGCCAAGAATTCGCAGCTTGGGGTGAAAAGAGGAAACGGGAGAAATCGATAATGCCATCGGAGGCTCCGATGATTACCGTCATCGAGTGGGGAGCTGATGAAGTCGTCTGGCGCATGGCCTCCGAAGAACCGGAATCGGCATTGCTGCTGCGCCGAACTTCGGCTCGGAACGGATCATGCGCCGGTTCAAAGTGTCGGAGCATTCAGGCGTCAGCTAGAACCGATAACGCACTCCGACAGTATTTGCGTTGGAACCCTCTCCCATGTTTCCAAACGTACCACCGGCGCCGGATCTGTGGTGGAGCTGATAGACAAGCTCAAAATTGGGGGCCTGCCTCAGCCTGAAAGAAAGCTCCGCGCCGATAAAACCAAGGAACGATGCATCGCCGTCGTAATAGATTTCGCGGGCGCGCTCGATCTCGGTGACGCCCGTAACGGCACTCAATCCGGCCGTCAGCGCCGGCGCAATCGCCAGATCCCCGATGACAAGGCCCTGGTGGCGAAGCCGCATCCCGGCCCAAAGTTCTCCGGATGTATCGTCGTCCTCGCCAAACCTTATGGCAGCCCCAGTCACACAGCCAAGAACAAAACCGGCGCCAACATCGGCGAAGTCACGGCCGTAAGCAGCTCCGATCATGTAATTGTTGGTATAGTCGGCCCCGAAGACGTTGATGGTATCCCCGAAGGACCCGGTCGCAAAGACACCACCGAAAACATAGATGTCGTTCTTCGTCGGCTGACCGGCAGCGAAAGGATCTTCGGTGGCAAAATAGATGAAGGGAGAATTGTTATCGGCGAGGGCGGAAGTAACTGAACCAGTCAGGATCAGCGCAGCCAAAACCGCTTGCACGCCGCCCATAGACAAGCTCCGAATCAATCCTCAGTCGATCATCATTCTTCCGGTATTTTCACGGGAAGAAACAAGGTCTCTGCTCCAGGAATTGGAAAGGGCCCTGTCTTCTTGTTCGATCAAGATTTTTTGCGAATCTTGGTCAAGTGAAAAACCCGGCGTCTGCCCGATTGACTGCGGCAACGTGATGGTCGTGCCGGGCGACATCGTCGTTGCCGACGATGACGGGGGTCGTGACCGTGCCGGTTGCGTAGCAAGGCGGTGACCTGCGGAAATCCAACCTTTGAAGAAGGACGTGAAAGAAGAATATCAGGCATGGCGCAAACGTCAGGTCTAGCGCAGTGGGAAGAACCTGGCTCGACGCTTCTCCCGCGGTCGAGCGCCGTCAATTGCCCGACGCCATTAAGAATAAAGCGGCCGCTCCACGAACGGTCTGCGGATATGCTCGCAAAGTGGAACCAAGTGTTCTATGCTGATAGCCGGCAGCGCGTGGCCGTGATGTCGCTGTTGTCTTGGGCAGGGGGGTTCCATGTTCGAAGTCGTCGAGTTCTGGTGGAAAACAGGACTGAGAGGCTGGTGTTTCGCCGCCAGGATCCCGGGCTTGATCGTCGCGCTGTCCGGGTTGCTTTTGCTCGGACCAGGCATCGCAAATGCACAGCCGAATTGGACGCTCGATCCGTCCGCTTCGGTACTCACCTACCAGTCCGTCAAGAAGAACACGATCGTCGAGACCAACAAGATCAGGAACATCGCCGGCACCCTCTCATCCGCGGGTGATGCCAAGGTCACCTTCGACCTCAATTCGGTCGATACGGGTGTCGACCTCCGCAATGTCCGCATGCGGTTTCTGTTCTTCGAGACATTCAAATATCCGTCGGCCGAGCTGACCGCAAAAGTGGACCCTGCCGCATTCGCCGACATCGCGGCGAAGCGAAGGGTGAAGGCGGTGTTGCCGTTCCGTCTCAACCTGCACGGGGTCGAAAAGGACCTCGAGGCCAGCGTCGTTGTGACCATGATCAGCGACAACATGGTCTCGGTCGCCTCGGAGGCTCCGGTCGCCGTGCATGTCGAGGACTTCGGCCTGCTGCCGAACGTCGACAAGCTCCAGCAGGCGGCCAATGTGACCAATATTGTTCCGACAGCATCGGTGTCCTTCGATTTCGTCTTCACCGCCGACGGCAGCAAGCCGGCTGGCGTCCAGACCGTTGCGGCAGGCGCCGCCGATCTCGGACCCGTCGCCACCGATGCCGCGAAGGCGAACTTCAGCGACGAGGAGTGCCTGAACCGGTTCGCCGTGCTTTCCCGCACCGGAGCCATCTACTTTCGAACTGCGAGCGCGCGGCTCGACGCACAAAGCCGTCCGCTGCTGGCAGAAGTCGTCGGTGTTGTCGGCAAGTGCCCAAGCCTGAAGGTCGAGGTTTCCGGCCACACCGATTCCGACGGCTCGCCAGACGCGAACAAGCTCCTGTCGGAGCGGCGGGCCGAGGCGGTTGCCGACGCTATTGTTGCCGCGGGCATTCCCCGCACCCAGGTCACCGCTGCCGGCTACGGCGAGGAGCGCCCGGTTGCGGCCAATGACACGCCCAAGAACAAGGCGCTCAACCGGCGGATCGAGTTTTCCGCCTCCAAGCCTGTCAACTGAGGAAGGACCTGTTGTCTCGGTGGGGTTTTGATCCGATCGCCTGTTGCGGCAGCTTCATGCGCAGCATCGGGCTTGCAGCGCTCGCCTTGCTTTTGACCTTGACGGCCGCCAATGCCGAACGCCGTGTCGCCCTGGTCCTCGGCAACTCCCAGTACCAGCATGCGCCGGCGCTGGCCAATCCGGTGCGCGACGCCGGGGCCATGGCCGAACGCCTGAAGAGCTTGGATTTTGAAGTCGTTTCCGGCTTCGATCTCACCAAATTGCAGACGCAGGCGACGATCGCGCAGTTCGCAAAACAGGTGCGCGGCGCCGACATCGCCCTTTTCTTCTACGCCGGCCATGGCTTGCAGGTCTCGGGCAGCAACTACCTGCTTCCGGTCGACGCCGCGCTGGAGGATGAGACCTCCCTCGACTTCGAGGCGGTGCCGGTGGATTTCATCCTGCGGCAGATGTCGCGCGAGACCAGCATAAGGCTGGTATTTCTCGACGCTTGCCGGGACAATCCCCTTGTCGAGGTGTTGGCCAAGACCGCCGGCGTCAAGGGCGCAAGCAGCGGCCTCGCCGAAATCCCGATCGAGAATGGCGGTGCCGGCACGCTTGTTGCTTTCGCCGCCAGTCCCAACCAGCTTGCCTATGACGGATCGGGCGAACATTCGCCTTTCTCGTCGGCGCTGCTGGCGCATATCGGTGAACCAAATGTCTCCATCACCGAAGCGATGAACCGGGTTACCGCCGATGTCTTCAAGGCGACCGCCGGCAAACAGCGCCCCTGGAGCAACGTTTCGCTGACCACCGAGGTTGTTCTGCACAAGATCGATCTCAACGCGCCGCTGATCGTCGGTGAGGCGAGCGCCCCACAGGCCGAAGGTGGTTCGGAGGCGCGCAACGCCACCGCGGCGGCAAGTCCATCAGGCTCGGATGATGATCAGCTTGCACTCAATGTGCTGCGTCAGAAAATCCCTAAGCTGGCTTCGGACGACCCGATCTTTTTCGACCATCCCATCGACTTCGGTGATCCGGCAATCGACGGCAAGAGCATCGCCCAGCTGATCAAGGGCAAGCCGCGCTTCAGTCCGGTGGAAGGGCTCGACAAGTCAATATGGGAGGACAAGCACTGCGATGGCTGTCATGAGTGGAACGAAGCCCGGCTGTGCGAACAGGCGAAAAATTTCGCTACCAACGATGTCTCCGTGTTGCGGCTGGAACATCCGCTGGGGACACGCTTCAAGGTAGCGCTGGCCAAATGGGCCCAGGGTGGCTGCAAGTAAGGAAGCGGACTTAATATGATGCATCCGCAGATTGGCGCAGCGCCTCGATCTCCGCCATCTGGATGCCCATCTCGACAAAGGCGGAAAGAACGGAAAAACGGTCCGCGAGCGCAACACGCGCCAGCCCGGCCAAAACCCCCGCGTTGACGGCATGGGCGGCCGGCAAAGGCCGCAAGCCCGTTGCGTCCATAGCTGAACCGTTGTCATGCCATCCTGCAGCCAGGGCAATCCAGGCGGCGGGCGTTGTCGGCGGCATTGCCGCAGCTTTGCTCACGGCCGCACGATGGTGAGGACTGTCCGGTTCGCTGACCCAGTCGCGAACAAGCGCGAGCAATTCTCGATCCTTGCCGTCGAGCAGCTCGGTCAGGTGATTCAGGCACTCATGGGCCCACCAGACCGCGGCCCGCTCGGGAAGCAGATAGGCGCAGAAGGTAATGGCTTCCTCGGGTGTGCGCCCGCAGAGAAGGTCGCGGCAAAACTCGATCGAAGCCTGTTCGGTCGGAAGGGCGGTCATGTCCCTGGTAACAGCGGGACAAGCCATGAAAAGATGCCGTGCCGTTTTGAATCGGAGCCCATTGGCCATGACCGCCACGCTTTCATCAAGGAGCAACCGGCACTCAAGCCCCCGGCGAGGCACGGGTCAAGTCTCAGTCCATGGCAAGCGGCAGCCGCCGATCAGGTCGGCATTCTCGCACGGCGCTGAATTCAGGGTCGATCGGCTGAAGTTTGGAGGATTGTTGTAGGTAGCCGGCCTTCAGTTGTTGTTGAGCACGCCACCCACCGCCACGCCGGTGCCGAAGATCAGCGCCTTGGTCAGGAAGTCGTTGTCCTGCGGCGGCGGGGGATCGTCCCGTCGCACCACGGTCTCGCGGTTGCGCCTTTTCTGAACGACCTGCTCTTGTTTGCGGGTCTTCTTCTGCGCCACCGGCTTTTGCGGGCGGGCCTTCTGCGCCACCTGCTTTTTCGGCTGTGCCGCACGGGCCTGATCGGCGGCATGTCTGGCGCGCACCGATTCCATCATCGGATCTGTCTGGATCACAAGGAACGACAGTTGCTCGCGCGTCAGATAGGTGGTCTGCGGCAGGCCGTTCTTCGCTTGCCAGATGCCGATCGCTTGGCGTGTCTTCGGGCCTATGTTTCCGTCGATACGGCCAAGTTCGTTGCCCAGGGCCTCGATGCGCAACTGCAGATCGATGCGGCCGTCGCGGTCGAGACCGATCGCACTTTCCGTCAACTCGGTACCGGGGGTTTGCTTCACATCGTCCGAAACGCCAACCGAAGTGCGCACGGCAGAACCGGATTTGGCGTTCGCCTCGTCCGTATCGAGTGCCGCGACCTGCCGGTTTTCGGCTTTCGGTTCCTTCAATTGATCGATGTTCAGGCGTGCCACTGTGGCGAAGCGGCCGCCCGGGAACTGTTCGAGATAGGCTTCGTAGAACGGCACGGAATTGCGCTTCGAAGCTTCATCCCAGAGGCGCTGCTCGACTTCCCAGGCAGGAGGTTCGGCAGCGACCACGGGAGCAGGAGCGGGTGTTGTCGCGGCGTTGGATGCGTCGGCGACGGGTTTTGCGGCGGGCGCCGCTTCCGCGACGGATTTTCCAAGGAAGACCTCGCGCCCCAGTGACGCGTTGTGCCAGGGCCGCTGGCGACCTTGCGTGGTCTCGGTCACTTCGCCGCGCACGCGCGTCAGCGCGCTCTGGATTTCAATGCCGGGTTCGGTCAGGTGCCTGGCCAGCGCCGTGGAGTACGGACTGTCGACGCCGTTGCCGTCGAAAGCGATGGCGCCTGGATCCGTTGCATAGGCGATCAGGATGCCGCCGGTTCCAACGCCGTCTGACTTTGCTTGTATCGGCGCCAGGCCCGAGCCCAACGAGGTGGAGCGGCTCTTCGGCATTGCGGCGGCCAGCGTCCTGGCCAGCGGATTGTCGCGGCAGGCATCGAGAATGATGATGCCAACCGCCGGTTCGGGCGGCAGCGCCGCCATGAAGTCGTCGATCTGGATGGTGCGGGTCTTGAGATAAGCGGGCGATGTCAACTCGGCGTCGACCGGAATCAGGAAATTCTTGCCGTCGACCTGCATGCCGTGGCCGGCATAAAAAATCACCGCGAGATCGGCGTCGTAGGATTGCTCTGTAAACCGGCTGATCAGGCCGCGCATGCCTGCATTGTCCTGATCGGTCCCCTCGATCACCTGGAAGCCGGCATTGCGCAGCGTGGACGCGATGAGGTGCGCATCATTGGCGGGGTTGGCCAAGGCAACGGCATGGACGTATTTGCTGTTGCCGATGACCAGCGCGACGCGTTTGGCGTCGGGCGCCGCAGCCTGCGCGCCAACCGAGGCGATGACAAAAAGAACAAGCCCGATCAGAAAGACGACATACGCTTTCATGGATCAGTCCTCCACGCGCCGAGGCGCGCGATTTACCTTGCGCCAGGCCGTTTCTTGCGACAAGCCGTTTCTGCAAGAAAAACACCGGCGGGTATGTGATCTTGGTTACAGTTGGAGAATTTGCCGGCGTGTAGAGAACGTCTGCGAATGTTGATTTGGCATCGTACCCGCTCGCCGGAAAGCCAGTCGGATCGTTGACAGACAACCGTTTCAGAATTTGGTATGTTTCACGGCCAGCGAAACCGGATGCTCACAGGAGTGACCGTTATGCAGTGGGGCAGCTCAGCCTTTGTGTTGGCGGTCGTGCTTTTGTCGACCCACGTTTCCGCCGACCCGCTTCAGAAATCAGAAGACATCGTGAAGTTCTTTGGCGGCGCTGCCGATCTCGGCAAGTCGCGTGGAATTTGTGTCGGCACCGAGGACGAGTGCAAGAGCAAGACAGACGACGCTCCGGCCGAAAAATCCAGCCTCGATATGCTGATCAATTTCGGGCTGGATTCGGCCGAACTCGACGCCAAGGCGCGCGCTGAACTCGACGAGTTCGCCAAGGCGCTGAGGGACGATCGGCTGAGCACGCTCAGCTTCGTCGTCGAAGGCTACACCGACGCTTCCGGCTCGGCCCGCTACAATAGCGGACTGTCGGAACGAAGAGCGCAATCGGTGACAGCTTTCCTGACGTCCAGCGGCATCGAACCTGCCCGCATCAAAGCGATTGGCTTGGGTGAAACGCATCCGCGCAACCCCAACCCGTATGATCCGGTCAACCGTCGGGTGGAAATGCGGATAAGCGCGCAGTAGCTTCCCAAGCAGCCGCGCTCCGTACTCACAGCGTGTTCTGAACGGAGCCCACGATAGCCACGATTGCCTGCTTGTATTTTTCGAACTCGGGCGATGTCTGCCGGACCTCCGTCGTAGTCGTCGTCTGCTGGCTCACCGCAGTCGTCGCCGAGCTCAGCTTGCGGCCCATTTTCCGTTCCGCCCAGTCAACGACATAGCTGGCGGTCTTGCCGGTCAGAAACGGGTTGGCCTGAATGACGGCAGACCCAAGCACGATGCTCAATTGCGCCGGACCCGGCGCCGCCAACACCTGATGCGCGCCTTCCATTCCCAGGAAATGGCAGAGATAGAGCCGGCCGGCCGTGATCTGGTGGCCGCGCGCCCGAAGATAGGCTTCGCCTTCGCGGGCCAGATTGCGCACCATTTCGCGCGAGATCGTGGCGTCGTAGCGCAAAGCGAGCAGGTCGGCGGTCGACAGGGTCCGCGCAAGTTCGGGGCGGTAGGTGTTCATCATCCTGATCCAGGTCTTTGTTATGAACTGACCGGCGCCGGTCGCCGAAGAAAGCGGGTTCTTGGCACGGGCACTGCCGCCGCTTTCCACATGAACGATACGGTCGGTCAGTGTCTCGACAGCGGAATCGTCCGTTGCGACTACGGCAACCGTGCCCAGGGGGTCGATAGCTCCGCCGTTCTGATAGAGTTCGAAATGCAGATGCGGCCCGGTCGAAAGCCCGGTGGTGCCGATGTAGCCAATGATGTCGCCGGCCTTCACCTTGGTGCCGACAGCGTTCTTGACCGCGAATTTCTGCATATGCGCATAGCGCGTCTCGCGCCCGTTCCCGTGCGAAATCTTCACCAGGTTGCCGTAGCCGCCGCCATCGCCCTGAAAGACGATTTCGCCATCGAAGGCCGCTGCAATCGGCGTGCCCACGGGTGCTGCCCAGTCGACGCCCTTGTGGATGCGAACGGTCCCGAGGATCGGATGCTTGCGTGGCCCGAACGTGGATGTCAGCACCCCGTTGACCGGCGTCACCATGCCGTTGGTAACCGTCAGCGAGCGGACCTGGTCGTCGCCGCTAACGCAGGCGAATTGGCCGTCGCCCTGCTGGAAGACGAAGCAGTCGAGGGTTTTTTCCGTACCCTGGACGCCCACATACAGCACCCGTCCCGCGGTCTCGTCCTTGCCGCGCGGTGTCTGCGAATAGATCAGCACAAGACGCTGGTCTTCGCTGGCGAAGGCATCCAGATCCTGTCCTCTCGACAGGTACATGATTGCTTCTCCGATCACGCCGCTCGGAACCTTGTTGCGTGCAGCCGTCGAATAGATTGCGTCGAGCAGGCGGTATTGCCTCTTATGCGTGCCTTCCTGCGGCGCGCCGGAGTAATTGAACAGGTCTTCACGGACCCACGGGTCGACACCCGACACAAACGCACCGGCGGCACTGCGCGTCAGCGTTCCGACAAACACGTTCTTGGCGTAGATCGAAACCTGCATGAGCGACATCGTTGTCGTCTCGCGCGTCGGCCTGAAACCGCGCATCGCGACGACATAACCCGGCTCCAGGCTATCCCGGTTGAAAAGCGCCTTCAGGGCTTCGCCTGCCAGCTTGGCGTCTTCAGCGGAGAAATGCGCATCCAAGGCAATGCTGTCCAGACTGCGGTCGTTAAGGATCTTCACGAACGTGTCTTCGGTCGCCTCGAAGCGTTGATATTCACTCGTGACAGTTGCGACGCTCGTGTTGTTTTCCACCTGGGTCTTCTGGAATGCGGGAAGGGCTGCCTCGCCTGCATCGATTGTCTCGCCCCAGCCGGCTTCTGGATCGCTGGCGTCCGCTTGCGGGTCCGATGCAGCCGGGGCCTCGTCTGGAACGGGCGATGGCTGAAGATCGTTTTGCAGGTCGCTGGATGGCGCCGGGGCGGTCTGCCGCTGCGCCTGGAAGAATGCGAAATCTTCTTGCGTCGACGGTATCGTCGTCATGAATTTTTCGCTGGCGCTGAGCATCACGTCGGACAGGATTTCGATCTCGGGAGAGACCCCGGCCTGATCGAGCTCTGCCGGTCGCGCCATCGAATGGCCCTTCGTTGCGCTATCGGCGTCGGGAGCAAGGGTAATCCACATCGGGTCCCCGGCGAGATCGATGATGGCTGGCACATAGACCGACGCATCGGCCGGCATATCCTCCGTCCCTTCGACCGCGTGCAGCTCTTCATCCTCGTCGCCGAACGACCAATAATCCGCGGTGAGATAGAAGCCGGCGGCGATCGAAAGCAGGACGATCACAGAGAGGCCGACTATGAGCCTGCGCCAGAGCTTTCGTCTGCGAAGCGCGAGACGCGCCTGCTTCTTCAGCTTGAAGCTCGCGTCGATACTGTGCGTCATGGCCTGTTTCCGGTCAGGAAAAAGGTCCACCGCACCTGTTCGAGCGTATCGACTTCAACAAATCGTGCCGCGATATGGCCGCGCTGCCAACATTCATCGATGCCGCGTATCGAGAAGCGCCGCCGGTCGATGCACATTTCGATCGACCCGGTCAGGACCGCGTGACCGAAGACGTCCGTCGCATAGATGTAGACGTAGCGGTTCTCCAACTCCTCGCGAATGACGTTCACGCACTGGTTTGCGCCGATGGTCCACCAGCCGTCGGTCTGGTCGGCATTGTCGACCTTCTGGCCGACGGCGAGATTGACGACGTCGAGCGTCTGATTGCAGACGGTGAATTCGGCGCGCGCTTCATGGGGCAACAGCACAGCCAGCAATGCAGCGCCCGCGATCGCCGCAAGCTTCATCCGACCTGTCAGGACGAGCAGGGTCCGGGCCCAATCACACTGTTTTTTGGGCTGGACGGCGGGCGGCAAGGAAAAACGCGAGCGGCGGAGTTCCATCGGCGTCCATGCTACCCGCCGAGCCGGAAATACTTGGCCGTCGCGGAGAATTCAGATCCCGTGATCCCGATTTCTTCGAGAATTTTGGGCAGCAGTACCGATGCTGGCGTCGGCGTTGAGAACGCAGCCGCTTCAATATCCTGAGGCCCAGTGATCACCATTATGATCTGCGGCACGGCCTTGCGGGCTGCCCTGTCGGCGGCGCCGAGGCCGATCGGGATACTGAAGGTGGCCTTGTCCGACTGAGCGACAACACGGTCATCGAGATTGAAGGCCATGCCTTTGTGATCGATCAACAGCACGCTGGAAATGAGCCCGCCACGCGTCACCAGCGTGCCGCCTATCGGCGAACCGTTCGGCACGGATGTTCTATCGAGAACAAGCTGCGGCCTGTCGGCTCCTGTCTGGCCCAGAAAGCGCAGAAAGTTGGTGACTTCGCATTGGCTTGGTTCGATGAGGCGGACGCTGATGTCCGGCTCGACATGGAACTTTTCCCGGAAATCGCCAAGCATCCGCTCGAACGGCTGCACTGCCGTTCCAAATCCTTCGATCGCGACGGCCTTGTCGGTTGCCGGCGTCATCGCCGCATAGAAACAATCGCCGCCGCTGAAGTCGCGTACCCAGGAGACCTGTCGCGCGACGCCGTCGGCGGCCGGTGGAATTTCCGGTTTGGGGACATTCAAGGCGACAGCGGCGTCCTCAGGCTGCTTGCCCGCAGGCGGTTCGGCCTGCTGCCCCTTTGCGGTATCCGTCTGGCTTGCAGTGGGTTCGGGCGCTTGCGCGGCCGCCTTGGATACCCCCTGCTGGTCGGCTGGTTGCTCGGGCTTCTGGTTCTGCACGACAACCGGCTTCTCGGCCGGCGACGGGACTGGAGCGATCTTGCCGGGCGGTGGGACCGTCTTCTCGCTGGTCACCGTATCCGGCTGAATTGTCGGTGGGGCTTTTTCGGCTGGCGCCTGCGCCTCGGCGGCCGGCGGCTCGGGGGCTTTACCCGTTGGCGCGGGAAGTTTGGCGGTTGGTGTCGGCTCTGGCTTTTGGCCGGCTGCGGCATCGGCCTGATTTTCAGCTGGCGGAGTTGCCTTCAACCGCTCGTTGTCTGGGGCGTTCGCAACATTATCGACAGGATCTGGTTTCGCTATCTCTGGTGCGGACAGCGACGTCTCGCCGGCCGTCGGCGTGGAAGGCGCCATGACGCCGCTCAGGTAAATGCCTGCACCGGAGGCGACAGCCAAAATTGCCAGGGCAGCGATCGCGATGGATCGTGTCTTTGCGGACTTTCCGGGGAGATCAGGCGTGGCCGCGCGGGCAGCGCCGGCGGCTGCCGAAGGCCGCGGTTCGGACAGATGCGCCGGCCGGACGTGTGGGACGAAGCGCTGCTCAGCTGGAGCCGAAGGTTGGCCCTGGATCTTGGAACCCGGCGCAAGTGTTCCCCCGGCTCGCGGCAAACTAGGCCGGTCACGGGGTGTGATGGACGTCGGTGGCGTTGTCCCCTCGTTCTCATCACGCGTCGTCCTGGCGATTTCAGCCATGCTGATCGGCCGGTCTTGCGGGTCCGGTTGCAGCATCGCCTCAACAAGTCCCCGGAAATCGGCATCGATGTCGGACAGGTCCGGCACGGTCCGGCGCTTTTCCACGATCTCGAACTGGGAGCCGCCCATGTCGATCGGCTTCCCGCGCAGGACGGCAGCCAATACCAACCCGAGGCTGTAGATATCGGATTGCTCGCTGACATCGCCGCCGTACAGCCCGAGCTGCTCGGGAGAAACGTAGTTGTACTTTCCCGCGAACTTTCCGCCGATCAGCGTCTCACCGCCCACCGTGGCCGACCGCGCGATGCCGAAGTCGATGATCTTTGCGCGGTCGACCCGACCCCCTGGCAGGATGATATTGTCCGGGGAAAGGTCGCGATGTATCGCTCCCGCCTGGTGCACGGCGCTCAGGCCGGACGCGAGGCGGTGACAAAGCTTACGCACGTCCTCCGTCGGCATCGCGCCGCGTCGCATGACATCGAACAGCGACTCGCCGTCGACGAACTCCATGGCAAGGTAGGGGCGGCCGATCCCGGGATCGATCGTGAAGACGTGATATCGCACCACCGCATCGTGCGACAGGTGATTGAGGATCGACGCTTCCTTGCGGAACAGCGAAAGAATCGTCTGGTCACGGGCGAATTCGGGCAAGACGATCTTGATCGCGACATGGTCGCCGGTCTGGATGTTGTGGCCACGGTAGACCTCGCCCATGCCGCCGAAAGCGATCCGCTCGTCGAGTTCGTAGATGCCGCTGAGCTGCGTGCCTACGGCGGTACTGGCCAGGTTCGGCGATATTCGCGTCTTGTCGTCGGCGCTCATAGCCTCAGCCCTCCGCCCTGGACAGGTCCGGATGCTGTCGGCCGTTGCGCCCGGCTCCGGCCTTCACGAGCACAATGGTGACATTGTCCGTTCCGCCTCGCGCCAGCACCATTTCCAGCAGGTTTTCGCACGCCGCCTGCGCCGTCGCCGACACAGCTGCCGCCTCGATCTCGGCGTCGGTGACATGCGCCGTCAGCCCATCGGTGCTCAACAGGAAAATGTCTCCCGGCATGATTTCGCCCTGCTGGAAGTCGATGACGATCTCGTCGCTGACGCCGACCGCATGCGTGATGACATTGCGGCGCGGCCAGGTGAGCGCTTCGGCCGCGCTGATCATGCCCCGGTCGAGAAGTTCCTGGACTTCGGTGTGGTCCTTCGAAATCTGCGAGATCGAGCCGTTGCGGATCAGATAGACACGGCTGTCGCCCGCCCACAGGCAGGCAAACCGCCCATCCATCGCCAGCAGGGCGGCGACAGTGGATCCAATGGTTATGCCGCGAGATTGGGATATCCTGCGGATTTCGGCATTGGCCCGGCTCAGCCGGTCCTCGAAGCGCGCGCGAAGATCCGGTGCCGAGCTTGCAATGCCGATCGTTGCCAGATGCTCGACAATGCTAGCCGAGGCGACTTCTCCGGCTTCATGTCCGCCCATTCCGTCGGCCACCACCCAGAGGCCGGCTTGCGGCTCGACCAGATAGTTGTCTTCATTGTGCTCACGGACACAGCCTTTGTGGCTCACGCCGAAGCTTTCAAAGGGAGGAGCGACATCGTTCAATTTGTCACCAAGCGCTTCGCAAGCGTCCTCTGCGACGCACCGTCGGGCGCCACTTCGCGCCACTTTGCCACAGGCCCGAACATTAAAATATCGAAATTAATGTCCGAACATCTGTCGGCAGGCGTCGCCATGCTGAAAAGCTCAAACGCCATCTCAAAACGCCTTCGGACAACTGAACCCGGAAAGCGCGGGAAGGAAGAAGGGGTTGGGGCCTGATCCGGTCTGGATCGTATAGGCGACATCGCGTCCGCCGATCACGAAGCGCGCTTCCGTGTTGCCGCCGTTGCTGGTGATATCAGCCTTGTCCAGCAGCCGCATCAGCGCCCATGGACCGTCGAACCTGAAGGCGGACTCGCGGCCCGGCATTTCCGGCGTGAGGCTTAGACTGGCGGATGCGGAAGCCGTGCCGTTCGGCCAGGCCACAGTGCTCGGCGCATTGCCCGCCTGGTTGCTTTGGACGATCTGGCCATCGACTTCGAGCACCGCCGTATCGGCGTCGCCATGCAGCGAAAACGGCGTAAAGGTGATGCTGATCGACGGGGTCGAGCCGCCCAGGGGAAAAAATGCGTTGCGGATTTCCGCAGCCAGCTGGAAGTCTTTCAAGGTCGACTTCGAGAGGTCGCGCCCGAAGCGCGCATCCTGTTTCCAGCTCCAGTCCTGGCCAGTCATATCGATCAGCGATGCGAGATTTTGTGCGAAGAACCGGTCCATCAGTCCGCCGGGAGCGAACAATTTCGCGAAATCCGCCATGGTGATGTCCTCGCTGCCGTTGTCGGCGAAAGGATAACGGCCGGTGACCACTTCCTCGCAGGGGCGCGTGACCGCCTGGTCAAGCAGGTGGTTCAAATTCGCGACCGAGGTCTCGGCGACGTTGCCCTCAAACTCGTCGGCCGTCGCGGTGATTATCCTGGCGAGTTGCTTGGGCAGGCGCGAGACATTGGCGCGAAGGGTGGCTATCTGCAGCTGCAGGTTCATGTTGACGCGTTCCGTCTGCGACGGGACATCGGCCGCCAGCTGCAGGCTTTGGTAGATGTCCCGGAAATTCTGCGTCAGCGCATCGATCGGCCGGTGCCCGGCAGGACCGTTCACCAGGATCTGGAACGGCCTGAACTGCGCTTCGATATTCGCCCCGGGATTCTGGTTTTGCGTGCTCGCCGACCCTGTGCCGGCCCGGCTTTGCGATTTGCCGGTTGATATTTGAATGCCGATGCGGGCCAGACCCTTGGCAATGTTTGCGGCACCCTGTGGCGGGTGTTCAATCATGCCGGGTGGATCCCCGGTGCCTGAGCCATTGCTGGACCCGGGGTCGCGCGTCAGGGCCGTTTCGTCGGCGATGGCCGTAAAAAGTTGCTCGGTCGGCGAGGTTGGCGATGCGGCGGCGGAAAGCGCAAGATAGTGCGGCTTGTCCTTCAGCATCGCCTTGAACTTCAGTCTGTCGAGAACGCCGTTCCACGCCGTGGCGAATTCTTTCCCGTAGCGATCGAGAAGTTCGGGGCCGAGCTTGAGCAACTCCTGATCGATACCGCCTTGCTCGCCGCCACCGCCGAGCACCCACTGGTCATCGACAAGCGTCTGCGCAATGCGCGCGAGTTGTCGGAGATAGAAGTCGTTGAAGCCGGCATAAGTATAGATACCGGGAACGCGCAGCCCTGACAGATCGCTGCCATCGATGCGCTCGAACAACAGCTGTGCTTCCGGGCCCGCCTTCGCGGCCACGGAAAAATCGTCCAGCGCTGCCGCGTATACTGCCGACTTGATCAATGCCGAGGCACGATCGGCAAGGCTCATGCGTCCGAGCGAGCGCTGAGCGGATTCGATCAGCGGCTGGTCAAGTTCGAAGGCCGGGTCATAGGCATCGTCCAGTGCAAGCATGGCGCGCAGATGCTTTTCGAGCTGCAGCCGTCCGTCGCGATTGTTCTCGCCCGGATACCGGTTCTGCTCCCAATCCTGCCTCATCCAGGAAACGATCAGTTCGTCGTCGACTTTCGGCGCCTTGCCGCCAAGCATCAGATAGATTTTCAACGGTTCGTAGAGGCTGGCGGGATCAGCCATCCTGGCCTGGATCGTGCGCTCGGCCTGCAGCAACAGGCGCGAGCGGAACGTTCGCTCCAGCGCTTGCCGGTAGGCCGTCTTGGATGCCGAAAGCAGTCTTTGCCGCTGACTGAGGCCGAACGTCTCCTCGATCGGTGTCGGCATGTCACTGGTTTCGAAACCGGCCGGCAGATTGCGCAACTGGTCTAGCGGGCCAATGGCGTTCTCGAGATCGACATCGGCGACCTCAGTGCTTTTGAGCAGTGCGGCGGCCGTCTCGCGATACTGGCTGATCGCTTGCGTGGTCGATGCGATCAGCGATCTGTTGGCCGTAAAGCTCAGCGCCAGGGCGCCGAGGGCCGTGGCAGCGATCGATGCGATCAGGCCAAGGCCGCCATATCTGGCGACCACCGCACGCCTTTCAGTTGCTCTGTCGTACGAGACCCATCCGGATTCCGCAAAAATCACGCCGGTCAGAAGATCGTGCAAAAAGAAGCTTTTGCCGGTGCCGGAAAGATGAGCCTGGGAGCTGCTGCCGAAACTGCGACCCATTGCCCCCAGCACCTGATCGATCGGGGTTCCCTCCTGCGTGCCCGACGAAAAATAGAGCCCACGCAGGCCGACGTTCACCTGGCTGCGGGCTGGATCGAATATGCCGGCGACAAAACTGGTAATTCGGCCCTTCAGCGCGCCAAACTGCGCCGGAAAACCAAA
Organism: Mesorhizobium sp. M00.F.Ca.ET.216.01.1.1; assembly: GCF_004010325.2. GTDB lineage: Bacteria > Pseudomonadota > Alphaproteobacteria > Rhizobiales > Rhizobiaceae > Mesorhizobium. Next base: position 99,807 of record NZ_SADR02000013.1, read on the forward strand.
GATGGATATGCGCGCGACCGGATCAGCTTCTTCCTGGAGGCGGTCGGCCATCTCCTCCGTCAGCCGTTTGGCCAGTGCGTCGAACTCGGCTAGAGCCTCACCGGCCATGTTCCTGCCGCGATCCGCGGTCTGGAATGTCGCGCCCCAGACCTTGCGCCGGCGCGGCTCGTCGAAGCTGCCGAAATAGTTCATGAACCCGGAGACAAGATCGGCCTTGGTGAACAGCAGGTAGACCGGAAACTGGATTTTCAGCGTCTCGTGGATTTCCCGCAGGCGACTGCGTATTTCGGCGACACGGGCATCAAGCTGCTGATCGTCGAAGCTCATCAGATCGGCAAGGCTGATGGCCAGGATGACACCGTTTATCGGTTGCCTGGTGCGGTGTTTCTTGAGCAGCGACAAAAAGGCGAGCCAGCTTTTCTTGTCGCTTTGCGCGTTTGATTCCTGCGTCGTGTAGCGTCCGGCTGTATCGATCAGCACAGCCTCATCGGTGAACCACCAGTCGCAGGACCGCGTGCCACCGATGCCGGCCACCGGTTGCGCGTCACCGGAACCGGCAAGCGGAAATTTCAGACCCGAATTGACCAGCGCCGTGGTCTTGCCCGCGCCGGGCGGGCCTATGACGATGTACCAGGGGATCTCGTAGAGGAAGTTGCGCTTGCCGCTCGACCGCTTGAGCGCCGCGACGGCCTCGTTCATGCGGGTCTCGAGCACCTGCGAGTCGTCGTCCCTGTCGTCGTTGCGGGCAATTGCCGTCTCGAGCGCCCTCTGTGCCTTTCTCATTTTCAGGAAACGAAGCCCGTAGAAGAGCGCGACGATCGCCACGGTCACGCCGATGATCGTCGCGCGCAGCCAGACCGGTCCCAGCGGGCGGATATCGGCAAAGCCGATCAAGGGTCCGGCAAACCAGACCGCTACCGCGAAACCGGCCAACGCGATCGCGCTGAATATCCGCAGCAGCCAACGCGTCATGGGAACTTCCAGCCGACCGTGCTCACAATGTTTCTTCCCTGGGGATAATCACATCGACACGGCGGTTCTTGGCGCGGCCTTCCGGCGTTGCGTTGTCGGCGATCGGTTCGTCTTCGCCCTTGCCATCGACCGCTATGCGCGAGGGGTCGCTGAATTGCGGGGCCATCACGGCTTCGACAGCCTTCGCCCGGGCGACGGAGAGGTCGAAGTTCGACTTGAACGCGCTCGATTTTCGCGGCTTCACATTATCCGTATGGCCAACGATCCTGATCGGTCCCGGCTCGGCCCGCAGGGCTGTGGCGATGTTCGCAGCGATTGGCTGGAACTCGGGCTTTATCTCGGCCTTGCCGGGCTGGAACAACAACAGATTGCTGATCTCCACCACGATGAAGTCACCCTTCGTGCCGATGGTCAGCCCGCCGCCCGCCACTTCCTTGGCCAGCGCCGAACGGATGCGATCGATCTGGGTGCTGGCGGTAGGCGGGGTGACTTTCACCGGCGCGGCCAATGGTGCCACACTGGCGCGCTCGATGGTGATCGGCGTCGATGGATTGAGCGCCAGCAGATCGCCGGCAAGGGCATCGCCCTCATTGGTGATGACAACGCGCATGGCAAAGAATGCCGCCGTCAGCGCTGCTGATGCAGCCGCAGCAACGGCCCAGAGCGGCAGCCGGGCCGATGACTGCGCCATCGTCGCCGACAAGCCCTGCCAGTGGGGAGAGATGTCTTCGCCGGCACGCGCCCTGAAGTAGCGAAGCGTCTCGTAGACGTCGCGCCGAACGCGTTCGAGGTTGTTGTCTTCGCCCGTCACACCTCGATACTGGCCTTCGAACCCCAGCGACAGGCAGGCATGCATCAGTTCGAGCAGATCGTAGTGCGTCTGCGGTTCGGCCAGTATCTTGTTTAGGGCTTCGTAGAAGCCTGTGCCGGTGGGCTCGAGATGAAAGAACCGCGACAGCATGCAGTGCATGGCCCAGGCGTCTGTCTTCGGCCAGGGCAGGTTGCCGATGAGATCGTCGGCGGTCTCGCAGAGGGCAAATTTTGCGATCCGCGCATCCTCTTCGGGAACCCCGGTTTTCTCCGTTGCGCGGTCGAATTTTTCGATCGCCTCGGCGACATGCTCCGCCAGTGGCTCGGCTCGTCTCTCGACGGGTACAAGCCTGAGTTGGCCGAGCAGCATCAGCAAGGGCGCGGCTGCTGCCAGGATCGGGTTTGCCGCGGAATATTTGACGCTGTCCACGGCGTTGAGCAGGATCTCCTGCTGCATGGCAGGCGGCGCGGCGGCGAAAGAGCCCGCCGCCGTCGTGGCGTCGGGAGCCGCCTCCTGATAAATCACGGTTCCGGATGTCCAATCCGGCGGCATATGCAGGCCGACGCCGGGATCGAAAACCGTTGATTCCTTGGCCTGTGAGTGCTGTCCGGTATGCGCCACAGATCCTTGGGGGGCCGGCGCCGATTTTTGCTCACGCCGCGGCGTCGCGCGAATGACGGTCTTGCCCGCAGGGCCGAAAGCGTCGTCCTTTGAGCTCATTGCCGGTCTTCCGTCCACGCACGACGCCCGCGTTTGCGCCAGATGGGCGCAAAACAGTTCCCGGTCACGTGCAGGCAATGCAGGCGCTGCTGGTGAGGGCAGTGTCCGGAGGAAGGTTGGCTACAAGACGCTATCCCGCCGTAACATGACATTTGCCGCAGACCCCCCAGGTCAATCAGCCTTACCCGCTTGGCGAACTGTCGTATGTGATCGTAATCTCAGAAACCGTCGATTGGAACGGGATCCAGTGCGCCGACGAGATTTTCTTCGCAGCCCCTTTCGCCAGCTTTCGTCTCCCCGGCCTATTTGTGCTTGTCGGCTTTGGCATAGGCTTCGCTGAAATAGGCCAGGAATATGTCCAGCATGCCGTTCTCGTGTGTCTCCTCCATTGTCCGCCATGTCGCGACAAAAGCGTCCCAGGCCTGGCTTTTCTTCGAAGTGAATGACGTGGGCGGCAGTTTCTTGCCGATAGCCTCAGGCGACAGGTCATCGAGCAGCCGGGAAAGAGCAGCCTGCATGGCTGCATAGGTGGCAAATTCGTGCGCCTTGAGATCGCGGAATGCATCCTCGACACTGTGCCTGGCGTCAAGATAGCCGGCTCTGCGCCGTGCGAACATGATTTCGAGGATGTCGTCGGTTGCCGGCACGAACTTTAACGGATTGTTGTCCGTGGCGCTTATCATCGTGCGGTGTGTGCTCTTGGCCAATATCTTCGCCGCCGCGCGTGCTTTCAGCAGCAAGGCCAGTTCCTCGACCACAATCCGCAGCACCGAGCCGATTTCGGCGGTTACTTCATGCCGCTCGCGCGATTGAAGCAATTCCGGTGATATGCCGGCCGCAATCGCGATTTCCCGCAGCACCTCGTCTGCGTCAGGACGCTGGCCGGCCGAGGGGAGGGGCGTGGCCTGTCGCGGCGTTGGCGCTCGCTGCTCGGCCGGAGTGAAGAAAGGCTTGTCTCCGAATTCCAGAGGCTGGCCTGTCGTGGCCGGCATTCCTCGTTGCGTCGAACCGTGGCTGCTCTCGGGATACCCTGTCGCGGCGCGCTCGCCGTCGATCGATACCACGATGACATAGCGGCCGATCAGCAACCGGTCGCCATGGTCGAGCCGGTGCCGGCCGGTCATGCGCTGGCTCGATCCGTTGATGAAGGTGCCATTGCGTGAGATATCGTGCAGCCAAAACGCGCCTGCCTCGTATCGAACCTCGCAGTGCCGGCCGGAGATGAACTTGTCCGGGTCGGGCAAGATCCAGTCGCAATTTTCGCGTCCGATTTCGAAGCTGCGATCACGCGACCTGTAGCCGAGCGAAACGCCAGCGGGCAGGGCATCGACGTTGCTGATCTGCAGACTGATTAACATCCGGAATCGCCTGTCAATTGTCGATCGCTGGCGGCCTCGTCGATACGATACTCCATCACGCTGGTGTGGCGAATCCAAAATTCGGATCACGTTGGCGCAGCGCAGCGAGCCAACTCTGGATTCTGGCAAAAGTCAGGGCCCGTTCCGTTCTACCGTCCTCTTTGGCCAGCGCAAAAACATGTGGTAGGCTCAACACGGACTGGCAAACCAGCGAGAATTTAGTGTGATTTTGAGTTCCTGAACGTGATGTCGTTAATATAGCAGGGCCTTCGAATCCACGACACTGGCGGCCGCGTCCAGGAGGGGCACAACCCATGCCGAGTGAACAACGCGCCACGGTGGTGCAGACGCCGGTTGGCGCTGAGTTGCTGACCTTCACGCATCTTATCGGGCGCGATGAGATCAGCCATTGTCTGGCCTATACGGTCGGGTTCGTAAGTACCAGCCCCGATATCGATCCGCTGAAGATGCTGGGTGGTGCCGTCTCGATCGAAGGTGAGTCCGATCCGAAACGCTGGTTCAGCGGTCTCGTGTCCGAGTTTCGGCTCACCCGGATCGAGGACCGGCTGGCTTATTACGAGGCGGTAGTCAGGCCGTGGCTCTGGTTCCTCGGAAATACGACCGATTGCCGTATCTTCCAGAACATGAGCGTCATCGAAATCGTCGAGGAAGTGTTCTCGAAATACAGCACCGCAAAATTCGAGAAGCGCCTGCAAGGGTCCTATCCGCCGCGCGAATACTGCGTGCAATACGACGAGACCGATCTCGATTTCGTGCAGCGGCTGCTCGAGCACGAGGGCATCCTGTATTTCTTCGAGCATGACGAGGGCAAGCACACGCTTGTGCTGGCCGATGCCATGAACAAGCTGAAGCCGGCGCCGGGTTATGAAAAAGTGCCTTACCACTTTGAAGGGCAGGGCTCCCGGCGCGATGTCGAATATATCACCGACTGGGTGCCGGGCAGTTCGGTGCGGCCCGGGGCCTATGCGCACACCGACTATGATTTCAAGAAGCCGGGCGCCGACCTGATGGCCAAATCCGCCCAACCTTTCGGTCACAAACTGGCCGCGGGCGAGAATTACCGCCAGCCCGGCGCGCATCTCGAAGTGGCGCGCGGCGACAGCCTGGCCGCGATCAGGCGCGAGGAAATCCAGGCCGTGCACCAGCGCATCGCTGCGGTCGGAACCGTGCGCGGTCTGTATTCGGGCTGCACGTTCAAGCTGGACGGCTTTCCGCGCGAGGACCAGAACCAGGAGTATCTGGTGGTCAGCGCCGAATACAGGCTTTTCGATCCGGGTTACAAAGCCCATGCCGACGTCGACAGCGAGAACTTCAAGGTGATCCTTGGCGTGGCACCGACTGCCTTGCCCTATCGTCCGCCGCGGATCACGCCACGTCCGATCATGCGCGGCCCGCAGACGGCGACGGTGGTCGGTCCGTCCGGCGAGGAGATATTCACCGACAAATATGCCCGGGTGAAGGTCCAGTTTCACTGGGACCGTCTGGGCAAGAAGGACCAGAACAGCTCCTGCTTCGTGCGGGTTTCGCAGACCTGGGCCGGCAGCGGCTGGGGGTTCATCCAGATCCCGCGCATCGGCCAGGAGGTGATCGTCGATTTCATCGAGGGTGACCCGGACCTGCCGATTATCACTGGCAGGGTCTACAACGCCTCCCAGATGCCGCCTTACGGCCTGCCCGGCAGCGCCACCCAGTCCGGCTGGAAGTCGGACTCCTCCAAAGGTGGCGGCGGCTACAATGAGTTGATGTTCGAGGACAAGGCCGGCTCCGAACTGGTCAACTTCCAGGCGCAGAAGGACCATAACCTTCTGATCAAGAACGACCGCACCAAGCTGGTGCAGCACGACCAGTCAGACCGCATCGACCACGACGCCAAGCACTCCGTCGGCCACAACCTCGACGAGGACGTCGGCAACAACAAGACGGTCAAGGTCGGCGTCGACCAGACGACGAATATTGGTTCGAACGATACCGAGACGGTGGGCGCGAACCGGTCGCTGACGGTGGGCGCCAACGAGACGATCCACGTCGTGGCGAATTCGACTGAGAATATCGACATCAACCACTCGCAGACCGTGGGGGCGGTTCAGACGATTACAGTGGGCGCGGCTCGCATTGATTCCGTCGGTGCCGCGGAGACCCGAACCGTCGGGGCTTTTCAGATTAACACGATCGGGGCGGCGCGGTCGATGACCGTTGGAGCGGGCCAGACCCACAAAATCGCCGCATCAGATACGTGGCGGGTCGGCGCAAGCCAGGCTGTCAAGATTGGGGCCGATCAGAGCTTCGATGTGGGAGGAGCTCATGCGACCAAGATTGGCAAGGGACGTCAGGCAAGCGTCACCGCCGATGATTTGACGGATGTCGGTGGGGCCTACGCGTTGCAGGTCGGGAAGAGCGGCAGCATCACGATCAAGGAGAATGGCTCGATCGGCGTGGGCAAGAAGCTTGTTATCGATGCCGGAGACGAGATTACGATAAAATGTGGTGATGCCTCTATCATCATGAAGAAGGATGGGACGATCGGCATTAAGGGCAAGGACATCACTTTGACCGGAAGTGGCAAGATCACGGCGAAGGCTTCGTCTGATATTGTCATGAAAGGCTCGGAGATCAAACAGAACTGAGGTTTTGGATGGCGAAGACAATTCAGCGTGTAGACGGTGTAGTGATCGGCGTTTTCCTAGGCTTTGACGACGCTGGACCTCTGGTCGTATTCCCAGGGAATCCAAGGGACACCGCTCTTTCGGCACACACACTGGCTGATCTGACGCCTGAGATGATCGGGTCGGAAGTCGCGTTGCTGTTCCAGGAAGGCGATGTGACAAAGCCGCTCATCGTCGGACGGATCGTTAAGCCGCCTCGCAAATCGAAGGCGCCTCAGGAAACCAAAAAAAGCGATACTGTGACAATCTTCGGTGACGATCGGATCGAGCTGCGATGCGGCAAAGCTGTCATTATCATGGAGAAGGATGGCCGCATCACCATCCGCGGCACATATTTGACTAGCCATGCGAGTGCCACCAACCGTATTCGCGGCGGCTCAGTGAATCTGAATTGATGGCGCCGCCGGTTCTTTACGAGATCGTCAGGCAGCATGCGGAAATGGCCGCGTTTCTGTGGACCGTCTACGACTACAATTTGCTCCACCCAGGCGAGAATCCGGACATGGATGACGAGCGCTTAGCGCGTGTCGTAGACCGGCTAGAGGCCCATCTGGACGGTTTGTTTGTGGCGGGGGATGTCGGCAAAAAGATTGCCCAAGAGCGCTATGACGAATTTCCAGAGCAGGGGGAATTGTTCGTCGTTCGCATGTTGGCAAGCACGGTGCCAATCAAGGTAGCCGATCTTGATCTGGAAAAGGTGCGCCGCTATCTGGCGGCGGCCGCAAGATAATTGGACAATAGAATTCTAGTGTTACAATCTAGCGATGAAAGACTCTAATCGGGTATCTGATGGCCAAAGAAATAACGTTGGCCCGTGACGAACCGGCTCAGGTCGACTTCGTCGAAAAACTCCTCCATTGTCATTCCCGCAGCGATAGGATCGAGAAGGAAGTCTTTGTACATAGCAGTTAAGTCAAACCCTGTGGCTGCCTCAAGCATAGATCGGCCAATTACGACCTCTTCCACATCTCGCCGTTCGGAAACGAGTTCCAGGGTTCTGTGAGCAATCTTGTCGAAATCGAGAGGTGAGCCCTCGAATATCGCGTCTGTCTCGGGATTTGAAAGCGTTGAGGCCACCGCCGTATGCCGCGCTGTGACCATCGCGACATATCCTTCGTCGTCGTAGTGAAATGGCGCATCATACCACTCTGGCCAACCGTCCTCTCGAATCTTATCGGGACCATCCATGATCAGGCCACGCTCAGATTCGAGGAGGAAGGACAGGTATGTAGGAATTGAAAATTCCTTCTCGCGATCAGTCTGCACCTTCATGATGTTCAACGCCACGGGCACTGTCCAACTCAGGCCGGAACTCAACAGTGTCTCCGACACCCACTGTTGTACGAAGGTGTCTCGTAGGTGAAAGATTTCGGGAGCGAACGATTCGACCAATTGCCGCAGGATTTTGCCGGAACCGGCTCGCGACAGCAGTAAGGATGCGGCGCCCCAGACGATGCCGTAGTCGTAGCGCTTGATAAGAGGAATCAGCGAAGAGCATTCGTCGAATCGACCCTCCCGGCAGGCTATCAGCACGTCTTCACAGACGGTCATCGGATTGTCCCTTGCAGTTGCGGGGATGGCGCTGCCTGTCATGCGCCAATGGTCGCGTGGGAAATGGAAAGCTGCACCGCGTTCGAGGAGCGGGTGCTGCTGCTTCCAGTTTGGCGGTCGTGGGCTTACCAATCCTTCTCTCCGAAATCGTGAAGCTTCGTTTGGGCGGCGTCAACCTTCTGGCATTCGGGCGCAAGTGCGCTATTGGGGACCAGATTGCTTTGACTTGTCGGACAGCCACCGGCTTGAAGCGGTGTTTTGTGGTTTACCGTCTCGCCCTTGGCCTTGATTGGGCTCCCGTCAGGCTTTGTATGGCTAGCGATGCTGACCTGACGAACCGAGTCCTTAAAACCCAGAATGTTCTCGCGGTAGAAACTCTTTCGATTGGACTTTCCAACGACCGATGGAGGAACCATGCTGTCGAGAGAATGCGGCATGTTGAAATGAACGCCGCAGCCCATGTCTGCCGGATCGTGAAGGTTGGGACAAGGGGGCTTCTGAGCTCGCGCATTGTCAATCGTCGCCTTTGCGTCCTGAGCGTCCTTTAGCTGCTTGTCGCAACCGTCCCTGACTTTCTGTAGGGAGGTCGGATCCAATGTGTACTTATCGCCTCTTTCTATATCTTTGGCGATACTGTCGATCTTTGCCTGTCGGTTTTTGACGATGTTGTTGTAGAAGTCATCTTCTTTGATTGGCTGCAGCATGTCGCCATTGCCGTCGACCTGGTTTGCGTGCGCCGGCTGAGCGCCACAGCAGGGACATTTCGTTTCGGGCTTGGCGGGATTGACGAACGCGCCGTTTGAGATGAACCCGTTTGGAATGACGTTTCCCATGGGCGAACTATGATTGTTTGTTGCCATGTCGACGAAACGGCTGACCGGATTCTTCTCGAACTTTACGCTCCCGGACCAAGCGATAGCATATGCCTTGCCGGTGTTGTTCGAACTAATAATGCCTTTCTTGGCAGCGCGGCCCGCTTCAGTTCCCTTGGTATCTTCGTAGTACGACTTGTTTTTCTGCGAGACATTTTCACCGCGAATCTTAACGGTGCCCGTCCCCTTATCAGTCGTCTTGTCGAAGCCAAAGGATGGGTAGGGCACGGGAACGCCAGGCGGCGTGGCTGGATTCTCGGGAGGAGTGAAGCAGACGTCTGGAAAAGAAGCGATAATCTTGTTGGACTGCTTCTTGCAGACGATCTCCAGTCCATTGGCGTATACGGTCATCGGACCGCCCTCGCGACAAGAACCGCGGCGCCGCAGGCACCGGCATCGCTTGACGCCTCAATCAACACGGGATTGCCGGCCGCATAGCCTTTCTGCGCGGCCACATAGGCCATTCCGAGCATGACAGGGACAACGGCGGAACCGATATTGCCAAGGCTCTCAGCGGGAGACCAAAAATCCTGAAAATCGTGCCTGCCACGCAGATGCCTCATCTGCGCCAATGCGCTTTGCTTGAACCAATACTGCTCGCCGATTAGATCCGAGATACGGTATCCTAGCCGGTTCATGCCTATCCCGCTCTGGGACAGCGCTGCGTCGTATGCGGAGGCCATGCCGTCGCCTCTCAACGGCAGATCTTGCTTGTTGTAGATATTTGCGTGTTCTCTGGCGAGCCCAAGGCCCGTCAGCCGAAAGCCGCCATAACTTGGTGCGCCGCAAAGCACTGCTGCTGCGGCCTCGCCAGGGATAAATCCGTTTGGTTGTTCTGGGGTGAGCAGCCTCTTGTCCGCAAGATAATGCATCGTCGACCCGGCCGTCAGGTAGCTGTCGACACCTGCAATCATCACGTATCTGAATTCGCCGGCGGCGATCATGCGGCCAGCGTGATCGAGCGCGACGTGCCCCGATGGACGTCCGTGCGCCACGATCCGGGAGCGACCTACAGTCTCCACCTCGGTGTACTCGGAGATGCGCTTGAGTAGTCGCACCATGTTGCGCACAGGCCGACCTGGCCGATCTTCTTCCGCCAGGCATAGTATTAAGGCCGTTTGGCCTCGCGCTCCCGGGACCTGATCGAACGCCTCCCCGATTGCCCCGGACACTAGATGCGCCAGCCGCTTCTCGCCGATCCAGTCCCGGGGCAGCGGTACTGGGGCGCCAACCAGTCTCTCGCCGTTGGGAACGACAAAACGCGTCTCTTGAAATCCATCAATCCCAGCGCGCATTGCTGCGCAACTTGACGGCGCATCGAGGCCGACGGCGGTGACCATGCCGACCGACAGAATATCCACCACCGCCGTCATGCGTCTTCCGGCATTCTGCGTGTACGCGCCTGGACACGGACATAACGCTTCTTGGAGCGGACAGCTCTAAGCATACCCTTAGTCGGCGGTCCGATCCATATTTCGGAAAAATCCAGAAGCGTTCGGTGGATGCGCTGCGAGGCACGCCAGACCAGCGAAACCTTGCGAACCTCCGGGTCAAAAAGAATCGTGTCTGGTAGGATCTGGCTCTCGGAGCTTTGCCGTCGATCCTTGAAAAAGGTGATGGGCAACCCCATCGCCGGCAGGCGAAAGCTCACCTTCCCCTCAGGCGTCAGGTTTACCAGCTGCACCTCTTCGCCGCCTCGCGGATGGTCGATCTGCTGGTCAGGCGGGGCCATCTGGAAATAGCGCTCGTCGAAGTCCGGCGGCAGGAACGGGAATATGTTCTTCGTCCAGTTGTCGTCATACGTGCCGCCATACTCGATGCGGCCGGGCCAGCCGCGTCCCATCGGGCCGAAGCTCATGGGCTTGTAGTCGCCGAAGGGCGATCGGATTTCCTCGCCGACGGCTTGCGTATTCGGCAGCCGCAGACCCGGAATGAAGCGCTGGTTCTTCGTGCGAGACCAGCCGGTCCCGACCGGATTGTATTTGTAGCTGGCGGGGAGCTTGTCCTCCGGATCCAGCCTGTCGACACCACCCCAGGCGACGTCATAGGAGATGGGCAGTTTCAGGAAGGGTTGCGGCGACGTGGCGGTAAAAACCGGGCCGATGGAGCGCCATTCGCGGTGGCCGACGACCTCGAACAGTTTCGACCAATTGCCAACCTTGATGCCAACCGGCACGCGCTCCGCCGGACGCCCGCCCGGCGCGTAGGCGCAGCCATTGGCGATCACATCGCAGCGCGGCTTGCGGAAGGCGAAATCGGTCTCCCAGAACGTTGCCGAATAGCCGGGCGTGCCGGTGTGCGTGTCGGCGAAGACGAGCGGCGCCTGCTTGGTAGATTTGCGTACTTGTCCGCCGGGTGCTTCCGGAAAGTCGAACGTGCCTTTGATCACGATCACAATGTACTCATGGCCGGCCTTGTCCATGCCCATGGTGAATTGATGCGGATACCCCATCTGGTTCCAGATCTGCATCAGCCGGTCTCCCAGCTGGCGGCGAGGATTTGCTCCAATGTCGCTTGCGGAAACTGCGGATCGATATCGAAAATGTCGGACTGGCTTGTCCACATCACCATGCCGCTGATGAGCTCTTCGCCCTGCTCGACAGGCGGCACCGGCAGTCCGGCCAGCGCGGCATCCAGTTCGTCGGGCGTCATCTCGCCGCGCTGGGCGGCGATGGCCGCTTCTTCGATCCCGGAAAACCAGGCTTCGGCGTGAGCCAGTTGAACGGGAGCTTCAGGAAGCTGCGCGACGACGCTCAAGGGGAATTGTCGGCCAACCCTGTCGGCGCTCTGCAAAATGATGCCTGCCGAGGCGCCGAAGGAAGCCGGGCCGGCCAGAAAGCGCAGCGCTGTGGTACGCGGCCAGGATTCGAGGCCAATCAGCGGCACGAGATGCTGCGCCAGCCAGCGGTCCCAGCTGCGAACAAAGTCCCCCGTCAGCCGCCGGCTAACGAAATCGCCGGTGGCGGGAATTTTGCCGTAAAAACCGGGCAGGATCATATCTGCGGCGGACATGTGAACTTCTTGAACATTTGCAGATTGTAGGGATTTTCGACGCTGGCGGCCTTAAGCTCGAAGTCGGCGTACATGCCTTTCGTGCCCAGTCGCAGGCTGTAGACATCGGACAGTGAGGTGCCGGTGAAGCGGCCACTGCGCAGCAGCCTCAGCCACGCCCAGCTGCCGGTCTCGTTGAGCAAGATCTCAGGCGAGCCGTCGATCGGCTGGAAGGCGAGCGATATGACCCCGGTGCCGTCCTTGCCGGGCCAGGTCATCGGTTGCGGCCGCGTCGCGTTGTTGTAGTAGACCAGGTTCTGGCCATCGAGATTGAGCGTCACGCGCGTGACGTTGGGGGACAGGTCCTTGGGTTCGAGCGTGAAGCTCATCACCGGGCCGGTGCCGCCGGGAAAGAGATCGTCGCGGATCCGCCTCGCCTGTTCGAACGCCGCCAGCGCCGAGGGGTCTAGGCCGAAATCGGCGCGCCATTTCCATGGCTGGCTGGCGGTGTCGACATAGCTGATCAGGTGGTCGTTGATGAAGGCGTCGATCAGGCCGGCCGGTCCGAACAGGCGGGCGAAATCGCGGACATTGACGTCTACCGCGCTGTCGGCACTGAACGGATAGCGGTCGTTGAGCGCCGCCTGGCAGAACGGCAGGATGTCGGCGCGCCAGATGGCGTTGAGCTCCGAGGTGACCGCCTTCTGCGTCAGGCCGCTGGTGTCGCCGGCGATGCCGCCGAGCCAGTCGTCGATCGGATCGGGCAGGATTTGCGCCTGCCTAGCGACCGCTCCCGTCAGCTCGGCAAGGCCGCCCTGCTTTTTGATAGCGTCCTGGGGGTCGGGATTGGCGGTGACCGTCTGCAGCACGTTCGACAGTGCCGTCAGTGCCACCACCGCTGCGTCGAGTGCCGGCGGCTGGCCGTCGACCTCGGCGATTGCGCCCTTGAGCGGCTTGAAGTGTTCGGCCACCAGGTTGCCGGTAAGATCCACCTCGCCGGGAGACCCTGCGCGCGGCAGCAGTTTTGCCCCCGTCTTCGCCAGCTTGCCGAGCTTGCCGAGTTTGCCAAGTAGTTTCGAGCCGCCCTTGGCTGCTGCCTTGTCGTCGGCCGGCGCTTCATCGGATCGGGTAAGATCGGTCTCCTGAACGACCGCCGTAAGCAGGCGTTTCAGCGCGGAATCGGCGCTTGAAAGATCCTTCAGGTTCTCGCTGGCGACGTTGAGGTCGGTCAATGGCGCGAGCCGCATATCGCGCAGGAAGCTGTCCCATTGCGCGATGTAGTCGTCGTAATAGAGCTTCAGGATATCCTCGGACAGCGCCGACACCGAAGTCTCGGAATTCTCAGAGCAGCCTCCGGCGAAGACCGCCCGATCCAGCGCCGCCTGGGCGGCGACATCCTCGATCCGGTCGAGAGTGACATCATGGAAACCGGAATAGGTGAAGGCACCCGAAATGCCGACGCGAAGCGTCTTGTCGGAACGCCGCGCGAAAACCTTGGCCCCGTTGGGACCGGCGAAATTCGCCGGGATCCATTCCTTGAGCTCGGCCACCGCCGGGTCGGCCAGCAACTGCTTGTAGCCGCGCGCCGGCAGCGAAATCGTGCAGACGGTTTTGAGCGCCTCGGCAACCAGCGCCTGATCCGGGGCGATGTAACTGTCGTCGACCGCCATGCGGTGGATCGCGGCAAGCTGGTGCTCTTCCGCGTCGGCGGTCGGAAAGGGTGCCGCCGGCGCGAATTCGGGCAAGCTGTTCACCCACCAGTTCTGGGCGAAATCGGGGTCCATCTGCGACAGGCCCGTCATCATGCGATAGGTTTTCAGTGCCCCGAGCATGAAATCCGGATCGCGGATCTGCCGCCACATCGTCGCTTCGAGCAAGGCGACCATGTGCGGCTCGAGAATGTTGCGCAGGGCGTGGTCGTAAGTGTCGGCCTGCGCACGCACCAGCTCCGCCGAGGCCGACGGCCCAAGCAGGTCCTGGGCTGCGCCCGGCGGCATGGTCCGGGCATTTGCGACCTCGGCCATCGCGTTGAGGGCGCCGTCGATCGCGGGCTGCTCCACCGATGCCGGGTTTGCGGTCGCCGAGGTAAGTGGCGTCTGCAGCGCCTCGAACTGGCCTGCCTGGGCTGTGATCGCGTTGCGGTTGTCATAGTAGGACCAGGTGAACAGCGCGCCGGCCAGCAAGGCCGCCGCCGTACATGCGGCAGCAGCGCCCCGCCAGATCCAGGTGCGGCGGCGCTGCGCCAGCGGATCGAACGTCCCCAGGCCTGCTTCCCTGAAGATGACCTCGGTCAGCAGGTTCTTCAGGAAGAAGCTACGTTTTTCAACGCGCGGCGCGGGCATCACCCGTCGCGGCGGAAGACCGAACGAGGAAGACAACGCCGCGGTCAGGCGGTCGATGGGCGCCCCTTCCTGGGTCGCCGACGTCAGATAAAGGCCGCGCAGCCAGGCGGCCTCTTCATATCGGCTTTCGCCGAACATCGCCTCGACCAGCACCTGGATCGGTTCGGACAGAGTTGCGAGCTGGGCGGGAAACCTGAAGATCTCGGCACGGGCGGCGAGTTTGTCCTCGTCCTCCAGGCGCGGCACCAGCCGTCGTTCGAGTTCCGTCGCCAGCGTCGAGATTTCCCGCTCGATGGTCTTTGCGTCGACGCGCGCATCGAGCGCGAAGGTCGTCCCCCACACCTGCTCGCGCGAGGCCGTCGACAGGCCACCGAAGAAGGCCTCGAAACCCTTGATCAGGTCGGCCTTCGTCAGCATCAGATAGACGGGAAGGCGGATCTCGAGTCGGTCGTTGAGCTCGGCCAACCGACGGCGGATCTTGCGGCCATGCGCCTTGATGGCTTCGTCGCCCTCCGAAAGTACGTCGATCGAAAGCGCGACGATGACGCCATTCAGCGCCCGGCGGCCGCGGTGCTTCTTCAACAGCTCGAGGAAGCCCAGCCATTCCGCCGCATCGACGTCGGGCTGGCTCTCCTGCTGGACATAGCGGCCCGCCGTGTCGATCAGAACCGCGTTCTCCGAAAAGAACCAGTCGCAGTTGCGCGTGCCGCCAACCCCCTGCAAGTCGTCGGTAAGGTCGATCGGAAAGTTCAGCCCAGACTGGCGCAGCGCCGTGGTCTTGCCGGTGGCCGGCGGCCCGACGATCACATACCAGGGCATTTCGCGCAGGAACTTGCGTCCGCCCAGTTTGCGGCGCTTCAGTTCGGCCATTACCTCGGTAAACTTGGCGCCGACAGCGGCGACGTTCTCTTCGCCGGGGCTCAGCGGCTTTTCAACCACGGGCGCGGCGATTTCGGCGACGAACATGCGGTTGGCGCGGATCGCCCGGCGCTGCGCGACAATCAGCCAGATCAGCCAGAAGATGACCAGCAGCGCAATGATGACGATGCGCACATTTTCCGAGGCGAAAGGTTCATAGGGACCGACCCGGACGATCGGGCCGAACACCCAGATAACCAGCGAAAGCAGCGTGATGCCGATCAGCGTCCACAGCCAGCGCGATGTCAGAACCGCCCACAGGAAGCGCAGGATGAACATGTCACAGCCTCTTTTCGACCAGCACCTCGACGCGCCGGTTCAAGGCCCGGCCCTCGCGCGTGCTGTCGTCGGCCACCGGATCGGTGGCTGCGCGTCCTTCGGAATGAACGCGGTCCTGGGGCACCCCGTTCTGGACCAGCATGTCGGCGATGGCCGCCGCGCGAGCTTCCGACAGCCGCTGGTTGGTGGAGAGCGGGTTGGACCTTTGCAGAGGAATGCTGTCCGTATGGCCGACCACGGTGATGTTTCCGATCAGTTCCTGATTGGCGAGGATCACCTTGGCGATCGAGCCGATCAGGGGTTCGAAGCCTTCCGTCAGTTGTGCCCGCGACGACTGGAACAGCTCGGGGTTGGAAGCCTGGACGATCAGCTTGGCCAGCGAAACGCTCTCTGTGCCGCTGAGGGCCGCTCTGAGATCTGCCGGCGCGCCAGCCTGAAATTCCGGCAACAGCGCGAAATCCACGGCCTCTGGTGGCGGTGCCTCGACCTTTGGCGACGTGCGGCTGATATCTCCGCGCGTCGGAGGTGGCAGCGCGCGGACAAGCGCGGAAAGCTCGACTGCCTGGCTGCTCAGTCCCATCGAGAGCCCGATATGGATTGCGGTGGCGATGACCGCCGCAGCGAGCGCCATCACCCAGATCGGAACGATGAAGCGCTGCGGCTCGTCTGACGCGATCACGCCTTTCCAGTTCGGTGACAGTGGCGCGCCCTCGGCGTCGGCATCGCGCAGGAAGCGCGCCGCAGCCACGCGAACGGCATTGAGCGAGCGGTCGCCCGAGCGGCCGGGCACGCGGTATTTGCCGCGAAAGCCGAGCGCCAGGCAGTCATATTGCAATTCCAGCAATTCGCGATCCCGGTTCGGGTGGCGCTCCAGTTCGTCGAGACGGCTGAAGAATTGCGTGCCGGCATCGACATCGCCACGAAGCATGACCACAAGCGGTTGGCGCGGCCATGCGCTGGCGCCACCCCAGGGCGTGTTCAAGGCAAGATCGTCGAGCAACGCCGCCACCGCCCATGCCGCCTGGTCGGCTCGCTCCAGCGATGATCCCGTCGACATTGCCGTGTCGCGTGCCCGAACCAACTCGTCGAGCAACCGCGTGCGCAACGCTTCCGGGTTCTCTGGCGGCAGCGCGCTTTCAAGCTCGGGCGCGAACTCCAGCAAAGACGCAAACGCGTTGACGAGTGCGTTCGGGTGCGTGCGCGACCGTTTCACCGGCGTGCCCGGCAACAGGGGCGTCATCGGCCGCGGCATCGGCGCGCCGGTCAATCGTATGCGGGTACGTTCACGATCCTCCGACAGTCCGAAAGGATCATCCCGGCTCATGATCTCACCTGTTCACCGAATAGCAGTCCACCTGCGGCTCGCTCGGCAGCACACCCGAAACGCCGATAACGAAGCCGGGAGCATCGAGCAGCGAGGCCCAGTGCTCGCTTTTCTGATCCAGCTCGAGGCACAACCGGTCGCCGTCGTAGGGGATTTCGCGAGGCTGCGAATGAAGCGGTTTCAGCGGAATGCCGGGCAGACGGGATTTCCACAGGCCCTCGAACTGGTCGGCCGAGCCGACAGTCGCCTGATTGACGAATATCTTGCGCAGCGCGTCCTCCGACAGCTCGGAGCCGACCCGGATGACGATCCGGCTGGCCACCAGCAGCTTCGGGTTGTCGATACGGATTTTCCAGACGTTGGTCGAATGCCGCATGACGGGCAGCGCACGCGATTTCGGCTCGATGTAACGCAGGCTGAGGATGAGCGAGCGCAGCGCGTCCGCCAGCGCCGAATATGCCGGGCCAGGCGCCATATGATCGTAGGCGGGCAGTTCGCCCAGCCGTCGTGCGCTCGAGCCGTAGGTCGCCATCGAACCGGCGAGGCCGGCGAGCTCGAGGTAAAGCTCTGCCGGATGGAAGACATCCTGCGCCAGCATGTGCGCCAGTCGCGGACGCGCCGCGTTGGCGAGATTGAGCATCAACAGGTCTTCGACGCTGCGCCCCGGCCCGCCCATGACCATTTTGCCATGTGCCTCGGCGATCTGGTCGAGGCCGGCGACAACCTCCAGAAGCAATTGCCGGTACCAGGCGACCGCGCCGGTAACCAGCGTAGGCGGCAGGAAACTCTCATCGAGGGAGACGCCGCCGTCGGCTCGAACCCCTTTGATGTCGGCTATGGGCAGCGCGGTGTAGCCGCCAACCGATTTGCCGGGTGCAAGCAGCAACGCCTGCGGGCGGGCGATTTCGATTTCTTCAGGGTCTGAACCGCCCTGGACGGCGTCGCGGACCGAGACGATCCGCCCATGATAGCGCGCTCCAGTGGATGCGGCGTGCGCGGGATCGAACCCGATACCGCCGGGGGGCTCGAGCGGCAGGGCGATCAACACCGCTCCGGCGCCCGTATCGGGGGTGACCGGCAACGGTCGCGGCGCGTCCATCATGTCCGGGATGGAGAACGGGGTGCCGTCCGGGAAGATGCCCCGCGCGGACAGGATCGCCACCTGGCCGGCATCGAGCAAGGCCTGGTCCAGCGTCAGCTGCTGAAAGCCGAACGTATGCAGTTGCCCGGCCCGCAGCGCGCCGCGCACAGTCGCCTCGAAAAACCGGTCCTGCTGCTGGAAATGCTGGGTCCGGAGAAACAGCCCTTCGGACCACAGCACCCTGTTTGTATCGCTCATGCCGCTACTCTCTGCATCGAGCCCCTTGTCTCGGCCGCTAGGCGGAAATGCCGCCGCTGCCAAGCATGACGTTGATGGTGAATTGCGAGCCCGGCGACACCGACTTGGTTGTCCGCCAGTTTCGTCCGCCGGGCTCGCGGATCAGCGCAACGAAGCCCAGCGCCGTCGCGTCTGGCTCGACCGTAATGGTTTTGGATGCGGTTTTTCGCGGTCCGACGGAAATCTGATCCGATCCGATGAGATCGCCCGCGAGCGCGGAACCCGCATCCCCCTGCAGCGCAAAATAGTCGGCGGAATTGAATTTGCCGGAGCTGCGCAGCCGCATCACCAGCACCGTAACCGGCCGGTCACCGCCACCAGGTCCCGGGTTCATGCCGGCCGCGCCGGTCAGGTTGACAGTGATCACGGATGGCTTTGGCGGGCCGCTCTGGCAAGCTGAAAGCAGGCCCGTCGCGCCCAGGGCAATGATGAATTCGCGTCGGTCGATCATGTCTTAGTCCTCCTCCTCATATGCATCCCGAAAATCAGCGCCGATCTCGCCAAGGAAGCTCGATTCCGCACTCTGGGCGATTTCACGGTGGCGTTTCTGGTAAAGCTCCCACAGCTTGGCGCCGCGACCGCCCGAAAGCAGGGTGCCGATCGCGGAATTCGACTTCAGCTCTTCTTCGATCGCCGCAGGGTCGAAGCGGTCGATCATCCGCCGCAAGGCGGCCTGCACGCCCCGCCAGGCGCGCACGTGATGCTGCGCGAGATCGCGCACCGCGTCCCCGATCGCCGCCTCGCCGGCGAGAAATCCGGGGCTGCGCTCGGCGATGATGGTCACGATGGCGTCGTCGACCGTCGGCAGAAACTTGAGCGGATTGACCTCGGAGGGTCCGACCATGGTCTGGGCGACGCGAGCGTTTCCCTTTTCCTCGGCCCGCTTGCGCAAGAGCTGCATCAGGCCTTCCATCATGAGCCGGTATTGGCGACCGAACTTCTCCATTTCGGCGACGCTGTCGCGCCCGGGGAAATCGGCTTCTTCAATGCCCATGCCACGCAGGAATGCCGTGCGAAGGGCCATGTCTGGCTGCTGAGCCGCCGCCGAGGCGCGGGCAGGTTTGGCAGCCGCAGCCATGCGTGGAGGAGGGGCATCGGCCGCCTGTGCGGGCAAATCCCAGGGATTGGCGGATTGCGGTCTTTTGGCGATGCGTTCGCGCTGGTCGGTCGAGCTGGCACCGTTTCCCGAACCGGGCACAGCAGCCGGCCCGAAGCCGAAATCGTCATCAAATCCGGACGGCTGCCGCAGAACGGTGTCGGTTGCGCCGCCTGGTTCGGGACGGGCGGCGGCGCCTTTCGGCGCCGGCGTCGACACCGGATCGAGGCTGAACGGATCGTCGAACGCAGGCGAACTGCGCAGACTGGAATTGGCACGCTCGAACGCACCCGGAACCGGCTGCTCGAACGGGTTCGGCAGATCGGCTGGACGCGGCCGCCGCGGCTCTTCCTCGACCGGGGCCGAAAAGAAATCGTCACGGCCGATGCTCACCGGTGCCCGCGATGCGGGCGGCGACCGCTCCGGGAGCGGTTGGCTGGCTGGTGCCTGGCCGGCCGGCGTCTGCAGGTCGACGCAGACGATGTAGTCGCCCAGCCTCAGCCGCATGCCGTTCTGCAGCCGCGCCGACTTGCCGACGCCAAGCGGGCTGTCGGAATCGTTTATGAACAGCCCGCTGCTCGATGTGTCGGTGACGAAATATCCGTCCCGCCCGCCGGTGATCCTGCAATGCGAGCGCGAGACGAACATGTCGGGATCGTCGATCTGCCAGCCTGCGTCGGCGCTGCGGCCAATCACCAGCTCACCCTCGTCTAGCCGGGTCTGCCGCACCGCCTGGGTGCGTGGCCCTTGCTCCAGCGTCAGCAGCAGACTCATACCGCGACCCCCGCCATTTCCGGCCGACACCCGACGACGGTCCGCAGCCGCAGATCGTCAGCATCTCCGCTTTCAGCGGGCCGCGCAAGCCAGGCGGTCCGGGCGAGCTGTATCGCTCCGATACGGGGCGGCGGCACCGCGTCGCGAGCGAGCACGATGCGCAGATCGACGTCGAGAGCCCCTCCGACCATGTCGCGAACAGCCTGCTTGAACACAGTCAGGCGCTGACCACCCGGCAGGAACGCCTTGAAGTCCTCATAGGACAGCGGGCCGACACGGAGTTCGATCCTGCTTTGCCGGCTGAAGGTTCGCGGACCGATCGTCGCCCCGCGACCGAGCGCTGCGTAGGCCTTGCCGACACGGCTCTGGAGCTTGGCCGGTATGGCCATCCACGCGGCGACGAATTCCTTGACCTGGACCGGCACCTTGAATGCTTCCGCCAGGAACAGCGTCAGCCGCTCCGGGCCGTCGACCTGGCTGGCGAGCGAGGCGGCCTGGCGCAGCTTCACCGTGTCGAGATCGGGATTTTGGGTACCGGGAAGTCCAATCCCCGCCATGGCTTCGAGCATCGCCCTGACGCGGCCGCCGACCGCGCGTTCGACCTGCACTGCCGGATGCGCGTCTGCCCAGGCCCGATAATACAGGCTGATCATACGGTGCTGAAGGATGTTAACGAAGTCCACGAACGTCGTGTCGCTGGTCTGCTGTGCGTCGGCGCCGGTGAACCAGCGCTGCGACAGGCGATCGAGCACCCAGCGTGTCAGATGAAGCGGCATCGGGCCTTCCGGTCCCAGCAGCCCGAGATTGGCAATCGTCACCCGGGCCGGCACCCCGTCCTTCCCTGGCATCCCGTCCTTCCCCGGCACCCCGTCCTTCCGCGGCACCTTGTCCTTGGCCTGGCGGAATCCAACCACGTCCCTGGCGGAAAAGCTGAGACGTACATGCTGCCCGAGCCTTGCCGGCTCGCGGTCGGGATGGCCGGAATAGCCGAACAGCCCACCTCTTCGTTCGAGCCGTCGCAACAGCTCGAAAAAGTCGAACGCTTCGGACAGCTCCTCGGCCCGCTCGGGGTCGAACTTGTCTAGATCAGGTAGCGATTGCCGGGCGTCATCGGCCATGGCACATCCTCCTGCTTCTGCAGCAGCCGCGTGCGGGTCCGCACAAAGCCGTTTATTCCGGCGTGACGGGCAAACAGCCGTGCCAGCAAGGCCGAAAGCAGCAGCGTGCTTTGTCCTGCCAGGACCGACTGGTCTACATGCAAAGTCACTTCCGTGCCTCGTCCGAAGCACATCGGCCCGTCGATCTGCAGCCGTTCGATGACCGACCGCGAGTCGATGCGAACGATCGAGTGCACGTTGCGGGCAAGGCTCGGATCGCCCCGGTCGGCATAGAGATCGAGCAGCGCATGCAGCGGATCGACGCCGCGGCCTTCCTTGGCAAGGCTGAGGAAGTTGAGCGCGAGCTGCGCCACCAGCCGCCAGGCGAGATTGTCGGCGCGAGATTCGCCCTCGGCGCCGGATGGCAGCGCAGCGGGGATAGCCGGCTGCGGCGGGCGCAACGCGCCGAGAAGCCTGACCGTTTCGACCGGATCGCCGGCCTCCAGCGTCAAGGTCGGATTGTCGTCCAGTATAGGCAGGTCGCGGTTGGTGCAAAGTGCCATGATGTCGAGCCGCATCAGCGGCCGGTTCGCCGGGCTTCCGGCCGGACGCGAGATCGCCAGGAAGACATCGTCGCCGGTGTAAGAGGTGCGGGTCAGGCCGTCGCGCCGTTCATCTTCAGTGGCCCGGCGAGGGCGCCGTTCGGTGGAATAGACCCAGCCGCTGCCGCGGTTTTGCCCCAGGCTGAAGAGCTCCGGAATCTCGGCGTCGGTACCCTCGGTGTCGGCGTCCTCGACGCGGGTGACCCGATAGATTTCGAAATCCCGCGCCCGTGTGCGGTCGGCGTGCAGCACTTGCCGCGTCTTGCGGGGATCGAGCTCGATGACGTTGCACTCGCGCTCGAAGAGATTGATGATCGGCGTTGCGAAAAGCTCGAAATCGGCCGGCGTCAGGTCGGCAAGCTCCGGCACCGGACGCCGGAACATGAAGATGATCTCGAGCCCGGCCGCGCATTTGCGCACCACCGGCTGCAGCCCTGAAACCCGCACATAGTGGAAGCGCTCGGGCATCATGAAATATTCGCGCAGCAGGCGGTAGCCTTCGAATGTCGGACGGGTGCGCGGCATCAAGGCCTCGTCGTCGCCGATGCCGACCATTTCGGGCCCGGGCAAGGGCGACAGCGGGTTGGTCTTGCCCTCCGCGCGTGCCCCG
Organism: Mesorhizobium sp. M00.F.Ca.ET.216.01.1.1; assembly: GCF_004010325.2. GTDB lineage: Bacteria > Pseudomonadota > Alphaproteobacteria > Rhizobiales > Rhizobiaceae > Mesorhizobium. The sequence continues at coordinate 122,186 of NZ_SADR02000013.1, forward strand.
ACAGCCGAACAGGCGCCGAAGATCGCGTCGAACAGGAGTGGCGCTTTGGTGCGCCCGGCGAAATAGAGGTCGAGCCGGTCGAGCGCCAGCTCGTCGAGCTTGCCTTTTCCTGTCCGGGCCAGCGCGATGCGAAGCGCGGCTTCGCCGCCGACGCCGCCGATCGGCGTTATGCCGGCCGCAGCCAGCCCGCTGCGATCCTGGAAATAGCTGACCGACGTGATCGCTATCGGCCATAGCGTCATTTCCTGCGCGGTGGTGAATGTGCAGCGCGTCGACAGGCCGGGTTGCAGGCTGGAGACCAGCCGCGTGTTCCGCTTGACCACATGGCCGGCAATCATCGACTGAACCTGCTGGCCGGGTTTCAGCACAGCCATCGCCGTTGCCGGCGCCGGCGTGACCAGGTCGGGATAGAGGACATCCAGCACGCTGCGTGAAAACCGCGAGCGTTCCGCATCGACTTTCAGCCGGGTGCGCGCGGCGAGAAAGGCGACGCCGTCAAGCAGCCGCTCGACATAGGGATCCGGACACGGGACCGTATCGAGCGAAAGATTGCGCGCCACCGCCGGATGCATGTCGGCAAATTCCGCCGCAAGCCCGCGAATATGGGTCAGTTCTTCCTCGTAATATTCTACGAAGACCCGATCCATCTCAGGTTTCCCTAAATTCGGTCCGCGCCAGGCCGTTATCGAGATTGATCGTGGTGCGCAGGCGCATGCGTTCCGGTGTCGGCGTCATGATCAGCACAGCGTCTATCTCGATCTTCAGGCCCACGCTTTTATCGCCGAGGGTCACTGTGACCTTTGTTGCGCTTTCCTTGAGACGTGGCTCGAACGTGGCAAGCACCGAGCGGATCTCGCGTGCAAGGGCCTCGCGATCAAAGTCACGGGACGAACGGCCGGAAAAGGAAGGCACGCCGTAGTTGACGACACTTCGGCGCACCTGCGGAAAATCGGCGAGCGATGGCGGGTTGTCCGCCATCTGTTCGTTTTCGAAATCGGCAAGCAGCGGGACGGCCTCGAAGCGCTCGGTGTTGAACAAAGCCTCGATGTCGCGGCGCACGGCCTCCCTGAGCACGCGCGCCGACACCACAATGCCGCGACTTTCGATCTCAGCGCGGTGCTGGGTCTGGAACGTCAGACGATGCAGCCGCCGCTTCTGATCGGATGTCAGCTCGGCGTCGGCGTCGATGAGCCGCGCGCTGCTCGCAACGAGTGCGTCCAGCCGGTCCGCGCCAAGCTCGTCCCGCAAGACCTGGCGCAGCCCGTCTATCTCGGATGTCAGGCCCGGCAGGTCGTTCACGAGGCGGTCCCAAAGAGAGGGCTGGACCGCTTCGCGTTTCGCTCGCGAACTGCCGGCAACCTGTAGCTTGTCCGCGCCGGGCCGCCGAGCCTCACTTGCCGACATAGACGTCCATTTCAATTTCGTCGTTGCCGTCATAGACGAATTTGATTTTCTTGTAGGCGAAGCTGACCTCTTCCTCGATCAGGTCCGCCTCATCGTCGGCCTGCTGCATGTCGTATTCCATGATCGAGGCGTCAGTCAGGGTGACGACCAGGTAGTCGCTGGTCTCTCCGTCTATGGTCCGGCGCGCCGAGAACACCACTTCGTCCAGGGCCTTGTTGTCGAACAGCGCCTTTTTCAGGTAGGGCGAGGACTTGTCATAGTGCTTGGTGAACTTGATCATGCCCAAGGACACACGACCGCGGCGCGACAGCGAGTTCGGATCGTATGGCGCGATTATCTTGTAATCGACCCCGTGGACTTCGATTTCATCCTCGTGGCCGTCTCTGACGCTTGGACCTTTGATATCCGGAACTTTTAGAAAGCCATCGATCTTCATTGTTGTGGGCATTGTCTTTCTCCACCGCGTTCAAAACAAAACAAGACGTTATTGCTGCAAATCAAGCCTTCACGGACGGCAGTTCCGACACCAGCCGGAGCGAGGCGTTGATGCCTTCCAGCTGGTAGTGCGGGCGTAGATAGAAGCGGGCATTGTAGTAGCCCGGCCGTCCCTCCACGCTGTCCACCTGGACCTCGGCGGCGGCGAGCGGACGCTTGGCGCGCGCCTTGTCGTCGGCAAAGGCCGGGTTGGCCAGCACGTACCGGTTGATCCACTCGGTCAACCAGATCTGCATGTCGGAGCGTTCCTTGAACGAGCCTATCTTGTCGCGGGCAATCGCCTTGAGGTAATGGGCAAAGCGCGAGACCGGGAAAAGATAGGGCAGGTTGGCGCTCAGCCGTTCATTTGACTGTGCATCGGGATCGACCAGCCGCCCGGCGCGCGTCTCGTCGTCCTGCAACGAATGCGCACCGATGAAAGCCGCAAGGTCGGTGTTCTTCCGATGCAGGATGGGCATCAGCCCGAGCTTGGCCAGCTCGGCCTCGCGCCGATCGTCGATGGCGACTTCCGTCGGGCATTTCATCGCCACCGAGCCGTCGTCGGTGGGGAAGCTGTGCACCGGCAGGTTGATGACCGTGCCGCCGTTCTCGACGCCGCGGATCTGCGTGCCCCAGCCATAGAGCTTGTGACTGCGGTTTATGTTCACGCCCATCGGGAAGGCGGCATTCATCCAGACATATTTGTTGTGGTCGCCCTGCACCTCTTCCTCGAAGGTGAAGCCCTTCACCGGAACGGTGTCCGTGCCATACGGCAATCGCGCCAGGACGCGCGGCATGGTCAGGCCGATGTAGCGCGCGTCCTCGCTCTCGCGCAGCGACTGCCACGAGGCATAGGCCGGGTTGGAGACGATCTGCTGCAGGTCCTGCGGGTTCGGCAGTTCCTGCCAGCTGTCCATGCGGAACAGGCGCGGCGAGGCGGCCGCGATGAACGGCGTATGCGCGGAGGCGCAGACGCCCGACATGTTGCGCAACAGGCCGACATCGCGTGGGTGGTTCGAGAACTCGTAGGCGCCGATCAGGCAGCCGATCGGCTCGCCGCCAAGCATCGAATACTCGTCCGTATAGACTTTCTTGAAGATCGGGCTTTGATCCCACATCTGGCCTTCATAGTCTTCAAGCGTGTCGGCGAGTTGCTCCTTGGAAATGTTCATCACCCGGATCTTCAGCTTCTGATCCGTCTCGGTGTTGTTGACCAGATACCAGAGGCCGCGCCACGTGCCTTCCATTTCGCGCACTTCAGGCGCGTGCAGGATTTCGTTGACCTGCTCGGACAGCATCTTGTCGATACCTGATATCAGCGACTTGATCGACTTGATCGCGTTGGACGAGATGGTCGTGGTATCGGAGCGGGACTGCGCCGCAAGCGCCAGATTGCGGACGAGTTGCTGCAGTTTCTCGCTGTCGTCCTTCTTGACCTTGAAATCCTTCTCGAGGAGCCCGCTGAATTCTCCGAGGTCGATCGCTTCCGCTTCGGCGGCGACGGTTGCGGTCTTTTGCTGTTCGGCCATGATCTATTCCTCAACCTTGTCGCCGTCGGACATTGCCTGGCTGGCGATCTTGCTAAGAAGCGGCTCGTTGTTCAGAAGCTGGGCAATGCGCTTTTCGGCATCGACGCGGCCATCCATGAAGCCGAGCAGTTCCTCGAGCTGGCGCCGCATCTTGAGGATCTCGGCCAATTGCGGGACCTGCTCGGCGATCCTGTCCGGTGCGAAATCCCCCATCTTGGAGAAGGTGAGATCAAGCGCCAGTTCCTCGTCCCGTTCGGCGCCTTCAGCCTGAGGTAGTGTGTTCTTCACCCGCGCCTTCACGCGCGGTCCAAGTGCCTCCATGAAACGCGGGAAGCGGTTCGCGTCGGTTTCGACAAAGGAGCGGTCCAGCACCGACTTCGCCGCTTCCTTGGTTTGTGAAGCGCCGGAAAGGTCGGCCATGACGGCCATGACAAACGGCAGCTCGATGGTCGTCGGGCTGCCATAGGTCTCCACGTCGTAGGCGATCTGCACGCGCGGCGCGCGATTTCGTTCGATGACCTTTGCTTTGCTTTCGGCTGCCATGGCTTGCTACCTTTCATCCTTCTGGGCCGTCTTCTTGGCATCGGGAACGCCGGCAAGAAGCCGGAATTCCTTCAGCCCCGACGGGGCGAGATCTTCCATCAGTTCAACAAAGTCCATGTGCACCATCCGGCGCACGCGGCGGGCGAGATGCGGGATCGGGCTTGACGGTTCGGTGCGGTCGTAGAAGGCGACGACGAGGTCGAGGCATTTCACGACGTCGTCGCGGGAGGAAATCCGGTCTGGGAGACCCGTGCTCGATTCCGCGTGGCTTGCCATACTTGCCATTGCATCGGCTCCGTTTCGAGCGGGCGTCGGATCTGCAGGCGTGGGAGCTGGCTTTGCCGCGCCATTCGCCATGGCGCCAGCTGCCGAATTGCGTTCGAGGGTCGTCAGCAAACGCTGCAGAAACCGCTTTAATTCCGGAACGGCGGCGCCGCTGCCTTCCAGACGAACGTTGAGGGTTGTTTCGACCGCGTTGAGGGCCGCTAGCGCGGCGCGGGCATCGGCGATGAGCGACGTCATCTCAGCGCTGGCTTGATCTGTCTGCGCCGCGCATCCACTGCGCACCCGGTTCAAAAGCTGCCCGTGCGCACTGACCAGCGTTGCCTTTTCGGCCGCATTCAATCCTGAAGCCGCTTCCTGAAGCATGACGCGGTCGTCGATCGCGCCTTGTTCCAGGTCGCGTCCACTGATCGGGCCGATTGCGCGCGGTGCGAGGAACGTCATCTGCCGCAGGTCCGTCAGCAACCCGTCCTGACCATTCTGCAGGTCAAGCAGGGCGTTGATCCGGCGCAAGGCGGCGTCGCGTGGCGAAGCGTTGGGCCGCAGTGCGGGATGCATGGTCTCCCAATGTGCATCGAATGTTTGCGCAATAAGGGTCAGACCATGTGCGAGCCCGGCGAGCCCCTCTTCATTGGCCAGCGCGCGGGTGACAATGACAAGCAGGCGCAGATCCCGGCCATGTGCGCGCAATTCCTCCGCCTTGCCGAGGACGGCAAGCCAGTCGACCGGAATGGTCGTTTGCGACGAGGGCTTGTTGTTCCCGTCGTGGTCGACCTTGACCTGAGGCTCGGTGAGACGCTGCAGGTCATGAAAGGCTGGATCGTTGCGCAAATCTTCACCTGACGGATTTTCACCGTCCAGTGGATCCAGCCAGAGTGCGAGATCAATCACACAACCCCCCAGCGACCAGCCTTGCGGCCGCGCGTGCCCGACTTTTATCACGCAGATTCAACTTATCACAATTCAGCTGCCGCTCACAATTAATGAAACGTGTGCAGGCGGCCCTGCTCATCGGCGAAATTCGTGGCGTGATAGTCGGACCCTGTATGTGAAATGCGTCGCATAGAAGCGCGCAATTCCGTGGTTCTTTCTAGCCAGCGGTGCTGGATGTGCCATGCAGCGGAAGAAAATCGACTGTATCGGGCCCTGTGGGCGCCCTATTAATCGAGCTCTTTGTCAAGTGGCTGCTTATGTGGCAGGTTGGTAACTGGCAGCCCTGATTACAGGAGCAAGTTCGATGGAGCAGCGCCGGTCATCACAGAGCTTTAAACGCAAGGAACTGGTCGCCAAGCTCAATCCTGTCTGTTTGCGCGCCTTCAAGGCTGCGGCCGACGCCGCCAAATTGCGCGGCAATCCGTACGTTGAGCTCGTCCACTTTATCGAACAGTTAGTGCTTTCGGACCGCTCGGATGTGCAACTGATACTTGCCGGCGCGGGGGTGGACGCCGGCCGGCTTACGGCCGACATGACCCGCGCCGTCGACAAGCTGCCTTACGGCGCCACCTCGATCGAGGAATTTTCCGACCACATCTTTCATGCCATCCAGGAAGCCTGGAGCCTGGCGGCGCTGGAGTTCGGCGTGGAGGAGGTCCGCAGCGCGCATATTGTCCTTGCCTGCCTGAAGACGCCGGTGCTGGAAGGCCTGCTGTCGAAGATCAGCGGTGAGTTCGACAAGATCGATGCCGACGCGGTTATCGCGCGCTTCGCCGATGTCGTGGAAGGTTCACTTGAGGCTGGCGCCTCCACGACAGCTGCCGCCGCCGAAACGCCGCGACGATCGCCGGCAGGGGATTCGGCGCTGGCGAAATACGCGACCGACCTGACCCAGCGCGCCCGCGACGGCAAGATCGATCCCGTCGTCGGCCGCGACCCGGAGATCAGGCAGATCGTCGATATCCTGATGCGACGCCGGCAAAACAACCCGATCCTGACCGGCGAGGCCGGGGTCGGCAAAACGGCGGTCGTCGAGGGCTTTGCCTTGCGCATCGCGCAGGGCGACGTGCCGCCCACGCTGCAGGGCGTCAGCGTGCGGATGCTCGACGTCGGATTGATGCAGGCGGGCGCCAGTGTGAAGGGCGAGTTCGAAAAGCGCCTGAAGGCGGTCATCGATGAGGTTCAATCCTCCGAAACGCCGGTCATCCTGTTCATCGACGAGGCCCATACCTTGATCGGCGCCGGCGGCGCGGCTGGAACCGGCGACGCGGCCAATCTGCTGAAGCCGGCGCTGGCGCGCGGTGAGCTTCGCACGATCGCGGCAACGACCTGGGCTGAATACAAGCAGCATATCGAGAAGGACCCGGCGCTTACGCGCCGCTTTCAGGTGGTGAAGATCGACGAGCCGTCGGAGGCGGTCGCGGTTCTCATGCTGCGCGGTGTCGCCGGCGTCCTGGAGCAGCACCACAAGGTGCAGATACTGGATGAGGCAATCGAGGCGGCGGTCAGCCTGTCGCATCGCTACATCCCGGCCAGGCAACTGCCGGACAAGGCGGTGAGCCTTCTCGATACCGCCTGCGCCCGTGTCGCGATATCGCAGCACGCCACGCCGGCCGAGGTCGAGGATATTATGCGTCGCCGCCAGGCGCTCGAGGTCGAGCGCGGCATCATCGGCCGCGAGGCTGCGATCGGTATCGAGGTCGCCGACCGGCAGGCTCGGATCGAGACAGGGCTTGCCGAAACCGAACTCACGCTTGCCGCCGCGCAGGAACGCTGGGATCGGGAAAAAGCGCTGGTTGCCGAGATACTCGAATTGCGCGCCAGGCTACGTGGCGAGGGCGTGCCGCTCGATGCGGTGGAGACGCAGGAGGCGGCCACCGGGACAGCCGAGACCGAAACGCCCGAGACCGAAGCGAAGGCAACGGCGATTGCCGATCCTCCTCCATCCGATCCGGCCGCCGATCTCGCGCGGCTGCGGCAATTAATGGCCGAACTTGCCGAGGCGCAAGGCGAGACGCCGCTGATCCTGCCGTCGGTCGACCGCAACGCCGTGGCTGCGGTGGTCCAGGACTGGACCGGCATCCCGACGGGACGGATGCTGTCGAGTCAGACTGAAAAGGCGCTGCGGCTCGCCGCCACTCTTTCCGAACGCGTGGTCGGCCAGGATCATGCCATGGAGATGATCGCCAGGCGCGTGCAGACCAGCCGCGCCGGGCTCGGTGCGCCGGAAAAGCCGGTAGGCGTATTCCTGCTCTGCGGCCCATCCGGCGTCGGCAAGACCGAAACCGCATTGGCCCTGGCCGAGACACTCTACGGTGGCGAGCAGAACCTCATCTCGATCAACATGTCCGAGTTCCAGGAAGCCCACACCGTGTCCACGCTGAAGGGAGCGCCGCCCGGATATGTCGGCTACGGCAAGGGCGGCATCCTGACCGAAGCGGTGCGGCGCAAGCCCTATTCCGTGATCCTGCTCGACGAAGTCGAGAAGGCCCATCCCGACGTGCACGAAATCTTCTTCCAGGTTTTCGACAAGGGGATGATGGACGACAGCGAGGGCCGGCGGATCGATTTCAAGAACACGCTGATCCTGCTTACCTCGAATGTCGGCTCCGAAGTCATCATGGAGCGGACCAGGAACGGCACGGTTCGGGCCGGGCTCGACGATCTGGACACCGCCTTGCGCGGCCCGCTGCTGAAGGTCTTCCCGGCGGCTTTCCTCGGCCGGGTGGTGACCATTGCCTACTATCCGCTCTCGGATTCAATGATCGAAGCCATCACCCGGCATCAGTTCGCCAAGATCGCTCGCCGGCTGCGGGCAAGCAACGATGCCGAGCTGGTGATCGGCGATGGTGTGATGGATCTCGTCAAGGCCCGCTGCACTGAGATCGAATCCGGCGGGCGGATGATCGATGCCATCCTGACCAACACGCTTCTGCCGGAATTGAGCCGCGGCGTGCTGAACCGGTCGCTCGAGGGCGAGAAGATGACGAAGGTGACCGTCGGCGCCTCCGAAGCAGGTTTCACCTATACTTTCGAATAGCTGCAGCCCGTTCGACGAGGCACCGGCTCAGTTGCGTTTCGGCTTGTCGCGGCGCTCGACGATGTAGATGTGGTCGGCCGCCAGAACCACGTCGCCATGTTGGTTGATCACCTCGCAGCGCTCGATGACGCGGCCCGCATCCGGTCGCTTGGGGTCGTCTTCCTTGGCCGCAATGGTCGTGCGGGTCTTGATCGTGTCGCCGATAAAGACCGGCTTGATGAAGCGCAGCCGGTCGTAGCCATAGGAAAAGGCGACCGGGTTGACGACGCTTGCCGTCAGCCCGACGCCGACCGAGAACACCAGCGTGCCATGGGCGATCCGCTGGCCGAAAGGCGTTGTCTTCATGAACTCGGCGTCCATGTGATGGGGAAAGAAATCGCCGGTATGACCGGCATGGACGACGAAGTCTGTCTCGGTGATGGTGCGTCCGCTGGTTATCCGCGACGAGCCGATCTGGTAGTCCTCGAAGTAGGTCGTCTGCTCCATGTCAGGGTCTCGCCGCGATCGGTGTTGCCGGCGCCGCGCTCGATTGGTAGGCGGCCTCGACCAGCGCCATCGTGTTCCAGCCGTCCTCGACGGAACTGACAAGCTCGGTGTCCTCGCCTGACGCATAGCGCTGGACATTGGCCATGCGGCCGACGAAGGCGTCCGGAAACCATTCGCCGGTGAGCGGCACCGCAACCCAGTCGGAGCCGCCCTTCGGATGGATCTCAAGAATATCCGGCTCGCCGCGCGGATAGTCGAGGTTCAGCCCCAGCTTGAGGTAGGCGGCTCCCTCGGTGCCGCAGATGCGGAACTCGCAGGCCTGGTGCCTGCGGCCGAATTTGTGGTCGTGGTTGATCGACAGCGCACAGCGCACGGTCTCGCCATAGTCGAGGATCGCGCTGGTGCGCGTCTGTGCAACCTTGTGGCCGGGATGACCGAGGGTCTTGGCGTGGATGCCTCTGGGATCGCCGAGCAATTGCCGGACCAGGTCGAGATAATGGATCGAATGCATGGCGATCTCGACGCGCGGCGCCTTCAGCAGAAACTCCCAGAGTTGCCAAGGTGTGGCAAGCGCCAGCCAGGCGTCGAAGTCGACCACGTCGCCTAGCCAGCCCTTGGCGATCGCATCCTTCAGCGCCAGCATCATCGGCGCGAAGCGGAGCTGGAAATTCACTGCGGCCTTCAGGTTTTTCGAACGGCAGATTTCGAGGATTTCGGTCGCCTCGCCAAGGTCGCTGCCCATCGGCTTCTGGATCAGTGCCACGGCGCCGTTGGGCAGTACCTTGAGCACGGCGGCATGACGAGCGGGTGGCGTCGCCAGATCGAACACGACGTCCTTGATTGCCGCAGCTTCCTCGGCCGAGCGATAGGCGGTGACGCCCCACTTCTTCGCCAGCTTTTCTGCCTTGGCCTGGTCCGGATCGAAAAGCCCGGCGACCGGAAAGCCAGCCTTCGTGTAAGCCGGGAAATGCGCATCGCCAACGATCGACCCGGCGCCGAAAATGACGATCGGTCTGGGCTTTGACGGTTGCGCCCAAGCCTGGGAAAGCGAGGCAGGATCGAAAACGCCTTCAGTCATGATGGAAGACTTCATCCATCGCCGCCCACCACTCGCCCTCCTTGCGGGTCGGCAACGGCTCCTGGCAAGGCATGCACAGCGCCCACCATTCCTGAGTCTTCGGATCGGCGGCCATCTTCGCCATGTCGGCGGCATAGTCGGTGCCGTGATATTCGAAATAGCTGAACAGCAAGTGCTCCGGCTCCTTGAGGCAGATCGAATAATTCCTGATGTTGCAGGCGGAAATCATGGCCAGCACATCGGGCCAGACGGCAGCGTGAAGCCGCACATATTCAGTGACCTTTTCCGGCTTGAGGCCAAGCACCATTCCGATCCGCTGCATGTCCGCCTCCCTATTTCGTTATCGCCGTGGTGAATTCCGCAATGCTCTTCGCCTTGACGGCATCCCAATCCCAGTCGATGCCGATGCCGGGCTCGTCCGGCGCCAGCGCGTGGCCGTCCTCGATGCGCATCTTGTTGCCGGTCAGGTCGTCGAGCTGGGGAATATACTCGACATATCTGCCGTTCTGAACGGCGCAGGTCAGGCTGACATGCAGTTCCATAAGGAAATGCGGGCACACCGGGATGTCGAACGCCTCGGCCGCATGCGCGACCTTCAGCCAGGGCGTGATGCCGCCGATGCGGCCGACATCGACCTGAATGATCGAGCAGCCGCCTTTTTGCATATATTCGCGGAAATGCCGGATCGAGTAGAGCGACTCGCCGACGGCGACCGGCGTCGAAGTCGCATTCGACAGGCGTACGTGGCCGTCGATATCGTCGGCCGGCAGCGGCTCCTCGATCCAGGCGAGATCAAGATCGCTGAGCCGCTCCGCCCGCCGGATCGCCTCGTCGACCAAAAAGCCCTGGTTGCAATCGGTCATGATCTCGTAGGAGTCGCCGACTGCCTTGCGCACCGCCGTGAGGCGGGCGAGATCCTCGGAGCCGTGCGGTTTGCCGATCTTGACCTTCGAGCCGCGAAAGCCCTTGGCTTTGGCGGCCAGCGCGTCCTCGACCAGTGCCTCGGTCTCGATATGCAGCCAGCCGCCCTCGGTCGTGTAGAGCGGGCAGCGGTCCTTGGCGCCGCCGGCCAGTTTCCACAGCGGCAGGCCCTGCTTCTTCGCCCGCAAATCCCAAAGCGCTGTATCGATAGCCGCGAGCGCAATGGCCGTGATCGCGCCGATCGTCGTGGCGTGGGTGGCAAATTCAAGTTCGTGCCAGATCGCCTCGATCATTTCGGCATCGCGGCCGATCAGCCGCGGCGCGAGGTGATCGGCCAGCAGCCGCATCACCGACGAGCCGCCGGTGCCGATCGTGTAGCTGTAGCCGGTGCCGACCACACCGTCGGCGTCGGTGATGGTGACGATCGGCGTTTCTTGGCTGACAAAACTCTGGATCGCATCAGTGCGCTTGACCTTCGGCACCAGGTCGACCATGCGCAGTTCGACTTTCTCAATCTTTGCCATGACGCTAACCTCGCAATGTCTTGCCCGTTTCAGCAGAAAACAGATGGGCCTGCGACAGGTCCAAACTCATCTTAACCCGGTCGCCTGCCTTCAGCGGCTTTGGATTGAGCATACGGGATACCCAGTCGGCGCCGTTGAATTCGGCGAACACCAGCGTCTCGTTGCCGAGCGGTTCGGTGACAGTCACCGGCAACTCCAGCTGGTGGACATCGGTGTCTTCGCCGGAGCTGATGCCGTGCCCTGTTGGATAGATATCGTCGGGCCTCAAGCCGAACACCACCTTGTCGCTGGTTTTGACATTGGCCTTGAACTGGCTGGGCAAGGGCAATCTCTCGCCACTGGCGAACAGCAGTTGTCCGTCATCGACGGTTGCCTCGTGCAAATTCATCGGCGGCGAGCCGATGAAGCCGGCAACGAAGCGCGTCTGCGGCCGGCGGAAGACCTCGTCGGGGGTGCCGACCTGCTCGATGAAACCGTCGCGCATGATCACGATGCGGTCGGCGAGCGTCATCGCCTCGACCTGGTCGTGGGTGACGTAGATCACGGTCGATTTGACCTTGGCATGCAGCTTCTTGATCTCGGTGCGCATCTGCGTTCTCAGCTTGGCATCGAGATTGGACAGCGGCTCGTCGAACAGGAAGACATCGGGATCGCGGACGATGGCGCGGCCCATGGCGACGCGCTGGCGCTGTCCGCCCGACAGCTGCGACGGCCGCCGGTCAAGCAACTGGTCGAGGCCGAGGATGCCGGACGCCTCGGCGACGCGGCGATCCATCTCGTCTTTCGCCGCACCTGCGATCTTGAGCGAGAAGCCGAGGTTTTCGCGCACGCTCATGTGCGGATAGAGTGCATAGGACTGGAACACCATCGAGATGTTGCGCGAGCGCGGCGGCAGGTCGTTGACCATGCGGCCGCCGATTTCGATGACGCCGTCGCTGATCGCCTCGAGGCCGGCGATCATGCGCAAGGTCGTCGACTTGCCGCAGCCGGATGGTCCGACCAGCGCGATGAACTCGCGGTCGGCGATCTCGAGGTCGATGCCATGCACGACCGCCACGGGGCCATAGCTTTTGGTGAGTTTCTTGAGCGATACGGTTGCCATGTCAGCCTTTCACCGCGCCGGAGGTGAGGCCGCCGACGAGGTGTTTCTGGACGATGAAGGTGAGTGTGAGCGCCGGTATGATCATGACCACGGCGAGCGCGCACATGCCGCGCCAGTCGATGGTGAACTCGGCCGTATAGTCGAGCAGGCCGACCGGCAGCGTCTTGGAGTTGATCGAGCGCGTCAGCTGCGAAGCCAGCGCAAATTCGTTCCAGGAGGTGAGGAAGGCAAAGATGCCGGCCGAAGCTATGCCCGGTCCGGCAAGCGGAAACTCGACCTGCCAGAAAGCCTGCCAACGCGTGCAGCCGTCGATCTGCGCGGCTTCAGCGAGGTCTTTCGGAACCTGCCGGAAGAAGCCGTCGATCAGCCAGATGGTAAACGGCACGTTGAGCGCGACATAGGCCAGGATCAGACCGAAATGCGTGTCGATGATGCCGAGCCGCGCGTAGACGAAGAACAGCGGCAGCGACAGCGCAATGCCCGGCACCGTGCGCGTCAGCATCAGGCCGAGGAACATCGCCGACTTGGCGCGGAAGCGGTAGCGGGCAAAGGCATAGCCGCTGGCCATGCCGATGGCTATGGCGATCAGCGTCGAGGTCACCGAGATGATCAGCGAATTGCGGAAATAATCGAGCACCGGGATGCCGCCCTTGCCGACGCCGCTGAACATGGCGATGTAGGCATCGGGCGAGAGCCGCTGCGGGATCCACACCGGCGGCTTGGCCATGATCTCGACCGTTGGCCGCAGCGACGACAGCACGATCCAGATGCCGGGCAGGCAGATGACCAGCATGGCCAGGAACAGCCCGACGCCATGAGCGATGCCGAGCGCCTCGCGGCGGATGCGATGCAGTCTGTTCTGGTCCATCCTCACCACTCCGCTGCGATCTGCGTCCGCGCCGCGGCGAGCTTGCGATAGAAATAGACGGTGAACAGGATCGACAGCAGGATCGAGAAATAGGCCATGGCATTGGCCAGGCCCATCCTGGCGTCGCTGTAGCCGGTGCGGGCAACGAGCGTCCAGACGAGTTCGGTGCGACCGGCAGGCCCGCCATCGGTCATGATCTTGACGATGTCATAGGCGCGCGCCACGTCGAGCGAGCGGATGGTCATGGCGATGAAGGCAAACGGCATGATGAATGGCCATGTGACATAACGGAATGTCTGCCACGGCGTGCAGCCGTCGACGCGGGCCGCCTCGATCGGCTCGCGCGGCATGGCAAGCAGACCGGCAAGGATCAGGATCGCGAACACCGAGGTTGATGACCAGATCTCGGCGATCAGGATGGCGATGAAGGCAAGATCGCCGTCGATCAGCCACGGGATCGCGCGGCCGGTCAGCCCAAGCGCCTGCAGGGCATTGTTCACCAGGCCGATATTGTCGTTGAACATGAATTTGAACTGGAAGCCGACCAGGATCGGCGAAAACATCATCGGGAACATCATGATGGTGCGCAGGATACGCTGTCCGCGTGATGCCTTCTCCACCAGCAGCGCCAGCCCGAGCCCGATCAACATTTCCAGGTTGAGCGCCACCGTCAGCAGCACCACGGTACGGGCGAAGGCGATCCAAAAATCCCTGTTGGTCAAGATGTTGACGTAGTTGCGCGCGCCGATGAAGACCCAGAACGTCTCCGGCCTGGTCAGCCGGAACGGCGTGAAGCTGGAATAGAGCGAAAGCAGCAACGGCACGACCACCACAGCCGCCAGCACCATGACCGCAGGAAGCAGGAGCAGGAACGGCGCCGAGGGTCTCCAGCCTTTCATGTCGATCCGGTTCTGGTTGGTGCCCGGACGCCGAAGGCCGTTATCGGCGAACGGGAATCGAGACAGAGCGTGTTGTTACGCATGGTTCAAAAAGTTGGGGCGCCACTCTTTCACAAAGTGCGGCGCCCAGTGGAGGATATCAAAGCTTGCCGGCGTCCTCGAGGATCTGGGTGGCCTTGGCGGCAGCGTCGTCCAATGCCTGCTTGGAGGTCTTGTCGCCGAGGATGGCCGCCTGCAGCTCGGGATAGACGGCGTTGGAGATTTCGATCCATTCCGGCGTCTGCGGCACGGCGAAAGCGTGCTTTGCCTCTTCCTGGAACGCCTCGAGAACCTCCTTCTTGTAAGGATCTCCGGCAGCTTGCTGAAGATCCCAGTCCCAGACGGCCGTGCGGGTCGGCAAGGGCCCGCTCGCCGCCTCGAGCTTCTGGCTGTCCTCGTTGGTCAGAAACCAGATCAGGGACGCAGCAGCTTCCTTGTTGGCGCAGTTTTCGGTGACCGAAAATCCGTGATGCCCCGACCAGCCGGTGCGAATGCCGGCCGAGCCCTTCGGCGCCACCTTCACGCCGACATTGCCGGCAACCTTCGACGACTTCGGATCGTTGAAGAACCCTGCCCAGCCCGGCCAGTCGAGGTTGATGGCGACGGTGCCCGAGGCAAAGCCCTGGCCGAGATCGTCCCAGAGATAGTTGGTGGTTCCTGCCGGTACGGCCTTGGCCTTGTAGAGATTGACGAACCAGTCGAGCGCGTGCACGCCGGCCTCGGAGTTGAAGGCTGGCTTGCCGTCCTTGTCGAGATATTCGCCGCCGTCGGCGATGACCATCTCGTAGAAGCGTCCATTGATCGCCTCTTCCTTGCCGGCGAACTGGGTGCCGTAGAAGTCCGGCGGGCTGGCGAAGAATTCGGCCTGCTGCGCGACCTCGTCCCAAGTGTCGGGCGGCGCCAGATCCTTGCCGTACTTGGCCTTGTAGGCGGCCTTCTTGGCTTCGTCCTGGTAGAGGCTCTTCTGGTAGTAAAGTGCCGACACGTCGAACTGCGCGCGCGGCAGCATCACAAGCTTTCCGTCGAGCGTCGAGGCCTTGATCGTCGACGGCACGAAGGCGTCGATCTCCTCTTTCGGCAGCAGCTTGTTGAGGTCGGTGTAGATATCAGGATATTGCGGCGCGAAGGACGAATGGTTCGAGCCGACGCACCAGTTGATGCTGCCGGACGCGATGTCCGACTTGATTTCCTTGTCGAGCTCGAAATGGTTCTTCTTCGAGATCACGTTGACTTTGGCGCCGGTCAGTTTTTCCCATTCGCCGATGCGCGCGTAGAGCGCCTCGTATTGCTGGCCGCCGATCAGCTTGGCGTCGATGGTGACGCCGTCGAACTTGCCGGGCAGGTCGCCGGCAAAGGCAGCGCCAGCAGACAGAGCAAGCAGCGTTACGCCGGCCGACAGGCCGGAAAGCAGTCTGTTCATTGGTTCCTCCCAAAGAGCCTGCGTCGATGACTCATACCGAGACCCGATTAGCAGCTTCATTCATATACAAACAAAACATTTACACAGCCGTCAAGCCAAAACTTCTTTCCGGATGCCGACCATTGTGCGTATATGAAGGCCGAAATTCACTGGGGAGTAACTATGGTCGAGGACGAGGAAGATGAGCGTTACCGCGCCCCGGC
Organism: Mesorhizobium sp. M00.F.Ca.ET.216.01.1.1; assembly: GCF_004010325.2. Lineage (GTDB taxonomy): Bacteria > Pseudomonadota > Alphaproteobacteria > Rhizobiales > Rhizobiaceae > Mesorhizobium. The sequence continues at coordinate 137,931 of NZ_SADR02000013.1, forward strand.
GTTGGACAAGGGGCTCGACATCCTCGAGCTTCTGGCCGGCGTCGATGGCGGCCTGACGCAGGCGGAGATTGCCAAGAAGCTCGACCGCAGCCCCAACGAATTCTACCGTATGCTGGACCGGCTGGTGCGGCGCGGCTATGTCACCCGGCCCGACGGCGACCGTTATTCGCTGACGCTCAAGCTGTTTGGCCTGGCGCAGCTGCACGCGCCGGTGCGGCGGCTGGTTTCCTATGCGACGCCGCTGATGCGCGAACTTGCCGAAACCTCGCAGCAGGCAAACCAGCTTGTCGTCTTCGACCGCGGTTCGGCGGTGGTGATCGCGCAGCAGGAGGCCCCCGATTACTGGGGCATCTCGATCCGCGTCGGCTCGCATATCAGCTTGTTCGACACCGGCTCCGGCCATGTGCTGCTGGCTTTCCGCTCGCCGGAAGAGCGGCAGATGATGATCGCCGAACATCTGCGCAGTACCGACAAGCCGCCTCAGTCGCCGGAGTTCTTTGCCCGCCTCGACCAGATTCGCGAACGCGGCTATGAGATGATGGCATCGATGCAGACGGCCGGCGTGTTCAACCTGTCGACACCTGTGCTGGGGTCGGACGGCAGGGCGATCGCCGCATTGTCGATCCCCTACATAACCCTGGTCAATGCTCCCAAGGCGCCCGATATCAACAAGACGATCGAACTGCTGCTGGCCGCAACCGAAAAGCTCTCGCACCTAGCGGGATCGGCCGTCAACTCGAAGTAAATTCTTATTTGAATGAATAATTTCTCCATGAGATGATCTAATCGGCAAGGAGGAAAGCGCCGCCATGATCTTCGACAGCCATCTGCACCTGATCGACCTTTCGGCGCTGCGCTATCCCTGGCTTTCCGGCGTGCCGGCGCTCAACCGCGACTTTTCCCACGACGAATATGCAACCCAGGCCCGGCGCGCAGGCATCGAGGCCGCACTGCACATGGAGGTCGATGTCGATCCGGCCGACATCGAGGCTGAAACCAGCCATGTGAAGGCGCAGTCAAAGCAGACGGGCAGCTTGCTGCGCGGCGCAATCGCCTCCTGTCGTCCGGAAGAAGCAGACTTTGCCGCCTATCTGGAGGCGCAGCGCGCCGATCCCTTCGTCAAAGGTTTTCGGCGCGTGCTCCACGTCATGCCGGACGAGCTTTCGGAAGGCGCGCTGTTTCGCGAAAACATCAAGCGGCTTGCCGGCACCGGGCTGACATTCGATCTCGTCGTCCTGCCGCATCAGATCCCCGAGGCGATCGCACTCGCCGATCTCGCGCCTGGCGTGCAGTTCGTGCTCGACCATTGCGGCGTGCCCGACATCAAGGGCAACAGTGAGCATCCATGGCGCGAGCATATGGCTGAGATCGCCAGGCGGCCGAATGTCGTCGGCAAGGTTTCCGGCGTGGTCGCTTATGCGGATCCCGGCTCCTGGACCGTCGATACCTTGCGCCCCTATGTCGAACACACCATTCAGTGCTTCGGCTGGGATCGCGTCGTGTGGGGCAGCGACTGGCCGGTCTGTACGCTGGGCGGCGGGCTTGCGACCTGGGTGGCGGCCACGCATGCGCTGCTTGAGGGCACAAGCCTGGATGAACGGACAAAGCTGCTGTCGGGCAACGCCAAGCGGCTATGGAATTTCTAACGCCGATCCATCCCGGGCAGCGCCGGGGCCGGGAAACTCTCCAGAAAAAGGCGATTGAGATCGGCAACGACGCGACCGGCATCATGCTTCTCGGTCAGGCCGAGATTGATGCGATCGGATGCTGCCTGCTGGAACGCCATGTAGCCATCGTGCCGCGGCCTGACCCAGGCGCCCTCGAGCGTGGCGCGGGTGTTCCTGTAAAAGTCCCCGGCGGCCGCATTGACGGCTGCATCGCCCCAGGCTGCGGCGTGGCCGGGCTGGCCGCCGGCCGAAGCATACGGGCCGCGCTGCACGTCGCCGCTGGCGATCCAGTAAGCGAAGTCGATGGCCGCCTGCTTGGCCTTCGAAAAGGCCGACACCGAGACGCCGGTTCCGCCGAGCGCCGAGCCCACGGGGCCGGCATTGCCGGCGGCCGGAATGTCGGCGAAGGCAAGGCGATTGGCCCGGGATCCGGCAATGGAGTAGGAAACGTAGCCATAGATCAGCGGCGCACAGGCGATCCTCGAACCGGGCTTGGCCATCTCCTCCAGAACCGCGATCGGGTCCATGCCAAGGCAGGCCGGGTCGACGAGCGCCGCGATCTCGCGCATCATCTCGAAAACCTGTTTGCCCGTTGCAGGATTGACGTGGTAGCCCGGCCCCTCGCTGGCAGGCCGCCCGAGATTGCCGGCAAGCGTGTAGAACGTCATCAGCGAATGCGGCGGCCTGAGCGGCAGCAACGCGCGGCCCTGCCGCGCCAGTTCGTGCATTTCGGCCCAACTCGTTGGCTGAGCGGCAAGCATGTCCGGCCGCCACGCCTGCACCTGGCTGGCCGCGTCGATCGGAAACGCCCACTGCCGGCCTTGCCATCGATAGCTTTGATAGGACTGGCCGACGCTGCCCGCCGCCAGCGCGGCACGTTCCGGTTCCCGCCCGGCGACATCGAGCGGCGCCAGGCAGTTCTCGGCGGTGATCTGGCCGACATGCGGATGATCGATGACGATCAGGTCGTAGGCACGGGCCAGTTCTTCGACCGGGAAGGATTCGAAATCCTGCAGCGAGCGCTTGTCCCATTCGATGGCAACGCCGGCACGTTCCTTCCACAGCGCCGAACAGGCGACCATCGGGTCGTAGCCGCGCGGATGGCTCCACGTCATGCCTTTGAGCGTCAAGCCGCTCACAGGCCGAACTCCTCGCGGATTTTCGCGCTGTGCTCGCCGATGCGCGGTGCGGCGCGCTCGACCTTCGTGCGGATACCGTCGATCTTGAGCGGCAAGCGCGTGGTGAGGATTGAGACGTCATCCTCACGCGTCACCGTCTGCAGCATATCGAGCACCTGAAAGCCCTCGCTGGCCATCATCTCCGGCCAGGTCAGCACCTTGGCGCACCAGATGTCGGCAGGTTCGAGGATGGCGAGCCATTCGTCGATCGTCTTGGTTACGATGCACTGGGCGATGATCGCCTTGATCTCGTCGCGGGCGGTGAACCATGTCGACGGCTGGTCGCGATAGGGCGCAAGGTCTTCGATCCCCAGCAGGTCGGCAAGTTTCGGGATCGGCGTCATGGCGATCGCCAGATAGCCGTCCTTGGCCGGATAGACGCCGTAGGGCGCCGACAGGTAGGCATGAGCACTGCGGAAGCTCGACCGCCGCGGCAGGCGGCGGCCGTCATTGAGATGCGTGGTCAGCACCTCGAACTGGAAGTCGACCAGCGCTTCGAGCAGGCTGGTCTCGATATGGCTGCCCTTGCCGGTCACGCCGCGCCGCACCAGTGCGGCAAGGATGCCTTGCGCGGCGGCCGAGCCCGCCAGCATGTCGGCTATCGCCAGGCCAAAGGGGACAGGCCCCTGGTCTTCGTCGCCGTTCAGCCACATGACGCCGGACCGGGCTTGCGCCAGCAGGTCCTGCCCCGGCCGCTTGACCCAAGGGCCTTCCTCGCCATAGCCGCTGATCGAGGCATAGACCAGGCGCGGATTGATCCTGTGAACCGCCTCGTAGTCGAAGCCCAGGCGCTCGATGACACCGGGCCGGAAATTCTGGATCAGCACGTCGGCCTTGGCCAGCAGGCCGCGGAGCGCGGCAAGGTCGGCCTCATCCTTGAGGTCGATGGCAAGACTTTCCTTGGCCCGGTTGATGGCGTGGAAGATGGTGGAGTCGCCGCCGATTTCGGTATCGCTGAGATAGAGCCGACGCGACAGGTCGCCGCCATCCGGCCGCTCGATCTTGATGACGCGGGCGCCAAGGTCGAGCAGTCTTAGCGAACAATAAGGTCCGGACAGAAACTGGCTCATGTCGACGACGACAAGCCCGTTCAGCGGCAACTCGGCAGTGGCGGCCATCGCCTATTTCTCCGTCTTGCCGGCGAAATCGGCCGGGTTGCGATACTTCACCGTCTGCAGGTGCTCGCAGTAAAGCACGAGCTCACCCTCACCCTTGAAGACTTCATAGCTGGCGCGGATCAGTCCCATCTCCTTGTAGCGGGGTTTCTTGTCGAGGTTGGAGCGGATCGAATAGATCGTGTCGCCGATGAAGACCGGCTTGATGAAGCGCAATTTGTCGTAGCCGTAGGAAAAGGCATTGATGCAGTTGGTGGCAACGAGGCCGAGCCCGGCTGAGAACACGAAGGCGCCGGCGACCAGGCGCTTGCCGAATATGCCTTCGGTTTCGGCAAACATCTGATCCTGCACGTAAGGATGGATATCGAGGACCAGCGCGTTGAAAAGATGGCTGTCGCCCTCGGCAATGGTCCGGCGCAGCGAGCGGATCTTCTGGCCGACCGGCCAGTCTTCGTAGAACCAGTTCTCCGCGTTCCACACGGGGAGGTCGGCGTGGTCTTTCGGCATGTTGGCGGGGTGCGTCGACGTCACGCCCACGGTTGGCGCGAAACCTGTCATGGCAGCACCCTTTGGCAGCGCGGATCATCCGTCGGGGCGTGCCGCGGAGCAGCGGAATACATGATCGATCCTCCCGTCAATCTTCTTTTGTAAATAGTATTTTCACATATGGGGTTATGTTGCAAGCGAGTCTCGGCGAAATTTTGCTCAGTTCGCAGCGAGCTCGGCCCGCGGAACAAGGGAGGATTTTGATGCAGAATGCCTGTGTGGTCTTCGTCGGCAGATCAACCGCGAGGCACCGTATTTTCAGGGCGCGCGCGGCGATAAGGAGACGCTGGAGACCAGGAAATTGGCCGAGACGGACGACGTCGATAATCCGACCTTCCTGTCGGTGACGCCGGACGGCTCCCTCGTCCATGCCAACTCCGAAGTGTTCGCTTGGCGCGAGGGGACAGTCTCGGCCTACCGTTTCGACAGGCAGACCGCCACGCTCTCCTACATCAACAAGCAGCCGGCCCTCGGCGGCATCACCGCGCACAATACGATCACGCGCGACGGAGCAAAGCTCCTGTTGGCCAATTACGGCTTCCTGCTGATCGACACCGGGCGGTCCATCGAAGTCGGTACTCCGATGTGCGTGAAGATCGTGCCCTGACCGCCTGCCTGGCGTGCTAGGCGCGGACGACCCGCTCGGGCTAGTACAGTGGCTTGGCCATGTGCCGGGGCGTCGGCCATTCGGTTGTGATCCCGGGCTGCACCGGCCGCTCGAGGTAAGTCGACAGCACCACATAGCTTCGCGTCGACGTGACGCCAGGCGTTTCGTAAAGCCGCGACAACAGGCCTTCGAGCGCCCTGGTGTCCTCGGTGCGGACCTTGATCAGCATGCACGTGTCGCCGGCCACCGAATGGATCTCCTCGACTTCCGGGTGCTCGGAGATCGCCATCAGTTCCGGGGTCTTTCCCCAGCCCTTGGTATCGATGTGCACGAAGGCAAGCAGCGGCTTGCACACCGCCTTGGGATCGATGATTGCCGAGGTGCTGCGGATGGCGCCGCTGCGCCGAAGGCGCTTCACCCGTTCATGGGCCGCCGGTGGTGAAAGGCCGACGCGATCGCCGAGCTCGGCATAGCTGATGGTCGCGTCGTCGACCAGGGCGCCTAATATCTTTCGGTCGATTGCGTCGACGTCACGGGTGACAGGCCTATTCTGCAGAATACCATCTGTTTCTCCATCCATATTGAATTTCCTTGTTGAAGCGGAATTTAATACGGTCATTATGATCGTATGTCGAACAGTGATCAAGTCGCAACATTGGTAGCAACGCCTAGGCCGCCCATCCCGGCGCTCGCCTATCTCCTGACCGGCTGCATCGCCGTGATCGGTTCGAACTCGCTGGTCCTCGGTCCGATAGCACCGGCCGTGGCCTCCTCGTTCGCGACAAGCGTGCCGGCTGTCATGATCGCATCGGCCGCGTTCGGCCTCGGCACGTCGGCGAGCGCCTTGTTCCTGGCGCGCTATATCGACAGGGTCGGCGCCCGCCGCATGCTGCAAGGGGCATTGGCGCTGCTGGCGATCGCGCTTGTCGCCAGCGCCGCCGCGCCGACGGTAGTGGCGTTGGTTGCGGCGCAGCTTCTTGCCGGTATCGCCGCCGGGGTCGCCATGCCGGCCATCTACGCCAGCTCGGCCGCGATCGCGCCGCCCGGCCGCGAAAGCGGCACCATCGGCGTCGTGCTGACCGGCTGGACGTTGAGCATGGTGGCCGGCGTCTCGCTGTCGGCCGTGCTTGCCGACCTGGTGCATTGGCGCGCCGTTTTCGCAGCGGTCGCGGTCCTTGCGGCGCTTGCACTGGCCGGCCTAACAATGACGTCACTGGGCGATATCAGGAAAAGCGGCCCGGCGCCGACGCCGCTGGGCGCTTTGAGCGTTCCCGGCATAGTGCCGCTTCTGGTCGCTTGTGCCGCCTTCATGACCGCGTTCTACGGCGTTTACGGCTATCTCGGCGATCACCTTCACAACGGCTTGGGACGGCCAGTCAGCGCCAACGGCCTGGCGGCGCTCGCCTATGGCGCCGGGTTTGGCATGGCGGCACTTCTTGACGGTGTGATTGATCGCCTGGGAGCGCGGCGCATCATGCCGTTCGCCTATCTCCTCGTCGCCATCGTCTATGTTGCGCTTGCCGCGGCAAGCGCCAGCTTCGCTCTGACCATTGCGATGGTGGCCGCCTGGGGCCTTGCCAATCATTTCGGGCTGAATGTGCTCGTGATGCGCCTGTCGGCGCTCGATCCTTCGCGCCGCGGCACCATCATGGGTTTGAACAGTGCGGTGACCTATCTCGCGGTGTTTGTCGGCACCACAGCCTTCGGGCCGCTTTATACCGGGTTGGGTTTTGCGGCATCCGCGATCGTGGCAGCGTTGCTCATGCTGGTTGCTGTCACGGCGGCGACGTGGCGTTCGCCGCGCGCGACAGTGGTTCGGCAAGGCGCCAACTGAAGGTTGGCTCGGCTGGCCCGACGCAGGCTCGAACCGGCGTGCGCCAACCTCAAGTCGGGTTGGCAACGACCTTGCCGGCGGCCGGCATCATCCAAGGGCAAGCATAATAGTCGGTGATGCGACTTATGATCCCGTCGACGGCTTTGATCCGAACCGCATGCGCTGGTTTCCAGCCGTCGTCGCTCGGATGCAGCACCAGCAGCACCGCCTCGCCGTCGATCTCGCCCGTCACCATCTTCCAGGTCATTTGCGCCTTTTCATATTCGACAAAGTAAGGCGATTCCGACAGCCGGCCCCTGAAGCAATCCGCGACCCGCAACTGGGCATCGGCGCTGGTCAACGCCCGTACGCCGTCCCAGTCACGACGGTTGAAGAGTTCGACATAGCGACTGAGCAATCGCGAAAGTTCGGGATCACGCTCGGGCTCCGAGCGGACGGTTGGCCCGCCTGGCAACGCAGCAAGCTTCGAGCGGCCACGGCTCAAAGCTGCCTTGACGCCGCCCACCGTCGAGCCGACAAGGTCGGCAATCTCTTCCAGCGAATAGTCGAAGACATCCTTGAGCAGGACGCAGGCGCGCTCCTTGGGCGGCAGGTTGATTACCAGCCGTTCGATCGCCCGATCCGCACCGTGGCCTGCCGGCTCGACGGGCAGGATGATCTCATCTTCGACGAAGCCTGCTTCTGCCCGCTCGCGCACCTGCCGGTTGCGCAGGAAATCGATGCAGCGGTTGTGTGCGATACGAAACAGCCAAGGACGAAGGGCGCTTGTCTCATCAAGCTTCTCGATCTTCCGATAGGCCTCGAACAGCGCTTCCTGCATGACATCCTCGGCGTCGAGCGTCGAACCTGTCATGCGGGCGCAGTAGCGATGCAACCGTCCACGCAAATGCGCGACCGTTTCCAGGAACGCGGCATAGCGGACGTCAAAGAGCCCGGTGGGAGAGAGTCTTGGCTGCATCGTCATATCATCCGGAGCACGGTCAGGCACTTCTCGCAAGGGGAATGCTCGCCTGCCTGCCGGCAAGATCGCCGGCCAACATCCAAGACGTATGACGCCAGCGAAAGGATACGTGTGCTGCCTGACCGACTCCGCTGACGCCATCATCGCGGAACGTAGGTCAGCGTTATGACGCCGTTCCTGAACCGATGCGTATCGACAAGCTCCAGATTGACCAGCGACGGATCGACATCCTGGAAGGCGCGTTTGCCATGGCCCACGCGGGTTGGCACGATGGAGAGCTGGTACTCGTCGACAAGCTTGTTGGCGAGCAGCGTCTGGTCGAGATTGCTCACCCCATACTTCAGTATGTTGCCGCCGGGCTGTTGCTTGATCCTGGCGATTTCGGCGGCGACATCACCCTCGATCAGCGCAGAGTTCCAGCTCACATCCTTGAGGGTCCGGGACGCGACCAGTTTCTTCAGCCCGTTCATCCGGTCCATGTACTTGCTGCCCTTGACCTGCGGCCAGCGCGTCGAAAACATCTCATAAGTGACGCGACCGAGCAGGAAGAAATCCGCCTCGCCGGCCTTTTCGTAGGAATGCTCCCTGGCTTCGTCGTCGAAGAAGGGGGAAGCCCAGTCCATTGGTGCTTCGATGACGCCGTCCAGCGAAACGAAGCTGCCCACGATCAATTTTCTCATTCGTGTCTCCTGATGCACAGATTCCATGATTGAGACGTTCCTGGTTCGGTTTTGGATACGGGGCTCGCACTGCTTGTGCGTTTGCCGGGCGTCAAAGCTTGCAAACCTGCCCGTCCTGTCCTTCGGTAACGCTTGGCGAATATCTGGCGCCGAGCTCCGTCTGGACATGCGATGAACACGACGCTTGAAACCACCGCCGACCCTTCGCCTGAAGAGCTCGCCTTTCTCGGAGAGCGGCTTGCGGCATTCAACGACAGCGATGTCGGCGCTTCCGGGAGAAAGACGCTCGCCGTATTCGTGCGCGACGAGAATGGAAAAGTTGTCGCCGGCATCTCGGGATACACCGCCTGGGGCTGGCTTTACGTGCAATGGCTCTGGGTCGATGAACGGCTGCGCGGCGAGCATCTGGCCGGCAGGATGCTGGATGCGGCCGAGCGGGAAGCCGTCGCGCGCGGCTGTCACGGCTCCTTGATCGACACCTTCAATCCGAAGGCAGCCAAGGCCTATGAGCGCCAGGGATATCGGCCCTTCGGCGTGCTTCCCGACTTCCCCGTCGGCCGTAACCGCGTCTACATGCAGAAGAAGCTGCTGGGTGATTGACCCATCCCATAGAATGGAATGGGTCTATCTTTTTGTTTGACCATGACCTTTTCCGAAAACCGGTTTCCACTTTTCGGGATCATGGTCTAGCCAGCAAGCCGCCCACCGCGCATCGGCTGCGGTACGCCGGTCGTCGTCGGGAAGCTGATCGGCAGGCCCCTGAGCACGCGAACCGCAAGGAAGGCAAAGCACTCCGCCTCGACCGCGTCGCCTTTCCAGCCGAGCGCCTCCGCCGGCACGGCTTCGACGCCGGCGCGGGTGGCAAGCATAGCCATGATCGCCGGGTTGTGACGGCCGCCGCCGCTGACCACCAGTCGCTTCGGCCGGCGTGGCAGTAGGTCGAGCGCCTTGCCGACGGCGGCGCAAGTGAACGCTGTCAGCGTTGCTGCGCCGTCCTCGGCGTTCATTCCGTCGGCCATCGTCGCGCCGAAGTCGAAACGGTCCAGCGATTTCGGATAGGGCTTGGTCAGATAGGGATGTTCAAGCAGCCTGGCGAGCCGCGCCTCGTCGACCGTGCCGGCGCGGGCCAGCGCGCCGTCGCGATCCATTTCGCCAAGCCCCTTCGACTTGATGAAATCGTTGAGCGGCGCGTTGGCCGGCCCGGTGTCGAAGGCAACGACATTGTCCTTGCCGTCCCACCAGGTGATGTTGGCGACGCCGCCGAGATTGAGCACCGCCGTGTCGCCGCTGGCATCGGCATCGCGCAGCAGCGCGGCGTGATAGGCCGCCGACAACGGCGCGCCCTGGCCGCCAGCGCGCATGTCGGCCGAGCGGAAATCATAGGCGACCTTGGTTCCCAGGATCGCATGCATCAGCGCGCCGTCGCCGAGCTGGCGAGTCTGGCCGAGACGGCCGACTTGCGGGGCACGATGCAATACGGTCTGGCCGTGGAAGCCGACGACTCCGATGTCGGCCATCGTCAATCCATAGCTTTCGACCAGCTTCTTGACCGCCGCAGACTGGGCACGCGTCAGCGCCTCTTCGGCCTCGCGGAAGATCGCCGGCTCCGGTCCGCTGAAATTCCACGTCCTTGCCTGGCGCAGCGTCTCCTCCAGCAAGGTGCGGATCGACTGCGCATAGGGCGCCAGCGTGTAGGTGCCGAAATCCTCGATCCGCTCGCCGTCGGTCTTGATCAGCGCGACATCGATATTGCCGTCGAGGACGGTGCCGGTCATCAGGCCGACGGCCCAGATTGGTTCCATGGTTAGGCTCCATTGACGAGATCGCCGACCGATTGGCGAAGTGCTGCGATCCCGCTGTTGAAATGACGTGTCGGATGGATCCGGTTGGTGAGCAAGGTCCACGCTCTGCCTTTGTCGACGTCGATCCACAGCCCGGTGCCGGTGAAGCCGGTATGCCCTATCGTTTCAGGGCTGCACAATCCCCCGCCGGACCAGCCCTCATGTGGCCGCTCCCAACCATGGGTTCGAGTTGCGGACAAGGGTTCGCGCATCAGCGTGATCGAACGGCCGGACACCCCGGTCCCATCCAGCAGCCCTTGCGCGAAGTCGAGGATCGACGCCGCCGTTCCGAACAGCCCGGCGTGGCCTGCGCCTTGCAGCGCCGAGCAATTGTCGTCGTGGACTTCGCCCGAGAGCACGCGATGGCGCCAGGTGCAGTCTTCGGTCGCGGCAGCAGCATCCGGCTCGGCGGAAAACGCAAAGCCCAGGCCGGGATCCATGTCGCGGATGGTCTTTCCTGACAAGCGCTCCAGGGCAAAGCCGAGCAGCATGAAGTTGATGTCGGAATAAACAGGCGTCCCTGCCTGCCATTCGCGCTGCAGGACGAAGGCGCGCAACAGCTCAGGGTCGCGCCCGTAAGTGTAGATCGGCGCGACGGCGGGAAAGGGCGTCTGATGCCCAAGACACTGGCGAAACGTCACCTTCCGCTCCCAGGCCTTTTCATCGTACTGGCGAAGGTCGGGCAGCACCGAGATCAGCGGCGCGTCGAGATCGATGACGCCTTCCTCCGCCAGCGCCAGGATGCGCGGCGTGGTGAAGATGACCTTGGTCAGCGAGGCAAGGTCGAACCAGGTCTCGATATGCATCACCCTGATATCAGGCACGCGCTGGGCCGAGCCGATTGCCTGCACAATGCGTTGGCCGTCCCGGCCGACAATGCCAAGCACGCCGCCCGGAATGCGGCCCTCGTTCACCGCCGCTTCGAGAGGGGCGAATGCGCGGTTGAAAAGGTCGCGATCGATCAATTGCCGCCTCCCTTTGAAAGGCAGCAATCCTTCGCGCGCCCCTCTGGCCTGCCGGCCATCTCCCCCTCAAGGGAGGAGATTGGATGTCGCCTTGGCTTTCGCCAATTTCCAACGTTGCAGAAAAGGACGTCGAGGCCGAAGCTACCAATCTCCCCCCTTGAGGGGGAGATGCCAAATTTTGGCAAAGAGGGCAGGCCAGAGGGGGGTATTGCCGCACTCACGCCTCAACCCTCACCTTGTGATCCGGCCCGAACTCGTCCCACTTGGCCGGACTTGGCTCAAATCCCAGCGGCCGCACAAGCGAGGGCACCTGGCGCGTATCGAGCTCGAAACGTTCATGTCGCCGGTCGATGGTCGGGACGGCCGCAATAAGCTTCTTGGTGTATGGGTGCTTCGGTTGCGACAACACCGATGTGGCGTCGCCGATCTCGACGATCTGCCCGGCATAGATGACTGCGATGCGGTGGGCGATCCGCTCGACGACGGCCATGTCGTGCGAGATGAACAGATAGGCCAGCCCGAACTCGCGCTGCAGGTCGACCAGAAGCTCCAGCACCCTGGCCTGCACCGAGACATCGAGCGCCGAAACCGCCTCGTCCAGAACGACGACGGAAGGGTTGAGCATCAGGGCGCGGGCGATGCACAGCCTTTGCCGCTGGCCGCCCGAGAATTCGTGCGGATAGCGCTCAAGGCTGTTTTCCGGCAGGCCGACGCGTTTCAGCAACGTGGTCATCTTCGCCCGCGTTTCAGCGTTCACATGGCCACCGTTGGCGATGACAGGTTCCGCGAGGATGCTCGCGATGCTGAGCCTGGGATTGAGCGAAGCATAGGGGTTCTGGAACACCATCTGCACCGGCAGCGCGCCCTGTCCGGCTGCAGTCTTGCGGATCCTTGCCGAGAACGTGCCGCGCGTCGACCGCACCAGCCCCAGGACCGCGCGTGCGGTGGTCGACTTGCCGGAACCGCTCTCGCCGACGATGGCCAGCGTCTCGCCGGGCATCAGGTCGAAATCCACACCGTCCACCGCATGCACCGCGCCGGTTGCACGGCCGAAAAGGCCTGACTTGACGGGAAACCGCACCACGAGGCCGTCGACCTTCAGCGCCGGTTCGGTGCTCCTGTCGCTTTCGCGCCGCCCGTCCGCACGCGTCGCGCGGCCGCTGGCGAAATGCGGCACGGCGTGCAGCAGATGCTTGGTGTAGGGATGCTGCGGATTGTCGAGGATCTGGTTCAGCTCACCTTGCTCGACCGCCTCTCCGCCCTGCATCACCAGGATCTTGTCGGCGATGCCGGCGACCAGGCCGATGTCGTGTGTGATGAAGATCATCGACATGCCGGTTTCCCGTTTGAGCTCAGCAAGCAGCGCCATGATCTGGGCCTGCACCGTCACGTCGAGTGCCGTTGTCGGCTCGTCGGCGATGAGCAGGCGAGGATTGCAGGCGAGCGCGATGGCGATCATCACCCGCTGCAGCATGCCGCCTGACAACTGGTTCGGCGTGTATTTCAAGCGCCGTGCCGCATCGGGAATGCGCACGCGGTCGAGCGCATCCTTGGCCGCTGCCGTCGCCTGCCTGCCGGTCAGGCCGCGATGCAGGCGAAACGATTCCTCGATCTGCGTGCCGATGGTCAGCACCGGATTGAGCGAGGTCATCGGCTCCTGGAAAATCATGCCGATCTCGGCGCCGCGGATTTTTGTCAGTTGCGGCTCGGCCGCGGTCGTCAGGTCGAAGATGCTGTTGTCGGTCCGTCTCAGCTTGATCGAGCCGCCAGTGATGCGGCCGCCGCCAAAATCGACGAGGCGGTTGATCGACAGCGCGGTGACCGACTTGCCCGAACCGCTTTCGCCGACGATCGCAAGTGTTTCACCGTCCGCGAGGTCGAAACTGACGCTGCGAACGACCTCGTTGGCTTCAGGGTTGCGGCCGAAGCCGACGCGCAGGTCGCAGACCGATAGAAGCGGGATCATGCGATCGACCTCCGCATTCTGGGATCGAGGATGTCGCGCAAGGCGTCGCCAAGCAGGTTGAAACCGAGGATGCTGATCATGATTGTCACGCCGGGGAAGATCATCAGCCACGGTGCGGTTTCCATCAGATTGCGGCTGTCGCTCAGCATCAATCCGAGCGATGCGGCGGGCGGCTGGGTGCCCAGCCCAAGGAAGCTCAAGCCGGCCTCGGTCAGCAGCGCCCAAGCCAGCGCCAGGGTGACCTGGACGGTCAGCGGCGCCACCAGATTGAGCAACAAATGCCGTGTCAGGATGTAGGTCGGACTGCTGCCGAAGGTGCGAGCGGCATCGACGAATTCGCGCGCCTTGAGCGACAGGGCAGGGCCGCGCACCACGCGCGTGAAGATCGGCGTGTAGACGATGGCGATGGCAACGATACTGGTCCAGGTTCCGGGTCCGGCAACCGCGATGATCAGCAGTGCCAGCAGGATCGCCGGAAACGCCAGCAACACGTCCATGATCCGCATCAGGATGCCGTCCCAGCGGCGTCCGAACCAGGCTGCCGCCAGCCCGAGAACGGTGCCGGCGAGCGCTGCAAAGGCGACCGAGAAGAAGGCGACGGTGAAGGACTGGCCGATCCCGGTCATCAGCCGGCTCGCGACATCGCGGCCGAACAGGTCGGTGCCCATCCAGTAAGCGCCATCAGGCGCATGCAGCCGGTCTATCCGGTACTGCATCAGCGGATTGTGCGGCGTCAGCCCCAGCATTCCGAGGAAAGCGAGCAGCAGGTAAAGCGCAACGATCGCGCCGCCGATCCGGCCGCTGGTGTGCGCGAAGACGCCCCTGAAAATGCGCATCAATGCTCCCTCAGCCGGATGCGCGGATCGAGCGCCACATAGGTGAGGTCGACGAGGAGATTGACGACCATGAAGTTGAGGGCGATGAACAACACGCTGCCCTGCACCAGCGCGTAGTCGCGCTGCAGGATCGCATCCAGAACCATGCGGCCGAGACCTGGCAGCGCGTAGATCTGCTCGACGATGACGGCGCCGCCCAGGAGATAGCCGAATTCGATGCCACTCAGCGTGACGACGGGAATGAGCGCATTCGGCAAGGCGTGCCGCCAGATGACGCTGCGGGCCGACGCGCCCTTGCTGCGTGCCGTCCTGACATAGTCGTCGCTCAGCACATCGAGCATCGCCGAACGCGATATGCGGGTCACCGAGGCGGCGAAGGCGAATCCGAGCGTGACGGCCGGCAGCAACAACTGGCCGAGATTGCGCAGCGGGTCCTGCCACAGCGGTGAAAACTCGCCCATTGCCGGCAGCACGCCAAAACCGGCGGACAGCGTGTAGATGATCAGCAGGGCAAGAACGAAGTTCGGCGTCGACTGGCCGATCATGGCGATCATGCGCACGCCGAGGTCGGACAGCTTCTCATTATGCGTGGCGGCAAAGACCCCGGCCGGCATGCCGACGACAAGCGCGATGATCATCGACAGCAGCGCGAGCTCGAGCGTCAGCGGGAAGCGCTCGAGAATGACGCCGAGCACCGGCTTGCCATAGGTGGACGAGATGCCAAAATTGCCCTGCAAAAGGCCGAGCAGCCAGTGCCAGTACTGGATGAACCAGGGCTGGTCGATGCCGAAATAGGCCGCAAGCGCGTCGCGCTGCTGCGGCGTCAGCAGGCCAGCTTCGGTGCCCAGCATCGCCGTGATCGAATCGCCCGGGACCATCCGGATCGCCACGAACACGACGATCGACACGCCAATCAGGACGAGAGGAAACGTCGCCAGCCGTCGCATCAAGTAATTCAAGCGAAGAACACCTCCCGTCTAGAGCCGGACGCCGCTACTGGATCGTTACCTTGGCGAGGCTGAACAGCGAGCCCGTCGGCACCGGCTCGAATCCCCCGACATTCTTCTGCTGGGCCGTGTAGCTGTACGACGTGTAGAGCCAGATCCAGGGCGACATTTCGGTGATATGCTTCTCGAAATCGGAAAAGATCGCCTTGCGTGCGGCCGGATCGGTCTCAGTGCGGCCCTTCTGCATCAGGCTGTCCAGCGTATCGTCGATGTAGTTCGCCACCTTCTGCAGGTTTCCGGTCTTGGTCCAGTAGCGATTGTACATCGTGTAAGGATCCGCCCTGCCGCCGTTGAGCGCGATGGCCATGTCGAAATCACCCTTCAGCCAGGCGTCGACATAGACGTTGAGCTCCATCATCCTGATGTCGAGCTTGACGCCGATTTCGGCGAGTTGCGACTGGATCACCTGGGCTTCCGCCGCCGCCGTCGGCGGCTCGCCGGTGGCGCCGATCACGGTCGCCGAAAAGCCGTCGGGATAACCTGCCTCGGTCATCAGTTGCTTGGCTTTTTCGACGTCGCGCTTGTAGCAGAACAACTGGCTCGGATCGGTCGCCAAGGCGGGGATCGTCAGCGGGCCGGTGACCTTGCCTTCGCCAAGCGAGGCGGTGTCCAGCACCTCCTGCCGGTCGATGGCGCAGGAGATGGCCTGACGCACCTTGAGCTCGGTCATCGGCTTGCGTGACGGATTGAGCTGCAGCACGTGATAGGCAAGAACCGGCACGCGGTTCAGCTGCAGGCTGGCTTCCTTGGGCACCAGCGTTGCGACAAGCGGGTCGTTCAGCAGCGCAAAGTCGATCTGCTTAGTGCGCATCGCCGCCAGGATCGCGGTCTCGTCCGGCAGCACGCTGATCTCGATGCCGTCGACGCCGGTCGCGCCACCGGCCCAATCCTTGTTGGCTACAAGCACCTCCTTGGAATTCGGATCCCATTTCTCGAGCTTGAACGGGCCTGAGCCGACCGTCGCCGTTCCGATCGAGCCGGCCGTGATTTCGCTTGCCGGGACGATTGCCGCGTTGACGTCGCTCATCGCCGTCAGGATCGGCGCATCCGGCTGCGACAGGTGGAAAACGACGGTAGCCGGATCGGGCGTGTCGATGCTGGCGATCGAAAGGAAATTGGCGCGGGCGGCAGCGCCGGTCTTTTCGTCGAGTATGCGCTCGAACGATGCCTTCACGTCGGCCGACGTCACCGCGGCGCCGTTCTGGAATTTCGCTTTCGGATTGAGCTTGAAGGTCAGCTCCTTGCCGTCCGGCGAGAACTGCCATGAGTCCGCGATCGCCGGGACGATCTGCAGGCTGGCATCGAGGCGCACCAGCGGCTCGTAGATCAGCTCCAGCAGCCGCAGCGACGAAAAGGCTGTCTGCTTGTGAGGATCAAGACCGGTGGCGTCCTGTGACCATGCCATATGCAGCGTCGTCGCATCCGCCTGCACGGGGACTGCTGCAATGCCGAGCATTGCCGCGAGCATCATGCCGGAAAGCAGTTTCTTGCTGAGGTGCTGTACCATTGTCTTCTCCCATTGTTATCGAACTTGATGCCTTGCAGTTCCCCGGATCGCTTCAAAGAGACACGTGCCCCCGGAATATCGGCCCAGCGTATCGGCTCAGTATTCATGCGGCTTCACACCGTCTTTTCGCCCATAGCCTTGCGCAGGAACCCTCCGGCACTGCCGAGCGCCTTGCGCGCCTCTTCGACGCCCATGCCGGTGATCGTCACCAGGATCGCCAGCTTGACGTCATTACCGGTCTGGTCGATCGCCTGTCGTGCTTGCCGCGCCGTACAGCCGGTCGTCTGCATCACAATCTTGACCGCCCTGGCGACAAGCTTCTTGTTGCTCGGGTTAAGGTCGACCATCAGGTTCTGGTAGCTCTTGCCGATGCGGATCATGCTGGCGGTCGTCAG
Organism: Mesorhizobium sp. M00.F.Ca.ET.216.01.1.1; assembly: GCF_004010325.2. Taxonomy (GTDB): domain Bacteria; phylum Pseudomonadota; class Alphaproteobacteria; order Rhizobiales; family Rhizobiaceae; genus Mesorhizobium. The sequence goes on from NZ_SADR02000013.1 coordinate 155,036, forward strand.
CATGTTGAGGACCAGCTTTTGCGCCGTTCCCGATTTCAGCCGGGTCGAGCCGGTGAGCACCTCCGGGCCGACGACCGGAGAGATGGCGATGTCGGCAATGCCGGCGATGGTCGATCTGGGATTGCAGGACAGTGCCACTGTCGTCGCTCCAACCTGCCTTGCGTAGGTCAAGCCGCCGATGACATAGGGCGTGCGTCCGCTGACCGCTATGCCCACCACCACATCGTCGGCGGTCAGCTTGATGTCCTGCAATGCCTTCGCGCCCTGTTTCGGATCGTCCTCGGCGCCTTCCGCAGAGCGCACCAATGCGTCGTCGCCGCCGGCGATCAGGCCTACCACCATGTCCGCGGGCACGCCGAAGGTGGGCGGACACTCCGAGGCATCGAGGACCCCCAGCCGGCCGCTTGTGCCGGCACCCAAATAGACCAGGCGCGCGCCTTTCTGAAAGGCACTGACAATTCGATCCACCGCGGCAGCGATTGCTGGAATGACTTTTTCGACTGCGGCCGGAACGCCTTTGTCCTCGTCATTGATCTTGCGCAGGATATCGATGGTCGGCAGCAGGTCGATATCCATCGTCCTTGGGTTCCGGCCTTCGGAAACCAACCGCTCCAGTTCCGACATCAACCCCTCTTCGACCATCTGCTTGCTTTCAAGGTTCTGCCGTCAGCAGGAAATGTGATGCTGTGCCAGGTGTCGTCCAGTGCCTGCGGTCGCCGCCTGCTTTCTGGTCGGCTTTCCCGGTTCAGCTTTGTTAACTTTTTAGAATTGCATATTCCCAGTGTCAACGACGGTTTGGAATATAATATTCCATTGCCGACATAGCGCTAACGGCTGCAGAGGGATTTCCTGGCCAGGATGATGGCCCCTGAAACGGCGTCGCCATCGGCCGGCTTCAGACGCCGCCGCACGTCGGGAGCAAGCCACGGTTCGAGCGGGCTGGCCAGACCTCCGAGCAGCGTCACCCGGGGCGCGCCTTTTTCGAACAGTACGCGTACGAAAGTGTCGACCTGCTCGGCAGCGCTTTGCACGATGCGCCGTCCAACTGGATCGCCCTGGTCGGCATGGCGGATCACCATCGGTGCGAGGGCCGCATAGTCGGTGGCGCTTGCCCGGTCCATCCAGGCGACCGCCTCGACCGGGTCGTCCTTGAACCGCTGCATGACCTCCGCCAGCAGCGCGGTGCGCTCATGCCGGCCGTCATGGGCGCGCAAGGCGAGCTGCACCGCCTTCAGTCCAAGATCGGCGCCACTTCCCTCGTCGGAGATTGGAAAACCGTAGCCGCCGACGCGCAGATCACGCCCCTCGACAAAACCGAGCCCGATCGAGCCGGTGCCGGCAATGACGATGGCGCCGTCCTGGCCCGAATGTGCGCCAAGGCAGGCAGCAATGCCGTCGCTGACGAAGTCGATGCTTGCAAAGGGATGGGCGATCGCCCGGAACGCCTCCAGCGCACCTTTGCGGCCGATGCCGGCAAGGCCAATTCCGGCCCGGATCCGGGCGATTTCCGCCGTTCCGAACCCTGCCTCTTCGATCGCCGTGCCAAAGGCTTTTGCAACGGAGGCCCAGGCCTCGTCGATGCCGAGCCGCGTTGTCGCCGGGCCCGACAGGCCTTGCCCCAGCACGGTTCCCGCCTTGTCTTCGATGCGGGCCCGGCAGCCGGTCCCGCCGCCATCGACGCCGAGAAAATAATGCGGAGCGCCGCCACTCATTCGCTTATCCGCTCGATATCGGCGCCGCAAAGCCGGAGCTTGCGATCCAGCTGCTCATAGCCGCGGTCGAGGTGATAGACCCGGTTGATCGTCGTCTCGCCTTCCGACACCAGCGCCGCCAGCACCAGCGAGACCGAGGCGCGCAAATCGGTGGCCATCACCTGCGCGCCCTTCAGCTTCTCGCCGCCGCGGACCAGGGCCATGGTTCCTTGCAGCTTGATATTGGCGCCGAGCCGCATCAGTTCCGGCACATGCATGAAGCGGTTCTCGAAGATCGTCTCGCGCAACAGCGACGCGCCGTCGGCGCAGCACATCAATGCCATGAACTGGGCCTGGAGATCGGTCGGAAAGCCCGGATAAGGTTCCGTCGTCGCGTCGGCCGCCTTGAGCGGCCCATCCCTCGACACGATCAGCCCGCGATCGCCGGGCCAGACTTTGACGCCGGTGGCCTCGAGCAACTGCACCACCGATGCCATGTGTTCCAGCCGCGCATGGGTCAGCTCGAGCTGGCCGCCGGTGATCGCTGCGGCGACCGCATAGGTGCCGGCCTCGATCCGGTCCGGGATGATGTCATGCGTGGCGGCGCGCCAGTTGCTGCTGCCCTCGATCAGGATGCGGTGTGTGCCGGCGCCTTCGATCCGGGCGCCCATGGCGTTCAGGCAGGCGGCAAGGTCGGCTACCTCAGGCTCGCGCGCCGCGTTGAGGATCTCGGTCTCGCCTTTCGCCGCCGTCGCAGCCATCATCGCCGTCTCGGTCGCTCCGACCGACGGCGAACTCAAAACGATGCGCGCGCCTCTCAGTCCGCTGGGAGCGGACGCGACGATCAGCCCGTTTTCAATCGCAATGTCGGCGCCAAGTGCTGCGAGCGCCGCGACATGCATATCGACCGGCCGCGCGCCGATCGCGCATCCGCCTGGCAGTGAAACCCGCGCATGCCCGAAGCGGGCAAGCAGCGGGCCGAGCACGAGGACCGTCGCGCGCATGCGCCGCACGGTGTCGTAGGACGTTTCCTTGGAAACCGCCGCACTGGTATCAATGGTGACGGCATGGGCCGACCTTGTGACCTCGGCGCCGTGAAGCCTGACCACGCCGAGCATGTTCTCGACATCGGTGACGGCGGGCAGGTTCGTCAGTTCGAGCGGGTAGGGGCTGAGTAGCGCCGCCGCGATCTGAGGCAAGGCGGCGTTCTTTGCGCCGGAGATCGTCACCGCGCCCTGCAGCCTCTGTCCGCCGACGATCCGCAATTTGTCCATGGCACTGGAACCTGATCTGACGTGACTGGGATCACTGCGTGATCCCGAGATCACCCTGTGCCCGAGATCACCAAATGTTGTGTCTGCGAATCTACGCGCTCGCAGGCGGTCTTGCATGCCCGAATCGTGGGCCTAGCCGCACCGGCCTCGACAGTCGATGGAACATTCTTGGCTGTCAATCACAGCCGGAATAATTTATTCCTTTGCTTGGCATTGCCCGTAACTGGCGACAAGGGAACGCATGTCCGTCCTGAAGAAGATCGAGGCCAAGCTCGAAATCATGGCGCCCGGCGATCGTGAGATCGGGCAATACATTGTCGACAATCCGGACCAGATGCTGCGCCTGTCGACGGCGGCCCTCGCCGCCGAGATCGGCCGCAGCCAGTCGAGCGTCGTCAAGTTCAGCCAGAAGCTGGGCTATGGCAGCTATCAGGAGCTCAAGCTCGCCGTCAGCGAGGCCAAGTCGCAGGAATGGCAGGTCCCGGCCGGAATGATCCATGGCTCGATCGAGGTTGGCGACAGCTATCTGGTGATCCTGCGCAAACTGATCGGCAGCAAGCTTTTGTCGATGCAGCAGACCGTCGCCGCCAACAATGAGCAGGACATCGGCAAGGCGTTGGAGATGCTGAACCGCGCCCGCCGCATCCATTTGGCCGGCGTCGGCGCGTCTTCGCTGGTGGCGCGCGATTTCTCGTACAAATTGATGAAGCTCGGCCGCAATGTCCTTCACGACAGCGATAGCCATGTGCAGATGGCCAATGTCTCGACGCTTGGGCCTGATGATGTGCTGTTCGCGCTCTCCTATTCCGGGGCGAGCATTGAAACCTTGCGGATAGCCGAGCTAGCCCGCAAGCGTGGCACGACGGTGGTCGCCGTCACCGGTCTTCACGACAATCCGTTGAGCCGCGTTGCCGATATCCGTCTCCACACGATTGCCGACGAAGAACGCGCACGCTCCTCGTCGATCACGGCGCGGGATGCGCAGCTGACGCTGACCGACCTCTTGTTCATCCTGCTCGTGCAAAAGCAGCCCGATGCCAACGAGTATGTCCATAACAGCGAGGTCGCCGTCTCGGTGCTGAAGGCCGACCGGTCTTCCTAGCGCCGTCGAGCCGTGGTAATTCGTAAAGGGAGAAGTTCCATGACATCCGACATCGCAGTAATCGCGGGAGCAGGGCCGGGGTTGAGCGCCTCGCTTGCACGCCTTCTCACCAAAGAGGGTTTTCGTGTGGTTCTTGCGGCCCGCAACGTCGCGAAGCTGAGGCCATTGGTTGACGAGACCGGAGCGCTGGCCGTCGAAACGGACGTCGCCGATGCCGCGTCGGTTGCAAACCTGTTCGACGCTGCCGACAAGGCCGGTCCGCTTGCGCTGGTGGTGTTCAATGCCAGCGGGCGCACGCGCGGACCGATTGCCGAGCTCGATCCCGAGGCGGTCAGGCACGCACTGCTGGTCGGCGCCTATGGCGGCTTCCTGGTTGGCCAGCAGGCCGCGCGCCGGCTGCTTTCCCGCGGTTCCGGGTCGATCCTGTTCACCGGCGCCACCGCCAGCGTCAAGGGATTTTCGGGCTCGGCCGGCTTTGCGATGCCAAAGTTCGGCCTGCGCGGACTGGCGCAATCCATGGCTCGCGAGCTTGCCCCGAAGAACATCCACGTTGCGCATTTCATCATCGATGGCGCGATCGCGCCGCCCGGACAGTCTGATGAGACCGACAGGCGGCTGTCTCCGGACGCGATCGCCGAGGCCTACCTCACGGTCCATCGGCAGCACCGCAGCGCCTGGACCTCGGAGCTCGAGCTGAGGCCATGGGTCGAGAATTTCTGACCAACCGGCCTGCCGTGCTCACCGGTGTGCAATCTTTGAGAGAATATTCCCGGCTCCATGTTTGAGAAGAAATGCAGTTCTTTGATCCGGCGAAGAGCATTGCCGATGATGTCATCAAGGCTTCGCATCCCGCCTGGCCGATATGACTTCAGGATCGCAAGGAACGCATCATGTCCGAACGCGGCAACGCTTCTACGCCTCTCATTTCATCAGTTGTCACCCGGCGCGCCGGCCTCGCCGCGCTTCTTGCCTCGGCGCTCGCGATTGTCGGCCTGGCCGCGCCGAATCAGTCATTCGCCGAAGACAAGAAGGCGATCAAGGTTGGCATCATCAGCGGCGAGGACGAGGACGTGTGGCGCGTCGTCACTGCCGAGGGGGCAAAGCGAGGCCTGACGATTGAGACCGTGGTGTTCAACGATTACACCCAGCCCAACGAAGCGCTCGAGCGTGGCGAGATCGACGCCAACGCCTTCCAGCACAAGCCCTATCTCGACAATCAGATCAAGCAGCAGGGCTATCACATCGTTCCTGTCGGCTATACCGGGGTCTGGCCGATCGGCCTGTATTCCAAGAAATACGCGAAGGTCGCCGACCTGCCCGAAGGCGCCGTCATCGGCCTGCCCAACGATCCGTCCAACGAAGGCCGCGCCCTGCGCGTGCTGCAGAACGAGGGCATCATCAAGCTGAAGCACGGCACCGGTATCCTGGCAACGACCGCCGACATCGCCGACAATCCGAAGAAGGTGGCGGTCAAGGAACTCGACGCCGGTATTGTCGGGCGCTCGGTGGAGGATCTCGACGCGGCCGTGGTCAATACGGACTGGGCACTGAAAAGCGGCCTCACCCCCGAAAACCGCATCGCCCAGGAACCGGTCGCCGATAATCCCTATCGCAACTTCATCGCTGTCAAGGCTGGCAGTGAAAACGAGCCCTGGGTGAAGACGCTGGTTGCCTCCTACCAGAACGAAACGGTGAAGGCCGAGTTCGATCGCGTCTACAAGGGTACTGGTCTCAGCGCCTATTGATGCATCCGGGCGTCGATATCGCGGATATCGGAAAAGAAAGCGGTCCGCGTCCAGACGCGGACCGCGACCGTATTTTGCGGATGCCAGAACAGGAACGGACATGAACCAGCACTTCACTGCATCTGTCGAACTCGCAGACAAGGTCGACAGCCGTTCTGCGGGATTGGGAGACGTTGTCCGTCTCACCGAGCTGAAGCGACGCTTCGGCGAGACTGCAGCGCTCGACGGCGTCTCGCTCACAGTGCGCAAGGGCGAGATACTCGGCCTCATTGGCCGCAGCGGCGCCGGCAAGTCGACACTAATCCGCTGCCTGAACGGTTTGGAGCGGCCGGATTCGGGGCAGGTGTTCATCGAAGGCCGGGAGATAAGCCGGCTCGGCGAACGCGAGCTGCAACCGCTGCGCCGTCGCATCGGCATGATCTTTCAGCACTTCAACCTGCTTTCGGCCAAGACCGTCGAAGGCAATGTGGCGCTGCCGCTCAAGATCGAAGGCCGCCCCCGGGCTGAGCGCCGGGCGCGCGCAGCCGAGCTCCTGCAACTTGTCGGCCTGTCGGATAAGGCAAAGGCTTATCCGTCGTCGCTGTCGGGCGGGCAGAAGCAGCGTGTCGGCATTGCCAGGGCGCTGGCGGCGCGCCCGGCGCTGTTGCTCTCGGACGAAGCGACCTCGGCGCTGGATCCGGAGACGACGCGCTCCATCCTTGCTCTGCTCAGGGATATCAACCGGCAGCTCGGCCTAACCATTCTGCTGATCACCCACGAAATGGAGGTGATCCGTTCGATCGCCGATCGCGTCGCGGTGATCGACGCCGGGCGGATCGTCGAGCAAGGCCCGGTCTGGTCGGTCTTTGCCAACCCGCGTTCCGAGGTCAGCCGCAGCCTGCTCGGCGCCATCCGGCCGGAACTGCCGGCCGAGATACAAAGCCGGCTTGCGCCGGCGGCCGGCGAGGAGACGATCCTCAGGATCGATGTTGCCGGCGAGGCGGCGCGCGGTCCGCTGCTGTCCGACCTTGCCGCTGCCGTTCCAGGCCCGTTCCGCCTCATGCATGGCGGCATCGATCATATCCAGCAGCAGCCTGTCGGCACGCTGTTCCTGTCCGTCCCCGGCGCCGATGCAAATCATCTGGCGCAGGTGATCGCGTTCTTGAAGGCCCGCCAGGCGCGGGTGGAGGTGCTTGGCCATGTCGCCGGTTTTGTTTGAGCTTCTGCTTCGTTCGATCTGGGAAACCATCCTGATGACGGCCGCATCCGGCCTCATCTCGCTGGTTTTCGGCCTGCCGCTCGGCCTGGCGCTGGTCGCCACCGACCGTGGCGGCATCGCTCAAAGCCTTTGGGTGAACCGCGTACTTGGCGCGGTCATCAACGGCTTCCGCTCGGTCCCCTTCATCATCCTGCTGGTGGCGCTGATCCCGCTGACGCGGCTGATCGTCGGCACCTCGATCGGCACCTGGGCAGCCATCGTGCCGTTGTCGATCGCGGCGACGCCCTACTATGCCCGCATCGCCGAAGTGTCGCTGCGCGAGGTGGATCACGGGTTGATCGAGGCGGCGCGCGCCATGGGCGGCAACCGCTGGACGATCATCCGCGAGGTGCTGGTGCCGGAGGCTCTACCCGGCATCGTCGCCGGCTTTACGGTGACGCTGGTGACGCTGATCGGCGCCTCGGCCATGGCCGGCGCCATCGGTGCCGGCGGGCTTGGCGACCTCGCCATCCGCTATGGCTACCAGCGCTTCGAGACCAGCGTCATGGTCGCCGTGGTGATCGTTCTGATCATCCTGGTCTGCGGCATCCAATGGGCCGGTGACCGGCTGGTCGCAAGGCTGGATCACCGCGCGTGACGGGCGCTCTTGCGGATGGCCTTTCGAAGCACTGGCGCGCCGTCCCGTAGATCCGCCAAAGACTATCCGCCCGAACGTTATTTTCCCGCCGGCCGTAAGACACGGCGCTGACTTTCTTCTATTCACGTCGAGATTGGATTGCGCGTTGCTTTGATCGGAACCTCTTGCATGTCACCGTGACGCGGGGCTGGGCTTGTCCAACGAAGGAGCTTGACCATGGCCAGGATTGTACCCGTGCTCGATCTGAGCCGCCTCGAACAGGGCGCGTCGGAGCAGCGGACCTTTCTGTTCGACCTGCGCACGGCAGCCCGCGATGTCGGCTTCTTCTATCTCACCGGCCACGGAATATCGGCGCTGGATATCGCAGAGGTGCTCGACGCTTCGCGCCGGTTCTTTGCCCTGCCAGAAGCCGACAAGCTGGCCATCGAAATGGTCAAGTCCCCGCAGTTCCGTGGCTACACGCGCGCCGGCGGCGAACTGACCCGGGGCAGGGCCGACTGGCGCGAACAACTCGACATCGGCGTCGAGCGCCAGGCCATACCGCAAGGGCCCGGCGTTCCCGCCTGGACGCGGCTGCAAGGGCCGAACCAGTGGCCTGCGGCTTTGCCGGAACTGAAGCTGGCGCTGCTTGCATGGCAGAACAAGGCGACTGCGGTGGCGATCCGCTTGCTGGAGGCTTTTGCCCTGTCGCTCGACCAGGCCGAGGACGCCTTCGATCCGATCTATCGCGGTTCGCCCAACCATCGCATGAAGATCGTGCGCTATCCCGGCCGCAATGCCACCGGCGGCGACCAGGGCGTCGGTGCGCACAAGGACGGCGGCTTCCTCACCCTGCTGCTTCAGGACGAGAACAAGGGGTTGCAGGTCGAGTATGACGGAAGCTGGGTGAATGTGGATCCGATTCCCGACACGCTTGTGGTCAATATCGGCGAACTGCTTGAGTTGGCGTCGAACGGTTATCTCAGGGCGACCGTTCATCGCGTCGTGACGCCACCGGCCGGTGTCGAGCGGATTTCCGTTCCCTTCTTCTTCAGCGCCCGGCTCGACGCGACGATCCCGCTGCTCGCTCTGCCCGAGGAACTGGCGGCCGAGGCACGCGGGCCGGCGAGCGATCCGGACAATCCGCTGTTCAGCAATGTCGGAGCCAACGTGTTGAAAAGCCGCCTGCGCTCGCATCCCGACGTGGCGCGGCGCCACTATGCAGATCTTTTCGAAAAGGGAGCGGCACTCGCCCATGGTGCTGCGCAAATAGAGTAGGAATTTTCGTCATTCTGCTGACTTTTAGAATGCTATTCGTCGTCATTGCTGCCGAACATTCCCACATAGATTGCATCGTTCGACGGTTTCCTCCCATTCCGTCGAACGGTGTTCCCCTCTGAAGGTGTAACCTTCTTTTTGGCCGGGCCGCATTCGAGCCCGGCCTTTTTTTGCCTGCAGTCCTTGCGAGTTGCCCTCAAGGGAACCTGTCCAGTTCGGAGATAGGGGCAGGCTGTGTTTTGCACCTGATTTAAAACGTTTGCATTTTTACCTGAGGCGATTACAAACGTTTCAAACAGTTCGTTTCGGGAGGAACGGTGCCAGCTCGTGTCACCACGCTGAAGGAACTTGCGGCGAGTCTCGACCTGTCGATAACGACGGTTTCGCGGGCGCTTGCCGGCCATGAGCAGATCGCCTTGAAGACTCGCGAGCGTGTCGCCAAAGCGGCGCGTCTGGCCGGCTACGTTCCCAACACCGCGGCGCGCACCCTTGTTTCCGGCCGCAGCGGCTTCGTCGGCCTGGTGCTGCCGATCCGTGGTCCCAACCTTGTCGATTCCTTCCTCGGCGAGTTCGTCACCGGGCTTGGCGAAGGGCTGGTATCGCACGGCGCCGACCTTATCCTCGCCACCGCAGCACTTGACCAGTCCGAGCTGTCCGTGCTGCGCCATGTTGTCGAATCCGGCCGCGCCGATGGTGTCGTCGTCACCCGCATCGCCGAGGTCGACGCGCGTCTCACCTACCTGCGCCAACGCGGCTTTCCGTTCGTCGCCCATGGCCGGCTGCTCGACAACGGCTTTGCCTACAACTGGCTCGACACCGACGGCGCGCGCGCCTTCGGTGAAGCCTTCGACATGCTCTACGATCTCGGACACCGCCATTTCGGCCTGGTGACGATTTCCGAGCCGATGACCTTCCGCCATCTCAGGCAGGACGGTCTCGCCGCCGCCATCGGCCGCCGCGGCGACCCGTCGGTGCGGCTCGATGTGGTAACCGCGCCGCGCTTCGATCGCGGCGCCCGCATCCAGGCCGTCAACCGCATGCTGCAGGACCCCGACCGGCCGACGGCGATTGTTGCCCTGTTCGACGAACTGGCGCTGACGGTGATGGAAGAGGCGGCCCGCACCGGCCTGACCGTGCCGCGCGATCTCTCCGTTATCGGTTTCGACAATATCGTCGCCTCGGCCTATGCGCCGCCGGGCCTCACCACCTTCGACGCTTCGATCCGCCAGTGCGCGCGCGAGATCGCCGACATGCTGCTCACGATCATCACCGATAAGCCGGCCGCACCGCTGACGCGCGTGATCCGGCCGACACTGGTTCCGAGGGCGAGCCATGGACCCGTACCGCAGGCAAGAAGCTGACGCCGGCATGACGGCGCATATCTAGGGAGGAAGACCATGATGAACGCGTTGAAGAAACTGGCAGGTGCCGCGATAGCACTGTCGCTTGCCTCAGGTGGCGCATACGCCCAGCAGGTGCTGTTCTGGTCGACGCAGGCGCGTCCGGTCGAGGAAACTCAGAAGATGCGCGACGAGGTGCTGAAAGGGTTCGAAGGTGCTGTCGACTATCAGGTTGCCGAGGACGGGCCTTGGCTCACCCGTCTCCAGGCCGAGCTGCAGGCCGGTTCCGGCAGCATCGGCGTGCTTGGCGGCCTGCACGGCGACTTCTCCACCGTCGGCGCGAACCTTGTCGCTCTGTCCGGCGTCGATATCGGCGGCGTCAAGGTCAACGACGGCTACAAGAAGCTCGGCATGCTCGGCACCGGCGAACAGAAATACCTGCCGTGGATGCAGGCCACCTTCCTGATGGCGGCCAACAAGCAGGCGCTACAATATCTGCCGGCGGGCGCCGATCTCAACAAGATCACCTATGACCAACTGATCGAATGGGCGAAGAACATCGCCGAAAAGACCGGCTCGCCGAAATTCGGCTTTCCGGCCGGTCCCAAGGGGCTGAAGCACCGTTTCTTCGAGGGTTTCCTCTATCCGTCCTACACCGGCTCGATGGTGACCAGGTTCCGCTCGGCGGAGGCCGAGACGGCGTGGAACAAGTTCAAGGAATTGTGGCAGTACACCAATCCGAATTCGACCAACTATGCCTTCATGCAGGAGCCGCTGCTGACCGGCGAGGTCTGGGTAGCGTTCGACCATGTGGCGCGGCTTGCCGAAGCCTTCAACCAGAAGCCCGACGACTTCGTCGCCTTCCCGGCGCCGGCCGGCCCGGCCGGTCGCGGCTACATGCCGGTGGTCGCCGGCGTCGCCATCCCCAAGACCTCGCCGGATATGGACAAGGCCAAGGCGCTGGTCGCCTACATGCTGAAGCCGGAAACGCAGATCGCGACGCTCAAGGCGACCAATTTCTTCCCGGTCGTCGACGTCAAGCTGCCTGACGACATGCCGGCCTCGGTGAAGGCCTTCAGCCCGGTGATCGCAACCATGACCGGTGCTCCCGATGCGCTGCCGGCACTGCTGCCGATGGGGCTCGGCGGTCTCGGCGGCAAGTTCAACCAGGTCTACACCGACAGTTTCGAGCGCATCGTGCTCGGCGGCGAGGACGTGCACGGCGTGCTCGAGGAAGAGGCGACGGCGCTGAAGGCAATCATCGACCAGTCGAAGGCGCCGTGCTGGGCACCCGACAAGCCATCCGAAGGCGCCTGCCCGGTCGATTAAATCACAATCTACAGCGCCGCGCGTCCTCTTGGACGCGCAAAGGACGCTGCAGCACTTTTAGTTTGCGCATGATCCTTTCCGAAAATTCCGATTTTCGGGGTCATGCGCTGAGATCCTCCCCGGGCGTCCGGAGTATATTGCGCTCCGGGCGCCCACCCCACCAAGGCAAAGGAAACACCCATCATGCACGGCAAGGCTCTGCCCTATCTGCTGCTGATGCCAGCGACGCTGTTCCTCTGCATCTTCTTCCTCTACCCGTTCGCGCTGGTCGCCTTCGAGGCATTCACCCGCGACGGCGCCTTCACTCTCGACAATTTCCGCACCATGGCCGGCAGCTGGAAGTTCCCGGTCACCGTCCGCAACACACTGCTGCTTGCCGCCGTCGTCGTGCCGATCCAGCTGGTCATGGCGCTGTTGATGGCGAGCGTGGTGTCGCGGCTTGAGACCGGGCGCAGCGCCGCCCTCTATATCTTCGCCATACCACTCGGCATTTCCGATCTTGCCGCCGGCCTGATCTGGCTCGCCATCTTCGAGCAATCCGGCTTCCTGAACACGCTGCTCTCCAACCTCGGCGTCATCGACCGGCCGATCATGTTCCTCGGCTATCAAGGCAAGCTGACGATTTTCATTGCCGTGGCGCTGGCCGAGATCTGGCGCGCGACGGCAATCATGATGGTCATCCTGGTCGCCGGCATGGGCCTTATCCCACGCGAATATTACGAGGCGGCGGAAGTGTTTGGGGCGAGTCCGTGGGAGCGCTTCGTCCGCATCACCCTGCCGTTGCTTCGCCCCAGCCTGCAGACGGCGATCATCCTGCGCGTCATCCTTGCCTTCGAGGTCTTCGCCGTGGTCGCCGCCCTTGGCGGAACCAATCTGCCGGTGCTGATGGGCGAAACCTACAACTGGCAGTTCGCCTTGCAGGACCGCAATGTCGCCGCCGCCATGGCGCTGCTCATCCTCGCCATCTCGATCGGCTTCACGCTGTTCTTCCTGCGGGTGCTGCGCGTGCCCCAGGAGGCCCGGATATGACAGGCGCGGATATGAGCACTGTCGCCGCTGAAGCCCCAGGTGCCGCGACCGTCGACGCGCGCAAGGCCGGCGACTGGCTGCTCGTCGCTACCGTCATCCTGCTTTGCGTCTGGGTGCTGCTGCCGATCTACCTGCTGATCGTCAACGCGCTGTCGTCGCCGGAGGAGGTGACCGCTTTTCCCAAGCGCTTCTTTCCGTCCTTCGATGTCGGCAGCCTTTCCTTCTTCATCAATTTCGCCGGTGTCGCCAAGGCGCTGTGGAACTCGGTCCTTGTCGCCACGCTGACGATGATCCTCTCCATCGGCTTCGGCGCGCCGGCCGGCTACGCACTGTCACGCTTCGATTTTCGGGGCAAGGGCACGTTCCGCTTCCTGGTGCTGATGACCCGCGCCTTTCCGTTGCCGCTGCTGGCGCTGCCGTTGGCGGTGATGTTCATCCGCACCGGCCTCGACGACACCGCCATCGGGCTGGCACTGGTCCACACCACGCTGGCGCTGCCGTTTGCCGTGCTGATCACCTTCTCGCTTTTCTCGGGCATTCCGGTCGAGCTGGAGGAGGCTGCCTGGACGCTCGGCTGCACACGGCTGCAGGCGTTTCGCAAGGTCATCCTGCCGCTGGCATTGCCGGGTATTGCGGCCTCGGCCGTTTTCGCCTTCACCATTTCCTGGAACGAGGTGTTTGCCGCCGCCGTGCTCACAATCGAGAACCGGACGCTGACTGCCTTCCTGCTGCAGAGCCTCGGTGAATCGCCGCTCTACCTCAAATTCGCCGGTGGTGCCGCTTTGGTCGTGCCGGCGCTGATCTTCATTTTCGCCGTCAGGAAATATCTGTTTTCCATGTGGGGGATCGCCAACCGATGACGCGCGAGAGGGAGATGGCTCATGGCTGAAATCGCTATCAAGGGAGTGGCCAAGCGCTTCGGCGGCTTCACCGCACTGCATCAGGTCGACCTCACCATCGCCGACCAGGAATTCATGGTGCTGCTCGGCGCCTCGGGCTGCGGCAAGACCACGCTGCTCAGGATCGTCGCCGGTCTCGAAACCCCAAGCCAGGGCGAGGTCTGGATCGGCGGTCGCCGTGTCGACCATCTGCCGCCGCGCGACCGCGGCATCGCCATGGTGTTCCAGAATTATGCCGTCTTCCCGCATTTGACCGTGTTCGAGAACATCGCTTTCGGGCTGCGCATGAAGAAGCTGCCGCAGCAGGAGGTCGAACGCCGCGTCAACAGCACCGCAGAGCTCATGCATATCGAGCAACTCCTGAAGCGCTACTCCGGCCAGCTTTCCGGCGGCCAGCGCCAGCGCGTTGCCGTCGCCCGGGCGCTCGCCATGGAGCCCGACGTGATCCTGATGGACGAGCCGCTGTCAAACCTCGACGCGTTGCTGCGGCTGGAGATGCGCGCCGAGCTCAAGGGCGTGCTTGCTGCGTCGAAGACCACCACCATCTACGTCACCCACGACCAGGTCGAGGCGATGAGCCTAGCCGACCGCATCGCTGTCATGCATCAGGGCCGCATCGTCCAGGCGGCCTCGCCGGTCGAGGTCTATCGCAATCCGGCCGCCCGCTTCGTCGGCTCCTTCATCGGCAACCCGCCGATGAATTTCATTCCGGCGGTGAAGGCTGCGAACGGCAGCTGGACCGTCGCCGGCCTGACGCTGCCCGGCCCGAAGTCGGACAAGCAAAAAATAGAATTCGCCATCCGCCCGGAGGATATCGACGCCGGCGACGAAGGGCTGGAAGCCACCGTGCGCGTCATCGAACCGCTCGGCCCGCACACGCTGGTCACCTGCGATGTCGAGGGCGGCCTGTTTCGCGCCATCCTCGATTCCAATACCGCCGTAGCCGTAGGCGATCGCCTGCGGCTTTCTCCCAAACCCGACCGCATCCGCTGGTTCGATCCCGAAACGACGAATGCACTCTGAAAGACCTGAAGCCTCCATGACTGCTCTTGCCAAGAACGACATCATCGCCCGTGCCGTCGAGGTGCTCAGGGAAAACGACCACGGCGCCTACACCATCCCGACGAAGGGCCTCTACCCGTTTCAGTGGAACTGGGACTCCTGCCTCACAGCGCTCGGTCTTGCGCACTATGACGAGGCGCGGGCATGGACCGAGATCGAGACGCTGTTCGCGCACCAGTGGCCGGACGGCATGGTGCCGCACATCGTCTTCCATGTCTGGAGCGACGGCTATTTTCCTGGACCCGAGGTCTGGCGGACCGGTCGCCCGACGGCCACTTCAGGCATCACCCAGCCGGCTGTTGCCGGCTTTGCCGTGCGCCGCCTGTTCGACCGGGCAAGCGACAAGAAGCTGGCGACGGAGCGTGCCCGCGCACTGCTGCCGAAGATCGATGCCTGGCATCGCTGGTTCTACGAGAACCGCGACCCCAAGGGCGAAGGGCTGGTCGCCATCATTCATCCCTGGGAGTCCGGCCGTGACAATTCGATCGATTGGGACGACGCCTTCGAGCGCGTGCCGACCGAAGGCGTCGAGCCCTACACCCGCCGCGACATCCTGCATGCCGACCCGGCGCATCGCCCGACAAGAGCGCAATACGACCGCTACCTGTGGCTGGTGCAGCATTTCCGCGGGCTCGGCTGGGACAATGCCCGGCTGCATGACGCCTCGCCTTTCCAGATCGTCGATCCCGGCTTCAATGCCATCCTGATCCGCGCCGCGGCCGATCTTGCCGATCTCGCCGAAGCGCTGGGCGAGGGCGAGATCGCCATTGCCAATCGCGCCCGCGCCAAAAAAGGCCTCGCGGCGATGGAGCGGCTGTGGAGCGATGCGCACGGCCAGTATCTTTGCCTCGACCGCATCACAGGAAGACTGGTCGACAGCGCCTCCGTCGGCGGCATCCTGCCCGCCTTCGCGGCCGTCCCGAAGGCCCGTGCCGCGGCAATCGCCGCAACCGTGGAGCGCCTTGCCGGGAAGGCTCGTCACGTCGTGCCGTCGCATGATCCCGACGATCCGCGCTTCGATGCCAAGCGCTACTGGCGCGGCCCGGTCTGGCTGGTGGTCAACTACATGATCACCGACGGTCTTGCCGCCGCCGGCCATGCTGAAGCTGCCAAGCGCATCACCCAGTCCAGTCTCGACCTGATCAGCGAAAGCGGCTTTGCCGAATATTACGACCCGCTCACCGGCGAACCGCTCGGTGGCGGCCGCTTCACCTGGACGGCGGCAATGGTGATCGAGTTCTTGCGCTGAGCGTAAGACCACCCTTCCTTCTCCCACAAGAGAGGGGAGAAGGAGAGCCGCACCTGGCTGCAACGCCGGCGTCAGCTGGCGCTAGCCGAACTTCGGATCGAGACTGCCCGATTTGTAACGCTTGGCCATTTCCGACAGCGGCAGCGGCTTGATCTTCGGCGCATTGCCGGCGGTACCGAACTGCTCGAACCGCTCCTTGCACAGCTTCCTCATGGCGGCCATCGCCGGCGTCAGGTATTTGCGCGGGTCGAACTCCGAAGGGTTCTCGGTCAGCACCTTGCGGATGGCACCGGTCAGCGCCATGCGGTTGTCGGTGTCGATGTTGATCTTGCGCACGCCGTGCTTGATGCCGCGCTGAATCTCCTCGACCGGCACGCCCCATGTCGGCTTCATCTGGCCGCCATATTTGTTGATGATCTCCTGCAGCTCTTCCGGCACCGAGGACGAGCCGTGCATGACGAGGTGCATGTTCGGCAGGCGGCGGTGAATCTCCTCGATGACGTTCATGGCGAGCACGGCGCCATCGGGCTTGCGTGAGAACTTGTAGGCGCCGTGGCTGGTGCCCATGGCGACGGCCAGCGCATCGACATGGGTGTCGCGCACGAACTGCTCGGCCTGCACGGGGTCGGTCAGCAACTGATCGTGGCTGATGGTGCCCTCGACGCCATGGCCGTCTTCCTGTTCGCCGCCGCCCATCTCCAGCGATCCGAGAACGCCGATCTCGCCTTCCACCGAAACGCCGCCCCAATGCGCCATGTTGGCGACGCGGCGCGTAATGCCCGAATTATAGCCGTAGTCGGCCGGTGTCTTGCCGTCTTCCTTCAGCGACCCATCCATCATCACCGAGGTGAAGCCGTACTGGATCGCGGTAACGCAGGTGGCCTCGTTGTTGCCGTGGTCGAGATGCATGCAGACCGGGATGTCGGGATGGATTTCGACCAGCGCGTCGATCAGCTTGGCCAGCACGACATCGTTGGCATAGGCACGCGCCCCGCGGCTCGCCTGCAGGATGACCGGCGACTTGGTCTCTTCGGCGGCCTCCATGATGGCGAGGCCCTGTTCCATATTGTTCATGTTGAAGGCAGGCACGCCATAGCCGTGTTCGGCGGCATGGTCGAGCAATTGTCTCAGTGTGATGCGAGCCACCCAATAGTCTCCCGTATCTGGTTTCGAGCGCAGCGTTGCGGGCTGCCCGGTTGCCGTTCAGCCATCGATGCTTCTGGCCGGATTTCGGTGCAACCGCAACAGTCACAAGGCTTCGGCTGGTGCAATTCTTGTTGCAGCGCTGAAATCCGGCATTTCCAATGGTCGATGGATCTCACGCCGCGATCTGTTCGCGCGCGGCCAGGATCTGCACGCAGGCATTGGCCGCTTCCTTGCCCTTGACCTGGAAGTGCTCGAAGAAGAAGCGGTGATGGTCGGCGCTGTCATGGTAGTTGTGCGGCGTGAGCACCGCTGAAAGCACCGGCACGCCGGTCGACAGCTGCACGTTCATCATGCCGTCGATGACGGCGCTTGCCACGAACTCGTGCCGGTAGATGCCGCCGTTGACGACGAACGCTGCACCCAGGATCGCGGCATAGCGGTCGGTCCCAGCCAGCGTCTTTGCGTGCAGCGGAATCTCGTATGCGCCCGGCACGTCGAAGACATCGACGGCGAAGCGGTTCTCCCCGAGCACGGCCAGTTCCGCCTTGAATGCCTCGACGCACTGGTCGACGATATCGGCGTGCCAGCGCGCGCGAATGACGGCAATGCGGGAAGTTTCATAGTCCTTGGGGGAATGCTGATTCATGCGTCCATCCTTCCGTTTCGAACCAGGATCAGGACGCACGATACGGAGTCCCGGCCGTGAAAAAGCGGGCCGTTTTCCGTTCGTTCTCTTTCATCCGGACTATAACCGTCGGCTCCGGAATCACACCGGATCTGCTGACCTTTCCGAAAACTCGAAAAGCGCTCGCGGGCTTGGGCCGAGACCCTTACCGCCGGTGGGGACTTTCACCCCGCCCTGAGAACATTGACGCGCTTGTATGGAAGGGCAGGGCGCTGCTGTCAATCGCCGCTAGGGCCGCATTTGGGGGTAGATGTAAGATAGGATCATCGGCGACCGGGAAACATCGCCTTCAGGCATTCATGCGACGTCCCCGTGGTGTTCCGTGGCTTCCACCTGTTGATGACTGTAGCGCTCATACCGAATGCACCGCACTACGGCATTCGCCTGCTTGGATGATGACGCGACCGGCGTATGATTAGAAGTATCCGGCAAGGACATTTCGGGAGGATGGGATGGGCAATCCCTATGAACAGGACCTCGACAGGAATCCGGCCAACCACCAGCCGCTGACGCCACTCACCTATCTGGAGCGGGCGGCAAAGACTTTCCCCGACCATGTCGCCATCATCCATGGCCGCCAGCAAACCACCTATCGCGATTTTTGGCGCCAGTCTCTGAAGTTTGCTTCGGCGCTGCAAAAGCACGGCATCGGCAAGGGTGATACAGTCACGGTGATGCTGTCGAATACGCCGCCGATGCTGGAGGCGCATTTCGGCGTGCCGATGTCCAAGGCGGTCCTGCATTCGCTCAACACCCGCCTCGACGCCGCGGTCATCGCTTTCCAGCTCGACCATGCCGAAACGAAAGTACTTCTCGTCGATCGCGAATTCGCCGGCGTCGTCAGGGACGCACTGGCGCTGGCCAAGGTGAAGCCGCTCGTCATCGACTATGACGATCCCGAATACGCCGCCGATGCTCCCTATCCGAAAGGCGAGTGGATCGGCACACTCGACTACGAGGACTTTGTCGCCGGCGGCGACGAGGATTTCGCCTGGTCGATGCCCGATGACGAATGGGACGCCATCTCGCTCAACTACACCTCCGGCACCACAGGCAATCCGAAGGGCGTCGTCAACCACCATCGCGGGGCGGCGCTGATGGCCTACGCCAACACCATCCATGCCGGCATGGCCAAGCATGCAGTCTACCTGTGGACGCTGCCGATGTTCCACGCCAACGGCTGGTGCTTTCCGTGGACGCTGGCCGTGCAGGCCGGCACCCATGTCTGCCTGCGCTGGGTGCGATCGAAGCCGATCTACGACGCCATCGCCGATCACGGTGTCACCCATCTCTGTGGCGCGCCGATCGTCATGTCGGTGCTGATCAACGCCAAAGACGAGGACAAGCGTGAATTCCCGCAGACGGTCATCTTCAACACCGCGGCGGCGCCGCCGCCGGAGTCCGTTCTGTCGGGCATGGCCGATGCCGGCTTCGTCGTCACCCATCTCTACGGCCTGACGGAGACCTATGGCCCGGCGGTGGTCAATGAATGGCATGGCGAATGGGACAGGCTGGAGAAGGGCTCGAGAGCGGCGAAAAAGGCCAGGCAGGGCGTGCGCTATGCCGCGCTCGAAGACCTAACGGTGATGGAACCAGCAACGATGCAAAGGACGCCGGTCGACGGCGAAACCATCGGCGAGGTGATGTTCCGCGGCAATATCGTCATGAAGGGCTATCTGAAGAACCGCAAGGCGACCGACGAGGCCTTCGCCGGCGGCTGGTTCCACTCCGGCGATCTCGGCGTCATGCATCCAGACGGCTACATCCAGCTCAAGGACCGCTCCAAGGACATCATCATCTCAGGCGGCGAGAACATCTCCTCGATCGAGGTCGAGGAGGCGCTCTACAAGCATCCAGCGGTCGCCTCCTGCGGTGTTGTTGCGAGATCCGACGACAAATGGGGCGAGGTGCCGATCGCCTATGTCGAGCTGAAGCCGGGCAAGACGGCGACCGAGGCTGAGATCATCGAGCACTGCCGCGGGCTGCTTGCCCGCTACAAGATGCCGAAGGCGGTGATCTTCGCCGAAATCCCGAAGACCTCGACCGGGAAAATCCAGAAGTTCCGGTTGAGAGAAATGGCCAACGGCGTCTGAGGGCGCCTGACTGCCCATCGGAAAATGTCTGTACGGCTGTTCGCCCTCAGGGCTTCACCGCGCTGACCGTTCCCGCCAAATAGTGTCAACATCTGTCACCAGTCGTGCAGGCCGGCCAACGTGTGTGTTGACAGATGACGGATTTCAAATTATGAGTGACGAAATTCAAAATTCGTCATTCGTAACTTGGCCAATGAAAAATGCTTGAGACCTTAGACATCAGCGCCGACCCGACCAGGCAGGAGAACGTGACGCGCATCCTCGATTGCGCGGAGCGATTGTTCCGCCACTACGGCTACGGCAAGACCAACGTCGCCGACATAGCGCGCGAGCTCGGCATGTCTACGGCCAACATCTACCGTTTTTTCGGGTCCAAGGTCGAAATCCACCAGGCCGTCTGCGGCCGCATGCTCGCTACTTGCTATCGGCTGACCTACGAGGCCTGCCACAGTCCCGGCACCGCCAGCGAAAAGCTTCGCCGCTACGTGCAGACGCATTATCAGTGGACCCGCGACACCATGCTCGACCAGGAGAAGGTGCACGAGATGGTCATCGTTGCCATTGAGCGCGATTGGCACGTTATCGAGAAGCATATCGACAGCATCCAAGACTTGGTGGCCGAGGTGATCCGCGAGGGTATTGCGACAGGCGAGTTTGCCGACCGGGATCCGGTCGCCGCTTCGCGGTGTTTCGGCGCCGCCATCATCAGCCTCTGTCATCCGCAAATGGTGGCCCAATGTGCCGCCAAGAATAACCGGGCGATGCCGGACGAGCTTATCGAGTTCGTGATCGGGGCCTTGAAGAAATAACCGTTGCCGCCCGCAGGGCGTCGATTTCCAGTTCATCCCCCACAGTTTGGGAGTACGCAAGTGTCTTTGTCGAAGTCCATCACCAAGAGGCTGCCTGCCGCCGGCCTGGCGCTGATCGCCGTTGCGGCGCTCGGGCTCGCCGGCTGTTCGCAAGAGAAAGCGGAAGTCAAGGATATCATTCGGCCGGTCAAGGTCGTCCAGATAGCCCAGGCGAATGACACCCGTGAGCTGTCCTACTCCGGATCGGTCCGCGCCCGCACCGAGATGAATCTTGGCTTTCGCGTCAATGGCAAGATCACCGAGCGCCTTGCCGATATCGGCCAGCGCGTGAAGCCGGGCGATGTTCTCGCCCGCATCGATCCCGCCGACTACGAGCTTTCGGTCAGGAGCGCTGAGGCCGGTCTCGACGCCGCCGAGCGTCAGGTCGAGACAGTGGACCTTACCCGCAAGCGCGCCGAACAGCTGTTTGCCAAGAACTTTACGTCGAAGTCGCAGCTCGAACAGGCGACGCTCAGCTACAATCAGGCGGTTGCGACGCGCGACTCTGCCCGCTCGCAGCTTGCCCAGGCGAAAAACCAGGTCGGCTATACCGATCTCAAGGCAGGCCAGAATGGCATCGTCACTGCGATCAATGCCGATGTCGGCCAGGTGGTCGGCGCCGGCACGCCGGTGATGACGGTTGCCGTCGACGGCGAGAAGGAAGTTCTGATCGCCGTTCCGGAAACGGATATTGCCGATTTCAAGCCGGGTAAGGTCGTCAAGGCGAGCTTCTGGTCCGACGATGCACTGACGCTCAATGGCAAGGTTCGTGAAGTCGCCGGCAGCGCCGATCAGCAGTCGCGCACCTTTGCCGTTCGCGTCAGCCTGCCCAACGATCAGCGCGTGCTGCTCGGCATGACCGCAAACATTGAAGCCTCGGCGGACAACAACAGTCCGCAACGCGTGTCGATCCCGCTGAGCGCGCTGGCGCAAAAGGATGGCCAGTCGATCGTCTGGACCGTCGATCGCAGCGGCGACACCGTTCATGAGCGCACGGTCAAGGTCGCCGAGTTCACCGCCGACGGCGTGCGCGTCGCCGAAGGATTGAAGCCTGGCGATGTCGTCGTAGCCGCAGGTACGCAGTTCATGACCGAAAACCTCAAGGTCAAGCTTGCCGGCGATGCAACGCAACAGTCCGCATCCGCGGATGATGAAAGCGATGCCGCCAGGCGCGTGCGCTGACGGCCAAACAAGTGAAAAAACGGCTTTTCATCGCACCGGCGTGAGTCGCGAGGTCAAGCTGTTCACGGTTTCCGGGCGGCAGGCGCCCGATTGTCGAGACGCTGGTCGATGTAACCCCCACATCGGTTCTCGCGTCCCACCGCGATGAGTGTCTCTCCGCTCGGAGAGCCTCGCCGCCCGGAAGCCAGCATCGGAAATTCCGTGAGCACGCCACGCGCGTGCGCTGATGATCAATTTGGAATGGACTGACGCCGATGACCACCGATACAAATGAAAAGCGGCCTTTCAATCTTTCGCGCTGGGCGATCGGGCATCCGAGCATTGCGCGGTTCCTGTTCGGCCTGATCATCGTTGCCGGTGCGCTCGGCCTGATGCGCTTGGGCCAGAAGGAAGACCCGGATTTCACCTTCCGCGTCATGGTCGTGCAGGCCGTCTGGCCGGGCGCCTCGATCAAGGATATGGAGGACCAGGTCGTCAACAAGATCGAGCGCAAGCTGCAGGAAACGCCGCATCTCGATTTCGTCCGCTCCTACACGCGCGCCGGCAGCGCCATCATCACCCTGCAGGTGAAGGGCGACACCAATCCTGCCGAGGTCGCCGACGCCTTCTATCAGGTGCGCAAGAAGGTCGGCGACATATCGAACGAGCTGCCCCAAGGGCTGCTCGGGCCCTATTTTAACGATGAGTTCGGCGACACTTTCATCACCTTGCATTCGATCAGCGGCGACGGCTACAGCTATCCCGAGCTGAAGAAATTCGCCATCCAGGCGCGCGACATGCTGCTGGCGACGCCTGGGGTCGAGAAGGCCGTGATCATCGGCGACCAGCCCGAGAAGCTCTACATCGACGTTTCGTCCAAGGCGCTTGCCGAGCGCGGCCTCACGCTCACCGACCTGCAGAATGCGATCAGAGGGCAGAACAATGTCGATCCGGCGGGCTCGGTCGATACCGGCCAGCGTTCGGTGCGCATCTCGGTCGAAGGCGATGTGACGAAGGCAGCCGACATCCGCGAACTTCGCCTGCGCGCCGGCAACCAGGTGACGCGCCTGGGCGACATCGCCACCGTGACGTCCGGCCTCGAGGACCCCTATCAGCGCAAGTATCGTTTCAATGGCCACGACAGCGTCCAGGTCGGCGTCGTCATGGCCAAGGGCTTCAACGTCATCGACGTCGGCAAGGACGTCGAGGCCACCTACAAGCGCTTCGAGGAGGCGCTGCCCTATGGTGTTTCGGTCGACCAGGTTTCCGATCAGCCGGAAGTCGTCAAGGATGCCGTCAACGAGTTCATGGAGGCGCTTGGCGAGGCGCTGCTGATCGTGCTCGTCATTTCGTTCCTGTCGATCGGCTGGCGTTCCGGGCTGGTGATCGCGATCGCCATCCCGCTGGTTTTGGCCGCCACCTTCGCCATCATGTATGAAATCGGCATCGATCTGCAGCGCATCTCGCTCGGCGCGTTGATCATTGCGCTCGGCCTGCTCGTCGACGACGCGATGATCGTCGTCGAAATGATGGAGCGCAAGCTCGAGGAAGGGTTAGTCAAGATCGAGGCGGCAAGCTTCGCCTATTCCTCGACCGCCTTCCCGATGCTGACCGGCACGCTGATCACCACCGCCGGCTTCATTCCGGTCGGTTTTGCCGCCTCGACGGCCGGCGAATATGTGCGCACTCTGTTCTACGTCGTCGGCATTGCCCTGGTCGTGTCCTGGTTTGTCGCCGTCTATTTCACGCCATGGCTCGGCCACATGATCCTGAAGCAGCGAAAGCACGCCGGCAGCCATCACGATGCCTTCGACACGCGCTTCTACCGCCGGCTTCGCTCGACCATCGGCTGGGCCGTGCGCCACCGCATCATCGTGCTGGTGATGACGCTGGTGACCTTCGCCACCAGCCTGTGGGCGTTCCAGTTCATCCCGCAGAATTTCTTCCCGCAATCGTCGCGTCCGGAAATCCTCGTCGACCTCTGGCTGCCGGAAGGCACCAGCATCAAGGAGGTCGAGACGCAGGCCAAGGCGCTCGAAGCCAGGATGATGGACGACAAGGACAAGCGCTATATCGCCACCTACATCGGCGAAGGCGCACCGCGCTTCTTCCTGCCGCTCGACCAGCAGCTTCGCAATCCGAACTTTGCCCAGCTTCTGGTGATGGCTAATGACGAACCGGCCCGCGAGCGGCTGATCGTCAAGTTGCGCACCATTCTGGCCGAGGATTTTCCGTCGATCCGCGCCAAGGTCGACCGCCTGTTCCTCGGACCGCCCACCGGCTGGCCGGTGCAGATGCGCATCATGGGCCCCGACCGCCAGGAGGTGCGCCGCATCGCCGACCAGGTAAAGGCCAAGTTCCAGGAGAACCCGCTGCTCGGCGCCATCCACGACGACTGGCTGGAGCCGGTGCCGGCGATGAAGCTGGTCATCGACCAGGACCGCGCCCGTGCCCTCGGCGTCACTTCGCAAGGCATCCGCCAGGTGCTGCAGGCCACCATGTCGGGCGCGTCACTCGATGACTTCCGCGACGGCGAGGAGACCGTTTCCATCGTCGCCCGCGAGCCGGAGGCAAGCCGTCACCTGCTGTCGGCGGTCGATTCGGTCTATATCCCGACCGATTTCGGCGGCTCGGTGCCGCTGTCGCAGGTGGCCAAGGTCGTGCCGGTGATGGAGCAAGGCGTCGAGTGGCGACGCGACCGCCTGCCGACCATCAGCGTGCGCGCCACGCTGCCGGATGGCGTGCAGTCGAATGACGTCGTCACCAAGATGTACAACGACCTCAAGGGCCTGCGCGATGGCCTGGCGCCCGGTTACAAGATCGAGATCCAGGGCGGTGCCGAGGATTCGGCCGAAAGCCAGGCCTCGATCGCCGCCAAGGCGCCGATCATGCTGGCCGTCATCGTCGTGCTGTTGATGATCCAGCTGCAGCATTTCGGCAAGGCGATGCTGGTGCTGGCGACCGGTCCGCTCGGCATCATCGGCGCGGCGGCGGCGCTATTGATCAGCGGCGCACCGTTCGGCTTCGTCGCCATTCTCGGCGTCATCGCCTTGCTCGGCATCATCATGCGCAACTCGATCATCCTCGTCGACCAGATCGACCAGGATATCGCGAGAGGCATGGAGCGCTCCGAGGCCATCATCGGCTCGGCGGTCCGCCGCTTCCGTCCGATCATGCTGACGGCGCTGACGGCGGTGCTGGCGCTGATCCCGATCTCGCGCGCCGTGTTCTGGGGTCCGCTCGCTTATGCCATGATGGGCGGCATCCTCGTCGCCACCGTGCTCACCATCCTCGTGCTGCCGGCAGGCTACGCCCTGTTCTTCGGTAGGGAGCGCAAGAAGGCTGGGATCACGGAGCTGCCAGCCGATGCGGAGCCGGCGGAAAGGCCGCAGCTGGCTCTGGCGGCCGAATAGAGTTGTTGGCAGATGTGTCGTCCGGCGGTTTAATCCGTATGCCAGCGTCGCTGGAGGAGGACGGTCATGACAAAAGCTCAGGCATCGGCGGCGCTACGGCTGCCGATCGACGGACGCCATCGCCAGATGTTCATCGACGGCGCCTGGGTCGATGCCCGCTCGGGCCGGACCATGGAAACCCGCAATCCGGCCACCGGCGCGGTCATTGCCACGGTGCCGCGCGGCGACCGCTGGGATATCGACCTGGCGGTGGCCGCGGCGCGCAAGGCCTTCGATGGACCGTGGAGCCGGTTCAAGCCCTATGAGCGGCAAGTGCTGCTGCTGAAGATCGCCGACCTCTTCGAAAAGCACTGGGAAGAGATCAGCCGGTCGGACACCACCGATATGGGCATGCCGATCGTGCGCACCCGCGCCAACCGCAACCGCGTCATCGGCATGCTGCGTTACTATGCCGGCATGGCGACCGCGCTGCATGGCGAGACGATCGAGAACTCGCTCCCGGGCGAGGTGGTCTCGTTCACCCGCAAGGAGCCGGTCGGCGTCGTCGGCGCCATCATTCCCTGGAACGCGCCGACCGCCGCGTCGATCTGGAAGATCGGGCCGGCGCTGGCGACAGGCTGCACGATCGTGCTGAAACCTTCCGAAGAAGCGCCGCTGACGCCGCTGCTGATTGCCGACATCATGAACGAGGCCGGCGTGCCGGCCGGCGTCGTCAACATCGTCACCGGCACTGGCGCCGAGGCAGGCGCGGCACTCGCCGAGCACATGGGCGTCGACAAGATAGTCTTCACCGGCTCGACGGCGACCGGTCAGTCGATCATCCGCGCTTCGGCCGGTAACCTCAAGCGCGTCTCGTTGGAGCTCGGCGGCAAATCGCCGGTCATCGTCTGCGCCGACGCCGATCTCGACAAAGCTGTGCCGGTGGCGGCGATGTCGGTGTTCGCCAATTCCGGTCAGATCTGCATCGCCGGTTCGCGCCTGTTCGTCGAACGCTCCGTCCATGACGAGTTCGTCGAGCGACTGGCTGCCTATGCCAGGGGTCTCAGGATCGGCGATGGCATCGATCCGGCAACCGAGATCGGCCCGCTCGTCTCCGAGAAGCAGCTGCATCGGGTCGCCTCGTACCTGGAGGCAGGCACGGCGGAAGGGGCAACCCTCGTCACCGGCGGCGCACGCCTCACTGAAGGCGCTCTCGCCGCCGGCCATTTCGTCGCGCCGACTGTCTTTGCCGGCGTTTCGGACGACATGAAGATCGCCCGCGAGGAAATCTTCGGTCCGGTCATTTCGGCGCTGCCCTTCGACACGCTGGACGAAGCGGTCGCACGGGCCAACAATACGCCCTACGGCCTTGCCGCCGGGGTCTTCACCCAAAATGTCGCCACCGCGCACCAGCTTTCCAGGAAAATCCGCGCCGGCTCGGTCTGGGTCAACACCTATCATGCCATCGATCCGGCCGTGCCCTTCGGCGGCTACAAGATGAGCGGCTACGGCCGCGAGGGCGGCGCCGAGCATCTCGGCGAATATCTCAACACCAAGGGTGTGTTCATCAAGATCGATTGAGCCTGGGCGGTGCCGGCGCTTGTTACAATCGGCGCTGTCAGATGCTGGACGGGCCGTCCGGAATAGCGACATTGTCTTTGTCCAGGAGAACGATCGGCGTCACGAGCCATCGATCCTTATCACCAGCAGCCGCATGTCCCTCGAGCGGCTGAGGAGGTCCAGCAATCGACGGCCTCTGGTTGCAGTCGTTGACGGCAGCAGCGATCGCACCCGTCGCCGTTGCGGCGTTACCCCAGGACACGCATCATTTTGGCTTCCATTCCCGGGCAAGCCGTTCCGCCTCGGCAATCTGATCGGGCGTCATCTTCTCAATGAGTGCGTCCCGAAGTTCGCGGAGGCTGTTGTCAGCAGGCTCTGTAGCGACCGCAAGATCGAGCCACTTGAGAGCCTGCACGTTATCCTGCGGCGCACCGTCGCCGCTCGCGTACTTCACGCCAAGACTATGTTGGGCATCGGCCAATCCCTGGTCGGCGGCGAGCTGGTACCATTTCACCGCCTCCTCTTGATCTTCCGGCACTCCCTTGCCTTTTACATACATCTCGCCAAGATTGAATTGGGCGTGCGCCAAGCCCTGATCGGCGGCAAGGCGATACCACTTCACGGCCTCCGCGTAGTCTTCCGGCACTCCTCGGCCAAAGGCGTACATCACGCCAAGATTGCTCTGGGCGCCGGCCAGTCCCTGGTCGGCTGCGAGCCTGGACCACTTCGCCGCCTCGACGTCGTCCTGCGGCACGCCGTCGCCCTCGTGGTAGATCACGCCAAGATTATATTGGGCGTCGGCCAGACCTTTCTCGGCGGCGAGCTGGTACCATTTCACCGCCTCCTTATGATCTTCCGGCACTCCCTCGCCTTTTGCATACATCTGGCCAAGGTTGTATTGGGCGCCGGCGAGGCCCTGGTCGGCGGCACGCCGGTACCACTTTGCCGCCTCGATGTTGTCCTGCGGCACGCCGCGGCCGTCATGGTAAGCTATCCCGATATTGAGTTGAGCGGCCGCCAGGCCCTGACCGGCGGCAAGCCGATACCACCTCACTGCCTCCGCCTCATCGAGCACCACGCCTCGACCCTCGCTGTAGATGAGACCGATGGTGTACTGGGCAAAAACATTGGCCTGCTCGGCCGCGAGCCGAAACCACCTCAGCGCCTCGGCATCGTCTTGCGGCACGCCCTTGCCGTTGAGATAGGCCATGCCAAGGTTGTATTCGGCGTCGGCGTCACCCTGTTCGGCGGCCAGCCTGAACCACCTCGCCGCCTCGGCGTCGTCCTGCTGCACGCCGTCGCCCTGATGATACATGGTCCCGAGATCGTATTGAGCGAATGCCAAGCCTTGCTCGGCGGCCTTGCGGAACCACTTCACCGCCTCCGCATCGTCTCGCGGCATGCCCCGACCACTGTGGTACATGCGACCCAGATTGCCTTGGGCCTCGGCGTTGTCCTGCTCGGCCAACGGACGTAGGCGCCTCGCCGCCGTCGCATAGTCGCCACGGTCATAGGCGGCCTTCGCCTCCTCCAGCGACCCAGCGGCTGCCGGAGCGGCAAGGGCAAGAGCCAACAGTAGGACGGCGATCACCCGTCCGATGGTATGTCCCATGTTTTTCTCCGTCGCATCGCGATTAGCAAAAGCGGCATTGAGTCGAAACTTGCACAGTAGACGAGGCAGGCTCGCGGCCGACAGTACTTCACCGGGCAAGTCCTACAAATGGAATTGCGAACAGAATACCATGTAGTCTGACGTGCAGCACCTGGGATGCGTGAGCGGCCTGAACCGGTCCCAAATGGATCTCCTCGTCGAACAGCAGCCCCCTTCGGTACGCGCGCCAGAGCCGCACAGTACGTGAAGGACGTCACGATCTACGCCTGAAGAATGACGTGCTCCACCGGGCGGCGGAGCGATTTGGGCAACTCAGGACCATAGCCGAACCTCATCACGAGATCCGCCCGACGGCCATCGGCGGCCATGTCGTGGCGATCACGCCGGAACGGCGAAGGTTCTCAACGGCGCTGAAAAACCGGATCGGGGCCTAGTTCCCCTTTCCGACCGACATGGACAATGGCTATGCACTTTCGCTCGATCTGGCGATCGGGATCGGCGCGGAAATGCGGCGCGATATATCGATCCCGACTACCAGCGGCGCATGGAGATCGAGGACCTGGTGGCCGCCCTCGAGCGCGCTCGTTGACTGCGAGAGGCCGACCGACCGTTGACCATGGAGAGAGGCTGAGCATCGTCCTTGGGCAGGGCGGCGGCGATTTCTGGCGGATGACCTGAATGATTTTGACTTATGGTTTCCATGCGAAAAAAGCATCGCCCTTGCGAACCTTTCATGAACCTGCGGCATGGACGTTGGCTGGCAGTAGGCTACACTATGCAGACCTGTAAATTTTGGAGTTGCCGTCATGGCTGCCAATGAATTGGTCGTGAAGCTCGAAGAAGCAGTGCAGGCTGCGATCGCGCTTGATGCGCCGCTGAACGAGCGAATGGCGGTGATCGCCAATGCTGTGCGCTCGCTCAGCACGACTTTCGCCGAAGCGGTCGACCGCATGGTGCAGCGGCTGCAGGATCAAGGGGCGGGTGCCATGGCGCCGTCGCCCGGCGACGTCATGCCGGCCTTCCTGCTGCCCGACGAGAACGGCAGATTGGTGGGCCTAGCCGAGATCCTCGAGAAGGGACCGGCAGCGATTGCCTTCCAACGCGGGCATTGGTGCCCTTACTGCCGGCTGAATGCAATCGGCATGGCCGAGGTCGAGAAGGAAATCACCCGATTGGGCGGCCAGGTCGTGGCGATCGTGCCCGAGCGGCGCAAATTCACGATGGCACTGAAAGAGGAGGCAGCGGCCTCCTTTCCATTCCTGACTGACATGGACAATGGCTATGCGCTTTCGCTGAACCTGGCGATCTGGGTCGGGACGGAAATGGAGAAGCTGATCGGGGGCGCCGGCTGGGATGTGCCGAGCTATCAGGGCAATGCCGCCTGGTTCCTGCCGATTCCGGCGACTTTCATCGTCGGCACCGACGGCATAATCACGGCACGCTATCTCGATCCCGACTATCGCCAGCGAATGGAAATTGACGATCTGCTTGCAGCTATCGAGCAGGCTCGCGAACCCCAAAGGGCGACCAGTCGGTTGCGCGCAACAGGTTGAGCAGCGTCGTGGCGACCGGAGAACGTTGCCGGCCGGCCACGCCATAGACGGCGACGGTTCGGGAAATATCGATATCGCGTAACTTGAGCCTGCGAACGTTGGGTGAGCGCGGCGCAGTCATCGAAACGAAGCCTACCCCGGCGTTGGCCTCCAGCAGCGCCAACAGGTCATGGTCTGTTTCGACTTCATGTGCCGCTTCATGCGCAAACCCATTGGCCCTCAGGAAGCGCGACAGGTCTTCACTCGTTTCCCAATCGACCCGGCTCAGTATCGGCTCACCAACCAGCTGGCTCAGCGCGACATCGGCTTCATTGCGTCGACCGAGCGGGTGCTCGGAATTGACCACCAATTCGATCTCCTCATCGAACAGCGGCCACGTGCATATCCTGTCCCACGCCTGCCCGAGCGGGCCGGCGATCGCCAGCTCGGCGTCGCCACTTTTGAGTGCCTCAACCACGATCATCGGAGCGCCGCGGCTGATCTTGAGGTGAACACCCGGGTAGGCACGAAAGAGCTCGCTAAATGGCGATATCAGCAACGCTATGTTGATGCTGTTGGAGATGGCGACTTTAAGTGGCGCAACATCGCTGCTTTTGACAGCCTTGGCGAGTGACTTCGCAGAACTCGCCGCGTCGTAACATTGCTGCAGGAGTGGCAACATGCGGCGGCCGAGTTCGGTCAGATGCGAATGCCGACGCTCACGCCGGATGAGCTCGCCGCCAAGCTCGTCCTCCAGGTTCTTGATGGCGCGTGTCAGGGCAGGCTGGGTGACATGGCATTCCTCAGCAGCCCGCGTAAAATTGAGCGTGCTGGAGAGCGCCAGGAAATAGCGAACCTGCTGCATTTCCACCGACGTGTCCCCTCACGGAAAGCGCGATTGGTCAGGTATTACGACGTATTCCCGAGCCGATCAATGGACGAGTAGTGTCTCAGTCTGAATTCAAACCGAGACACTACTCATGGACGCCGGGGTTGAAAGACGGTCTGGACGGCGTTGTGCCCAAACGCGGTAAAGGGAGAGAACATCTGTGAGGAGGGCAAATGACGTGGTGGCTCGCGGCGGCAGTGCGTTAGGCAAATCCCAGATCTCGGTTCGGGGATCGGGATCTTTGCGCGTCACCGCTGCCGGGGGTCTGAGAGCCGCCGTTCTGGGCGGGATGGGTCTTGCCATCATATCGGAGTGGATGTTCGCTCCGGAACTGGAATCGGGCGCGGTACGCCCGGTTCTTGAGGGCTGGAGTCTGCCGAACGTCGATCTCTGGGCGGTTAGCCCCACGGGTCGCATGGCGAGCGCCAAAGCGGGCGCTTTCGCAGACTTCATCGAGAGCGAACTGCAAGGACTCCAGAGGCCGCTAGCATGGGCAAGACTCAGGCTAGTACGTCGAGGTGCAGTGGCATGTTCGTCACAAAAGCCTTCAGCTCGGCAGCATTTGCGAGCCGGGACTTCAATTGGGCCGCGGAACAGCGGCAAACTCGCGCAGCCTCGTGAAAGGAACAGCCGACGGCTTCCGTAAGCGCCAGCGCCGCTCTCGCACTCGAATTCCGAGTTGTGGCCTCGCCGCTAACGTCGCAGTTCGCTGATGAGGCTTGTCACGTACGCTACCGATGTTCGAGCAGACCTTGGCGACGTCTTGATTCAAGCTTCTTGCCGGTAAGTGGAACGCGCGGGGCTGTCCGCCTGTGTTTCCTGTTTCAGGCCGAGCAGGTAGTCACTCAGCCTTCGTGACAACAATAGCTGCTTGATCCGGGATCAGAACGACGTGGTAGGTCACGACATCGCAACTGAGCAAATAGACCGGCATGTTGGGAGCGGACTCGGCAGCGATGCGCTTCGCAGAGCTTGGTTTGTTGCAGGCGAAGCCCTGGCTTCGGACCTTGGCCGCAACGATAGTCGCAGCACCGCGCTGTTCCTGCGCTGCAGCGGGAACAGCGAGATAGGCCGACGCGAGAACGCCGGTGGCGATGACCGAGAGCCAAAACCACTCTGCTTTCATTTCAAGCTCCTTGCTATCTGTCGGAACATTCAGCCGAACTGCGCCTCATGGTAGGTAACCTGACCTGACTGCTGCCAAGCTGGACATTTTTTACTTACCTGCCGCGATTTGTATCATCTTTCAGCACGGGCACTAGGCAACGCTGCGCATGATATCCATGCTTGTACGGAATGACCGCTGCCGGCGACGGGGCGTGAAGCGGTCCGCGTGGTGCAGGGTGGCAAAAGAAGGATGGCTCAGTCGAAGAAGCCCGCATCCTCCTCCCTGAGATACTTCCTGGCTGCTTCGGCGTCGATATCGAGGCCCAGCCCCGGCGCTTCCAGCAGGTCCACCATGCTGTCCTTCACGATCTGAGACGGCAGGCCGATTACGAGGTCCTCCCACCAGGGGTCGGAGGCGCTCGGGTATTCGAAGGCTATGTAGTTGGCGGGCAAGGTGGCGCAGACATTGATCAACGCGCCGAGGCCGAGCAGGCCGTTCGCCGTGCCGTGCGGCGCCATCAGGATCGAGTGCATATGGGCGTGCTCGGCTACCCATTTTAGCTCGGCGATGCCACCAATATCGGCCGGGTCCGGACCGATGATACGGACCGCCTGCGTTTCGATCAGCTCCTTGAAATTATGGCGCAGGTAGATTTGCTCGCCCGTGTGGATGGGGGTGGAGGTGGACGTCGTGAGCTCGCGGTAAGCCTGTGGATTGACCCATGGCACATAGTCGCCGGTCAGCATGTCCTCCAGCCACATGAGATTGTACTTTTCCACCGCCCGCGCGAAACGGATGGCATCGGGCAACATCCAGCCGGGGCCGCAATCGAGCGCGAGGCTCACTTTGTCGCCGAGCACCTCCTTCATGGCGATGACGCACTCGACCATGTGCGCCATTCCGCGCTCGCTGATCATGCCCTGGTCCAAGGCGCCATGGTAGTCGCTGGGCTGGGCGATGCCGTAGTGGAAGCCGGGCACGCTTGTCTTCATGTTGGAGTGGAAGCTGATGCCCTGCTTGACCATGAAGAAGTTTTCCGGCCGCTCCCTCATCCATTTGACGTCGGCCGCATAGTCCTCGGGCTTGTCGCCGGTTCTCTTCTTGCGAATGGAACCGTTGTAGACCCGCACCTTGTCGCGCACCTTGCCGCCGAGCAGCTTGTAGACCGGAACGTCCGCAGCTTTGCCGGCGATATCCCACAAGGCGTGCTCGATGGCGCTGACGGCGGCGCCATAGGGCTTGAACGAACCCCG
The DNA here is from genome assembly GCF_004010325.2 of Mesorhizobium sp. M00.F.Ca.ET.216.01.1.1. Classification (GTDB taxonomy): domain Bacteria; phylum Pseudomonadota; class Alphaproteobacteria; order Rhizobiales; family Rhizobiaceae; genus Mesorhizobium. Next base: position 188,127 of record NZ_SADR02000013.1, read on the forward strand.
CTGCCGGATCTTGATCATCACGCGCTCGACGTCAGTCGGGTCCTCGCCGATCAGCGCCTCGCGAAAATGCAGGACCCAGGGCTTGAGGTAGGGCTTGGTGTACTCGACCTCGCCCAGGCCATAGAGGCCCTCGTCGGTAACGATGCGGACGATGGGATGTTTGCCGATGACGGCACAGCGGAGGTCGGTGATCTTCATCTTCGGTTCTTTTCGCCTCAGCTCCAGGTGCGATCCCAGGAATACTCGTTGTCCCAGTCATCCGTGGGCTGCCAGATGCCCGTGACACCCGGCTGCAGATGCTGCGAGATCACCTCGTCGACGACGTCGTCAATCCCCAGGCCCGGCTTGTCCGGAACAGTGATAAAGCCGTCCTTCACGAGTGGCTTGGGAACGCCGGTGACGATATCGTCCCACCATTCGACATCGGCAGAGTGGTATTCGAGCGCCATGAAGTTTTCGGTCGCGGTCGCGACATGTGCCGCGGCCATTGCGGCGATTGGACTTTCGGCCATATGGATGGCCATAGCGACGCCGTGGTCCTGCGCCATGTCGCCGATCTTCTTGGTCTCGAGAATTCCCCCGCTGGTGAGCAGGTCTGGGTGAATAACGGAGAGGCCGCCGCTCTTGAGCAAAGGCTCGAAGCCCTCCTTAAGGTAAATGTCCTCGCCGGTGCAGATCGGTACTGTGGTGGCGCCCTGCAGTTGGCGGTACTGCTCGGTGTACTGCCATGGGATCACATCCTCGAGCCAGGCCGGCACGTATTTTTCAATCCGCCTGGCGAGGCGAATACCGTTCTGCAGTGAGATGTGGCCGACGTGGTCAATGGCGAGCGGAATATCCATACCGATAACGTCGCGAACCTCGGCAATGTACTGCTCAAGCAGGTCGAGGCCCTTGTCGGAAAAGTGGAGGCCAGTAAACGGGTGGGCGACGTTATGCAAATCGTAGGCGGCGTTGCGGACGCGTCGCTCTTCAAGGGTCTTGACCGGGCCGCGGCCGGGGTGGACGCGGTACCCTTCAAGTGAGCCGGCAGGGGACACGACCGCACCGGGTTCATCCGCGATCTGCATCAGCCCCAGATCCATCTTGAGGAACGTGAAGCCGAGCGCCATGCGCTGCTTGAGGCGCTTGCCGGTCTCGGTGCCGCTCGGCACGGTAGCATCGGTATCGCAATAGAGGCGCACCTTCTCCCGAAACCGGCCGCCGAGCATCTGGTAGATGGGCACGCCATAGGCCTTGCCGGCGAGATCCCACAACGCGATTTCGACCGCCGAGACGCCGCCGCCTTGCCGGCCGTGCCCGCCGAACTGCTTGATCCGGCGAAACAGGCGGTCGATGTTGCAAGGGTTCTCGCCAAGCAGCCGGCTCTTCAGCATCAGCGCGTAGGTGGCGCTGGCGCCGTCGCGCACCTCGCCGAGCCCGACGATGCCCTGGTTGGTGTAAATCTTGAGCAGCGCTGAGGTGAACGGCGCGCCGACGATTTCGGCTACCCGCATGTCGGTGATGCGAAGCTGGGATGGCTTAGAGTTCGCGTTCACCCGATTGAGCGCCTCGTCGGCGCCACCCGTCTTTGCCATGACTTATCCTCGTTCTGGTGGGTGGGGCTTGTCGCCGGCACGCTGGGCCGGCATAGAGCGTTGCTAGCCCAGCTCAATCTCGTGGGCCTGCAGGTAGTCGCGGTCCATCTCAATACCGAGACCAGGCTTCGACGTCAGCTTGAGGCTGCCGTTCGAATTGTCGAGTGGTCTGTCGATGAGGTGATCGTATTTGCCCAGGTTCCACTCCGACGTTTCGAGCTTGTAGAAGTTTGGAACGGTCATCATCACCTGCGCTCCCGCAACCACGTTGATCGGTCCGGCGGCGTCATGTGGCGAGACCGGGACGTAGTAGGCTTCGCATAGGGCAGAAATCTTCTTGAGTTCGGTAATGCCGCCGGTCCAGGTGACGTCCGGCATGATGTAGTCAGCGAGCCTGTTCTCGAGCACCGGCACGAAATCCCACTTCGTGTGGCCGCGCTCGCCCCACGAGATAGAGGCACTGACCTTCTCACGCACCTGCTTGAGGGCGTTAAGGCTCTCGGGCGGGCAAGGCTCCTCAAACCAGTCGATCTGGCCGGCTTCCTCAAGGCTCCGACAGAGGCGAATGGCGGTGGGAACGTCAAAGCGGCCATGCGCATCGATGAGAATGTCGACATCGGGCCCCGCCGTTTCGCGGATCAGAGCCGTGAGTTCGGCGGCTTCGCGCTCGTCCTTGCGGGTCATGCCGCCATCGAGGTAGCCGTCCCGCTGTTCGCGGGGCAGGCCATCGGCGCTGCGGCCCTGGTGGGGGTAAGGATCGAACTTGAGCGCGGTGTGTCCGGACTCGACAATGTCTAGAATTTCGCGGACCACAGCCTCCTTGCTGGTGAATTTGGCCTGGTTGGGATGGGTGTAGAGCGCGATTTCATCGCGTACTGGTCCGCCGAGCAGCTCGTAAATCGGCTTGCCGAGGACTTTGCCCCGGATGTCCCAGAGGGCTATATCGATGGCGCTCACGCATTCGACGGCGGCGCCGCGGCTGCCCATGTAGGTGAAGCTGCGGAAAATCTTGTGCCAGAGATGCTCGATACGCGCTGGATCCTCGCCTGTCACGGCGACGCCGATCTGCCGCAGGATCGTGCAGAGAGCGCGGTTGGCGAGCCTTGTAGTGGTGGTGATCTCTCCCCAGCCACTCACCCCCTCGTCGGTCGTCACTTCGACGAACAGGAACTCTCCCCAATAAGAAGCATCGGACTTGATCAGCCACGGCCGAATGCTCGTGATTTTCATATCAATTGCCTTTATCTGAAATGGTCAGGCTAACGATGTTCTAGACTGGACCCCCGTCCTATCCGGCCCGAGCGGCGTTGCGCGCACGCATCTGTTCGAGAATATGCCGGCCGGAACCCTCGACATGGCGGGAAACGAGTTCGGCCGCCTTGTCGGCTTCTCCCGCCTTTACGTGCGCGATGAGTTCGCGGTGCTCGCGCATGATGGCGGCACGCCGAGCGAGCGTGAAATTGAAACGCCGGCTCACGGCTCGCAGCACTTCGCGATGCTTCCACCAAAGCTCGGCGGCATGGCGGTTATAGTGCCGCTGGTACATCACGGTGTGGAAGGCGGTATCCAGCTCACTGTGCCTGAACGTGTCGGCGAAGTTGTTCTCTTCAATCAGGGCCTGGAGACGTTCGAGTTCGGCGATATCCTCGCCGGTAGCCATATTCACAAACCATCGCGTCAGGGCTGGTTCGATCAGAACACCGATCTCGTAGATATCCCGGACAAAATCCTGATCTATGGGTCGGACGCGCGCCCCGCGGTTGGCGACAAAGGTGACAAAGCCCTCCCCACGCAACAGCTGCAGCGCCTCGCGCACGGGATTGGTCGAGGTGCCGTGACGCCGGGCGAGATCGGTGACCACGAGCCGTTCGTTGGCGGCGAGCCGTCCCTCAATGATGTCTTCCCTGATCCGTTCGTAAAGCGAGGCGCCCTCGCTCGAGGCCCCGATGGGATCAATCCCCACAGGTGGCATGGCTTTGAAATCGCTTATTTCGGCCAAGGCCGGCTCCCCAAGATTAATACATGCTTTGCCCGATATCACACACGGCTTTCGCAAACAATGTACGATCCAGCGCGTTGACAGGTAATCCACGATCTGAAAACGTATCAAGTGATCGGGAGGATACACTGAACTGAAAGAAGCATCCTTGCGATCGCAGGGCGGGCATGGGAGAACCAGGGAGGATACCTATGACGAGGATTAAGCTCGGCAGTGCGGTCCTGCGCGGCACTGTCGTCGGTGTTCTGATGGCATCGCTGATGTCCACGTCGGCGCTGGGTGCGCCGCCGGTCGACCTGAGCAAGTGGTCGCCGGAATATGTGCGCTCCATCGCGGGAACACAGGATTTTGACACGGCGGGCGATTGCGCCAAGGTCACCCCGCTCGACTACAAGGGGCGTCTGACTTTCTGGTATCAGGGCGTGTTCGAGGGCGACCCCGACCTTCTGCGCCAGTACTACAAGGATTTCTTCGAGACCTTTCGCAAGACCTATCCGAACATCCAGCTCGAGGAACAAGCCCTCACCTATAACGACCTTCTTGACAAGTTCCGCACGGCGCTCTTGGGCAATGCGGCGCCGATGGCGGTCCGCCTGCAAATCCTGGGCGGTACCGAGTTCGCCTCAAAGGGCTATCTGCAGCCGCTCAAGCCCGAGGATGTGGGGTATTCGACCGAGGATTTCTGGCCCGGCGCCATGAAGGCCGTAACCTGGGAGGGAGTGACCTACGGTATTCCGACCAACAACGAGACGATGGCGTTCATCTGGAACGCCGACATCTTCAACCGTGCAGGCCTCGATCCCGACAAGGCTCCGGCAACTTGGGACGACGTCGTCAAGTATTCCAAGCAGATCCACGACAAGCTCGGCATTGCCGGCTACGGTCTCGTGGCTCGCAAGAATGCCGGCAATACGCCATACCGCTTCATGCCACAGCTGTGGGCCTATGGCGGCGGCGTCTTCGACGAAGCGACCGCCAACCCGACCTATAAGCAGGTCGAGCTCGACAGCCCGCAGAGCAAGGCGGCGCTGCAAGCCTCGTACGACATGTATGTTCGCGACAAGTCGGTTCCGGTCTCGGCACTCACCAACCAACAGGCCGATAACCAGCCCCTGTTCGTCGCCGGCCAGCTCGGCATGATGATCTCGCACCCGTCCGACTACAACGTCATGCTCGACCTGCAGAAGAAGGCGACCGGCACCGACAAGGACAAGGCGCAGACGGTCATCGACAACATGCGCTACGGCCTGATTCCGACTGGCCCCGACGGCAAGCGCGCCGTCGTGTTCGGCGGCTCGAACATTCACATCCTGAAGCCCGAATATGTCGAGGGCGGCAAGGTAGACGAGCCGGCTGCAAAGGCTATCATCTGCATGTGGACGAGCCCTGAATGGTCGCTGAAGATGGCCTACGCCGGCTCGAACCCCGGCAACCTTAACGGCTTCAAGACCAAATGGATGAAGGAACGCCTGGACAACATCAAGTTCCTCGATGTCACGACCTCGATGCTGCCATATGGCATCCCGTTCCCAGCGCTGCCGCAAGCCCCCGAGATCATGAACATCATCGTCCCGGACATGCTGCAGAATGCCCTGACCGGAGCGATGACCGTCGACCAGGCAGCGGACGACGCGGCCCAGAAGGTAAAGGACCTGATGGGCGGACTCTAGTCCAAGCCTGACCTACGATCTGACCGGCTGCGCCGATGGCGCCGCCGGTTCGTTCCGACGAACAAGGGCACGCCACAGTGACGATCGTGACCGGCAAGGCCGAGGCTCGCCGAAGATTGCAACCCGGTAGATCCGGCACGCTGCGGAAGATCTGGGAGCATCGCGCGGACTACGCGTACGTACTCCCAGCGATCGCCGTGATGCTCATGGTCATCGCCTATCCGATCTACTACACGATCGAGCTGTCGTTCTTTAAGACGCCGCCTGGCCTGCAGCTCCGCGACAAGACCTTCATCGGCTTCGACAACTACACCGCCATCCTCACCAGTCAGGTGTTCTGGAAAGTCACCTGGAACACTCTGATCTGGACATTGGGGTCCACTTTCATCTCCTTTGTCCTGGGGTTTGCTACAGCGCTGGCGCTCCACCGCGACTTTATCGGCCGTGGTGTCTTGCGCGCTATCCTGATCATTCCCTGGGTCATCAGCGCAGTCGCCGCCTCCTATATCTGGAAGTGGATCTACCATTCGGACTTCGGGATCATCGGCGCGGTGCTGGTCGGCCTCGGATTGGCCGACCGGCCGCCGAATTTCATCGACAACGTCAGCACGGTGCTCCCCTCCCTAATCGTCGTCAATATCTGGCGCGAGTTTCCGTTTGCCATGATCATGATGATGGCCGGCCTGCAGACAGTCCCCGACCAGTTGCTGCGCGCCGCAAAAGTCGACGGGGCCAGTGCATGGCAGCGCTTCTGGCACGTCACCTTCCCGCATTTGCGCAATGTCTCGGTGGTGACGATGCTGCTGCTCGCAGTGGCCAACTTCAATTCCTTCATCATCCCCTGGATCATGACCGGCGGCGGGCCGTCGAACGCATCGCATATCTGGATAACCCACATTTATGAGCTCGCCTTCGGCCGGCAGCGCTGGGGCGTGGCATCGGCCTATTCGGTGCTCCTGTTCCTCATCCTGATGACGCTGGGCTACTTCTATGTTCGTGCACTAAGCGGCAACGAGCGGAATGAGGGGAGCGCATGAGCACGATTGCCGAGACAGCCTCTCGAGGCCAGACCCGTCGCCGCATGCGCGTCGACGGATGGCGGTGGGCCGGGCGCATCTTCCTCGTGTTCATGCTGCTTTATACCGCGTTGCCGATGATCTGGATGCTGATCACCTCGATCAAGTCCGGGTTCGCGGCGACGCAATTCCCGCCGCAATGGTGGCCGGACGAGCCTACCCTCGCCAGCTACCAGAAGCTGCTCGATCCGCAGAACAGCGTCGGCCAGGACTTCCTCCGCTTCTTCTGGAACAGCCTTTTCGTGTCGACCGTCACGACAATCCTTTCCGTGATCGTGGCTGTCCCTGCGGCCTACGCGTTTTCACGCTTCAGTTTCCCCGGCCGCAACTTCCTGTTCTTTGCCGTGCTGCTGCGCAACATGTTCCCGGCGGTGATCTTTCTCGTGCCGCTCTTCATCCTGATGCGCGTGCTCGGGCTGATGAACACGCATGGCTCGCTGATTCTCACCTATCTCACCTTCGGCCTGCCGCTGGCGATCTGGCTGCTGAAGGGCTTTTACGACAACATCCCGGTGCAGCTCGAGCAGGCGGCGCGCATCGATGGCGCAACACGGTTCCAGGCCTTCATCATGATCGTGATGCCGCTCTCGACGCCGGGGATCATCGCTACCGCGATCTATTCCTTCATCGGCGCGTGGAACGAGTACATCTACGCCTACACCTTCCTCTCCAAGAACGACCAGTTGACCCTGCCAGTCGGCATCCAGCGCTTCTTCTCGGAAAATACGACGGACTTTCCGGGCCTGATGGCGGCCAGCTTTATGATGAGCGTTCCCGTCGTGGTGCTGTTCCTCATCCTGCAACGATACTTCGTACGCGCCCTTACAGAAGGCGCGGTCAAGCACTAGGGAGTTGCCGATGGCCCACGTAGTCCTCAAAGATCTGGTCAAGACCTATGGCGGCTTCAAAGCTGTCAACGATGTTTCGCTGACAGTCAATGACGGCGAGTTCGTTGCGCTCGTCGGCCCTTCAGGCTGCGGCAAGACAACCACGCTCAATCTCGTCGCGGGGCTGGTCCCGATCACATCGGGCGACATCGTCATCGGGGACCGCGTGGTCAACGACCTCGACCCCAAGGACCGGGACATCGCGATGGTGTTCCAGAACTACGCGCTCTATCCACAGAAGTCGGTCTACAAGAACCTGGCGTTCCCGTTGCAGATGCGCAAACTCCCAAGGGACGAGATCGACAAGAAGGTCAAGGAAGCGGCGCGAGTGCTCGACATGACGCACTTGCTCGAGCGCAAGCCGCGCGAACTTTCGGGCGGGCAGCAGCAGCGTGTGGCCCTGGGCCGTGCCCTCGTCCGCGACCCCGCTGTGTTCCTGATGGATGAGCCGCTCTCTAACCTCGATGCCAAACTGCGCGTGCAGATGCGGTCCGAATTAAAGCGGTTCCATCAGGACCTGAAGGCGACGATCATCTATGTGACGCACGACCAGCTTGAAGCCGTGACTATGGCAGACAGGATGGCGGTCATGAACGGCGGCTACCTGCAGCAATATGATTCACCGGCGCAGGTTTTCGCGCATCCCGTGAACATGTTTGTCGCGAGCTTCATTGGCAGCCCGGCGATGAGCCTTATTCCACTAGAGGCATCTGCGGCAAACGGTGATACCGTTCTGACGAGCGCGGAAGGCTGGAGCCTCAAGCTGTCGCGACTCAACGCGCGCAAAGTCCAAAGAGCAACGACCAAGAAGGTCGTGCTTGGAGCGCGACACTCGACGATCAAGCTGCACAAGAGCGAGGTATCCAGTGCCATTCCGGCCAAGGCCTTTACGGTGGAACCAACCGGAGACGTCACCTTCGTGCAGGCGTTCCTCTCCGGCGCCATCGTCAATATCAGCGTGTCCCCCAACATCGCCGTCGCACCTGATGAACAGATCTGGCTCGAGTTCGACCAGGAGCGCATGCACCTGTTCGACGGCGAAACTGAAATGGCCCTCAAGGCCGACTGAGCAGGGCGGATGCGTGTGGAACGTGGGCGTGGATGACTACGAAGCTTAAGATCACCGCGATCAAGCCCTATCCAGTGTGGGTAGGAACGCGCAACCAGATGCTCGTCAAGATCGACACCGACCAGGGCATCTTCGGCTGGGGCGAGAGCGGCTTGAGCGGTCGCGAGAGGGCCGTGGCCGGCGCGATCGAGCACTATCGCGAGTTTCTTATCGGCCGCGACCCGATGCAGATTGGCCGGATCTGGCAGGAGGTTTATCGCAGCCAGTACTTCGAAGGCGGCCGAGTTCTGCAGGCGGCGATTTCCGCCATCGACATCGCGCTTCACGACATCAAGGGCCAGGCGCTGGGGGTGCCGATCTACGAGCTGCTGGGCGGCAAGCAGCGCGACCACATCCCCACCTTCGCCTCGACCGGAGACGAGGCCGAGGGCGATGTTGCCATCGAACGAGCCCGCGAACTACGCGCACAGGGGTGGCAGGCGATCCGCTTCTTCCCCGTCGGGCAAAACAGCAGGGACATCTTCGAGCCGCGCGAGTCGATCGGCGCTACCGCGAGTATGCTAAACAAGGCGCGCGAGGCGCTGGGCGACGACGTCGTCCTCGGCATCGACTATCATCATCGGCTGTCGGTGGCGGAGGCGGCGAGCTTCTGCAACAAGCTCGGCCGCGGCGTGCTTGATTTCCTCGAGGAGCCGATACGGGACGAGACACCGGAGGCCTACGAATCCTTGCGTACCATGACCGACATCCCCTTTGCCATCGGCGAGGAATTTGCCAGCAAGTGGCAGTTCCTGCCCTACATCGAGCGCGGCATCCATCAGTTCAACCGGCTCGATGTTTGCAATGTCGGCGGGCTCACCGAGGCGATGAAAGTCGCTGGCTGGAGCGAGGCGCACTATGTGGACCTGATGCCGCACAATCCCCTTGGCCCGGTGTGCACGGCCGCGACCGTGCATCTCGCCGCCGCGGTACCCAACTTCGCGTGGCTCGAGACCAGGGCGCCCGAAATAAAGCTGGGCTTCAACAATTCCGACTTCTTCCCCGTGCAACCACGGCTCGACGGGACCGACTATCCAGTCAGCGATCTGCCGGGGCTCGGCGTCGAGGTCAACGAAGTGGCGGTCCAGGCGGAGAGTTTGCATTTCTGGGAAGCGCCTCACCTCAAGCGCCGCGACGGTTCTGTTACGAACTGGTAGTTCCATTTCAATCGGAGTCCATAATGACGCATATTCCCGACATCACGCGGCCGCCTAAAGACCTGATCGATGCGCTAAGGGAGATCGGCGCCGCGACGGTTGCCGGCACGCTTGGCCACATGGGCTTCCGCAATCCGCACATGGTCGGTCCGGTGGCGCAGAATCACGGGAAGTCGATCGTCGGGCCGGCGCTGACGTTGCAGTTCATGCCGCAGCGGCCTGACCTCTTCACCGAGGGAGAATATGCCGATCCAGAGACGCAACTGCACCGGCACGTGCTCTACCACGCGCAGGAAGGCGATGTGGTCGTGGTCGACGCGAGGGGCGACATGAGCTCGGGTGTCTTCGGCGACATGATGTCCACGTATTTCAAGGGCAGGGGCGGCGCGGGTATCGTCATCGACGGGTGCATGCGCGACCGGCCCAACGTCGAAAAGCTCGATCTGCCCCTATGGCTGCGCGGCTGGACGCCCAACTACCATGTGCAAACCAGCATCTATCCGAACGCCGTCAACGTTCCGATTGCCTGCGGCGGTGTGACGGTGATCCCCGGCGACATCATCGTTGCCGACGACGACGGGGTGGTGGTGCTTCCCGTCGCAATGGCCCCGAAGGTAATCGAAGAATCACAGAAGCATCACGATTGGGAGGAGTTCTCGCGAATGAAGCTCATGGAGGGTGCGCCGTTGCAACGCTATTATCCGCTGCATGACGATGCCCGCGGGGAGTACGAGGAGTGGCGCAAAACAAACCGCTTGGAGAACCCAAGTTAGCGCATGGATTACCCTGCGGCGGGCGGCAGACCTTCTGCCGGTATCGCCGGCGTCTACGCGAAAAGTGGGGGGTCGAATTTCGCCGTCGGGCGTCCGCTTTCGATCTGGCGGCCGGGATTGGCGCATTGCCGCCCCGCAGCTTCTCCACGGTAGCAGACCGGCAGCTTCTGGCGTCCAAAAAGCGATAGTGGACATTCAACTCGGTGGGACCGAGGTCTCTGGGCGACCCGAAATCGCCCTTCATGGCCCATTTCGCTGCCCGATAGGCCAAGGCCGAGCTGCTGGACTGGCGCCAGTTGAAGTCGTTTATGACAGGTACTGGGCGACTCTGAATTGATCTGGGTCAGACGATCATCGATCCACTGCACATAGGCAGACAGGGAGGCCATTGGCAGATGCCCCTCCATCTTCCGCCAAGCATCATAATTTAAACGGGCAGAGTGCTGGCGTGCGGATGCGTGCCGCCGAAATCCAGCCTAAAATTGGGCCGTTCTTTGCTCGCGAGGGAGCCTTGGAACCGTCGAACGCCGCCGCGCGAGGGTGGCTGCCTCAGAACATACAAAGCTCGGGCGCGAACGCTCCCTGGTGCGCGGCGAAATCCTGTTTCGAAAGGACGACGCGGCGGTCGGAATCTACGAGATCGAAATTCGGCCACCCATCTGCGTTAGCCAAGGCCCACACCCGCTCAGGCAGAGGTTAATTGTTACCGCATGGGTCATTATCCCCATCGGCGCCGGCACGAGGGAATCCCCAGGCATCGCGCGCTGCTTGTCTTCACGCGACGCCGCACAGTACGTGAAGGACGTCACGATCTACGCCTGAAGAATGACGTGCTCCACCGGGCGGCGGAGCGATTTGGGCAGCTCAGGACCATAGCCGAACCTCATCACGAGATCCGCCCGACGGCCATCGATGCCGAGATAGGTGGCAAACTGCCCGCGCACGGCGGGAACCTCGACCGGTTGATTGATGAATGCGTGCCGTAGTTGAAGGGTCGTCGCCTGAAGGGCGAAGCGCTGGCAGCAACGGCCGGCTTCGGCCCAATAGGCCGGTTCATTCTTGTCGGAGACGAACACGGCAACACCGGCCGAACTTCTGAGCTGGGCCTGATACTTGCTGTTTTCGTTATCCTTCGTGAACACTCGGCTGAAGATCAAGCGACCGATCCAGCCCGGTAGAGCCGGATTGCCGGAGGACTTCGAAAACAGTCCGTCTCGGGTCGAAAGGGCGTCGCCATAGCTGAATCGAATCCACGATTTCAATTCTTCCACGAACGTGACATCGTCCATCTGCGCACTGTTGCCTGCGACCAGATAGGAGAGGATGTCTTCACGTTGCTGGCGCTCGGTGAAAAGCAGCATCCGCACGCCGTCACCGTTGCCGGCAGCTTCCAGAAGCCGGAGATGCTCGGGTGGGACAGACCGGCCATCATAGAGAGCGCGCGTCGACTGACGATGCGGGATAGCGTCGAACAGGTCCGTCCGTTCGGGCGGTGCGGCCTCCAGATCGACCCGTATTCCGCGCGCGTCGAGGTCATAGCTCGGAACCGCCCGAAGCCCGAATGCGCGAGCTGCTTGAACCATATTCTCGACGGCGCAGCCGAGGCTGGCGAACACATGGTGATCGTCTGGATCGACGGCGGGCAAGCGGCGCCCGGGGTCAGGAAGCACTAGGATGGAGCGGTCCGAGAGCCGAAATTGCCAAGGCTGCGTGTTATGGCTGTTTGCCGCCAAGGTGGCGTAACGGACAAGTTCTCGTCGGGCCGATGATAACGGCAGATCGGTACTGTCGCTATGGCGCCACGTGGCGTTGATAGCGTCCTCATAACCGGAACGACCTCGGGCGTTCATCACCAGCGCAGTTGTGCCGCCAGTTGCGACAAGCCCTCCTCCGAGGGCTAGCACGGTCAAGAACCTGCGACGGCTTTGATGGACCTCAGACACACCAGATGTGTATCACGACTGGGATCTGCCTTGCTTTGATCTGAATCATGCCTTCTTGTCTGGCGGCGTGGGTGGGCGCTGCTTTCCTGTTTTATACGGCCGTCCTCTATCCGCTGATCGGCATGGCGACGGGGCACACCTATCCCGAGATGCCGATGTTCGGCGTGACGCCGTGTCCGGTGACGATATTCACCTTCGGCATGCTCCTGCTGACCACACAGCGCCTGCCCCGCTGGCTGCTGGTCATTCCCTTCGTCTTCGTCTGGTCGCTGATTGGCGGAAGCGCGGCCATCGCGCTCGGCGTAACGCAGGATTGGCTGCTCCTCGCGCGCCGCGACTGCGACCTCCAGCCTAGTTGACGCGATGTCCGCTTTCAGGTGGTCGCAAAACTGATCGCGACGGCCGAGATGCGGCGCAAGGCCGCGGTTCGGTCATCATCGCCTATGGGTCAAAAAAGCTTCTGATCCGTTGCAGACCTTCGTCATCCTGGTATCCAGTCCCAACGCGGTCTTCGAGCGATAGTGACCAGTTCCGGTCAAGCGCTCAGCCAAACACGCTCGGCCACGCGATGGTCGCAAAGCAGGAAGTTGGGATTCGGCACGAAGCCTTTCACCTCCTGGCGCGCCGCGTCGATCCAGCTGGCGAAGGCCGGAATGATGGTCGGGCACTCGTCGTGAATCATTTGCTGCAGCTCGAAATAGACCTCGCGGCGCTTTGCCGGATTGGCGAGCGATCGCGACTCCGCCAGCTTGCGGTCGAAGCTCTCGTTCTTCCAACGCGTCTCGTTCCACGGCGCGCCTGACGCGTAGACAGACGAGAACATCATGCTTGCCGACGGCCGCCCGGCCCAGAAGGAAGCGACCCAGGGCTGCTTCATCCAGACCTCGCTCCAGTAGCCATCATCGGGTTCACGCTTCACGTTGATGGTGATGCCAGCGGCCTTGGCCGATTGCGCAAAAAGCTCGGCCGTATTGACGGCCTGTTCGAGCGCCACCGGGGCAGCGTGCAGCTCGAGCGTGAGATCGCTTTTGCCTGCCTTCTTGAGATGGAAGCGGGCCTTATCCGGATCGAAGGCACGCTGCGCTATGTTCGGGTTGAAATTCGGATCGCTGGCGGCAATGGGATGGTCGTTGCCAACGCGTCCGTAACCAGCCATCAGCAGCTTGACCATCTGTTCGCGGTCTATCGCATGTTTCAGCGCCAGAACGACGTCAGGGTTGTTGAATGGTTCCTTGGTGGCGTCCATGGGTAGTGAGAAATGCTGCTTCCCTTCAGTGACCACCAGATAGGAGCGAGGGTCCTTCTTGAGCAGCGGAGCGATCTTGTAGTCGACGCCATTGATGACATGGACCGAGCCGCCCTGCAGCGCCGAGACGCGGGCCGTCAGGTCGTTGATCACGATCGTCTCGACCGAATCGACATGGCCGCGATCGCTTCTCCAATAGGCTTCGTTGTGCGCAGCAGCCGCCCGAACGCCGGGTTGAAAGACCGTCAGCTTGAACGGGCCGGTGCCGACAGGCTTGGTCCAGTCGGCGAAGCCTGCCGGCACCATGGCGAAGTGGAGATCGGACAGCACATAGTCCATATCTGGATTGGGTGACTTCAGGAGAATCTCGACCTGCGTCGGCGAGGCGGCGCGCACTTCGGAAATGTGGGCGACCAGCCCCTTGGCCTTGGACTTCGTTTTTTCGCCGATATGCAGCCCGAGCGAATATTTGACGTCCTCGGCATCGAATGCCTTGCCGTTGTGGAATTGCACGCCGGGCCTGAGATTGAGGACCCAGCGCTTGTTGCCGTCGCTGGCTTCCCAGCTCGCTGCCAGTTCCTGCGCGGGCTTGCCGTCATCGCTGATCTCGACCAGCGTGTTGTAGACCTGCCGCGAGACGTCGATGGAAAAGGTGCCGATTAACTGTGTTGGGTCGAGCGTGTCGGCGGAACTGCCGCCATTGAGTCCGAGGCGCAGCACTCCGCCTTTGCGTGGCGTTTCGGCGAGGCCCGCCCGAGGAAACGCCGATGCGATTGCTGTCGCGGCCGCGGCCTTGAGGAAAAGGCGACGATCCATGCCGCCCTGGATTAAGGAAGCGATCTTGTCGTGCATGTCATTCCCCTATGGTTGTCAGTAGGCGCCAAGGACTTCGTTCGGTATCAGCGGTTGCGGGGGCAGCCCCTGATCGAGGATCGAGTTCAACCTGTGCGCCTGGCTGCTGAACTCGCTCTCGGAAAACAGATTCCAGTGCTCCCAGGGATCCCGGCTGAGGTCGAAGAGCTCACCCCATGCGGGTTCGTTGGGATAGCGGGTGAACCGCCAGTCTTTGGTGATGACCGACTGGTTGTAGAGGCAAGCGTCCCGGCGGGGATGGTATTCGGCGAACAGGAAATCCCGTACCGCGGTGGCCCGCCCTTCGATCAGCGGCTTGAGGTCGATGCCGTCGGTTGCCGGCGTCGGCAGGCCAAGCAGCGATGCCACCGTTGCGAACAGGTCGATATGGCTGGTGAGGGCACCCAGGCTGGTTCCCGGGCGGATTCCGGGCCCGCACAGCACCAGCGGCACCTGCAGCAATTGTCGGTAGGGCGGCGGTCCCTTGCGCAGCAGGCCATGGTCGCCAAGCAGTTCGCCGTGATCGGAGGTAAACAGCACATAGGTATCTTCAAGCACGCCGGTTCCGGCCAACGCCTCAAGAAGCCGCCCGACCGCGTCGTCGATCATCTGCACCATGCCATGCGTGTGGGCGATCGCGGTGGCCAGCGTCTCAGCGGAAATATCGTCGGTGCGCAGCAGGAAACCCTGTTCGCGCGGCTGCTCGCCGCTGGCGATGTAGGGCTCGTTCTTCGGGTCATCGCCTTCGCCAAGATAAGCCGGCATGCGCTCCAGCTCGCCAGCGCGGATGGTTGGCCTTGGCATCCGCTCGGGCCGGAACAGGTCGCAATAGGGCCGGGGTGGCGCGAAAGGGTGGTGCGGGTCCGGAAAGGAGACGAATAGGCCGAACGGCTCTGGCCGTTTGCTCTGGTGCTTGATGAAGTCGACGGCCCGGTCGGCGATCCAGCTGGTGTAGTGCAACTCCGGCGGTACCGCGCTCTTCCAGACTTCCTTCAGATCCTCTGCCCGGCTTGCGGGGCTGGCTTCGGGCTCATAGAGGTCCACCACTTCGGGATGGTTCTGCCGCAGCCAGGCGGGCATAGTGTCCGGCGCGGGTGGATTCGTTGGCTTCGCCCATGACGAGCTCGACGGCATCGAAGCCGAAATAGGGACCCCGCCAACTTTCGCTGCCGGGCTTGGCCCAATAGGCCAGCGATTCCGGCATCTCACGCTCGGCGGCCGCCAGCAGTGGTTGGAAGTGGAGCTTGCCGACGCCCCTAGTGGCATAGCCCGCCCGCGAGAGCGCCTGCCAGAGATTGGGAAGCTGTCAACGGAGCCGGCGGAGAATTTTGAAATGAAGGTCAGTCGAGAACAGATGGCGGAGAACCGTCGCCGGATTCTGGATGCGGCGAGCCGGCTGTTTCGCGACAAGGGGTTCGACGCGGTCAGCGTGGCGGAGGTGATGAAAGCCGCCGGGCTCACCCATGGCGGCTTCTATGGCCATTTCAGCTCTAAGGATGATCTGGTCGCCCAGGCCCTTGCCCATGTCCTCGCCCTCGCCCTGGACACAGGCGGAGATGGCGATCTTCGCGCATATGTCGACGCCTATCTTTCGCCCCGGCATCGCGACAATGCCGCCGGTGGTTGCCCGACAGCAGGCCTTGCTGCGGACATCCGCCATCAGACCGCGGCTGCACGCTCGGCCATGACCGGAGGCCTTCGCTCGCAGATCGACCGTATCAGCACGGCGCTCCCGGAGTTGGATCCGGCAGACAGACGCCGCGCAGCGATCGGAAGCTGGGCAGCGATGGTGGGGCAGTGATCCTCGCCCGGGCGATCGACGATCCGACGCTTTCGGATGAAGTTCTGGAACAGACGCGTGCCTGGATCGATGCCGGGATCAGCCAAGTGTCTGCCGGCTAGGCGGTCTGCGGCAGGTCTGCTTTCGGGAAGCATATGCGAAGAGCAGCCGTTCCGTTCACGGCCTCGAAGCGGAAGTTCGTTCGCCCTGGCCGAATTCACGCCATGACCCTGAGCGACCCTTCATTAACGCATTTCGCTGCCCGATAGCCGACATTCACTGCGACCAGCGATTGTGACCCTATGTGGATCTTCGACGCCCTCATTCAAATGTCCTTAAGCGGCGAGTTACGGACTGCGCTTTGCACGATGCGATCCGGATCACGCGCCTGATCTCGTCGGTCCTGAAGCCGAGCGCCATCGGCCGCCGCACGCCGGGAAGGGCGATGACGTCGTAGAGCTCCTCGACCACGCCCTCGATGCGCAGCCAATGGGTGGCATCGCCGGTGCGTAGGTCGACGACATGCAGGCCGCAGCGCGGCTCGGCGCCCTTGTGCGCCAGCTGCTCCCCGAGCGCGAGGCCTTCGAAGGTTGGGGTCTTGGCCCGTGGCCGACAGGCCGATCACCGCGAAGCCGTTGATGAAGGTCAGCCCGCGCGCATAGCCGGGTCAGAATGCGACCGGCTCGAAGCGGCCGGCGGCAAGGTCGAGATGGCCGAACTCGCAGTCTGTGACCCCAACGACTGGTGTGGGCGCTGTGACGCATGCCTACCAGGAGGAAATTTATGTGAACGGAACGTCGCCACAGGCATTCACTGGGGCGGTTCCGTGCTGAACGCGAAGAACCTGCGCGCAGGCGATGCCGGTGTACCGTGCCAATCGGCAGCTTTGGCCATTCCAAGATTGCGGGTCCCTGATATATTACTCTGACCATCTCGTTCGCAGGATCCGTTTTTGCGCATATGCAGCCGGCAACTCGAGCGACAGCGTAAGCAAGCCTTCCTTCCCGCCGACGCGCCCGAACCTCTGAGGTGTTATGCTAGTACTGGTTTTCGGCCTCGTGATCTTCTTCGGAATCCATTCTGTTCGGATCGCCGCCGGCGGCTTTCGTGATGCGCAAATCGCCACAAACGAGCGGCGCTGGAAGGGACTTTATTCGCTCCTATCGATCATCGGCTTCGTGCTGATCGTCTGGGGCTGGAGTCTTTATCGGCCCAATGCGCCTGAGATCTACGAGCCGCCCTCTTGGGGCCGCCAAGTCGCGTCGGTATTGGTGCTCGCCGCATTCGTCTTTCTGGCAGCCGCTTACTTGCCCGCGGGTTCAATCAAGCATCGGCTGAAGCACCCGATGCTGGTGGGCATCATCCTTTGGGCCATCGGTCACCTCCTGGCCAATGGCGACCTTGCCGCGCTCCTAGTCTTCGGAGCGTTTCTGGTTTACGCGATTGTCGATCTCATTGCCGTCATTCCACGCGGCGATCCGGCACCCGCGGTCGTGCGACCGCGTAGCGACCTGATTGCTGTGGGCATCGGCTTGGTGGCTTTCGCATTGTTCGGGCTCTGGCTGCACGGCTGGCTGTTCGGAGTCTCGCCCTTCGCTTGAACGTCCGCAGCGACGGCGCGCCTTCGAGGATGTCCTGGGAATCCCACCAGTTGCCGCGGATCGAGCGCCTCGCAGACGCCACAGTGAACCAATGCTTGGCATAAGGTCGGCACATCAGAATTTTGATCCATAGACGGCTCCAGCCGGCAACATTGCGGTAATTCGGCTCGGATCGCGCCTTGCTTTGCCAACCGCGCGCGACGCTGCAAACACGAGCGATACGGGATACAATTACCGGAGCGAATGCGTCCCCGGGATGGCTCAGATGTCCTCCGTCGATTCTCTCGCCGCGAGATTGTTGTCGGCGACATTGATGTTCGATCGGGCGTCGTTGGCGGCGCTCGAGGCTTTGGCTGCCGAATCCGACCGTCGGGTCCTGAGACGCGGTGAGGTCCTGGTTCGCGAAGGCGATCCATCGGACAGGTTCTTCGTCGTGCTGTCCGGTCGCTTTACGGTACACAAAGGAGATCCGATTGGCTCGGTCGCCGAGATCGCACAGGGCGAACTAGTCGGCGAAGTTGGTTTCTTTGCAGGGCTGCCCCGCACGGCCACCGTCCTTGCAGCGCGCGATTCGATCGTCCTTGAAATCAGTCGTAATCATTTCGAGAAGGCGGCTGAGGCTTTGCCGAACCTGAGAGAGGCGGTCACGATATCTCTGGCGCGCCGGTTTGCCACGCAATCTCCGAGTTCGTCACGTCTCCAGAAACCTGCCAAGATCCGAACGCTTGCCATCATTGCAGCCGGCGGAAGTCGCATCTCACCGGTGTTCATCGGGCACCTACAGCAAGCGTTCGGCGCGGTCACGCGTGCTCAGTTCGTTTCCCGGCTTGATGTCCACGCGAAGTTCGCAGGTCGTCCGATCGACGACCAGCCGATCCTTAACTGGTTGAACGAACTGGAGGCGCAAGCTGAATTCATTGTCTACGTCGCCGATGAAGAACCTAATGAATGGACACGAGTCTGCATTCGCCAGGCCGATATGGTCCTGTTGCTGGCTAATGCGTCCTGCTCGCCTCGCTTGAACACGTCTGAGGAATTGGCGCTATCGGTCCATCCACCATCGACCGGTCGGCTTGTCCTAATTCACGACAATCGCTCGGCTGCGGTCTCCGGCACCTCTGCATGGCTCGATGAGCGTCCCTATGTCGGCCAACATCATCATGTTGCGCTGGAGGACGGGTCTGATATCCAGCGTCTGGTCCGATTTATTTCCTGCAAGGCACGTGGCTTCGTGGCGGCGGGGGGTGGGTCCCTGGGCAGCGCCCATCTGGGCGTCTACAAGGCCTTCGTCGAGGCGGGCGGGCGCTTCGACTATCTCGGCGGGACGAGTTCCGGAGCGGCGATGATGGCCGGCTTCGCAAGAGGGTTGGACGCGGAGCAGATCGACCGCGGCACGCACAACGTATTTGTCAAGAGTCGGGCGTTTCGGCGCCCCACCTTGCCGCGTTTCGCGCTTCTAGATCACAAAGCCTTCGATCGAGCCCTTCGGGAGGAATACGGCGACGTTCTGATCGAAGATCTTTGGCTTCCGTTCTTTGCGCTTTCGACCAATCTGAGCAGCCGTCAGCCCCATGTCCACCGTCGTGGAAAACTCTGGCAAGCCGTTCGGGCATCCGGCTCGATCCCGGGTGTCCTGCCGCCGTTCTTTACGGCTGACGGCGATATGCTGGTGGACGGCGCCATCATGAACAATTTGCCGCTGGAACAGATGAAGGAGCTCAAGACCGGCCCCAATGTTATCGTGAGCTTTGGGTCCAGTGGACCGCAAAAATACCACATCGACTATGACCGCATCCCCGGAACATTGGAACTGGCGGTCGCCCTGCTGAACCCTTTCGGCCGTGCCCGCTTGCCGCAGGTTCCGAGCATGCTTCAGGTTATTGCCGCGAGTATGCTGGCACACGGGCCGCAGGACATTGCCGTCGGCGACGAGGATGTCTTGGTCTGTCCGCAGATTTCGAGCACGATCAGCTTCATGGATTGGAGTCGGCATTCCGAGTTGTTTTCGGACGCCTACGACCGCACGGCGCAATGGATCAAGGAACGTCTCCGCCAGGACGACTCAGGGCTCCGGGCGATGCTCGGTAACGCACATTGAGCGGTTCATGCCTGTCCAAATCGGCTTTAACCGGCCAAGGAAAAGAACGCCTACCGAAAGCCGGTTGCCGAAACCGTATTCTCTCCAGCTGTTATGGCGATGTTTTCAGCGTGAGCGGCTGTCGTACCACGTGGGTCTGACCCGGACCCGCGCGACTGATCCGCCTAACTGTTCCGCAACTGTTTCAGTTGGCGGCTGGCGTAGGCAGATCCCCACTATTCGGCCACTGTTCTCACAGCCAAGACTATGCTCGCCATCCGCCTCGTTTCGTGGCGGTCTTCTGGCAGCGGGATTCAGGCCGCGTGCCTTGGAACCAACGACGGGCGAGACTGTTCAGCTATGACTTTGATACGTCGCTGACGTGCCCGGCCGGCTGGGCAAGCGGCGACCTTGAGGAGTTCTCATCATGAAGATTTCGTCCAGATTTCGTTCAGTCGCGGTTGCCGTCATCGCCGCCGCGGGAGTTAGCTTTGCCAGCGCCGCGCATGCCGACAGCGGTACGATCCGCTTCGCCAT
>NZ_SADR02000138.1 GCF_004010325.2 Mesorhizobium sp. M00.F.Ca.ET.216.01.1.1
GTCGACCTTTCCCCCGACGAGAACGATGCTGCTCCTGGCAGCGGCGCCGCCGCCAACCCAGAAGCGGCAGCACCGGGGGCGGCCGCAGTGCCTGGCGCGGATGAAGCAGCGCCGGGTCCGGACGCGGTGGTGCCGGGCAAAGCTCAGGCGGCTGCGCCCGAAGGCGCCCAGCCCGCCGCTCCGGCGCCGAAGTCCGAAGACCGCATCGCCCAAGTGCTGCAGCAGGATGCCGAGTCCGAGGCCAAGGCGGATGTCGTCGCCGTGGCGCCGCGCAAGGTGAAGACCATGATGGTGAAGCCTGATGGTTCGCTGGTGCCGCGCGAGGATCCGGCTCCCGCCGCGCCGAAGGTTGCCGCGGCAGAGCCGACCGATCCGGCGCCGCAGCATGTCGCGCCGGCAGGGCAGGCCGACCCCCAGCCGACGGCGACCGT
>NZ_SADR02000139.1 GCF_004010325.2 Mesorhizobium sp. M00.F.Ca.ET.216.01.1.1
GCCGGCTTCCTTGGCCGCGACTTCGCCGCCCAGCGTGACGAAGTCGTTATAGGCGATCGTCTGGGCACGGATGAAGCCGCGCTCGAAATCGGTGTGGATGACGCCGGCGGCCTGTGGCGCCTTGGCGCCCTTGTGCACGGTCCAGGCGCGCGTCTCCTTCGGCCCGGCGGTGAAGTAGGTGATGAGCTGCAACAGCTCGTAGCCGGCCCGGATCACCTTGTTGAGACCCGGCTCATCGAGGCCGAGCGAGGCTAGGAATTCCATTTCCTCTTCGTCGGAAAGCTGGGCGACTTCGGCTTCGATCGCCGCCGAGATCACCACGGTGCTGGCGCCCTGCGCGGCAGCCATCTTTTCCACGGCCTTGCTGTGCTCGTTGCCGGTCGCGGCATCGGCCTCGGCGACGTTGCAGACATAAAGCACCGGATGCGAG
>NZ_SADR02000140.1 GCF_004010325.2 Mesorhizobium sp. M00.F.Ca.ET.216.01.1.1
TGATGAAGGCGCCGTCGCCCCAGCCGCCGATCGGCAACAGCTTCCATGAAAGCCCGAAGACGAGTTGGATCACCGGCGCGATGACGAAGGTCGGGATGGTGCTGCCGGCGGTGGCTAGAGCAATCACCGAATAATCGGCTATCTTGTTCTGGTTGAGCGCCGCGATCGTGCCAAGGATGCTCCCGAGCAGCAGAGCCAGCACCAGCGCCGACGAGCCGAGTTGCACGGAGATCGGCAGGCCCTTGGCGAAGAGTTCGGTGACGGTGAAGTCAGGCAAATTATAGCTCGGGCCGAAATTGCCGCGCAAAAGATTGCCGAGATAGTGGACATATTGCAGCCAGAGCGGATCGTTGAGGCCGAACTGGGCTTCGAGATTGGCCCTGATTTCCGGGCTCAGGCCCCGCTCCTGGTTGAACGGACCGCCTGGCGC
>NZ_SADR02000141.1 GCF_004010325.2 Mesorhizobium sp. M00.F.Ca.ET.216.01.1.1
TGGAGTGGGCCCCTCGGGCCGGACAGGGTCAGGCCGCTGATTTGACCGTTTGCCGGGTGTGTGGATCCTCGAATTGCATTGGACTGAGATAGCCGAGTGCTGAGTGAAGCCGTCGGCGGTTGTAGACCTCCTCAAGGAAATGCGGAAGGTGTTCAATGACATCGGCGAATGTCTCGAAGGCCATCGGATAGACGGCCTCGACTTTGAGCGTCTTCATGAAGCTTTCCGCCTTTGCGTTGTCGTAGGGATTGCCGCGCCGGCCCATGGAACCGACCAGGCCGTGGGCGGCAAGGTGATCGCGATAGGCTGTCGCGGCATATTGTGACCCGCGATCAGAATGATGCACGCAGCCGGGTGGCGGTTTGCGTCCTTCGACTGCGGCGGTCAAAGCCGCCAGCGTCAGCCGTGCGTCGATCGAGCGGCTGATG
>NZ_SADR02000142.1 GCF_004010325.2 Mesorhizobium sp. M00.F.Ca.ET.216.01.1.1
GATTTCGAAGCCTTCCTGGATGATTTCTCGCCAAACGTGCAGGAGATCCTCGATAACTTCGAATTCCGAAATCAAATCCCAAGGCTGTCGAAGGCCGATGCCTTTGATGGGTCATGTCCTGATGGAGAACCGCAACGGTTTGGTGATCGGCGCGACGCTGACGCCGGCGACCGGGGCAGCCGAGCGGGAAGCGGCACTGGCGTTGTTGGATCGATTGGGCGCCAAGCGGCGGATCACGCTCGGCGCGGACAAGGCCTACGACGCGCGCGAGTTTGTCGCCGCCCTGCGCAAGCGCAAGGTCACCCCGCACATCGCCAAGCATGAGTATGTCGACAAGAACGGCATCCTGCGTCGAAGCGCTCTCGATGCGCGCACGACGAGGCATCCCGGCTATGCGGTCAGCCTGCGCATTCGTAAGCGGATCGAAG
>NZ_SADR02000143.1 GCF_004010325.2 Mesorhizobium sp. M00.F.Ca.ET.216.01.1.1
GCAAGGCTTGCACGGGCTTGACCTCACCGTTGTCGCCGGCGCGGCCGTCATCGACGAGCGGGGCTACGACAATGTCATGGTCGCGATCTCCGCCGACGAGGCCCGTGTCCTCTATCGCGAGCGCATGCCGGTTCCGGTTTCCATGTGGCAGCCCTGGCGAGCGTGGTTCGGGCGAGACGGCGGAGCGCGCGCAAATCTCTTTGCAAACCCGGTTGTCGACCTCTCCGAAACGAGAATCGCGCCGTTGATCTGCTACGAGCAGCTCATCGTCTGGCCAGCTTTCCAGTCGATGCTGCATTCGCCCGAGATCGTCGTGGCGACCGGCAACGGATGGTGGACCGCCGGCACCTCGATCGTCGACATCCAGCGAGCCAGCGCGACCGCCTGGGCGAAGCTTTTCGGCACTCCGATCGTCATGGCATTCAAC
>NZ_SADR02000144.1 GCF_004010325.2 Mesorhizobium sp. M00.F.Ca.ET.216.01.1.1
GACCAGAACGAGGCGGAGCTTCGCCGCCAGTTGCAGGGCACCGGCGTCAGCGTCACCCGTAGCGGCGACCAGATCATCCTCAACATGCCGTCCGACATCACCTTCAACGTTGACCAGGACGCGGTGAAGCCGGGCTTCTATCCGGTGCTGAATTCGGTCGCGCTTGTGCTGAAGAAGTTCCGCCAGACCACCGTCGACGTCTTCGGCCACACCGATTCGACTGGCGGCGACCAGCATAATTTCGATCTGTCGCAGCGCCGCGCACTGGCGGTCGCCAACTACCTGTCCGGTCAAGGCGTCGATCAGCGTCGCTTCGCCGTCACCGGTTTCGGCAAGACGCGACCCGTCGCCTCCAATGCCACGGCCGAGGGCCGGGCCCAGAACCGACGCGTCGAGATCCAGCTTTCGCCGCTCACCTGATTGTTCG
>NZ_SADR02000145.1 GCF_004010325.2 Mesorhizobium sp. M00.F.Ca.ET.216.01.1.1
GGCGGATCTCGCCGCAGCGAAACGCGGGTTCGCGGCCCTCGACGGCCAGCACGATGTCGAGCAGTGTGATGCGTTCCGCAGCCCGCGCCAGCCGATAACCGCCCGCCGGACCCGGCACCGATTCCAGAATGCGCGCCGCGCTCAACATATTGAGATGCTTCAGGAGATAGCTCGGCGACAGGCCGAACGCTTCCGCCAGTGCCGCGCCCGGCATGGTGCTGTTGCCGTCCACACTGGCCAGCGTCGCCGCACAGTGGATGGCCGCCTCAACGCCCTCGCCCAGCTTCATCGTGATGATCTCCAATTCATGGACATCTTTTATCGTGGATAATTTTTATCCGCAATAGGAAAAATGGAACGTCCTGCTTTTTAGAACGGGAACACGTTGATGATTGGCGAAATGGGCGAGGACAGCGTCTTTCTCCC
>NZ_SADR02000146.1 GCF_004010325.2 Mesorhizobium sp. M00.F.Ca.ET.216.01.1.1
AGAAAACGCACGCCGAGCCGCTCGGCGGCGCGCCGGAATGCCGTCGTAGTCCGGTAGGGCAGCGCATAGCCGTCGCGCTCGACCCAGATGCCGCCCGTGACATGACGTGCGAGCGCCGGTTCGAGTTCGAGCACGGTTTCGCGGTCTATCACCGTCTCATGCGTGAAGCCATGCGACTGCAGCAGTGCGACGCGCTCGCGGCAGGCGGCGAGTTCGTCGTCGGTTTCGGCAATCTTCAACTGACCGGACGCGACGAAACCGCCGTCTTCGCCAAGCAGATCCGTCATGCCGTGCCAGATCTCGCGCGACATCAGCGCAAGCGGAATCTCCGGCAGCGGCCGGCCGAGCGTACGCACGCCGCCCGCGTTCACGCCCGACGAATGACGCGCGACGTAATCGGCTTCGAGCACGATCACCTTCACGCC
>NZ_SADR02000147.1 GCF_004010325.2 Mesorhizobium sp. M00.F.Ca.ET.216.01.1.1
CTGGCTACGCTTGGCCCAATGAGCAGCACGACCAGGAAGCGTGCCGACT
The DNA here is from genome assembly GCF_004010325.2 of Mesorhizobium sp. M00.F.Ca.ET.216.01.1.1. GTDB lineage: Bacteria > Pseudomonadota > Alphaproteobacteria > Rhizobiales > Rhizobiaceae > Mesorhizobium. The sequence continues at coordinate 50 of NZ_SADR02000147.1, forward strand.
GCAAGGCCATGACGAAGGAGATGTCGACGTTGCGCGCCGCGGCGGCGATGATTGCGACGCTGTCCATGCCGCCGGGGCTGGTCGCCAGATAGGCGGTCAGCGGATCGATGCCGAGCAGGCGGCTGATGACGAAGGCCATGCCGCCGCAAAAGGCGATCAGCGCGACGATCGAGCCGATGATCTGCGGCAGGGCGCGCGCCGCGTGGCGAAGGATCGGGCGGGTGAAGTTCAGTCCGATCGACCAGCCGACCATGGCGTAGCTGATCGCCAGCAGCCAGGGCGGCAGTTGCATCGGCACGCCGAGGCCGAGATGGATCACCGCGCCGAAAATGAAGCTGCCGAGGAAGAAAGGCGAGGGCAGCCTGACCAGCTTTCC
>NZ_SADR02000014.1:0-130024 GCF_004010325.2 Mesorhizobium sp. M00.F.Ca.ET.216.01.1.1
TGGGGGACCGACACCGCCAGTGTGGACAGCGGAATAAGCGTAGGCTCTTCGTTCTTCGTGCGGTCACCCGATAGTTCCCATGTTCCGGCTTCAAGGTTGAGTTCAGACCAACGCATCGCGGCAACTTCCGTACGCCTCTGTCCGGTCAGCATGAGCAGCTTGACGATGGAGCCGAACGAATAGCCGATATCGCCCGGTTCGGGCTCACAGCCCGTCCATATAGCCGCCAGTTCGGCATCGTTCACCACTCGCTTGCGCTTGACGATCGGGGCCGGATTTTCCAATTCCTCGCGGGGAAACCGCGATGAGCCGTTGCGGCGGTTTGCGACACCAGTTGAAAATGCCCGCATATACCAGAAGGCCGTGTTAGCCGCTTGCGGGTGACCCCCGGCGACGATCTTATTGGTGATGTTAGCAATGTCGGTGTCGGTCACATGGTGGATAGAGCGACTCCCGAGGGCAGGCACAAGATACCGGTTCAGGCTGGCCTCGACCAGTTCCCCAGGAATCCCATTCTGCCTTGCCGGTCTTTGCAAAGCCCGCTCCCTTGCATTCGCGCCGATCGGCCGACCCCGTTCGAGAAAGGGCGTGATATGGTCGGCGGCATGCAGAATCCGGGTGGCGCGGCTGGTCCGGTTGGACGCGGTCTGATCGAGGAAGCCAGCCGGAATGCCGGCGGCTCGTGCGGGAAGGGCGTTCATGAGACGGTCCTGTCGGGCGAGCGGTTTGGGGGCACGATCACCATAGTTGATCAGCTTCCCGAGTGGGGCATTCTCGTAAATGTCGCTTGCGGACATATGTTTGCTCTTTGTCCAGAAACAGAAAGGCCCGATGGGACGGCCGGCCCAGGGCGGTGTTTTGAGGGTCGTTACTTGGCGGCCTGGAGGTGATCGCCGTCGCCGTCCTCGGTATCGTCAGCGCTGATCTGCGCCTGATCGGCAAGGAAGGCTGGCAGTTCCGATGGAGCTATGCTGGAATTTGGGTGACGAGGCTGATCAAGCGGCGCTCTGCGGCTTCGTTTCGATGACCTCGATTCCGTCCAGGAACCTGGCACCTGCGATGAGTTTCGGCAACTGATTTTGTCCTTTCAATCGTCGCCACGTCCTGGCCGCGGCCATGACCAGCTTGAAGACCATCAGCTGGGCGGTTGTCGAGGATAGCGAGCCCTTGGTACGCACCGTGCGGTGGCGAACGGTCGCAAAGACGCTTTCGATGGGATTGGACCTTCGCAGATGATCCCGGTGTTCGGCGGGGAAATCGTAAAACGCCAGGAACGCATTCTGATCCTTCGTCAGGCAGTCGACCGCCTTAGCATACGCCTCGGCTTCCATCTCGATCGCCTGCGCAAGCAATTTGCGCGCGCCGCTGCGAAGTACATCCGTCAGGTATCACCGATTTCGTCGGGCTGACGAAGGCGAACAATGTTGATAGTCTCGTTCATGGCGTATCGCTCTCCTTGAGAGGTACTGGCAGGCTTCATCACCCGCCTCGATACGCCGCTCTCCTCAAACCGTCATCACCCAGTTTCCGCCATAGCTCCCCCCTGATTGGTCCGCTTCACCTGTGCAACTGCACAGGCTGCCATAGCGGGGAGATTGGCCTCCAATGGCGAAAACTTGCCGCAGGAGACCCTCCGATGACCGTGCCTATGGCGCCGCCGCTACGACAACTTGCCGACAAGCAGCGTGCGATCCACTGCCGCGCTACTGCGCCTTCAAGGGACGTCTGGATCGCGACGCAGGAGCCGATGACCGTTAAGGAATCAATTCCCTTGGCGTGCTCAGGTCGCGCTGGCCGTCGCTGTGCCCGTTCGACGGTCTGGTGGCAATTTGGGCACATCTTGTGTCGTCGCCAGTGCCAATGCCGCACGCTTCAACAAAAAGGTGCCTTCGACGTCTGCTGCCTTCGCCGGTGCTTTGCGAAGTGGCATAATGTTTCGACGCACGCAGGCGCGGGCAGGGGGTGTCAGTCATGAATCTCCTGACTGGCGCGGATCAGGCCGATTGGCGGGATGAAAGATCATACGACTACACCGCTGGCCTGACGCTGCGGGAGTGGGCTTGGGAGTTCTTACGCCGCAACCCGGCGTTCCAGCGCGATCTGACCGCTGCGCGCCAGCATTGCAAGACTTGGTCTCTCCGACCCTTTCTCGATATGGTCGCGTCGGCCGGCGACCTGTCACGCTGGGGTGTTCTGTTTCGCGGAGTCTTGTGGCCGCGCTTCGGTCGTATTCTGGTGTCCGCTCTGGTGCGTCCATGTGCTGCCGCTCATTGCGGAACGGTTGCCTGCCTCGTCGCCGACACCGCCGTTCGAACTCTCGGCATTGCCCTGTCGTGCAACCGTCCTGCAGGCGCCCGACAAGAGCCAGCATGTTCTTCTTCGCAATGCGGACCACGCGCTGCAGCTCGCCGTCTCGGGCGCGAATATCCTCCACCCTGTTTGCCTGCATACGCAAGCCATCTGGCCCGCGGTGCTTTTAAAGCATCGACTGAGGGGACTGGAGTGCCTCAATGCTCTCAGTCTAGGGCAACATTTGCCCCCCCGCTTGTTTGCGCCGGAAAAGCGCGGCGTCCGTTTGTCCTTCGTTCTTCGTGCGCTCGACGGTTCGCTCGCCGGAGCACCACATCGCGAGCTCGCCGAAGTTCTCATCGGTCAACGGCGCGTCCATGCCGACTGGGCGGATCCTCGCGATCATCTGCGCGACCGCATCCGTCGGGCCGTCTCGCGTGGCCGCGCGCTCATGAATGGTGGCTACAGAGATTTCCTAATTTGAAATGCGACAGTCCGCGCTGTGCGTCAGTGGATGAACGTTCGCTCGCAGCTGACCCGTCACCAACAGTTCGCCCGCCGACAGATCTGCATGGCGCCTTGCGGGTACGCTCTGGTCAGGCGTCGGCCGACGCCACAATGACATCGGTGAAGTTGCCAAGGCGGTGGTTCATTAGGGCCGGCCTCGACCTAAACCCACATCAGTGGTCGGAAAGCGGCGTGCACCGCAATGTCGCCATAGCAGCCAAGATCCTTTGAGTCCGGACCTGCAGTCCTGTTGGACCGGCGGGTGCAACAATATGGAGGGATTTGAGACCTCACACTGTCCCCTGGACCGACAGCTCGGTCAGACATCGCACTCACCGCTTGATTATGGAAATGGTGTGCCTGTAGTACAGCGGGTAGCGCTTGCTGCGCACTGTCCTAAGAATAGCAATCATGACCCGTCTGGGGGTCTGCAACACGACGATCCAACCGCTTGGGCATTGTCGCATATCCCACAATGTAGAGTGCGCAACAGGGCAAAAGCTGATCCATCGGCGGTTTATCAATGCTTTTTGGCTTGGCACGGCACATGCAACGCAATCGGCAAAAGGCGCACGAACTGAGTGGCCCCATCGGCCCTAGGAGCGCTGACTTATGCCCTCCCAAGGCATGTCCGGCCCGGCAGCGAGCTCAGTCTCCTGCCGGGCATCCGTGTTTCAGGTCAACGGCGTTTGGAACTTCAAATTAGGTGGCGGCATTGACCGCAGGCCGCCCCCGGTGGGCGGCCGGTGGGCGGAGAGACAGTGCAGCAGGTTTCAAATCCCGCCCATGCAGAGATATTTCATTTCCAGATAGTCCTCGAGGCCATGGCGGGAACCCTCCCGCCCGATGCCGGATTGCTTCATGCCGCCAAACGGTGCCGCCTCCGAGGACATGCGTCCCGTGTTTATGCCAACCATGCCATATTCCAGAGCCTCTGCCACACGCCAGACCCGCTTCATGTTGGAGGCATAGAAGTATGCGGCGAGGCCGTAAATCGTGTCATTGGCCTCGCGCACGACCTGATCCGCATCGTTGAAGCGAATGATCGGCGCCAGCGGCCCGAATGTCTCCTCTTGCGCGACTGCCATGACGCTGGAAATCTCGGTGAGGACCGTGGGTTTGAAAAACGTGCCATTCTTGCCGATACGTTGGCCCCCGCATCGTATTGTGCCGCCTTTCGCAATGGCATCTGCGATGTGAGACTCTATCTTGGCCAGAGCATGCCTGTCGATGAGCGGTCCGATGTCCACTCCGGCATCGAATCCGTCGCCAACCGACAAGTGCCGGACTTTCTCCACGAATTTCTTGACGAACTCATCGTGAACGCTCGATTGGACGTAAATACGGTTCGCCGAAACGCAGGTCTGGCCGGCATTGCGAAACTTCGCCTGGATCGCACCGTCAACAGCAGCGTCGATGTCGGCATCATCGAAGATGATGAAAGGTGCGTTGCCGCCGAGCTCAAGGCTAACCTTCTTGATCTGGTCAGAGCACTGACGCATCAGCAGCCGCCCGACCTCGGTCGAACCGGTGAAGCTGATCTTGCGGATCTTGGAATTGGTGCAGAGTTCACGGCCGACGCGATCACCTTCGGACGCATAGATCAGGTTGACCACGCCATCGGGAAAGCCGGCCTGATGGGCAAGGGCGAACATTGCGCCAGCCACGAGCGGCGTCTGTTCAGCGGGCTTGAGCACGATCGTGCAGCCCGCAGCCAAGGCCGGCGAGATTTTGCGCGCCACCATGGAGGCCGGGAAATTCCATGGCGTGATCGTGCCAACAACGCCGATGGGCTGCTTGATCACTAGCATTCGGCGGTCTGTCGAGGGTGCCGAGATCGTCTCGCCATAGACGCGATTGGCCTCCTCGGCATACCATTGCAGATACGCCGCCGCATGCGATACCTCTGACATGGCTTCGGCAAGCGGCTTGCCCATTTCCGCAGTCAGAATCGCGGCGAGATCGCCTGCATGGTCGATGATCAGCTGATGCCATCGCCAAAGAACGTCGCTACGCTCTCGGGCAGTCAACGCGGCCCATCCCGACTGCGCAACATAGGCCTTGTCTACCGCAGCACGTGTCTCCTCCACGCCCATATCGGGAAGCTCTGCCAAAACTTCGCCGGTCGACGGATTGACGACCTCGAACGTCTTATTGCCAACCGGTCTGCCGAGTGCCGGCAGGCGGTCGATGGCTCCAAACAGGTGCGGGGATTTCAGACGGCGGATCATCGGCAGGCACAGGGGCAATACCGGATTCCTCCTCAACGCAGCGAACATCCAGGTCGACAGGCCGTCGGTGTGTATTCTGCACCAGCGGGTTCGTCCTAGGGCCTCGGCAAAGCAGCTGGTAGACCAAACATACGACAACAGTTCCGTTAGTTTGAGTGCCGCCTGGACCGCCAATGCCGCGCAAGGCCCGCGAAACGACTCCGCGGGTCTGCATGATCTGCTTGGCCCACCGGCCTCCATATTCGCTCTTCCCACGAGAAGCCCCAAGGAAGAAGGAAGGCGAGATGAGTTTCTTTACTCATCCTTGCCGCCCAGCGGCGGGCCGACCACCAAAATGGCGGGCTCGGCCGAAAGCAGCTTCTTGGCCGCCGCCTTGACCTGTTTGAGCGTCACCCGACCGATGCTGCGGGCGCGACGCTGGTTGTAGTCGACGTCGGCCTTGTGAATCTGCAAATCCAGGAGCCGGTCTGCAATCGAGCTGGTCGAGCCCAGACGGTCAATGGCATAGGTGCCGATCAGGTGCTTCTTCGCCGCCTTGAGCTCGGCCCCGGTCGGTCCTTGCTGCGCCATCTGCTTTACCACATCTCGCACGATGCTCAGCGTTTGGGCGGCGCAGTCCGAGCGTGTCTCTGTCGTAACCAGAAGCTTGTCAAGGGTCAGTTCAGAGCTGACGTGATAGGCAAGGCCGCGTTTTTCGCGCACCTCCTCGAAAAGGCGGGAAGTCATGCCCGAGCCGCCGAGGATGTCATTCATCAGCACGGTGGCGAAGTGATCCGGCGCGCTACGCTTCACGCCAGGCCAGGCCAATCGCAGCGAAGTCTGCGGCAGGTCGCAGTTCTCCTCCACCAGTTGGCCGAGCTTCGGTACGACATCGGCGACGGGGGCGAGGGTTTGTTGCTCAGGCAAGTCACCAAACAGCTGGTCGAGCCTTTCCCTCAGCGTGTTTGCATCAATGTCACCGACCACGGCAATATGGAGCCCGTCGCGAGCGAAAATCGCCTTGTGGAAGGCGAGGAGGTCGGACGGCGTGATGCCGGCCAGGCTCTCTTTTGTGCCTTCTCCCGGCCTCGAAAAAGGATGCGTGCCATAGATCGCGCGCAGCCATTTGCGCTGAGCGATTGCGTCAGGGTCGCGCTCGCTGCCGACGATGTCGGAGACAATCTCGGCGCGGACGCGATCGATCGGCCCCTGGTCGAAGCGCGGCGCGTTGAGTGCGAGCCGAAGCAGGCCGAACGCGGCGTCCTGCTGTTTGGGAAGCATGCACACCGATCCGCAGATGTAGTGTCTTTGCGCCTCCAAACCCATCTCGGCGCCGGCATCGTCGAGCTTCATCTGGAAGGCATCGCTGTCGTAATTACCGGCGCCTTCGATGAACAGGCCGGCCATCAGATTGGCCATCCCCTCCTTCCCGACCGGGTCCTGCGTGATGCCGCCGTTGAAGGCAAAGCCGATGTTGACGATTTCCACTGTGTGGTCCTCCACCAGCCAGGCGATCATGCCCTTTTCGGACTTCACCTCCTGGATGTTCATCGCAGCATGGGGCTGAGCGCCGAGCGTCATCTCTTCATTCTCCGTCTTGGGCAAGAGATAGCCCGTGGTCGAACGGTCGAACGCGAGATAGCGGGCGGCAACTGCTTTGATTTGCGCGGCGGTAACCCTGCGGATGCGAGACGGCCGTTCCTCGACATCTTTCACGGTGCCGCCGGTGGCCAGCGTCGAGCCGTATATGCAGGCGAGGTCGTCCTGGTCGTCTTCGGCAAAGATCATATCGCGCACAAAGCGCTCCTTGGCCTTGCCCAGTTCCTCGCTGCTGACACCATCCTTGGCAATGCGAGCGACTTCGGCAGCGGCCGCCGCTTCGAGATCGGCCAGCTTGGCATCGCCGCGCGGCGCGCCATAGATGGCGAACCTGGTGTCGTCGAGCATGGTGCCCTGGAAATAGGCGCAGGCGCTGGAAGCGATACCTTGCTGGACAGCGAGCGCCTGGTAGAGCCGGCTGCGGTTACCGCCGCCGAGGATTTCGGACAGCAGGTCGAGCGCTTCGGCCTCGCCCGGCTTGGCGGTATGGTAAGACGGCACCACCCACTGCGTCGAAAAACTGGGCACGCTGACGCGGGCGTCGGAGAGCGTGACGGTGCGCCTGGTGTTCTGCTCGGGCTCAACCGGCCGGATGCGCGGCGGCAGGTCGGGCCCGCGCGCCACCTTGCCATAGGTCTTCTCGGCCAGCACCTTCACCGTCTCCGGCTCGACATCGCCGGCCACGATCAGCACGGAGTTGTTGGGCCAGTAGTATTTTTCATAGAAGGCGGTGGCGTCGACGCGGTTCAGCTGCTCGATCTCCTGCATCCAGCCGATGATCGGGATGCGATAGGGCTGGTTCTGCCACAGCGTCGCGTCGATCTCCTCATGGAGCACGTCCTGCGGGTTGGTGTCGGTGCTTGAGCGGCGCTCCTCGATGACCACGTCGCGCTCGGTCTTGACGACATCGTCGGTGAGGATGAGGTTTCGCATTCGGTCGGCCTCGAAGCTCATCATCAGCTCGAGCGCCGACGGCGCCACTGTCTGATAGAAGGCGGTGTAGTCGGAGGAGGTGAAGGCATTTTGCGAGCCGCCGATCTCGAACACTGCGCGGTCGAATTCGCCGGCCGCATGGTTGGTCGTCGCCTTGAACATCAGATGCTCGAAAAAAATGGGCAATGCCGGATTTGCCCGGCGGCTCGTCGGCGCTGCCGATCTTGTACCACACCATGTGGCTGACGATCGGCGCCCGGTGGTTGGGAATGACGACCACCTCCATGCCGTTGTCGAGCACGAAATCCGTCGCCTTGCCGTCCTCCCATGCGACGGGGACCGGAGCCGTCCTCGCGCCGCCCAACTCGGTCGCAACGGACGTCCTGCGAAGCCCGTGAGTGCGGGGCTTGCTTGGTAGTTCTGATAGGGAGAGTGGGATTATGGGCTGGGTTCCTGGCAAAGTGATTTGTTCCTCATTTTGAAGGCTCTATGTCTCCCGACGCCTATTGGGAGAAAGTGGATCGGCACGCGACGCCGAGCCAGATGAGCCGTCAGCGTGTTGCCGGGCCTGACGCGGGCCTCATCTTTGGATGCGTCCGGGGAACGTTCGGCAGTATTTTGGTGGGGCCATGGGAAGTCTGCTCGTTATCCATTGGGTGTTTGCGGATACCTGAGCATGCGCCGTGCCAAGTAAGAAAGCCCCGATTTGCAAGGTTTGATCCAACCTTGATACTTGCGATATCCGACATTGTCGGGCATCCGACAGAAAGCGCCTTTCGCCGGCGCGCCGGCTACGGCGCTCGCCTCCTCCGGCGTGACGACGATCCTTTGGCGGGCGCCGCGCACACCGATCTGCCCGCCTATCAGCACCGCGACATCGAAGGACAACGCGATCGTGACTGATGGGTCTTACGCAAACATGCAGCAGTGCCACCGCCATCAGGACTTCATCCGCCCCTCAAAGCCCCGAGCGCGAGGGGACGACGTGTAAGGCAACATGTCATCCTCGACAATGATGCCGCGCATAAAGAGGTAAGGTCCCTCGTCGTACCGGCGAGCCCCTTCGCTGGGTTCGCCGAGGGTCTGGTTTGCGAACGTCGACCGACAGCATCACGCATGGGCGGCCGGATCGATAGACAAGCATTGACCGTGCCACCAGCGCATTGAGGGCAGCGCAGAGTCCAATTGGCCTGTGCCAGCCGGTATGCTGGAGCTTCAAGTGTGGCCAGCCAAGCGGGCTGGGATATCCTGGACCGTCCAGATTGCAACGCACGACGCCTGGTCATCGCCCGAACGTTCATTGACGCTCAGCGAAGCTTGCGTCATCCGGACGATCTGGGAAAAGCTTGGCCGGGCCGGCGCCTTCCCAGGCGCACGGGACGCGCGACGACCCATGTGGACCTTGGATTTCACTCCGCACCTACGCTGCTTTGGCCTTGTCAGCAGCCTGGGCGGCATAGCTGAGTCCCGCCCTTGCTCAATCTGCCAAACCATCTCGCTCACAAGCGATCGGGTGGTTTGTGCCGTCTGAACGCGCATTGTCAACTTGCCGACAGTCTGGGGTTCCGAACCCGACAGTTGATTCAAACCGACAATGGCCCGCCTCAGAAGCAGGCAACCGCGCTTCGTAGCAGGCCGAAGCTAATCGAGGTTCGCGGGTCTCGGTTTGAGTGTGCAGTGTCGCTGCGCGCCTGATCTTTCGGTCTGATGACAAAAACATCGTCATTTTGGCCGACGATATCGGTCAGGAGCGGGTATTGCGGTCGAGCAGCGACCCAAGCACGTCCACAAGATGTGCCGAGTTTGCAGGGTTGGGTCATTGTTTCTGTCGACGTTTGAGCGACAGCGCACGACGAAACGTCTGGCATACGCCTCGTCTGGCACGCGCCTCGCATGTGTGGCAGGTGCTGCTGGAGATCAGGCGGTCGAGTGGGCCTTGCAATTTTCCGATTTTGCTGCGCCTAAAGTCTCGTGTACAAATCAGGCTGGCGTGAATGGCCTGCCTAAGTTGCGACTTGTTACAAAGGAATGGATATATGGCGACTGGAACGGTGAAGTGGTTCAACAGCACCAAGGGTTTTGGTTTTATTCAGCCCGACAACGGCGGTCAGGATGTCTTTGTCCACATTTCCGCTGTTGAACGAGCGGGCCTGTCGACCCTTAATGAGGGCCAGAAGATAAACTACGAGGTCGAACAGGATCGCCGCACCGGCAAGTCCTCTGCAGGCAGCCTCAGCAAGGCTGGCTAACGCGTGCGGCAAGGATGCGGCATACTCCGAACGCATTGACCGGCTCGAAACCCGGCCGGAGCATGCAACCAGGTAATGCCGCGGCAGCGATTGCTGGAGCCGTCGCGAATTCCTCTGGAATGAGGCTCTTGGACGGGAAAGGCGGGGCTCGTCCCCGCCTTTTGATTCCGCGCAGATTGGGCCTACGGCTGCCGCGCGTCCCGAACGACTGTTGATACGGATTTAGGCTGCGACCTTTTTGCGGGTCCGTTTCGCCGGCGCCGGCACCGGGGCTTCCGGCTCTTTCGGTTTGCGGCCGAGTCCGATGGTCTTGGCCAAGGCGGAGCGCGTAGCGGCGTAATTCGGCGCCACCATCGGATAATCCGACGGCAGACCCCATTTGGCGCGATATTCGTCCGGGGTCAGACCATAGTGCGTCGACAGATGGCGCTTTAGCGATTTGAATTTCTTGCCGTCTTCAAGGCTAATGATGTAGTCCGGTTCGATCGACTTTTTGATCGGGACAGCAGGTTTTTTCACAGGCACAGGCTCTTCTGCCGGTATTAGTCCGGCCGTGCCTTTTAGAGCCCCGTGCACTTGGGCGATCAGGGCAGGAAGCTCCCCCGCCGGGACGGGGTTGTTGGAGACGTAGGCTGATACAACCTCGGCAGTGAGCTCGATGAGGATGTCGGTGTTGTGGGCTTCTTCTGTCATAAACTTCTCCGGGCAGCTTGAAACACAGTCGGGCGAAGTGTCGCTACATAGTGGCGGTTGACGCTGAAAGCAAATGGATCGACGGGTGCGCTGCTCCCCACCATTGAAGTCTCGGGGAAGTATCCCGTCATCGTCCATCGGCCTAGAGGCAGCGTATTGCATTATGGGAGCGGTCGCGCCTGCCCCAAGTTAGAGGCAGGCATTCGCGCGTGAATTAATCAAATCCATCCTGAGCGTATCTCGCGTGGCAACCACGAAGGCGCTCTGGCAACGAAGCGAGGCGGATGGCCTTGCGGGTGGCCGAGAGATGTCATCCGGCTCTCCTGCCGACCTCTGCCGGCCAGATCTGGAGCAACAGCTTTGCGCAGATATGGCTCTCTTCAGAGGCCATCTATGATGGGAGCCGAGCGCGTCTCGAGCCGGGGAATAGGCTGCACATGCGCTGTGCCCACCTATTGCGATCGTGCTAACCTTGGCTGTTCGGACTTGCCGTTAAGGCAAGCGACAGATTGAAGTTATGCTGCACCATCTGATTCCCTGGCTCGGTTTCGAGAGCTCGCCGATACAGGGCCTGTGCCGCGTCATGCCGCCCCTCAATGTCCAAGATCACGCCCTTCGCATTCAATGCACGTACGTTTGCTGGGGCTGCAACCAAGACGCTGTCGAGCACCTCAACCGCTTCGTGCGGGCGCTTCTGGGCCACCAAGGCTTTTGTAAGCCGTATCGCCGCATCAACATTGTCCGGGTGCTGCTTCACCTCATCCCGCAAAGCCCGCTCTTGAACATCCTGACCAACTTCGCGCAAAATGCGTTCGCGCATAGCCGGATCGATTTGATCGGCGCTGAGCAACTCTGGGGAAGATGTCTCCTGCACGGAAAGAGCGGGCTTTTGCCAGCTGGCGCAACCGCCCAAAGGCAGAATGGCGAGTACGGCAAAAAGAAGTGAGCTCCGGCGCAGAAACATAGGCGATGGAGAAACTGTATTTCTAACAAATTTCATATTATCTCTCGGTTATCAGGGAGGCGGGTCGCGTTCAGTTAGGAAAGGTGGAACTACTCTAACAATCCGCTGTTCGATCCGTGCGGGAGTTTGACGGATCCTGCCGGGCGAATTGTAAAGTCGGAGGCGAGGTCTTGATAAGACAGCACGGCGAGATCGATCCCGTTTCGCGTCAGAAAGCCGCGGACGAAACGTCGGACATCCATTGACGTCAACAGAATAGGGCGGGTTTGACCCGGTTCTGTGTTCGAAAGGACCTGACGTATCTGTGATAGCATCGCTTCGCTTTGCCGATCCTCCAGTGCGAGATAGGGGCCTGCATCCGAATCTCGAACCGCGCCACGCATCACATCCTCGCTCTCGCGTTCGACGACCAGGGCGGACACGATGCCCTCGGTGTTGGCATAGCGGTGGCAGATCTGTCGCTTCAAACCAGAACGGACATATTCCGTCAGCAGGGCAACGTTTTGCTCACGCTCGCTCCATTCGGCCAATGCCTCCAACACGAGACGGGTGTGGCGGATTGGGATACCTTCCTCCAGGAGGCGGCGCAGAACATCGGCAATCCGAGGAATCGGCGTCGTGCGCAGCACCTCTTTCACAAGATCAGAATATTCCTGCTCCATTCGGCCCAGGAAATGTCGGGTCTCTTGGATGCCCACCAATCGCGGTGCGTAGCGGGTCAACGTTGCATGGACGCGCAAGGCGAGGAGTTCGCCGGGAGCCCAATGCTCCGTGCCGGCGCCCGTAAGGGCCTGTGCAGGGGTATGTTCGACCGGGAGTCTGTCCGTTTTCGGCTCACGCCTAAGGGGGATACCGCTCGAGTCGACGTGCGCTACATCGGCTCGGAGCGTCATCTGGCTTGGATCTATCGCGTCCTGTTCGACTGGCACGCCCTCGACATCTATCCGGAATTGCGATGTAGGCAGCTGCTCGTCAACCAAGACAGGGATGCGGGGAACGATAATGCCCAGATCGGCTGTGACCAGGAGCGAAACGCGCCCAATATGTTTTTGCAATTCGGCTTGATCGATCGCCTGCATAAGATTTGGCGCTAAAAAAAATGCGATCGGGAATTCCTTCGCAGGCGCGGCTTGCTTAGGCTCCGCTGCAGTTCCATCTTTCGCATCGGCAGTGCCGGCGCCCAGCACATCAGCCTTGACAATGCTTACCGCAGCGAACACTGCGGCCAGCATCAGAAAGACGGGGAGGGGAAACCCAGGAACGAACCCCATCACGACCAGGACGCCGGCCGCCAGCCGCAAGGCTCGAGTACTGGCCGTGAGCTGACTGACCATTTCGGTACCGAGGTTGATCCTCGCCGTCCCAGTCACACGGGTGACGATGGTCGCCGCAGTAATGGAGAGCAGAAGGGCCGGAATCTGCGATATCAATGCATCGCCTATCGTCAGCAGAGTATAGTGATGCAGCACCTCGCCGAAGGACATGCCCTTGGAGAGCAGACCGATCGAAATTCCACCCAGCATGTTGATGCAGATAACCACCAGCCCGGCGATGGAATCGCCCTTCACAAATTTCATCGCGCCGTCCATCGCGCCATATAGTTGGCTTTCCTTCTCCAATTCGGCGCGCCGCCGGCGGGATTCGTTGGCATCGATGTGGCCGTTGCGTAGCTCTGCGTCGACCGCCATTTGCTTGCCCGGCAGAGCATCCAGCGTGAAACGCGCCGCCACTTCTGCCACCCGTTCGGCACCCTTCGCGAGGACCATGAATTGCACCATGGTGACGACCAGAAATATGACGAAACCCACCACGATATTGCCTGAGATGACGAAATCGCCAAAGGTATGAATAATGCTGCCGGCCTCCCCCTCGGCCAGGATCAGTCGCGTCGTTGCGACCGTCAGCGCGAGACGGAATACAGTGGAAATCAAAATAACGCCGGGCAAAGAGGAAAAATCAAGTGGAGTACTGACATACAGGGCAACCATCATCAGCAGTATGGCCAACCCCATATTGAATCCTATCAGTGCGTCGACCACCACGACCGGGATAGGCATGACCATCATCGCGACAGCCAGAAGCAGCATCAACGCAACCATTAAATCCGGGCTGGCCGGCGCACGCTTGATGAAGTCACGCAGGACGTTGGCCATCGAGACACCTTTGCAATCGGTTGAGACTTACTCTGCTGTTACGCCCTGAAACGTAGCTTTCGAACTCCGAAGGCGCCTCGGCCTTGGCCAGCGCGTGACCCTGCATGAGAGCCACAAACAGGCGCGAAATGGCTGGGCAGCAAATGTTTCCACGCAGCCAGCTTGTCAGCACCGAGCGCCACAGGATGTTTGGCTGGCCATAGAGTGCTGCTTGATGGGGCCTGCGAGCTTTCAATATGGGAGAGCAGCAATGCGGCCATTCCTGCTCAGCAGCACACGGCTGTCCTCAATACGATCGACTACCCATCCATCAGCTAAAATGGCCCCGACAAAATACTTCTCGCTGTCGATGACAAGATACGGTTGGGCCCCATGCCACACAGCTTCGACCGCGATTGCGGATGGCGCCTTCTCCTCTTTGATGAGCACTCCGTTCACCAGTGTTAGAGTACCCTTGGTGCGACGATCGAACGATTGCTGAAGCTTCTGCCAGCTGATGACCGATTCAGACGTGACGGTGCCCTCGGCGGTCACAACACCCTTTGCGGAGCCAATCTTGACGTCGAGAAGACCCGCTCGATCGACTTCCTCCTGCAGCTCTTTGGCCGCTGCCCCCGTAAGTTCATTGTCAGCGCGGTGACTGATCGTTCTGGACGCGACTTCAGCCCGAAGTGAATTGGGGCTCGATCCACTTGCATTGCCAAGATAGGAGAACATGCCCGAAAGCGCGCCGATCCCGAGTGAGCTGATTATGACCATGGCGAGCACACCGATCGGTAGGCGCGGTATGCCGGTCGAACCAGGCGGCTCTGCATCCTGCACGGACCAAGCAATGGACATCTCGCCTACGAGCAGGACGGCAGGAAGGGGCACAACAACGGACTGGCCTGCGGCGATATTCCGGTTGCCCTCGATACTGAGTCCGGGTGCAAGCGCCTCGAGTTCGATCGACTTGCCAAGAAGAGTTACACGAAGATGATGCGGTGCCAGTCCTTGCTCGACAAAGACCAAATCGGCATCGAAGCCGCTGCCGATTAAACACGTTTGAAGATCCGTCTTGCCGGTCAGTCCGCAATAGAGCCCCGAAAGCACTTCGAAACGGAGGGAAACGGCGTCATCCACAGAGCATCTCTCAAACAGGATAGAAGCCGCACGGCAATTGCCATGCGGCTCATTTCGGGACTACGTCGCGTCAATAAGGAGACGCGCTAGGGGCAGTCTAAAAGCCGCTTCCGACATTACGAAACGCGTTCGTCGGCGGCCTTCTTGATGGTCTGGAGATTGGTCGTTAGAGTGCGCAACTGGACACTCCTTTTCGTCGCCTCCAAGCTAACATTGGTTAGTTCTTGCACTTGCGCCTGAAAAGCAGTAGCATCAGCTCCGCTTGTATTGCCGGGAGTGCCACTGTTAGTTTTATCGGTATTGCCGGCGCTACTGGTATTGGTATTGCCTGATTTCTTATTATTATCAACTGCAGCCATGGTCATTCCTTTTTCTGTTGGAGTTGTGCCGTCAATAACGGCCTGTATGACCTCACGCCGGATTTTCCCGCGTCAGGCATCTTCTGTGTCATCCAAAGCTTCATCGGCCTCAGCCATCGCATCGTTCGCGAATTGGAACGCGAACGATCGCAGGATACTTTGGAAGGCTTCACTTTGTGCTGCAGACTGTGAGTTGTCTTGAAGTTGATCATTTGAAACGGTCCGGTTATCCGCCCGATCGTTCCCGCCAGCTGGCTTGCCATCATTCCCACCAGCTGGCTTGCCATCATTGCCACCAGCCGGCTTGCCATCACCAGAATGCTCGGATTTCGAATCCCCATGGCCCTTTCGGATCAAGGAAGTCCCGAGGTTGCCAACTCCACTCCCAATTGCTGCTATCATCAGGTACTCCGGCATTTGCCATTGGCGGCGACGTGTTAAAGGTTAACCTCGATCAAGCTAAGGGCGGGAGCTTTCGAGAACCTGACGGCTTTTGACAAAAACCGGCCAGCGCAAAAACGTATGCTCTGCAGGATGTTGCTCTCGCATCGAAAAGTCGACCACGATCTCGGCTGTTCGGCCAATCCCGCCGTCCACGCATGCCGCGACCGAATGGCAGCCGCAGCAGCTCGTTTGCATCCTCGATGCTGTGGTGTCGAACAGGAGACACGGTCCACGTGCTGCATGACCGCAATGACCGTATTCTTGCTGGCTCCACGGGCGCACGCAACGAGCAGGAACTCGGTCTTTGCATCACCATTCTCTCGCCTGCACATCACGGCCCGGCGCGGTGAGCTCATTGGCTTCGAGAAGGTCGGCGACCGTACGAACATGGGATGGTCTGCCGGCTTTGGGAGGCCGGTGCGGATCCTCTTCTCACCATATCGAAAGCTTGAAGCGGTCGGATTTTCTTGCCCTGTTCGTGAGAACTCCCATCGTCAGCTAATCGTCAGCCAAGCGGTCTATCTAGGCCGGCCGTGCCTGACCTTCGGATCCAAAGGTCCCGTCTCGACACTTTTTGTAACTATAGATCGAAATGGTTTCCCGCGCGATACGCAACGCACACGCTTCTCTGAAGCAAATGTGTGACTTTGTCGGTGGCGAACGAGAGGAGTGACGCCTCAATAAAATCGTCAGGCACGTGTCTAGGAAGGGGAGCTAGCCGAGTTGGTCTGATTTCATTCGCTGTTCCTGGAAATCGGCGGACTGAAGCGCTGATAATCTCAGGACATCGATGGCAACGTTGCGAAAGTCCTGTGAGCTCGGGCCAATCTTGGCCTGCTACTGAGAAGCACTTTGGCGGGAACATTACGCCGTCGCGGGTCTGGCTGACCGTGACGTTAACCGAAAGATGCCGCTGGTCTCGTCAGCCGCCAGCACAATAGCAGCACATTCTCGCCTACTACGGAGACGCAATATGAAGGGCATTGGCCGACCACGGAAATCGCAGGCTGAAACTGGAGCCAGCCGCGCGGGGCGGGCGAGCAGTTCCCTTTCGCAATCAAGTCTTGCTGCGGGAGAAGGTGGACAGTCATTCGATTCCGTTGTGGAGCAGATGCGCTCTGGGGACGCCGATAGGAGGCCCTCCTCCCTTCCAGTTGCGCGCGGTCCAGGCGATGCCCGCGAAAGTCTGCCAGGCGCCTCGATTGGCGAAGATCAAATCCTGAACGCACCGCCACGTGGAGCCGCTGCGCCACCACGCGGAACCGTAGCGCCACGTGGCGCAGCCGCAAGGCGGCGCGGTTCTCCCTCCATGTCTGAGGGCGAAGCCATGGCGCCGGTCGGTAGCCAACTATCAACCGCGCAGGTGGAAGGCACCAGCTCATCGTCAAATGAAGATATCAGTCCGACACAGCTCAGAATGAACAGTCTTGTTCAACAACTGACTGATTGCGAGGCTGCGGCCAGGAAAACCGACGTCCCCGAGGAGGCGGTGGAGCTGATCAGTCGGGTCGTCGATGCAGCCTCAGCAATTCTGGAGTACCGCGCTAGCCTGCCTGCGGCTGAGGCGCAGACAATTATGCCAGACGACAAGGTGCGTAGATGTTGCCAGATCGTGTGCGACGCCGCGAATGAAGTAGACAAACTTGGCCTGTCGACGATCACGAAATTGGACAAAAAGACCAAGAAAGCGGCAGGTATGGTCGATAAACTCTACTCCTACTCCCAGGCGGACCGGCAGGAGCTGTTGATTTTAAATGTGGAGAACCACCATACGGCGGCAATTAAGTGGTGGGAAAAAAAGGCATGGCGCTCCGAACGGCAGCGATCCGCCTGCGCTGCCACCGCTAGCCTATCCAGTGGAACGCCCGTGATGCGGGAAGCCGAGCGGTGCGCACTGCGGCTGCGTGCCGGCTCGGTACTGAGTGTCAGGATCTGGCTGGTCCGTGAGCGGATCGGTCTTGCGCGGGCCAAGATTGAACTGCGGGCGAGCAGGTTCGAGCCAGATTTGAAGGAACTCCTCGTCGGTCGAAATGGAGTGGTGCAGCTGATGGCAAGCGCCGTTCAAGAAGCTCTTCGCGCCCTCTCTTTGGCGAAGGGCATAATGGATGATGGCAAAGCACTCAACGCTCATGATTGCGCGGTTGTAGAAAAAATCATGGAGCGGCTTTCGGATTTTGGATTGGCGTTGCACGAGGTGCATACCAAGCTAAGCCATACCTACCCAGATGCCGGCCTCCCATTGAAACTGTTCGAACGGATCGTGGACGATGCATGGATCACTGCGCACGATGCCATGCACTTGTTGAACCTGCAGTCTCCGCCGTCAGCCATCATGGCGCCACAGGCCCAGGCGGGCGCTGCGATGCCGGCCAGGGCAGGCGCTGCGATACCGGCTGACACTGCTGGTACGGCTGCAGTGTCAGAAGGCACTACAGCGCGAAGGAAAGGGAAGTCAAAGCATAAGTCGGCAGCTCGCGCCGGGACTTCTGCCGCCGGGCAGCCATCAACACCAGTCGCTGCGAACGCCGGCACAGTGCCAGCAGCCAAGGTTCTCGCGCGCTCGGATCAAGTTGCGAGTACACAGGTGAGAGCGCAAGAGGTGGCTGCGAGTTCGTCGGGGGCAGGCTCGACAATCGGGGGCGCCGCGTTGTCAATGGAGGTATTGACGGAGCGGCTCAAACGATTGGACGAACTTTTGCAGTTCGATCTGGCCGGTCAGCAAAGCGTCGTCTCCCAAGTGCGCCAGATGAAGCCTGAGGAGGCCGGTAAGGTCGTGGACGATGTGGCCCAGTACCTGCGAGCCCAGGCCATTGAGATGCAAACCTGTCTCGCCGGGTTGCAGGGGCGTAATGTACGCCTGCTACTCACCTCCACCCAGCTACCCAAAGTGCACGAACGCACAGACCAGCTCAAAGGGTTGCTGAACATGGTGCTGGGACAGGCCAACGCATTGAATGAAGGAAAAGCCGGCATTACGACTGATTGCATGAA
Source organism: Mesorhizobium sp. M00.F.Ca.ET.216.01.1.1 (assembly GCF_004010325.2). GTDB lineage: Bacteria > Pseudomonadota > Alphaproteobacteria > Rhizobiales > Rhizobiaceae > Mesorhizobium. The sequence goes on from NZ_SADR02000014.1 coordinate 18,514, forward strand.
GACCTACGCATTTCCGGCGCAAAAATACCTGGAACATTTGTGCAATGCCGACGAATTGATGCCGCCGGAGGCACCGGTCGCGCTGCGTGGCGAGCCAGGAAAGCTGTTTGAGATGAAGCTGCAGCCCAAGATGCTGGTCAATGGTGCGATGCCGAGCCCGATGTGGGTGCACATCCACACGAGTCGCCCCGTCATGGCCAGAAACTTGGAAGGGCTGGCTGATTCCGAATTCACCGCTTGCCACGTTAAATCCAACGAACAGCGCGGCTACAATCGAGAGCGAGAGGAAGCCGATGCTAGGTCCGGTCGCGAGAAGGTCATAATTCATCGCGGCAAACTCACCCCCGCTTTCTGTAAGTCCTTGTTGACCTCGGGGCTTGGCCGCCAACCACGCCATTCGCGTGCCGAGCTCCCGTCGGCGCAGGCTGCATGACAGGGCACGTACTTTGGGGTCTAGGGCAGAATGCGGCCGGCCACGCTGTGAGTCAGCGAGCATTTCTCCTGGCCAAACCGCGAATGCCGCTGCGCGAGTCGCGGTCCGGCGATTGGAGTCGATCGGCTACCGTCAGGGCCGATTTGCGATGTCGCGTTACCTGCTGTTGACGTGGCGGCGTATCTTGCCTCCCATCCAACTTATCGCCGAGATCGCGCCGCCAAGATCGAGGCGGAAGGTCTTCCTGCGAGCGCGGAGCAGGCATAGCCGATCCGATCGGGATCGGCGCATCGCAACGACCCAACGGTGTGGTGGAGAAAATTGGATTCGGGAGAGCTCGTATCCAAGAGGCGGAGTTCCGGCCCGAATACAATCCGCTCGCAAGCACCCACGATGCGCATCCGCAGTTTATTGTCTGGGAGATGGGCTGGATCGCTCGGCGGCGCTGGCGCTAAGGCGGGGCTGTCGCCGGACAATTAGCATTCACTGCCAACAGCCTTGCAACCGTCACCAGTTGCAAGGCTCGGCGGCGGGTCGACAAATCACATGAAATCGTCGTCAGACCCGCTATCGCTGCTGTCGCTGTCCTCGGTTTTGTGGAGATAGAGTGGAGGTTTGCCTGCACGCTGCCACTCACCGGCACTGTTCTTCGTCCATTTGTCGGGATGCTGCGTAGGGTCAAGCACCAGGTCGCCATGATCCACTTCAACAAACCCCATCGTCTGCGCGCGCGCTTGTGCTTCCGGATTAGCCGCACGCCAATTCAGCAACGGTCGGTCGCCGTCTATCCGAAGTTGATGCTCCAGCAGAATATCGCCCGCATTTTCGACGAGCGGATGGGCGACTTGAAGATCCACTATGGAAGTGACCTCAGTTCGACCAGGAAATTGTTCCCGCCAACTTTCCGATTCGAACTCGTTCATGCTGAATCCGCCTTCCATTCTCAGCAGTCCGGCACTCCGGTCTCCCAATTGGTAACTGAAATATCGCGCGTGCTCCGTATCTCGACGGATGCCATATTGCTGAGCAACGTCCGCGGTGCGCCTGGCTCGTGACGATACGAACTCCGAATACTCTTGAGGATTGTCGGCGATGTGCGTGATTTCATCACCATGAAATTGCCTCACCTGTCTCCTGAAGGAAGTCCTGTTGATCTCCACCACAGGAGGTCGGGAATTGAGGGAGTATGCTTGGGGAGCCGCCGATGATGAGGCGCCGCTACCTTCCGATCCGGATAAGTGCATTCGGGCAAATGTGTCCGCGAACCCTTCGCTTCCTGCATCCGATTGCTCGCCGGCATTATGCGCGCGGTAACTATCGGATGAGCCACCAATTCGACCATACATGACGATTCGTACTCCTATGTTTCGCAACCGAGCTCAAGTTAGCACGGCTGTTCAACATAGGTCGCTTAGTTGACGACTAGCTGACGAGGGCATTCCAACGGCTGCACGAATCAAATCCGCACTGCCGGCCTCAAAACCTCGGACTGCGCCACGCACCGGCCAGCAGAGGCTGAAAGGTCATGCCCGGAGGACTTGCCGTAGTTGCTGGGTGGCAGATCCGAGGGGAGTGATTGCCCCAGGCCCGCGGTTGCGCGGTTGGCCTGACAGAGACACTTGGGCACGGATGGCCAGCCGACATTTGCCACTAGCATGGAACCAGGTCAGTTTTGAACTGGGCAGTCGTGGACTTCCAATGACTAGGCCAAGCCTGCGGCAAAGAATGCTTTCGCGACAGGCTGGAAATATTGCATAGGAACCGCGTGGCCGAGTTTTGTAGTGCTTATCAGCTGACGCGCTAAGACATGGTCATGGACGATCGTCAGGCGTAGTGCCCGCGCCTCACTCAACACATGTGAAACGCGCTCACCTTCGGCACGGCAAACTAAGAACGGCACCCCGGTTTCACCGCGAACGTAACGCAGACCGATCAGGACCGCCCTTCCTGTTAAGACCAGCGTGGCGCGATGCACGCCAAGCGCAGGCTCGTCGGCCGCCTCCTCGCGGATGCGACGCTGTTCACCTTTCAACTCTGGCGCTCCTTGCTGATCCTTCGACTCGCGCGTCACTTCGGTATTGGTCATGCGCATTTCGCGCAGATACAACGCGCGCTGGAGCAGGAGATCGATCAGTCCGCCGACCAGCAGTGCGCCGGCGCCAATTCCCATCAGCAATTTTGTCTCCATAAAGATGAGGCCAACACAGCCCATGCCGCAGATCGGCAGAGGGACCATTGTCTTCCACATCCCGAGAAGGACAATGGAAAAGGTTGCGCTGAGAACCAATACCTTGAACATGGTCTTGCAGACTTCGACCATGGAACGAGCAGACCCCAAGCGCTTCAGCCCTTCAAAGGGGTCAATTTTCTTAAAGCTGAGCTTCATCGGCTCCAGAGAGAAGACAAATCCACCATTGGCTAGCAGGCTGGCCAAAATCACCGCGGCGACGAGGGTTCCAAGCAGCGGGCCAACAGCCGCGACGGTGAGTTGGACGAGCACAACCAATGCCTGCGGCACCGCGGTATCGAAAGGTAGGCTCTGCAACTTGGTGGCTAATAGGAGCGCTTCCCGGCATTTGTCCTCGATCACGCTGCCTCTTAGCCAAAGGTAGCCGAGCCCAGCGCAAGTCCCGACCGCGCGGACGAAATCGGAGCTACGTGGCAGCTGTCCTTTTTTGCGCGCTTCACTTAACTTCTTCGGGCTGGCGGCGTGTGTCTTCTCTTCACTTGTGTCGCTCATGGCAGCAATTTGTCGAACCACTCCAGCGCGCCGTTGGCTTGTGTGACCTCCAGTTTCATGCTCTCCACCAGATAGGCAGCGTAGGTGACCATGAGAACTGGAAAGACAATGTTCTTGATTGCCGGAGACAGTTGGCTCGCCTTAAATTGCGGGGCAAAGCGACGCAGCAGCATCATCGATATATCAATCAGTATCAGGAAGAACACGACAGGCCCCGATACCAATAATGCCGTGCGCATTATGCGGTCGAGAAGCCCCAACAACTCCATTGCTCCTGGCCCGCTCAGTGTCGGGTGAAACTGATACACCGGCCAGATCAAGTAGCTGCGGTACAGGACACTGATCAAAGTTTCCAGGCCTCCTGATCCGACGAATATGGCAATCGCAGTGATCCCCAGAAAAACGCCCATCGCGGAAGCCTGACTGTTCGTCGCGGGATCGGCCGAAGCGGTCGGGCTGCTGATGCCGCGTTGGTTGTCGATAAGCTCCCCGGCAGCCTGAAGGCCCCAAAGCGGAATGCCAAGAAAAGTGCCAAGGAGTACACCGACAAAAACTTCCTTGAATCCGAGCAGGGTTAGCTGGATCAGGCGTGTATCAGAATCCAGCGCCGGCAATCCGCCGCTGACGTGTGCCAGGCATGGTAGTGCGAAGCCAACAGCCAAACAGCCCCGGATCAGCCCACTGATCTGCGAGCGTGTGAATACGGGAAAGATCAGCATGATGCCCATCGCGCGGGCTGCCCCAAGACCTGCCGCAACGACGAGTTCGAGAGCCGTCTGGATCAGAATTTGAATATCGGCCGATGGCGCGTCCATGGGGCGGACTAGTAGCTAAGTGTCATTGCGGGAAACTCGGTGAAGATCTGATCGGCTAGCTCTATGAGCGGGGCGCTTAGCACAGGAGCAAACAGCCCAATCACCGCGACAACGACCAGAAGCTTCACGGTGAGCGGCAAGCTTTCATCCTGGATCTGCGTCGCCGCCTGGAGGATGCCGATGACGAGGCCGACAACCACTGATGCAATGAGCGGCGGTAGAATCCAGATCATGAAAACCACCAGTGATTGGCTCATAAGAGTAATGATGCTGGATTCAGTGATGATCAGCCTCCCGGTAACGTATAACTCAGCACAAGCCCATGCATCAATTTTGACCAACCATCAATGGCAACAAACAAAAAGATCTTGAACGGGACAGATATAACAGTTGGTGAGACCATCGACATACCCATTGCCATCAAGATAGTTGTCACTATCAGATCTATAACAATAAAAGGCAGATAAAGTAGAAATCCTATCTCAAATCCGCGCTTCAATTCTGATAGCAAGAAAGACGGTACAAGTATTGCAAAGTCATCAGGCGTGGCTGCAGCGTGCATTTCCTCTGGCCAGACCTTTTCTGTCGAAGATAGGAAAAATCGCCGCTGCTCTTCATTTGTGAATTTCTTGAGATGCTCGCGCAAGGGCTCACTTCCGGCTTTAGCGGCGCTTACCCAGTCGTCGAATGTCTGATAGTGGAGCTTGGGATCCGACATGCGGTCATAGGTCTGCTCAGCAACGGGCGCACTAACGAACATAGTGAGGATCATCGCCGCGGCGTACAGCACCACATTGGGTGGTATGGTCTGGGTCCCGAGCGCATTGCGGACGAGGAAAAGAACAATTGATACCTTTACAAAGGCCGTTGTCGTGGCAACTGCTAAAACCAGCAGACCGAGTCCGGCGGTAACCGCAAGAAGCGCCAGGATTGTCGGCTGAGCTTCACTCATTGCATGCAAACCCGCCACGGAGCCTGATGCCCAGCTCTTCTCCGATGCGGACAATGTCGCCACGCCCGATACGCTGACCATTGGCCACTATGTCGACCGGGCCGTCGATCGGCCATCCAAGTTCAAAAATATGCCCTTCGCCGGCACTTCTTAATTCCCCAAGAGAAATAGGCCAGCGGCCGCATTCAAAGACAAGCACGATCTCGACATCGTCGAGATCCTTAGTAAGCTCCAGTTGCGATCCGGGTTGTGTCATATGCGCATTCTCCAAAGGACACGGTCGCGGGCGGAAAGGCCCCCGCAAGATTAATTCATCGCCGTCAAGATCCGCCCCGGCGCACAACTGGCCGACAGCTAGGGTGATCTGGCCGCGGCCGAACGGCGCAATATCGGGCAACAATGCATCACCGACACATGCGCTTCGAAGAAGCGCCGCAGGAAGGCGAAGCGTGCCGACCTCTCCTGCAACAATGAGCGGGAGCTCTGGAGGCAGCCCGCCCAGCTGCCGCGGCAACTGGGCAAGCAGTTCGCCTAGCGCGCGAAACGCAGGCGGTACTAAGCCGTCAAGAGGCGTGAACAGGAATAGACGGCCCTTGCCCTTGACCGCGCCGAAAATGATGTCGAGTTCAAGATGAGGAGCCAGCATCGTGGCTTCGCATACGCGCACGAGTTGCACGTTCAGACGCGTCGTCTCCTCCAGTCGAGTGACAAGCGGCTCAAGAGCGAGTTCGAGAATAAGCGAAGCAGTTGGCTCGGAAGGGAAGGCCAAGCCGTTCTGCACTGTCGTGATGAACTCCTCTACGAGCGGGCGCGACAGCGACAAGATGACCGTTTCGGCTCCCACTCTCCAGACGCAGTCAAGCATCGGAATGGCAGCAGGTTCCTGCTGCCAGACAAGCCCTGCCGTTCGCACCGATAGCGGCACCTCGTTGATCCGGCTTTGAAACGGCGTGCGGGGCGCTGCTGTATCATTGAGCCACGAGACAACCGTGCGGGACAGTTTCAGAACTGGTTCGAACATGGCGGGTGTGACCGCAGCGGCTATCAAAGACTGCACGGTCGTGTCATTCGGACGACCTCTTGCGACTGTCGGATCCGGTTGCGCGGCATTTAGGCAAGCGACCCCCTCGCATATTTCAGCAGTATCTCGTCGTCGGCCTCGATCTCGGCTGCGGCCTCCGAATGAGTTTCGACGGCGCGCCGCACGTCGTCCTCGATTTGTTGCCATTTGTCCCTTGCCGCCGAACATATGACCCATAGCTCCCTCGTCCTGGACGCCGCCATCTCAGCCTCCTCTTGAGCGATTTGGGCATCATCAAGCATCTGCCGCCTGGAAGTGATCTCAGCGGCAAGCTGTTCAGTGTGAAGGCGGTGACGGTCGAGCGCTGCGCTAGACAAGTTGTCGAGTGACATCAGATGCTGATAGAGCGCTGCTTCTGTTCTTGAACAATGTTGCTGTATCATTGCAAGCTCCCTAGCGGCATTTTGTACGGCTGAGGCGGCCACATCGCGCTGGGCTTCCTTCTTGGACAGCTCGCCAAGGGCACGACGCTCTTGCATTTCCTTCAGAAGCCGTAACCTCGAAGACTGAACCCAGTTCACGCGGTCAGACGCGACATCCATGCGACCGTCTCCTCGAAATCTGACGCGTCATCTTCGCTCTGGCGCAGAAACTCCCTCAGTTCGTCGATTGACGCGACGGCCCGGTCAGTCAGGGGATCTCCACCTGGCTTGTATTCGCCAACATTGATCAAGAACTCGGTCTCGGCATAGCGCGATAGGAGCTCGCGGAAAATGGATGCTGCCTTGCGATGTGTCCCCGAAACGACTGCATCCATGACGCGGCTGCGACTCTGCAGCACATCAATAGCGGGGAAATGCGATCGCGCCGCAATAGCGCGTGAGAGGATGACATGGCCATCGAGAATACCACGCGATTCCTCGGCGATTGGATCACCCGTGCCATCACCCTCTACAAGCACCGTATAGAAGGCCGTGATTGAGCCCCGCTCACCCATGCCGGCGCGCTCGAGCAGGCCTGGCAGCATGCCAAAAACGGAAGGAGGAAAGCCCCGTCGCGTCGGCGGCTCACCCGCAGCAAGGCCTATTTCGCGCATAGCGCGGCAGAAGCGCGTCAGCGAATCCAGCATGAGAGCAACGCGTAGGCCCTGATCGCGAAAATATTCCGCGAGCGCAGTCGCCATTGGAGCGCATTGCGCACGCTCCACCGCCGAGCGGTCGGAGGTTTCAACCACGACGACCGTACGGAGAAGGCCCTCTTCACCAAGATTCCTTTCGATGAATTCACGAACTTCCCGTCCACGTTCGCCTATGAGCGCCACTATGACGACGTCAGCGGCGGCACCCTTTACGATCTGTGACAACAGCGTCGACTTGCCACCACCTGGCTCGCCATAAATCCCGATCCGCTGGCCCTCGCCGCACGTCAGCAGACCATCGAGGACACGGACCCCAAGCGGGAATGGCCGCTCAATCATGCGCCTCGTCATCGGATTGGGGGCTCTGCCATGCAGGGGCCGAGTTTCGACGGTCTTGATTTCGCCTTTGCCGTCCAATGGGCGGCAACGACTGTCGATCACGCGACCGAGCAAATCGCCGCCGACGGGCACCTCACGCATTCGGCCAGTGGCCACGACCTCTGCGCGGCTGGATAGGCCCACCAAGTCCCCGATCGGTGTCAGCAATACACCATCACCCGACAGGCCGATCACCTCGGCCTCGAGCGACAGCCCGGTTCGCGGGTCCTCTAGGAGGCAAAGTTCCCCAATACGAGTATCTGGCAAGACGGCATGAACCAGTGTGCCGATAGCCCGCGTGATCCGACCGCGCACCGCACGCGTGTCAATTCGCTTGGCCGCAGCCCTCAAAGACGAGATTGCTGGAACGAGAGCTCGAGTGTCGGCGTCAGCGTTATGTTCTGGGACGGGCTTTCTCATAGCTCGCCTTTTTCACATAGCGTCCCGAAACCAAGGCGCAGCGCGCGCATCTGGGCGTCAAGTCCCAGGTCGACATTGCCGTACTCGCTCCACAGCACGCACCGTTGCGGCGACAACGTCGGGTCGGGCTCGATCCGCACCCTTGGTCGACCATCCTGGCCGTCGCATCGAGCAAACTCTCGTGCAAGCATGTCGACTTGCATGGGAGAAACATGAAGGCAAACTTCGGCGCCGCTGTATTGACACTCTATGGCGTGACGAACAGCCCTCACCAGTAGCTCGCCCGGATCGAAAGCGCCGATAAGATCGCTCAATATTTCCATCACGAGCTGCGGCAATTCCTGCTCCAGAGCCGCCTTTCGTCGCGCGATTTCGGAGATTGTCTCCGCAATCAGCCCTGCCATCTCCTCGGTGCCTGCATTCGAGCCCTCCATGTGGCCGCGCACCCACGCCCGCTGGTAAACGGCGCGTGCCCAGTTTCGAACGCGCTGCCGATGCCGTTCTGCCGCGGCAAGCGCTTGCGCGGCGCTGTGCCAGGTTTCGAGCTCGCTCGCGGGTATCAGTGGTCCGATTGGACGCATCTGCGGCGCTATTGGCCCCTCGGAAAGTTCGGCTGTCATTTCACCGGGGTCTCTGTCTCAAAATGAGCTAGTACAAGTGAAAGCAATTGGCCGGCGGCGGTCCAATGCTCAGGTGCTGGAGTCTCCGCGGCAGTCCCCTCGGGCAACCGAAGAAGCACGCGGTTACGCTCGGTCGCTGAACTGTCCTGGAGCCAAGCCCCAAGACATGCATGTCCATCGTATTCGATTTGCTGAGCGAGTTTTTCTGGGTCCGCGATCAGTCTGTTCTCAACGGCATGCAGCAGGTGTCGGATTCCGAATGCGTGTGCATCCACGCCGATGCGTTTAACAAGGATGGCAAGCTCAGGCTGAGAGACAAACGCGACCAGCGAACGGGCATGCCAGATACTACCAGCAAGAAGGGCAGCTCGATATGGATCGTGCCCGCGTAGAAGGTCCGGCCTGCAGCCGATGTGGTTCAGATCCACGTCATAGTTGCCCAGCAATTCTGCCAGCCTTGGATGCAGTCTGGAACACTTCTGCAACTTCACTAACGTTTCTGCCGATAACGCTGGATCAAGACGCGCCGCTAGACGGGTCGGATGGGCCGAAGCCGCAAGCTCGCTCGCGCCCGGAAAACGCAATTGGTGCGGACCATCAGGTCGGGCGGTCTGTATAGGCATTGGCAATGAGATGTCACCCACGTCCAATTGCAGGCATTCTTTTGCGAATGGCCTCGACAGCAGAAGCATCCCGGCGCCCCTCGACCTTGGAAACGCCGGTTGATTGCTTGCGCCGACGCGTAGCAACGCTGACCAAGAGATAACAGGCCACTGCGAATACGGCTGCGGCAAAACCTGTCACGGTCGCCAGAATTGGCGCAGGAAGAGGTGTTGATGCTTGTGGCAAAACAGCAGTCGGATCGGGCCGTTGCTCGTGTGCGGACCGTTCTACCGGCACCAAAACCACTTCCACCTTATCGTAGGACAAGCCTTCGATGCTGTCGGCTACCAGCATCTTTATCTTTGGCAGCAGAGCCGCGACATTTGTTTTGGCGTCGTGCCTGATAAACACCGCGGCCGAGGATGGCGTGGCGCCGGCTCGCACAAGGTCGTTATGCGGCAGCACGACGTGAACACGTACAGAAAAAACGCCATCGATATCGCTGATCGTCCGCGACAACTCTTCGCTCAGGGCATACACGTAACGGGCACGCTCCTCGGTCGGCGAGGCAATCAGGCCTGATCCTTGGAATATCTCACCGAGGTTCTTGAAGGATTGGCGCGGCAACCCCTTGGCGTTCAGAAGGTTGATTGAGAAGGCGAGCAGCTTTTCGTCAACCTGGATCGTGCTGGTCCCATCCTTGGCGACCACCCGGATCGCGGCGACCCCGTTGTCTTCAAGAAGTGCGAGCATTTCATTTGCCTCACGCTCTTGCAATTGCGTGTAGAGGTCGGTTTTGCAAGCACTGAGGGCGACGAGAACTAGCAGCATGACAAGTCTAACCGACCGCCACCCTGACAGGCCACGCATGATTTCGCCCTCGGCCAAGCCAATCATGCGCGCGGTTCAGCCTTCCTTCAAAAGTTTATTCACGGATGATGTGACGCCGCTGACGCCTTTGGAGATAAGCGCCACCTGGGTGACGCCGTTGTAAACATCCCGAAGACCAGCCATCATCGTTTCGAAGTCTTGCCCTTGTTGAGGAATGCCCGAGATTCCGGTTCCCGCCTCACCTGCGACGGGAAGCTTCTGCGCCGGTCCCGGTAGAGCGCCCTTCGAAAGGGCTATGTCATGGTCGAGCGCGGGGAAGGAAACAGTGTTGTGTGGATATAGGGAGGAAATCGTCTGCAACACGCGATCGCCCATGCCGCTCGTCGGCGCAGCCGCGCGCTGAACATCCATCGCCGCAGCAACTGGCGCCGCACTCGCTGGCCCCGCGGCGGCATCGTTTTTCAGCGAGTCGGCTGCATGCCCTAAGGCGCGCTCAAACTGGGCCTGCTCGACAATCGACGGTGATCCGACCCTGGGGAGGCCAGCCGTTAGAGTGGCAGAGATCGACGTGACAGGCATCATCATGTAAGGACTCGGTTGCTCTCTCTGACCGGGCGAGCCCCGCCCATTCATCACCCGGTGTCGGCGCAACACTCCTAGGGGGGCAAGCTGACAACAAGCTGACTAACGGCGGCGTCATTTCGACATCTAAAATCTCTTCGGCAATTTAGTCACTTGTGATGATTTCAGCGTTTGGTTTATCAGTGCGACATGCCGAGAACGCTTATCCAACCCGTCACCCTGCATGTTTTGAGACTTCTCTGTGCCGGGTTTTTTCTGTCCACCGGGATTCACCCGGCGCACGCAGTCCCGCTGTCCCTTCCGGCGACACCCTATAGATACACGGTTCTGGATCAGGAACTCGCTGCAGCGTTGCAGGAATTCGGCAACAACCTGAATATCAGGGTCAACATCAGTCCTGCGGTGAAGGGGCGAATTCGCGGACGTATGCCTGATTTGCCACCGCGCGCGTTCCTCGACCGCTTGACGAACCTTTACGGTCTCCAATGGTACTATGACGGCCTTGTGCTCTATGTGTCTGCTGCACAAGAATCGCAAACTCGAATGCTTTTGATGACGTCGATTCGCTTCGATGCGTTCAAGGGGGCTCTCGACAAGCTTGATATCTCCGACGAGCGCTATGTGGTCAAACCCGTGCCAGGCAATGGCCTCGTCTTCGTTTCCGGTCCACCGCGCTTCGTCGCACTCGTGGAGCAGACCTTTAACGGCTTGGTGGCGGAGGCGCAGGCGCAGACTCACATAGCGGCCACGCCAAAGGAATCAGTGCTGATCTTGTTTCGCGGCTCCTCCACTACGGTCGTTCGCGACGGACGACCGGATGCTTCTTATTCTTCTGACATCCCACAACAGGATAGCGTTGGCGGGAAGCCTGAGCTGGGCAAGAAATGAACATTGAGGATTTGCCGCAGCTCTGAAGAACATGACTGCGGCTACCCCTTTGTGAACTCTTCGCAAACTCGTCAGTTTCTCGAAAGCTAATCCGCTCATGATGAGTCCCGGCAGCTCTCGCGGTGACTCCGGCCATTGTGTTGGACCGAACCTTGGAGCCGGCCCGGAACACAGCAATTGAAGGCAGGGCAGGCGCATTCGTGACCTGCCGACGCTTGGAATTGTCGAATTTTGTGAAACGCAAGGGATCTTCTGTCGGGGTCTCTTGTGGGGATTTCAACGTCACGTCTGAGGATGCACAATGTCGGCCAGCAATCTTTCAACTTTCTACCGCTCAAATTCGCTACAGTCCGCAAGGGGTTGGCCGGGCCTGAAAGTTTCCCATTTTGCGACCCAGCATCAGCAAAGTGCATCGTGCTTCGAAGCGATGCTGTCCACTTGTGTGCTGGCAAACAAGCCCGGCTCTTTCGCGCAAGGGGATCTGCCAACGTCGAATCTTGATTCGACAATGGATAAATTGCGGCAGGACCCTTTGGGCCATCTGGCACCGGATGTCGAATGGACATTGAAGGGCTTGGAGCAACACCCACTGGATCTGCTGCCGCCACATATGAGGGCGGCTCTCAAGGAGGACCAATCGCAACGCTCCAAGGCGACTGAAGCCCAACATCTGCTCCGCGTCACCCCGAAGATCGAGCCGGCTCCCAGGCCGAGCCCCGGAATCACGTGGAACGGTGGGTCGCTGACCACGGCTGAGTTGCAGATTGTTGCGGTACTCAACCGTCACAAGGACCAATGCCCGCTTAGTTGGAAGTCGTTGACCGAGAAAGCCAATGATCCCTCTACGCCACCGGATCTGAAAGCGGCGATCAAGGGACTGCAGCAGGATTCGGGACTTTTTTATGCGATTGGCTCGCAGGGCGACGGCCGCTGTGGAGGCAAGATCAACGCCAAGGACTTGGCCGGATTTTCAAACCACCACCCACAAGTTGCTGCATTTCAGGAAGCCCAAGCGCAAAGCTACGAGCAGAACTACATACCATCCGACGGCAGCGGAGGTTTGCAGCCTTCGGTCATGACCTTGAGCGATGCCTTGCGGGAGTTTTACCGGTACTCCGAAAATCTGTCCAAGGACCTGAGTCTGGATGAGTTCAAGAAAATGGTCGGCGGCGAATCGAAAAACGGCAAATTTCCGCCCCAGGTCATTGCGGCGGCGCAATATTTCCTCGATCACCCCGATGCTTGGAACCAGTTGTGCGGTGGCTCGAAAGGGAAGATGCACAAAGAGGATTTCCTGCAAGTCGCCTCATCGTCGATGAGCCTCACGCAAACTGAGCTGAATACGGTCGAGATGATCAAGGACCATCAGGACACGTTCTTTGGAAGCGGTGTTCTGACTCGCGACAAACTGGCGAAAATGAAAGACGACAAGAGCCTTGATCCGAAAGTGCGGGAAGCAGCCTCTCAGCTCCTTTCAGATCCTCTTTTGTTTGGCCTCCTGAACAATTCGATCACGGGCTATAAGACCCATCATAAATTCTTCGACTTTGGCGGCGGGCATACGGTTGATTCCGGCAATATCAGCAAAAAAGACTTTGCCCATTTTTGCACAAACATGTCGTCTGCGAACCGCAACGTTCAGCAGCCAATCACCCACGGCGCCCAAACCGCAGAAGAGCAGAATGCCGTCGCGGACATGAAGATGGGCCTGATGGACCAGCCTGACATTAAGTCAGCCAAAAAGAACGGCGGGGCCGTCATGCACGTCGTCGACTCCGTGCTCAAAATCGAGACGAAAGTGCTCGACTTGGCGGCAACGGCGGTGGGACTGCTCAGCTTCATTCCGGGCCTCGGACAAGTAGCCGATCTTGCCTCGATGGTTCTCGAGGCTGAGTCGCAAGCAGCCAATCTCCTGCGTACGGCCATTAACGGAGGCGATATGAAGCGAGCGCTGGAGGAAGCTGGCCTCAATATGGCCGCGCAGGCGATCGGCCTTATCGCAGGCCCCGAGGTCAAGCTGGCCATTCGAAATGGGCTCGTAAAGCACCTGATGGAAGAGGCCTTGGCGGCAGGCATTGATCTTTCGGTCTCGACGGCGCAGGACTACGCAGAAGGCTATGTGAATAACCTCCAAGCGCGCCTTGCAGGCGGCCCTGAGCAAAACCTAGGCCTTCCGAGCATGCCATCATTCCAGAGTGTGGCAAGCAATGTGCCCTTCGTCGGCATTGCCTTATCCTAGCCGTCGCCTTGCGCGGAAGCTTTGGCTCGCGCGCTGAGATAAGGGTCATTGTGGCACAAGCAGGGGTTCATCCGCATCAACGCAAGCGGTGTTCCTGACGCCATCTTGATCGGACTGTGAGGGAGATGTCCGAAGTCTGTGAAGGCTTCGGTATATGACGACTTCAGAGTTACGCTGAGCCCAGCCATCTCGAGCCGGTGCGCCGGGTCGAGGTTTTCACGGGCGCCGGCCGGCAGCGGGAATGGTCTCCGGAAGGCACGGCGCGGATGGTGGCGGAGCTGGCGCAGCCGAAGGAACGGCTGTCGCGCGCCCAGGGCGGCCTCCCGAACAGCCAGACGATGATCTCCTGCGGCCTATATCCTTGTGCCCACGCTCAAGGCAGTCGGCTGAAAACAGCGCTGATTTAAAACAGCATTATCCTGCACTGCACCCTCGATCCTTGCGCTCACCGATCGCTCGTCGACACGCACGCGGTCAAGTCGTTATCGGCGCTATGCCGATGGGCTTCGAGAGCAAGGTGGACGCTGAGCGGTGCGTCAGCCTCAGGGCGCGGCTGGCCAGCTTTGGGTCTCACGCTCTATGACGGCAACACCCGGCTGATCCACTTGGCCTGTTCGGGGGCTCCCGGCAGCGGCGCGGAAGCCACGGTCCGCCTTCCTCGGCTTCAGGCCAAAGACACCGCAGCATGCTCCAGAGCTATGTCTGCCGCCTTCGCCCCATCGTCGCTGGTCATGTGGAAAGGACAAGCAGGCTACGCACCCCATAATCCCGTCGGGCAGGATTCGACAGTCGACGGCGAGACATTCGCCAAACCTCACCCTTGATTCTCAGCAACGTTAAAAAAAATTCACATAATGTTCGTGAGCGTAGTCTCCTGTCAGGTGGTACATTAGCCCCAATATCTGGCGTCTTAGTCGTAGAAAGGACTGTGATCCATCTTCCATTAGCATCCATACCAGCGGATTTACAGCAAATGACGAGAAGAGATCTCATGCGGATTGATGGGGATAGAAGGGCTAGCGGCTTGCTGCATCCCGTCCGGGTTGATGCCAACCAATGTTGACACTGGTAAATCGCGTAAGGACGGCAGCGCATCTTGATCGCCTTCGAATCCTGGGCCTTTGCGCGCATGCGGATCTAACCGTCGGCGAGCTGGCCGATATTACCAGTCTGCCTCGCGAGCAGGTTCGACGCCACGTCCGGCGGCTGGTCAGAGCCAACTTTCTTTGCTGCAACGAACAACGTCCGCAGTCTTCGTACCATATGCAAGCAGGAGGCAAGGATGGCGGGCTGGCTCAATTGGTGGTCGATCTCCTGCCCCACGATGATGGTCATCATAAAAGAGACCTACAACGCCTGGAAGCAATACAAGACGCGCGGTTGAAGGGACCGCCTGCTTGATCGTGAAATAGATCAGTCCAAATGGAGCGCGACTACCATGGATAACTCCGCCGGCGGCGCCATCGCGCAGCCCGACACTTACGGGCGGCCTCACTTAGCCGCCGTCGACTCCCGCGTTCGCGAACTGCTTCTAAGACAGGAGCGCCAGGAGCGGACAACTCTCAAACTGATCGCCTCCGAGAACTTTGCCTCCTCGGCGGTGTTGGAAGCGACCGGGTCGATTTTCACCAACAAGTATGCCGAGGGATACCCCGGTGCGCGCTACTACGCCGGAAACGAGATCGTCGATGAGCTTGAGACCCTCGCGATCGAGCGCCTGAAAGCGCTATTTGGCAGTGAACACGCCAACGTCCAGCCTTATTCAGGCTCGCCAGCCAACCAGGCTGTCTATCGCGCGCTTTTGAGCCCCCGTGACAAAGTGATGGGCTTGCCTTTACCCGAAGGCGGCCATCTGACTCACGGTTGGTCCGTCAATTTTTCCGGCAGCGATTATCAGCGCGTCCCGTACAGGCTGCACGAAAAGACACAGCAAATTGACTATGACCACTTGCGCGAGACCGCCAAGCGGGAACGCCCGAAGCTAATTTGGGTCGGCGGAACTGCTTATCCGCGTATTTTTGACTACGCGGCAATGGCCGAAATTGCTTCGGAGGTGAACTCGTATCTGGTGGCTGACATCGCCCACATCAGCGGCCTGGTTGTCGCAGGAGTGCATCCGAACCCCGTGCCCCATTGCGATGTGGTCACCAGCACCTCTCACAAGTCGATCCGCGGTCCCCGGGGTGGCTTCATTTTATCAAGGAATGAAGACCGTTATCAGCCCCTCCATCATCCGAAGAGCAAACACAATCTGGCCAAACGTATAGACCGCGCCGTGTTCCCTCTTCTGCAAGGCGGACCGCATATGAATACTATCGCCGCGCTTGCCGTCGCTTTGCAGGAAGCAGCGAACTCGTCCTTTCGTGTCTACGGTCAGCAGATCGTCCACAACGCCAAGGCTCTGGCCCAGGCGCTTCTGGAGCGAGGTTATGAACTCGTCACCGGGGGCACTGACAATCACATGCTGATCCTTGATCTTCGGGACCGGCCGCTGTCAGGCAAAGCCTATGCGGAGCGCTTATCGCGTGCAGGCATCATTGCGAATTTCAATATGGTCCCGGGCGACCGGCGGCATCCGGCGCTGACAAGCGGCATCCGCTTAGGGACACCAGCGGTGACGTCCATGGGCATGCGCGAAACGGAGATGGTGCAGATCGCCGCTTTCATCGACTCGGTCTGCCGCCAGCCCGATGACCAGGAAGTTCATGCGAGCGTACGAAGAGACGTTGCCGACTTCTGCACTGCGTTCGATGTTCCCGGCATCCCCGACCGATAAGCCACCCCAATCCAGAAACTCCTCACTAACTCCAGCACTTGAAGCGAGGGCATTTTTATGACCAGGCAGTTCGTGTTCTCTTCCGAATCCGTCGGCGCGGGACACCCCGATAAGATGGCAGACAACATCTCCGATGCCATTCTCGATGCGGTCCTGCGCACCGATCCGAAGGCGCGCGTCGCCTGTGAAGTGTTGGTGAAGACGGGGATGGTCGTTGTGGCTGGCGAGATCACCAGCCATGCCCACATCGATTACAGCCAAGTCGCCCGCGATACGATACTCGATATTGGCTACGACGATGATGCGATTGGCTTTGATGGTCGACGTTGCGCCGTCGTTCTGGCCCTCACCGAGCAGTCGCCCGACATAAGCCAGGGCGTTGATGAAGGACGAGGGCAGGATCTCGGGCAGGGGGCAGGGGATCAGGGCATCATGTTTGGATTCGCATGCAACGAGACGGATACATTGATGCCCCTGCCGATCCAACTCGCTCACCATTTGACGAAAAGACAGGCCGAGGTCCGGAAAGCGGGACAGCTTGGCTGGCTGCGTCCGGACGTGAAATCTCAAGTGTCCGTACGCTACGAAGGGCTCCGCCCGGTGGCGCTGGATACCATAGTCCTGTCGACGCAGCATGACGAAGCGGTCTCACAAGCCACGGTCCGCGAAGGCGTCATTGAGGAGATCATAAAACCGGTCCTGCCGGCCCACCTGGATACTTCGGGGATCAGATTTCTGGTCAACCCAACAGGGCGGTTCGTGGTCGGTGGGCCTGCCGGCGACTGCGGCCTCACAGGACGGAAGATCATCGTCGATTCCTACGGTGGGACCGGGCGTCACGGCGGCGGTGCCTTTTCGGGCAAGGACCCATCCAAGGTTGACCGCTCGGCGGCCTATGCCGCCCGGTATGTCGCGAAGAACATCGTTGCCAGCGGCCTTGCGGAGGTCTGCGAGGTTCAGCTTGCCTACGCGATCGGCGTGGCCAGTCCGGTTTCTGTCATGGTCAATACTTTCGGAACCGCAAGGATCGAGGAAAAAAGGATCGAGCGCCTTGTTCTCGAGGTTTTCAATCTCCGACCGAAAGGCATCATCAAGATGCTTGATCTCTTACGCCCGATATACCGCAAGACGGCGACATACGGACACTTCGGGCGTGAAGAGCCTGAGTTCACCTGGGAGAAGACGGACAAAGCTGACGATTTGCTGCGTGAAGCAGGACCGGCAGCTGCGTGAGGGCGGCTGGATCAAGCGCATGCGGCAACCCATTTCAACTCGCGAGACCACGCCCGGCCGGCATGGCAAGAAGCCGGCTCGGGTTTTTGGCGGAGATTTTGATGCGGATTATGACGTGCTCTGCATCGGTAATGCCATTGTCGACATCATCGCCCAGTGCGACGAGGCATTCCTCGAGACCAACGGCATCATCAAGGGAGCGATGAACCTCATCGACACAAGGCGCGCCGAGCTGCTCTACAGCCGCATGGGTCCGGCGATCGAGGCCTCCGGCGGCAGCGCCGGCAACACGGCGGCCGGCGTCGCCAGCTTTGGCGGCCGCGCCGCCTTCTTCGGCAAGGTCTCCAACGATGCGCTGGGCGAAATCTACGCCCACGACATCCATGCGCAAGGCGTCGCCTTCGACACCACGCCGCTCAAGGGTGAACCGCCGACGGCGCGCTCGATGATCTTCGTCACGCCCGACGGCGAGCGCTCGATGAACACCTATCTCGGCGCCTGCGTCGAGCTCGGGCCTGAGGATGTCGAGGCGGACAAGGCCTCTGGCGCCAAGGTCACCTATTTCGAAGGCTATCTGTGGGATCCGCCGCGCGCCAAGGAAGCAATCCGCCAGACGGCGATGCTGGCGCACGCGGCAGGCCGCGAAGTGTCGATGACCCTGTCGGATTCGTTCTGCGTCGACCGCTACCGCGACGAGTTCCTCGAGCTGATGCGTTCGGGTACCGTCGACATCGTCTTTGCCAACAGCCACGAGATCAAATCGCTTTACCAGACGGCGTCGTTCGACGAAGCGCTGGCGCAGATTCGCAAGGATTGCCGCATCGCCGCCGTGACCCGATCGGAAAAAGGCTCGGTGATCGTGCGCGGCGACGAGACCGTGGTGATCAAGGCGACCGCCATCAAGGAGCTGATCGACACGACGGGCGCCGGCGATCTCTATGCCGCCGGCTTCCTGCATGGCTACACGCAAGGCCGTGACTTGCAGACCTGCGGCGACCTTGGCTCACTGGCAGCCGGATTGGTGATCCAGCAGATCGGCCCCAGGCCCCGTCAGAATTTGCGCCGCGAGGCCGAGCAGGCGGGGCTGACCATTCCGGACGTTCAAACGAGTTAGTGGCCTACCTTCCCGTTGTGCAGGCTATCTCGCCAGAAGCGCAATCACGGAATAGGGAAATCCTGATGTCGAACATGATGAAGGCGCTTGTGAAGGCCAAGGCCGAACCGGGCATCTGGATGGAAGAGGTGCCGGTGCCGGAAATCGGCCCCAACGACGTGCTGATCAAGATCAAGAAGACGGCGATCTGCGGCACCGACGTGCACATCTACAATTGGGACCAGTGGGCGCAGAAGACGGTGCCGGTGCCGATGGTGACGGGCCATGAAGATGGTGACGGGCCATGAATTCGTCGGCACCGTTGCCGATTTCGGCGCAGCGGTCACCGAATACAAGGTCGGCCAGCGTGTATCGGGCGAAGGCCACATCGTCTGCGGCCATTGCCGCAACTGTCGCGCCGGGCGAGGGCATCTGTGCCGCAACACACTCGGCGTCGGCGTCAACCGGCCGGGCGCCTTCGGCGAGTATCTGGCGATCCCGCAGCACAATGTCGTGCCGATTCCCGACGATGTGCCCGACGAGATCGCCGCAATCTTCGATCCCTTGGGCAATGCCGTTCACACCGCACTGTCCTTCGATCTGGTCGGCGAGGACGTGCTGGTGACTGGCGCCGGGCCGATCGGCATCATGGGTGCGCTGGTGGCGCAGTGCGTCGGCGCGCGAAAAGTGGTCATCACCGACATCAACCCGGTGCGGCTGGCACTGGCGAAAAAGCTCGGCGTCCAGCATGTCGTCGACGCCTCGAAGGAAAAGCTGCGCGACGTCATGCCGGCGCTCGGCATGACCGAGGGGTTTGACGTCGGCCTCGAAATGTCGGGCGCAGCCCCCGCCTTCCGCGACATGATCGATACCATGAACAATGGCGGCAAGATCGCCATTCTGGGCATTGCGCCGACCGGCTTCGAGATCGACTGGAACAAGGTCATCTTCAAGATGCTGCATCTCAAGGGCATCTACGGCCGCGAGATGTTCGAGACCTGGTACAAGATGATCGCGCTGGTGCAGGGTCCTCTCGACGTATCGGGCCTGATCACACACCGCATCGGGGTCGATGACTACCTCGACGGTTTCGAGGCGATGAAGAGCGGCAATTCGGGGAAGGTGGTGATGGATTGGTAGGGATTGCCTTGGCCGCTCTTCAGGAAAAGCTGACGGGACAGCACCCCTCTGGTCCGCCGGACATCTTCCAACGAGGGGAACATGGCTGGGTGGAGAGCTATGGCTCCGCTAGGTGCGCCCCCTAATCATGATACGGCGACGTATCGCGGCCCATCCGATAACGGTCGATGGTGGCAATTCGCCTCAGCCGATGACGGAAACCCGGTGAACGGATGCTCACAGGCCCCCACGCGATCGTCTATTTCCTAAGATCTGCGATTGAGGTCGAGGTGTTGCCGCCGTTTCAGCGGGTAAGATGCGTTAGACGACTTCCGGTACCTTTCCGGTCAGCGAATTAAGGAAGGCAACGAGCCGCATTGGACAGGTCGTGCCATTCCGGTTCGGGGGAAGTATGGCGCGGCTCAGCATGGCGACACGGTCGGAACTGAAGCGGCGATCGTGGAGCGTTATCGCGGCGTTGACAAGCGGCGCATTCTGAATGAGTTCGGGGCGGTAATCGGCTATTATCGCAAGCGCGCGCGATCCGTCTTATGAACCGTCGTGAGCAGAGGCCGTCTGCGGGCAAGAGCCGCAGCCGCTGTTACGGCAGCGATGCCCGCGAGGCGCTCATCGTGTTGTGGGAGGCTTCGGAGCGGCTGAGGTCCGCATCGTCGCTCGCGGCGGCCAGCGCCGCCGGGCAGGAATGAGTTCGGCAGTTCGCCGCTCGGTGCAAGCCCGCACCTTCGGCGATTGGAAAGATCCGCCGCCCGGCTTTGTTGAGCGCATTCGGGCACGTCTTGGTCGGGGAGCTTCGTGCAGACGATGGTGCTGACCGAAATTGCCACCGGCTGGACCGAATGCATTCCGGTCCGCACGCGCAACAGCGGCAATGTGATCATGGCGATCAAGCAGGCCCGCTCGCGGTTTCCCTGACCCTGTGCTGCTGTTTGCCGGCATCCGCCCGCACAGGAAGAGCTTGGAAAGCGGTCGATCGTCGTGGCCTGAATGCGGAAATCGAGGAGCCGTTGGTCGTCGATCTCCAGCCTGAACGCGGTCGTTTCCTGGTGCCGCAAATCGGCTGTTGCATACACATCCCTGTCAGACGTCAGTTTTCCTCGCCCATTTTGGTGTCGAGACGCGAAGTGCTCTTTTGGACCAGCAAGGCTTTTTGGAAATCTGAGAGCGGCTTTCCGCGGGGCGCTCCATTTTTGAGCATCAAGCTACCACAGCCAATGACGCGCAGGTTCCACCAGACTCGCCAGCCTTGAAGGACAGCGAAAATAGCATAGCACGACAGACACAACAATCCATCAGGAAGCCGCAGTCGTTGAAGATGCGGCGCTGCATCCATACCGTGGATGCATTCGATCCAAATAATCGATTTGTTCAATCAGTTTCTCGAAAGCTAACCCTACCCTCTGTGGGAATCGGGCTCTGGGCCGCGACGCTGCCTTGCGAGCGCAGGGGCTGCACGTAGGAGAGATGATGCAACGAGAAATCGCACGCGGGTTGCTGGCGTCGTGGGTTCGCCGACCGGCGTATTTGAGCCCGTCAGTTGGTCCTCACCCGCGCCTATTGCCACCGAGCGACTTGCATGTCCCTCCAACTCGGACCTGTTCCGAGAGATGCGACGAGTTGCGCGCCGTGTGCTCCGATCAGATGGCCGCCGGTGACGCGTCTCTCTTCGATAGGAGATGAAATGCGAACGCTGCTCGTGGATCATCATGCGGATCTTGCGCGCGCCATGCGACTTGCGCTCGGGGATGGCGGCTTCGTCGTTGATGTCGTTGGTACTCTGGAACTGGCCTCGAGTGCATTTTCTTGCGCCAGCTACGAAATTCTCCTGCTGGAATTGGCTCTGCCAGATGGCGATGGCTTGGGTTGGCTGAGGCAGTTGAGGACCCACGGGCATTCAGTTCCTGCCGTCATTATGAGCAGCCTTAACGATCTCGATAAGCGAATTGCGATCTTCAACGGTGGTGCGGACGACTTTCTGCTCAAACCCGTCTCTACCGATGAGCTTATCGCCAGAATGAGAGCCATTCTGCGCCGGGCGTCACAGATGACCGACCTGAGGCTCGTATTTGGCAATCTCAACTTCGATCCGGTCGCCCGGCAGGTTTTCGTTGCTGGGCACCCAATGATGATCGCACGTCGCGAACTCTGTATTCTAGAGCATCTGCTTAACCGGGCAGGCCGCATCGTGCCCCGTGCGCAGTTGGAAGATCACCTCTATTCGTTCAACGACGACGTGTCTGCCAACGCGCTTGAAGTCGGAATCTATCGTTTACGTGGACATCTGACCAGATCAGGTGCAACGCCACGGATCAAGACCATCCGTGGCATTGGCTACATTCTAGAATTGACTGACGCGTCATCCGCATAGTTTGTCGAATCGAAAGAAGATCTATTTTGCTGATCCTTCAACATCCTTGCCCTGCGCTCAATTGGCGGGCGATCGCCATCAAGGTTCCGAGACCTGCAGTGCCCCGTTACCTGGGCCATCTCCTCTGCGCGCTTATTGTGACTTTCCCACTTGGTGTCGCGGCGCAAAACAAGCAGGACAAAGGCGCGCCGCGTGCGGCTTCGAATAGCATCAATGCCACGCTGACCCTTTCCTCTTCGCTCGGGGAGACCGTTCATCTGCCCGCGCCAGCCACGACCATCTTTGTTGCTGACCCGACGATCGCGGATTTTCAGGCACCATCGAGCAAAACAATCTTCGTCTTTGGCAAGAAATCGGGGCGGACCAGCCTATTCGCCTTGGACGGCAACGGCGAGCCTCTCGCCGAATTGCGTATCGTTGTCACGCAACCGATCGGGGATTTACGCGCCATGTTGCGGGAGCAGGTCGGCGACTATCCCATCCGCGTCAACTATACGCCGCGCGGCGCAATCCTTAGCGGGACGGCGCCCGACGCAGAGGTCGCCGACACCGCAAAAAGAGTCACTGAGCAATATCTGGGCGACGGAGCGCAAGTCGTCAACAACATCAAGGTCGCTGGATCCCTGCAAGTTAACCTCAGCGTGCGCGTAGCCGAAGTCTCACGCAGCGCCATGAAGTCACTTGGCGTCAACCTGTCCGCCTTCGGTCAAATCGGCAATTTCAAAGTGGGCGTTCTAAGCGGAAGCGGTGCAAGCGCTGGATCTGGTTCAACCCAGGGTGGCGGTACAGCAGAAATCGGATTCGACAACGGTGTCGTCAACGTCAGCGCGGTTCTCGACGCGCTCGCCAAGGAGCATATAGCTTCCGTCCTGGCTGAGCCGAACCTCACCGCTATGTCGGGTGAAAAAGCCAGCTTTCTAGCTGGCGGCGAATTTCCCATTCCTGTCCTGCAGGAAAACAGGCAGGTATCGGTTGAATTCCGTCACTTCGGCGTCAGTCTGGAATTTGTGCCGACAGTTCTCAGCAACAATCAAATCAACATTCACGTAACGCCCGAAGTCAGTGAACTGTCGACGCAAGGTGCCGTGCAAATCAACGGAATTTCCGTGCCGGCAGTTTCCACGCGCCGAGCCGATACGGTCGTCGAACTCGCCAGTGGGCAGAGCTTCGCAATCGGCGGTCTAATCAGGCGGAACGTCAACAATGATGTCAGGGCCTTTCCCTGGCTCGGAGAAATGCCGATCCTGGGACCGCTTTTTCGCTCGTCCTCGTTTCAAAAAGAGGAGTCAGAACTGGTCATTCTAGTTACGCCTTACATTGTAAGACCAGGCTCCAACCCAAACCAGATGAGCGCACCTACGGAGCGGGCGGCACCGGCTTTGAACGGAGGGGGCGCTCCGACGAATTCCGTGGCAAGTCCCCCGCGAGACCGCGCTGCTATCCGTGCGGGCGCGCCAAGCGCCCAGGGCGGTCTCGGCTTCATCATCGAATAGTGTCGTCCAATGATGTTGCGTTTTATAGTCCTCTTTGTCGCTCTGGCACCAAGCGTAAGTGGCTGCACAAGCACTACGCCAGTTGATGTCGAACCATCGGCATCAATGCTTGTCCGAGAGGAGACCACCCTCCTGACGTTGCAAAGCCTGCGCGCTTCCGAACGGCAGCGTTTGCGTGATTTCCTA
The DNA here is from genome assembly GCF_004010325.2 of Mesorhizobium sp. M00.F.Ca.ET.216.01.1.1. Lineage (GTDB taxonomy): Bacteria > Pseudomonadota > Alphaproteobacteria > Rhizobiales > Rhizobiaceae > Mesorhizobium. Next base: position 42,460 of record NZ_SADR02000014.1, read on the forward strand.
AACAAGGCCAGTCGCGGCCGATTCGATGCCCTCCACCTCCTCATCAGCGGTTCGCCCCAGCTCAGCGCAGGGGTAGCCCATCAGGCCAGGCAGTTGGCAATCGAAGCAGACAACATTCAATTGCTCGATCAACACGACGCCGGCTCAGTGCGAATTGAGGCGATTGTCTATCACGCCCGTCCGCCGGTCTGTCCCTCATATGGTGCCTTACCCAATGAAGAATCCTTCAAACAGCCGCTTGGTTGTTCGACAGGATTTAACCTGGCCGTGATGGTCAACGATCCGCGCGATCTGCTCGACAATCAGGCCGTCAAGTCCGGCGATGGCGATCGTGCTTCTGTACCAGTTGCCACTTACAGAACATTCGGGACGGATAAAGGTGGCTGATACCGGCCCTTATCTTGGCAGCACTCCTACCGGAGATTGAAAGCTTCCAATCTCGTCCTGATCTAAAATCAAAGGAACCGCTGGATGCAATATAGGCGCGATATCGCGGGCCTTAGGGCTGTTGCTGTACTTCCGGTCGTACTCTTTCATTTCGGAATTTCGGCGATCCCGGGTGGCTTTAGCGGGGTCGATATCTTCTTCGTCATCTCCGGCTACCTGATCAGCGGAAGCCTCTTGGATGACCTTGAACGCGGCCAATTTTCGATCGTCAACTTCTACTGGCGCCGTGCCCGGCGCATTCTGCCGGCTCTCGTCTTTGTGATGCTTCTCACCTGCATTGCCGCATTGTTCATTCTTCTGCCATCGGATCTGCGCGAATTCGGTCTTAGCATCATAGCTGCCTCGACCTTCTGGTCGAACGTTTTTTTCTGGAAAACGTCAAGTTACTTCTCGATCGATGCCGCGCTTCGACCACTGTTGCACACCTGGTCGCTTTCCGTAGAGGAGCAGTACTACATCTTCGCCCCAATCCTGATGTTCCTAATCTATCGCTACATCGGGAAGCGCTGGCTGACGACACTTCTTCCGATAATTCTCTGCAGCTTCGTAATGGCGGTGATGGCGACATCGCTGGCGCCCACCGCCGGATTCTATCTGCTGCCGACCCGAATCTGGGAACTCATGTTGGGCGCCCTGCTCATGCTCAAACGCCCCCCGCCGTTGGGCAACAGATTCCTGATGGAGTCGGTGGGGTTGGCCGGATTTGGCCTTCTCGCCATCGGGTTCTTCGCGCTTTCGGAGAGCGACCCGTTCCCAGGCTACAACGCCTTGTATCCATGCATCGGAACGGCCCTTCTGATCTATGTTGGCCAAAATTCCCCCTCGACGGTCGCCAGCCGCATGCTCGAAATCCGGCCGCTGGTCTGGATTGGGCTCATCTCGTATTCTTTGTATCTTGTTCACTGGCCGCTCAATGCGTTCGCGCATTATCTTTCGTTCCAAAAACTCGATCCTTTGATGACCGGTGCGATGTTGGTAGCAAGCCTCGCATTGGCTGCATTCTCCTGGAAGTTTGTAGAGCAGCCGTTTCGACAGAAGAGGGCCTTCACCGCCCCGGGGCCTATCTTCGCCTTTTCAGCGCTCGCGATCGTTGTTCTTTGTGCCGGCGGAGCGGCGGGGGCGCTCGGCAACGGCTTTCCGCAACGGTTTCCGGACTATGTCCAGCGGCGCATTTCCGTCGGGGACTGGAGGAATGGCATCTGTTTCAACGAGGGCACCAGCCGGATCGAAAGCTGGAATATGGAGGATTGCACGCGCACTCGCGGTTTTCCAACAACGGTTTTTTTGTGGGGCGACTCCTTCGCCGCGCACTATGTTTCCGGCCTGGGTGCTAACATAAATCGGTTGCAGGCGAACATCGTGGAATATACGTACGCCGGCTGCCCACCGATACTCTCTTACTACTCTTACGCTCGTCTTGATTGTGTCCGGTTCAATCGCAAGGCCTTGGACATCATCTTGGAAGCGGACATCAAGACGGTTATCCTCAGCGGTAAATGGAGTGACTATGAGGTCAGAGGCTTCGACGGTCTTCAGCAAACAATCGATACGCTTCGTGCCCTGGGCGTGCGCGTGTTTGTCATCGGCCAGTCTCCGCAGTTCCCAACTGACGTCCGGAAAATTGCGTTCTTCGCCAAGCGCCAAAATCTGGACGATACGTCCTGGCCGATGGCGATGGACCCCGGCATCAACGAACGTGTGCGCTCATTTACCAAAGGCGCCACATTCATCGATCCGCTGAAATTCCTGTGCAGCGCAGGACGCTGCCCCTATTCCGACAGAGGAGAGTTTATGTATTTCGACTATGGTCATTTCTCTTCAGCCGGCGCCACACTGGCAATCTCGAAATACTGGCCGGCTTTTGGCAAAGACAATGCTCTTCCTAAGACGAAGTAGCGGGTCAGACGGCTGACAAGCACCAGTGCGGGTCCCTGTGATTGCTCCTGCTTCGGCAGCAGCCGCGACGATGGAGCTGTTCAGGTTTAAGGCCACCCGATAGCGACCTAGGATGGGTGCTGCCACGCGGATCGGACTAAGCGTGCATTATCACGTAAATGTTGAGAGAATGAATGGCGCCGCGAAGGGCAATTCCAGCCATCCACAGCGACAGGCGTGTCGCGGTCCCGACATAGCAGTGGCACTTACCTGACACGGCCTCACACTGCCCTCTAAACGGCCCCGAATTTGAACTGACCACCCCTGGCCGGTTCATTGGGCAGGTCAAGGGCTAGGCTGTATTACACAGGGCTCACCCCTTTCAGTCTCAAGTTGGTACGATGGGCCGTGGACGGTCGATGCAGACTTCAAGGATGGCGAAAGAAGCTCTCTATGCGTGCGTTGTCGAGGCAAGTGCCTTTGCCAGAGATGCTCGCGGCTGGAGAGATTTCAAAATGAGCGTTGGAAGCGGAGAATGCCGCCGACGCTGTTCGGCTTGCTCGTGCCCTTGACGGTGGTAGGGTCGGCAGGGCCGACGCCAAAGTTGCCGTAGTGGTCGTAATCGACCTCGGCTGTGACCGTGAAGCCAGGAACGACCATATAGACGACGTTTGCAGCCAAACCAGAATTCTTGAGCTGATCACTCGAGACCTGAAAGTTGAACGAAGTTTTCTCGTCAAACTCGTAGGTGGCGCCCGCCCAGAAAGCCCACTGGCCGTTCCAGATTTTGTACGAGCCGCGCACATGATTGGCGATTGCGCCGTTTGAGTCCTCGTTGAGACTGCCATTGGAACCGTAGCCGAACAGTCCAAACAGCGACAGCTGGTTTGTGACAGCGACGTCGACACGGATCTTGCCGGCCAAAGCTTCGTAGTTGCTGTCATAAGCCGCGACGCCGGTGATCGAGCCCCAGCCTTGCGTGTATTTCAAGCCGGCGACAACGTGCGGAATATAGCTGTCGATAGTACCGGCTGAGCCCGATCCTTGTTCGAGCGAAATCACGGTCGAAATGCCGTTGCCGGCGTCGAAGTAGTACTGAGCCACGTTGGTGTCGAAGCCGGCCGACCGAACGAGCATACTATCGAGAACGTTGCCAGCGTAGCTTACAAACGTATCGAAGGCCGACCCGTCCTTGCCAACTCGCAGGCCCCCCAGCTCGACCCAGGCAGAAGCCAGTGCGAGGCCGCTGTTGAAATCATAGTTCTGAGGACTGTCACGCGAGTTAGCGCTATTGCCAAAATTCACGTGGGTTTCGGTATAGGTCGTCAACGCGCCGAGCTCGGTCTGCTGGCCGCTCCAAGTTTTGAACGTGAAGCGTGTGTTGTTTCGCCAAGTGCCTTGGTCCTCGCCAGTTCTCACATCCGAGGTTCTTGCGCTGTCATAGGATCGGACATCACCCAGGCCGATATCATAACGGACATAGCCGCCGATGCGCAGGCAGGTGTCGGTGTTGGGAATATAGAAATACCCCGAGCCGAGGACGTCGCAGATCTTGATGTACTCGGCCGGTTCCCGCTCGGCGCCAGCTGCTCGAACGACGGAGGCGGCGATCAGAGCAGTTAAGCCGAGAAGACGATTCTTGATGTACATGTCTAGATCTCCATGAAGGAATAAAAAGGATAGAGGCGTAAGAGAAAGCTTTACTCTAAATTTTGTGCGTGTTGTCTCCAATTTGTGGACGTAAAAGCGCTTGACATGGGAGGTTATCCAGCGTAGAAGCCACATGTACTTAGAATAGTGTTTTCTGCTAGGAGATTCATTATCGTTTATATGTGAAACACTCCGGTCAGACCGCTGCAGCCTCGGAATAGAGCAGCAAGCGACATGCCAACCTGAAGCGTAGATGCGGCCGACACCAAAATTGGGCCGACGCGCCTTCGTCTCGCTGGAATCACTTTTTTTGAGGGTCACTGCGAAAAGCAATGTGCGACACGGTTCGCCATGTTCGATATGTGACAGTCTCGTTTAACAGCGACGGCTTCCCGTCTGACCGCAACGGAGGCCGCTTCATGCGCTACCGAGAAGGATTACTGCGCGCGTGCGGTCCGCAAGGGCTGCGCCAGGAACAGAGGGCGTCCACGTCCGATGTGTCGCATGGTGGCCGAAGCACCTTTTCGCCGCTGTAAGTTCGCCGTGCAGGTACATTGCGCGGCCGATAGCGAGAAGGGATCGCACCCTGAAACGGTTGCCTACGGCTCGCCTCGAGTAATTGGCGATGAACAGCATTCTCGAGAACTTAGTCTCGACGGAAAGAGCAACGAAAGGAAGCCGCTTGGACGAGCACGATCCGAAGGAAGAACTGATCGAGACCATTTTCCGCAACGGCACAATCACTGCCGTGGGTATCCTGCTTGCCTTTTCGCTCGGCTTCCTCACTCATTGGGCGGCGAACCCCTTGCCATGGCAACTCTACGATCTGTTCGCCGTAGTGCCGATCCTGCTCGGCATCGCACTGCAGATGAGAGCGCTGTCCATGCTGCTCGACATGAGTTCCTTGCGCCGCCCCATCTACGAACGCGCCAATCGCATTTTCATGGTCGGCCTCATCCAGACCGCGTGTGGCGTCGGGATGGCGATCTTGGTCGATCTTTTCGGGATATCGGTAGGGGGCACGCTGCCCGGCGCTTGACGACAAGCCACACCGCCGCTCATCGCTCGAAGCGACGTCAAGCTGGGGAGCCTTGTGCACCCCCTAGCGGCGCCTTCCTTTCATCAAATGAGCGGACGTCAGCTTTAGAGCGTCTCGGTGGCTAAAGCCGGTATGGTTTTTCGGCCGGCAGGGAAGGCCGCTGGCTGGACCTGGATGGCGTCTGAACGAGGCTTGACAGGTGCGTTGCGACGTTTGGCGTCGGACATGAATTTCGCATTGCAAAGTTCTTCCGCAGACGCCTCAAGCACACTGCATCGGCGTCACGTACTCAAACGTTGAATGCGGCACCGCACCATCACCTCAGGCGGACCATGGCACGCGCGCTCGGTTGATACCGTCCTGTCCAAGCGAGACTGCGACATCGCCGCCTCCGCCTTGAAAACGCGGAGAAAGCGGGACGCACTGACTTAGGTCAGAGACAGGACGAGCGCGCAACGAAACAATGATGGATCAGCGACGTGGGACGACAGCTCCTTGCACACCTCAATCCTGACAAAGTACCGGGACCCCCGGCCGCCTTGGTATACCATCTATCCGACTGTGCCAGACTTCTCTGCGGCGGTTGGTGCTGACGATTATGAGGAATGGCTGAGGGGCCTCCCGGCCGACGAATCGGTGTCGCTCTATTTCCACATTCCGTTTCGCCGATCCATGTGCTGGTATTGCGGCTTCCCTACCGCGGTCACCCGTCGCAACGGCCCGATCCTTAATTATTTGGCGGTGCTGCGTCAGGAGATCAGTTTGGTGTCGGAGCAAGCGCGGCAAGGGCTGCCGGTGAGCGATGTGCATTTCGGCGGCGGAACGCCTCACCTTATCGGGCCAGCCGAGCACTTAGCGCTGATGGAATTTCTACACGCCACTTCGCTTTCAGCAAAACTGCTGCGATCGCCGTGGAGTCGATCCCCGAACGTTCACACCGGAAATGGCCGAAGCCTTGGCAGCTACCGGTGTCAACCGCGCGAGCATCGGCGTGCAGAGCTTTGATCCCGATGTGCAAAAGGCGATCAATCGGATCCAGAGTAAGGTGCAGACGGCCGCTGCCGTCGAAAATCTCCGCCGGCATGGCGTTGGCCATATCAACTTCGATCTCATCTTCGGTCTCCCGAAACAGACTGTGCAGTCCTGCATCCAGACCGCGATGGCTGCGGTCGCCATGCGCCCCAACCGGTTTGCGGTGTTCGGCTACGCGCATATTCCTTCCGTGATAAAGAATCAGCGCCTAATCGAGCAGGCAGGTCTACCGGACGGCGATGTTCGCGCCGAACAGGCTGCAGCTGTCGCCGAGACACTGGTTGGCGTCGGCTACCGGGAGATCGGGCTCGATCATTTCGCTCTGCCGGACGACGAACTCGCGCTAGCGCAGAAGACCGGGCGCCTGCGGCGTAATTCGCTGGGATACTCGGCCGATACTTGCAAAACCGTGATCGGCTTCGGCGCGTCGGCTATTGGCCGAGTCGGCGAGGGGTACGTTCAGAACGAAGTAACACGGGATTCTTACGCCCGGCACATCGCAAGTGGACGTCTGGCGACATCAAAGGGCCACCGTCTGACCGACGATGACCGGGTGCGCGCAGCAATCATCGAGCGACTGATGTGCGATTTGGAGGCCGACGTGCCGACCATCTGTGCCGCCCACGAAATCGAACCAGCTCGTTTTCTCGATTCAGTTGAGCGTTTGGTGACGCTGGCTGAGGAGGGGATCGTGGACGTCGAAAACGGCTTCATCCGCGTGCGGCCGGAGCACCGCTTTGTTGTTCGCGCCGTTGCTGCTGCATTCGATGCTTTTCTCGCGAATCGATGAGTTGAGGCCACGACTCCGAAGGCATCAGACCTTGTTTGGCGCTCGTCGGCATGGGCTCTCGCAGAAGACTCCGCAAGCGCATGCAGGGGACTTCCACTTGACGCCGCGTTCATCATCATCTCGCCTGGGTGCGCTCGATCGCACAACTCGGAGCACGCTGCTCTCGGTGTGAGGCTGTGCTCTGCAAAGCACCGGTGATCCACCCTGTCCCTGGATAGCAGCTTGATGGCGTCATCTTGGAGGACGAGAAAAGATTGTCGAGGTACGGGTACGAATTGCCTCGGTCGTTCGTTCAATCGAAAGCACTGTCTGCGGAGGCACCTCTCCTTCATGCAGTGACAGGAGATGCTGGCCGACTTCCTTATCTGCTGCGGTGAGTCGATGATTTAGGCGGAGAAAGTCCATCCAGGTGGGGGTGCGGAATGTCTCCGTCCAAAGTGACGGTGTTTGCAGATTTCGCTGGAGCGTCCAGTTTCGTGCACCGGCACGGCTCTGGACGTGTCGCCGCGTGCGCATGTAGCCCAGAAAGGCCTCGATATTTTCCTCCGATATCAAATACTCGACCTTGGCCACGATAGGGCCACTTCTGGGTTTCAGATCGAGAGCCACGTCCGGCGGATGAAAAACTGAACTTTCTTGATCCGTTTCTTCCCAGGGACGGACCGGCAACACGATCCCCGCTGCTGCAACCAGCAACAGAGCGCCCGCGGCGCCCTCCAATGCTGAGGTCAAGGAATAGTTTTGCGCGACAGAACCCCAGATCCAGCTGCCAGCAGCCATACCGCCTGCGCTCAAGGCGTAGTAAATGGAGAGCGTGCGGCCTACAACCCACCTTGGGCTTGCCAACTGCACCGACACGTCAATGCCCGTCCAGGTGATAAGCCAACCCGCTCCGCCGAGCGCCAGCGAAATGGCCGCCACAGGAACCGACGATGTCAGGGCAAGGGAGAGGCAACAGACTGCACAAGCCACAGAGGCGAAGGCCACCAGCCTGTTTTGAGACGTGACCTTCCTCAAGAAGCCGTTGCCCATGCCCGCGATGAAAGCACCCATGCCGAAGCCGGCCAATAAGATACCGTAGACAATTGGCCCACTCTTCAACTGATCCCGGACGACGAGAGGGAGCAACGCCAGAATGGAGATGCTTGCCAATCCGAAAAGAGCTGCTCGGGCGGTCGCTGCCCTGATCTCCAAAGACATCGCCGTAAAGCGCACTCCGTCATGAATTGCCGTCGTCATTCTCTCACGAGGGAGAGGCGAAGAGCGGACCTCCCATTTGGTGCGCCATATCGCGCTTATAGGCGCCAGATCACTCACCGCAGCCAAGGCGAAAGCGGCCAGCGGCCCAAAGACGGCCAGGATCACGCCCCCTAAGGCCGGACCAACGCTGCGCACAATGTTGTATCCGACGGACATAAGCGTCACTGCGGCCGGAATGTCGCGTTTGTGAAGGATATCGCCGACCGAAGCGTGCCAGGCCGGATCATTCAAGGCAAAGCCGCAGCCGGCCAGGAAACCTAACCCGAGAATCAGCCAAGGACTGACAAATCCCAGACCCACAGAAATCATCAGCGTCATCGACGCCGATGCTATCAGGCAGTGTCCCGCAAACATCACCCACCGGCGGCTGAAGTTGTCGGCAATGGCTCCGGCGAAAACTGAGAGGAAGAACACCGGCAATGTAGATGCGGCCTGGACGAGTGCAACCATAAGGTCGGACGCAGAAATCGTTGCCATAAGCCAACTGATGGCGACCGTTTGCACTAGCCAACCCAGGCTGGAAATCTGGGTGGCCGTCCAAATTGAGCGAAACACCTTGTTTCGAAATGGAGCCAGCGTCTTTGAAACGGGCGGTTGAGGATTTTCGCTCTGCATGAGGTTTTGCTGGCCTTCGATGAGCGCTGCGATTTGAGCAAGCGGTTCGGTACTTAGACATCGCGGAGCACCGCACGGAACCAGCTCTATGGAGCTTGCCGGCGACTATTTACGTATTGAGCCATTCTCATAGTCTCATTCAATGAGCAGTCCTATGCGCAAGCGTTGCTTTGCTAAATTCCCACGACAAGCGCGCCGCCGCTGAGACCCGCACCCGCTGCCGCCAAGAGGACTTTCTCGCCAGGCCGAAACGGCTGCGCCCGATGGGCGAGCGACAATGAGAGCGGGATCGTCGCGGCGGAAGAGTTGCCATATTCGGCGATCGTCTTGACCATCGAGTGATCTGTGATGCCGAGGTTCCTGCCGACCGCGTCGAAAATGCGAGCATTGGCCTGATGCGGCACGAAACGATCGAGGTCTTGCGGCCTCAGTCGGGCAGCAGTGAGCGCATCTCTCGAGCAGGCGGTCATCATCTCCACGGCCTTGCTGAATACTTCACGGCCGTCAGTGATCGTCATCCGTGTCTGCGCGAGGTCGAGGTCGCCATGGAACGGCGTGTTGCTTCCGCCGGCGGGAATCTGGATCAGCCCGTAGCCCGAACCGTCGGAATCCACCGAAGCACCAAGAATGCCCCGGTCAGTGTCTTCGCACGGGCCGATCACCACGGCGCCGGCGGCATCGGCAAACAGCACGGCGCTGGCGCGCTCGGCCGAATTGATGCGGCGGCTGAGGATGTTGGCGGCGATGACAAGGCTCGCTTTGCCGTGCAGGCGGGTGAACCCGTCGGCGAACATCAGCGCATAGATGAAGCCGGCGCAGGCGCCGGTCAGGTCGATCGCGCCGGCGCGACCTAGTCCCAGCCGATGTGCGACCAGGGGCGCGCTTGGCGGCAGAAGATGATCGGGTGTGGAGGTAGCGAGCAACAGTAGGCCGATGTCGCCGCGGTCGATACCGGCATTGGTCAGCGCCATGTCGCCGGCGTGCGCGGCAAGGGCCGACAGCGTGTCTTCGTCCGCTGCCCAGAAGCGCGACCGTATCCCGGTGCGCTGCTCGATCCAGCCGGGTTCAAGCCCGAGACGATCTTCGATTTCCGGATTCTCCACCTTGCGCGCGGGCGCATGATGGCCAAACCCGAGAATGCGCGATGATCGGCTCATGGCTTTGAGCCGAAGCGTTCGCCGGCCTCCTCGATGGCGTCATAGAGCCCATCCAACTCGTTGCCGGTAATGCAATAGGGCGGCAGAAGGTACAGGACATTGCCGAGCGGGCGCACGAGCAGGCCGCGCTCAAGAAAAAAAGCGCGCAGTTTTGGCCCGATCTCGGCCAGATAACCGGCTGAGCCGGTGCGTAGGTCGAGTGCCGCGATGGTGCCGGTTGCCCGGCAATCGGTGAAGCGGGGGTTGTCGCGAAAGCGCTGGAGGCCAGCGGCCTGCATCGCGCTCGAGGCCGCGATCCGCTCGGCCACCGGCTCGTCGTGCCAGATCTCGACATTGGCAAGTGCCGCCGCGCATGCAATCGGATTGGCGGTGTAGGAGCTCGAATGGAAAAACGTCTTCTTGCGATCCTCGGAATAGTGAGCCTGGAAGATGGCATCGGTGGCGATCGTGGCGGCCAGCGGGATGGTACCACCGGTCAGACCTTTCGAGGTGCACAGGATGTCCGGCGAGACGGACGCCTGTTCGCAGGCGAACATGGTTCCGGTGCGCCCCCAGCCGGTCATCACTTCATCGGCGATCAACAGCGTGCCGGCGGCCTCAGTGATCCTCTTCAATTCGGTCAGAACCCAGGCCGGATACATGAGCATGCCGCCGGCGCCGAGCACGAGCGGCTCGACGATCAGCGCGGCGGCGCGCCGGTCGCGGGAGAGTGCCTCGAACCGATCCAGCGTTTCCTGCTCGCGCCCGGCGGCCGGGAAGGGGATGGTGTCGACCTCGAACAGCAAGGGCTCGTAGGCGGCGTTGAACACGCCACGGGCGCCGACGCTCATCGCCCCGATCGTGTCGCCATGATAGCCGTGCTCCATGACGACGATGCGCGAACGCGGCGCGCCGATGTTGCGGAAATAGCCGAGCGCCATCTTCAGCGCGACTTCGATTGAGGTCGAGCCACTGTCGGAATAGAACACCCGGTCGAGGCCGGCGGGTGCGAGGCCGACAAGCGCCTCGGCCAGGCGCTCGGCCGGCTCGTGGGTGAAGCCCGCGAAGATGATCTGGTCGAGGCTCGACGCGGTCGTCTCGATGGCCTTCATGATGCGGGGGTGGCGGTGGCCATGAGTGACGACCCACCAGGAAGAAATCGCATCCAGGATGCGGGAGCCGTCGGCCTTGTGGAGATAGGCGCCTTCAGTCAGCACGATTTCAGGGATCGAGGGCTCTAGCGCGTGCTGCGTGAACGGATGCCAGACTCGAGACTGCGCCATCAGTCGCCTCCGGCAATCATGGCCAGGTCGAAGCCGGAAATCATTGCATCTCTCAACGTTTCACCCGTCAGCGGACCGAGGTGCGGCAGCCTGCCGAGCTGCGGCACGCCGCCGAATTCCACGATTGTCCTTTGCGTATCGGCCACCTCTTCGCCCATGAAGGCAATGCCGATGAGCGGGATGGAGCGGGCTCTCAGGGCCTCGATCGACAACAGCGTATGATTGATGGTGCCGAGCGCGGTGCGGGCGCACAGTATGACCGGCAGCCGCCATTGTTCGAATATGTCAATGAACCTTGTCTGTCGATTGAGCGGCACCATCAGCCCGCCGGCGCCTTCGATGACGAGCGGTGTCGGCAGGACCGGAAATGAAAGATCGTCGGCCTCGATCGCGACGCCGTCGATTTCGGCTGATCGATGCGGCGACAGCGGCATCGCCAGTCGATAGACTTCGGGCAGCACGCGTCCGTCGGGCAAGCCGGAAAGCCGGGCAACGACCTCGCTGTCAGTCTCCTCGTCGAGGCCCGATTGCACCGGCTTCCAGTAGAAGCCGTCGAGCAGGCCGGCGAGCCCGGCCGAAAATACTGTCTTGCCAATTCCGGTGTCTGTTCCGGTGACGACGATGCGTTTGGTCATGCTGTGGCCAACACCTCGACGAGAGCCTCGACCATGGCGGAAATGTCGGTCTCGTCGACGTTGAGCGTCAGCGAAATGCGCAGGCGCGATGTGCCCTCGGGCACCGTCGGCGGACGTATGCCGCGTATGTCGAAGCCGCGTGCCTGCAGGGCCGCCGCCACCGCCATGGTGCGCCCAACGTCGCCGATGACAAATGGCTGGATCTGCGAGCCGCTGGGTACGACGCCGCAGCGCTCGGCCAATTGGCGGCCGGCGCAGGCAACGCGTTCCTGCAGCTGAGCGCGGCGCATGGGCTCGTCGGACAGAATAGTCAGCGCTTCGCGCGCCGCGACCGCCATCAGCGGCGAGGGCGCGGTGGCGTAGATGAACGGCCGGCACCGATTGACGAGATAATCGCACAGTGTCCTCGGCCCGGTGACGAGTGCACCGGATGCGCCGAGCGCCTTGCCGCATGAGTGGAGCGTGACGATGTTGTCGCGGCCTTGGCACGCGGCGGCCAGTCCCCGGCCGTCCGGTCCCCAGATGCCGGTGGCATGCGCTTCATCGACGACGATGAATGCCTGGTGCCGATCGGCCATCGCGACCAGGCTCTCCATCGGCGCGCGGTCGCCATCCATGCTGTAAAGGCTTTCGACGGCGATCCACACGCGCCCCATGCCGCCTTCGGCGCGCCAGCGGGTGATTGCGTCCTCGACAGCGTCGACGTCGTTGTGCGCGGCCAGCTTGAACTCGGCGCGCCCGGCCTGCGCGCCCTCATGCATGCTGGCATGGGCGAGTTCGTCGAGGACCAGCAGGTCGCCTTTCTGCGGCAGCGCGGTCAACAGGGCGAAGTTGGCGATGTAGCCGCTGCCAAAGAACAGCGCACGGTCGGCGCCGAAGAATGCCGCGGCGTCCGCCTCCAGTTGCTCATGTTCCGGTGCGTTGCCGCGCAACAGCCGCGACCCGGTGGCGCCAACCGGCGTGCCCCGCGCAATCGCCGCCGCAACCGCTTCGCCAAGTCTTTTGGAGGCGGCAAGTCCGAGATAATCGTTCGACGAGAAGTCGAGACCGGCGCGCGGTGCGAGCGTCCGCAACCGGTCCTTGCGCGCCAGTCCGCGCAAGGATGCGTCATAGCGGGCAAGAATTGCCTCGTTCATTGCGTGGCGAGTTCCATCGGCTCGATGCCGAGACGCTGGAACAGAAGGCTATCCTTGTCCTCGCCGGGATTGTCCGCCGTCAGCAGCGTGTCGCCGACAAAGATCGAGTTAGCGCCGGCAAAGAAGCACAACGCCTGCGTTTCGTCGCTCATCGCCGTCCTGCCGGCGGACAGCCTTACACAGGATTTCGGCATCATCACCCGCGCGAGCGCAACGATGCGGACGAAATCGATCGGATCGATGGCGTCGGCCGCGGCAAGCGGCGTGCCTTCGATGGGAATAAGCATGTTGATCGGCACGCTTTCCGGCGGCTCGGGCAGGTTCGCCAGCGTGACCAGCATGTCGATGCGATCGGTCTTTTCTTCTCCCATCCCGACGATGCCGCCGCAGCAGACTTTCATCCCAACCGCGCGCACGTGCCCAAGCGTTTCCAGCCGGTCGGCAAAAGTCCTGGTTGAAATAACCTCGCCATAGTAGCCCTCAGAGGTATCGATGTTGTGGTTATAGTAGTCGAGACCGGCCTGCTTCAGGCGAGCAGCTTGCTCAAGATCGAGCATGCCGAGTGTCATGCAGGTCTCCATGCCGAGCGCCTTGACGCCCTCGATCATGGCGACCACGACGTCCATGTCGCGCTCCTTGGGACTTCGCCACGCCGCGCCCATGCAATAGCGCGTTGCGCCGCCATCACGCGCCTTGGCCGCTTCGTCGATGACATGCTTGACGTTCATCAGCTTCGACGCCTTCACCCCGGTTTCGTAATGCGCAGACTGGCTGCAATAGCCGCAATCTTCGGGGCAGCCGCCGGTCTTGATGCTAAGGAGCCGCGACAGCTGCACTCGGTTTCGATCGAAGTTCTGGCGGTGGATCGTCTGAGCTAGGAACAGCAGATCGTTGAATGGCATGCCGTAGATGGCCTCAGCCTCTTTGCGGTTCCATCGCGGAGGCGTTCCATCGACCGATTGCATGGTCTGGTTCACGTCGAACTCCGAGTTCATTCCAACCGTCATCGTCAAACCTTTGTTGCTAGTCCGGTACGCCTTCAGGAGTCTGTCGACCGGCAAGCCCGGTCCGACTTGGCTTTGGAGCGCACTCGCTAAAAGGCGAGCTGCGGCACGTCTTCCCACCGCCTTCCTACGCCTGCCGAGCTGATGTTGCTCCTCATGCCGTAATCCTCAGTTCAAATGCTTGCAGATGTTCTGGTGGTCCGGCATGTCCAGGCCGATGTCGAGGATCGGGGCGCTGTGCGTCAGCCATCCCATGGAGATGAGATCGACACCGGTCGCCGCAATCGCCGCCGCCGTTTTCGGCGTCACCCGACCGGAAGCCTCGGTGATCGTACGGCCACCCACTATAGAAACCGCGCGGGCAAGATCCTCGACCGACATATTGTCGAGCAGCACCGCGTCAACACCAATCGCGAGCGCTGCATCGAGCTGCTTCAGCGTGTCGACCTCAACCTCGACCTTCACCATATGCCCTGCGGCGGCGCGCGCCCGCTCTATTGCTGTGCGGATATCGCCGGCGATCGCGATGTGGTTGTCCTTTATGAGCACGCCGTCATCGAGGCCGAAGCGGTGATTGGCACCGCCGCCGACGCGCACGGCGTATTTTTCCAATACCCGCAGGCCGGGCGTCGTCTTTCGCGTCGATACGATCCTCGCCTTGTGACCGCGCACGGCCTCAACCATCGCCGCTGTGGCAGTGGCAATGCCGCTCAGCCGGCATAAGAAATTGAGGGCAGTGCGTTCGGCCGTGAGCAGGCCTCGCGCGGGTCCGGACAATTTTGCAATGGTTTCCCCGGCCCCGACATCGCTGCCATCAGGGCGCCAGATCTGGATGTTGATCGCGGGTTCCACGAGCAGGAAGGCGTACGAGACCAGATCGAGCCCGGCAACGACGCCCGCCTGCCTCGATTTGAGCACCAACGTGGCAGTGCAATCATGCGGGATAACCGCATCGCTGGTCAGGTCGCCGCATCTGCCCAGGTCTTCGAGGAGCGCACCGCGCACAATCGGTTCGATCAGGGTCGCGGGGAGGGGGGAGAATGAAATCATATCAGGTGCTCCGTATGGTAGCCCGGCAATCGAGTGCGGCCGCGGCCCGCATTGCGCTGTGCAGTGTCAGCCGTGATGGGCGCGCGTCGGCATCGTGGAGCGGGAAATCGGACCGACAGTGCGCGCCTCGACTCTCTTCCCGCCCCAGGGCCGCCACGGCGATCATCAGTGAGACCAAAGCCGGACCAGAGGCAGCGACATTGTCAGCTGCGATCGGCAGCAGGGTCGCCACCGCTTCGCGCATTGCCTCGCCGTCGCGGATGATACCCAGGGCGGCGGAGACAATTGGGCGGACCGCGGAAGCGTCTGGTCGTGGAGGGACGAATGTGGAGCATCTGCGCGGTCGCCGGGTATACGACGTGCCGGCAACGCTTTCGGCAACCCAGCTCGCGGTGACCGCCGCTTCGGTGAGCGAGTTGCTGGCCAGGCGGTTGGCGCCGTGCAGGCCGGTACAGGCGACCTCACCGCAGGCCCACAATCCCTCGATGGAGCTGCGGCCGGCGCTGTCTACGGCGACGCCGCCCATGTGATAATGTGCCGCCGGGCGCACCGGGATCGGGTCGGTCGCGGGGTCGACCCCTGCGCTCCGGCACAATTCGGCGATGCCTGGAAAACGCTTGCCAAATCTCGGGCCGAGACTTTGCCGTGCATCCAGGAATACGCGGCGTCCAACGGCAAGCTGGTGCCAAATGGCGCGCGCGACGACGTCGCGAGGCGCAAGTTCACCGCCAGGTGTGTCAGCGAGGAAGCGCTCTCCTCGCTCATCGATGAGCACCGCGCCTTCGCCACGCACGGCTTCGCTCACCAGCGGCATCGGCCGGCGCGGACCGTCGAGCGCAGTTGGATGGAACTGTATGAATTCCAAGTCGGCGAGTTCCGCCCCCGCCCATGCGGCGAGCGCCAGCCCGTGACCCCATGAGCCAGCGGGGTTTGTCGTATCGCAAAACAGCCCGCCGACGCCGCCGGTCGCCAGCACCGCGCGACGCGTGGGCAGAGCGAGCGCGCCGGCTCGTCCTGCGGCGACCACGGCGATGACCGACCCGTCCTGCACGACCAGCCGGCGGACCTCCACATTTTCGATAGTGGTGATCGAGGCTGTACGCCGAACCGCGGCGATGAGCACGCGCACCAACTCGCGACCGGTGGCGTCGCCGGCTGCATGCACAATCCGCCGTCGCGAGTGTGCCGCCTCGAGCCCAAGTCGCAACGCGCGGTCAGGGTGCTGGTCGAAGGCGACGCCGAACCTTTGGATCGTCCTAATCGCTTCGGGTGCAGCTCGGACCACTCGCCGCACCGTGGCCTCGTCGCAGAGTCCGTCGCCGGCAGCTATCGTGTCGCAAAGGTGAAAATCCGGGCCGTCGTCGCCGCCGAGACTTGCCGCAAGACCGCCCTGGGCAAGCTCACTGCAGGCTCCGGTTCCAAGCGGCGCGTTGGTCAAAAGCACGACCGGTTCCGGCGCCAGATGAAGCGCCGTCATCAGGCCGGCAATGCCGCCGCCGATGACGACCGGCGCCCCGGCGATGTCGCGAACCTCCAGGCTCATAGGGAAAGCATGCGCTCGACCGCGCGGCGGGCGGGGCCGGCAATTTCCGGATCAATCCGGACCTCATGCCGGTTCTGCTCGAGCGCGGCGCGAATGTTGGCCAGGTTGATGCGCTTCATGTGCGGGCACAGGTTGCATGGGCGAACGAACTCGACGTCGGGATGCGCGACCGCGACGTTGTCGCTCATCGAACATTCGGTCAGAAGGACGACACGCGTCGGTTTCTCCCGCTCGACATAATCCGACATCGCTGCGGTCGAGCCGGAGAACTCCGCCTCCGCGACAACGTCTGGTGGGCATTCTGGATGGGCCAGCACGATGACGCCTGGATGGGCATCGCGCAGTTCCCGAATGTCTGCTGCGGTGAAGCGCTCATGCACCTCGCAATGGCCTTTCCAGGCGATGATCTCGACGTCTGTATCGGCTGCCACGTTCCTCGCCAGATATTCGTCCGGCAGCATCAGCACACGCGCCACGCCAAGCGATTCCACCACCGCCTTCGCGTTGCCGGACGTGCAGCAGATGTCGGACTCCGCTTTTACGGCGGCCGATGTGTTGACGTAAGTAACAACGGGGACCCCCGGATACCGCAGCCGCATTAACCGCACGTCGTCTGCCGTGATCGATTCGGCCAGCGAGCAGCCGGCGCTGAGATCCGGGATGAGCACGGTCTTGTTCGGATTGAGCAGTTTTGCCGTCTCGGCCATGAAATGAACGCCGGCAACCACGATGATGTCGGCGTCGACCGTCACCGCCTTGTGGGCCAACGCCAGGCTGTCGCCGACGATGTCTGCCACGCAATGAAAAATTTCGGGCGTCTGGTAATTGTGCGCCAGCACCACCGCATTGCGCTCACGCTTCAGCGCTAAGATGGCTTCAATATCGCCGGCGAACGCGAGCCATTCAACGGGAGGGATCACCCGCCGGACACGCTCATACAGGGACGCAGCCATAGGTAACGCCCCAGCCATTGACGCCTCGATTATATTCGGTTTGACAATAAGGGAATATGTCTACCTTGACTATAAGTATGTCAAGCCCGCGCCAGCGGTAATTTTGTCCCGGCGATAGCCCTGTCGTCGAGAACGGCATGGCGGAAGCGATAAAGCTTCGCCGGTCGGCCGCCCGTGTCGAGGGAGGTCTCCCCAGTCTCCTCAACAAGATCCTGCTGCTCGACCAGTCTCCGGAAGTTGGGCTTGTTGATGAGCCTGCCAGCCAGAGCTTCCACGGTTCGCTGCAGTTGCAGCAGCGTGAAGGAAGGCCGCATAAGCTCGAACACGACCGGCCGGTATTTGATCTTCGAACGCAGCCGCGCAATCCCGGTTGCCAGAATGCGACGGTGGTCAGCGACCATTGGTTTGCCAGCCGCGGCCGCAATCGCGTCCCTGCCGCCACCGGCCTCTTCAATCAGAGCAGCTTCATAGAGCAACTCGTAGCGTTGGAGCGTGAGTTCCTCGTTCCAATGGCGGTCGTCGAAGCCGAAGGCTATCGCAGCGCGCTGCCGGCGCTCGCGTTGAGTGGTCGGCTCGCTGGCGCTGCCGGCCCACTCAATCAGGCGGGGCCGCAATCTATCGAGCAGCACAGGCGGCGTGCCGAAGCGGTGGTCCTCCCAGGGAAAATATTCGTACCAACTTTGCCAGCCGCACGCGGTCAAGTTCGTTGCCTGTTCCTTCCTGGTCAATGCGAGATAGCTGATTGAGATGACGCGCTGGTGGCGCTCAGTGCCGATGCGATCGCGATCGGCGAAGGTGTAGAGTTGCTCGATGTATCCCAGTGCATGGCCAGTCTGCTGCTCCACCCACCCCCTCAAACCCGACTGCAGCGATCGATGCTCAAGCGCAAAAGGTCCAGAAGGGAGGGTGTCCGCATGACCGACGGTGAGGACACAGGGCTCACTGTCGTTAACGGCGACCACGACGGCAGTCAGGTCCACTTTGGCTTCGTCAGCTTTGACGGCGGCTTTGCCTTTCTTGGTTCTTCTTGTCTGAGGATCCATGTTTGCGAAAGTGGGTTGGCCCAACGGAGCGCCTTAATCGATTGAATGTACCCTTGGCAGCCAGCACGTCAACACCGTACTACTCAAGCACTGTTTTTAGCTCTTCGCAGTCGCACAAAAATATGCCAAACGCGACCCCGCTGTTGGTAACGTAAGGGAAGGGGGCGTCGGTTGAGCGCGGCTGGTGAGATAAAAGGGATTAACCCTCCAGATATTCGATTGCGAAAAGGCCAAACGCCACTTGTATGCTTGACGGCCTACACCACGCCGGTCGCGAGGCTACTCGATCGCCACTGCGACATCGTTCTTGTCGGCGACAGCGTCGGCATGGTGCTGCACGGCCTGTCGTCGACGCTGGGCGTCACGCTCGACATGATGATCATGCACGGACAGGCCGTTCGCCGCGGCCTTGAACACGCGCTGATGGTCGTCGACCTGCCCTTCGGTTCCTACGAGGAAAGCCCAGAGCACGCTTTCGGCAACGCTGCGCGCGTGATGGGTGAGACCGGTTGTTCAGCGGTGAAGCTCGAGGGCGGCGAGACCATCGCGGAAACCATCCGCTTCCTTACCGCGCGCGGCGTACCTGTCATGGCCCATGTGGGGCTGACGCCGCAGGCGGTAAACACGTTCGGAGGCTATCGTGTGCAGGGCCGGGGAGCCGATGCAGAGCGGATCAGGCGCGACGCCAGGGCGGTAACCGAGGCGGGCGCCTTCTCCTTGGTGCTCGAAAAGATACCGGAGCAGCTTGCACGGCAGATAACCGCCGATATCGACATACCCACCATCGGCATCGGTGCCTCGCCAGCTTGCGACGGCCAGATTCTGGTGAGCGACGATATGCTCGGGCTCTTCACCTCATTTCGGCCGAAGTTCGTCAAACGCTATGCCGAGCTCGGTGAGCAGGCTGAGGCGGCAATCGCCGCTTACGCCACCGATGTGCGGAACCGGCACTTTCCGGCGGTCGAACATCTCTATGTCAACGCCTTGAAGGCCGGAGACTTCACATGAGCGTGCCGATCGCTCGAACCGTGAGCGAGCTGCGCGCCGTCGTTGCGCAATGGCGTCGCTCGGGTGCCACGATCGGTATTGTGCCGACCATGGGAGCCTTGCACGACGGGCATCTGAGCCTTGTGCGGAAGGCGCTTGAAAGGGCCGAGCGGGTGATCGTGACGCTGTTCGTAAACCCCAAGCAGTTCAACAGCCCCGCCGACCTGATTGCCTATCCTCGGACGGAAAGCGAAGATGCTGCCAAGCTCGCGCCGCTGGGCACGCATCTGCTCTATGTGCCGGACGCAGAGGAAATGTACCCGGCGGGCTTCGCCACGGTCGTTTCAGTGTCCGGCATCAGCGAATGCCTGTGCGGCGCATTCCGGCCCGGCCATTTCAATGGCGTGGCGACGGTCGTGGCCAAGCTCTTCCTGCAGGCCGGCGCTGACTTCGCCTTTTTTGGCGAAAAGGATTTTCAGCAACTTCAGCTTGTCAGGCGCTTGGTCCGGGACCTCGACATTCCGATCACTATTGTGCCCTGTCCGACAGTCCGCGAAGCCGATGGTCTTGCGCTATCGTCGCGTAACGTGCGGCTCTCCCCAGCCCAACGCGCCATTGCCCCAAAACTAGCATCGGTCCTGCTCGATACGGCCGAGCGGCTTGCACGCGGCTCTCCCATCCTGCCTACGCTCGATGAAGCGCGTGCAACAATTCTGGCTGCCGGCTATCGCGAGCTCGAATACCTGGAGCTTCGCGGAGAAACAGACCTGCAATCGTTAGCAAGCCTTGACCGATCGGCACGCTTGCTTGCTGCGGCTTGGCTTGGCGACACGCGGCTCATCAATAACGTCGCAATATCACCCATCGGTAGTTGGTCAGGTGCGCGGAGCTCTCTCCAATCGGAAGCAGCACAGCAATTGCGGTGATGACGGCGGCGCGTCGCGCCCTGCAGGGACAGGCCATTATTTAGAACCACGTCTCCGCCCGGCTTCCAGCAACCTCCGCGAGGTACGCAAAGCGCAGATGCATCGCGTATTTGAAACCTTGGTCGAGCAACTCTCTGCAAGCGTCGATGCCGTCGATCTCCATGAGGCAATGGCGTCCGCCGCAGCCGGGTTCGACTTTCCGTTCTTCGCTTATTTCACCTACCCATCCGCTTCCGGCGACACGCCGCGATTGATCTCGAATTATCCATCATCATGGACATCACATTACCTGCAACTGCGCTACCACAGCGTGGATCCCGTGATCCTGCGGGGACTGCGAGGCTGGGATACCTTCGACTGGGGTGTGGACCGCGATCACCGTTATTTGCCGACCTCGCAGCAGGAAGTCCTGGAAAAAGCAGCTGAGTTCGGCATTCGCGGCGGACTGACCATGTCGATGCATGATCATCGCGGCCGGTTCGCCGCACTGACCTTCGCCTCCAACGAGGCGCATCCGCCACTTTTGAGGTCGCTGACGCGCTACGAAAAAGCAATGCAGTTGGTTGCGATCAACGTTCATATCCATGCCCGGCGCAGGCTCGCCGAAGATTGCGTGGTAGATGGCATAACGCTCACCCCGCGGGAGTTCGAGTGCCTGAAATGGGCGGCGTGCGGCAAGTCGGCCTGGGATATCAGCCAGATTCTCGGTGTCTCGAAACGCACCGTGACCTTCCATCAGGAAAACGCCAAGGCGAAGCTTGGCGTGCGAACCATCAACCAGGCCATAGTGCGGATGGCTGCTCGGGCGAGATCCTGATCCTCTCCAAGGCTAGCTGTAAAGGTCTACAGGCTGCATTCATGACGGCTTTGCCCTTCGATTGCGTGGACACATCCCGCACGGAGACGACAATGATGCAGCTGATAACACCCGACTGCTACGCCGAGTTCGCGAGCGAACTCAGGGAAATGCACGGGCTTAGGTATCGGGTTTTCAAGAAGCGGCTCGATTGGGAAGTGCAGACCGAAGGCGAAATGGAAACGGACCCGTTTGACAGCCTGAACCCCGTCTACCTACTTCTCAAGGGGTCCGATTGGCGAACTTGCGGCTGCGTCCGCCTTTTGCCGACCACCGGACCGACTATGTTGCGCGATACGTTTCCGGCGCTGCTGGATGAGATGGTGGTCCCTGCGAGTGCCGATATCTGGGAGAGTAGTCGTTTCGCGCTCGATCTCCCTGCGACAGCGCCGAAGGCTGCTGGCGGCCTGGCACAAGCAACCTACGAGCTCTTCGCGGGCATCATCGAATTCGGCTTGGCCAACAATCTCTCCGGGATCGTAACGGTGACAGATACGCGCATCGAAAGGATCCTTCGTCTCGCGACCTGGCCGTTGTCACGTATCGGACAGCCCCAGCAGGTCGGCAACACCGAGGCAGTCGCCGGCTTCCTCGAGATTTCCTACGCCAGTCTCTTGCGCATCCGCTGGAGGGGACGCCTGAACGGGCCGGTGTTGTGGCAACCAGTTCTCGTCCAATCGGCATAGCGCCTGCGGATGGTCAGCCGTGACCTGGGTTAAGTCTGCTCACGGCCGCCACCGCCCGCCGTCAAGCTGAGCGGACCCGGCCCCACGAGCATTCGACTGTTCCGGTCGATCGACTCGCGCGGCCGGACTTCGGATTTCCGTAGGCGCAACCCGCAGTCCAGCGTGAGCACGCCAAAGTGGCGCCCGTCCGCTTGGAAAGAAGCCAATGTGGCTTCTGAGATCGCCTTGGAATATTGGACCGGCCGCCGTGAGCGATCCCAACCTCAAACCTTTGCCGGTATGCCGGTTTGGCCGGACCGTCGGCCAGTCGGAGCAGTCCCCCGATAAGGACCCGAGCTGACGCGCGATCCAACAGCGCCCAAGCCTATGCTATGTGCATTACCGTTCGGTTGGCCATATCGTCCAAGACCGCATGAAGAAGCCTTCCAACCTCCTGCGCAGCGAACTCTGGCGCAATTCCTACATCGGACAATTGAATGAGCATTTTCTTGGCAGCACAGCGCCAGAACGCACTCGCCGCCTCGCCGTTCTTGGTCTCGAGGGCCTGGGCGATACTTTCGACCAATGTGCGTCGCCGATGCAGCGGAAATACGCAAATGTTTGAGTCATGCATCAATCACCTCACAGTTTCAGTTCCACAAAGAAAACACCGGCGTCTTCAAAAGCGCCGCGCTAGCGCGGTGACGGTTCGCGGCGACATGACGAGTTCCACTTCCCCTCGACAAGCCATTGGGCGATGAGCCGCCGGACCGCACATCCGGACCGCACATAAGGTGAACCACCATTGCTGATCCGGCTGCGTTTCCTGTGCCGTTCCGCGACGAGGCGTTCCAGCCCGAATTGACGTCCAATGACTTGATTTCTGAAAGGGCAGGGCGGCACGAATCACCCGACTGTTCCGCCGCTTACATTCCTGCGAGCTTGTGTATGAATGATTAAAGCGTGCCCGAGCCGTTCTTGGTGGCCGCAGAAGGGAATCATGTCATCCGCGCCTATCGTAAGGCCGCGCGACTTCTAGCATGGCTGCACTGCCCCGACAGGGCTTTGCAATCGCGCGTTTCGAAGCCTATGCTTGGCATCGGCCGTCAGTTACTTCGGATGCAGCCGACAGTAAGAGGTACGCGCTCTTGCCCGCATGAGAGAGAGCCTTGCCCGAATCCCTTTTTCGCAACCGGGTGCTGAAATCCCTTTCGCCGGAGGACTTCGCGCTGTTGCGACCATCGCTGCATCGCGTCGAACTGGACATCAAGGCTCAGTTGGAGATCGCGCATCAGCCGATCAGGAATGGATATTTTCCCGAGAGGGGCATCGCCTCGGTGGTCGCCACCATGACCGGCGGACGGCAATGTGAAGTCGGCATTATCGGATATGACGGGATGACAGGAATTGCTCTCATTCTCGGACAGGACAGCTCTTCCAACGAGACCTATATCCAGGTCGCAGGCAATGGCTGGCGCCTGCCGGTTGAAATCATTCGTCCTGCGGTTGCGGAAAGCCCGTCGCTGCGCACGTCAGTGCTGGACTATGCCCACGCGTTCCTTGTCCAGTCGTCCCGGACGGCACTGGTCAATGGCCACTCCAAAATCGAGGAACGGCTGGCCCGCTGGTTGCTGATGATCCATGACCGCTCTGACGGAGACAAGATCTACCTGACGCATGAATTTCTGGCGACCATGCTCGGCGCCCGCCGTCCCGGGGTCACCACGGCCCTGCAAATGCTTGAATATCGAGGACTTGTCCGTGCCAAGCGCGGCGAGGTCACGATTATCGACCGCGTCGGATTGATGGAACTCACGCATGGCGCTTACGGCGAGGAGGAGCAACGTTATTTCGGCCTGGCCACCGCTGCCTGATTGTCCGGTATCGGACATAGGCTTGAAGGCTGCCGAACTCCCGTCCTAGATCGTGTCAGTCAGAGTTTCAGGGAGGCGGGTGAAAAAGCCGCCGAAGCCTATGTTCTGTCCAGAGGCAAGGCCCGGTTCCTCTCCACCGCCCAGGCGATCCGCGCCATTCGAACGCTTATGCCGGCGTGCAAAGCGACCGATCGCGAGTTGAGGAATTGGTGGCGGCGACGTCCATCGTTCACGGTGTGCCCGTCGCCTTCGACGCAAAAACAGCCGAGGGAGTAGAACCACGGCTGCATTCCTAGGAGGGCATGCCGCGCCGTCCAGACTGTCAGATCGGGCATTCGTCAGATGGTTGTCCGCTAACTTAACTGGCAGAGTCTACAGGACGTGTCCAGCATTGCGAACTCACCGATCGCTTGGCGGCCAAAGCTGCCGGCAAGCGATCGCCTCATCCAGCCGTCTGCACCATCTCATCACAGACATCATCGGTGATGCTACCTGCCCAGCATATGTCCAGCATTTCGCAGGGCGGCCAGAAGGAGCCTCGCATAGCCTGTGACATCGATCTGGGCCTGCATGGACAGGGGCATGCTGGTCCAGTTCTCCAATGGTGCAATGAAAGGTGAGAAGGTGCCATTGACAAGGCAACAGCAGCTAACAAGGCCCTCTCGGTCCAATGCCACCACACCGATCTTGTCGCCTGGATATCCAATGGCTGCGACTCGCTGGACCTCCAGGTCACCGTCAACCCGCACGTCGAAAAGAAGGCTACCACGGCTCCTCGTGGCTATCTCAGCCGCCTTCTCATCAAAGCTTGAAGAGAGCAAGCGGACGCTTTCCACCGCCATCTGGAAAATCACCAAATCCAGTTCATTCACGGCCATATGGGCAATTGCGCGCAATGGGTGGTGATTGCAATGACACACACTGCTTGTTCACAGATGTCGGTCACGAACGATCATTCGTCGGGTTCCGGTTCCGACCAACGGTGTGGCCACCTGATCGTGCTGCGGTTCGAACATTCCTAACGCGAGCCGAGCGCTGTTGATGAGGATGGAGTCTAGGTCTCGGGCCCTGCCTCGCGGCTTGCTCATCCTTGGCAGACCCCTTGCAACGCCGCCGCGATGGCGCAAACGCCAGATGACGCTGATCCATCGCTTAATCGTGAACTGAGCTTCTGAACACCCTTGGTGGGACAGCAGGGTGGAAGGGCTTGACCAACGCTGCCGCCGTTTTCGAAGAGGGCCCGTCCTCGATTGAATCTTTGGAGCCCCGTGCGGCGCGCAGGAAAATGTTGACCATCTGGACGCAGGTCCCAGACCCCAAGGCAAACAGGGAACCTTCCAGCCAGCCAAGCTGCGCCGAAGCAAAGAGCGACCTTTGGAATTCCCAAGAACGGACCCTTCCATAGTTGACTGGCAACCGCAGCGCGAGTGCGGGAGAGCGAACAAGCACTGCGTGAGAGGTCCTGCGCGTTTTCCCCTCTTTGCTATTTGGCACATCGCTTGCGCCGAAGTGGGCGCAGCGTTCGACCGGAGCACTGCATGGGAGAAGGAGGAGCCCCACCCCGATCCGGTCAAGGAGAGAAACGGTGTTGGTTCCACAAGTCCCCATAGCGAACGCAGCGGCCCGCAAGCGCCATTTTGCCCGGGCCTACGTGCAGATGCTTGCCGCCATAATCCTGGGTGCTGCAATCGGCTATTTCCATTTGGAGACCGGCCAGAGCCTGAAGCCGCTCGGCGATGCCTTCGTCGATGTCGTCAAGATAATCACCGTACCTGTCATCTTCCTGACAATAGCGACCGGCATTGCCGGCATGAGCGATCTGCAGAAGGTCGGCCGAGTTGCCGCCAAGGCGATGGTTTATTTCCTCACCTTCTCGACACTTGCACTCGTTGTCGGACTGATTGTCGCGAATATCGTTCAGCCTGGCGCCGGCCTCAACATCGATCCGGCCTCGCTCGATGTCCAAGCCGTTAAGGGCTATGTGGCCACGGCTCACGAGCAGTCCGTGACCAGCTTCCTGATGAACATCATCCCATCAACCATTGCCAGTGCCTTCGCGGAAGGCGACATCCTGCAAGTCTTGTTCTTCTCGGTCCTGTTCGGCGCGGTCTGCCGCTACAACGGCCGCTCGATCTTCTCTCTCGTCCGATACATCAAGGACGAGCTGCTGCTCGCAACGTCCTCCTCGGAGGCCGCGCTGCCCTCGCTCATGGAGAAGATGGAAAAGGCCGGCGCCACGCATTCGGTCGTGGGTCTCATTCCATTCAATCTGGACGGCACGAATATGATGCTCGCCGCCCTCTTCATCGCCCAGACGACGAAAACTGATCTGCCGATCGGCTGCCGGATCCTCATGCTGTTCGTCGCATTGTTCCCTTCGAACGGAACAACCCGCATTACCGGTGCAGGCCTCGTCACAATGGCTGCAACGCTCTTTCTTGTTCCGGCCGCACCGGTCACCTCCGTGGGTCTTATTCTTGGCGTCGATCAGCTTATGTCCGAATGCCACGCGCTGACGATATTTCTCCGCAGCGTAGCGGCAACGCTGGCTGTCGCCCGGTCTGGGGCGAGCGGGATAAACGACGATTCGGGGAGCGCCTCACTAGCGGACCGTTCAGCGCTCTGGCGGTGGACGGTCAAGTCGCCCGGCGTGGTGAACGCAGTTCCCCGCGCGAACGACGCTCAGCTATTGGGGTGGGCCCGATGGCGCAAAGCCGTATTTGAGAAACCGCCAGATCGCACCCGCACCTGTGCGCCTGTAGCAACTGCGGGGCACGATCAAAAGCGACCCATTTTACACCGAAAAGGCGGGCCGTTGCTGCCACGCCGTCCATGGATTGGAGCCTCATGTCTAAGACAACGGCCACCACTCTCGCGGTTCTCCTTTTTCTCCTCGCCGTGCTGCTTTCCGTGCTGGCGAGCCATAATAGCGCGCACCCGCCGCGGGAAAGGCCGCCCCCGCCCATGCAGTCGTGCCAATGGACAGTCAAAAGTGGAGCGGCGCACTCGTCAACGACCCCGCTTCGCCAAATCGCCGGCAACCCGGAAGGTCCGGGGACCCTTCAGCGCTCTGCCGGGCGGACGGTCAGTCGCCCGGCGTGGTGAATGGCGGTCGCGGTTGCCCGGCCCGCGCGAACGACGCTCAGCTGGGTGGGGTGGGCCCGATGGCGCAAGGCCATCTTTCCAGAAACCGCCAGAGCGCACCGGCATCTATAGCTGTGCGCCCTCGCGACTGCGCCCTGTGGCAAGTGCGGGGCTCGATCAAAAGCATTTTACACCAAAAGGCGGGCCGTTGCTGCCACGCCGTCCATGGATTGGAGACTCATGTCTAAGCCGACTGCCATCACTGTCGCAGCTCTTCTTTTACTCCTCGCCGTGCTGGCGAGCCAATATAGCGCGAACCTGCACCGGCAGGCGTGGTCGATCGACAGGCAAAAGTGGAGCGGCGCATTCGACAACGACCCCCTTCGCCAATCGCCGGCAACCCGCAAGGCGATGCCGTTCTGGTCATATTCAATGACTACCACAACTGTCCGCATTGCAGACTGGCAGATCTCAACTACCAAAAAGCCTTCAAGAATGATCCCAATCTGAAGCTTGTGATCAGACGGTTCCCGGTCCTGGGACCGGATTCCCAATCGCACTCGCCTCGAGAAAACAGGGAAAGTTCGACGAATTCCACCGCGCCCTTATGACTTCCCCCAGTTGGATCATTGAAAGGATCACTCTCAAGATCGCAGCGCGTGTGGGCCTTGACGTGGAGCAGCTCAAGCGGGAATGCAAGATCCGGCCATCGCAGATGAACTTGCGCGCGTCCGCGCACTCGCGAAAGGTCTGCACATCGACCGTACGCCCGCGTTGGTGGTCGGCGATATAGTGATCGCCCACCTGGTCGACATGGCCAGCTTGCAACGCTTGCTCGCCGATGCGCGCTCAAAGCGTGCAGGCTCTCGTGCGGGGCAGCATCTGTAGATCGGCCACGCTGTTGTTGCCGGAGCGTGCCGTTTGTGGCAGCTGGCTTTGCTGTTGCTCCTCGGCATCTTGTTGCGGTCATCCAGCTGCCGTGGGCGCCAACAACAATCCTGAGCGCCCGCGCCTGAAGGCGCTGGCCGGGTGCTCGTGAACCGAGCCCGCTTATCTTCGCCAGGCTCAGGCGGTCTTGGCCCTGCGGCTTCGCCCCCTGGCGCGGGGCAGCCTTCGGCTGCTGACGGTCGCCGGCCTGTCGGCCGGCGTCGTTTTTATCGTGGCCTTCCCCGGTGGCGCAGGGCGGGCAGCACTCCCTTCTAGGCCCGCCGCGGCGTCCCGCAACCCTTCGCTTTCGCTTCGGGTCCTCCACTCCGTTCCGGTCCTGCGGATGCAGTCCGCCTCCGACGTCGGGCCTTTCCGGTCGCTTTCGCCGCCCACCCCGCTTCCGGGGAGGGCGCGATTGAAGAGCGGAGGACATCACGATGCGTGCAAACAACAAACGTTGCGGCAGCCGACAGGCTGGCGCAGAGAGTGGCGGGCGCACCGGCGCCAGCCTTTATCAGGAAATCACCGACCGCATCATTGCCGAACTGGAGCGCGGCACCGTGCCATGGGTCAAGCCGTGGGGCAGGGCAAGGACAGGCCTCGGCCTGCCGCGGAATGCGGCCACCCAGCGCCGATATTCCGGCATCAATATCCTGATCCTGTGGGGCGGGGTCATCGATCGCGGTTTCCCCAGCCAGAACTGGCTCACCTTCCGGCAGGCGCTTTCCCTAGGTGGCAATGTCAGGAAGGGTGAGCACGGCACCACCATCGTTCACGCTGACCGCTTTGTTCCCAAGAACGAAAAGCAACGCGCCGACACCGATGGCGACGAACCGCAGGCGGTGCCCTTCCTGAAGCGCTTTACCGTCTTCAATGTCGCGCAGTGCGATAATCTGCCCGAACATCTTTATGCCGCCGGCGAGCCTCTGCCTGAGCGCGAGATGGTCCCGCAGGCCGAGGCGCTCATTCATGCAACCGGCGCTGATTTTCGCATCGGCGGCGAGCGCGCCTTCTACATGCCCGGCAGCGACACCATACAGGTGCCGCCGCAGCCGGCTTTCTTCCACCAGATCGACTATTACCGGACCTGCTTTCACGAGCTTGGCCACTGGACCGGCCACCCGACGCGACTCGCGCGCGACCTGTCCGGCTCCTTCGGGTCCAACACCTATGCGCGCGAGGAACTGGTCGCCGAAATCGCATCAGCCTTCATCTGCAGCAGTCTCGGCATCGAGCCGACCGTGCGCCATGCCGACTACATCGGCTCATGGCTGACGGTTTTGCGCGAGGACAACCGCGCCATCTTCCGCGCCGCAAGCCATGCCTCGAAAGCCGCCGATTTCCTGCTTGGCCGCAATGCCGATGTCGAAGGCGAGGCACATGCCGAAACCGCCTATGGAAGCGCGCAATCATCACACGCGGCCGCCTTGCGCCTCTGATGACGCAAAAGCCGCGCAACCAACTCGACAGTTCTTTTGAGGTTGCGCTAACATGGCCGGCGTTGGCGCCGATCGTTTATCGGATCGAGGTTCGCAAAAAAAGGGCGGCATTGCTGCCGCCCCTCGTTGCGAAAGCTGCCAGAGCTGGATTAGAAATCCATACCGCCCATGCCGCCCATGCCGCCCATGCCGCCGCCACCCATGCCGCCAGGCATGCCGCCGCCGCCAGCCGACTCCTTCTTCGGAGCCTCCGCGATCATGGCTTCGGTGGTGACCAGCAGGCCGGCCACCGAGGCCGCGTCCTGGAGAGCGGTGCGGACAACCTTGACCGGATCGACGATGCCCATGGCGATCATGTCGCCATATTCGCCGGTCTGGGCGTTGTAGCCGAAGGTCGCGCCCTTGTTCTCAAGGATCTTGCCGGCAACGATCGATGCTTCCGCACCGGCGTTGGCCGCGATCTGGCGGGCCGGAGCCTGCAGCGCACGACGAACGATGTTGATGCCGGCGGCCTGGTCGGCATTGACGCCGGTGGCCTTGATGTTGGCCGAAGCGCGCAGCAGCGCGACGCCACCACCAGCAACGATGCCTTCTTCGACGGCCGCGCGGGTCGCGTTGAGGGCGTCATCGACGCGGTCCTTCTTTTCCTTGACTTCGACTTCCGTCGCACCGCCGACGCGGATCACCGCAACGCCGCCGGCGAGCTTGGCCAGACGTTCCTGCAGCTTCTCCTTGTCGTAGTCCGAAGTGGTCTCTTCGATCTGCTGCTTGATCTGGGCAACGCGGCCCTGGATCTCGGCCTTCTTGCCGGCGCCGTCGACGATGGTGGTGTTCTCCTTGGAGATCGACACCTTCTTGGCGCGGCCGAGCATGTTGAGGCCGACATTCTCGAGCTTGATGCCGAGGTCTTCCGAGATGACCTGGCCACCGGTGAGGATGGCGATGTCTTCCAGCATGGCCTTGCGGCGATCACCGAAGCCCGGCGCCTTGACGGCGGCGATCTTCAGGCCGCCACGCAGCTTGTTGACGACCAGCGTGGCCAGAGCCTCGCCTTCGACGTCTTCCGAGATGATGAGCAGCGGCTTCGAGGTCTGCACGACGGCTTCGAGAACCGGCAGCATGGCCTGGAGGTTGGACAGCTTCTTCTCGTGCAGGAGGATGTAGACGTCCTCGAGCTCGGCAACCATCTTGTCGGCGTTGGTGACGAAGTAGGGCGAGAGGTAGCCGCGGTCGAACTGCATGCCTTCGACGACTTCGAGTTCGGTCTCGGCGGTCTTGGCTTCCTCAACCGTGATGACGCCTTCGTTGCCGACCTTCTGCATTGCTTCGGCGATCATCTTGCCGACCGAAGCATCGCCGTTGCCGGCGATGGTGCCGACCTGGGCAACCTCTTCGGAGGTCTTGATCTTCTTGGCGTTCTTGATCAGCGTCGCAACGACGTCGGTTACCGCGAGGTCGATGCCGCGCTTCAGGTCCATCGGGTTCATGCCGGCGGCAACCGCCTTGTGGCCTTCCTGGACGATCGACTGCGCCAGAACGGTCGCGGTCGTGGTGCCGTCGCCGGCGATGTCGTTGGTCTTCGAAGCAACTTCGCGGACCATCTGCGCGCCCATGTTCTCGAACTTGTCCTCAAGCTCGATTTCCTTGGCGACGGTGACGCCGTCCTTGCTGATGCGCGGGGCGCCGAACGACTTGTCGATGACGACGTTGCGGCCCTTGGGGCCGAGCGTGACCTTCACCGCGTCGGCGAGGATGTTGACGCCGCGCAGCATGCGCTCGCGGGCATCACGGGAGAATTTTACGTCTTTGGCAGCCATTTTTAGCTCCTGGCAGGGGCTTCAATCGAGCCCGGGAATTCAGTTGACGAAAGGGCCTGATATGAGCCGATGATGCCCATGATGTCGGATTCCTTCATGATCAGAAGGTCTTCGCCATTGAGCTTGACTTCGGTGCCCGACCACTTGCCGAACAGGATGCGATCGCCGGCCTTGACGTCCAGTGGGACGAGCTTGCCGGCTTCGTCACGGGCGCCGGAACCAACGGCGATGATCTCGCCTTCCTGCGGCTTTTCCTTTGCCGTATCCGGGATGATGATCCCGCCAGCGGTCTTGGATTCGGATTCGACCCGGCGAACGACCACGCGGTCATGCAGCGGGCGGAACTTCGACTTTGCCATTTTCGGATTTTTCCCTGGTGCGGATGTTGAGGGGTTTTTGTTAGCACTCGCGATGGACGAGTGCTAACGCGATAGTGAGGTAGGCTGTAAGCGGGCACTCGTCAAGACGGACGAGGGCAGGCGAGGAGCTCTGGCCCCCTCCCCGGTGGAACCCAACGCATACGCGCATCCGCGTTGATGGCTGCGAGCCCCACATTTCCATTGAATTCGGCGTCATGACGCCAACTTGCGCGCGCCGCTTCCAAGTCGTCAGTCGTGCTGCCGTCAGCACGAACATAGGGCTGCGCTTCACTTCCCGTCGAAGCCGCGGCAAGCAGCGTCGCCGTCAGCACGCTCCTTTGCAGATGCTTGCCAAAGGTGGACAGTGAGCGCACCTGCGCCGGGCTGTTGGTGCGAACGTAAGACGTCATTGACAACTCCTTTTTGCAAGTCGAGCCCTTCTCCACCTTCGGCCGCCGTCGACGCGAAGAAGTCCGCATCGCGTTGATGACGAGCTGCGAAAAAGAGAAAGATGTGTTTGATGGCTGCGGCCCCAACGGTGCCTTCAGATTTGAGATCACTTCCGCCGCGAGCGGCTGAAGCTCCTCGCAACGTCACAATCGAATCTGCTGCCAAGCCTCCAGGAAAGGAGAGCATTGCTCATCTCGCGCTTGTGCATGCAGTCAACCTTCGATCCGTGTTGCCACATCTCAAGTGCAAATGCCGTGCCAAAGCTCACTGGGTAGTGAACGCATGGCTCTCCCTGAAAACCTCACAAATCCAGCATGGTCAATTGTGCGGAACCCGACATGCGTCTTCTGCCACTGTCAGCTTTCGGACAGGCATGACGCGTTTCGCGCCGACCACCGGTCGATCGGTTTTGGGGCCGGTCTGTTCGCCTCATAAGAGCGCGTCACGTTGCGTAGCGGTTTCCCGAGCGCCGCCACATGACACTGGACCTGCAGGTAGCACCGGCTTCTCATCCAGCCTTGCTTTGGCCCCTTCGCGTATCAAATTCCCGCTGGCGAGCCCTGCTTTCATAGATCGCACCATGCCGGATGTCTGCTCTGGCGCCCGACCCGCTGGCACGATCTCGATCCGGCATAAGGGCGCAGCATCTTTGCAGGCCGTTTCATCCCGGCGTCCTGCTTGGCTGAAAGACCGCACTTGGCGAGCGGTCTCCATGCTCTCTCCAAGGACCATCCCTGCGGCTGGCTTGTCGACCTATGGGCGGGTCCGGCCGCCCGAAACCCTCGCCATCAGCTTTTTTCCCCGCCGCCTGCGGCGGCTTCCTCGCGCCGCTTCGCTCACAAAAAAGCTGCCCGCTCGGATCCTTCGCTGTCGCTGCGGCCCTGTCGGATTCAGGCGGTCCTGACGCGCCCATTACGGTGCGCCATCGCAGGGGATGGTCCCCGGCGAAACCACAAAAGGAGACTTCGAAATGACCGCGATCGGTTACGTCAACAAGCAGGAAAACGGCGCCTACAAGGGCCAGCTCAAGACGCTCAGCGTCCGCGCCGACATCGATATCGTCCCCAACCAGGCCAAGAGCGCCGACAACCATCCCGACTTCCGGGTGCTTACGCAAGGAGTCGAAGTTGGCGCCGGCTGGATCCGCACCGGCGAGACTTCCGGCAAGGATTATGTGAGCCTGTCGATTGCAGCGCCGGAGTTCGGACCGCGCAAGCTCTACGCCAATCTCGGCCGCGCCGCCGGCCAGGACGATCACGACACCTACGCCATCATCTGGAACCCGGCCGACTGACCGGCCGAGATAGAGCCTCGCGCCGCAGCCCCGGCGCGGGGCTCATTCCCAGGAGTTCCACCCAAACCCCGTCCGCCCTAAAGGGCGGCGAAAACTCTCCCCCGACTCTTCGCCCGTCCCCGAGACGATCTCCCTCGCCCATCCTCGCCCTCGCTTGTCCGAAGCGAAACGAGGATCATCATGGACGACGAAAACGAACGCGCGGCCCGCGCGAAAAAGGGCAGCCCGTTTCTCAGCACAGCCCAAGCCGCCTTCTATATCGGGCTCTCCCAGCGCACGCTCGAAAAGATGCGGCTCAAGGGCGGCGGCCCGAAATTCCGCAAGCACGGCCGCTATGTCCGCTATCACATCGACGAACTCGACCATTGGTCGAAAGGACACCCGCAGCACTCCACCGCCGGCGATGGCAAGGCCGGTTCCGGCCAGGGCGGCACGGGAGGCCGTTCATGAGGCGGCGCCCTTCCATCCATCTGATCGGCAGCCGCCTGAGGCGTGTTCGAGCCCGTAAGACGGTCGCCTTGGCCGCGGCCGGTCTCGGTCTTTTGGGCTTCACGGCGCTGGGAAAGCCCACCCCTTGGCTGGTCTGGAACGCCTCGGCCAGCGCGCCGATCGGCCTTTACCGCATCGCTGCGGGAGCGCTGGCGCGTGGCGATCTCGTGCTCGTGCGCCCGCCTGAATACGCGGCGTATCTCGCCGCCGAGCGCAGCTATCTGCCTCGCAATGTGCCGCTGGCAAAACGTCTTGCAGCGCTGCCGGACGATAATGTCTGCGCCTTCAATGACGCCATCATCATCGGCGGCGACATCGTCGCGCGCCGGCTCAAAATCGACGCCGAAGGCCGACCTTTGCCATGGTGGAACGGCTGCCGAGCGCTCGGGGATAACGAGGTTTTCCTGCTCGGCAGCGACAAAAACCGCTCCTTCGACAGCCGCTATTTCGGGCCTGTTCCCACTCAAAATGTCATCGGGAGGCTCGTACCGCTATGGACCGAGTGACCCTCCTCTTGTT
This sequence comes from Mesorhizobium sp. M00.F.Ca.ET.216.01.1.1, assembly GCF_004010325.2. Taxonomy (GTDB): domain Bacteria; phylum Pseudomonadota; class Alphaproteobacteria; order Rhizobiales; family Rhizobiaceae; genus Mesorhizobium. The sequence continues at coordinate 76,637 of NZ_SADR02000014.1, forward strand.
GGGCATGATCGCCATTGCGCCATGCGCCTGTTCCGCCTCGACCGGCGCTGAGCCGGTCGCCATCTCCCAAAGTCCGCAGCTGCGAAAGTGGCAGACGTTGGTATCGGAAGCAAGCCGGCGCTTCCATATTCCCCAAGCCTGGATCTATGCCGTCATGGCTGCCGAAAGCGGCGGCAAGACAATGCGCGGCGGCCGCCCCATCACCTCCCCCGCTGGCGCCATGGGCCTCATGCAGGTGATGCCCGGCACCTATGAGGAGATGCGGGTCGAACACGGCCTTGGGCCTAACCCCCACGATCCGCGCGACAATATCCTGGCCGGCACGGCCTATCTCAGCGCCATGTATGACCGCTTCGGATTTCCTGGCCTGTTTGGCGCCTACAATGCCGGTCCCGAGCGCTACGACGAGCATTTGAAGCGTGGCAAACCGCTGCCAGAAGAGACCGTCGAGTACCTCGACCAACTCAAGGCGGCCGGAGTTTCGGCGGCCGACATCGAGGCGTTCGAAAGCCAATCTGTCGCTCCAAAGGCGCAAATCGCTCCTCTCGGACGGTCGCTGTTCTTCATTCATGACGGTGTTCACTCAGGCGTGCGAAACGGCGATCTCTTCGTGCCGCTCGGCAAGGACGGCGCGCAGCCGAAGGAGCCGGTGCGTTAGCCATGGGCGGACGGGGGCGCGTCTGGCGGGGCTGGGCGCGTAAGGCAAGATAAAGGTACCGCCTCCAGGAGGCGGTTAAATCTTTGTCTGCACATCGTTTTTCCAGGAGGCTGCCGCCGGTGCCAAGAGGGTTGGACGTGTAAGTGTCTGATTTTGCTTGATATGTCTGGGAGGCTCGCATGAAGGATGACGAGTTCAGGCCGAAGCTCGGCAAAATCGGGTCGCGCGGCTCGAAGGCAGGCAAACGCTATGCCGGTCAAGTCCGGGCAGCCGTCAACCGAGCCGGCGGCCAGCCCCAGCCCGGCGGTCGCTTCACGGGCAGCCGGACAGGGCGCGGCGGGGCGGCTGCGGCGCTGCTGAAATCGCGCGACCGGTATGCCGCCTTCCGCCAGCGCCGGGTGATCGTCAAGGCGCGGATCGTCAAGCTCGCCGGCAAGGGCGCGGACGGGGCGCGTGCCCATCTACGCTATCTTCAGCGCGACGGCGTCACCCGAGAAGGTGCGCCTGGCGAGCTCTACGGCGCCGACAGCGACCGCGTCGACGGCAAGGCGTTCATCGATCGCGCGGACGGCGACCGCCACCAATTCCGCTTCATCGTCGCTGCCGAAGACGGCATCGAGTATGAAGACCTGAAGGCGCTGACGCGGCGGCTCATGGCGCAGATGCAGGAAGACCTCGGCACGAAGCTCGACTGGGTCGCGGTTGATCATTTCAACACCGGCCACCCGCACAGCCACATCATCGTCCGAGGCAGGGACGACCGTGGCGAGAACCTGGTCATCGCGCGCGAATATATCTCATCTGGCATCCGCGAGCGGGCGGCCGAGCTGGTCAGCCTCGATCTCGGTCCGCGAACCGACCGCGAGATTGAGCTTCGCCTGCGCCGGGAAATGGAGCAGGAACGCTTCACCAGCATCGACCGTCGGCTGCTCAGCATGCGTGATGATGACGGGCTGGTCTCGCCGGGCGGTCCCGACGCCATTCGCCAGACGCTGCACCAGGGACGGCTGCGCAAGCTCGAGCGGATGGGTCTGGCCGCGGAGGTCGGCGCTGGCTCCTGGCGCCTCGACGATGAGCTCGAAGCCACGCTGCGCCGCACCGGCGAACGCGGCGACATCATCAAGACCATCCACCGCGAACTGGCCGGCAAGGGGCTTGCACGCAGTGCCGCCGACTGGGTGATCCACGATCGAGCCGGCGAGCCCGTCCAGTCTCTCGTCGGTCGCGTTGTCGCGCGTGGACTGGCCGACGAGATCAATGACCGCTACTACATGATCGTCGACGCCGTCGACGGTAAGAGCCATTGGATCGACATCGGTAGAGGCGAGGCGATGGAAACGATGCCTAATGGCTGCATCGTGCGTGTCGCGCCAAGGAACACCGAGCCGAGGCGGGTCGATCGTACCATCGCCGAAATCGCCGCCGCGAATGGCGGCCGTTACGACGTCGATATCCACCTGAAGCATGACCCATCCGCCACCGAGAGCTTTGCGCGAACGCATGTGCGGCGGCTGGAGGCGATCCGCCGCGCGACCGGCGGCGTTGAGCGAGAGCCGAACGGCACCTGGCTCATCGCGCCGGACCATCTCGATCGCGTCGCGAATTATGAGGGCCAGCGGGCCAGGGCCGAGCCTTTCGTTGTCGACAAGCTCTCCTCAATGGCGCTGGAGCGACAGGTCAGCTTCAACGGCGCCACCTGGCTCGACCGGGAGCTGGTTGCCGATAGACCCGAGCCTTTGCACGGATCCGGCTTCGGCTGCGACGTGAGAGAGGCGCAAGCTCGCCGGCGGGAGTGGCTGATCGCGCAAGGCCACGCGCATGAAGAACAGGATCGGATCGTCTATCGAGCCAACATGCTTTCGATCCTGCGCCAGCGAGAACTGAACCGTGTTGCTGGCCAACTGTCGGAGGAACTTGGCCTGCCCTATGCCGAAGCGCGATCCGGAGGACGAGTAGAGGGTACGCTCCGCCGCTCCGTCGAGCTTGCCAGCGGAAAATATGCCGTCGTTGAGAAGTCGCGCGAGTTCACGCTGGTGCCATGGCGGCCGGTGCTTGAGCGCCATGTGGGCAAGGAGGTCTCCGGTGTCGTGAGTGGGGAGGGGATTTCATGGACCGTCGGCCGGCAAAGGAGCGGACCTGGTGTTTCGTGAGATGGTGTACAGCTTTTTTAGCCAGCGGCGCGGGCAGCCATGCGAGCCCGCGTAGACCTTATGGCCGCACGCCCGCAATCGGTCGCATGGACCTGCCAGGCGGGGCGGCTTTGGAGCGTTCGGACCCGACACGCTGCGTGAGTGGCCAGACTTCGAGCGCTCGAAGATGCGGACTGTTGTCTGCTGGCCGGCGTTATTCCGGCTGGCCTATGACCGCGGCGCAACAGTTCACCGCTGAAGTTGCCACGGGCGAACATCGACAAGAGAAAAAACACCATTGCGCGATACAAATCGCCGTTGAAAGCGTTTAGGTTGCATGCGCTTCGCCAAGTAAACGGATACCCCAGAAGAGAGCCATGACCACGGCCCGCCATATCGTGACGCTGCTTAAAAGCCACATTGCCGGCGACGAGGATCGTTTCCTCTCTATCGCGATGCAGCTTGCTGCGCATGAGGCACGTCAAGGCCATGGCAAGCTTGCTCAGGAGCTCAAGGATCTGGTCGACGCAGCCAAGAGCAGGGACGCCCGGATTGCCAAGAGCAGTCGGCCGGTTCCCCTTTTTCAGCCAAAGGGCGAGCTCGCAGGGCTCCTGCATGTGCGCTATCCGGACCTGCGACTGACCGACATGATTTTGCCGGACAGTCTGCGCTCGCGCCTGCACCGCGTGCTGGGAGAGGCAGCGCCAACAAGCAAGCTTGCGCGAGCACGGGCTTGTTCCCCGTCGCAAACTGCTTCTGGTCGGCCCGCCAGGATCAGGCAAGACGATGACCGCATCGGCATTGGCCGGGGAGCTTCATCTGCCCCTTTTCACGATCGTCCTCGATGGTTTGATCACCAAGTTCATGGGAGAGACTGCCGGAAAGCTGCGGCTTGTTTTTGATGCAATGCAGGCGACGCGGGGCGTCTACTTCTTTGACGAATTCGATGCCATCGGCGCGCGTCGAGGCGAACGCCAGGATGTTGGCGAGATTCGGCGCGTGCTGAATTCGTTTCTGCAGTTTCTCGAGCAAGACGACAGCCACAGCCTGATTATTGCTGCAACAAATCATCCCGAGCTGCTCGACAGAGCTTTGTTCCGCCGTTTCGACGATGTCATCGAATACGCCGTGCCCGATCGGCCGATTATCGAGGCGCTGCTTCGGGCTCGACTCGACCGCTTCGACACCAGAGGGCTTGCCTGGAACGAGGCGATCTCTCAGGCAGAGAGACTGTCGCAGGCCGAGATCACCCGCGCGGCCGACGACGCTGCAAAAACCATCATATTGCGGGGGGGCGGATCACCTCGGAAGCGCTCATCGACGCTCTGAAGGAACGCCGGCAGGCTTCGCTGTCTGAGTAGCGACAGCACAGATCATAATGGCAGACGATTTTCCGCGCGACCGCGCCCATATCCACCTTCGCAACAACGGCATTCGGGAAGCCTATCGGCGGCCCAACCAACTTATACATGCACCGCCGCTGCCGGCGCGTGATCGGGCGTCGCATGCTGCGGCCTTGACGCAATCCATCGAACAAGCGGTCGAAAGTGCACGCCAGCAGATTGCGGCGCGTGACCCCCAGCTGTCGGTCGGCACGCCTGGCTTTTATCTCGAGATCGATCTGCCCATGTCCGGACGGGCGGCCCTCGACCAGTTGGCCGATCGTCGCCAGCACATGGAGCTGGTCGCCGTCCATGAGCCAACTCAACCCGGTGCTCCCATCACAGCGTCGGTGTTCCTGCCGCAAAGCGCGCAAGCCTATTATTTGCGGAAAGTCGAGGCGTATCGAGACGTTGACACTGACCGCGGCAGACCGCGCAACGAGCCGCTCGTCTCCCGCATGGAGACAGTCAGGCTGGCGACTGCACGATCGTTGTTTACCGACCACGACGACCTCTTCCCCCGGGCCGCTGACGAGCAGGTGTGGTGGGAAGTCTGGCTGCGCGACGGTCCCGCGAGAACTTCGAGCACATTGCCGAAGCCCTGAACATCACTTTGCGCACGCATGCGGTCAGGTTTCCGGAGCGGGTGGTCATGCTGGCACTCGCCAGCACGGCAATGCTCGACCGCATGATTGCGCACAGCGATGTCGTCGCCGAGCTGCGGCGCGCGAAGGATACGCCGTCCTTCTTCATGGGCCTTGGCGGCGCGGAGCAAAGGGACTGGAGCGACGAGCTTCTCGGGCGCGTCAGACCGCCTCAACCGATATTGCGGTCTGCATTCTCGACAGCGGCGTGCGTCGCACCCACCCGTTGATCGAACCCGCACTTGCCGTTGAAGACTGGCACACCGTCAAACCGGCATGGGGCAGCGACGACACACCTGCGTGGAGCGGCCACGGGACGCGAATGGCAGGTGTCGGCCTGTACGGTGATCTGGTCCCGCTCCTGGTCGGAGGCGATCCAGTTCCATTGCCCTTTCGGCTGGAGAGTGTTCGTATCCTTCCGCCAGAAGACGAGGCAAACGATCCAGAACTCTATGGCGCGATCACCGCGGAAGCGATCGCCCGCGCCGAGGTGCAGGCGCCGGAGCGCCGCCGCGCGATCGCAATGGCTGTGACAAGCGCCAGTCCGGCGCGTGGAAGGCCCACATCGTGGTCTGCCGCTATCGACCAACTCTGTTTCGAAGAGGAACAGCGACGCTTGATCGTTCTCTCTGCCGGCAACATCGGCGATGACCTCATGCCGGCCGAGCATTTGACGCGCAACGATCTGGAAGCAGTCGATGATCCTTCTCAGGCCTGGAATGCGCTGACGGTCGGCGCTTTCACAGAAAAGGTCGATATCATTGACACCGACTTTGCGGGCTACGCTCCGATCGCGCCGGTCGGCGAGCTCTCGCCGCGCAGTCGCACTTCGGTCGTTTGGGACAGGCAGTGGCCGGTGAAGCCCGAGGTCGTCTTCGAAGGCGGCAATCTCGCCCATGACGGTGTGTTGCCTGGCGAGCCGATCGACGATCTGCAGATATTGACCACTTTCTATCGACCCGAACTGCGCCACTTCACCACCCTCGGAGATACGAGCGCGGCAACGGCCCATGCCGCACGGATGGCGGGACTAATTCTATCAGCGCGCCCCGAGCTGTGGCCTGAAACGGTTCGCGCCCTGATCGTCCACTCGGCCGAATGGACTCCGGCGATGCGCGCACGCATCGATGCGTGCAACGGAGCGAAGGGCGAGATCCAGGCGCTCGTGCGGCGCTATGGTTATGGCGTGCCAGATCTTGGGCGCGCGCTTCTGTCAACGGTGAACGACCTCACGCTTATCGTTGAAGATGAGCTTCAGCCTTTCCAGCGCGAGGGCGGCGCGGCTGCCAAAACGCGTGACATGAAGCTGCATCGCCTGCCTTGGCCGAAGGAGCAGCTCGCGGCGCTCGGCGCTGCCCAGGTCGAGCTCCGCGTCACGCTGTCCTATTTCATCGAACCCAACCCCGGTGAACGCGGATGGACCCGCCGGCATCGTTACGCGTCCCATGGTCTTCGGTTCAGAGTAAAGTCAGCGACCGAGACAGTCGACGAATTCCGAGCCCGCATCAATCAGGCCGCTCGGGACGAGGAGGAAGGGGCGCCTGCTGGAGGCGGAGAAGAGTGGCTGCTCGGCACCTTCCGCGATCGCGGCTCGTTGCACGCCGATTTCTGGTCGGGCAGCGCCGCCGATCTCGCCGAGCGTGACGCGATCGGCGTGTTCCCGGTCGGGGGCTGGTGGAAGGAGAAGCCTTACCTGGAACGCGTCGACGCTCTGGCTCGGTACGCCCTGATTGTGACGATTCGGGCGCCTGGGGTCGATGTTGACATCTTCACACCCGTCGAAGCAGCCCTGACTGTCGAGACGTCGGTCGAGACCTGATGCAGCACTGTCCAAACCGGCCAACAACGGAGGTTTGACCAGCCTCTGGTGCCATGGCGGCTGGTGCTGGATCATCACGTCGGCAAGGAGGTGTCAGGGATCATGCGCGGAGGACGATAGGCGGGCAAAGGAGCGGGCCAAGCGTGTCATAATGGCGCCCATGGTCACGCCCACAAGCCGCGCCCCCTGCGTCCACGGAGAGGTGCGCGTCTGCTTAGGCGGCCGAGACATCGCTTACCTGATCAACGGGCTCGCCGTATTTGCGCCTGTAAGCGGCAATGAAATCGTCGTCGCTACAGATGCAGCGGCCGCTGGAGTCCTTGGCCTTCGGATCGTGCAAGTGAGAGCCAAGGGGGCGCAGAAGATTCACCCGAGTGCTCGTCGTCGGGCTCATGGGAAACCCCGCACTATGTTTGACCAAATCCGCGGCAAGCATAATCCCGGCAAGCACCGACTGAAAGGCCATCGGAACGACAGTTCGAACGCGGCGACTTCCTTCGCTAAGCTGGAACACCAGACCGCCGCAGATAGCCTGCTGATAAAAGGAGCGCAGGGGCTGGCCGACAAACGGGGCTAGCGGTTCAAACGGCACAGCCATCGCTGTAGCCACGCGAACTACAAAGTCGTTGGGAACTCCGGCATTGGTCTGCAGGAGCGTTTTCACCTGCTCGTGTGCTTCCGGTATTCCGAGTTCCTCGGCAATCAGCTGGTGCTCGTCCTTGGATTTTCCGGATGGCAGGTACATGCAACAAAGGCAAGCCTGGCCGTCATCGAAACCATGCCGGGAGATACCGAGATCGTGCTCCTGCGTCCAAGCGTTTGCGATCCATCGCGGCAGTGCACCTTGGACAGCCAGACGGTCGGCGGCGGTGTCAAGCGCCACACCCACTTGGTCGAAGACCCAATTGCCCCGGCGCGCAACATATTCTGCCCACGTCAGAGGGTGCGCCTCGACCTCAAGGGCAGTCGATCTAAGGGCGGTGGCTGCAAGAACCGCCTTGGACATACCAATCTCCGCCTGGCCGGCCAATGCGTAGCGCTGCAGGTTTGAGAGTTCGATCGCTTCGTGATCGATTACATGCAGACGACCCTTGAGATCGGGTTGTCTCGCTAGCGCCCAAAGCGAGCCATGGCCTATCGCACCGAGCCCAACGAGGTGGGTTTCGCCAAGGTCGACTGGAAAGTCGATCGGGCCAGCCTCCCCGGCTTTGGTCTTGTCGTAGCTGCATAGCGAGAGGTCGATGGTTTCGTCCAACTCGGCGCCGGTCAACTGGGCGGCGAAGATAGTTCGAAAGACGTTGGCGGCGCCGAAGCAACTGGCGGCGCCAGCTCCATAAGGCAGCAGACTTGGGCCAGAGCCCACCGGGTCCGTACGCGACAGCTTTGCCGCCCAACCGTCCGATCCCACGAAAAAGATCGGGCACCGGAGTGATGGGCGCGTTACCCCTGCAACGACGCAGACGGTGGCAGACTTGCCGGAACGCCGGATGCCGACTTTTGGATTGATCGACTTTGCCAAGCGCTCCAGCGCTTGGGCTTGAGAGCTCGCCGCGCTGTCCAGCGGGAGTATCGCCAGAACCGGGTAGAGCCTAGCGAGCAATCTCACCGCAAGATCTAATGTCGCCTGGCCTTCGGCGCAGGAAGCGGCCTGATGGTCGAAGGCGACTGCCACGACCTGCTTTTCAAGAGCTGCTTTGAAGTCTCCCAGATGAAAATCGGCCAGGACCTGAGATGCCGCCGTGGCGGCGCGATCGATGAAGTTAGCGAATGCCATTGTTCAACTCGATATCATGATCATTCGCGACAGTGCCGCGGGAGGGAGCGCATTCCATTTGGCCTTTTCGTCAAGCCGATAGGCGGCGACCCGAGCAAAATCGAAAGGCTCGCGGGCGAAATTCGGCACCACCAGCGACAGACACCCAACCGTGGTAGCAACCGCATAAGCGTCGTCCGTCGTCGAATGGTAGGCGCGGCCCGGATGGCTGTGAATCTGGGCCAAGAGTTTCAGGCCGCTTTTGTAGAGCCAGACATTGAGCCGGTGCAGTTCTTCGGCCGCAACGATCACGCAAACGCCATCGTTTGTTCGAATGTGACGCTGCGCCGGGATAACCGTCTCTGTTACGGCAAAGTGCCGGTCTTCCTGAACGCCGACCCAAAGTGCCATCCCCTCATTGCCCTCGCGACCAACTGAGCGCAGATGCCCATGCGTGGTCGAGATGCAGCCGCGCGGGAGAGTCACGATCGTTACATCTCTCAAACCAGTCATTCTTGTATCGCCTGAGGGGATACCACCATTCCTACGATTGTCGGTTGGAGTTGAATCTGCAACTGCTCTATAGGAACGATTCCGTACTTGATGATCTTGTCCAGGATGAAGGCCAAACAGCCTTCGCCAGAACCCCGATGAAGTAGCCATGGATCACCTGAATGGGCTGGATTGTCGTGGTATTCCCGGACGCCCGCCATGCACAGGAATGGTTCGTCCTCGGGACTGTTGGCCTGGATGAAGTCCGTCAGCGGCACGGCGTTCTGCTGGATGAGAGCTCCTATCATCTCCGGCGGCGTTCCGGGCAGCGGCGGACGTCTAAGCATTTTCAGGTATAGATCTTTCCGGGCAATCGGATCACGCGTAAACGGATCGACGAAGACCACGGACGGTGGTCTTAAGTCGTAGTCGGTGAAGTCGACCTCGCTCGCTGCGCTGACCACCCGTGGCTTTAACTTGGGGCTGGCGAAAATGAAGAAAGCGCGCGGAAAAGTCGCCTCGATCAAGAAGCAGCCCTGAGCCCGATAGACATCAGCATATGGCCGGAACCGGCCGATCTCCCGATCAAACTTCGCTCGGGAGACCTCCGGATCCACACTTTGGGGTTTAGGCACCTGCGACGCCCGCCTTCAGGCTGAGGAACAGGGTCACAGTATTCGGGAAACCGAAATCGCCAAGCTTCTTGTCGACGTCGAGCAAGTTGCCGGCCTCATCCTTGAATTCCCAATTCTCGGCTGGTTGGGCGACATTCTGCGTGTTCTCAAGGGCTTTGGTACGAATGACGTGAAGCGGCTGGTTGGGATTGGCTTCGACCTGCGTGGGCTGGCCGTTCACCACCACCGTGATCTCGATCTTGCCCGGTCCGCCGCCGTGATTATCGCCCTTACCCGAATCCTTCGACATTGTCCTACTCCTGTGGCTTGCCAACCGCCCCACGCCCTGGCACCCACCTGCGAGTGAGACCGGCGGTCTTCAATCGTTCACCCGGCGCCACGGCCGCGAGTACGCGAAAGACAGGGGATAAGCTACCGAATCGGTGCTTGCCTTCTTTTATGGGTGACTTGAGCCGCAAGTAAATGGTCTCAAATTGCTCCTCACAACTATAATCGATTAGAGCAATGCGAAAATATTGGCGACACGCCTATTCATCTGCTCTCTCACTCGCCTGCTCCGTGCTCGGCAAGGGGAGCTTTGATCTGCGTCACGCGTCCCCAAGCAGCTGATTGCGCCGGCAGCGCCATAGGAACCGTCGTTCAGAGTCTTCACCACTCAAGCACCCGCATGGATGCATGCCGACGCTCGTCTCCACAAAACAGCGCAAGTGGTGCCTTGTTGGATAAGGTCGCCTCGTACCTGGTGCAGCATCTCTCGGAACGCATGCCGCTGCGAGACCAGGCCTCATCATCGCGTCACATAGGAGCTGAAGCTTTCCGGATCGGGTATCCAATCGGCATCCAGTTGCTCGGCGATATGGTTGAATTCTGCCCTCAGGACAAGAGTGAGTAGAGCAGCCCCGCTACGAAAATCCCATCCTGGTTCGTTTGACGCATCGACTATTCAGATTGATTGGCGTGATACCCGGCGCGGCCGCAACACGCGAGGCCGTCAACCGCTGAGCAGAAAACCAGCCTTCGCCTTCCGCGGCGGCGGACCTCGTCAGCCTCTCGAAAGCTTGCCTGAGTAGGTTGCTCATGTGATCTGTGGAAGTGAGGATAGCGTGCACCCGTACAAACTAGACATTCATCGTGGCAGCTTGGCTGCAGGTGCAGCACGCCGTACCGCACGAGCAAGCGGACAGGCCGGCCAAGCCGGTTTTGAGCAGCACTTGGGCGAACTGCAGGCGGCGGACGAGTTGATGGGTGCGCCAGGCGAGGAGGTCCTCGTCAATGGCTCGCATGGTAAAGGTGAGTTGAGACCAACGAAGAGGCAGAGGATCCAAAGCAATCTGCAGCATGCTGTCACTGAGCGGCAACCAGGTGAGGTTGGCAACTCAGGCGCTCGCGTGATGATGCAACTCCCCACCCATCAGGTGGGTACATCGGAACGGGAGGCGCAACTTGTGATGCAGGGGGACGAGCACGAATACACCCCAGCACCGCATCTCGACGGGTCGATGCCCTCGACAGTGCAGCCGGATCGTCCAATTGTGGTCCCCGACGGTGCCGACAAGCGTCCTGTTTATTCCAACGATGCCACCGCCATCGAAGGGCTGAAGTCAGCACTCCTTGCGGGTAAAGCCAGGCCGGACACGGTCACTCGCAGCACAAATTCTCTTTTCGGCTTTAGTCGTTGGCTCTTTCAAAACAACAAGCCAGGGCTTGCTGCTCGGCTTTACCATCCGTCGCTGAGCCAGGATCTCGAGGAGTACGAGAGTAGGGGTGGTTCCTCCACCGTGGCTGGCGCACTGCGTCAATTGATGAAGTCGATGGGCGGAGCCGGCCCGATTGTGGGTCGCGCTGTCCTGAACCCCCATCCTGACGACGCCGCGCTCACCAGACATTTCAGATCCGCGAGCGGCTACGCAACTGCTCTTAACCATTTCAGTCATTACCTACGTCAAAATGACAAGCTCGGAATTGCGGGTCGCATTTACGATAAATCGCTGGATAAAGATGTTGAGAGCTACAAGGCCGCCTCCTCTAATGGTGGAGCTCCGATCGAATCTGCGCTGGTTTATCTCCGCAAGAACCCGCCGCGCGTTATACTCGGGAATCATCTGGAAAACGCGGTCAGCATGGAGGCTCGTCCCCGTGGCGACGCTGCTCAGCATACCGCACCACAGCAGGGATTCGATTGGCCAGAGGAGCTCCTGCCGGTAGGTTATAAGGAGGGCACCGATCTACCATTGTCTCTCGCCCCAACCGCGCACCAACACCAAGCGCCCGACTTTGGAGAGGCCGTCCCTCACTTGAACTGGCGCCACGGCGACCAGGGCGCCCCGGAGGAGCTGGTAGCTGCACGGGACAGGAGCAGCCCGCTGCCAAGCGAGGCGGTGCCACATAAATCTGGACGGGGACTCGCTACGCAGCCCAGATTGTGGGCGGAGAAATCCGCCTCGCCAGAGCTCTTTCGACGGCGGGCGGAGCAGGCTCTGCCGGCGTCCGCCAGAGGTGTGGAGACATCCTCCGCGGTTGATGAAGCCGCGCAGGCCGCTCGCCAAGCTTTGGCTTGGTTGCAGCAGGAGATGGAGGGGATCGAACCGATGCAGGATCCTCATAAGGTGGCTACACCGGAATGTGAGGCGCAGCTCGTCAGGCAGAGGGATGAGCACGAATCCACCCCAGCACCGCATCCCGGAGGTGGTGGGTCGATGGCCTCGACAGTGCAGCCGGATCGTCCAATTGTAGTCCCCGACGGTGCCGACAAGCGTCCTGTCTATTCCAACGATGCGACCGCTATCGAAGGGCTGAGGGCAGCATTCCACGCGGGTAAGGCCAAAGCGAACACGGTCACTTACAATGTAAATTCTCTTTTCGGCTTTAGTCGGTGGCTCCTTCAAAACAACAAGCCAGGGTTTGCTGCTCGGCTTTACCATTCGTCGCTGGATCAGGATCTCAAGGAGTACGAGAGTACGGGTGGTTCCTCCACCGTGGCTGGCGCACTGCGTTACCTCAAGAAGTCGACAGGCGGAGCCCAGATTATGGCTCGCCCTGTCGTGATCCCCTATCCTGACGATGCCGAGCTCATTAGAAATTACAGAGCCGCTTCGACCAAGGAGTACCTGGCAGCGCCTGCGACCGGACGGAATCCAGATACCGTGGGCGGCTATACAAATTTTCTTAGACATTTTAGTCAGTACCTGCGTCAAAATAACAAGCTTGGGATTGCGGCTCGGATTCACGACAAATCGCTGGATAAAGATGTTGAGAGCTTCAAGGCTGTCTCCTATGGTAATAGGCTAAGTATCAGTTCTGCATTGGCTCACCTCCGGGATATCCTGCCGCGCATTGTGCTCGGGCGCGAAACTGTCCTTTCTGCTCATCCGGCAGACGCAGTCACCAGGCGCGTTGGGGCCGCTGCTGAAGCTGGGCCAGCGGCACCGGCAAGAGCTCCCCAACCCGCCTCGCCAGCAACCGCTAGGCTGCCAGGCACCTACCGCGGCCTTCCACTGGTTGATGTGACCACACTGACTACCAGTTCCTCTGGGGCTCAGATCGGGGCGCTCGATCCGACAGCCCCGTCCAACGTTGCAACGGGGCGGGTGCTCGGCGCCGCCGAATGGCTGAGCGACGCCCATATCCAGAGAGATTACAATTTGCTGGAGGGGCAACTGCAGGGGATCAATCCGGCGCTCGCTGCCCGGACTCGGCTGGTGGATCCTTCCGTATCCCATCTACTGCGACACACGTCGCCGCAAGACGCTCGAGGCATATTGCAGTCCATCTATAATCAAAACAACGCCACAGCCGACTTCCTGTTCTTGCCAGTGAATAATGGCACGGCTACTAGCCCCGGCACCCATTGGTCGCTGCTGCTCGTTGATCGCCGCGACCCGGAAAGGCGGTTCGCCTATCACTACGACTCCCTCCAGCGAGAGGGATATAACGACGTGCCTGCAAAACAGCTCGCAGGACTGCTGAATGCCACCTTGGCGCCAGCCCCCATGGCCAGACAGACGAACCATTATGATTGCGGCGTATTTGTCCTGGAGGGCACGTGGGCGCTGGTTGAACGATTGGTGAAAGGGCAGCGGCCAGACCACGAGCCGCTGCCCCTCGACAACCTCGTTGCCGATCGGCAGGCGCTGCAAGACCGGCTAAGGAGGCGCTTGCCGCACGAGGAAGAGCCGCGGCAGCTGCTGGAGGATGAACCCGCCTCCCCACCGATGATGGCATTCGAGCCAGGGGAACTGCGGCAACTGTTGGAAGACGAGCCTGCCTCCCCACCAATGATGGCGTTCGAGCCAGGGGAACTGCGGCAACTGTTGGAGGACGAACCTGCCTCCCCACCAATGATGGCGTTCGAGCCAGGGGAACTGCGGCAACTGTTGGAGGACGAGCCTGCCTCCCCACCAATGATGGCGTTCCAGCCAGGGGAACTGCGGCAGCTGTTGGAGGATGAACCCGCTTCCCCACCGATGATGGCGTTCGAGCCAGGGGAACTGCGGCAACTGTTGGAGGATGAACCCGCTTCCCCACCGATGATGGCGTTCGAGCCAGGGGAACTGCGGCAACTGTTGGAAGACGAGCCTGCCTCCACTTGGGCACAAATCAATTCGACCCCACATGCGCGAGCGGACGGTGTTCATCAGCCAGCCCAGGCGCCGTGGCTCCCTGAACGCAGAAGATAACTTTGCGGAGGAGCGGTCACGCAACTGTCGGCGGCGCCGGGCCTCAGGGTGAATGGAAAGGATGGAGTGGCGGATGGTGTCGCGTGAAGGCGCAACACGCGTGCTGACCGACCTGATACGTAGGAAGTCGTTCATTGCTCCCAAATCGTATGTGAGGAACATTCCTGTCCCGGCTGCGCCGCGCGATGCTAGGTCGCGTTGTTCAGCGGGCCAAGCCGATGACACCTACGAAGCTACTGATCGGGCAGATCGCCGTTGTGTGCGCAATTGTCATTATCGGCGTATGGACGGCAACCCAATGGTGCGCTCAAATGCTGACCTACCAGACGCCTCTCGGCGCACCATGGTTTCTCTTCGCCGGCTGGCCAATCTACAAGCCGTGGAAGCTGTTTGAATGGTGGTTCCACTTCGATGCTTATGCGCCGGAGGTCTTCGACAAAGCCGGTACGCTTGCAGGCGCCAGCGGATTCCTGGGCTGTGCCGCCGCAATCGCTGGCTCGCTTTTGCGCGCGCGACAGCGCGGGTCGGTTACGACCTATGGGTCTTCACGGTGGGCCACGACTCATGAGGTCGAGACGGCAGGGTTGTTACGGCCGGCGGGCGTTTTCCTCGGTAGGCTGAACGATCGCTATCTGCGCCATGACGGCCCGGAGCACGTCATGGCATTTGCGCCGACGCGTTCGGGCAAGGGCGTGGGGCTGGTTGTTCCAACGCTACTTTCCTGGACCGGGTCTGCCATCATTCATGATATAAAAGGCGAAAATTGGCAGTTGACCTCCGGCTGGCGGTCGAAATTCTCGTACTGCCTTCTGTTCAATCCGACCGACCCGAGATCGGCACGCTACAACCCGCTGCTGGAGGTACGCAAAGGCCCAGATGAGATCCGAGACGTTCAAAACATCGCCGACATCCTCGTCGATCCCGAGGGCGCGCTGGAGCGACGGAACCACTGGGAGAAGACCAGCCATTCACTCCTAGTTGGCGCCATTTTGCACGTGCTCTACGCTGAAGAGGAAAAGACGCTGGCCCGCGTCGCCACCTTCCTGTCGGACCCGCAACGCTCGTTTGCCGCAACGCTACAGCGGATGATGACGACAAACCATCTCGGGACGGGGCATAACCCTCAGGTCCATCCCGTAGTGGCCTCGGCGGCTCGCGAACTCCTGAACAAGTCGGAGAACGAGCGCTCAGGCGTCCTCTCGACCGCCATGTCCTTTCTCGGGCTTTATCGTGATCCAACGGTC
The DNA here is from genome assembly GCF_004010325.2 of Mesorhizobium sp. M00.F.Ca.ET.216.01.1.1. Classification (GTDB taxonomy): domain Bacteria; phylum Pseudomonadota; class Alphaproteobacteria; order Rhizobiales; family Rhizobiaceae; genus Mesorhizobium. The sequence continues at coordinate 92,069 of NZ_SADR02000014.1, forward strand.
GCGACGGCCACTTCGTCCTGCGACTGGCGCATCGCTGACCTAGTGGATGGAGAGCGACCGCTGTCGCTCTATCTGGTCGTGCCGCCTTCGGATATCTCGCGCACCAAGCCTTTGGTGCGACTGATCTTGAACCAGATCGGCAGGCGGTTGACGGAGCGCCTGGAGGGGGACCCGAAGAAGAGCCGTAAGCATCAACTGCTCATGATGCTGGACGAGTTTCCGGCGCTCGGTCGCCTCGACTTCTTCGAGACGGCGCTCGCCTTCATGGCAGGTTATGGCATTCGCTCCTATCTGATCGCACAATCTTTGAACCAGGTTTCAAAGGCCTATGGCGAGAACAATGCTATTCTCGACAATTGCCACGTGCGAATTGCCTTTTCCTCCAATGACGAACGCACGGCCAAGCGCATCTCGGATGCCCTCGGCACCGCAACCGAACTTAGGTCGATGCGCAACTATGCGGGCCATCGGCTTGCGCCCTGGCTTTCGCATGTCATGGTGAGCCGCCAGGAAACCGCGCGCCCGCTCCTGACGCCAGGCGAGGTGATGCAATTGCCGCCGTCAGACGAATTGGTCCTGGTTTCTGGGTTGCCGCCGATCCGCGCCAAGAAGCTGCGCTATTATCAGGATCAGAATTTCACAGACCGGGTGCTGCCTGCGCCGGTGCTGCGCGACGGTCCCTATGCGGACTGCCCTGCATCACGCCCGGACGGCTGGACTGGACAAGTGTGCAGCGTCGATAGCCGACTTGCTGCGGACGACGAAAGCGCCGACGCGCCAGTTGAAGACGAGGGAGGCGTTCAGCAGCAACGCCATCCAAGCCTGCCCGTAGAAGACGTTGTTGTCTCTCAAGAGCCCGATCAGGCCGATCTGTTGAAGCCCGCAGACGATGACAGCGAAGCGCTCGCGGACAAGCGTGTCATGGATCGGATTTCCACTGCGGCCCGCGCCTACGGTATCAACGAGGGCAGGGGCGACGACAAGGATGTCATTCCCGGCTTCTGAAGTCCGCTGAGTTGCAGAGCGCATCTCAGCGTAGATAACGGCCATAAGCAATTTTGAGCGTCTGGCCGATCCTTCTCCCGTCGCCGGCGCAACGCCGGGCCGTCGGAACGAGCCGCATGAAGCCCCACCGCATTCGCCATCAGTTTCTGCTTGAGCCGGAGCTCAGCGAGAAACTGGACAACCTCAGTCGCGATCCGTCAACGACCAAATCAGCGATCGTGGCGAAGGCGGTCGAGGCGTTCATCGAGCGGCGTGGCGAGAACGAGTTCGATCGGCGCTACGGCGTAAGGCTTGACCGGCTCTCCCGCGACCTTGCCCACGTCAGGCGCGATGCCGAGGTGATCCTGGAGAGTCTGGCGCTCTTCATCCGCTTTTCGATCACGCTTCATGCCCACACGCCTGTGCCGGACAGGGCGACCCAGGCGATTGCCCAGGAGCGTTTTGACAAATTCGTTGAGCAGGTCGGCCGCCAGATCGCTTCCGGCAAAAGGTCGCTTAGCAAAGACAATGGTGGGGGAGGGGAAGGATGAGCTCTCATCCCGAGGCCGACCACCGGCGGCGTGTCATGCTGCGCACCGCCCTGGGTCCGGCAATCACCGAAGCCCTTGCCGATCCGTCCGTCATCGAGGTGATGGTCAATCCCGACGGTGCGCTGCGGCTCGACCGGCTGGGCGAGGGCCGAGTCAATACGGGCGTGCATCTGCACCCGTCCGAGGCGGAACGCATCATCCGCCTGGTCGCCTCCCATGTGCGGGTCGAGGCGCACGCGGACAATCCGATTGTCAGTGCCGAACTGCCGTCGGGCGAGCGCTTCGAGGGTCTGCTGCCGCCGGTCGTGCTCGCGCCATGCTTTGCCATCCGTAAACCAGCGGCAAAGCTCTACACGCTGGCCGACTATGTCGCGGACCGGATCATGCTGCCGCTGCAGGTCGATGTGCTCAAGAGGGCAGTCCGCGAGCGGCGCAACATCCTGGTCGCCGGCGGCACGTCTTCGGGCAAGACAACCCTTGCCAATGCGCTGCTGGCGGAGGTCGCAGAATGCGACGAGCGGGTGATCCTCATCGAGGACACGCGCGAACTGCAGTGCGCGGCCAGGGACTGCGTTGCCCTGAGAACGAGGCGGGGCTCGGTCACCCTTGCCGATCTCGTGCGCTCAACGCTGCGGCTCAGGCCCGACCGCATCATCGTCGGCGAAGTAAGAGGTGCGGAAGCACTCGACATGCTGAAGGCATGGAACACCGGGCACCCCGGCGGCATCGCCACGGTTCACGCCAATTCGGCGCGCTCCGCACTCTACCGTATCGAGCAGCTCGCACAGGAAGCAGTCGTCACCGTTCCCCGCCGCCTCATCGCCGATGCCGTCGACCTGCTCGTCTTCATCGCCGGCCGCGGCTCGTCGCGCCACATCGACGCAATCGCCGAGGTCACCGGTCTCGACGGCAGCGGCGATTACGCCGTTGCCCCGCTCACGCTTTCGCAACTCCAGCAGCTTTGAAAGGCCTTCCTCATGCGCAAGAAGCTTCGCTTTCTTTCGTCCACAGCGCTCGCGTTTCTTATCACGGCCCCCGTTTATGCGGCCGGCTCCGGCATGCCGTGGGAGCAGCCGCTGCAGCAGATCCTGGAGTCGGTGCAGGGACCGGTCGCCAAGATCGTTGCGGTGATCATCATTATCACCACCGGCCTGACGCTTGCCTTCGGCGACACCGCCGGTGGTTTTCGGCGCCTGATTCAGATCGTCTTCGGTCTGTCGATCGCCTTCGCGGCATCGAGCTTCTTCCTCTCCTTCTTCTCCTTCGGTGGTGGGGCGCTCGTCTGATGGCCGCCGGGGAGCAGCATATCGAGGGCTTCGCAGTACCGGTCCACCGGGCGCTGACCGAGCCGATCCTGCTCGGCGGGGCTCCGCGCGCGGTGGCGATCCTCAACGGTACAGTGGCCGCGGCCCTTGGCTTCGGCTTGCAGCAATGGATTGCTGGTCTGGTGCTTTGGATCGCGGGCCACTCGTTAGCGGTCTTTGCCGCAAGACGCGATCCGGACTTCGCCAGCGTGCTTGTGCGCCACCTTCGTCTGAAGGGGTGGCTTGCATGCTGAACCTTTCGGAATATCGAAGCAAAGCCGACCGGCTTGCCGACCATCTACCCTGGGCTGCCTTGGTGGCGCCCGGCATCGTGCTCAACAAGGACGGCAGCTTTCAGCGGACGTTGCGGTTCCGCGGCCCGGATCTCGAAAGTGCGACGGAGGCTGAACTCGTCGGCATTTGCGGCCGGGCGAACAATGCTCTCAGACGCCTTGGCTCTGGCTGGGCATTGTTCTTTGAGGCCGAGCGCATAGAAGCGCTGGGCTATCCGAACTCGCATTTTCCTGACGCCGCGTCGTGGCTGGTCGACGAAGAACGCCGCGCTGCTTTCGAGGGGAAGGTAGCGCACTACGAGAGCCGCTATCATGTGACCTTAGTGTTTATGCCACCGCCCGACGCCCAGGCGCGCGCGGAAAGCGCGCTCGTCGACTCTCATTATTCCCAAGGAGAAAGAGACTGGCGCCAGGATCTGGCGAGGTTCCGTGACGAGACCAACCGCGTGCTCGATCTCTTCTCGGGCTTCATGCCCGAAGTACGCGTCCTCGATGATGCTCAGACGTTGACCTATCTCCACGGCACGATTTCGCCTCGACGCCATCCTATCATGGTCCCGGAAACGCCGATATATCTGGATGCCATCCTGGTCGATGCGCCGCTTGCCGGTGGCCTGGAGCCGATGCTGGGTGAGCAGCATCTTCGCACACTGACCATCCTCGGCTTTCCGAACCTCACCCGGCCCGGGATTCTCGATGCCCTCAATCATCAGGATTTCGCCTATCGCTGGATGACGCGCTTCATTCCGCTCGAGAAAACGGAAGCCACGAAGACGCTGACGCGGTTGCGCCGGCAGTGGTTTGCCAAGCGCAAATCGATCGTGGCAATCCTACGCGAGGTCATTACCAACGAGCCGGTCCCGCTTGTCGACAGCGATGCCGACAACAAGGCGCTCGATGCCGACGAAGCCCTTCAGGCATTGGGCGGCGATCATGTGAGCTTCGGCTATCTCACCACGACCGTGACGGTGTGGGGCGAGGATCGCCAAGCCGCTGCAGAGAAGCTTCGCGCGGTCGAGCGCATCATCAATGGGATCGGTTTCACCACGATCCGAGAAGGCGTCAATGCGGTCGAGGCTTGGCTCGGCTCATTGCCTGGCCATGTCTACGCTAACGTTCGCCAACCGCTCGTTCATACTTTGAACCTTGCCCATCTCATGCCGCTGTCGTCGGTTTGGGCCGGTCCTGCGACAAACGAGTATCTCGCGAAAGTCACCCAAACCGAAGCGCCACCGCTTCTCGTTGCCGAGACCAGCGGGTCGACACCGTTTCGGCTTTCCACCCACGTCGAAGATGTCGGCCACATGCTGGCTGTTGGTCCGACCGGCGCCGGCAAGTCGGTTCTGCTTGCTCTGATTGCTCTGCAGTTCAGGCGCTATGCCGGCGCCCAGGTTTATGTCTTCGACAAAGGCAATTCGGCCCGTGCTGCAACACTTGCCATGGGTGGAGAACACCACGCGCTAGGAGCGGACGGTTCCCTTGCCTTTCAGCCACTGCGCAGCATCAACGACCAGGCTAGCCGAAGCTGGGCGGCCGAATGGATCGCCAGCCTTATTGCCCACGAGAACGTCACCGTCACGCCGGAGGTGAAGGAGGCTATCTGGTCAGCGCTGGCCAGCCTTGCCACCGCGCCGGCGCAGGAACGCACACTGACCGGCCTTTCGGTCCTGCTTCAATCCAATGCGCTGAAGTCCGCATTGATGCCCTACACGCTCGACGGTCCCTTCGGCCGCCTGCTCGATGCCGATCATGATGGGCTGGCCTTGTCGGATGTGCAGTGTTTCGAGACCGAGGAGCTGATGCACAGCCAAGGCGCTTTGCTGCCGGTGCTTACCTATCTGTTCCAGCGACTTGAGGAACGGTTCGACGGACGGCCCACGCTGATCATGCTCGACGAGGCGTGGGTCTATCTCGACAATCCGCTGTTCGCCGCCCGCATCCGCGAATGGCTGAAGGTGCTGCGAAAGAAGAACGTGTCGGTTGTCTTCGCTACGCAGTCGCTGGCTGATATCGCGGGCTCTGCCATAGCGCCGGCAATCATCGAAAGCTGCCCGCAGCGCATTTTCCTTCCCAATGATCGTGCCGTGGAACCCCAGGCGCGCACAGCCTACGAACGCTTCGGTTTAAGCGAGCGGCAGATCGAATTGATCGCCCGCGCCACGCCGAAGCGTCAGTATTATCTGCAATCGCGCCGCGGCAACCGTCTGTTCGAGCTCGGGCTTGGCCCCATCGCTCTTGCGCTTTGCGGTGCTTCCGATCCGGCCACGCAGACTCTGATCGACAGGATCCTGTCCGAAGACGGGCAAGGCAGCTTTGCCTCGCAGTTCCTGATCGCGCGCGGCCTCGATTGGGCCGGCGAACTTCTCAAGCAATTCCCTCAACCAGACAAGGAGCAATTAGCATGATGCGGCGACGCCTTCTCTCCGGCCTGATCACCGTTTCCCTGATCGCCAAGCCTATGGCCGACTATGTGCAGCCCGCCTACGCCCTTATCGTGTTCGATCCGTCCAATTATGCGCAGAACGTGCTGACGGCCGCGCGCGCCCTGGAGCAGATCAACAACCAGATCCAGTCGCTGCAGAATCAGGCGACCATGCTGCAGAACATGGCGCGCAATCTTCAGCGTCTGGATTTCTCTTCCGTTGGCCAACTCACCGGTTCGCTCCATCGCATCGACGGCTTGATGGACCAGGCGAGTGGCCTCAGCTTTGATCTGGGCAAGCTTCAAGACCAGTGGCGCAGCCAATATCCGGAAAGCTACGACGCCACGATCAAGGTCAGCGATGTGGCGAGTGCTGCGCGCGAGCGTTGGCAAAGCGCCATGCAGGCGTTCCGCCAGACCATGGGGGTCCAGTCGCAAATCGTCGAGAACGTCCGCGCCGACGGCGATCTGCTCGCCGATCTCGTCAACCGCAGCCAAGGGGCGGCCGGTGCGCTTCAGGCAAGCCAGGCCACCAACCAGCTGATAGCGCTTTCGACAAAGCAGCAGATGCAGATCCAGACGCTGCTCGCAACGCAGTTTCGAGCTGAGGCCGAGGATGCCGCCCGCAAGGCCCAGTCAGAGGAAGCCGCCCGCGAGATGACGAAGCGATTCTTGGGTACCGGCTCGGCTTATCCCGGCAATTAATCACGAGTTCATCACGACGAGGAAGGCAGCGGCATGAACGACCTTGGCGTCATCGATCGCTTCATGGAGACCTTCATCCGCTACATCGACAGCGGGTTCGGTCTGCTCTCGGGCGACGTCGCCTTCCTCACTACCATTCTGATCGGCATTGACATCACACTTGCCGGCCTGGCGTGGGCGCTCGGCGAGGAGACCAGCGTTCTCGGCCGGCTTGTCCGCAAGGTGCTCTATGTTGGCGTCTTCGCCTTCATCCTGAACAATTTCAAGAACCTCGCCGATATCATTTATCGTTCTTTTGCCGGTCTCGGGATTAATGCGTCGGCCGGCAATCTGTCGGCAGACAATCTCCTGCGCCCGGGCCGCATTGCCGCGACCGGTTTCGAAGGTGCTTGGCCAATGCTTGACCAAGCCAGTCAGCTCCTGGGCTTCCCGGAAATCTTCGGCAACGCACTGACCATCTTCGTGCTGCTGATGGCCTGGTTCCTGGTCATCATCGCCTTCTTCATCCTTTCCATCCAGCTTTTCATCACCATCCTTGAGTTCAAGCTCACCACGCTGGCAGGTTTTGTTTTGGTTCCATTCGCACTTTGGAACCGTTCAGCGTTCCTGGCCGAACGCGTGCTCGGCCATGTTATCTCGTCAGGCATCAAGGTGATGGTGCTCGCCGTCATTGTCGGCATCGGCTCCACGCTCTTCGGGGAGTTCGCTTCCGCATTGCAAGGCAAGGAGCCGGATCTGGCCGCTGCCATGTCCCAGGTACTGGGCGCACTGGCACTGCTTGGCCTTGGCATTTTTGGGCCGGGGATCGCGTCGGGTCTTGTCTCAGGCGCACCGCAGCTTGGCGCGGGCGCCGCCCTCGGCACGACCGCGGCGGCAGCGGGTGTATCACTCGTTGCTGGAGGCACGGCATTTTCTGGCGCGCGTATGGCAACCAGCGGCGGTCTCGCCGCCATCCGCGCCGGCACAACAATGGGATCGGCTGCTTCCACGTCCTGGCAGATCGGGCGCGCAACCTCGCCCGACGTTGGCCTCTCCGGTGTGGCTGCTGGAATGCATGGTGTAACCAGTGCCGCTGGCGGCGCCGCTATACGCGTAGCGCGATCCGCCACTGCAAGTGTTGGGCGCAACGCCGATGCCGGGCGCGATGCCGCGTGGACCGCGACCGGCGGCACGCCGACCGCGTCAATGACCGAGCGCTCTGCCGGTTCGGCCACTGTTTCGGCGCCGACGTGGGCAAGGCGCCTACGTTCTGAACAGACCGCCCGTGCACATCGCCACGCTGCCATGCAAGCTGTCCGAGACGGAGACCGGCCGGGAGGCAGCGCCAACCCCTCTCTCAACGACAAGGATGACTAGATGCTCTTCAAGCGACCCGTGCACCGTTACGGCAAAACACCCGAACCGGTCACGCCGTATCAAAAAGCCGCCCAGCTGTGGGACGAGCGCATCGGCTCATCTCGACTGCAGGCCAGGAACTGGCGGCTCATGGCCCTTGGGTGCCTGGCCTTGGCGACCGGACTTTCCGGCGGACTCGTATGGCAGTCGATGCAAAGCCGTGTCGTGCCTTACGTCGTCGAGGTCGATGGCTTCGGCGAGACGCGCGCCGTCGCGCCGGCAATCCGGAATTATGAGCCCTCGGATGCTCAGATCGCCTGGCATCTCGGCCGCTTCATCCAGAATGTCCGTTCCGTTTCCACCGATCCGGTTTTGGTACGGCAGAACTGGTTCGCAGCTTACGACTTTGCTAGCGATCGCGCAGCGCTCTTCCTCAACGAATACGCCAAGGCGAACGACCCCTTCGGTCAGATCGGAACGCGCAGTGTCTCGGTACAGGTCACCAGCGTGGTCAGGGCCTCCGAAAGTTCATTCCAGGTCAAATGGACCGAGCAGGTGTTTGAGCGCGGAAGCCTTGCCAGCACGATGCGCTGGACTGCGATCCTCACGATCGTGATCCGCTCGCCAAGCAATACGGATCAGCTGCGCAAGAATCCGCTCGGCGTCTTCATCAACGCCATTGACTGGTCACGCGAGCTCGACAGCGCCGTCCCACCCCCCCTTTCTCCGACGGAGTCCACCAATGAAAGATAAAATGTCACCGATTCGTGCCGTGCTGATCCTATCGGTGTCGGCAGCGGTCGTTTCCGCTTGTGCATCGAAGAAGGTGCCGCCGCCTGAGATTTCCTATGACGCTGCTGACTTCAAACCGGCCGCGATCGAGAAGGCGCCGGAGAGGCCGATTAGAATTGTCGAGGTGCCAAAACCACTGCCGCTGCCTGGCCAATTGCAGCCCGAGTCCGGCAAGGCCGAGGACAAGCGCCCCCCTGAAGAACGCGTCGCTGATGCCAACAAAGCCGCGACCCAGCAACCCACCAAGTACGGGTATGTTAATGCCGTGCAAGTCTACCCCTTCACCGATGGCGCGCTTTATCAGCTCTATGCCGCGCCGGAGCGCGTGACCGACATCGCTCTGCAGCCGGGCGAGAAACTAACCGCCGTGTCGGCTGGCGACACCGTGCGCTGGGTCATAGGCGATACCGCAAGCGGCACCGGTGACAATCAGCGCACCCATGTTCTGGTGAAACCCTTCGCGCCGGGTCTTGCCACCAATGTCGTCATTACGACGGACCGGCGGACCTATCATTTGCAGCTTCAAAGCACCGAGAAGACAGCAATGGCGGCAATCTCCTGGACCTACAGCCAAGACCAGATCATCGCGCTTCGCCAGCGCAATGCTCAAGCCGAGGCAGTTACACCGGTCGCGTCGAATATCGCGCTCGAAAACCTTCGCTTTCGCTACTCGATCAGTGGCGACACACCGCCCTGGAGACCGACGCGAGCCTTCGACGACGGCAGCAAGGTCTATATTGAGTTCCCTCGTCGCATAGATCAGGGCGAGGCGCCACCACTCTTCATCGTCGGCGCAGATGGGAGCAGCGAGCTCGTCAACTATCGCGTGCGCGGCAACTATTACATCGTCGATCGGCTCTTCGCCGCGGCCGAACTTCGCCTCGGCACCAAGCAGCAGCAGGTGATCCGCATCAGCAGGATTGACGACAGGCAACCGCTACGGCGGATCTCGCTCTTTTCGCGTTCCAGCCGGTGAGGTGAGGGCTCATGATCGAAAATTCCCGCTCTGGCATCCCGCCGAAACTGGATCCCGAGGAACTGCAGCTTCGGGCCTCTCCCCGCCGCGTGGTGCGGTTCAGGCGCGGTGTGATCATCGCGATCGCAGCGCTCGGATCCGGCGCTGTGTTCGGCGTTGCCATGATGGCGCTCCAGGGGCCGGCCCTTCGCATCAGGGATCAGGCGGAAGATCCCTACAGCACTGAGCGCAAACCAACCGTCGAGGGACTCGATACGCTTCCCCATGACTATTCCGGCATGAAGCCGAAGCCTCCCGTCCTTGGGCCACCTTTGCCGGGCGACCTCGGTCGCCCCATCCTCGAGCGGCAGCGCCAGCTCGGCATCGTGCCGGGTCAAGACATCTCGGCCGAGGAGCAGCGTCTAGCGCAGCAGGCGATCGAAGCGCGTGAATCGCAGGTGCTTTTCCGCGTCGAAAATCGAGCTCAACAGACAGATGTCGGTGAGAGCGTGCAAACTGCTCAGCATCCATTTGAGGCACTTCCCCAATCCGAAGCAGCACGCGCGTCAGCCTCGGTGGCGCCGGCGGAAGGCGACCAGAACAATCAGCAGCGAAAGCTTGATTTCCTCAGCCAGCGGAGCACTGGCGGGATCTACAATCCGCATGCGCTGCAGACGCCGATCTCGCCGTATCAACTGATGGCTGGCAGCGTGATTGCCGCCAGCCTGATCACCGGCATCAATTCCGATTTGCCGGGCCTTGTCGTCGCGCAAGTCACCGAGAATGTGCACGACACGGTCACGGGCAACATATTGCTGATTCCGCAGGGCTCACGTCTTATCGGCGTCTACGACAGCGTCGTCGCGTTCGGGCAAAAGCGAGCGCTGCTGGTCTGGCAGCGCATTCTGCTGCCCGACGGCTCGTCGGTCGAAATCGACAATCTGCCCGCGAGCGACACCGCCGGCTACGCAGGGCTGGAAGACAAAGTCGATTTCCACACCTGGCAGCTGATCAAGGGGGTGGCGCTTGCCACATTGCTCGGTGTCGGCACGGAATTCAGCCTCGGCGAAAACGAGAGCGATCTGGTCAAGGCGATCCGGGAATCAGCCCAGCAGAACGCCAGTCGAGCCGGCCAGCGCATCACCGAAAAAAACCTCAATATCCAGCCCACCATCATCGTCCGCCCAGGTTGGCCACTGCGCGTCATCGTGCACAAGGACATCGTGCTGCGGCCATACGCGAGTTGAGCAGGAGTTACCATGGCTGACCTGAAACTTGGAAAGCTTCCAGACCGAACAGCTTCGAAGATCACCATTACCGTCAGCGCGGAGCTGGGCCAAACACTCAAGGAGTATGCTGCACTTTACCGTCAGACCTATCGTCAGTCTGAAACCGTGGCAGAACTCATCCCTTTCATGCTGGCGGCGTTTCTGGAAGGCGACCGAGCCTTTGCCAAGGCCCGAAAAGAAGGTCTGCCGACGGAGCTTGCCGAAAAATCGTGACTCCTCCGCTAGAGGCAGCTGGAACATTGCCTAGCTGTCGCGGCCTACCTGCTCCTCGCGAAGCATAGGATCAAACACCTTGGAATGCAGGTATGCGTAAGAGAGGATGTGGAAGGAAATACCGCGCAACAGCCTAAGTTTGCATTTTCGATTGGATGCGGTAGTCGCCTAATGAGCGGTCAAAATGAAACGCAGCTGGTTCGCGATCGACCAAACGGCGAGCGCACTGTGCTTTGCTCAGACCGCCACCGAGTGCCTCGCCGTTCCCCCTTTGAAATATGTATCGAACTTGGCCGCGATGGTTCGAACGAAGGGGCGACTTTCAGCCCGTACGACGAAACTGTCGCCATCGAATTCAAGCGCTCGGGCAGGATCGTGGAGGGCGATGGACCTCGAGCGATGAAGGAGCTTCTCGCCGGCTTTGCCGAACCGCTCCACCAGATCGACTGCCGAGAAGGCAAAATCACACATCAGCCGCTCGATTATCCAGCCACGGACGCGATCGTCGTCGGAAAGGGCAACGCCCCGGACGGCAGCCAACCCGCCATCCGCAACCATGCGCCCGTACCCGGCAGTCGAAGCCATGTTCTGCACGTAGCCTTGGCGAAAACGACCGATGGACGAAGGGCCAAGTCCGATCAGTGTCGGGCAGCGATCCTCGGTGTAGCCCTGAAAATTGCGATGCAAAACCCCTGCGCGGGCCGCTATGGCCAGCGCATCGTCGGGCTTCGCGAAATGATCGAGTCCTATTGCCTCATATCCCTTGGCGACAATTGCCCGCGCCGCGAGTTGAGATTGGGCGAAACGCTCGGTGGGACTCGGCAGCCATGCCTCGTCGATCATCGTCTGATGCTTCTTGAACCAGGGCACATGTGCGTAGCCGAACAGAGCCATCCGGTCTGGTTCCAAGGTCAGTGCCTGCGCCACCGTGGAACAGATCGTCTCGCGTGTCTGATTCGGGAGCCCGTAGAGCAGGTCCAGATTGACCGATTCAACGCCCCGCGAACGAACCCCGTCGACGACTGCCTTGGTCTGCAAAAAACTTTGCTCACGATTAATTGCTTTTTGCACTTGCGGATCGAAATCCTGCACGCCGAGGCTCGCCCGCGTTACGCCGATTTGAGCAAGCGCATCAAGGCGCGCCTTGTCCATGTCGTTGGTTCCGATTTCGATGCTGACCGTAGCATCCGGGAGAAGGTCGAAGCTGTCCCGCAAGGCCGCTCCAAGAGCAACCATGTCATCGGGCCTCAGCATCGTTGGCGAACCGCCACCGAAGTGGATTGCACGGACATGTGCCTTGCCGCTCACCAGACCGGCAATCGTGACGATTTCGGCATTCAGCGAGCGCAGATAAGCGGCCACCGGCTCATATTGGTGCGTCTGCTTGGTGTGACAGGCGCAGAACCAGCAGAGCTTGTCGCAGTAAGGAATGTGCAAATACAGCGAGATTTCGTCGCCACTTTCCAGCGCCTCCAACCAGCCACGGTAAATGGCAGCATCGACCCCGGAATGGAAATGCGGCGCCGTCGGATAGCTTGTGTAGCGTGGGACGTTCTCGCTGAGTTTGACAGCTATTTCCGATTGCATCTCGCGTTCACCGTGTTGCCCGCCGAACACTGCACGCATCGCTGAAGCAGACCCTGATCTCGATCAGCCGCGCGCATGGACAAACCGCCGCAGGACTTCTCTACCCTGGATGGGTATCCTGCCGGCAGTTAGGATCGGGTAAAGCGAACGCATGACCTTTCGGCAAGACATTCATACTTCCGGCATTCCTGTTCTTTGCCTCCCTTGCGAGGCACGGCGTCGCGGTGTCTGCGGTGCGCTCGATCCAGACAATTTGGTTGGGCTCGCCAAGACTTGCTCGCGTCGCCGGATCGAGTCAGGAATGGAGTTGACCGGCGAGGCACAGAACGTCGACAGCTACTCGAACGTGCTTTCAGGCGTGGTAAAGCTATCAAAGAGCCTGTCGGATGGGCGCCAGCAGATCGTCGGTCTCCAGTTTGCACCGAATTTTCTGGGACGTCCTTTCAAGGTGGAAAGCTCGATCAATGCGGAAGCGGCAACAGCAGTCACGCTGTGCTCGTTTCCGCGAGCGGCCGTCGAACGGATGATGAAGGCGTCACGGGAATTCGAGCATCGCCTGCTCAAACAGACGCTGAATGAACTCGATGAGGCGCGCGAGTGGATGGTGACGCTGGGGCGCAAGACAGCTCCGGAAAAGGTGGCGAGTTTTCTCCTCATGATGGCCCGGAATATCGATTCCAGTCTCGACGCGGCTTCCAGGTCAGCGTCCTTCGATCTGCCGCTGACGCGTGCCGAAATCTCTGATTTCCTTGGAATTACCAACGAAACCGTGAGCCGCCAACTGACGCGATTGCGGGCTGACGGGGTGATTCGGATTGAGAACGCACGCCATGTGACGGTGGACAGCATAAGCCGTCTGGAGAAGCGCTGTGGCGGCGGACGCGAGCGGCCCTAAGCGGCGAGGCCCATGTCGCATGGCTCCGGGGCGGGCCGTGCTTGCCTTCTAATGCGATGTCGCCGCGCCTTCGAAGAAGCGGCGTCACGGTCGAGACAGACAGCTTTCGGGCTTTGATAGGGACGACGACCAATCGCCAGGTGTGTTTCGGCACATACCGGCGAAGCACGGTCCTTAAGCTGCCACGGCTCGGCCGAACGATCGCGTTCGTTTCCAATGGGATCCGAACAACGTTTGGCAGGGCATCGGCAATAGCATCCAACGCGTCGCAGAGCCTCAGCTTTCGCCTCAATCGATCGCGTCTGCGCCCGCCCAACCCAGGGAACGCCTTCCATGAGGGGGTGAGCCCGCGCTGCGTTCCTCGTTCATTCGCCACCTGCTGATTGCGCCGCCGACACAAAATCGTGCGGCCTGACATAGATCAGGGCGAGGGGGCGGCGGCTGCGCAATTAGTGCGCTGCGGATTTGGCATCCACCAGATTCGAGATCGGGATCTGCAATGAAATTCGGCACAGAGATCGTCCTTCTAAGCGTGTTCGCTTTTGCGGCCCTGGTGGCCGCCGGCTTCGGCGTGGATGAACCTTTCCGCCGACATATGTGGGTGTTGTTCTTCGCAGTGGCTGGTTTCACTGCGATCCTGTTGCGCAACACGGAGTTCAAGCCAGCAGCTCCGATTGACCCATCCGCTTACATGGATGGTCCGATCCGCTACGGCGCGATCGCCACCGTGTTCTGGGGTGTCGTCGGGATGCTGGTCGGCGTGGTGATCGCGCTTCAGCTCGCCTATCCCGATCTCAACATCCAGCCCTGGTTCAATTTCGGCCGTTTGCGGCCGCTGCATACATCCGGTGTCGTCTTCGCCTTCGGTGGCAACGCGCTGCTTTGCACGTCTCTGTATGTCGTGCAGCGCACCTGCCGCGCCCGCCTCTTCGGCGGTGATCTCGCCTGGTTCGTCTTCTGGGGCTACCAGCTGTTCATCGTCATGGCCGCGACCGGCTATCTGCTCGGCATCACCGAGGGCCGCGAGTACGCCGAACCCGAATGGTATGTGGATGTCTGGCTGACCATCGTCTGGGTCGCCTACCTCTTTCTGTTCCTTGGCACGATCCTGAAGCGCAAGGAACCGCATATCTACGTCGCCAACTGGTTCTACCTGTCGTTCATCGTGACCATCGCGATGCTGCATGTGGTCAACAACCTGTCGATGCCAGTCTCGTTCCTGGGCTCCAAGAGCTACTCCGCCTTTTCCGGGGTCCAGGACGCGCTGACCCAATGGTGGTACGGCCACAACGCGGTCGGCTTCTTTCTCACCGCCGGCTTCCTTGGCATGATGTATTATTTCGTGCCCAAGCAGGCGAACCGGCCAGTCTATTCGTACCGGCTGTCGATCGTCCATTTCTGGGCGATCATCTTTCTCTACATCTGGGCTGGCCCGCATCACCTGCACTACACCGCCTTGCCAGATTGGGCGCAGACGCTCGGCATGGCGTTCTCGATCATGCTGTGGATGCCGTCCTGGGGCGGCATGATCAACGGCCTGATGACGCTGTCCGGCGCCTGGGACAAGCTGCGCACCGATCCGATCATCCGCATGATGGTGATGGCCGTCGCCTTCTATGGCATGTCGACCTTCGAAGGCCCGATCATGGCGATCAGGGCGGTCAATTCGCTGTCGCATTATACCGACTGGACCATCGGCCACGTCCATTCGGGCGCGCTCGGCTGGGTTGGCATGATCTCGTTCGGCGCAATCTACTACATGGTGCCGAAGCTCTGGAACCGTCACCGGCTCTACTCGCTGCGGCTCGTCACTTGGCACTTCTGGCTGGCGACACTCGGGATCGTCGTCTACGCCTCGGTCATGTGGGTGTCAGGCATCATGCAGGGCCTGATGTGGCGTGAATACGACCAGCAGGGCTTCCTGGTCTATTCCTTCGCCGAAACCGTCGCTGCCATGCACCCATACTACGTCATGCGCGCCATCGGTGGGGCCATGTACCTCTCCGGCGCCCTTATCATGGCCTGGAACATCACCATGACCATCCTCGGCCACCAGCGCGAGGAGGAGCCGATGCCGAGCCCCGTCGCCATCCGACCTGCGCGATCAGGAGCCAGGTAATGGGCTTGATGGACAAACACGCAATCATCGAGAAGAACGCCACGCTTCTTCTCGTTGGCTCGCTGCTCGTGGTGACGGTCGGCGGTATCGTCGAGATAGCGCCTCTCTTCTATCTCGACAATACGATCGAGAAGGTGGAAGGCATGCGCCCCTATTCGCCGCTCGAACTTGTCGGGCGCAACATCTATATGCGCGAGGGCTGCTTTCTCTGCCATAGCCAGATGATCAGGCCGTTCCGCGACGAAGTTGAGCGCTATGGCCACTACAGCCTGGCTGCCGAGTCCATGTACGATCACCCCTTCCAGTGGGGATCGAAGCGCACCGGGCCGGATCTCGCCAGAGTTGGCGACCGCTACTCGAATGCATGGCATGTCGCGCATCTTACCGACCCGCGCTCGGTGGTGCCGGAATCGATCATGCCGAGCTATGGGTTCCTGAAAGACACGCCGATCGACGTGAAGGATTTCTCGACGCATCTGGTCGCCAACAGGCGTGTAGCCGTCCCTTACACCGATGACATGATCGCGCACGCCAATGCGGATCTGGCGGCGCAGGCCGATCCCAATGCCGACACATCAGGCCTTGAGGCGCGTTACCCCAAAGTCAAGATCGGCGACTTCGACGGCAACCCGCAACAGGTCACCGAAATGGATGCCCTGCTCGCCTACCTGCAGATGCTTGGCACACTGGTCGACTTCAAAAATTACGACGAAGCCGCCGGCTACCGCTGAGGAGAACGCTGATGACCTACAATTTGATGCGGGCGTTTGCCGACAGCTGGGGCCTGGTTGCGATGGCGCTGTTCTTCGTCGGGTGCATCGCCTTTGCCCTACGCCCCGGCAGCCGAAGGCTGGCCGACGAAGCTGCCCGCATTCCGCTCGAGGACGAGTGATCATGAGCGACGAGCACATCGATGAGGTCTCCGGCGTCTCAACCACCGGCCATGAATGGGACGGCATCAGGGAGCTCAACAATCCTCTGCCGCGATGGTGGGTGATTACCTTCTACGTCACCATAGCGTGGGCGCTCGTCTATACGACCGCATACCCGGCATGGCCGATGCTGACCTCGGCAACCAAGGGCATGCTCGGCTATTCAAGCCGTAAGGACGTCAAGAACGACCTTGCCGCGGCCGAGGCCGCCAAGGGCAAGTATGTTGCAGCCATCCAGGCAAAGAGCGTCTCGGAGATCTTGACCGACGATGCCTTGCGCGAATTCGCGGTCGCTGCCGGGGCTGCCGCGTTCAAGGTCAACTGTACGCAATGCCACGGCTCCGGCGCTCAGGGGTCGAAGGGCTTTCCCAACCTGAATGACGATGACTGGCTCTGGGGCGGCAGCCCCGACCAGATCAAGCAGACGATCACGCACGGCCTCCGCTTTGCTTCCGATCCGGACACGCGACTGTCAGAAATGCCGGCCTTCGGCGACATCATCACCGCCGACCAGATCGCACAAGTCAGCGCCTACGTGGCCAGCCTTTCCGGCAAGGTCCGCGATGCAAGTCTGATCCAACCCGGCGCCAAGGTCTTTGCCGAGAACTGCGTCGCTTGTCACGGCGACAATGCAAAAGGCAACAGGGAATTCGGCGCCCCCGACCTGACTGACGCGATCTGGCTTTACGGGTCCGGCGAGACGGCCATCGCCGCCCAGGTTCGTGCGCCAAAGCAGGGCGTCATGCCGGCCTGGGTTGGCCGTCTCGGCGAGATCAAGGTCAAGGAACTTGCAGTTTATGTCCATTCGCTTGGCGGCGGAGAATAGGAATGGAAGCCCTATTCTTCGGTCACCCCTGCCAAGCGGACGAGGCCCGGCGCGAGCCGGGCCTCGACACCATTCCTAATGCGATCTGCACAACCCGGCAAGGCTGTCCTACCGCGAGGCTTTTCGACAGGTGCCCCTGACATTGGCTGGGAAAGTGGAGTTGCACGTGCGTGACAAGACGCAGTTGACACGGCTCGAAACAGAAACTGTCAATGCCGCCAAAACCCGCAAGCCCCTTTATGCCGCGCGTCAAAAGATCTTTCCGAAGCGCGCCTCGGGCAACTTTCGCCGCTTCAAATGGCTGGTGATGACGATCACACTTGGCATCTATTACCTGACTGCGTGGCTGCATTGGGATCGTGGCCCATTTGCCCCGGACCAGGCCGTGCTGCTCGATCTCACCAATCGGCGCTTCTACTTTTTCTTCATCGAGATCTGGCCGCAGGAATTCTTCTATGTGGCCGGCCTCCTGGTCATGGCCGGTGTTGGACTTTTCCTGATTACCTCTGCTGTCGGCCGTGCCTGGTGCGGCTATGCATGTCCGCAGACCGTGTGGGTCGATCTGTTCCTTGTCGTCGAGCGTGCGATTGAGGGGGACCGCAACGCCCGCATGAAACTCGATGCCGGCCCCTGGACCGCCCGCAAGCTGATGCTGCGGGTCTCGAAACACGCCATCTGGCTTGTCATAGGGGCGGCGACCGGTGGCGCCTGGATTTTCTATTTCGCTGATGCACCAACACTTGTGGGCGAGCTTTTCACCGGTACCGCCGCACCTGTCGCCTACATCACCATCGCCGTGCTGACGGCGACGACCTACACCTTCGGCGGCCTGATGCGCGAACAGGTCTGCACCTATATGTGCCCATGGCCGCGCATCCAGGCAGCCATGCTCGATGAGAATTCGCTCACCGTCACCTACAATGACTGGCGCGGCGAGCCGCGATCGCGCCACGCCAAGAAGGTGCAAGCCTCGGGGCAGTCCGTCGGCGACTGCGTCGACTGCAATGCCTGCGTCGCGGTCTGCCCAATGGGAATCGACATTCGCGACGGCCAGCAGCTCGAATGCATTACCTGCGCGCTGTGTATCGACGCCTGCGACGGCGTCATGGACAAGCTCGGCAAGGAGCGCGGGCTGATCTCCTACGCGACGCTCTCCGACTACAACGCCAACATGATGCTGGCGACCGCAGGCGGCTCCAGTTCAATCAATCCGTCGCTGGTCAGGACTGCTGTCGGCACCTTCTCCGATCAGGTGGCGCATTTTCACATTCGCAAGATCTTCCGGCCGCGCACCTACGTCTACATGGGCTTGTGGTCGCTGATCGGGCTGGGCCTGCTCTATTCGCTGCTGACGCGCGATCGGCTCGAACTGAACGTGCTGCATGACCGCAATCCGCAATTCGTCACACTATCCGATGGCTCCATCCGCAATGGCTATAGCGTCAAGCTGCTCAACATGATCCCTGAGCCAAGGACAATCGTCGTCACCATGCAGGGTCTGGAGGGTGCCGACATGGTCGTCGTCGGCGACGACATCCCGGCCGGCCGGTCTTTCGCCATCCCGGTCGAACCCGACCGCCTGAAAACGTTGAAGGTCTTCGTTCGCCAACCGGCGGACCAGATCCACGCCCCGGCACAGACCTTCAAGTTCCGTGTCGAGGATAAGGCGAGCTTCGAGTCGAACGAGTACGCCGCCACATTCAACGCGCCAGAGGCCGCCAAATGACCGCCAATGCCCAAAAGCCTCGCGAATTCACCGGCAGGCACATGCTGGCCATCATTCTCACCTTCTTCGGGGTGGTCATCGCGGTCAACCTGACCATGGCCACGCTCGCCAATACGAGTTGGACCGGCCTCGTCGTCGAGAACACCTATGTGGCCAGCCAGCAATTCAACAAGGAGGCCGAGGCCGGCCGCGCTCAAGCAGCGCTCGGTTGGACCGGCAAGCTGACCATCGCATGGGGCGAAGTCCGCTACAGCCTCTCCGACGCTGCAGGCAAGCCGGTTCCTCTGCACGGCGTCAAGGTGCTGTTTCGTCATCCCGCCTACGAGAAAGAGGACAAGTCCGTCACGCTCGCCCTCGCCTCCGGCCAGGAGTTCGCCGCCCAGCATATGCCGAAGGACGGCGTCTGGATCGTCGAAGTCGACACCGATGCCGGCCTGACACGACCCTATCGCGACGTCCGCAGGATTATGATTTCTCATGGAGCGCTGCAATGAGCTGTTGTGCACCGGGCGCTGAAATGGCGCTGGATCTGAACGGCGCCACGTCGGTCCTGCCATCCAGCCAGGAGATCAGGTTGGCGAGCCGATCGCTTGGCGATGATCTTCGGCAGACCGATCTTTCAGTGCCGACGGTTCATTGCGCCGCCTGTATCCAGACGATCGAGGCGGCACTTGGAAAGCTCGATCACGTCGAAAGCGCGCGCGTCAACCTGTCGACGAAGCGGGTCGCGGTCCGGTGGCGAGGAGACGAGGTGCCACCCTTCGTCGCCGCGCTTGGCAGGCTGGGCTACGAGGCGCATCTGTTCACACCCGAGGTCGATGACAAGGACAAGACGCTTGCCGAACTGATCCGCGCTGTCGCTGTTGCCGGCTTTGCGGCGGGGAACATCATGCTGCTTTCGGTCTCTGTCTGGTCCGGCGCCGAAGGTGCTACCCGCGACCTGTTTCACTGGGTCTCGGCGCTGATCGCCATTCCTGCCCTCGCCTTCGCCGGCGGAATCTTCTTCCGTTCGGCCTGGAATGCTTTGCGCCATGGTCGCATGAATATGGACGTGCCCATCGCGGTCGGTGTTTCGCTCGCCTATGCCATGAGCCTCTATGAGACGATCAATCATGGCGACCACGCCTATTTCGACGCGTCGGTATCGCTGCTGTTCTTCCTTTTGATCGGGCGCACGCTGGATCATGTGATGCGGGAGCGTGCCCGGACTGCCGTGAAGGGCCTGTCTCAGATGGCCGCGCGTGGCGCAATGGTGATGCGCGGCGACGGCGCGCGCGACTATCTGCCGGTCGGCGAGATCGAACCAGGCATGCGGTTGTTGATCGCGGCCGGTGAGAGGATCCCCGTCGACGGCAAGATCATCCAGGGAACGTCGGATCTCGACTGCTCGCTGGCCTCAGGCGAAAGCACGCCGAAAAACGTGGCGCCGGGCGAAGCAGTACAGGCCGGCGTGCTCAATCTTACCGGCCCGCTGACGATCCAGGCGACAGCCGCCGCAAAGGATTCGTTCCTGGCGGAGATGGTTCGGCTGATGGAATCCGCCGAGGGCGGTCGCGCGCACTATCGCCGCATCGCTGATCGCGTGTCGGCACTCTACGCGCCCCTGGTTCATCTCACCGCCTTCGTGACATTCCTGGGCTGGATGGCGGCGACCGGCGACTGGCACCGGGCGATGACGATCGCCATCGCTGTTCTCATCATCACATGCCCCTGCGCGCTCGGCCTCGCCGTGCCGATCGTCCAAGTGGTCGCGGCGCGGCGGCTTTTCGAGAGCGGTATCATGGTCAAGGACGGTTCGGCCATGGAGCGCCTCGCGGCGATCGATACTGCCGTGTTCGACAAGACCGGCACGCTCACGCTCGGCCAGCCCCGGCTGGTCAATGCGGACTCGATTGATCCGGGCATGCTGGCAATCGCCGCCGACATGGCCGCGCATTCGCGTCACCCGTTTTCAAAGGCCATGACCGGCTTTGCCGCTCCTGGCGGGCAACACAAATTCGATGCCGTCACAGAGCATCCGGGGTTCGGGATCGAAGCCACTGTCGCCGGAAGCACCTGGCGGCTGGGTCGACGCGGATGGGCTGGATGGAAGGCCCGGACCGGAGGTGAAGGCAAACATGGCTATGGTGGAACGGCCCTGACAAAAGACGGGTTCATTGTCGCGACCTTCGATTTCGAGAATGCGCTGCGCGCCGACGCGGCGGCGGCGATCAAGCGATTGAACGATGCCGGGGTGTCGATGCAAATGCTGTCGGGCGATACCGCCGCAGCCTGCGCCGAAGTGGCAAAGCTGCTGGATATCGACGACTTCGTTCCGTGCCTGCTGCCATCGGGCAAGCTCGAACGCATCGAAACCCTCGCGAAAGTTGGGCACAAGGTTCTGATGGTTGGCGACGGCCTCAACGATACGCCGGCCCTGAGCGCGGCGCATGTCTCGATCGCACCGGCCACCGCCGTCGACATTGGCCGCAACGCGGCAGACTTCGTCTTCCTGCGCGAAAGCCTCCTGGCGGTGCCGCTCGCCCTGGGCGTCTCGCGCAAGGCAGGAAACCTGATCCGGCAGAACATCGCAATCGCAATCGTCTACAATGCGGTGGCAGTACCAATCGCCATCCTCGGGCACGTCACGCCTTTGATAGCGGCGATTGCCATGTCTGCCTCATCGCTGCTTGTTATTGGAAACGCATTGCGCTTGCACGGCTTCATGGCGAATGCGACGGTGCAAGTTATTCAAAAAGTCAGACGCTCCGCAGTCGGCTATTCGGCACAATCCTCGTGACGACCTTGCTCTATCTCATACCAGTGGCCCTTTTTCTGGGTGCACTGGGCCTGTCCGGCTTCGTCTGGGCATTGCGAAGCGGTCAATACGAAGATCTCGACGGAGCCGCCGAGCGGATACTAATTGATCGGGACGACAAACCGGGACGCTGATTTCAATCCGCTGTGCATAAGATGCGCGGATCCCGCTCGTCAGTCGAGCCGGCTCGGTCGGGAACAAGCTGTCCATCCTCCATGACCAGCTTGACCTAAGCTGGGCACTACATTGATTTGTGAAAATCCACTGTCGTGCGAAGGACTGCCTTCCCATGCACCCAGTATGAGGCGGCTGATGCCGCGAGAGTACCTCGCGCGGCCGGACGAGCTTCGCACTGTGCGCACGGGTAACAGAGCGTCGCGATCGATCACCCGAGCGTGAACTACCAGTGCCGGTTGATCGTGCCCTGGCTGATCCAGATCAGGGTCATATTCGCATCAGTGGTGCTTTATAGGCCAGTCTTCGAAGGAGAATGCATGACTTATGTATCGCGGCCAGACGCGTCCACCTCTGATGGGGTTGCATGCTTCATTGCCGATCCATGCCAATTTCCGGCCCTGCGCCTTGCAGCAATGCGGTCACCGAAACTCAGCGCAGATCACGGTGTTCCGCACGTGGTATCCACTCGTCACGACGATAATAATAGGCAGAATCCCATGAGCGCCGTTCACATCATCGACTGCCACAACGCGAATGACTACTTCGCCGACAGGGCGGACGGACCGATCACACAGAAGATGCTAAAGACTGTCAACATCCGCGCGGAGCTCCACATTGCTTTGGACCGAAAGCATTTTCGTGAGGCTGTAGTCCAAGCGAACAAGGCGAAGTGCGACGTGCTTCACATCGCTGGGCACGGCAATGGAGACGGGATCGCTTCGTCCAGTGGGCGAGGTAGCCTTCTTTGGGCTGACTTCGTAGAAATGTTCCAAGGCTCGGATCCAGCGCCGAAGATCCTCGTGATGTCAATGTGCTGCGGAGCATCATACGCGTTGGCGGCGGGCACGGAGCTCAGCGGATGTCAGTCGGCTCAGTTCCACCGTTACACGAGGATAGCCGACGGGATGGCGGCACGCTGATGGGCTCTGACGACAATTTTGACATCGTTGTCGTTGGAGCCGGGCCGGTCGGCCTTTCGTTCGCTGCGTCGCTTGCCCAAAGCGAACTCAAGGTGGCAGTTGTTGAACAGAACACATTCGATAGTCTGGCGAATCCGGCTTTCGATGGTCGCGAAATCGCGCTGACCAACGCTTCGATCAGAACCCTTCGCGAGCTCGGCGCCTGGGATGTCATCCCGGCTTCGGACAAATCAGCAATTCAAGGCGCGCGCGTGCTCAACGGCTCGAGCGCATTCGCTCTTCGTTTCGATCCTCCCAGCAACTCTGGAGAACCGCTGGGGGTTTTGGTTCCAAATTGCCGGATCCGCGAGGCGCTGTTCAAAATCGTCCGCTTGCAGGATCGCGCCCGGCTGTTGTGCGGCCACTCGGTCGTCGATGCAACAAACAGCCAAGAAGGAGCAGTCGTAACGCTCTCTAATGGCGCGCGTTTAACTGCTCGGCTTGTTGTTGCCGCGGATTCGCGTTTGTCCGCCACGCGTGATCTGCTGGGCATCGGCGCCGATATCAACCGGCTTGGCCACTCGATGCTGATTTGCCGAGTGAGGCACGAGCGCGCCCACCACCAGATCGCCATCGAATGGTTCGATCACCATCAGACGATAGCGATATTGCCCCTCGCGGAGGGCGTGTCGTCGCTGCTGCTCACATTGCGCTCAAACGAGGCCTATAGACTGCTTGCCTTCGATGACGATTTGTTCCTGTCGGAGTTGACGAAACTGTGTCGAGGGCGCCTTGGAAAAATGACCTTGGCAAGCAAGCGCCATACCTATCCGCTGGTCACGACCTGGGCGCACAAATTCCGGGCCCCGAGCGCCGCACTCATCGGCGACGCTGCCATCGGCATGCACCCGGTGACCGCTCACGGATTCAACATCGGTCTCAGCAGCCAGAAGCAACTCGCCCGTGGAATCATGACTGCGTGCCGCGACGGCCGCAATGTTGGCGACCCCGACATGCTGCACATATACGAAAGGCGGCTGCGCCTGTCGGCGGCGCCGCTCTACCATGCAACGAACATACTGGTTGGACTCTACTCCAGAGACCACCTGGCGGCACGGCTTGCAAGGCATCTGGGGCTTCGCTTTGCCCAACATGTTCCCCTTGTCCGGCATGGGATTTCGGCGGAGCTCCAGCGGTGATACTGCACCAGCAGTTGCATTTTGCGCGATGTGCTGGGCGAGCGATGGGAGAGAGTGCATCATGCGCCGGAGTAATCCTGCTCCCGACGCTGATCTCCGATTGAAGAATTAACCCGTCCTTCAGGGGGCTGCATAGGCTGCGGACAAGCAGGAGTAAGCAAGCTGACCCGTCCAGCCCTGGAAAAAGAAGATCCGCTGGAGGCGAGAATCCTTCAGGACCAGCTCGCTGATCTGAGGGCAGGCCTTTTCGTCTCAATGCCGATAAGCATTGTGCTGTCCGGGCTGATTTTGACCGTGCAGGCCCTTCTGGCGGGCATTTCAGCTGGCGCGGTCACGTACGGCAGCTCATATGCTGCGGCAGCGATATACTTCATCACACCGCCACTCCTCATTGCCGCCGCATGCTTGCTGACGAAGGGAACCCTGGAAAACTACATTCTGGCTTTTGCCGTCCTGCTTTTCGAGGGCGGCCTGGCTCGAGCCTCGTTCGTTGGACAAGCGCGCTTCCGTGACGCGAGCCGCCTGAGACATCAAGCCGAGCGGCTTGCCGCGGAAATGGAGCGCAATTCCAGGGAGGACCATCTTACCGCGCTCCTCAACAGGCGCGGCCTCGAACATGCAATCGATCAGTTTGAGAACACTGATGGGCCCTTTGTGGCCATGCTGATTGATCTGGATGGGTTCAAATCTGTCAACGATACCTACGGTCACGTACGGGTGACGAGCTGCTTGCCAGGATCGCCCGCCGAATAGAGGAAGAAGCACCGGAGGGCTCAACGCTCGCCCGCATCGGTGGCGATGAATTCGTGCTGGTTTTTTCCTCGCTTAGAAATTCGCCTTCTCCCAGCAATCTCGCATCCAATCTCATATCCAAGCTTGCTCGCCCCTATCCTGGCGTCGCCTCCGTCCGGATCGGGGCATCCATAGGAATATACTCGGCTAAAAACCCGGGGCTGACGGAAATGTTGTTGCGGGCGGACATCGCCCTTTACACAGCTAAGCGCCGTGGCAGGAACGAATTTTGCCTGTTCGATGCCGAGCTCGACCGGGAACTGCAACGCCGCCAGTCAATCGAACGCGATCTTCATTCGGCGATAAAGACGAGAAGCTTGGGCCCTTGGTTCCAGCCAATCGTAAGACTCGACACCGAAGCTGTGATCGGTTTTGAAGGGTTGCTAAGGTGGTCCCATCCGATTCACGGTTCCATCTCTCCGCCCGAAATCATGACAGCGGCACGCGAAACCGGAATGCTCCAGCTGCTAACTCAAGCTGTATTTTCCGAATGTTGCGCTTTTATCGACGCCTTGGTGAAAGCTGACTGTCGTGATGTTCGTGTGACGATGAACGTTTCACCGCGCGAATTGGAGGCCGGCGATATCGACGAAATGGTTCTGAATGGTCTGGCGGCAAAGGACCTCCCTGCAACGATGTTCGAAATTGAGATAACAGAAGAATCGCCCGTGGACCCGGACAGGGTCGATGAAAAGCTCGGACGGCTTTCACATGCCGGCATTTCCATCGCGCTCGATGTCTTCGGCACCGGCTTTTCCACGTTGGCATCGCTCAAGGACAGTCGGATAAGGAAGGTGAAAATAGACCAGGGCTTCATTCGCGGTTTAGCCAAATCGCGGGAGGATCGGCTGCTTGTCAAAACCGTGATCGATCTTGGTCGGACGCTCGGGATCGAGGTCATGGCCGAGGGCGTCGAGACAGAGGCGGATCGGCAAACTCTGCACAAGCTTGGCTGCAAAACCGCTCAGGGCTTCCTGTTCTCCAAGGCGGTGCCACTCAGCCAAGCGCTTGGTTTGGCAGTTAAAGAGCGCCAGGAGTTGTGACCGGCATCCGCCATTCGCTCACGCGCGCCACCTCGCCGGGTTCAGCGGTATCCTGCAAGTGGATGGCTACTCGGCCTATACCAACCTGGTCAAGGCACGGGACAAAGCCGGCAGCAATGAAACAATCCGGCTCGCCGGGTGCTGGGCTCACCTGCGGCGCAAATTCTACGACCTGCACATCAGCGGGATCTCGCAGGGCCGCGACGGGTTCGATCACCGCCATGACCGAATTGTGGAAGGTCGAGACAAGGTTCGTGGCAAGGATGCTGGAAGCCGCGCCGCGCTGCGTCAGGAAAAGTCCGTGGCCATTGTCGCGAGCCCCTTCGATCTATGGGAAGCGGAACTGGGCAAGGTCTCGGGGAAATCCAAAACCGCCTTGCGGGGCTGACCTTCCATCTGGTCCGTGGTTAGCTGATAGGCGGTTTATTTGTCGTGCAACGTGCTCTTTCAGCCTAAGCTGCTCCACGCGTGGGGTACCAAATGTCAGACTTTCACCACTAGGAAATCGCGAACGGGCGCGGCGCTTACTGGCCGCATTGCCGCAAAATAGCGTCGGAAGGTGGGATCGGCGTGACGTTGTTACTCAGAGTGAGTGGTCCCGAGAGTTGAGGGCAGAATCGAAATTCGCGTGTTCCTATAGCGCATCTCCGATCGGGGGCCATCGCCACGAGCAGCAGATGAGGCAATGCGAAGCTTGGTCGATCGACAGAGTGATGCGGCACGACATCCATTTCCTACCAGCCCATTCCCCCCGATACAGCCGCGCGGCTACTCGAACCTAGAGCTGTCGAGCATGAGCAAACACCGTCCTTGTTGTGTTCTGAGAACTCCAGCTTTACCTCGCCGAATGGCAGCTCGCAAATGATGCAATCAAAAGTGTGCATACCGCGGCAGCGACCACATTGTTTCAGTCTTTTCAACAGCGTAAGAATCTGACGGTATTTTTGACGGTACTCACTGGTTGTGTGACTTAAATTAAGTAATTGAAACAATCAGGTACGGCCTTAATTGATGATTGAGTGGGAGTGAAGGGGAGTACCGTGGAGTAGTATCGGATAGCAGAGGACACTCGAGCGAATCCTAGGCCATCGATAGCAGTCGATAGATTCTAGGCGACCCGCAGATCTGCCGCTCTGTCGGGCGTCTCCCCGCTCTTCGAACGGCGCCCATACGCCGTCAGGCCCACCCCAACCTTCGCGACTTGTGGCCTTCAAATATTCGGTCGCGCGCTGCTCGAAGAAGTTAGCGCGCGCGACCAGTTCTCGGCGTCGATCACACTGTCGTAGATCGATTACTGCTCCTTCTTGAACAAATCCTGGAAGATGAGCTGGCCCCAAGTGCGGCCGCGTGCGTGCACCAGCGCGCCACCCTCGTTGAGCTTTCCCAGCTTGACGGGTGCGAACCCGAGTTGTTTGGCCAAGGCCGCCACGGGAGCGATCGCGTCCTCGTCGTCGCTCGACAGAAAGACGACCCGGTGCCCGCCCTCGACGACCGGATCGGTAGCCAGGGTGGCTGCAATCAAGTGATTGAAACCTTTCACGAACTTGGCGCCGGTGAATGCCTTCGCGACGAAGGCGGAGGACGGGAGACCGTCCAGCTCTTCAGGGACTGGAAACACGTTCGTCGCGTCGATGACTGTCTTGCCTTCCCAGCTCGGCAGAGCCTTCGCAACCTCGCGGTGCTCCCAGAACGGGATTGCCAAGATGATTGTGTCGGCCTCGACTGCATTCTGCAGAGACTTGGCGACGACCGTGGGTCCGATCGCCCGAGCCTGCGGCGCCAACGTCTCGGGCGGACGGCGGCTCGCGACGGTCACGTCGATGTTTTTACGGGCGAAGGCGTGGGCGAGGGCCTGGCCTATCTTACCGAATCCTACAATTGCATAGCTCATAATACTTCTCCGATCCGTGTTGATATTGATTCCCCGGCCCTCAACGGCGCTGGGTTATCCGTTCCGCTGCGTGGCGACCTTCGCGAGATCTTCGGACCGCCACCCCAAGCGATGCGCGTCATCGGTTCGAATCCCTGAATTGACGCGTAGACGTCCTGCCGTGAACGACTTCCGCGCGGCCGGACGGTCAGCCACTTCCGCGATCCGGTGCGATTTCAGATGGCCGAGAAGCCGCCGTCGACAGACAACTCCACCCCATTCACAAAGCTCGAATCGTCTGAAGCAAGAAACAGCGCGACCGCCGCAATTTCCTCAGGACGGCCCATCTTTCCCCGCGGGATCAGGGATTCGAACATCCGCTTCGCCTCCTCGGTGAGAACTTGGTCCTGCATCGGTGTGGCGATCGGCCCCGGGCTCAGCACGTTCACCCGGATATTCCTGCCCTTCAGTTCGTTGAGCCAAGTGCGTGCGAATGAGCGCAACGCCGCCTTGCTCGCCGAATACACGCCGTAACCAGGAAAACCTTTCACCGAAGCAACTGACCCGGTCATGAAGATCGATCCGCCATCGTTGAACAGCGGCAACGCCTTCTGAACCGTAAACAGCGTGCCGCGCGTATTCAGGCCGAAGGCCGCATCGAAATGCTGCTCGGTAATCTCGCCCAGTGGGACGGCTTCGCCCGTGCCGGCGCTCGCGTACAGGACGTCGATCTTGCCCTTTTCCCGCTTGACTGTGTCGAACAGACGGTCGAGGTCGTCGAGATTGGCCGCGTCGCCGTGCACGCCGGTCACGTTCCGGCCAATCAGCCTGACGGCCTCGTCGAGCGCCTCCTGTTTGCGGCCCGTGATGAAAACATGGGCGCCTTCTTCAACGAACCGCTTGGCGCTCGCCAGCGCCATACCGCTCGATCCACCCGTGATGACTGCAACCTTACCCTCAAGCTTTCCCATGACTTCTCCTTTCGTCGTGTCGGACAGCGTCTGCCTCCGAGAACCTCGAAATGGGTCCGCCGGCGTCAGTTGTTGAGTGCGGAAGCGCGCACATCGGTGGTGCGAAATCGATCCGGTTGGACGACCGAAGCCAGCCGCGACGATCGGTGTCCGCCATTTAGGATTGGGCCGCGCTTGTCGGCATGGGTTATGATCATCGCCGTGCTACCCGCAAACGAGATGCTGTTCGATGTGTTAGATGTGGGCTTTGGAAGGCGCACCGCGCGGTGCGAGATTGCACCATGATCGACTGGGATGACGTTCGCTACTTTCTTGCCGTCGCGCGCGGAGGCTCGGTGCGGGCTGCCGCCGCGCACCTCGGGGTGAATCATTCAACCGTGCTGCGACGCATCGCCCAGCTCGAGGAACGCCTTGGGGCGCACATGTTCGAAAAGCTGCCTTCGGGCTACCGCCTGACGGCTGCGGGCGAGGAGGTCCTCGAGCTCGCGAACCAGATGGAAGCGTCGTCGCACCAGCTGGAGACGCGCGTGTTCGGTCGCGACCAGAGCGTGCGCGGGCTTCTGCGGGTGACGTTGGCTCCGACCCTCGCGACACACCTGCTCATGCCGGACTTCGCCGATTTCGCGCGTCTGCATCCGGACATCGAGATGGAAATCTTGTCGTCCGGCGAGCTGGCAAATCTGACCAATCGAGAGGCCGACGCGGCGATCCGCGTCGTCTACGACCGCAAAACCCTGCCGCTCAATCTTCACGGCCTGAAGGGACCGGAGCTGTTCGGCGGCGTCTACATGTCCAGCGATCGATTAGCCGCATGGCGCGCGGGCGCGCCTGATCCCATCCGGTGGATCGTCATAAGCCTTCATGGAATCCCGGACTGGGCCCGCGAGGGTGAGGTTCGCACCACGGGGGTTCCGTTCAGGATCACGGACGGCGAGGCGCAGATCGTTGCTGTACGGCAAGGGCTAGGGATCACGACACTGCCGTGCTTCGTCGGAGATGCCGACCCCCTACTGGTGAGGGTGCCGGGCACCGACCTGCACATGTACGGAACGCTCTGGCTTCTCACACAGGGGGAGACACGCAAGACGAAGCGCGTGCGGCTCTTCACGGAGTTCGTATCCCGCAGGCTCGCCGCGTACGCGCCGCTTCTCGCGGGGCTGTCCATATCGCGCGACTGACGCCCGGCAGGTCGCCGGCGACGCTTGCCGTAATCCGGTCGGAAGCCGAGCTGCGATCGCTTGAAGCGGCGTCGTTCAATCCGCGAATGTTGCGCCGTATCGCAACCGGCGCGAGGGCCACACTACCGGCGGGCGACGGACTTCACCATCGCTGACGGTCTTTTTGGCAGGCTGGAGACGCCGCTTTTGCGGAGAACTCCGAGCAAAATGGACCAACCGATATCGATAGTCTTTGAAACCGAGCAAATCGCGGATCGCCGAAATTCTCCTTTGAATTCAAGAGCGAGAATTTCTGACGGATCCGGGATACGGTTCTTCGTCGTCAGCGGAAAGATTTTCCTCGATGGATCAATGCGTTATGATGCTTCAGAACAATCGAGTGGGAGTGATACAGGCCCATCCGAACGTATCCGAAAATACGTTATGGTACGCCACAAAGCATTGAAATGAAATAAATCCGTTCGTTGGCGTTCGGCATCTATCGGCATATAGAGTTAGACGCCAACGCCACTTCCAACGGACCTCCGGCATACTGCCGGCCGAATTTTTCAAAGTACCGTCAGGGTCGGTGAGGCTCGTGGCGGTACTTTTTTGTCTTAAACGGTTGAAGATAAAAGAGTATCCCTGCCACGGCCGCGCCGTGACCGGCAGGTGTCACAGCTTTCCTACTCCGTTGTGCCACCTCTTTTTCTGCGCCGATTAGTGTGCGACTGCGCGACGGCCATTTTTAACTCGGGTGTGATCTCCAACGGCGCATTCTCTGCCCCATGTGGATTCTGTAGCCCCTGGACCTGGACGGTCGGAAATGGGAGTTCGATGCCCTGCTCCTTGAAGACTTGGCGCAGCCGTACATAGAATTTGCGTTTCATACCGAAGGCGCCTCCCGGTCTGGTTGTGGCCTTGACCCTCAATACGATGCCGTACTCGCCGAACTCCTGTACGCCCTGCATTTTGATCGGGTCGAGCACCCAGTGTTTGAACTCGGGATCTTCCGCCAGTTCGAGCCCGATCCGCTTGATCAGCTTGCGGGCGAAGTCGATATCGGTGTCATAGCCGACAGTGATGTTGAATTTGTCGATAACCCAGTCACGGCTCTGGTTCTGGACTGCCCCGAGTTCACCGAAAGGTATCGTGAACAGCGGACCACGATGGTGGCGCAGCTTCACCGAGCGCAGCGAAAAGCTTTCCACAGTACCCTTGTAATTGCCCGAGGAGATATACTCGCCGACACGAAACGCATCATCGAGCAGAAAAAACACGCCCGAAATGATGTCCTTGACGATGGTTTGTGCCCCAAAGCCCACCGCGACGCCGACGACGCCAGCGCCGGCGATCAGCGGGCCGATCTGAATACCCAGCGAGGCGAGCATCATAAGCACCGCCATCACGATGATCGATGCGAGCAGAATGTTCTGGAGGATCGGCAAGAGCGTGTGCAGCCGCGCCTGCTGCGGATCGAGGATCGGGACGTCCTCGTCGCTGATCACAGGGTGCGGTGTTTCGATGCCCAGCTTTCGTTCGATCAAAGCTTTGATGATTGACCAGCCGAAATCGGCTGCGAGGGCAATGACCACGACATTGATCAAGCCGCGCAATATGAACGTCGTCGTCGTATCGCTGTCCCGCATGGATTGCATGTTCAGACCCCAGACACGTGCGAGAAAGTAAGCCGCCGCCAGGATGAAAATCATTCGGATTCCGCGATCGATGACAGCGATCGTCACCGCCGGTATCGTAGGCCGGCCGACATCTTCCGAACCTGGCCGCAGAACGAAATTAACCCCGCGCTGCGTCATCACGATTGCCAAAGGCAGGAAGAATGCGGCGAAGGTAAACCAGAAGTATATATAAAGGCCGGCGATGCGCTGCAGGAACAGGACGACGAAATAAGCAGTCAATAGCCATGTCGCTTCCGTGTGACCGCTGTGGCGCGCACCGTCTCGCTGCGTTCTTGGCCGACGCCAAATGGCAAGCAGCAAGAGCAACAGCAGCACGAAATCGGCGCCCAGTGACAGGACCATCATTCCGTCCTGATCGATGCCGAGACCTGGCAAGAGGATAAACGCGGCGCCGAAGAAGGCGAAGACGCCGACGATCCGGGGTAGCCAATAGGACCAATGGTCAGCCGCTTCGTTGGTGATCGGCAAACCACGAACCTCGATGGCGTTCTCGACGTTCATGAAGGAAGGGACGAGCATGGCCATGACGTACATGCGCACACCCCATGTAACGACTGCCGCCATCAGAAATGTCAGTACAATCTCGCGGATAAGCATTGGCCAGTCGAACAGCATGAACGCGCCGGCGCTGCCCAGTGCGAACGAGACGATCAGCATGCTGGAATAAAGCGTGCGACCACCAATCTTCTTGGCTCGCCCAATGGGCGTATCCTTCGGTTGCGCGATAATCCAAAGACGAAATGGACGGGTGAACTTGTACGTTGCCCAAGTGAGTGCCAGGCCGGCAGCGATGAACATCGCAATCAGCACAAATACGCCGGCAGACCCCTTGCTGGACATATCCTCCATCGTCTCTGCCCGAACGCGCGCGAACTGGCCTGGCAGCAGGGGCAAAGTTCGCACGATTCTTTCGATATGGTGCCTGATCCGATCGAGCGTCGAGGATGCCATCGTATTCATCTGGCCTGGTGCGGCCACGGCACCGGACGATGCGTCGTTCGGCGAAGCTCCTGCCTCGGCAGGCGCTCCCGATGACCCGGCGTCCCGATTTCGCTGTTCGGCCACCCAGGCCTTCACTGACGGATCGTCGAGAAGCTCGAATAACTGTTTGACCCTGTCAGGCGGGACCGTCGCCGGCGCCTGCGCCTGTGCCGGACCAGCCAACAAGAGGGCGATACCAAAGACGAGCGGCCTGGCAATCAGGACAAACATCGCAGTCAGATGTCGGAGACGTCGTGCCGGGCGCGCCAGGTTCCTGGCTACCAATCGTCGAATCATGAGTGGCATCGTGCTGTTAACCTTCCGGTCAAATCGGCAAGCAACGACATCTATGTCCGTCGTTGCCCTACCTTGAAGAAACCGATGTTGCGGTGCAAGACGTCATCGTTCCGAGCCAGACCGTTTGCGCCGGGTCTGGTCGCGCAAATCATGCATGTGATCCGTAATTCGAAGACGCTGGGCATCACGGTGCTTCTGGTAGAGCAGAACGCGTATGCCGCGTTGGGCATCGCCGACCGAGGCTATGTGATGGAAACTGGGCGCATGACCATGCAGGGGCCGGCCGAGGAACTGATTGCAGACGAGCGGATACGCGCTGCCTATCTGGGACTCTGGCATCACCGCGTGTTGGCCAACGAGTTGGGTCGGCCTTTCGGCCATCTCTACAAGGGCAAGGGCAGGCACCGCCTCCCGTTAATAGTTTGCGGCACGCAGTCGCGTCTATCCCCGCATAATGCGATAGACAGTTGCATCGCCCTCTACACCTCGAAGCGGCGCATCAAACGCAACGACGCCTCGGCCGGCAAGCAGGTCACTCACGCCGGGCGCGGAATAGAGCGCCTCGGAGATGCAGACCTGTCCGGCTTCCGCCAGTGACTGCACGCGTGCGGCAACATTCACGGTCTGGCCGAAGTAGTCGAGGTTGTCGTTGAGTGTGACGGCAATCGATGGACCGCAGTGGGCACCCATCTTTAGGATAATCCCCGGCCTGACATTATCGCTGTTGAAGCGATCGATTTCTTCAAAAATGTGGAGGGCGGCCGAAATCGCATCCGATGGCCGCGAGAATACTGCCATCACCGCATCTCCGATCGTCTTTACGACAGCGCCGGAATGCTGGTGGACCGCCGCATTGAGAAGAGCGAAATGCTCGCGGACCAGGGCATAGGCGTTGAGGTCGCCAAGGCGCTCATACATGGCGGTGGAACCCTTGAGGTCCGTGAACAGGAAGGTGACCTGCCGGATGCCGAGCCCCTCCTTCTCGTCGACACGCTCGGAACGGAAGAGCTGGCGGAAGGTTTGCCGCGCAAGCAGCGCCCCGCCGGAAACATATGGGTCGAAATCGAGCGCCGGTTTGGTCGTCAACGCGACAAGCTCGGGCGGCCAGTTGATGAGAAGCAATGCGCCACGCCCGGGTCCGGTATTCGCAACCTCAATGACAACCGGACCGGGCGGCACGGCCGGCAACGCCGGCAAGAAACGCTTGCCGTCATAGTTGATCTTAAGAAGTGTCGGCGCCAACACTGGATCCCCTGATATAGGTACAGCGAATGCCGCCTGTGTCTGCACATTGACGCCCGACAGGGAGCCGGGATCGAGGTCAGCGCGCAGCATTGTTGTGGTGCCCGGCGGCAGGAACGTCATGCCCCGCACGAAGCCTCGCAGAACGTCCAGAAAGCGTACGTCCTGCCCGGGCAGCCGCCCGTCATTGCCGAAACGTAGCTTCCAGTGAAAATCCTCGACAGAGAGCGTCTGGGGCTCGTGGAACGGAAGCCGCCGCAAATGGGGCGATACAGAGAAGGAGACCTCGATGAAGTCGTCGAGGTCGGTATCGCCCGATACATCGCACAGGCCGCAGACATAATGCGTCTGCAGCGTGCGCAGGGCGCCGAAACTGTCGAGCACCATCCCGGACTGGGGACAAAGCACGTCCCAGCTCATATCGAACAGGCCGCAGCGGGCCGCGTGGAGGAAGAGGTCGATTGCTTCAGGCTCGGTGATTGCGCGATCGCGGGCGAAGGCCAGCGGATTGACACGATAGAGCGCCTGGTCGTCGCCGCTCCTGATAAGCGTTTCGAATTTTGAGATGACGCGCGGGCTCCATGCTCGCGCTTGCTCGATCTCGGTCATCTTGCTTTCGAGAAGACGATCGTTGACCACTGGAACGACAGCTCCACCCGTTTGCCTTCCGGCAGCCTACCAAAAATCCTGCCCAATGCGAATGGATGGAAATCCTTTGTCTGTCTCAGGACTTAGGGCGGCACGCGCCATACTGGTGCAGACGCTCTGAATGTCGGCATAGGGTCGGTCACTAGCGGACTTTCGCAAACATACCGACTAGCGCTGGAATTTCGCTTAGCAGTCGCGGCCTGAGCGCTTGCCATTCAAGCCTGTCTTCAAGTTTTTTTGCCTGCCTCTAATTCGCCCCGAATGGGCCGGAAGCAGTAGGTCCGCTTGTGGTGCAGGGAAGAACAGAAGCGGACGTTAATTCTCCAGGATCCGATGTCCTGAGTTGACCCGGGACAGACCTTCGGCGGTCGCTCGGTGGTCGACTGCACCTCTGCAGACATTCGAAACCATGATGTTGCTTGAGATGCAATGCGCTCCAGGGTCGGCACTGCCAAGCGGCAAATCAGGCCGGGAGCCGCCACATTCGCACACGACCTGTACCACGCAATTCCGTTTCCGCGAGTGGGTCGCAAGCAAAATTTGGTCCAAGCAGTTTGTGAGTTGCATCCGAAATACGGATTTCATCGGGCTCCGCGGACGTTTGGATACGTGCGGCGAGATTAACGGTGTCGCCCCACAGGTCATAGGCAAACCGCCTTTTGCCTATGACGCCCGCGACGATTGGTCCTGAGTGAATTCCAATTCTGAGTCTTATCGGTTCTCCTGCGAAGCGTTCGCACTTAACCGCCTTCCGCAGTTCAAGTGCATAGTGCGCAAGGGCTTCCGCATGATCGGATCGCGCGGCGGGCAGGCCAGCGACCACCATCACACAATCGCCGATTGTCTTGATCTTTTCGCAGCCGTATCGCTCCGAGAGCAGATCCGCCGCCTTGAAGAAGTAATTTAAAATAGCGAGCGTCGTCACGGCTCCGACGCTCCGCGCTCTTTCCGTAAAACCGACGATGTCGGCAAAAAGCACACTCACCTCCGCGTGGTTGTCTGCAATTTGCTCGTGCGCTTTTAACCGCTCCGCGATCGACGCCGGAAGAATGTTGAGGAGTAGGGTTTCGGCGCGCTGGTATTCACGCGACAATCCTTCTTGGCTCTTCCTCAGCGCTTCGTTCGTCGATTGTAATTCCTCGTTGAGTTGACGCTCCCTCTCTTGCAGGAGCGTCATTTCATAAGCCTTCTGTTGAAGTCGCTGCCTATTGTCGCGTTCGGCAGTGGCGTCAAGAAAGAGCAGCCACACGCAGGCATTGCCAGCAAAAAGATGAAGGTCCGCGACACGCCCGCTGGGCAGTTCGACCATGGCCATATGATATGGAAGCTCCGGGCAAGGCAGCAACCCTTCCATGAATTCAAGCTGCTCGGCAACAGGCTTACCAATGCGAAGTGATGAGAGTCCGTAATGTTTGACGCTACCGCCCTTCGCAGCTATGCGAAGCTGGGCGTCGATTTTCAGATATGCGACGGAGTGCTCGTTGTAGAAGAAATCGTAAATCCAGCTTCTGACTTCTCTTGGCAATTCATGCATGGTCTATTTGCTAACCATCGAAGCAAGCTGACGAAACGCATCATCAACATGTTCACCCGAAAGCGCACTTGTTAGATAGATTTGCCATCCAAGTTGCCTCAGTTCGTTAATTTCACTATCCGATATTGCCCACCGATCGGCCAGATCGGATTTGTTGAACAACAATACAAACGGCATAGCGCCGAATTCAGCCTCGGCCCGCTCGCGCAACGTGAGCGCCACGGCAAGAGTAGCGGCGCGGGTT
The DNA here is from genome assembly GCF_004010325.2 of Mesorhizobium sp. M00.F.Ca.ET.216.01.1.1. GTDB lineage: Bacteria > Pseudomonadota > Alphaproteobacteria > Rhizobiales > Rhizobiaceae > Mesorhizobium. Next base: position 128,548 of record NZ_SADR02000014.1, read on the forward strand.
CCATCGACGACAAGCACGAGCCCGCTGGCACCTCGCACATAGCTGACGCGGAATGAGCCGATATCGTCTTCGCCGGCCAAATCCCACAAAATCAGATCCACGGTCTTGTCCGGGAATGCGACACTCTTCTTGTCGATTTTCACTCCCACCGTGGTCAAGTAGGTTTCTGAAAAGATGCTTTGCACAAACCTGCGAACCAGACTCGTCTTTCCGACAGCGAACCCGCCCAACATGCAGATCTTCTTTTGCAATATCCTGGGCTCCGCCCTAGTGGAAGTTTACCGTAACCGAAACTCTGCGGTTGGCGGAGCTCCCGGTTCGGCTATTTTCAGTCTCCGCTGGCTCAAATGTGCCCGCGCCGCGAACCAAGAGCAATTCCGGATCGACGCCGCGCTTCTTGAGAAGCGCACGAACTGTTTCCGCGCGCGCGGCGCTGATGGACAATTTGGCCGTTTCACGGCCCGTCTCGTCCGAATGGCCGGTCAACATGAACTGTGCTGCTACGCCTGCCTTGCGGGCGTCCTTGGCCAATTCCTTCAACTGATTCGCCAATTTGTCGAGAACCGGCAGTTGCTCTGGTCCCGGTACAGCCTTGCCAGAATCGAAGAAAATGTCGACCGCTTGAATAGCCTCCCTCAAATGAGTGAGTTGCGGAGGGGTCAACTCACGCAGCTCGGAGATTTCTAGAGAGAGTCCGTCCGCGGACAGCTGTTGGGCGGCGACCCGCGCCCGATCTATCCAGGCGGCAGGAGCCTCACCCTGGGCAACGATGCGATCCTTGATGATCGAAAGTCGTACTGAATCCGGCGGAGCCAGCGACGCCATCAGCCGCTTCAGCACGAACTTCGGATCAAGGCTTTGATAGAATTGCCACTGCGAATGAACGCGAGCAGGATCCACCCCTGTTCCGGACAGCAGAGCCTGCGGGTCGGCGGCCTGCGGGTCTCTCAGGCCGGAAATATAGAAATGTCCGCCCCTCGCCGTTTGTTGGGCGACGATGATTCCCGGTTGGGCCTCCAGTCGCGACACATAAGTCTGCCAGTGCTCCGCCGCGCGTGCTTCGGGGCTCACATCACGAACTCTGGAGATGTCGAATTCCGGTCCGCCTGCCGAAAGCTGTCGGGCCGCTGCGCGCGCCCGATCTATCCAGGTGTCGGGAGCCTCACCCTCGGCAACAATGCGATCCTCGACGATCGAAAGCCGAACCGATTTCGGCGGGGTCAGCGACACCATCAGCCGCTTCAGGACGAACTTCGGATCAAGGCTCTGATAGAATTGCCACTGCGAATGAACGCGGGCGGGATCGACCTCCGTTCCGGACAGCAGAGCCTGCGGGTCGGCGGCAAGCGGGTCTCTCAGGCCGGAAATATAGAAATGTCCGCCCCTCGCCGTTTGTTGGGCGACGATGATTCCCGGTTGGGCCTCCAGTCGCGACACATAAGTCTGCCAGTGCTCCGCCGCGCGTGCTTCGGGGCTC
>NZ_SADR02000014.1:130120-145127 GCF_004010325.2 Mesorhizobium sp. M00.F.Ca.ET.216.01.1.1
GCGGGTCTCTCAGGCCGGAAATATAGAAATGTCCGCCCCTCGCCGTTTGTTGGGCGACGATGATTCCCGGTTGGGCCTCCAGTCGCGACACATAAGTCTGCCAGTGCTCCGCCGCGCGTGCTTCGGGGCTCACATCACGAACTCTGGAGATGTCGAATTCCGGTCCGCCTGCCGAAAGCTGTCGGGCCGCTGCGCGCGCCCGATCTATCCAGGTGTCGGGAGCCTCACCCTCGGCAACAATGCGATCATTGACGATCGAAAGTCGTACTGAATCCGGCGGAGCCAGCGACGCCGTTAGCCGCTTCAACACGAACTCCGGCTCAAGGCTCTGATAGAATTGCCAGCGTGAATGAACGCGGGCGGGATCGACCTCCGTTCCGGACAACAGCGACTGCGGGTCGGCGGCAAGCGGGTCTCTCAGGCCGGCAATATAGAATTGGCCATCGCGCACCTTTTGTTCGGCAACGATGATGCCCGGCTGGGTCCCCAGTCGCGACACATAGGCCTGCCAGCGCTGCCCGGATTGCCAGGAAAGAAAGAACCAACCGCCCGCCGGAATCAAAACCAGCAGGACTGCAGCCACCACCAGCCACGGAAATCCCTGGTTTGATTCCTCCTGCTTCAGTTCAACACAGGTCTGCAACTGCGTCTCTACGCCGGCCAACTGCGAACTGTCGCCGTCAAACTGCTCTAAAGCCTGTGAGCATTCATCATGGATGCGAAGCAACACATCGCGAACTATTTCATGTAATTCCTCCGGCGGATTTCCCCGGATCACCGCAACCAAGGTCGCAAACGGTCCAACTTCTGACCAGAGACGAAGCTCCCCAAAACGGATAGTGTCCAGGCTGCTCTGTTCTTTCTCGTTAAATGAGTCTTTCACAAAATCTTGAATTGCACTAAGCATCGAAGAAATGAGTTGAGGATCTTCGCTGGTTGCATTATCCGCAGTTACATGCGCTATCAAAAGCCCGGAATTGCGATTGATGAGAAAGACATGTTCAACACGATAGACAAGAGAATGATTAAGAACAACTTCTGAGAAGCTTGCACCTGTTCTCCAAGCTTCAAATCTCCACTTGAGCCCATGCCAGGTAAATATATGTCTTAAAGTTTCATTCAGCGATTGAAAGGTTTGGTCGATCTTTTCGCCGATCGACTTGCGAATAGCCGGCAGAAACACCGGGTACAATATATCCGTAAGCGTACGCGGGCTCTTCTGGATGGACCGTTGCACGGCCCTCTCGACAGCTGGCGCAAGGGCCTCTCCGAGTTGCGCATGAGGCGCACGTGCGGCCGCACTGGGGAGAACACCCCCAACTGCAGCCGCAAGCTGCTCAGGTTCGTCGAGCAGGTGCGTAACTCGTGAGAGCTCCGAAATTTCGCGGCCGACCAGCAACTGGCGCAGCGTTTCCATGCGAGGATCGGCGGTTGGAACTCCGTCGAAACGCGCACGATAGTCCGGATCAACGTTCCGGGCAATTTCGATCAATAGACTAGCCAGAGCCTCGCGATCAATCTCTGTATCGTTCGAAGCTGCTCTTTGAGGAAGGCTGATTGGGTCGACGGTCGACGTCAAGTTCCGATCAACTCACTTTCCAGCTACGCTCCGAGTTGCTCTTGCTGCCGACGGGATCCTGATTTAGACATTTTGCAACTTCGACAAACAGGCCAGCCAAAAGATTTCGGTCGGTCTTGACATTGCCGAGATCGGAAAACATTTTCTCCATTAGCATCTGAATGCTTTCATTCTTTTGCTTGATTTCCTCACGCAGCAAATGGTCGTTTCGATTTATCCGGTCCGCAACTTCGCGCTCAAGCTCGCTCAATTGATCCGACAACGCGCGCACCTGCTTTTCAAGCGCCTGATTTTGCTCGCGAAGATTCCGGTCAATCTCCTTGTCGGCGTCGGCTCGCGCGTCTTTTTCGTTCCGCAATTGCGCCGCAAGCGAGTCGACCTGCTTCTTTGCATTTGACTCGTACATTTCAAGATTGCGCTTGGCCTCGGATTCGACATCCTTGAAGCGCTGCAAGACCCGTTCTTCAAGCTTGGAAAAGCGGCGGTCATAGTCCTGCATCTGGTTGCCGAACAGCAGATCACGTATCTTGTCGACACCTACAGCGTCGCCGGGGGGCCCGCTCTCGCGAGCCTGGCCCGCCATGAAGGTCAGCCCGTTTGCGTCAGCATTACTTATCAGATTTCCGTCCGCTTTATTTGCCGAAGAAGCGGTACTCGAAGATTCCTTGGCCATCCCATGCCCCTTCTTTTGAACAACTGCCACAGTGCTAATTTAGAAACTGATAAACATGGCAGCAAAATAGCCGGCCCGCAAGCCGGAATCTTCTCGGTTTAAGTCGGTTCGTGCGTCCCCATTCGGGTAGATTTGGACATGCGGCTCGACCTCGACAATCTGCCCAGCGAACCGGCTCTTCTGCGGCATCTTGTGCGTGACATGGGAGCGGTTGTCGAGCGCTGCGACGGTGAGATCGAGCGCCTTAAATCCATCATCAAGCAACTGCAGCGCTCGCAGTTCGGCCGCCGTTCCGAGCGGCTCGATCCGGATCAGCTTGCGCTCGCGTCTTCTTCCGATCATCTTTTTGCCGATGAAATGCGCGAAAGGAAATGCCCCAGCGCATCGACCTCAGCTCTAAGCCGTCGGGCATGCGCGCTTGCCATTCAGCCTGTCTTCAAGTCTTTTTTGCCTGCCTCTAATTCGCCCCGATCTTGACAGGGCAGTGCTGCCATCCGATGCCGTCATCCGGTTTTGACATTCGCCGACTCTTGCCGAAGAAACGAAAGCTCGATGATCCAGGACAATGCTACCGCAAGGCGGTGTGGTACCGATGTTCGATGCCGAGCAAAACATCGGCGCAACGCTTGCCGGCATCCACCGGCAGACCTACCAGATACTGGATATAGTCGTGGTGGACGGTGGGTCGACGGACTGATCGGCGTCGATTGTGACGGCCTACGCCGACAAAGATCAACGCATCTTGTTCTACCTTCGAACCAGGCGCGGGTAAGACGGCGTGGCGCATAATCCCTTGGTTTCAATCGTGGTTCCTGCGCACAACGCGGAGGTAACGCTGGCGCGCGCACTCGACTGCCTTCTCGATCAGGAAATAGTGGATTGGGAGGCGATCATTGTCGACGACGCCTCAACGGACCGCACTCCCGCGATCATCGCCGGTTATGTGGAGCACGATGCCCGATTTCGGACGTTGAGCTCATGCGCGTATAGCGCCGCCGGCGCGCGCAATAGCGGGATTTCGATAGCGCGCGGCCACTGGCTCATGTTTCTGGATGCGGACGATTGGGTGGATGCCAGCTTCCTTGCGAAAATGCTGGCCGCACTGAAAACCGCTCCCGATGCAGTGGCCGCCTATTGCGGTTCTCGGCGCGTGATGCCCGATGGCGAACTCACCCCGTCGAGCATCTCAACGGAGGTTGCGATCCAGCCCTTCGAAACATTCGCCCGCCAGTGTGCCATTCGCACTCACGCGCTGCTAGTCGACCGGGAGACAATTGTCGAGTTGGGCGGTTTCGATGTGTCGCTGCGCACCTGCGAGGACTGGGATCTGTGGCAGCGCCTCGCACGTCTAGGCAAACGTTGGGTGATGGTCGACGAGCCGCTCGCTTTCTATCGGGTCAGCCCCAACTCGCTCTCCCGCAATTCGACGCAGATGCTGGTAGATGCGGAAATCGTGATCGCCCGCGGCTTTTCTCCTGATCCCAGGGTCAAACACCCAGCATCGGCTCACGCCAATGGAGCGATCGAGGCGAGCGGCCGCACCGCTTCCGAAGCACTCGCGTGGTTCGCGTTGTGGAACGCCGCGTCGGATTGCGGCTGCGGCTCGGGCTCGATCAACCCGCAGTCGCTGCGCGCGCTCCCGGCAGGACGTAAGTGGGCGCGTGAGATCGCCACGGTGGTCTTCGATGGCCTTATGGTAGGAAGCCTATCGGTGCCAGCGCAATTGGCTGCCGGGTGGGACAGGTTCGGCGGCTCCCTCATCGACCTGATCATCGAACTCGGCAAGGTCTGGAACAATCCCGACGCGGCTCGCCGCGTCCAGTATCACCTTGAGCAAATGTTTCTCGACTTCGACGACCTTGCCGCACCGCGCAGACTGGCGCGGACACTCGGAATTCGCGTCGACGCTCGAAATCCGACCTCGATCGAACTTCCGGAAGGAATCGATCAAATTTATGCCTATCTGATGATGGATGGCCAGATCGAGGCTGTCGTGCAGTTCGGCGTGCTCGGGAAAGTCACAAGGCGTCATTGGATTGAATTGATCCTGAGTTTCGTGCCCCCTGAGCGGCTTGGCCCCTCCCGCTATGAGCGCATGAGGCGATCGCCTGTCCATGCACCGCAACAGGACGCCGGCGCCGACACGTCAAACATGTTTGCAGCCGAGGCATTGTTGACCATGGCGGGACGTCGGCCTGCTCGGGACAGCCACTTCGGCAAACTCGCGGGATTGGCCGCGGAAGCGCAGGCGCTGGTTCGGTCGAGCGCCGAAACTACAAAGCCTCTTGCAGCGCCACGCCGCGCACGGGCCGCGGATGGGCACGACAATGATCGCACGTCTTTCTGGAATCGCCATTTCGCGACCGAGGATCCCTGGAACTACGGTTCGCCCTATGAGCAGGAAAAATATGAGCGGCAGCTCGAAATTCTGCCTGCCGGTCCCATCGGGCGGGCGCTTGAGCTGGCCTGCGCGGAGGGCCACTTCACGCGGCAGCTGGCGCCGCGCGTGGGCCATTTGACCGCAACTGACATCTCCGCCGTAGCCATCGGGCGGGCGCGCGCGCGATGCAGCGATCAGCCGAATGTTGAGTTCGGCGTACTGGATTTCTCCGCGGACACGCTGCCGGGTGAGATGGATCTGATCGTCTGTTCGGAAGTGCTCTACTACCTGGATGATCTCGCCGAGTTGCGGCGCATCGCCAAAAAACTCGTTGAGGCGCTGGCGCCTGGCGGCAGTTTCATCAGCGCACACGCATTCGTGCTAGGTGACAATGTTGAAAGGACGGGCTTCGACTGGAACACATTCGGTGCACAAGCGATCTCGGAGACGCTGGCAGTGACCGAAGGCCTCGTCCTCGAGCAATCGATCCAGACAGAGCTCTATCGCATAGACCGCTTCCGCCGCCTGTCACCAGGCGACGTGGCGACGGAACCGATGATTGATCATGTGCCAATCCGCGCGCCCGTCGGAATGGGGGTCGCGCGAAATATCGTCTGGGGCGGGGCGCGGGCCTTGCGCCGCGACGTCGCACGTAGCGAGCGGCGGCAGCGTATCCCTGTCCTCATGTATCACAGCGTCGCCGATGATGGTCCGGCCGCGCTCGCCCGTTATCGGTGCACGCCCGCCGCATTCGGCAGCCAGATGGCATGGCTGCGCGCCAATGGCTTTCACGCGATTATGTCCGAGCAGCTGGAATGGTTCATCGCCAACCGTCACCCTTTCGTTGGCCGCCCAGTGCTCATCACCTTCGATGACGGCTTCCAGAACTTTGCCGACCATGCCTGGCCGACCTTGCGCGCGAACGACCTGACCGCGGAAGTGTTCCTGGTGACGGACTTGGTGGGTGAAAGTGCACAGTGGGACGCCTACAGCGGCCCGCCGACGCAGCTTATGGACGCCGGGACGGTGCGACGCCTCGCCGGCGAAGGTGCGTTCTTCGGAAGCCATCTGGCGACGCATCGCGCGATCGATGGTCTGTCGAGCTCTGACTTGGCCGCCGAGCTCCTGCGCTCTCGTATGTTCATCGAACGGTGGACCGGTCGGCCAACCACGGCGTTCGCGGCACCCTTCTCTGTCACCGACCGACGGCTTGGCCGGCTGGCCAAGGAGTGCGGCTATCGGATCGGCTTCGGCGGCAGACACGGGCCGGCGGACCTCGATTGCGATCCCATCGACCTTCCGCGCATCGAGATTCGTGGGGATCGCTCACTCGATGACTTTGTTGCCATTGTCGAGGCCTGCTCGAATGAACGGTGAACTTGTCAGTGTCATTATTCCCGCTCACAAGCGCAAGATACAATCGACGAGACGCTCCGCAGCGTGCGCGCTCAGTCCTATCGTGCCTTCGAGATTATTGTTGTTGACGACGGCATTCTGACGGTTGGAAGGGGTGCTGTCGCAGCGACCCCATGATACAGGAGCCATCCACCGAGGACATCGCTAGTCCAGAGGCGACAGAAAGCATTGCCAGAATCGTACATTCAGGCTCGTCGAGGCCAATGTCTGGATTTGTAACAAATTGGTTCCGCTTTTTGTTCAGTGTCCCGCCGGTTTACCTCGTTCGCAAGTCTATTGGGCGACTTGGGACACGGCTGACATCAGCTCCTGCGGGCTTGGCGCCCCAAACATGTATCGCCCACCCTCTGGAACCTCCGTGAAGCTCCAGCGGACGATCCCCTGCCGGTCCAGTAGGAACTGACCGATCAGTTGTCCGTGTCCCGTTGCCATCATCTGCTCATCGGCTTCGGTCAGTTCGTAATGGTCCCTCTTGTTGAGGATTTCGCTGGCCGCAAGAGGATCCATAGGACCGGGCAACTCGCCTGGTACGTCGACCCGCATATCCTTTACCGCTGCCATCGAGACCTTGTACGGCCAGTTCGTCTCGTTTTGGGTGAATTCGAGATTGGGCAGTCCAAAAGCACGATGTGAAGCGCGTTCAGGGTCGGAGGCCGCAAGCAGATTCGGCATCGGGTGGTAGCGGAAATAGAGACGCGCCCGCTCGATCGGCGTGTTGACCACCGTCAGGCTCCCCACGCCCTTTTCGCGCAGCTCCGGATCAAGCCGCGCCTGGGCGGCGATATGGCGCCGGCAAAACGCACAATGCAGACCTCGAAACAGGCCGACCAGCACCGGTTTTTGTCCGCGAAAGTCGTCAAGAGCGATCTTGCCTTCCTGGGTAATGGCGTCGAGTACCACGTTCGGCGCACGGTCGCCCGGTTGAAGCGGTACCAAGTCACTACGCGCGGACATTTCCAACCTCCAACCCGGCTAGTCGAGAAAAGGCAGCACCACAAGCGCTTCCGGGTCGAGCCCGTGCTGGGCGCATATACCCTGCGCCAGGGAAAAGTAGCGTTCGGCCTCGGCCAGATTGTCGAGGTCGAGATTAAGCGTTGCAAGACCATCATAGCACGGAAACAGCAGTTGAGGTTCGCCCGTTTCGCGGGCTACGTCCAGTGCTTCGTGGAACAAGCCGACCGCCAGGTCCGGACGGCCGTTGCACTGGTGGATCTGCCCAAGCACGATCAACGGCACCGGCAGGTGCTCGCGCTGGTCGAGCGCCCGGTCGATCTCGATGGCCTTCTCGGCAGCAGGCACGCCCTCCGTTGGACAGCGATCCGTGAAAGTACAACAAGCGACCGCCAGATTGGCGAGGAGGCGCGCCTGGAAACCCAAATCACCAATACGGCGCGCCACTTCAAGACCGCGCCGACAGACCTCCATCGCCCGTGCCGGATCGATGGTCGTGTAAAGCACGCCGAGATTGGTGTAGCCGCGGCAGGCCGCGCCCAGTAGACCGGCGGCTTCGGCCAATTCAATGCTATGCTCAACCTGACGCACGGCTTCACGGTTTCGCCCAAGGCGAGCCAGCGCGACAGCCTTGGTATTGAGTGCCTCGGCGGTCACAAGAGTGGCATCACGCCCTACCTCGGAGACATGCTCCGTTGTCAGAGTGCGTACGCAATCCAGCGCCGCGTCTGCCCATTTTGCCGCGAGAGCGTGATCTCCGCTACGGAACGCCTGTCGGCCACGTTCTTGCCACAGATGCGCCTGCTCGATCGGGGCATCCGCTCCATTGAGGAGCGCTGCCGCCTCAGCATAGCGGGGTTCTGCCTTGTCCCGCTTGCCGACGTCCCAGAGCAGCCGACCGATCTTACGCAAAACTCGCGCCGACGCGACGCGATTGGCCGACTCGCGGTATGCCTGCAGCACCGTCTCGTAGTGGTGGTGCGCGATCTCGCGGCGGCCTGCCGGGCCGCTCAAATCGGCAATGCGCTCTGCAATTGCCAGTTTGAGCGGTGTTTGCCCGATCGCGTTCAACGCAGTCAGTGCTCGCTCGTAGAAACGAAGGGCGTCGTCGTTGGCGTAAATCATGCGAGCGCGATCGCCTGCCGCCTGCAGGTAATGCGCGCCCTTCTCCCGCTCGGCGCTCTGTGCGAAATGATGACCGAGCACGGTCAAATCCTCGAGCCGTTCCGGCTTGTCGCCGCACAGTTGCTCCAAGGCAGCACCGATCCGCCCGTGGATTTCGGTCCGGCGTTGCAGGAGCAGATTCTGGTAGATCACGTCCTGCAGCAATGTTTGCGTAAAGCGGTAGCTTTGCGACGAGACCGAACCTGATCCGGCAACTTCCTCGATGATTTCCGCATCGCAAAGCAGTTCGCAGCCGGCTTCTAGCCGGGCAGGGTCGGCTGTCACGGTTTTCAGAAGTGTGGCATCGAAGCGCGGGCCGATTACCGCGGCTTCCTGGGCCAACCGTCGCACCTCTTGGGGCAGCCGGTCGACGCGAGCAAGCAACATTGCCTGGATAGTGGCGGGAATGCCGGTTGCGACTTCGCCTGCCACAGTCCGCCATCGCTGGCCCTCGCGCATCAGTACACCGCGATCGATAAGGCCGCGAACGATCTCCTCTATAAAAAGGGGGTTGCCGCCCGCTCGCTCGAGGATCTGATCGAGAAGCCCTCCTGCGGAGTTTACCCAGCTCTCGCCGAAAAGCGCCGCCAGCAGGCTGCGTCCGTCATCATTGTTGAGCGGCGAAAGCCTGAGCGCTGTGTGACTGACCCGACTTGAGTCGAGCTGGTCGTTGTCCGGCGCCGGACGATGCGTGACCAGCAACATCAATCGCGTGCGTTCCAACCTGTCCATCACGAAACGTAGTGCCTCGAGCGACACGGCGTCGGCCCAGTGCAGGTCTTCGACGACAATCAACAGCGGCGACAACGCAAGCCGCCGTTCGATGATTGTGCGGACTGCGTAGAGAATTTGCCGCCGCAGCTGCTCGGGCTCGACATGCTGCAAGGTGGCATCGGGGTCGCCAAGGCCAAGCACATGGTAGAGCAAAGGCATCAGCCGCTTCGCCTCCTCGCCCTGCAGGCCGAGATCGGTAAGCAAGCCTGCGAGCTTCCCCCGCATTTCGTCCCCATTGTCGTTTTGCATCATCCCGGCAGCGCTGCGCACCACTGCACCCAAGGCGCCAAATGATTGTTCGCCCAGCGGTGAGCACGTGGCCTGTCGCACGGCGACGTTGCGAAAACGACCCTCGTCGCCGACGCGGGCGACGAACTCCTTCACCAGCCGCGATTTCCCGATACCGGCTTCTCCGACGAGGCGGACAAGTTGGGCCGAGCCGCCGCACGCCTGGTCAAGACTTGCCAGCATTCTATTGAGCTCCGCGCCACGACCTATCATTGGGGCACTGAGGCCGAGCGCCTCGAGCCCACGCGCTGCACGCGGCGCCGCTAGCGGTGCGTCCAGTCGATGGACGAGCACACTGCCAGCCTTGCCGCGAAGCACGACATCACCCATCGACTCGTAAGAGAAGGCATGCCGGGTCAGCCTGTGAGTGAGCTCGCCTACCAGCACCTCACCCGGTGCGGCCAGCGATTGCAGGCGTTGCGCCGTATTCACTGTGTCGCCGGTCACCGAATAGGATTTGGCGGTGCCGATGCCCAATCCTCCAGTAACGACCGGACCAGTGTTTATGCCGATGTGGAGTAACAGAGGCGAGCCGGAGTGGGGGGTGCTTTCGCCGAGCCGCGCCGTCCGGGCGATCATGTCGAGAGCGGCGCGAAGCGCACGTTCCGGATCGTCCTCATGCGCGACCGGCGCACCGAACAAAGCGAGCAGTGCATCGCCGATGAATTTGTCGACGAAACCACCAAAGTTTCGCACGGCCGCCGTCAATTCCTTGAACAGTTCGTTCTGCAGCGTTTGCATGACCTCGGGGTCGAGCTGCTCGCTGAGTGTCGTGAAGCCGCAAAGGTCGGCGAACAGGACCGTTACAGTCCGGCGATCGGCGTCAGAGACGGGATGCAGCCCTTCTTCGCTTTCGATGTTCGGAAGCAGCGACGGAGTTCGAGAAGGCGGCACAATGGTTCGGCTTGGTGTCGGAGCAGGCCGTTCGACGGCTTTTGCGGGCGCACCGACGCTTGCCCCACATTTCGGACAGAACTCGAAATCAGGTGCGCAGGGGTAGCCGCAACTGGCGCACGGCACGGGCTGGCGCTTGCCACACCTCGGACAGAAGGCGTAACCGCCCTCAACCTCGAAACCGCAGCCTGAGCAGTCCATCGAACAAGACCTCACTAGGGGCCGTGACGCGTGATCTCGCTACGCACTTCACGGCCCGGGGTATTCATAAGAATGAACCGATAGCCGTCGACCAGCAAGCGGCAGGGCAAATGGGCATCGAGCGATCCGTGTGGGTCCGGTGGCAGAGCGGGCGGCTGCGTGGCCGTCGTTTCAGTCGAAGCAGCGTTGACAGCCCTGTTCGAGGATATCAGCAAGCCATCCGCTATCGTTCTTCCCAGACCACAAGCGGACTTCCTGCTCACGCCCAAAACAAGACGCTCATTGGCAGTTGGCGCTACTTGCTCGTTCCCATCGACTCGACGAACGGCACCATTCAACCCGTTGCGGACGCTCGTTCGCAGAAGGCCTACGGTGAAGTTTGACCCGATGCTGCCGTTCAGTCTCACGATCACGGAGGTCCGATAATTGTGAGAAAAGGCGACATGGGATCGCGACGGAAAACTGAAATATCGGAAAGTCGCTTCACTCGAGCCCGATCCACACAAAGCCGTCCTGCTTTCGGCAGGGATATACGATCAGCTTTGCGCGGTTTTTCGAAATGTCACCCAAATATTCAAGGCCCGCCCTGGTACCATCGTGCTCCAACTTCGCCCACTCCCTGATTTCGCCGGTAAGCAGGTCGAAACAACTCTGATGCCAGCGGCAGACCAGGCCAAGATCTGCGGTGATCGTGCTCTCCGTGTGTGGGAGCTTCAGCACTTCGGCCTGAGCGGAACTTCGGCGTTCGTAGAGCGGCAGATGAAGATGCGGGCAGGCATTGTTGAAGGCGCAATAGTTGTCGGATCCGCGAACGACGACGATATCGTAATCTTCAAAATCGAGAATCCGGCGTTCGTGGGGCTCAAGCTCGTCTTCGGCAAAAGCGCGAATCCACCTCCTGCCGCCCTGACGGATGGTTTCGCGAGTCCGTCTGGCATTCAGCTCGGCGTCAATTTCGGGCTTCAGCCTGACGATTTCGAACAGGCTTGTGCGCTCACCGGTACCGCGAAGGCGCACCCTGACGAAGTCGGCGATTTCCACCTTGTCGGCGATCTGGTCGCGGAGGGCCTCGGATATCAGCAAGCGCGTACCAGCATCTTTGTTGGCCGCCTCGACCCGGCTGGCCAGATTCACCACATCGCCGATGGCCGTGAGACGTTCGTGTCCGGCGAAACCCAATGTGCCGATGACGGCTTCGCCATAGTTGAGGCCGATACGAATATCGAAATCGATGCCATACATCGAGCTAAAGAACGGCTTCAGACGATCGACTGTGGCGAGGGTCTGGAGCGCGGCGTTCACGGCGCGGAGCGGAGCGTCGGGCTGGTCGTCGATGCCGAATATTGCCATGAGCCCATCGCCGATAAGTTTGTCGATGAAACCGCCATTCTGCTCGATGATGTCGCCGACCTGGGCGAAGTAGCGATTGAGCAGATACATCACATCGTAGGGCGAAAGCCGCTCAGACAGCGCCGTGAAATCGACAATGTCACTGAAGAAGACCGCAACATGCTTTGCTTCGCCGCAACGGGTCGCGGCAGAACCGCCAAGCTGGCTGGTGATCATCATATCGGTTTCGTCCAGCACCAGGCGTCGGACGCGAAGCTCGCCTTCCGGCCTGAGCTGACAGGCCAGCCTAACTTCATCCGCCAATCTCAACCGGTCCGCCATCGAAGTCTCATCGGAATTCCGGTCCGGGCAGGCCTCCAGGCCATCGAGCACCCAGACGCGGCATGTCGAGCATTTCGCCCGGCCGCCGCAGGCATGGGCGAACGGCACGCCCGATCTGAGAGCCGCCTCGAGCAAGGTCTCATCGGCGGCCACGTTAAAATCGATCTGGTCAGGTAGAGCGGTTACTTTGGTCATATTCTTGAACAGAGGTCTGCGGCGTTGGCCGGCTCGCCAGTGTAGCACCAATCGGCTCAGCCAATCGAATCATGCAAGATTCGGGCGCCGATGAAGCCGAGATGGTTCCGTTGCGAAGACCATGAGCTTAGCGCACTCTCTGTTGGCTGGCGGGGGGCGATGGAAGAAAACGACGCAGCGATGTGATCCGCGTCCGAGCCTCTGACTCACCGCGGTCCGACGACAGTCTCGGCTAGTCTGGCCCCCAGCGCTCTTTGCGAGGAACGACCGCTCTGCATCGGTAGTGATCGTTCGCCTGGCACGTCGGCTCGTGGCGCAACTTGCTCGTTCCAATCGACGAGGCGAATGAGAACATTCGACCCCTTTGCGGATGGTCGTTCGCAGAAGGCGTACGATGAAGTTTGACCCAATCACGACGCTCACTCCGGTCAGTGGTAACGTCCGGATTTGGCGCGCGATTCCGACCTCAGCGAACGAAGTTATAACACGCCATTCCAGTGTATGATCGCTTCGCCAAATTGGGTGTGCGCTGCAATAGCAGCCGAGATAGTCGCGCTTGCCGAAGGGGCTGTCGGCTCTGACGGGATTGGCGTAAGCTACAGTTAAGGGGGTGCACACATGCACCGCATCATCGCCATAGCGATCTTAGTTCTCGCGGCCGTGTTCAGTTCCGCGCGGGCGGAGGTGCTGATCGGCGCGGCAGGCCCGCTAACGGGGCACCTTGCCTGGATCGGCGAGCAGCTGGAGCGCGGCACAGAGATGGCTGTGGCCGACATCAATGAGGCGGGCGGGGTACTCGACCAGAAAGTGAGGCTCGTCACGGTCGATGACTTCTGCGATCCCGAGCAAGCAATGGCGGCAGCCCAAAAGCTAGTGGCTGACGGTGTCGTTTTCGTCGTCGGGCACATGTGCTCTGAGTCGTCGATCCCGGTATCGAAGGTCTATGAGGCAGCAGGGGTACTGCAGATATCCCCGGCATCGACCAATCCGCTGTTGACCGAGCAAGGCCGGGCCAATGTCTTTCGGGTCATTGGCCGCGACGATGCTCAGGGCACCGTGGCTGGCGACTACCTGGCCGATCATCGGGACGACAAGAAAATCGCGATCCTTCACGACAACACGACCTATGGGAAGGGTCTCGCCGACGAGACTAGAAAGCAGTTGAACAAGCGGGGCGTAACCGAAGCGATCTATGAAGCTTACGACCCTGGAAAGACGGATTATTCAGCTGAAATCGCTGCTCTGGAGGCAGCGGATATTGCCGTGTTGTACCTCGGCGGCCGCCATCACGCAGCCGCGCTCATGGCCCGTGCTGCACGCGACCGCGGATACTCGCTTCAACTCGTCTCGGGCGATACTATGTCGACCGAGGAGTTTGGCCTCATCGCCGGCCCCGCGGCGGAGGGGACCCTCTTCACGTTCCCGGCGGACCCGAGGCGAAGCCCCGAAGCGGCCGCGGTCGTTGAGCAGTTCCGTGCGGAGAACTTCGAACCCGCAGGCTACACGCTGTTGAGCTACTGCGCGGTCCAGGTCTGGGCCCAGGCAGTCTCGAAGGCAGGTTCGCTGGAGCCGAAGGCCGTCATTGCGGCACTGCACGAACAGGAATTCGAAACCGTCATCGGCCGGGTCGATTTCGACGACAAGGGCGACCTCACGAAGCAGAGCTGGGTTTGGTACGTCTGGCGCGGCGGAGAGTACGTGCCGGTTGAATAGGGGCTGCATCCATGCACCGCATCATCGCCACAGCCATCGTCGCGCTCGCGGCCGCGTTCAGCTCCGCGCGGGCGGAGGTGCTGATCGGCGTCTCGGCTGCGATGACGGGACGGCTCGCCTGGATCGGCGAGCAGGGACAGCGCGGCGCGGAGATGGCAGTGGCCGACGTCAACACAGCGGGCGGCGTGCTCGGCCAGAAGGTGAGGCTCATCTCGGTCGACGACTTCTGCGATCCCGAGCAAGCTGTGGCGGCCGCCAAGAAGCTGGTGGCTGACGGGGTCGTGCTCGTCGTCGGGCATTATTGCTCTGGGGCCTCGATCCCCGCATCAAAAGTGTACGAGGAGGCGGGCGTCGTTGAGATATCCCCAGGCTCGACCAATCCGCAGCTGACCGAACAGGGCCGTGCCAATGTCTTTCGCACCATTGGCCGCGACGACGCGCAAGGTTTCATCGCCGGCAACTACCTTGCCGATCGCTGGGGCAACAAGAAGATTGCGATCCTCCACGACAACTCGACCTATGGGAAGGGTCTCGCCGACGAGACCAGGAAGCAGCTGAACAAGCGGGGCGTGACTGAGGCCGTTTACGACGCATACATTCCCGGGAAGGACGACTATTCGGCCGAGGTCGCTGCGTTGCAGACCGCCGGCGTCTCCGCCTTATATGTGGGTGGGTATCATGCCGAGGTTGCGCTGATTGCTCGCGCTGCACACGACAGTGGCTACACGGTTCAGCTCATATCCGGAGATGCTTTGGCGACCGAGGAATTTGCCCTGATCGCCGGCCCCGCGGCGGAGGGGACCCTCTTCACGTTCCCGGCGGACCCGAGGCAAAGCCCCGAAGCGGCCGCGGTCGTTGAGCAGTTCCGTGCGGAGAACTTCGAACCCGCGGGCTACACGCTGTTGAGCTACTGCGCGGTCCAGGTCTGGGCCCAGGCAGTCTCGAAGGCAGGTTCGCTGGAGCCGAAGGCCGTCATTGCGGCACTGCACGAACAGGAATTCGAAACCGTCATCGGCCGGGTCGATTTCGACGACAAGGGCGACCTCACGAAGCAGAGCTGGGTTTGGTACGTCTGGCGCGGCGGAGAGTACGTGCCGGTTGAATAGGG
>NZ_SADR02000014.1:145226-192223 GCF_004010325.2 Mesorhizobium sp. M00.F.Ca.ET.216.01.1.1
GCACTGCACGAACAGGAATTCGAAACCGTCATCGGCCGGGTCGATTTCGACGACAAGGGCGACCTCACGAAGCAGAGCTGGGTTTGGTACGTCTGGCGCGGCGGAGAGTACGTGCCGGTTGAATAGGGTTCGCTGATCGCCGGCGTGCCGGCTGAGACGTCTAGTCTGATGCAGACCAGTGTGGCCGAACTGTTCCGACTCGCCGAGATGCTTGAACGCCTCGGCATACGCGGCCGGCTGTTGCTCGCCTTTTTCGGGATCAGCGCCCTTGCGGTGCTGGCAACCGCTGCGGCGCTTTATGCCTTCCTCCAGGTTGGCGACGTCGTCGACCGAATTACCACGGATCGAGTGCCGTCGGCGCTCGCCTCCCTCCAGCTGTCGCGCCAGGCCGAACGGGTCGCTGCTGCCGCGCCATCGGTGCTGGCAGCGACAAGCAGGGCTCAGCACAGCGAGGTCTCGGCTGCCGTCGCGCTCGAGATGTCCCGCCTCGAGGCCCTGCGCACGGACATCCGGGATGCCACGTTGGGCACAGTGCCTTTGGCCGAGATCGAGGAAGCCGCGATTGTTCTGAGGCGGAACCTGAAGGAGCTCGACTCTCTTGTTGTCGCCCGGCTCGACGTGGTCGCCCGCAAGGAGGAGCTCCTGAACCGCCTCGCCGCGACGACGACCGGAAGCCAGCGCCTTGTCGCCACCGGCATCCTAGTGATGGATTCCAGGCTCCCGCAATGGCGGGCGGTCGCGGCCGACACGTCGCTGTCGCCCGATCGACGCGCAGCGGCGATGGCCGACCTGGTCCAGGCGATTGCGGCCTACATCCCCCAGCAGAAGGCGCAGCTGGAGATCTCGGCGGTCAACGACGCGCTGGTGAAGGTCGCGAACGCGCCGACGCCGGGCGACCTGGCGTTGATCCTTTTTCCGCTACGCCGTTCGCTCACTGCTCTTGAAAAGGTTTCCACGGAGATCGACGAAAAGCTGCGGACCCGCTTCCGGCAGCGTGTCGACGAATTCAAGGGTTTGACCGACGGCGAGGACAGCATCCCCAAGGCGCGGGAGGACGAGTTTGCTGTCCTGGCACAGGGCGAAAGGCTTCTGGCCGAGAACAATCGACTGTCGCGCAATCTCACCGCTGGCGTCGATCGCCTGGTCGCCACGGCAGACCAGGAGATCGCTGCGTCCGGTCGCGAAGCCGCGCTCGTCCAGCGCTACGGCACCGCGGTTGTGCTCGGCTCCGCCTTCCTCAGCCTCCTGAGTTCGGTTCTGGTTGTCTGGCTCTATGTCGACCGCAGCCTCCTCGCCCGACTGGGGGCCGTGAGCCAGGGCATGCTCGCGATTGCGGGGGGCAACCTTCGTGCGCCGCTGCCAGCCGCGGGCAGCGACGAAATCGGGCGCATGGCCGAAGCGCTGAGACTCTTCCGGGATACTGCTGTCGAGGTCGAGGAAAAGAACCTGCGCGACGTTGCGGAAGCTCGTCAGCGGCTCATCGATGCCATCGAAAGCATCTCCGAAGGATTCGCTCTGTACGACGGGGAGGACCGGCTCGTCCTCAGCAACAGCCGCTACCGCGAATTGCTCTACACCGGTCTGGAGACCGAACTGACGCCCGGCACGACATTCGAGCAAATCATTCGCCGATCCGCTGAGCGAGGCTACATCAGGGACGCCGAGGGGCGGGTCGAGGAGTGGGTCGCCGAGCGCCTCTCGCGGCACCGCAACCCTGGCGAACCTTGGGTGCAGCGGCGAGGCGACGGGCGATGGGTCATGATCAGCGAGCGGCGGATCAGCGCCGGCGGCACGGTCGCCGTCTATTCGGACATCACTGAGCTGAAGCAAAGGGAGGAGAACCTCGCCGAGAAATCCGTGGTTCTGGAGGCGCTTTCCAGCAAGCTGGCGAAGTATCTGGCGCCCCAAGTGTATCGCTCGATATTCACCGGCCGCCAGGAGGTCAGGATCGCCAGCCAGCGGAAGAAACTGACAATATGCTTCTCCGATATCGCCGGCTTTACCGAGACCACTGACAAAATGGAATCCGAGGATCTCACCCAACTCCTCAATCACTATCTGACGGAAATGTCGAAAATTGCATCGGATCACGGCGCGACGATCGACAAATATGTCGGCGACGCGATCCTGATGTTTTTCGGCGATCCCGAGACTCGCGGCGTCAAGGAGGACGCGCTGGCTTGCGCGCAGATGGCACTTGCAATGCAAAAGCGGATTAGCGAGCTTGCCGAAGTCTGGCGGGACATGGGGATCGAAACACCGCTGCGCTGTCGCATCGGCATCCATACCGACTACTGCACCGTCGGTAACTTCGGCAGCGAGGACCGGATGGACTACACGATAATCGGCGGCGCCGTGAATCTCGCCTCACGCCTGGAGCAGGAGGCGCCGCCGGGGGCCATCCTCATTTCCTACGAGACGTTTGCGCAAGTGAAGGACTCAATCGACTGTGAGGAGCTGGGACACGTCCAGGTCAAGGGGATCGCCTATCCCGTCGCCACCTACCGCGTCATCGATCTGAAGGCCAATCTGGCGGCCGCTCGTCGTGCCGTTCGAACCGAGCTGCCGCACTTCAGGCTGGAACTTGAACCGGAGCTGATGTCCCCTGACGAGCGTGGCGATGCCGCCACTGCACTTCGAGACGCGCTGGATCGGCTTTGTCACAAGCCCGGGTAGTAAGGCTTGGCCCACAACGACCCCTCCCAAATGGACGCAAGGAGTGGGATGTGGGACGCCGCTCATTGGCGCTATCGGTGCGAAGGCCGCAGAACGGTTGCGGTCAGTCTTCGAACTCGGGCGGAACGTCCGCATCGGAGCCGAGACTTAACATTCACGGCATCACTGGCAAGGTCCGGATATGGCGCAAGTTGCCCGTTCCGGGCGCCGCCTTAAACGGCAAAGTTTGACCCAGAGCGGGCGCTCGGCGTGACAGTGTCGAACGTCCGAAAGCGTGATAGAGCAGTCACTGCCCAGGTGCGTACGTCGGCTGCATTTGACTGCCGAAAGCGGTTAGCATCGATTTCACTCAAAGTCGCTCAGAGTAGAATCGAAAGTTCCCTGTTACCCTCCGTCTTCCTGCTATCGTGGGGATGAGGAGACGGACCCATGAGCGAGAATCGTAAGCTAGCCGCAACCCTGGCTGCAAATGTGGTCGGATACAGCCGGCTCGCGAGCGCGGACGAAGATCGTACTTTGGCGATGTTGCGGGCGTACCGGTTTTCCGTCAGAAATTGCGCCAAAACAAAGAGATAGAGCGGTTCTGCGTTTCCGCGAAACGGTGAACCGCACTAGAAAATCAACCTGAAATAAGGCCTGACGTGAGGCTCAGGTCGCGTTGATCTCTGCCTGGCCGATCTTGCGCCATCGGGCGTTTTCGCGAACCAATCTCAGCTCGTCGGTCGTCTCGGCAAATGTCCGCAATCGGTATTGCCGGAGCAAGTCCGGGAAGAGCGCCCCTTCCGGCAGGCCGGCAAGCTGCTCGCGGACCGAGATCTTTTCATCGATGACCCGCATGCCCCAGGCATTTTCCCGAACCTGCAGCTCCGCAGCCAGATCGCGCTCTTCCGGCGCGTTTTCGTCTAGCACAGCCAGCAGGATCGAGTGGAAAAGCGCTACATAGCCAATCTGTCTCAGGCCGCCCACAACCCGGACCCGCGGCAATATAGCAAGGACGAGGAACATCAGGAACAAGTTCGGCAGCAGCACGCCGTCTAGCAGCGCCTGCTTGAGATGCGACCGCTCGAACGGGATGGAAAGACCATGCGGCCTGTCAGGCTCGATCAGGTGCCCGTTCTCGAGGACGAGCTTGCGCACGCGCTCCTCGCGGATGCCCCAGAAATAGTCCGTGGCATTGGGCAGGAATCTGCCAAATGGGCTCGATGCGGCCTCTTGCAAGGCATGTTCGAGACGCTGGCGTCTTGCGGGTTCAATGAGCAGCCTGGAAAGAAGGCTGCCGTCATATTCTAGATGCCGCGCCATGGCAGCCGCGGCGAGTCGATCATCGATGAAAACCGGCAGGGCCATGCCGGCACGATCCCAATTGGCGACCAGATCCTCGTTAAGGGCTGTCAGCGCATCGGCGGCGGTTCCAAACACCTTGTCCTGACTGGCAAGCAGTGTGCCCAGCCAGCGGCTGGCATCCGTTTCATCGCCCACCGCTTCGAGCGCGCGCTTATTGAGCGAGACGGGACCGGCCACGCAGGCGCTTTTGCGGCACAGTTTGTGGCGCCCCATGCCAAACAGGTTGACCTTGTCGTCGCCGACATCGAGCCAGCCCGGCCCCTCCCGACCAATTGTCTCCATGGTCATCGTGGTTCCCATGAAGCCGAAGAAGGCCGACAGCCCGTTTTCGACCGCGCCGAGCCACGCAAGCAGGAGGGCATCGAAGGTGATCCGGTCCATCAGAAGCAGGCAGTGCAGGCCGGACTGAATCACCGGTCTGTGCTCGAACTCTTCGAGGGCCTTGCCGATCTCCTCAGGCTGCATAATCACACCGAGGCGCTGATGCAGGACTTCGCGCAGGATCGAGCGGGCAGCGACCGCCGGGCCCGATGCAGGCCTTGCCACCGGCCGCCACAGATGGCGGGCGTAATCGGAAACCGGTGAATTCCAGTTCTGCTCGATATCACGCACGACTTCCGGGCAGAGCAACGACAGCACAGCGAGAATTTCCACCGGAGGCGTAGGGGCTGGATCAAAGACGGCGGTCATTGGTCCCGTCTAGCCGCTTGCGGTGCAAACGCCAAGGGAGACCAGACTTGCTGGATGCGGCCGGCCAGATCGTCACCTCGATCAAATGGTGTGAGACGAAATCGACCGTATCCTACGGAGTTCTCCATGAGCAATCACCTGTTCGCCGACTCGGCACGAATTGTCAGATTGGCTAAACAGCTAAGGCCAAACAGCGGATCTCAGAACCGCAGCCGGGCCATGCTCAGGAGGTCGTGGTACTGCCCGTCAGTAAAACCGGCCTTCACATGCCGACCTTCGACCTCGAAGCCGTGGCTTGTGTAGAGACGGACAGCCGGTTCGTTGTCGGCATAGACGGTCAATTCGACCCGCTTCAGGGCCCGCCAGTTGTCGGCCACGTCAAGCAGCGCGCCGAGTATGGCAGAGCCGATGCCCTTGCCGACAAAGGCATCGTCAAGGCCGATATTGATCTCGCCGATATGCGAACGGCGCGGCGAACCCTGCACGACCAAGCTGCCATGGCCGACGACCTTGCCGTCCAACTCCGCAACGATCCAGGTGGTTTCCTGGCCGGACTTGGCGATGCGCCGCTCCACCTGCTCCACCATCTCGAAAGGCATCCTGAGCGTGCCCCAGCGGAAGCCCGGCATGTTGAAGATAGCGCAAAGCGCCTCAGCATCGCTTGGCCGGACGGACCGGAGCTGCGGCTGGATTTTCTCGGAGGATGGCGAGGTCTTGCTGGTCATGGCGTTCCCGGCGAAGGCAATCGGCCTGGCACGATGCACCGGACGTCACCTGAAAATCCAGCCGTCTCTGCAACCTATGATGCCGATTGCGAGCTAAAATACCGGGAGGCGGCGTAGAGTTTGAAGACGCCGCTGATGCCGATCCAGCCAAAAAGGGCGAGCCAGCACAATGTCCCGGTCGCCGTCCAGTCGATCCGGTGCACCGCAGCATCGGTGATGACGAGGCCAAGGATGGCAAGCAGGCCAACCAGAAACTGGGCCAAGCCGAGCACCAGCAGTTCTTCGCGCGGCGCGCTTCTCCAGACGAGATATATGCCGCCCGCACCGGCGAGGAAGATAGCGCTGTAGACCTGAGCGTGGAAGGCATCGACCGGCCATGGCCAGATGCTGCTGAATGTCAGGGGAAACAAAAACAGGCCGACGCCATAGAGCCCAAGGAGCGCCGATTCCACCGGCATGTAGCCGCGCCATGCGGGGTTTAAGGTCACGCCTTTTGCAGAAGGACGGGCCCTGGCCCGCCACAGGAAGAGCCCGGATACCGCGGCCGAGGCAAGATAGACCAAAAACCAGAGCCAGGGCGCTTTGCGCCCGAAGTTGAAATAGCCGAGATTGACGAACGAAGCCACCGACACGATGACGGTGAAGATGAAGGCCATGACGAGCACGAGCCTGCCGGGCGACCAGCGATTCCAGAACAGCAGCGCCGCCATCACGACCATTTCGGCGGTGTAGAAGCCGCCGAGGAAGCGGGCGTTGAACGGCGTGACGGCCCAAGGCCAGCCCGGCTTGACCAGCACAGGCGCGAAAAACAGGCCGGCGCCGACGATCAGGACGATGATGACCGCAACAGAGAAAAGCCGCAGGGCCGCGGGAAATGGCGGGTTGTTGGATGTCGGCATGGGAGAGAGTCCCAAAGATGAATGCCCCATGCACCATCATAGTGCCGCTGGCGGCTGGTGAAAATCCGCCGAATGGAAATTGAACTGTCACCGAGCCTATCTATTCGAATGGCCGTACGGTCCGTTTCGAAGTAAAATGGAACACTCGGACCAAAGAGCGGTCCGGTCAACACGCCTTCGGGGGCGCATTTTCCGGAGCCTGCACGATGAACGAAGCTCAGGATCTGTTCTCGCTTCTGCGGCAATCGACCGATGTCGATCAACTGGCAATCGACGCGATCAAGCGAACCATCGCGGACGGCAACGACCGCGAACTTTGCCGCATCAATGCGCCAGCCTTTGCCAGCAAGCATGGCCTCGACGAGGAGCGCGCCATAAGCGCCTTTCTCCATGCGGCGCGGGTGGGCATCTTCGACATTTCCTGGAATGTTCTGTGCCCAGGCTGTGGTGGCGTGCTCGACACCAACGCCACGCTGAAAACCCTGCAGAAGGACGAATACAGCTGCGCGCTGTGCTCCGAGGGCTATTCGCCGACCCTCGACGAGATGGTCGAGGTGACATTCACCGTCAGTCCCCGCATACGCAGGATTGCCGCCCACAATCCACACGAACTGCCGGTGGTGGAATATTTCCGCCAGATCTACTGGGCGTCCGGCGTCGATGTGCCGGATGAGGATTTCGCGAAAAAGTTGGAAGCGTTCTCGCTGGAGGATATCGAGCTTGCGCCCGGTGAAAAGGCGGTTCTGCCCATACAACTTCCGTCCGAATTCATCATCGTCTTCGAGCCGGTCACCCATTCAGCGCAGTTCATCGACGTGAAGGGCGAACCAACAAAGGAGCGCCGAAGCCTGTCTTTGGTCTTCGACCGCGACCATGTCCAGAACCAGACGCTGGAGATGCAACCCGGCCCGTTGCGCATTTCGCTGGAAAACAGGACCGACACCCGCGTGCTGCCGACGGTCTTCATCGCCGGCCAGGCATTGCATGATTTCCTGGGCAAACGCCGGCCCTTCCTCACCGCCAAGCGCCTGCTCACCAACCAGACGTTCCGCGATCTCTATCGCACGGATACGCTCGACATCAACCAGCGCCTGAAGATCACCAGCCTGACCTTCCTGTTCACCGACCTGCGCGGATCGACCGCGCTTTACGAGCGGGTGGGCGACCTTTCGGCCTTCGATCTCGTGCGCGCGCATTTCCAGGTTCTGCACGAGATCGTCGCTGCGGAGGCAGGTGCGGTGGTGAAGACGATCGGTGATGCGGTGATGGCCACCTTCGCGACGCCCGATCGTGCGATTGCTGCGGCCCTCAGGATGCGCGATGCCATGCATGCGCTCAACGAAAAGAGCGGGCGCGAGGATCTGCTGCTCAAGATCGGCGTTCATGCCGGCCCCTGCATCGCCGTGTCTATGAACGAGCGACAGGACTATTTCGGCCAGACGGTCAACATTGCTTCGCGGGTCCAGAACCTTGCCAACGCACAGGCGATCTTCGCCACTCGTGCCGTGGTCGACGACAATCTCACCGCCGATCTGTTGCACAGGAACGCGCTGACGCCCGTGCCCCACGAGGTCTCGCTGCGCGGCATTGAGCGAGAGATAGCGGTGTATACGATCTCCTGAAGACTTGGCCCCTGAAGATTTGGGTCGTCTCGGCCCCTCACACGCGCCTGCAGACAAAATAACGATCGGCGGGCACCGAAGGCGGTGGCGGCAGGCGTTGCAACAGCGGGTGATCGAGCGGCGTGCCGCTGACCGCGATGCCACCGACGCGAAGCAGGCGCGCGATCAGATCGGGAAGCCAGGTAGAGGTCACAGCATCGCGATCTTCATAGCCGGTGCCGATGTCGGCATGAACAAGAGCCGCGTCGATGCCAATGAACCTGGTCGCCGTCTCGCGTATTTCGCCGAGCACGAGGTTTTCAGCTTCGGGAATTGAGCTGGCGTGTGCGCCAAGTTCGCGGTCGAACACCACGATCCGGCGTCCGGGCAGGCGCTCGCGCAGATGGTGGAACGTCCGGCCATTGCCGAGGCCGAGCTCGAGCACCAGCCCTTCCATCTTCGCCACCTCGGGGCAAACTTGATCGAGAATGTCGCGCTGTGCGGTCATCCTGCTGATGAAATTCTCGAGGCGAGTCATATGCGTTTGTGTGTCCTGAACCAGCTCAAGAGATCGGCAATGCCCGCGACGAGAACGGTTCACGGGTGAAACCCGAGGGCGACGTGTTAAACCCCGATCGCGTCTCGGCACATATAGAGGCGAACGATGAACACTGCAACAACCGAACAGGCTGCCGACAAGGAGTCGGCGGCCCGGCGAGCGGCGGAATAGCGATCTCACTTGTAGGGGTCTGCGGCGTCCCGCAAGCCATCGCCGAGGAAGTTGAACGCCAAGATGACGAGAATGACGGGGAGCATCGGCAAAAGCAGCCATGGATAGAACGCGATCACGCTGACGCTGCGCGCCTCGGTGAGCAGGATGCCCCAGCTGGTTGTCGGCGCCCTCAGGCCGAGCCCAAGGAAGCTCAGCGCCGTCTCGCCCAGGATCATGCCGGGTATGGAGATCGTCGCCGTCGCGATCAGATGCGACATGAAGCCGGGAATGAGGTGCCGCCGGATAATGCGGCTGCTGCTGGCGCCCATCAATTGCGCGGCCAGAACGTAATCCTCCTCGCGCAAGGCTAGAAGCTTTGAACGCACGGCCCGCGCCAGTCCGGTCCAGTGGAGCAGCCCGAGGATGACGGTGATGCCGAAATAGATCAGGATCGGACTCCAGGTTATCGGCATGATCGCCGCCAGAGCCAGCCATAGCGGAATGCTGGGGATCGATTGCAGAACTTCGATTATCCGTTGAACGATCAGGTCGAAGATACCGCCGTGATAGCCAGCCAGTCCGCCGATGACGATGCCGAGCAGGAAGCTGAAACTGATGCCGACAAGGCCGATTGTCAGTGAAATGCGTGCGCCATAGATGATGCGCGAAAGCACATCGCGCCCCAGCCTGTCGGTGCCGGCCAGAAAGAGCTGGCCGTTTTCGGCAGGGCAGACAAAATGCCTGTCACCTTCGACCAGGCCCCAGAACCGGTAACTGTCGCCCTTGCAGAAGAAACGGATCCGCTGAACATCATCCTGTTTTTCGATGTAGTTCCGCTTGAGCGTGTCCATATCCAGCCTCATCTGGCGGCCATAGACGAACGGCCCGACGAGCTGGCCGTTGTGGAACAGGTGCACCCGCTGCGGCGGCGAATAAATGTAGTCCATGTTGCGCGTGTGCAGATTGTAGGGCGCCAGGAACTCGCAGATCAGTATCCCGAAATAGAGCGCTGCCAGGAATATGCCGGATACAACGGCAAGCCGGTGCCGTCGGAATTTCCACCACATCAGCCGCAACTGCGACGCCTGAAACACCTTCGACTGCTCCGCCGTCATCGCCTCGACCGACTGCAGGTCAAAGGGCGCGACGGAAACGTAGTGTTGCAATGGAGCACCCGGAGCGGGCAGCGGCGATTGCGTGTTCATTTGGTGCTGCCGCCCTGCAAACGAATTCGCGGATCAAGCAGCGCCAGCGCCAGGTCCGAAATCAGGACACCGATGACCGTCAGGAAGGCGAGGAACATCAGGAACGACCCTGCCAGATACATATCCTGGCTTTGTAGCGCCCTGATCAGCATCGGTCCGGTCGTTTCCAAAGACAGCACTATCGCGGTGATTTCGGCGCCGGAGATGATGGTCGGCAGGATAGAGCCGATGTCGGAAATGAAGAAATTGAGCGCCATGCGCAGCGGATATTTGACTAGCGCCTTGAAGGGATGAAGGCCTTTGGCGCGCGCGGTCACGACATATTGCTTGTGAAGCTCATCGAGCAGATTGGCGCGCAGCCGCCGGATCATGCTTGCCGTGCCCCCGGTGCCGATGATCAAGACCGGGATCCAGAGATGGGCGAGGATCGACTTCGCCTTGGCCCAGCTCATCGGCTCGCCGAGATATTGCTGGTCCATGAGATGGCCGATGGACGTGCCGAACCAGATGTTGGCGAAATACATCAGGATCAGCGCCAGCATGAAATTCGGAATGGCAAGGCCGAGAAGGCCGAAGAAAGTCAGGCCGTAGTCGCCCCAGCTGTATTGATGCGTGGCGGAGTACATGCCAATCGGAAAGGCGATGAGCCAGGTAAAGATGATCGTGACGAAGGAAACCAGCACGGTCAGCCACATTCGGTCCCCGATGACGTCGCGAACCGGCAGCTCATACTCGAAGGAATAGCCGAAATCGCCGTGCAGCATCCCGCCGACCCAGTAGAAGTAGCGAATGACCGGCGGCTTGTCGAAACCATATTCCTTCCGCATCATCTCGATGCGATCGGAATCCACCGCTTCGCCCTGAGCCCGAAGCTCGGAAACATAGCTGTCGAAATAGTCGCCTGGGGGAAGTTCGATGATCGTGAACACCAGCGCCGATATGATCAGCAGCGTTGGAACCATCACGGCGATGCGCCAGACAATATATCGAAGCACGCTCAGGACTCTCCAAGCCAGAATGTATCCGGCATGTAGACACCGAAATAGGCGGTCGGGTCGTAGCCGTAGAGCGCCTTGTCAGGCAGATTGCGCAGCCGTGAGGACGCCAGAACCGGCTGATGCGTTCCGTTCACCGTGCCGATCGAAAACACCTGATCGGTGTAGATCGACAGCATTGAATTCCAGATTTCGGCGCGCTCCGTGGCCTCGGTCGATGCGTTCCAGCGCTTGAGTAAAGCCATCAACTCGACCACAGGCGGAAGATCGGGCGCCTCACCGAGCGTGCCACGAGACAAGTAGTGAGCACCCCAGAGCGGCCATTGCAGCTGGTCGTCGATGGTGGGGGCCAACTGGTACGGATTCATGTCGGCGGTCGGCACGCCATTGTCGATGCCCGACCACATCGACATCATGATCTGGCCGCCAAGCGCGCGGCTGCGGAAGATGTCGCGCTGCGAAGTCCGGACGAACAGGGCGATGCCGATCTGGCGCCAGTGATCGGTGATGAGTTCGAGCGCGTCGGTTTCCAGCGTGCTTTCGCCGGCCGTTTCCACTATGACCTGCGCCGGGCGTCCATCGGGAAGTATCCGCAGGCCATCATCGTCGCGCGTTTGAAGCCCGACCTCGTCGAGCAGGGCATTGGCCTGGTCGGGATCATGGGCGACCCAGGCTTTCGCGAATTCCGGCCGGTAGAGCGGGCTCTCCGGCAGGACCGTATCGGCACTTTCCTGCGCCAATCCATAGAACACAGCCAAATTGATCTCGCGCCTGTCCACAGCGAGCGAAAGTGCGCGGCGCACGCGCACGTCACGAAAAAGGCCACGCCACACCTGGTCGGCACAATTCAGATTGGGCAGCAGCGCCAGCCGCGAACCCTGTGTGCGTTTCCAGAGATGCATCTTCACCGGGTAGCGCTTCTCCGCATCCTTCAGGAAGGAGTAATCGGCGAAGTCAATTCCCATGCCTTGCAGGTCGCTCTCGCCCGCACCGGTCTTGGCGGAAATGATCGCCGACGAGCTGACATTCATGACAATCCGGTCAACATAGGGCAGTTGCCGGCCATTCTCGTCTATTCTATGAAAGAACGGGTTTCGCTCGAAGACGAACTGCTCAGCCGGCGGCTTGGTCCGGTTCTGCCAGGGATCGAGCGTCGGCAGCTCCGGGTTCTCCGGGCGATACTGCCGCGACATGCGGATATGCAGGAGCGTCCATTTCTGGGCCCGGTTCTCCTTCATTAGGCCGGCGAGCCGGAATGGATCCTGGTATTTCTTGTGGAACTGCTTGAGATAGGCGGCCGGCAGAACAAGCGATAGCGGCGAGGCAGCAGCGAGCTTGGGCAGGAAGTCGGGATTGGGCGCATCCCAACTATAGCGGACCGTCAACGGATCGACGATCTCGAAGCGTGGCGGCTTGCCGTCCGCCAGCAGGCCCGGGGCGAGCCCGCCTTGCGAAAGCTCATCGTTCAGCCAGACATCTTCCCAGCAATAGCGAAAATCCTCCGGCGTCAGCAGGCTACCGTCAGACCATTTATGTCCTTCCCGTATCTTGAAAGTGAAGACGCGATCATCCGTTACGTCGAAACTTTCGAGAATGTCGGGTTGCAAGTTAAGCTTTTCGTCATAGCCGACCAGGCGAGCATACCCGTAGATCGTCATCATCCGGATATCTTTCTGGCTGCCGATGATCGTGCGCAGCGTGCCGCCGTACTGGCCGGGCTGCCGGCCCATCGCAGCGAGATTCAACGCGCGCGGGCTCTTGGGCAGGCGTTCGGCGAGTGCCGGCAGCGCCCTGGCCTTCAGCTGCGGCTGAAGAAATTCCGGCTCTAGATCGCCGGCGCGCAACGTGCCCGGCAGAAATGCCGAAGCCATGAGCCCAAGGACGGTGCGCCGGCCGATCAATGGCGTAGCTCGCTGACATCGGCCGAACGTCGGGCCAGCACGAGGTGGCCGCCGCCAAGATCGAGCGGCGACAGCATATCCTCGTCGCCCTCGTCGCGGAATTGCGGTCCCCATGCGTTGGTGTCGGAAGCGCCGCTGAGCTTCAGCGTCTTGAAATCCATCGGCCTGTCGAGATCGGGAAAAGGTACTGCGGCGACCAGTGAGCGCGTGTAGGGGTGGATCGGTTTCCTAAGCAGAATTTCGCGCGGCGCAAGCTCGACGATACGCCCGCCGCACATCACCGCGATGCGGTCTGCCATGTAGTCCACTACCGCCAGGTTGTGGGATATGAATAGGTAGGTCAGGCCCAGTTCCTTCTGCAGGTCCTTCAGAAGGTTCAGGATCTGCGCCTGGACAGAGACATCGAGCGCCGAAACCGGCTCGTCGCAGATCAGAAGTTCAGGCCCCAGCGCCAACGCGCGCGCGATGCCGATACGTTGACGCTGCCCGCCGGAGAAACTGTGCGGATAACGCTTGATGAAGCGCGGATCGAGCCCGATTGCCTGCATCAGGCTCTTGACCGTGGCGAGTCGGGACGCGGCATTGCCGCGTTGATGGATTTCCAGCGGCTCGCTCAAGATGTTCTCCACCGTCATGCGAGGTGAAAGCGACGAAACCGGATCCTGAAAGACCATCTGGATTTTCGCGCGCAGCAGGCGCAGGGCGTCTCTCTCGCCTTCCAAGACGTCGATCGGTCCATCGCGGCCGTTGAAGATCACAGAGCCGCCGTTCGGGGTGACAGCCCGCATGAGGATCTTGCTGACAGTGGTTTTGCCGGAGCCGCTTTCGCCGACCAGACCCAGGCACTCACCCCGCCTGATATCGAAGCTCACGCCGTCCACGGCGCGAATAGAGGTTTGATGATCCCCGCCGAACCATCCGGACTTGCGGATGGTGAAGACCTTTTTCAGATCCCTGACCGACAGCAGGATGTCGTCCGGCCCCTTCGATACCGGCGCCGTCTGCTTGCCGAGCAGGTTCCCGACATTCACCGGCACCTCGCGGAGCGCCTTTAGCCTTTCGCCAGGCTTCAGGTCGAAATGCGGAACGGCTGCCATCAGGCCCCTAAGGTAAGGGTGACCTGGCCGGCGGAATATCGCCTCGACAGGTCCCGCTTCCATGATCTCGCCATGGTAGATGACCACCACCTCGTCGGCGACATTGGCGACCACGCCGAGGTCGTGCGTGATCAGCAGCATAGCCATGTTCAGCTTGGTCTGAAGCCCGCGCAGCAATTGCAGGATTTGCGCCTGGATGGTGACGTCCAACGCCGTCGTCGGCTCGTCGGCGATCAACAGGGCGGGCCGGCAGATAAGCGCCATGGCGATCATGGCGCGCTGACGCAATCCTCCCGAAAGTTCAAATGGATACATGTCATAGGCGCGCTTGGGATTGGGAAAGCCGACAAGGCTGAGCATTTCCTCGGTCCGCCCCTTGCGCTCCGCCCGAGCCATGGGCGTATGAATCTGCAGGGATTCGCTGACCTGGTTGCCGATCGTGTGCAGCGGCGACAGCGATGTCATCGGCTCCTGAAAGATCTTGCCGATGCGGCTGCCTCTCAACGCCCGGATTTCGGGTCCATCACGCGGCATCTGCAGGATATCCTGCGTCGTGCCGGGCTTTTCAGGATCGGAAAACAGGATACGGCCGCGAACATGGGCTGTGTTCGGCAAAATGCCCATCACTGCCTGGCTCAGAACCGATTTTCCGGAACCTGACTCGCCCACAAGCGCGGTAACCTTGCCGGGCAGGACGCGAAGATTTGCACGCCTGACGGCATGCAACGGTCCCCCGATAATGGCAAAAGAGATGCCAACATCTTCGACCCGCAGCAGATCAACGCCCGAATTCATTCTCACACCAGCCCCACTCTGGCAGGTCCAGAAAGCGAGACTAGCGCATTGCCAGCCTAGAGCAACTTGGATTCGAAACGGTCGCCAGTGGCGGAACCGGCGAACGGACTGCCTACCAAAGGCGTTCTGATCAGATCGTGGCGGTTACTGGAGCTTCCTCGGGTCGCCCGCCGACAGCCGCGCGGCATCGCGATGAAGCAGCATGACCTGCTCGGCGTCCGATCTTCGGTCGTAAATAGGCTCCAGCGCACCGTCTTCATCGAGTGCGAGAGCACCCGACAGATCGGGTGAAAGCACCGTCAGCTTCTGCTTGATGCCCGCCAGTTCCTCGTTGCCGAGCGTCAGCCAGCTGTTGGCGCCGCAATAGCTGGCGAAGTCCTTGCTGGCGAGAACGCTGTGCGGATATTTCTTGGTCAGGGTTTGGAGGCGCTGGACCTCGTTTACAGCCGAGCCGAAGACAGAGAATGTGAGCCGGTCGGTAAGCCCGACATTGCCGAACATCACGTTGCCGACATGCAGGCCGATGCCAAATTTTATGTCGGACAACCCCTTTTCCTTTCTTCGCAGATTGAGATCCATCATGCGCGCAGTGGCCTTGTGCGCTGCCGCAAAAGCAGCCTGGCAGGCGATCTCGGACTGCGAGCGGTGCCTTTCGCAAGGGTAGACGGCAATGAAGCCATCCCCTATGAAACTCATGATCTGCCCGCCTTTGCGATTGAAAGGCGCAGCAACGGCGTCGAAAAACTGGTTCAGCGTATCGATATAGATTTCGCGGCCGGAGATTTCGGCAAGCCTTGACGACCCGCGCATATCGCCCATGACCAGTGCGGCCCGGATGGTATCTCCCTCGCCGCGCTTGATCTGACCGTCAAGCACGCGCCTGCCAGCGTCGCCGCCGAGATAAGTGGTCATCATGTTGTCGGCGAGCTTGGTGAGCACCGCCATCTTGGTTGCGATAGCGAGATGGCTCTGGATGCGCAGCAGCGCCGAAATCATGCTGTCGTTGAAGCCTTCAGCACTGTCGGTGGACCAAGACCCCATCATGCCCTGACTGGTGTTGCCGCTGAAGGGATGGACGAAAGCCATGTAATCGGTGACGCCCATAAGCCTGAGTTCATCGAAAACAGGAAACTCCGACGGCACCGACGTGTCGAGCCGGCGTCGCAGATGCTCGAGCTTATTGTTGAGCAGATGGTAGTATGGGCTGGTCAGGAATCTGTCAGACGGCACGCCGGCCTTTTTGCGGAAGCCTTCCACTTCCATGCCCTGGCCGCGAAACCAGGTGAAGCCAAGCGCATCATAAAGCGGATGAAGCATCGAAAAGCTCAAATGCACCCGCTTCAGCGGCAGGCCGGCGGCAGCCAGCCGTTCACAAAAGCCTTTTACCAATGTCTCCAGGTCGTTGCCCGCCAGCGCCGATTGGGCCAGCCAATCGGCAACCTTATCCATGAGAATGGTGGAAATTTCTGCTTGCGCTGTGCTCATGCTATCTCGAAACCCGTCGAAGACGAGCCATTCTCCTTTGATTCGCCACAACACAGTCTGCCAACGACCCAAAGATAAGACCCTCGACGTCAATTAAGCCGGCGAAGAATTTCCCGGATGACTGTCCTTGCAGGCAAGGAGCAGGCGTAACTGCATCTATTTCCTGGGGCATATGTGGCGAAGCTGTCGGCGGAGTGCAATCACGATCCTGACATCGGGCAAAAAATTCGCCGGCTCAGACGCCGTCAAGCCTTCACCACCGTCTCTCGGGCCAACCCGAGGCGGCCAAAAACATTGCGTGTGTCGACAATCAGAAGGGCGTGATCAACGATCGTCTGATAGTCGATCGCGTCGTGGTCTGTTGCAACGATGACAGCATCGAAATCCTTCAAGGCCGCCTCGGTCAATTCGACCGAGCGGCGCCCCTTGATCGCCATATGCTCCCGTGTGGTCGGGATCTCGGTAACATGCGGATCGTGGAATTCCGCCTTGCCGCCCCATTCCTCGATGAGTTCAATGAGCCGCAATGAGGGGCTTTCGCGGATGTCGGGCACATTCTTCTTATAGGCGAGCCCGATGATGAGAATGCGCGAGCGGCTGAGCGCCTTGCCGCAGCGCCGGTCCAGCGCCTTCGCCAGTTCATCGACCACATGACGCGGCATGGCCGTGTTGATCTCTGCCGCCAGCTCGATGAAGCGGGTCGGCAGTTCGTATTCGCGCGCCTTCCACGTCAGGTAGAAGGGATCGATCGGAACGCAGTGCCCGCCAAGTCCGGGGCCAGGATAGAAAGGCATGTAGCCGAAGGGCTTGCTCTTTGCCGCCTCGATCACCTCCCAGATGTCGATGCCCATCGCGCCGAGCACGACCTTCAACTCGTTGACGAGGGCTATGTTGACCGAGCGGAAGATGTTTTCCGTCAGCTTGACCGCCTCGGCGGTCGCCGTGGTGGAAACCGGAACGACGGTCTTGACCACGCCCTGGTAGAAAGCCTGCACGAGCGTCGCCGCTTCAATGCCGTCGCCTGCCACGACCTTGGGGATCGTCGCGACTTCAAAGCTGCGGTTGCCGGGATCCTCGCGTTCGGGCGAGAAGCCGAGGAAGAAGTCTATCTTCGACTGCAAGCCGGTTTCTTCCAGTATGGGCTTGATCACGTCGTCGGTGGTGCCGGGATAGGTGGTCGATTCCAGCACGATCAGCTGGCCGAGACGCAGATACTTCGCGATGGTGCCTGCCGTGTTCCTGACAAAGGACAGATCCGGCTCACGGTGTTTCGTCAGTGGTGTTGGAACGCAGATGATGACGACATCGCAGACGGCCAGTTCGGCAAAATCCGCAGTGGCGCGGAACCGTCCGCTCACCACCTGGCCGGCAAGGGCTGTCGACGTCACCGCCTCGATGTAGGATTGGCCGTTGTTCAGGCTCTCGACCTTCTGGGCTTCGATGTCGAAGCCGGAAACCGGGAAGCCGGCGCGTGCGATCGCAACCGCCAGCGGCAACCCGACATAGCCCAATCCGATCACGCCGACTTGCGCGGCACGCGTCGAAATCCGGTTTAGAAGACGGTCATATATCGATGGTGAGGCGTCCAAAAATCTGCTTTCCCGTCAATTCGGACAGGCTGTCCGTTCCCATGGCGAGGCTCACTTAGTCCCAAGAACCATGGCCGAGGCATATTGCGGAAGATCGATTTCCGCAAGCCGTCATCAAACCGGCACCTTCGCCTTCAGGCTTGTGGCAGCCATCGCATAGCCGCCGGCGGCGCCATCGATGAAATGAACGTGATCGCGCTGCAGCGGCGAGGCGACGAGGCATGTCATCAAGGCCGATTTCTGGCGGTGCAGGCCATAGTTGCAGATGCCCGCCTCTTCCGCCTGTTTCAGCCGGTTCTCGATCCGTTGCAACACATCCGCGTCAACGTCGATGGTCATCTTCAAGCCGTCGTCGAACTTCCGGAAATCCGAATTGCTGGCCACGTCGCGTTTGTAGATCTTCGGATCGAAACTGCCGATCGTCCAGCCATATCTATCGGTGACGGCCGTAAGCGTCATCAGGAACAATATCCACAGCTTCGACAGCCACCGCCATCCTGCCGGCACCATGGCACGCGCCTCGATATCGAGGCCGGCGGGCGGAAGACTGTAGCCCGGCCCGTTCACCGGCACCGGGTGGCCATCGCGTTCCTGCCTGCCGGCAAGGGCGATGATGTCGGAAGCCAGAAATTGAAAACCGCGCAAGTCGCGCGACGCCCCCGGTATGGCTATGATCGAGACAATTTCGCCATGCCGGGTTTCGATCGGGTTCCAGCGGCAGGAGAGGCCGGTCAGATCCGGCCGCGCGCCGGCCGGCGCAGGATCGATGCGGTAGCGCCCCGCTTTCATCTCGGTTTCCGCCCAACTGCCGCCACCACCGGCGAACATGGCATAGAAGACCGCATCGGAGGCTTGGAACCTCGCCACGCGAACGTCGAGGCCTTGCGCTCTTATATCCTTTATCGGCACGATTGCGGCACGCAAGGTCAGGTCCAGTTCGTCCGCCACCCATCTCTGGACAGCCGCCAGCGCGTTGCGGGTGATCTCCAGCGCCGAGCCGGGAAACGCCACGAGCGCGCCGTCGCCGCCGAAGACAAAGGGAAGATCTTGCCGACCCAGCGCATTGAGTAGCGCCGAAATGACGCTGGCGCCGGCCATATTGACGGTTTTATAGCGCCCAGCCTCGATCGCCTTGGTCGAGCCGACGATGTCGGCGGTGGCCAGCGCCCAACCATCGGGGAGAGGCCGATAGTTGTCGATATCGGCAACGCTTTCGAACTTTGCGAAGACCGGCAGAGAAGCGACAAACGGGTCGGACGCGGCAGCTGTTTCCATGAGCATCAGATAGCACATTCCACCGCTTGAAGGTGAAGTCGATCGTGCTTCGAAATTGACTTGCGCAGGCTTTCCGATGATAGGGTTCGGCGATGCGAATTGCCTTCTACGCGCCGCTGAAGTCACCCAATCATCCCGTTGCCTCCGGCGACCGCCAGATGGCACGGACGCTGATTAAGGCGCTGGAGCATGGAGGGCATAGCGTCGAACTGGCATCCGAATTGCGCTTCTATCTACGCGAGCCGGAGTCGAAAAGTTTCGATGCGCTCAAGATCGAGGCCCGAGAGGAAGCCGCGCGGCTGACAAGGCTTTGGGATCGTGACGGCAAGCCCGATCTCTGGTTCTCCTATCATCCCTATTACAAGGCGCCCGACCTGATCGGGCCCGAGTTGGCGTCGGCCTTTGGTGTCCCCTTGGTGACAGCGGAAGCCTCATATTCGAGGCGGCGCAACACCGGTTTGTGGGCCGATACGCAAGCGTTGGTGGCGCGAGCCGTCGAACAGGCGACGCTAAACATCTGCTTCACGCAAAGGGATCGTCAGGGACTGGCAGATGCGATACCCGACGCCGCTCTCGGCATGCTTTCGCCCTTCATCGACACATCGGTATTCCGGGAAACGCCGGCACGGGGTTGTCCGACGCGCCTCGTTACCGTCGCCATGATGCGCCCGGGCGACAAAGTCGAAAGCTATCGCATGCTGGCGCAAGCGCTCGGTTCGATCGGCCACCTGCCCTGGACCATGTCGGTCGTCGGAGACGGGCCTGCCCGTGAAGAGGTCAAAGCGCAATTCGCCGGCTTGCCCGCCGACCGTATCGAATGGCTTGGCGCGATTGAGCCAGCCGCCGTGCCGGATGTCCTCTACAGGGGGGGAATTTACGTCTGGCCGGGTTTCGGCGAGGCCTATGGCGTTGCCTATCTTGAAGCACAGGCCGCTGGCCTTCCGGTGGTGGCTCAGGACATCGCCGGCGTGCCGGAGGTCGTGCGGGATGGCCAGGCCGGGTTTCTCACCCCGCCGGGCAATGTGGCGGCGTTCGCTTCTGCCATTGAAAGGCTTTTGGCCCGTAACGACGAAAGAACCATCATGGCCGCAGAAGCCAGACGTTTCATCCTCGAAGAACGTTCCCTCGGTGCTG
This sequence comes from Mesorhizobium sp. M00.F.Ca.ET.216.01.1.1, assembly GCF_004010325.2. Classification (GTDB taxonomy): domain Bacteria; phylum Pseudomonadota; class Alphaproteobacteria; order Rhizobiales; family Rhizobiaceae; genus Mesorhizobium. The sequence continues at coordinate 165,350 of NZ_SADR02000014.1, forward strand.
CGGCGGCGCGTCTGGCCGAACTTCTTGCGATGATCCCAGTTTCATGACATCCGATCGGATCTGGCAACCCTTGGTGAAAGAACTGGCGAGCCGGCAACGGGCGGACCGTAAGGCAGAGTTCTGGCTGCGCGACGATGACGCCGTGGATCCGACGCCTGCGCTTGATCGGCTGCTCGACCTCACCGGTGAATTCGCGGTTCCGGTCACTCTGGCCGTCATTCCGGCCCTCACGGATGAGAAGCTTGTCGCCCGGCTTGACGAGGCGCCGCATGCCACGGTCGCCATCCATGGCTGGGCGCACCGAAATCATGCGCCCGAGGACCAGAAAAAGCAGGAGCTCGGCCGGCATCGGCCACGCGAGGCGGTGCTCGATGATCTGGCTCGCGGGCTGTCGCACGTAACCGGGCTGCACGGCGCACGTGCCGTTCCGATGCTGGTGCCACCCTGGAACAGGATCGACGCCGGCTTGGTATCCGACCTTGGATCGATAGGATTTGCGGCATTGTCGGTCTATGGGCCGCCGAAGCCGGCTTCGCTGGCGGTCATCAACAGCAATGTCGACATCATGGGTTGGCATGGCACGCGCGGTTGCCGCGATCATGGCCTATTGGTTCAGGCTATCATCGCGCAATTGCAGCATGCATTCTACGGCGGCGAACCGGTCGGCCTGCTCACCCACCATCTCGTGCATGATGAATCGGCCTGGCTTTTCCTCGAACGGCTGTTCACAGTCACCGCACAGACTGAAGCCTGCGCATGGCTTCCGATCAGGACATTGATCGGGCGCAGCGCCGGCAAAGGAAAATAGCTCAGCGCTTTTTATGCAATGAGACTGGAAATTTGAGCGTCTGGCCATCCCGCGCGGCAAATGCGCCGGCAAACCTGTCCTTGGCCAGTTTCTCGATCTCGTCCAGTTCCTCGTCGGTGCGTGTCGGATCGTGGTGAAACAGCGCAAGCCCCCGCGCACCGGCCGCCTCACAGAGCTTGACGCCGTGTTGCCATGTCGAGTGCCCGTCACCGCGGTGGCGTTCCATTTCCTCCTCGGTGTAAGTGCAGTCGTAAATGACGAGGTCGGCATCTTCGATCAGGCCGAGCACCGCCTGATCGAGTTTATCCGGCTCGTGCTCAGTGTCTGTGATCACTGCCACGACACGGCCGCCCCATTCCACCCGGTAGCCTATGCAGCCGCCTGGATGGACAAGACTGCCGGTTCGGACCACCACCCCTTCGCGCGGCCGAAGCACGTCTCCGGATACGAAATCGCGGCAGTCGAGGCTTGCCTTGCAGATATCCAGTTTCACCGGAAACCACGGCGGCCGCATGAACTCATCGGCCATCTGCCGGGTCGTCATGCGTCCTGCAAGATGCCCGGACCAAAGCGTAACCTTGACGCTCCGGTCATAGATCGGCGCAAAAAACGGCAGCCCGATGATGTGATCATAATGGCAATGGGTGAAAAGCAGGTCGAAATCGGTCACGCCCGACGCCCGAAGCGCCCGGCCGGCAGGCCGCAGGCCAGAGCCCGCGTCGAACAAAAGCGTATGCTTACCGCATCGCATCTCAAGGCAGATTGTGTTGCCGCCATAGCGAGAGAATTCTGGCCCCGATACCGAAATGCTGCCGCGCACGCCCCAAAACCTGACCAGGAAAACGTCGTCGTCCATGCTACCCCTTCGCAGTCCCCGTCGCCCATCGTAGCCACTGCTGCTAGGCGAGACAGGTTTTTCTCCTGGTGACCTTGTCAGTAAGAGGCTAGTGCTATCCCGACGGCGAGGATCGAGCGCACGTCATTCGTTTATTTGGCGCTTCGTGCGTCGATCAGATCCGCGGTCGTATGGTTTAGGCGATCGGCAAGAACCCGCACCATCTCGATGGTCATTTCCGGGAACTCCTTCATAAGCCTCAGGAAATGATCCTTGCGGATTCTCAAGGCTTCCAGCGGACATGCCGCTCTGACGGTGGCCGTGCGGGAGCTGTTGCACAATATGGCGATCTCGCCAACAATCGAATTTGGCACCAGTTCAGCAACTTTTATCGGTCCGCTGTCGGAATCGACCAGAATATCCGCCCTGCCTGAAAGGATGACATAGGCGGCGTCACCCTCGTCGCCCTGCCGGAAAAGGATCTGGCCGGCGCTGTAGCTCACGCGATCGGATGTGAACGCAAGCAACTTGAGCTTTGTCGGCTCGATGCCAGAAAACAAGGGAACGCGCTGCAGCATTCCAACTTCATCCTTGAGCAGCATTGTCGCAAGCCTTCCCAAAATTCGCATTTGGCAGATTAGTCTATGACAGCAGTTCCTTGAAGATACCGTTCCCTGCCAAAAGTGTCTCGTGTGTTCCGTCTTCCACCAATTGACCCGAGTCGAAGACGATAACGCGATCGAACATCATCGCCATTGCCGGATTCGTCACGACCCACACAATTGCCGGCGAATGGCCGTCGCGCCTGGCTTCCTCGAGCACGTTTCGCAGCACCTTATCCTGCATGCGCTGGTCGAGCGCCGAAAGCGGCCGGTTGAGAATGAGAAAATCGGGACGCTTGAGCAGGGCCCGGGCAACATCGAGCTTCTGTCGCTGTCCACCGGTCAGCCGCCTGCCGCCGGAGCCGACGTTGAAATCCAAGCCGACATCCAGAAGTTCGGCATAAAGTCCCAGTTCGTCAAGAATGTCATAGACGATGGAGCGTATGCGGTCGGGCGCGTCGGGATGGTTGTTGCCCACACGCCCGAACAGGACATTATCCATGACGGTGGCCGCGGCAATGTATTTAGCAGGATCATACCGTTCGATCGCATTTTGCAGCTCGGGCGGCAGATTTTCATGGAACAGGTTGCGTGCAGCGACGATCTTGCTCATCAGTTCGTCGCTCAGCAGGCCGAAGCGGTGCCGGGGTTCGATATAGGCAAAGCTCAAGCTGACGATCATGGCGCGGTCGTTCTCCGAAACCGCTTCGTGGGAACGGTTCTTGAGCCGTTGCAGCAAGGTTTCGTAGGCGGGTATCTCCTCGGCGCTCATGAAGGCGAGCTGCTGGAAGAACTGGTGATCGGGCGGCAGGTCGGCAAATAGCTCGATCGCCTGTTCGGCGATCTCCATGCCCATTTCGTAGAGCGTGCGGTCGAGGCCGGCTTGCCTCAGCACAGAAGCAAAATAGGGATTGGCCGCTAGAGCCCTGTCGGCCAGTTCGGGGCCGGCGGCAGCGCCAAAGAGCAGGTTTTGGCCGATCGTTGCTTCCTTGTTGTAGGCGCCCGGTTCGAAAGGAACCACCAGTCCACTCAGCCCTTCGTGTTCCAGCCGGGTTCGCAGCGCCGCACGCAGTTCGACGATCCGCCTGGCAAGCTCCGTGTGACGCGTGAGGTCGGCCGAAGAGCGCAAGCCAAGGTCCAGAATGTCACGCGACAGAACAACCGCGTCGAGCACCCGGCGCACGGCTTCAAAGAGGTCGTGCGGACCGGTAGCGCCGGCGGAAGCATAGTTGATCCAGTCACTATGGATATCAAGATCCGGATTGCCCGACCGGCGCGCCTCATGGATGTTCCAACGGTGCTGGTCTGCCGCGGCACCGTCATAAGGCACCGATGTCAGCGGCGCATGCTTCAACCCGTAGAGCAGGTTATCGCGCAGGCTTGCCTGGAACAGGAAAACATCCGACGAGGCATAGGACATGCGCCGGCCGGTCACTGCTTCGGGGAGTTCAAGCAGGTCGATGCCGCCCGAAGCGATCCTTCCGCTGTCCGGCCAGTTCAGCCGCGCGAAGGCTTCTGCCAGCGCCTCCGCTCCACCTGTTGCCGTGCTGACCAGCGCCACCGTCTCACCCGGCCTGACCTGGAGGGAGATGCGGTTGAGGAGCATTGCACCGCCATCGTCTGCTATGGACAGACTGATCGCCGACAGCGGGTTGGTCATCGGATCGGGATCGTCGATCGTCAACGCCCCGATTCTCGGCGCGATGAGACCCTCGACGGTGAATTGTTCAACGACCTGCTGATATTTGACCTGGACGTCCTGCCGATCCTGATCCCAGTCGATCAGTTCCTTCATCGGTCCGGGCAGGTCCTTGTAGGCGCCGATCACGGCCACGAGCTGGCCGACGTCCAGTCGCCCCTGGATGACCAGATACCCGCCGATCATGTAGAACAGGAAGGGCGTGAGCTGCGCGAGAAAGTTGTTGAGGAACTTCACCATGAATTTCCATTGGTAAAGATCGAAGCGGATCCTAAAGATGAGCCCGAGCCGGGCAGCTATGTCGGCGCGCTCGTAGTTTGATGTATCGTGGACGTGAACCGCGCCGATGCCGTCGACGATTTCGCCAACCCGGCCCGAAAGCGCGCGCGCCGTCAATTGCCGTTGGCGCCCGAGCACGATAAGCCGCCGCCGCATTCGCGGGATGATCACGATCTGGATTATCACGATCACGGCCGCTATCATTCCGAGCCAGAAGTTCTGGACCACGATGAACAGCATCGCCGTCAGCGCCTGGCCGCCGAGCAGCACCGGCTGCAGGAAGGCATCGCCGATGAAGCCGCCCAACGGCTCCACCTCGTCCTTCACCATGGTCGCCACTTCGGCGGATTTCACCCGCTTGAAGTAAATCGGCGGAAACCGCAGCACACGATCGACCAGATCGAAGCGGATACGCCGCAGCATGCGTTCGCCGAGGCGGCCCTTGTAGGTGTTGATATAGAGTTTGAACAGGCCGTTGATGATGACTAGCAAGAGAAACACAACGCTCAGGGCAAACAGCGTCTCCTTGCGGTCGAGCTGAAAACCGGAGAAGAACTGGACCTCTCCAATCAACGGCAGGTTATAGTGTAGCCTCATGAATGGCTGGGTCGCGCCCGGCTGCTCGAAGCCCTTACCTTGGATCGGGCCGTTGACGATCAGCTTCGGCAGGTCGAAGGACATGAAATACGGGATCATCGAAAGCACGACGATCATCAATATCCAGACCTGCTGCTTCTTGGTGTGCGTCCAGATATAGCGGGCTAGGCTGGGTTCCATATGCGACTGTGGACCCTTCAGTTGGAAGGATGCAGGATGTAAAAGCACCTGCTGGCGAATGGCGTATCGGCAATTTCTTCGTCGCCAACGACAAGCTCGAAGCTGCAGTGCACGCAGATTGTCCTGCGCTCAACGATGGAAGGAACCTGCGAGGCGGCGCGATCCAGTTCCGGCGCATGGTCGATGACAACGACATGGGTATTGTTGATCAGCGAAGAAAGCAGCTGGCCAAACCGTTCGCGGCTTCCGTAGGGTTTTGGCGAATAGCCGAGCAGCACGAGGCCGCAACTGCACGACTGGTGCTGGCGGATGGACGCCGATGGTCCGGACAGATGCAACAAGCTCTCTCCGGCACCGAGCAATGGCGAAGCGGCTTGCAGCATAATCATGTCCGCGAATCAAACAGCCTTGCGGGAGGCAAGATTGCGTTGTGTCGCCCGAAATCCCAACATACAAGACGAGTATGATGGATGTCACGCAACCACGCAATGCCGGCATGGACTGGCACGAGCAAGCCTTGGACCTAACGCGGGGAATTGCTGCCTATGTCAACTGCCCTCTCGTGGCAGGGCTGGCGCGCGTCATCACCAAGCATCCGAAGGCCGATATCGCCAACGCCTTCAACCACAAGCAGGTCGCCTGCAAGATGTGGGCGCTCGACAGGCTGTTCGAAAGCTGCGGCGGCCGGTTCGGATGCATATGGGTTCTGGGTGGATGGTACGGCGTGTTGCCGGCAATGCTTTTCAACGACGCCCGCTTCGACATCGCGGCGGTCGATAGCATCGACATCGATCCCGAAGTCGCACCGGTCGCCCGGACCCTCAACCGGGAAGCCGGGGACCGGTTCCGGGCGCTGACGGTAGATATGTACGCACTCGACTATGCGGCCGGGCGGCCCGACCTGACGGTCAATACGAGTTGCGAACACATAGCCGATCTGCGCGCCTGGCTTGCTCTGCTTCCGCGGGGCACGAATGTTCTGCTGCAATCGAACGATTATTTCAGCGAGCCGACGCACATCAACTGCGTGGCTTCACTTGCAGCCTTCGAAGCAATGGCGGCGCTACGGGAGGTGCGGTTCTCCGGCGAACTGCCGACAAAAAATTATGCGCGCTTCATGCTGATTGGAACTGTCTAATACATTTCGCCCAAAAATTGCGTAGCGGTTTTGGGACATGCATAAAAACAAGGACTTGAAGCGCGTCGGACGAATCTCACCAGACGCGACGCGCGTTAGAGCAATTCCAGGAAAAGTGTGAAACGGTTTTCCGTCCGGACTTGCGTCAAAACAAAGAGATAGAGCGGTTCTGCGTTTCCGTGAAACGATGAACGCTCTAGGATCCATCGTCTGTTTGATCATGAGCTTTTCTGAAACCGGGCCCCATTTTTAGGGACCATGTTCGATACCGCTCGCGCAGGATTTGCGCCGAGTGACGCGCGCCTTCCAGATCGAGACGATGCGCGGATGGCGTCGGTGCCACAAGCGCCTGTTCGATCGCTTGCGCCAAACCTTCAGGCGTTAGGTCCTTTTCCATCAGCACCGTTGCAAGACCGAGTTCTTCGAGCATCAGGGCGCGAACCGTTTGTTCGGTTTCCCCGCCGGCTGCAAATGGAACGAGCAGGGAGCGACAACCCGCGCGCAGGACATCGCAGACCGTGTTGTAACCCGCCTGCGAGACTGACAGGCGGGCGCCGGTCAGCAGGCTGGCGAAATCCTCGCGAAACCGGAAGATGGACAGGCCCGGCGTGGCATCGCGTGCGATCGCGTCAAACTCGTCTTTCGGCAGGTTTGGGCCGGTGATCAAACACCATTTCCAACCGTTGTTGGCATTCCGCGCCGCTGCGATGGTGGAGCTGACAAGACTCTTTCCGGCAGCTCCGCCGCCAACCGACACCAGAACGTCGAAGCGCTCGAAGGCCGCGGGCGATGGCGGCGCGGCAACGAGCCCTGTGTAGGTGACCTCGGCCCTGATCGCCCCAGCCAGTGGAAATGTCTTGTCGATGGTTGCGAAAGCCGGGTCGCCGTGGACCATAACAAGGTCGAAATGCCTGTTGACAAGATCGACCGTTTCCTCGTTTCGGCCCGGCTTGACGCGCTCCTGAAGGATATCACGGACGGACGTCGCCAGCAGCGGTCTGGGCGACGTCGCGTCGATGGCCTCGATCAGCGGCAGGAGTTCGAAACGCATCTGCCGGCGTCCAAATGGAAACGCCTCGACAATGACGATATCAGGCCTGCAATCCCGGAATGCCTGGAGCAGCATCTCTGAACGCCATTTCTTGAAATCATCGTCGATGGGTTTGCCCTGCAGGTCGACAAGTCCGGAAAATCCTTCATCACCGGAGGTGACAGGTGGCAGGGTTACAGGTTTTACCCCCAGTCCCGGAAACCCCGCGACCGGCGCTCCGCCGGTCACGACGGTTACGTCAAACTCGTCATCGACCAGAGCCGCCGCGACGCGGCTGGAGCGCGCGAGATGGCCGATACCGAGCAGGTGCTGGACATAGAGGAAGGCGCGCAGCCGCTTCAATCGGCGGCCCGCCACTCGCGCTCGAACAGTTCCTTGAGCTGTCCAATGCTCGCCATATGATCGAAATTGCCGCGCACGCGCCGCTCTGCGGCGTCGCCGAGGCGGGCGCGCAGCACGGGATCACGGATCAGGCGCTCCAGCGCCTGTGCCAGGGCAATTGGGTTTTCCGTCGGAACCAGCAGTCCGGTTTCATCCGGCGATATAAGCTCCGGCACGCCGGAGATATCGGTCGACAAGCAGGCAAGCCGCTGGCTAGCCGCCTCCACCAGAACATTCGGCAGACCGTCCCGGTCGCCATTTGCGGTGATCCTGCAGGCCAGGGCGAAAATGTCGGCGCAGCGGTAGTGCTCAAGCACCTCCTCCTGCGCAAGCGCGCCTTTCCAAGAGACGCGATCACCCAGTCCGAGCTTTTGCGCCAACGCCTTCAACCGTTCCAGTTCCTCGCCGCCGCCGATATGCTCGAAACGCCACGCCAAATCACCAGGCAAGAGGGCAAGGGCCTCCAGCAACGTATCGTAACCTTTCTTTTCAACGGCGCGCCCGACACTCAGAACGATAACCGGTTCGTCCGGCGCCGACCCGTCATGCTGTTTTCGCGCCTCGCCGAAACTGCCGAAGCGATCAAGGTCGAGCCCATGATAGCTCAGATGCACAGACGAGTTGCCGTTAGCGAGTTTTTTCAGACGGTCGAAGCCGGTTTTCGTGCAAGTGACCGTCCAGCGCGCCGAGGAGAGCTTGCCAGCCAGATCCCAGTCCGCCGAAGTCCAGATGTCCTTGGCATGGGCCGAGCAGCTCCAGGGCAGGCCACGAAGCTGGCTGACATAGCGCGTCACCGATGCCGGTGTGTGCGCGAAATGTGCATGCAGCCAGCCCGCGTCTTCCGGCCATTCGGCCGCCAGCACGAGCGCTTGCCCGAAGCGGCGCGCGCGATTGCGTGTAAAGTCGCGGGTGATATCGGTAGCCAGCGATCCGAGCGCGCGCCAGAAGCCCGGCCGCAGCAGATAAGCAAACAGCGAGCGAAGCACGCGCAGCGGCTCTTCATGCAGATATTCCGGCAGATAATGGACGGACGCTTTGATCTCGTCATGCACGGGGTGGCGTTTTGCGTCGGTCGGCCGCCTGAGCGCGACGAGTATCAGGTCGAACCCCGCACGCTCCAGACCGAGCAGTTCCTGCGCGATAAAGGTTTCCGACAGCCGCGGATAGCCCTTCAGAACCACGACGATCTTGCGATGTTGCAAGTCAGTTGATTCCTTCAATGACCGAAAGGTGATGACCGGCCCGCCGGTCGAGCAGTTCCGCGACGATTTCGGAAATATGAGGCAGCCCTTCCAGCGTCAGATGCGGATTGCTCTGCGATGGGCGGGGCCGGTCCGGCAGCGCCTCCAGTGCACCGGCAAACCGCCGGGAATCCTCGGCTTCCTCCGGCAAAAGCATCTCGATGAGCCCGAGTTCGGCTGCGCGCCGTGCTCGGATCAGTTGTTCCTCGCGGGGCTTGACGCGCGGCACGATCAGCGCCGGCTTGTCGAAAGACAGTATCTCGCAATAGGTGTTGTATCCGCCCATCGCCACTACCGCCTTTGCGCCGGCAATCAGCTCTTCCATGCGGTTGTCGAACTCGATGATCTTGATATAGGGGATCTTAGACCCCTTCTTGAGCAGCTTGTTGCGCTTACGCGCCGGCATGTAAGGCCCAAGCACGATCAGCGCCCTATGCTGCAATTGCGGATCCTGCTGATAGGCATCGATGACGTCGTGGATCAGTTCGGCGCCGTCACCGCCGCCACCGGTGGTAACTAGGATATAATCGCCCTCGGGCCGGTGGCCGGGCAACTCATTCTTCTGCAGGCTCCGTTGCAGGAAACCGACGAACTTCATCTTTGCCCTGACAGCCGGCGGCACATCCAGGCCGGTCAACGGATCGTAGAAATCCGGCGGACCATAGACCCAGACCTTGTCGTAGAAGAGGCCTATCTTGCGCATCACATCCCTGCGTGCCCACTCTGCTTCGAGCAGATGCGGCGCGTCCATCACCTCGCGCAAGCCAAGCACAAGCGTGGTGCCCCGCGTCTTGAGGTAGGACAGCGTGTCCTCGATCTCACCGCGCAGGCCGAGCGGTTCCTTGTCGACGATGAAGATATCCGGCCGGAAGGTCTCGGCTGTGTGGCGGATGATCGACTGGCGCATCCTTAGCGTCTCATGCAGATCGATATCCTTTTCCAGCGAGGTGTATTCGCCGTTGCGCAACTTGATGACGCTGGGGATCTTCACGAAGTCGACGCGGGCGCGGTAGTCGAAGGCGCCAGCGATAGTCGCACCCGAAATGATAAGCACCTGAAGTCCGCGGAAATCCTCGACCAGCGAATGCGCGATCGTCCGGCAGCGCTGCAAGTGGCCTAGCCCGAACGTGTCGTGGCTGTACATGAGAATTCGAGCGTTTTCTGCGTGCTGGGTCATTGTTGAACGTCTCTTAGAATTCTCGCCTTGAGGACCGCGAGCGACCCGCCGGCTTCGAAACCATCCTGGTTTTGAAACATGAGGCCGCAATTTTTAATTTGTATTACTTCTGTGGAATGCCTGTCAGATAGGGTTTCTGATTGCCTGAGTCCGAAACTAGATGGATTGGCGAATATCGCCTCGGCGGGAGCGGGCCGAGACTCCCTGTTGTTGTTTTGGGATGGATCGAAGGGGAAAGCGGTGTCCAAAAGATCGGCAGAAGTCATCCCTCTTGATTCCAATAAGCTCCGGTCTCTCCGAACTCCATTGGTTTCGGAGCGGTGAAGGCGAATTCCGCTATCCTGCCCATATAGCCAATTGCTTGATCGGCATACGAAAGGACAAGGTCGCCGGGCGTCGCACGGCGCATATTGTTGTAGAACTCATTTCGCGCGCCATTGCTCTCGGTCTTGGGGGACCAAAGGTGCTGCCCATCAATCTCTTGACGGGCGGTCTGATTATGATTCACCGACCAGAACTGAGCCATCTGTCTCCCAAGCTAGCCGGAATTTCGGCAGGAATCGAGTGGATGCCAGCGCTCACAACACACCGCCTGCAGCAGGGTGTGTGCAACACCGGTTGCTTGTCGATCGCTATGGCCTCTGGCTAATGCCTTAGCTGGGGCGGTGACGGTACTTTTTGAGACGACCTGAGCGCGCCATCGAACGTCGCGAGGTGCAAAAATCGCTCGATGGTCCCGATAGTTGGCGAAACCTCAAAATATTTCTTGCGGCGATTTTAGCTTTAAAATCAAGAGTGTAATTTTTTGACGGCCTTGATGTCGGAGTTTGCGCGACGCCGAAAAATATTTGCCGGTGATTTCAATGGGTTATATGTTGTTTGAACAATCGAGTGGGAATAGCGGAAAGACTTGCGAAATTCGGCGAAACGGCCATTTTAGCGTGAAAAAACATAGTGTTATCTGCGGTCTCGTTGACCATACACAGCACATTGTCAGTTGAACCTCGGATTTCGGCAAGCTGTTGATTTTCAAGAGATGCGTTTGGATTGGATGGCTAGCGACTAAAAGCAGCGAGAAAATCTGACAGTATTTCTGACGGTATGTTCTGGAGCATCCAACAGGGGCGGGTCACATACCGTCAGCTGAATCAGCGTGCTGACGGTATTTTTCCAGAGGCTTAAGTTTTGAAATTGCGAGAGGAATTGCCGTCAAAGGAGCCTTATTTTCCCTGACGGTATTTTTGCCTGCAGATAGGGTGCGGAGGAAATCGCCGCCCCTTCAAACCTGCACCCTGTCTGTGGCGCTAGCCGACGGTCATTAGCTAGACTTTGTCATCCGGATGGCCGAGCCGCATAGGCGCGCAGTCACGTCTTCCACCCGCGTGGCCGCATAGCCGCCTGTGTCCAGGCGCGATCCGGGCAAATTAGGCTTGTGCGGATTACTTCGAGGACTTGTGTTCGGATTTACCTTTTCGCTTGGTCGAAGCCATGTCGTGCAATTCCTTTTCGCTCATCGACTTCTCCATGCTTTTCGAAGCTCCTTTCAGTTCACTTTTCTTCATCTCGCCTCGTTTGGCGGCGAGTGCGGCTCCGGCGGCTTTCTGCTGTGATTTGGACTTGGCTGGCATCGTTTGGTCCTTTCACGGATGTAGTTCGATCGAACGCGCAAAGGCCTATTTAGTTCATTGTCCGTTGAAATGTGCGAGGCGGTGGGATGATGTGCAGATTGCTGCAGTGGCCTTGCGATACGACGATCGTGGCTGTCGAACCGCCCGGAGAATGTCAGGGAAAGGGTCGAGCTCCTGATGCCGTTCGTTCAGCGAGGCTCGGGAGTTGGTTCGATCGCAAATCCTGGGCCTCATGAGCGCCGTGTCGGAAGCGATCGGCGTGATCATCGCAAGATCGTGGGCGGCATAGATCCCTGCCCAAAGCGGAAAGTGGTGAATTCGATAGCATCGACCTGCGCTCCGCGTTTGGCGGGTGGTCGAAAACGAGCGATCGCGCTGGCGGGGTTAAGCGCGCTACCAACGCTGCGGGAACAATCGATCGCCTTGACGCGTTCGACTGTTTTGCACTCTCCGGGGGTCCCTGATGGCGCCACGTCCCTTCTGGAAAGGCTATCTCAAGCTTTCGCTTGTGACCTGTCCGGTCGCAATGACACCTGCTACCACCGAGAGCGAAAAGGTTCGGTTCCATACGCTCAATCGCAAGAGCGGCAACCGGGTCGTCAGCCAATATGTCGATGCCGTCAGCGGCAAGCCCGTTGCTGAAGACGACGAGGTGAAGGGTTATCAGCGCGGCGAGGACGAATACGTCCTGCTAGAGGATGACGAGCTCGACGCTGTCGCGCTGGAGAGCACGCGCACGATCGACATCGATATGTTCGTCGATGCCGACAGCATCGGCTGGATTTGGTACGACAAGCCGCACTATCTCACCCCCGACGATCCTGTTGGGGAGGAGGCATTCTCGGTCATTCGCGACGCCATGCAGTCGACAGGTACAGTCGGAATATCACGGCTGGTCATGTATCGCCGCGAGCGTGCCGTCATGCTCGAGCCGCGAGGCAAGGGCATCGTGCTGTGGACGCTGCGTTATGGCGACGAGGTTCGCGATCCCGAAGACTATTTCGGCAGGATCAGCGAAGCCAAGCCCGACCCGAAGCTGATGGACATGGTCTCGACCTTGATCGATGAGCGAACCAGGCAGTGGGATCCAGCCATGACCAGGGATCCTGTCCAGGCGCGGCTGCTGGAGATCATTGCCTCCAAGAAGAAGGGCAAGAAGCGGCCGGCAAAGGCCAAAGCCGAGGCAGAGCAAGCGCCCAGCAACGTGATCAACATCATGGATGCCCTGCGCAAGAGTATCAGCTCGGAGGCTGGAAAGAAAAAATAGGCTCCTGGGGACAGGCGGTGGGTAGGGCGAATGAGGCAGCATGGCGAAGGCCATTCCCCACGATCCTGCTTTCGACAGCACCATAGCGCTGCTTCGCGAAGGCTACGATTTCATCGGCCGCCGAGGCGATCGGCTCAGCACGGACATCTTTGCCACGCGCCTGATGCTGAAGCGGGCGATCTGTGTTCGCGGGGCAAGCGCAGCCGAAATGTTTTATGGCGGCAATCACTTCACCCGCAACGGTGGGATGCCGCAAATGACGATGCGGCTGTTGCAGGACAAGGGCAGCGTCCAGTCTCTCGACAACGGGGCACATCGCCACCGCAAGGCGATGTTTCTCTCCATCCTACTTGCGCCGGAACAAATAGAGCACCTGCGCACGACTTTCCGCGACGAGTGGCTTGCAGCGATGGACGATTGGCAGCGGCGTGACGAGATCAGCCTGTTCGACGAGGTGTACCTGGTCCTGACGAGATCCGTTGTGCGAGGGTCGGGACTGCCTCTCGACGGAAAGAGCCCGGCCGATCTCTGTCTCGAATTGAGTGGCATGGTCGAGAATGCCGGCGATTTCGGGCCGAGCACCTGGTTGGCGCTTTGGCGGCGCAGGCTAACAGAGCGCTTTGTAGGTTTCTGGTGCGGCGGACCCGCTCAGGCGCCCTTGCGCTCGGGAAAAGCGCTCCGATCCGCATCGTTTCCGAGCATCGGGACCAGAACGGAAATCTGCTTGAGATATCCGACGCGGCGGTCGAGATCATCAACATCCTGCGGCCGGTGGTCGCGACCGGCCGTTACATCGTCTTCGCCGCGATGGCACTGAACGGACAGCGGCAATGGACGGATCGTTTCGCGGCCGGAGATGAGACCCAGCTTGAAGCATTCGCTGAAGAGGTGATGCGGCTTTATCCCTTCTTTCCATTCATCGGCGGCGTAGCCCGCGACACGTTCGAGTGGGAGGGCTACCGAATTCAAAAGGGCGATTGGATGATTCTCGATCTCCACGGTACCAATCACGATCCGCGGCGATTTCCTGCACCGAACGCGTTCTCGCTGGATCGCGACATAGGCTGGAAGACACAAGAGTTCGATTTCGTGCCGCATGGCGGCGGCGACGCTTCGGTCACCCATCGTTGCCCCGGCGAGGCGGTTACGGTCGCGTTGATGAAAGAGGCGATCCGGCTGCTGACCCGATCGATGACTTTTGAAATTCCTGACCAGAGGCTGACTCTGAACCTGTCGCGCATGCCGGCACTCCCTGAGCAGGGTTTGCGAATGCGGAACATCCGTCATGTCGATGCCTGGGCCAGCCGATGAAAGGCAGCTTTCCCTTGCCTCTCGACACGCCTCCGATGGAGGCCAAGGCGGCAGATGTGATTCCCGAGGGAGATGACTGGCAATACGAGGGCAAATGGGACGGCTTTCGCTTCCTGGCATTCCGACAGGGAGATGCCGTGGAGCTGCGCGCAAAGTCGGGCAAACCGCTCGGACGGTATTTTCCCGAACTCGTCGCGACATTGAGGGATTTGCCATCGCCCCGCTTTGTCGTCGACGGTGAAATCGTCATCTCGGTCGACGGCAAGCCATCCTTCGACGCGCTCCAGATGCGGCTTCATCCCGCCGAGAGCAGGATCCGAAAGCTCTCGCTGGAAACCCCGGCGCATATCGTCGTCTTCGACATGCTGTGCGACGAGCACGGAACCATCTTATTGGCCCGGACACTGGAAGAAAGACGAGCGATGCTTGAGGCCTTTGTTGCTTCGGCAAGCCGTAAAGACATCGTGCTCTCGCACTGTACGCGCGATGTGAAGGAAGCACGCTTCTGGCTAAGTGATGCCGGACATGGCGCGACCGATGGCGTGGTCGCCAAGCGGCTGGACGAACCGTATCAGCCAGGCGTGCGCGCGATGGTGAAGATAAAGCGGCTGCGGTCGGCCGATTGCGTGGTCGGCGGCTTTCGATATCTCAGCAACAGCCCGCAAGTCGGTTCATTGTTGTTGGGTCTCTACAATGATGCCGGCAAGCTCGATCACGTCGGTTTTACGTCGACCATTGCCAAACGACAGGGCGGAACTTACCCGCAAGCTCGAAGCCATGCGCGAACCGCCGGGCTTCACCGGAAAAGCGCCGGGCGGACCGAGCCGCTGGAGCACCGAACGCAGCGGCGAATGGCAGCCGGTTCGGCCGGAATTGGTGGTGGAAGTGCGATTCGACCACGTCACGGGCGATCGCTTCCGGCATGGCACCAAGTTCCTGCGCTGGCGGCCCGACAAAGCGCCGGAGCAATGCACGTTTGAGCAGATTGCGTGATGGTTCGCGCGCATACTTCCGTGGTGCTCAAGCCGCTTTCTTGCGCCGTTTTGCCGGTTCTTCGATTGGCGCTGCGGCTGCACGGAAGTCTTGCCAGGGATCCGATGATAGCGAGGCAAGCCTGATCGGTGTGTTCTCGACCGTAAAATAGGCGGGCCCGATCCCGGGACCGAGCTCGTCCCACGAAAGCGGCATCGAGACCGCCGCACCCGGCCGTGCTCTTGTCGAATAGGGTGCTACCGCCGTCGCGCCACGCTGGTTGCGCAGATAGTCGACGAGAATTTTTCCGCGCCGTTTAGACTTCGTGATGGTCGAGACGTAACGGCCGGGACTGTCGGAGGCCATTGAGTCGGCCACGGCCTTGGTGAAGGCCTTCACGGCAGGCCATTCGGCCTTCGGCTTCAATGGCGCCACCACGTGAAGGCCCTTGCCGCCTGACGTCTTGACGAAGGGGGCAAGCCCTGCCTGCTTCAGTCGATCGCGGGTCTCGACGGCAGCTTCAATCATCACCTCCCAGCTCACGCCTTCGCCGGGATCGAGGTCCATGATGATCGTGTCCGGACGCTCCCAATCGCTCACCATGGAGCCCCAAGGATGGATCTCCAGCGCCGCCGACTGAACAAGACCTATCAGCCCATCCAGATCGTTGATGCTGATCAGCTGCTCGTCGGGCGGATCCCTGGGGTCGTGAACCAGGACAATGTTGGGGTTGAGACCCTTCCAGGCGTGTTTCTGGAAGAACCGCTCGCCCGAAATACCGCTGGGACATCGCAGCAACGCCAGCGCCCGGCCGACGATGTAGGGCGACGCATAGCGCCAGACCTCGGCGTAATAGTCGGCGAGACCCTCTTTGGTGACGCCCTCATCCGGCCAGTAGAGGCGATCGGGATGGGTAAGCTTGACGGTCCGTTGCTGAGGTTTGGCCGCCTCCTTGCTGGTCCTCGGCGTTTCGCGGACGATTTCCTTCGCCGGCTTGTCTTCACGTAAGCCGCGGAACGAGGCGTGACGCAGATTGCCGTCAGCGGTCCAGGCGCGAAATTCGATTTCGGCAACGAGTTCCGGCCTGACATAGCGCACTTGCCTTGCTTCCTCTGCGCTCAGCCGCTCGTCAAACGGGCTTGACGGGGTGCGGATCCTCTCGAGCCGCTTGAAAAGACTTTGCGCGACCGCTGCCGTGTAGCCGGTGCCAACGCGCCCGACATGATGAAGCTTGCCATCATCATAGACGCCCAGGACCAGCGAACCGATCGCGTTGCGCGATGTCGTCGACGGAACATAGCCGACCACGACAAATTCCTGCCGTGCGGAGCATTTCGACTTCACCCAGTTTTTGCTGCGACCAGTGCGATAAGGCGCATCGCGAAGCTTGGAGACCACGCCTTCCAGGCTCAGCCGACAGGCATGTTGCAGGACCAGGGCGCCGTTCTCCTCAAAGTGGCTGCTGTAGCTGATGATACCGCTGCCACTGCCGACGATCTCTTCCAGCAACTCCTTGCGCTTGATCAACGGAACGTCACCCAGATCGTAGCCGTCGAGATGGAGCAGGTCGAAAACGTAGAAATGAAAGCGATCCGTCCGCCCTTCGCTGAGATCGGCTTGCAGCGCGGAGAAATCCGATACGCCGGCGGAGGTCTCGACGACGAGTTCACCGTCGATCAGCGCCGTACCGACAGGGATATCTGCCAGCGCCGACACTACCGCCTTTCCGAACTTCTTCGTCCAGTCGAGACCGCTTCGCGTCAGCAGTTTGACGCGACCGGCTTCGATCCTGGCCTGCAGCCGATAGCCGTCAAACTTGATCTCGTGCAGCCAGCGTTGGCCGGACGGCGCGGAAGAAACCAACGTCGCCAGCGTCGGTTCGACGAAGCCGGGGAGCGCTGCCTTTTTGGCGCCCTTGATCTTTGACGGCTCCGGAACCCTGACGGTGGCGGTCTGCTCTTCCGGCGGAGCTGCGCTCGTGCGGCGGCCGCTGCGCTTGCGAATGCGGCCTGTCCTGGATGACCAGCCGGGCTCTTCGCTGGCGACGTCCTTGATCTCACGGCCGGTCACGACCGATTCCGGCCTCTCGTCCAGAATGTCAGGATCGCCTTCCGTGCGCGCGGCGGCATCATCGCCTTTGATCAGCAGCCAGTTCTCGCGTTTTTCCCGCGGCTTTTCGGCCATGCGCACAAGATGCCAACGGCCACCAAGCTTTTCACCGCGCAGCTCGAAATCGAGATGGCCTTTGGCGTAGCCGCGATGCGCGTCGCCGATCGGGGTCCAGGTGCCTCTGTCCCACACGATTACGGTGCCGCCGCCATATTCCCCCTTCGGGATGGTGCCTTCGAAACCGCCATATTCCAGAGGATGGTCCTCGACATGGACGGCAAGGCGCTTCTCGCCGGGGATGAGGCTGGGGCCTTTTGTGACGGCCCAACTTTTCAGCACGCCGTCCATTTCGAGACGAAAATCATAATGAAGCCGGGTGGCGTCATGCTTCTGTATGACGAAGCTGTTCCCCGTCCTGGGTGCCCTGCGACCCTGCGGCTCCGGGGTAAGGGAGAAATTGCGCTTCTTGCGGTAAGTCTCGAGCGCCATTTATCAGCCGGCCTTCCGGCGCGGCGCTGTCTCCTTTGCCTTCGCGGCGCGCGCCGGCTTTGATTTTGCCGCAGCTGTTCTTGTCGAGGGCTGCTTGCCGCCAGCGCCGGCACTTTGGCGCAGCGCATCCATAAGGTCGACGACCTTCTCCCGTTTGGGCTGCTTCGGGACCTCGATCTTCCTGCCTTCGAGCTTTGCCTTGACAAGTTCGCCGAGGGCCGCCTCATAACGGTCGTCGAATTTGGTGGGATCGAACTTGCCCTTCTTGGTCTTGATGATGTGCTCGGCCAGTTCGAGCATTTCGCCCTTGATCTTCATGTCGGGCATGTTGTCGAAGGCCTCCTCCGCCGAGCGCACTTCGTAGTCGAAGTTCAACGTCGTCGCGACCAGCCCTTCATCATAAGCGCGGATGAGCAGGGTCCGAACGCGCCGAAACAGGACCGTCTGGGCAATCGCGGCGACTTTCTTCCTGCGCATGCCTTCGCGGATCAGCCCAAATGCTTCTTCTGCGTGTTTGTCCGGCGGGGCGAGGTAATACGGCTTATCGAAATACACGTCATCGACGTCCGAACAGCCGATGAAGGCCGAGACCGACAGCGTCTTATCGCTCTCGGGGACAGCAGCGGCGACCTCATCGGGCTCAAGTATGACATACTCACCCGAGCCGATCTCATATCCTTTGACCTGATCGTCTTTCTCCACCGGTTTGCCGGTATCGCTGTCGACGAACGCGCGATGAACCCTATGGCCCGTCGTCCGGTTTATCGTGTGGAATGCAATCCGCTCGGAGGTTGAGGCGGCCGTATAGAGCGCCACCGGGCAGCTAAGTTCTCCAACTTTCAGGAAGCCCTTCCAATTTGCTCTCGGCGCCAAGACACAGCCTCACTGTCACAAGCATTTGCAATGGAAATGCAACGTGGCGGCGTCGGGATTTGTTCCTTTGGCGTTATCGTGCCTGCAGGGAGGCGCCGACGATGATCGCCCGCAGGCGAGCGACCCAATGGCGGGATTCAACCTTCAGAACTGACGCTGGTTCCCGGCCCACCGACAAGCCATTCCGCCGCAACCAAATTCACGACCCATCGTTGTCGAGCATGAAGGGAGCGCTTGGCAATGAACAGACTATCATTTTTGCTGGTGGCGGCTCTGGCTTTGGCGTAGCGACAACACTGAGCCGACACAGGGCAATAATACCAGCACCTCTGAACCGACTCAGAGCAATACCAACACCGTCGACCAAAATTCGAAGGTGGATAGAAACCCTACGCCCAGCACGACAACGGGTGGGGAACAGCCCGGCACGCCGCCGGCGCAATGAAGGCTCGGCCGGCCGACCGGCATGTGCAAAGCAGCTTTCCATTTCCCGTATGCGCAACCAGAGCGCCTAAATCTCACTCCGACTGGCTCTGCTCGACTAAATGGTATTGGTACCGGTCTCGAATGAACTCGTTGAAAAACCGGCCTTTTGACGAGGCTTTGCGGAATGCAGCGTAGGTTTGCGGCGGCACGTCGTCGTAATCGTAACGTTTTCCGCTTGGGACAAACCATACGGAAAGGATCCTCGTCGCAGGATCGTAATTCATGCTTCGGACAGCAGTTGAAGGCATTTTCCGAATACTCCACCCGGTCCAGGCAAACCCGCCCCTGCAAGCCAGGTTCCGTCTTGCGTCAGATATGGAACGATGATCCCGCCAGATCGGTGCCCCGAAGGCCTTGCCGCCGAGGATCGGCTTCACCACCTAGCGTTCATGCCATCGCTCAAAAACAAGCAACCGGAACTCGTTGGCCAAGGTGATCTGTTTCGCGCGCCCGACGATCTGCCGGAAGGATTTCGCTATCAGCCAGAGCTGATTACGGCAAAGGAGGAGGCTGAGCTGGTCCACCAGCTCGAAAGTCTCACCTTCCAGCCCTTCGACTTTCACGGCCATCTCGCAAACCGGCGCGTGGTCGGTTTTGGGCTGCGCTACGACTACGACCAGCGCAAGGTCATCGAGGCGCCGGTGATCCCCGATTTTCTGATGCCGCTGAAGGGGAAGGTGGCGGCGTTTGCACAGCTACCTGCCGATGCTTTCGTGCAGGTTTTGATCAACGAGTACCGACCAGGCGCAGGTATCGGCTGGCATCGCGATAAGCCGCATTTCGATGCCGTAGCCGGCGTTTCTCTTCTTGCTCCGTGCAGTTTTCGGCTGCGCCGGAAGAACGGTACGAGATGGGATCGCGAGACAATCATCGTCGAGCCGAGGTCGGCTTACCTCATGACGGGTCCCGCGCGCACCGAATGGGAGCACAGCATCCCGCCGCTTGCTGAGCACCGCTATTCAATCACCTTGCGTACCCTGCGGCCGCAACCGTCACCTTGATCACAAGCGGTGGTTCGATGACGATCGGGACCGGCTCTCATGCCACTGAAGGTCTGTGACGGGACAATCGGCGTCCTGAAGTCCGCCCGTCCATAGGGCGCTGATTGCGATCGGGGCGGACTTGGCTTGGTCCGCCTCAGGTCTCCAGATCGATCAAGGCGATGCCGAGTTCCGGGCGCTTCCTGCGGCGCAGGTGGCCAGGCGCTTCGACCAACGCGACTTCGAGTGTCGGCCGAACAAGACCTTCCAGCAGATGTCCGCCCCTCGTGGTACCGTCGCTCAATCCGAGCACGACATGGACGTGAAGACTGGGCTTGCCGCCGTCGCCCATCGCAACGTCGCCTATGGCGCTGAGCACTTCGCACTGTTCCAGGACGGGGATTTTCCGGTAGGTTTTTTCCTTGAAATCAAACCAGCCGACAGTTGCTGTCTCGAAGGCGCCGATCGCGGTCAGCGAGGCGCCGCCAATCTCCTGGTCGATCGCAAAAGAAGTAAGCGCCGCGAGCGCTTCCTCGCCAGGATCAAGCACCACCACGAATGTTCTTTGTCCGGCACTTTCGGCAACACGCTGTGATTTCATGATTTTGCTCCAGTGGCGGGAGCCGTGTAACGGCGGCGTACCGCATCCAGAACACGCTTGCGGCTTTCTTGCGCTGAGAGCGTTTCGTCCTTTTCTGCCTCGATGGTTTCGCGCGCCAAATCTTTGTCCCTGATCTGATGGCGAAACCACTCAGAATAGTCGCCGGCACGCAGATGATGTTCCCAGGTTTTGTCGTCGATACCTTCGGCGATCTGAACGAAAATCATCAGATTGTGGGCGCGGAGATTCATCGCCTTGTCGGCGCCTTTGAAATAGAAGCTGCCGGCCTCGTCGAGTTGGCCTTCGGCATATTTGCGGCTGTGACGCTTCAGTGACTGCCGTGGTTCGGTCGCCTTGACCATGGCTATTTTCTTGCGGGTTTGCGGTCGCCAGAACAACACGCGCTCTCCTTTTGGCGGCCGAATGTCCGTTGGCGGCTTGGTACCCGTCTCATGACAAAAGGCCTTGATGACGTTCTTCGCCTTGGGACCGAGGGCAATGACGGCCGTGACCAGACGCAAGGCATCGGTCGAGATCGCTTCCGGGTGAACGGTGATCAGAATGGTGCCCGGCAACTCCAACGATAGGACGGCACGTGTGTCGTCGCGCCTCTTGGGGAGGAGATGGTGAGCTTCATCGATGACCAGCCAATGTGGCCTCGCTGTACGGAAGCGCAAGTTGCCAAGACCCGGCAACAGCTCGGCAAAGAAGTCAGGTCGCTCATTGACCCGCATTGCCAGCCCGTTGACGACCACATTGGTTTCCGGCTTATCGAGCAGGTCCAGCACTTGTGCCTTTGTCGGTGCACTGGAGCCATCGCCCAGCCGGACGGCACCTTCGAGCCCGTCATAGTCGCCTTCCGGGTCGAAAATGCAGAACTGAAACTCGTTCTCGACGAAATGTTCCGTCAGCGCCGTGGCCAATGTGGATTTGCCGATGCCCGAGCTTCCGGCGATCAGGACTGTGTCGGTTGGCCACAGATATACCTCGTCGTGACTATCGGAACCGAGCAGAATGCCGTCATGGCGGCCCCGGACAAGTTCATCATCGCGCTCCATCAGTTTGTCGATCAGTTCTTCGACACCTTTTCCACGCGCCCCGCGCGTCACGAGGTCTGCCGTATCTTTGACAGCCGGCAGCGCGTTGTCGACGGCGACGCTACAGCCGCAGGCCTGCAGGAACGCATGATCGTTTTCAGCATCGCCAACAGCGACCACATTGTGTGGCGACAGCCGCAGGTCCTCAAGTGCTGCGGCCAGCCCGGTTGCCTTGTTGACGCCGCTGGGCAGGATCATCACTGCGCCCTTGTTGAAGATGATTTCCAACTCCAGTCCCAGTTTTTTGATGACCTCAAGAACCGTGGCTTGGTGCGGTTCCCAGGTCGCAACGATGGACCGTCCGACGGACAGCGGTTTGACGCCAAGTTTCTTCAGCTTGGCGACAAGCTTGGGCGCCGGCGATGATGAAATCGTACGTTCTTCCTCGCTGGCAGGCGTGTAGATCACGGCCCCATTTTCGGCGACGACCTTGTCGAACAGGCCGACCTCGGGAAAAACGCGCTTGAGATCTGGAAGTTCGCGCCCCGTGACGAGGATGAGCTTGCGGCCACTTTTCTTGAACCGTTCGAGAGCTGTAAGCGTCTTTTCAGCGACGATCCCATCGTGCGCCAGCGTGCCGTCATAGTCTGTTGCCAAGGCGATGAAATACATCTGTCGACCATTTCATATCTGGCATCGCCGCTTCACCTTCGCGCGCGAGAGCTCGACCGACAAAATACGCCGTTCACCGGGCTGAGCGAGCGACAAGTGTTGCAGGCGATGGGGCAGGTCCCACTTCAGTAGCCGCCGATAATCGGCAATATCTCGCCGGTGATATAGCTTGAGCAGTGTGGCGAGCCGAGGAACACATAAGCGGGCGCGATCTCCTCCGGCTGTGCCGGCCGTTTCATCGGCGTGTCTGCGCCAAATTGCGAAACGTCAGCGGCCTCCTTGTCCGACGGATTGAGCGGTGTCCACACCGGACCAGGCGCCACTGCGTTCACCCTTATTCCCTTGCTGATGAGGTTGCCTGAAAGCGCGCGCGTAAAGGCATGAATGCCGCCCTTGGTCATCGAATAATCGACCAGTTGCTTCGAGCCCTCGATGCCGGTCACTGAGCCGGTGTTGATGATCGCCGAGCCGGGTTTCATATGCGGCACCGCCTCCTGCGCCATGTGGAAGTAACCATAGAGATTGGTCTTCAGCGTCGTATCGAAGTGCTCTTCGGTCAGATCGCCGAACTCACTGGAATGAATTTGAAAAGCGGCGTTGTTGACCAGGACGTCGATCCGCCCGAATTCCTTCACGATCTCAGCAACCGCATTGTGGCAGTGGTCGCGTTCGCTGACATCGGCCTTGATTAGAATGCAGCGCCGGCCTTCGGCTTCGACTGCCGTCTTTGTCTCTTCGGCATCCTTGTCCTCGGCCAGATAGATGACAGCGACGTCGGCGCCTTCCCGCGCATAGAGCACGGCCACTGCGCGGCCAATGCCTGAATCGCCTCCGGTAATCATTGCCACTTTGCCGTCGAGTTTCTTCGATCCGATATAGAACGGCGCATCGTAAAGAGGCGCCGGCTCGATCGCCCATTCGTGCCCGGGCTTTGGTTGGTGCTGCTCCGGAAAAGGCGGCTCGGGATACTTGCGTGCTCCGGCCTGCATGGCACCTTTTTGCTTGCCATTGCCCTTCGATTTGTCCTTGGCGTCGATGCCGCGCTGGATGTGGCGTTGCTTGGCGGCTTCGCTGGCGATTTCCGATTTCATCCGCATGGCGATCTCCTTGGCCTTGAACACGAACAACGCATGTCGGATGAAAAAGTTTACGCGTTGGCGTCATTCCTTCAGTCTGGCGACGCGCTCGAGAAACGGCCGTTGCAGCAGCGGTAGATGGCAGTCGCCGCCGCCGGACTATGGCTGGCGATCCTGTTCGGGTTGACACTGATCGCATAAGGGCTGCGAGCTCGCGCGCAACACCCGGTGAAATTGCATTCCTTCGGCCCGTCCGGGGGAGCCCTCCCTGCCACTAAGCCCGATCAATGGCCTGTCTTGTCATGCGGTCTGAAACCGGCTTGCTTTCTGGTGATCCCCGCTCGCGTAGGAAGACGGCCAGCAATATCAGCAGGGCCGTCGATAGAAACTCGCTTTGCCAGTTCTGGAAACTTTCGAACCAGAACTGGCCAGAAACCAAATCGTGCCACATCGTTTCAGGTTGATGGCCGTGCCAAAGCGCTTCTTGCGCAGCACGACGGATGCTATTCCAGACATGCAGCATGAAGGTCGCGTTGAAAAGCGCCAACAGCGCCAGCCCCTGCGAGTGTGAGTACAACGCTCGCGTCCAGTCACCCTTCCGCACGGGCCATGGTGCGTCGGGTTTGTTTCGGTCCAATACGGGATCAGGTCCTGTGGAGAAGGCTTGTCCGGATCCTTCGATTCCGCAGAGCCGCGCTGGATCAAAAACGCGGTCAGCATGACAAAGGCCCACTTTTCTAAAGATTCGCTCTCCCAATTTTCGAAAACAGCCGAAAGAAAGGATCCTGAGCCAGGAACATCAAAAGGCTTTTGGCGTGGATCACCATGTGCGAATTCGGTCTTGGTTGTGTGCCGTCCAGCCGGTCAGCGCTTGGCCAATCAGACAGATCAAAAAGATCGCCAACGTCACGAGCACGAGACCATTGTTCTTCAGGAATGATCGCATGCTCTCGCCAAGGTTGATGCCGGAAGTGTCCGGCAATGATCGTTCATGTGTCTGCAGTTCGAAACGACCTTCATCCGACATTGTTCCTATTTCGACCCTCCAAGCCCGATACAGCGAAGGCGTTGCAGCCATCTCGTCGTCACATCCGACCCCCAACCTCGTTCTGCAAATGATGCGGTGCAGCCGGGAACCCTGATGGCTGGGCGACGTTTCGGAGAAAGTGCAGTTACGGAGAAGTCGGATGCAACCCTTAGTCGCAAAGCCAGCCCGCCGTCCCGGCACGCTCAGCATCGTGCCTTTTGACGGAACGGTGGCAGTCAAGTTCTCAGACGCGATCGTTGCATCAAGCGAGCGGGCAAAAGTACTCTATGAAGACGGATGTGATCCGGTCTTCTACATCCCGTTCGAAGATATCTATTTCGAGCTCTTCGAGAAAACGAACACCACGACAATCTCGCCATCGAAGGGTACGGCGAGCTACTGGCGCGTGCATGCCGTCGGTGGATCAGCCGACGACTTCATGTGGGCGTATGAAACGCCGGAAACGGCCGCTTTGGCCATCGCCCGTCATGGCGCATTCGACCCCGAAAAGGCGCGCATCGAAGCGGATCCCACCGAGGACCAGCGGCACACCCCGCACGTCATCGACTAGGAACGCTCGATCACCCGCGAGATCGATCCCGGCAGAGGCTTCAGAATTCATCGTCGAGGACGCGCAAGCTATCCTCAAACTTTGATGTTGGGGTTCCGGTCTGCCGTGCCTGCCAGAGATTGTCGGCAAGATCCGCGCGCTTCACCGGCAGTGCCAATGGGTTGGAGGCTGCCCTACGCACGAAAGCCAGATCATCCTCGTCCGGTCTTCGCGTGAGCGCATCGACCGCCGATACGATGGACGACCCGAACCCGGCAGCTTCGAGGCGATCGCGGCTCCAGCCCTCGCCCTTCTCAAGAACGTCGTGCAGGTAGGCAACAGCTTTCTGGTCAAGTGTTTCGACACCGTCGGCGACGCGGCGGCAATGCTCGATGTAAGGCTGCCCCGTCTTGTCAGTCTGCCCGGCATGGGCCTCTTCGGCGATCTTTGCCGCACGATAAAGCACGCTCATCCGCTGATCCTGCGTCTTTGTTCCTAACCAAACGATGTATTCGGCGCCATGTTCCAATCGCATCTGTGAGCGTCGAGGAACGAAGCATGGCGGCTAACGTTTGCTTTCGCGAGAGCGAACAAAATGCGCCAAAGACACTTCTCTCTTTCCTGGCCTTGGTTGCCAGGCGACGCTGAAGCGGCGATGGCCTGATGTCGGCGCAGGGATTGACCTATGGTCCACTGGGCGACAGGTGCGTACATCTTTGCGTCGACATGCAGCGCTTGTTTGTGGAACCGTCGCCCTGGGCAACGCCTTGGATAACCCGTGTCCTGCCGCTGATCGAAAGTCTGGTTGAAAGGCGCGCTGCGGAGACAGTCTTCACCCGCTTCCTGCCAGCACAAAAACCGGGGCAGGGCGCGGGCACTTGGAAGCGCTATTATGAGCGCTGGGCATCAATGACGCTGGGTAGGCTCGACCCAGGGATGGTCGGCCTCTTGCCGTCGCTGGCGCAGCATAGTCCTCCCGCAATTGTCATCGACAAGCGCATCTATTCGCCCTGGTTCGAAGGGGGGCTAAGGAACCTTCTATCAGAGCGTCGGGTCGACACCTTGGTGATCACCGGTGGCGAGACCGACGTGTGCGTGCTGGCCACGGTGCTGGGCGCTATCGATTTCGGCTATCGCGTCGTGCTGGTGACCGATGCACTGTGCAGTTCGTCCGACGCTACGCATGATGCGCTTTTGACGGTTTATCGCCAACGGTTCGCACAGCAGGTCGAGACGGTGGAGATGGAGACGGTTCTGTCGGAGTGGACCTAGTTCACGATAGGCTCCGTCCTCATTGCCGGTGATCGCCACAAGCGCGACCTTGCTGGCCGCGGGCATGCGCCCCTTTTCATCGGTCTCGGAGAGAAGGGCGTCTATCCGCTCCATTACGGGCTTGGCGACGCTGTAGGGCTGACCCATCCAGATAGGCGGTCCAAGTACGAAGATGTCGGATGCGACGATCTTCTTGCGCAGGTGCGGCCAGTCATCGCCTTTCCCATGTCGGAAAGCACCCCGGGTTTGATGTCGTGGTCGCCTCGTGCGGCCGTCAGGAGCCGTTAGAGTCCGTTTTGAAATTCACGGGTGAGCGTTTCGGCGGATGAGATTGCCGCCCATTGCGACAAGGATCATGGCTTGCGAGACGTCGATGCGCTGCTCGTAGTCGCGCACGAGGCGGCGCCACCTTGTCATCCAGCCGAAGGTCCGCTCGACGACCCAGCGGCGGGGCAGGATCTGGAAGCCCTTCTGGTCGTCGGATCGACGGATGATCTCGACCACGAAGTCGAGATAGGCGGCTTTGTCCATGAGCT
>NZ_SADR02000148.1 GCF_004010325.2 Mesorhizobium sp. M00.F.Ca.ET.216.01.1.1
CGCCATCGTGGTGACGCTCGGCGCGTCCTTCATCTGGGTCGGCATAGGCTACGCACTGCAGCCGACACCGGGCGGCGCCAGTCCGGAGTGGCTGTCGGCGCTCTTCAACTGGTGCGTCGGCGCCGTGCCGACCTCGATCATCCTGATCTCGGCCGTGCCGCTGGTCGTGCTGGTGCTGATCTTCCAGCGCAGGATCGTCTCGGGGCTCACGGCCGGCGGAGTGAAGGGGTGAAGCGGTCTCAGATATCCGGCGCGTTGCCGACCTTTTTCTTCATCTCGAGCGCCCAGGCGCGGCCTTCGTCGCCGCCCCACAGCAGCCAGGCGATGTAGCCCTCCGAGGGATTGTCCTCGTTGCCGTAATTCCTGCCCTTCTTGTCGACCTCGTGGCGGGCGAAATAGCTGACCATGCGGCGGATGGTCGAG
>NZ_SADR02000149.1 GCF_004010325.2 Mesorhizobium sp. M00.F.Ca.ET.216.01.1.1
GCGCATCGCCCAGCGCATGTACGACCGCGGTGAGCTCATGCTCAACGACGTCGTCAGCAACCTGATCAAGCCGGACCCAGCCGCGGTGGCGGGCTACGCCGAGGGCTCGGGCAAGCCCTTCACCTACATGACGGTCGAGGAAGACGAGAACGGCTTCGAGATCGTCGACGTGTTCTTCAGGGAGCCAGGCACATGATCGTCTACAACACCGACCGCGCCTTCTTCCCGATGAAGAACGACGCTGACGCCTACCGGCGTCAGCTTGGCCTGAAACCGGCCGCGCTCGCTACCATCCGTATCGAGTCACGGGAGGAACTGGCGGCCTTCCTGAACGCCCTGATGGGTCTGAGGAAGGAAGCGAGCGCCGAGCAGCCCGAAGCCCCTGTGGCGCCCCCTGGGGCCGTCCTGGAGCCATTACCGCA
>NZ_SADR02000150.1 GCF_004010325.2 Mesorhizobium sp. M00.F.Ca.ET.216.01.1.1
GCCAAGCCGGGCAAAAGCAGCGGCAAGGTCACGCGCCAGAAGCATTCGAAGCGGCTGCATCCATCTATCAAGGCAGCCTCTTCGATCGATTGCGGAATCTCCTGGATGAAGACGCGCATCACCCAGACCACGAACGGCAATCCGTTCAACATATAAACGGCGATCAGCAGCCACGGCGTGTCGAAGATGCCCAGCTGCTTGGCGATGATGAACAGCGGGATGACGCTCACCATCGGCGGCAGCATGCGGATCGACAGAACCTCAAAGGCGATGAAGTTCTTGTTCTTGACGTCGAAACGCGCCAGTCCGTAGGCGGCGAGCGTGCCTGCGATCATTGCAAACAGCGTGGCCAGGCAGACGATGAATGCGCTGTTGATCAAGGCATCCATCGCATTCAACTCTGTAAAAAGCTTGCGGTAGC
>NZ_SADR02000151.1 GCF_004010325.2 Mesorhizobium sp. M00.F.Ca.ET.216.01.1.1
GCCTGGAACACGGGCGGCAGCGCTAATCGACCTGATCGAACCTGACGACGAAGGCGACCTGACGGATCCGATCCAAGAAGATCGGGGCGACGGCCATTGACTACGATGCCGTCTATGGTGATCCAAAGCCAGGTCTCCACGATCTTTCAAGGGTGGCGTACCGTTAGACTTTTTACGTTTTTGAGATCCAAGTTTGTAAGCCCGCGCCTGGCAGTGGGTTTCGTTTGCTCATCGGGGGCCGCCACTGGGACATCCTCGGTCACACCGACCCTGCGGGCCCAAGTCGTAAAGATCTTGTGTGCCGCCTCGACCGACTTTCGCCCATCGTCCGCGGAACAGTATGTTTCACATTCCGCCGCGTCAAGGAGCCCTCGCCTGTCGTCCGGCCATTCCTCCAAGAATTCTATCGCATCGATCGCG
>NZ_SADR02000152.1 GCF_004010325.2 Mesorhizobium sp. M00.F.Ca.ET.216.01.1.1
CATTGCCCCCCACCCACCATGTGGCGGGCAATGTCTGGTTGCTTCCCTTGGTGCTCTTGGGCGGCATTCTGGTGGTGCGCAAGCTACGCCGGTTCGATCTCGTGGCCACCTTTTTCGGAGTGGCGCTGGCGACGATACTGGCCACTACCGATCCGTCTCAATATGGCACCGCGCTCGCGGAGACCTTTAGCTCGTCGCCGCTGCTGTTCTTCGCCTTCGTGATGCTGACCGAACCGCTGACGGCTCCGACAATACGCTGGCCGCGTATCGCCTTTGCCGGCATTGTGGGCTTTCTGTTCGCGCCCACCATCCATATCGGCTCATTCTATTTCACACCCGCGCTCGCTCTCCTGGTGGGCAACGTCTTCGCCTACGCGGTCAGCCCGAAAGGACGGTTCGTGCTGACCTTGGAACGCATC
>NZ_SADR02000153.1 GCF_004010325.2 Mesorhizobium sp. M00.F.Ca.ET.216.01.1.1
TGTAGGTCCAGGCGCCATCGGCATCGATGGCGAAGGTGCCGTAGAGGCCGGCGGTGCCGGCCTGGGCGACGAAGTGCGGATCACTGTCGACGTCCGAGATGGTCAGCGTGCCCGAGGTCGAGATGTCGGCGGCCGCATTGGTCTCGGTCAGGTTCTTCACGTCGGACGACAGCACCGCGGCGTCGTTGGTGCCGAGGATGTTGATCGTCACCGTGGTCGGGGTGCCGTCGGCGCTGACCACATTGAAGGTGTCGGTGTAGGTGGTGCCGGCGACGAACTCGTCATGCGCCGAGGACGCCGTATAGGTCCAGGCGCCATCGGCATCGATGGCGAAGGTGCCGTAGAGGCCGGCGGTGCCGGCCTGGGCGACGAAGTGCGGATCACTGTCGACGTCCGAGATGGTCAGCGTGCCCGAGG
>NZ_SADR02000154.1 GCF_004010325.2 Mesorhizobium sp. M00.F.Ca.ET.216.01.1.1
GTTGCTCGGGGGGAAAACGCGGGCGATAACCTTCTTCGCCTCGGGACTGTAGACCTTGTCGGCGGTGACCAATGGCATCACCAGGGCCAGATCCTGGGTCACCTTGCTGCCCGTCAGGGCGTTGTAGACTTGCTGGGTGCCGTCGATGCCTCGGCCGACCGCTTCCTGGCAGAAGATGCCCTGGATCGCCCCCTTCTTCAGCAGCGCAATGGTGGTGGGCGAGCCATCGGCGACGGTGATGCCAACTTTGCCGGTGAGGCCTCGGGTCTCGACCACCTTTGCGGCACCGCTCCCGGCCTCATCATACATGCCGTAGATAGCCTTGATGTCGGGATGTGCAGTCAGCAGATCGTTTGCCTGGGTGACAGCCTCATTGATGGTGAGGCCCCGGGTTTCAAGCATCTGGACCAGGTCGC
>NZ_SADR02000155.1 GCF_004010325.2 Mesorhizobium sp. M00.F.Ca.ET.216.01.1.1
TGGCGCGCAGCGGCCAGCCCTACACCTGCAACGGCACCACCGAAGCCTTCCTCGACAAGGTCGACGGCGCGCGCGGCCTAGACCAGATCGTCGATCTGCTGTCGGACGAATTCGAAGTCGACAAGGCCACGCTCGACGAGGACATTGCAGCACTTGCCGCCGAGCTGGTGGCTGAAGGCATCCTCGCGGGCGCGTGATGGCCGACGGACCTCTTTTGCGCGTTCTTTTTTGTGCCCATTTGTGGCTCAGCGCCAGGCTGCTGCCGGTGCTGGTCGGCCGGCGCGATTTCGAAAGCGTGTTGAAGCTGGCGCCGCTGCAGTCCCCCGCGCTCTATCGCGACCTGCCCTGGACCTACATCGTGCAGCGCGTCAACCGAACGGTGCGGCGGCCCTGGCTCATGCGCGACCGCA
>NZ_SADR02000156.1 GCF_004010325.2 Mesorhizobium sp. M00.F.Ca.ET.216.01.1.1
GGCGGGCCTCGTCGAGCAGGGCAAGCGCCGCGGTGGGCTGTTCGGGCGCAAGCAGCGAACCCTTGCCCAAGGCCAGGAAGGCAGCAAGGTCGCTCGGGACGCTCATCGGATCGATCGGCCTCAGGATTTCGATCGCCACCGCGGGTTGGCCGTTCAGGTAGGCAACGATGCCCTTGGCGATGGTGAGGCTCTGCGGGTCGGCCGTCGCACGCGAAGCCGCTGCCGCGACCGTGACGGGATTGCCGCCGCTCATGCCGTAGACGAGCAACGCGCGAAAGTTCTTGGGGTCCTTGAAGTCCTCGGCATCGGCGGCGCGCAGCCTGGCATCGGCCAGCTCGAGAAGCTTGGCCTGCATGGGCAGCGCGGCATGGTCACCGCCGGCAATGCGATCCTGGACCAACTGCAGCGAGCGGAC
>NZ_SADR02000157.1 GCF_004010325.2 Mesorhizobium sp. M00.F.Ca.ET.216.01.1.1
CTTCATATGCATCCCTGAAATCGGCGCCGATTTCGCCCAGGAAGCTCGACTCCGCGCTTTGGGCGATGTCGCGGTGGCGTTTCTGGTAGAGCTCCCACAGCTTGGCGTTGCGCCCGCCGGAAAGCAGGTTGCCGAGCGCGGAATTGGACTTGAGCTCTTCCTCGATCGCCGCCGGATCGAAGCGGTCGATCATGCGCCGCAGCGCCGCCTGGACGCCGCGCCAGGCGCGCACGTGGTGCTGCGCGAGATCCTTCACCGCATCGGCGATCGCCGCTTCGCCGGAGAGAAAGCCGGGGCTGCGTTCCGAGATGATGGTGACGATGACGTCCTCGACCGTCGGCAGGAATTTGAGCGGGTTGACCTCGGAAGCGCCGACCATCGTCTGGGCGACGCGCGCGCTTCCCTTCTCCTCGG
>NZ_SADR02000015.1 GCF_004010325.2 Mesorhizobium sp. M00.F.Ca.ET.216.01.1.1
CTTCCAGCAAACGCTCGTCTCCCACGGGCGCCGCCGGATTGAAGCTAATTGACCGGCTTCAATCCGGCGGAACAACCGGGACAGCACGGAGACGGGATGTGGCCACGGTGGGGAATTCCCGCGCTAGCTATGTGGCTGGGCAACGGCCCAACGCCCGACTCTAGACAAGGATAGCCCAAGACGGATTACGGAAGTGCGGTAGCCAACCCGCGAATAAGAGCATGATCGACCGTCGTCTCAAGGGCTCATCCCGTCCCCGTGCTGTCCATCAACGGCAAACATCCTGTGGCAAAGACATGGGGCGGAAAAGTTCATCTACCACGCTTGACCACGGTCATAAGAGCTAGCAGTCGATAACCGGTGGTCGACGCGCATCACGGCCAAGGCCCTGAGGGCGCTGGAGCCCGGCCAGGGCATGAGTGCCAGCATGCGGCTCAGCTGGCGGCCGATCGACGCCTGAGGCTCACCGGATCGGCGTCTCGCCGCGAAACAGCGGCTGGTGCGCCCGCATCAAGGCCGTAATCCGGTCGGCGACTTTTCGTACCGGCGGGGAGTGACGTTCCTCGTGGTGGGTGACGACCCATTGGTCGGTTTCGAGTTCGGGGATAGGCTGAGCGACGCGAACCAGCCGCGGATCGCTGTCACCGACGAAGCACGGAAAGATCGAAAGGCCGGCGCCGGCGGCCACCAGTTCGCGCACCGAATGGGTGTTGTTGCCGCGTACGGCGATGCGGTCGCCGTGATGGGCTTGCAGCCAGCGCGCCGAGGCAATGTTTGCCCCTTCGCCGGTGACGCCGACGAACAACCCGGCGGCGATGCCGTTGATCATGTGGCGTCCGGAATAAATGGCGTGGGCGACCTTGCCGCTCTGACGCCCGGCCAGCCACTGCTCGGTCGGGCGCTCGCTGCGGATGCCGATGTCGGCGGCACGGCGGCCGATGTCGACCCGGTCGGTGGTGGTGACGAGCTCCACCCTTATGCCGTCATCGACCGTCCAGATCTCGCCGATATGGGCGGAAACGAAGGCTGAGGTCCATGGCCCGGCCGAGATGCGGACAATGCGGTCGGGCAGGTTTCCCTCGCGCCAGCGGGTCAGCGACTGCATTGCTGCCTCGACGTCTTCGGCGCGCCGCAGCAGTTCTTCACCGACCGGGGTCAGCCGGTAGCCGGTCTGCTGACGCACGAACAGCGGTTCGCCGATCTGCTTTTCGAGCGCGGTGACGCGTCGTCCAAGGGTGGCTGCGCTGAGGCGCGTGGTTCCCGTCGCTGCGCTCAAGCCACCCAGCCGCGCAACGTCGAGAAACAACCTCAGATCGTCCCAGCCGATATCCATTTTGCAGAAATGAAAAACTCCTTGCGACCGTGGCTGTAGCGCGAAGCGGGCATCACGCGCAAGTATGCAGGTATTGGAGGCGTTGGACAATCCTGCTTGGCGGGACAGTGACAAGCGCCTCGGCTGGCCAAGAAGCCAGCGCAATCCTTTCGATCGCGCATGCGCTTCGCGCAGATGCTTTGCGCTTTCGACCAACCCAAGCGCTCGGGCATTCTGCGCGCCAAAGGAGACGATCATGTTGTATGAACTTCGACACCGTTTCGCCCGCTGGCTTGCCTATCGCCAGACGCTTGCGAGCTTGAGGCAGGCCCCGGACAGCGCACTGGCGGATGCTGGCATTTCTCGCGAAGAGATCCGCGAGCGTGCCCAGCACGCCAGCCTGCGTCGTTGAGATAATGGAGGCGGGCATGCAGATGATGGAGCTTTGGGATGGCCGCTCGGTACCGCGCATCGGGATCGGCACCTGGGCGGCGGGTGGCGCCGCGCGCTGGCGTGACACGGCGACCATCTATGGCGAGGTCGACGACATCAGGTCGCAAGCCGCGCTGGCGATGGCCTATGACATCGGCGCGCGGGTGTTCGACACGGCTGCCGCCTATGGCGCCGGCAATGCCGAGCTGATCCTCGGGCGGGCGTTGAAGGGCAAGGACGGAGCCGTCATCGTCACAAAGGTCGGCTATTTCGGCGATCCCGAAACGCGCAAGATCGCTCCCGAGGATGCCTCTGCCGCGGCGATCCGGACATCGATCGACAATTCGCGGCAGCGCCTGCAGCGCGATTGTATCGACGTCGCGCTGCTGCATATCAACGAGTATCCGATCGAGCGCGCCGGCGAGGCGTTCGATACGCTCGGCCTGTTGCATCAGGAGGGCAAGATCGGCGGCTTCGGCTGGAGCACCGATCACCGCGAACGGCTTGCCGCCTACGCGCCGCGCGAGGGTTTCGTCGCCGTAGAGAACGACTTCAATGTGTTTACCCCGGCGAACGAGCTGATGGCCGTTGCGGTGCGCGAGAACCTCGTCTCGTTCAGCCGGCTGCCGCTGGCAATGGGGCTGCTCACCGGCAAATACACGCCGGCCATGAAGCTGCCCGCCGATGACGTGCGCGGCGGGAATGCCGAATGGATGGTGTTTTTCAGGGATGGCGCCGCCAACCCGCAATATCTGTCAAGGCTCGCGGCAATCCGCGACCTGCTCACCTCGGACGGACGCACGCTTGCGCAGGGCGCGCTCGGCTGGATCCTCGCCAAGTCGGCAATCGCCTTGCCGGTTCCCGGCTTCACGCGGCCCGAGCAGGTCGAGGACAATCTCGGTGCGCTGGAAAAAGGGCCGCTGCCGGCAGCGGTGATGGCCGAGATCGACGCCGTGCTGAATATTGCCGAGACCGCCTAGAGACGCGCGAGAGCTTGTGCGCCGTTAATCAGGGCGCTGCCGAGAACTCCCGAGCTGGACCAAGCGAATGCCGTAGTGGAGAGGTGCCATCGAGGTCTGTCTGCAAGACCAGAAGGGTCAGGTGAGACCGCCTAAAGGCGTCCTTCTTCCGCCGCGCCGAATGATTACAGAATACTAGCCTGCCGAATCTCGGCGTGGCCAGGTGCCGGTCATTGGGCGAGCGCGGCCGGGGTCGCCACTTCGTCCATGGAGTCGATCGTCGCAGCGGCGATGGGGTCGCTGACGACAAGCGCGTCGCCATTTCGCAGGATCTCGAATTCGATGGCCGGTTGGCCGATCGTTTGGGGCACCGAGATGACAATGCGCTGCCCCTGCCCGAGCGTGGAAATGAAGCGGATCGGCAGCTCGTCTGCGCCTGAAGCCAGCGTCGCAACGACCCGGTAGCCAGCCTGCTCGACCGTGTAATAGATAACGCCGTCGAAGCCAGGCAAATGAATGCTGTTTCCGTTGCCGGGCGTCATCTCGGCCGCCGCGGACGCGCCTGTTAGGAAAAAGCCCCATAATGCAAATGCTGTCAAAAGTCTGGTCATCATCATTCCTCCTGAAGGCAGAATTCTCGAACAGTTCGGCTGTCACTACGCAGGTGATCTGCGGCGGCTTGGCCGGGTGCTGCGTGCCGAACGGTTTCTCGCCGATACCTTGGCGATTTTGGCAACGGGCGTCTGTGACCTTCCTCACGAAGTGACGCGCCGGCTCTGCTTTTAGCTCTAGTGTCCAGTGCTTGCCTTCAACAGATCATCCGAATGGAATTTCCTGGAATTCTCTGGCGTTACCCGGAAGAATTGCTGGTCGCATCGCATTGTGGCCAGTTCCGCTTCTGCAGGCGAGCTCACGGGCCACAAGGTGAGACCGTCGATCTCGGCAGCTTGCTGCGCACATCGGAGCGAAGGCACGCAATTAAAGAGCTAAAAGTTTGGTATGATTCCAGGATGAATCGTATCGTAACCTAGGCGCGGCTCCGATTTGCCTTTTTGATTGGCTTGCGGAATTGCGCCTGAGACAGTTCCGGTCGAACGGCAATCCAACTCAGTGCCCCTCTTTTTCTTGATCGTGCCTGACAGATCGGCGCAGGGTGGCGTTACTGCTTTTCTGACCACCACCTTTTTCTCGTGCGCAACGGTGACGCTGGATCCGGCAATCACAATTGCCGCGCAAATCATGGCTGATCTCATTTTAATTCCTCCCTACAGCGCATCCCGCAAAAATGTGGGTCGACTGTCCTTGAGGCGACGGCGGGCACGGGCAGTCGAGCCTGGCCGGTCGGTGCGGCTTCCGGCTTTCTAAGGTTGTAACTATATTAGCTAACGTGCAAGTAAGGCTTTCCGGAGTCGGGCATGGCTTCACGCGGCGAAGTGGACTGTCAATTTTCGGCCATCTATCTTCGCGCGATGCGTGGACGAGTTCATTCGGAGAGCAGTTTGGGGAAGAACGTTGTTTCCACCTCTCCCGAGCCGCACATCAAGTAACTGGACTCGGAGAGGCAATCCACGTCGAGCCGACAGGACCGCTTGGGGTTTTCCGCCTACGCCTACCGGTTCATTGACTTGCGATACAGTCGATTAACTGCGTACAATACCACTTAGTTAGCCTGTGCGTCTGTATTCCAGGATCGGGGGAGCAAATGGCAAAGGGGTTCACTAGGCGTAGCGCTCTGATCAACGGGGTGGCGCTCACCGCCTCCTTCGCCATCACCGGGGCATTCGCGATAGCACCTTCGGCAAAGGCAGAGGAGCAGATCGAATCGATCACGTGGGCGCTGCCCAGCATACCCGACACGCTCTTCATTCCGCATGCCTGGACGATCTATACCGGGGCGATCATGTCGCTCGTCCAGGAAGGACCGCTGGCCTTCGGCGACGATCTCGCTCTCAAACCCGCATCGGCCGACAAGTGGGAGCAGGTCGATCCGACGACGATCAAGTATCACCTGCGGAGCGCCGTTAAATTTGGCGACGGAAGTCCGCTAACGGCTGACGATATCGTCGCTACTTTCAAGTATCACATGAACCCGGATTCCGGCTCGCAGCTCGCCTCCTTCTACAACTCTGTTGTGACCGTCGAGGCGACGGCTCCCGATGAGGTGACCGTCAAATTGAAGGCGCCGAACGTCCAGTTCGCCTATACGGCCGCTCACATGGCGGGTTTCGTCTTCAAGCAAGAACAGCTCGCAGATAAGAACATCGGAACGCCCGAGGTTCTGCCGCTTGGTACCGGCCCCTATAAGCTTGTTGAATTCGTCCCGACAGATCATGTCATCCTCGAAGCGCGCGACGACTACTGGGGGTCGAAGCCAGTGATCAAACGGATCACGATCCAGGCGATTCCAGATCGACAGGCCCGGCTTCTCGCCATGCAGAACAGCGACATCGACGGTACCTTCGACCTCGCCATCTCCGACGTCGACCAGTGGAAGGCGTTAGGCAACGTCGACATCGTCACCGCGCCGTCGCTTGGCATGTTCTCGCTGATTCTCGACCATTCGGCGCCGCCGTTCGACGATATCCATGTGCGCCGTGCCGTC
Source organism: Mesorhizobium sp. M00.F.Ca.ET.216.01.1.1 (assembly GCF_004010325.2). Lineage (GTDB taxonomy): Bacteria > Pseudomonadota > Alphaproteobacteria > Rhizobiales > Rhizobiaceae > Mesorhizobium. The sequence continues at coordinate 5,306 of NZ_SADR02000015.1, forward strand.
GCCTATGCCGTGGATCGGGAAGGTCTGGTCAAGGCGCTCCTCAAGGGCAACGGCGAGGCGGCGACGGCATTGAACCCACCCGAGATGTGGTCGGGAGTTCTGTCTCCTGACGAGGTCCGCGCCTTCTACGCTACCTTGCCGAGCTACCCGTTCGACCTGGCGAAGGCGAAGGCCGAGCTAGCACAATCCAGCCATCCGGACGGCTTTGACGTCACCATCCCCGCACCGACCGCCGATCCTTATATGGTCAACATCATGCAGTCGGTGGTGGAGAACCTGAAGCAGATCGGTATCCGTGCAAGTATCCAGGAGATCGACCATAACACTTGGCTCGCGCAGTACTTTCGACACGAGAACCTTGGCATGCAGATCATGGCGTATTATCCGGACTTCGCCGACGCGGCCAACTACCCCTACCTATTCTTTTCGAGTGCGACGGCAGTGAAGGATGGTATGAACGGCTCGAACTTCAAGAACGCCGAAGTCGATGCATTCCTGAAGACCGCCAACGAGAAGGCCGATCCGAAGGCGCGTGCCGATGCGCTGAAGGGCGTGTTTAAGATCGCCAACGAGGACGTCGCGATCGTGCCGATCTTCTGGCCCGCCTCGGCGATGGCGATCAACAACAAGTACAAGCTCACCGGCTATACCGCCTTCTGGTACACTATCCCGTGGGCGATCCGGGGTTTTGGCCTTAAATAAGGGGGATCGCGGGGCCACTTGGCCACGGATATTTTCATCATTTTCGCCGCATCGACCTGCGCGCGCTCGTGCGTCTGGCCGAGAATTGCTAAAGGTGTCGGCAGATGGACTTTTTTGAAGCGAGCCTCGGACGACTTCACCAGCTGCGCTTCCCTTCGGATCTCTCCTTCACCCGCGATGGCACGGCGGTCGTTGCCGCTGTTCGTCCCGCCGTGCACGAACCGCGGCAATCGCCGCAGAGCCGCGTTTGGCGCTTTTCCCTGGATGGAGCCGAAGCGGTGCAGCTGACCAACGGGCCAGGCGGCGACGGCCTGCCGCATCTGTCGCCGGTCGACGGTACGCTGGCGTTTGTTTCCGATCGCGCTTTGCAAGGAAGAATGTCGCTGTTCCTCAAGGACGATCAGGGCGAGCGGCCATTAGGGGACGTCGCCGGCACCATCGAGGACATGCGGTGGGCGCCCGACGGCGAGAGCCTGATCGTTATGGCCGCTGATCGCGGCCTCGACGGCGGCGCGACCAATGGTGCGCAGCGCCTGACCTGGGGAGAGCCCGACGATCCCGCGGTGACGAGCCCGGCGAATGCGCGGCGCCGCCTGTTCCGCGTTAGGACGGACGACGGATCGACGGTCGAGGTCGGGCCCTCCAAGCTCAGCGTCTGGGAATTCGAACTCCTCGGCGATAATGCCGCCCTTGCGATTGTCTCCGCCGACCCGAGCGAGCGCGGCTGGTATCATGCCGCACTAGCCAAGATCGATCTTGCGACACGAGGCGCTACGATCCTGCATCGCTCGTGCTGGCAGCTCTTGGCCCCCTCGGCCAACCCGTGCGCCAAGCGCATCGCCTTCCTCGATGGGTGGTCCAGCGACCGTGGCCTCGTTGCCAGCGACATCAGCATCCTCGACATTGCCACAGGCAAGATCAGTACCGTCGCTCCGAGCGGCATGTCGAGCATTACGTCGATGAAGTGGCGTGACGACGACAGCCTCTGGTTCACCGGCTGGTCGCGGCTCGGCTCCGTCTATGGAGTCACACGCCTCGACGGTAGCATCGAGTGGATGACGCGGGAGGATGCGATCATCGGCATGAACAGCTTCAGCGCCGGCATAACGACCGCGCCCGACAAGAAGGGTTTCGCAGCGGTGCGCGAGAGCGATGGAGCGCCACCTGAAATAGTATTCAAGTCCGGCGCGGAAGCTTTCGCATGGTCGGCGGTCTCCAATCTGAACGGCGACGTAGCCAGGGACTTCAACGCCTACCCGGAGGTCCGCGCCATTGCCTGGAAAGGCGCAGATGGTGTCGAGCTGGAGGGGCTGGTCCTGCTGCCACGCGATGGCGCTAAGGAGCCGAGGCCGACCATCGTGGACATCCACGGCGGCCCGAGCTGGGCGGTTAGACGCGCCTACAATCCGGGCGACGCGCTGCCGTTCGCGACGGCCGGCTACGCCGTGTTCCTTCCCAATTACCGTGGCAGTGTTGGCTGGGGGAAGGCGTTCGGGATGCTGAATATCGGCGACCCAGCGGGGGCCGAGTTCCAGGATATCCTCGCCGGCCTGGACAAATGCGTCGCAGCGGGCATTAGCGACCCCGACCGGCTCGGCATCAGCGGCGCCAGCTACGGCGGCTATCTCACGGCGTGGGCGGTCGCGACGACCAACCGGTTCAAAGCGGCGGTGATGGTCTCCGGCATCGCCAATCAACTCTCGAGCCACTATTCCTGCAACCACGACTTCCATGCTTTCATCAACGGCGGGCCGCTTTCGGAGGAGCGCTATCGCCGCGTAGCGGTCGACCGTTCGGCAATCACACGGCTCGACAAACCCACGACGCCGACATTGATGATCCATGGCGACGGGGACCGATGCACCCCGCTCGGCCAGGCGCAGGAATTATATGCGGCGCTGCTCGAGCGCGGCGTCGAGTCGGAGCTGGTCGTCTATCCGCGTGAAGGCCATGGCGTGCGCGAGCGCGATCATCAGCTCGACGCATGGCGCCGTACGATTGGCTGGTTCGACCGCTATCTCGGGTCGCCCCGGTGAAGGGCTCGAGCGTCGTCGTCTTTGTCATGCGGCGGTTCGCCGTGGCGATCCCGCTCCTCCTCATAATCTCGTTCGGCGTCTTCGCGCTGGTCCACATCGCGCCCGGGGACCCAGTGCGCTCCCTGCTCGGCGCGCGCGCGTCAGACCCGGCAACGCTCGCTGCCATCCGCGAGCGCTACCACTTGAACGATCCATTGCTCGTGCAGTACTTCAAGTGGCTGTCGCAGGTGGTCCAAGGCGACCTGGGCGTCTCAATCCAGGGCAACCGGGCGGTGACGAGCACCATCGCCGATCGGCTCCCCGTCACTGTCTTCCTGAGCTTGATGAGCACCGTTCTCGTTCTCGGCGTCGGAATCGCGCTCGGGGCGGTCGCCGCCTTCCGCCGCGGTACGCGGCTCGACCGAGCAGTCGTCATGTTCGGCGTTGTCGGCATCAGCTCTCCGGCCTTCGTCACCGGCATTTTCCTTCTCTATGTCTTCGGCTCTCTTCTGCACTGGTTCCCGATCTTCGGTCCGGGGACCGGATTCCTCGACCGTGCCTGGCACCTGACGCTTCCGGCGCTTGCTCTTGCGATCTCGGTCATGGCGATCGTCGTCAAGATCACGCGCGCGGCGATGATCGAGGAGCTGGACCGAGACTACGTCACCTTTGCGCGGGCGCGCGGCCTGAGTTCGCGGCGCATTGCGTTCGCCTACGTGCTCAGGAACGCCCTGATTCCCGTGGTCACGGCAGCAGGGCTCATCGTCGTCGGGATCGTCGCCGGCGCGATTTACGTCGAGGTAACCTTTTCTTTGCCAGGTCTCGGCGCCTTGACGGTCGATGCGGTCCAGAAGCGCGACATCCCGACGATCCAAGGCACCACGCTGCTCTTCTCTGTCTTCGTCGTGCTGGTCAACCTGGCGATCGACGTGATCTACACGCTGATCGACCCGCGTATCCGCTTCGGCAGAGTCGAGTCATGAGCGCCCCAGCCATCGCAGAGACGCGAAAGACGAAGCTGCCACGGCACCTGCCGATCGTCATTCTCATTGCCGCGCTAATTATCACGGTGGTGGTGATCTGCGCCGTCTTTGGGGAGGGGATCGCCCCCTATTCGCCCTTCCTCCAGCGTCTCGGGGTCGGCGATACGCCGCCTTCCGCTGCCCACATCGCGGGAACGGATCTTCTCGGCCGCGATGTCCTGTCGCGCGTAATCTACGGGGCGAGGACGGCCTTGGTCGGCCCAGTCGTCGTCGCCACCGGAGCTTTCGCGATCGCGACCCTGCTTGGCCTTCTTTCGGGCTATCTCGGTGGCTTGGTCGATTCGGCGATCATGCGCTGGGTGGATTTCATGGTCGCGTTGCCGGGACCGCTCGTGGCAATCGTCGTCGTCGGCGTGGTGGGCGGCGGATATTGGACCGCCGTCTTCGTTCTGGTCGTCCTTTTTACCGCCCCCGATACGCGCATCGTGCGGAGCGCGGTCCTCGAACAGCGGCCGCTTCCCTATATCGACGCCGCACGCACGCTCGGCATCTCGAAGGCGCGTATTCTGTTCGTTCATATCCTCCCTAACGTGCTGCCGATCATCCTGGCCTATGTCGTCCTCGACTTCGCCTTCGCGCTGGTCAATCTCGCCGGGCTGTCGTTCCTCGGCCTCGGCGTTGAGCCCGGGACCCCTGACTGGGGTCGGATGCTGTTCGAGAACCGCAATATCCTCTTCTCCAATCCGGTTGCGCTGCTCCTGCCCGCGGCAATGATCATCCTTACCGCGGTCAGCATGAACCTCATCGGCGACTGGCTGTTCGAGCGGATTGCAAAGTGAACACGGCCGTAGCGCGCGCGGGTCAGGAGGGTCCGCTCCTCACCGTCGAGGGGCTAGCGATTTCACACGGCGCGGTGCCCATCACGACCTCCTTGAGCATCGTAGTCGAGCGGGGCGAGACCATTGCGATCGTCGGCGAATCGGGCTCCGGAAAATCGCTCACTGCACGAGCGATCGCCGGCATCTTGCCGCCGGGTATAAATGCGGCAGGCGCCGTCACGCTCGACGGCATGCCCCTGATGCGGCTTGCCGAGAGGGAACTGCGCAAGATCCGCGGTTTTCGCGTGTCGATGCTTATGCAGGATCCGTTCACGATGCTGAATCCGCTCTTGCGAAGCGGCGACCACATCGACGAGATGCTGCGCGGGCGGCCTGATTTCGCCTCGCGCGCTGCGCGCGCGGCGGAGGTGAAACGCCGCCTCGCGGAAGTCGGCATTGTCGACGAGGATGTAGCCCGCCGCATGCCATTCCAGCTGTCGGGCGGCATGTGCCAGCGCGTGGCACTTGCCGCCGCCCTTGCTCGCGACCCGGAGCTGCTCATCGCCGACGAGCCCTCGACGGCGCTCGACGTAACGACCCAGGCGGAGATCATCAGGCTCCTGCGGCGTGTCCAGCGCGAGCGGCACATGAGCCTCATCCTCATTACCCACAACCTGCGGCTCGCATTCTCGACCTGCGAGCGCATCTATGTGCTTTACGCCGGTTCGCTGCTCGAAGTCGGCGACGGTGCCGCCGTCGAGCGCCAGCCGTTCCATCCTTACACCTTAGGACTTCTGCTGTCGGAACCGCCGGCCGATATTCGCGTGCCCCGGCTCGTCGCGATCCGGGGCTCCGTGCCGCGCGCGGCCGATGTGATCGACCGCTGCGGCTTCGCCGACCGCTGCGACTGGGCGAAGCAGATCTGCCGCGCCAGCAAGCCGCCGCTGGCCGCCCGCGATGCGAGCCGGTTCACCGCATGCGTTCGCCAGGACGAGATTCAGGGCGAACTCGATGCGCTGCGCACGGCGGCGCTCTCCGCGGCACCGATAACGCTGCGCCGGGACGAGACCGAAGGGCCTCTCGTCCGCGTCGACGCGCTCGTCAAGACGTTCGTCGGCCCGCGGGGCCGTGCGATCCGCGCGGTAAAGGACGTATCGCTGCGCATCATGCCCGGTGAGAGCGTTGGCCTCGTCGGCGAGTCCGGCTCGGGCAAGACCACTCTCGGGCGCTGCCTCGTCGGCCTCGAAACGCCAACTGCCGGCGACATCCGCATCAACGGCCTCGCGGCAGCAGATTTCGGCGCCATGGCGAAGGCCGACCGCGCCCGCGTTCGCCAGACAATCCAGATGATCTTTCAGGATCCGTATTCGACACTCAATCCGAGGCACAGCGTCGGCCAGGCGCTGAGCGAGGCGCTCGGAGCCTCCGCGGGCGCCACCGGCCCGGCGACGCCGGAACGGATTGCGACGCTGCTGGCGGAAGTCGGCTTGTCCGCCGCGTACGCCACGCGCCGTCCGGCGTCGCTCTCGGGCGGCGAGCGCCAACGGGTCGCCATCGCGCGCGCGCTTGCCGTCAAACCGGCAATCCTCGTCTGCGACGAACCGGTATCGGCCCTCGACGTCTCGGTGCAGGCGCAGGTGCTCAACCTCTTCAAGCGCCTGCAGGCTGAGCATGGGCTGTCATATCTCTTCATCACGCACGACCTCGCTGTCGTCCGCCAGATCGCCGAGCGCATCTATGTCCTTTATCTCGGCGAGATCGTCGAGGAGGGACCGACGGAGAGGGTCATCGGCGACCCGAAGCACCCCTATACGCGTCGCCTCATCGAATCGATCCCCCGCTCGGCCAACCAAGATGCGCCGTGACGCAACTCACCAGCATGGCATTCGGTGCATCCCTGCGTGCGCCTGCTGGGCACGCCGCGCCAAGTTGAGCGCGGCGTCCGCGGATCGCAGCGCACACCCGAATGCAGTATCGTGGGATGAATCCGATGCCGTCGTTTCGCGTTTCGTTACCGCACCCACAGCCCAAGTGTTGCGGGCGCGCAATTGGACTCCTCCCAACACATTGCTTAGACTGAGCGGTGAGCCATGCCAGCCAGGAGCCTCTGCAATGATACGGGAGGAGAGTATCCGGCGGCTCGCCGCCATTCTCTCTCTATTGACGTTGCGGGCTGTAGCCGGCTGATGCACAAAGATGACTCAAGTGCTCCTCGTTCTGCAGTTGCCAATCGAGGAACTCGGCGCGCCGCTGGAGCGCGCCGGGAGCGAGTGCTATTGTCACCGAGCGTTGACCGAACGGAAGGCCTCAGATGAAATTTGGCGTCCTCGGCCCCCTGGAAGTTAGAGCCGACCATGGCGTGCAGGTACAGGCCATCCTCGGCCAGGGCACGGCGTTCCAACCCGAAACGCCGCGGAGGCCGGAAGCGGCTTCCTCGGCTCCGGCTAAGCCGGCAGCGCCAGAAGCGCGGGAGCCGAGGCCGGACGCCCGCAAGACGGTCACGATCCTCTTCACCGACATCGTCGACTCCTCGCGGCTCAGCCTCTCCCTCGATCCCGAAGCGCTCCGGAACCTGCTCACCCGTTACTTCGGCGAGCTGAGCGCCGTCGTTCAACGGCACGGCGGAATCGTGGAGAAGTACATCGGGGACGCGATCATGGCTGTGTTCGGCGTGCCGCTCCTCCACGAAGACGATGCGCTGCGGGCGGTGCGGGCGGCGGTGGAGATGCGCGACACACTTGCCATCCTCAACCACGAGCTCGAAGCCGGTTGGGGCGTCCGCCTTTTGAACCGGATCGGCATCAACACCGGAGAGGTGGTCGCCGGCGACAACACGCAGGGATATTTGTCAGTCGCCGGAGATGCCGTCAATGTCGCGAAGCGCCTCGAGGAGGCAGCGACGGCGAATGAGATCCTGATAGGGGAGCCGACGCACAGGCTCGTGCGCGATGCGGTCGTCGTCGAGCCGAGCGGGCCGCGCGCGCTCAAGCACGGTGGGACCATCCGCGCCCTCGTCGTGGTAGAAGTCCTCGCCCACGCTCCCGGCCTTGCGCGCCGCTTCGACTCGCCTTTCATCGGGCGGGAACGCCAACGAGCCTTGCTCGCGACCGTCTTCCGCAACGCGGTCGGCGACAGGACCTGTCACCTGGTCACCATTCTCGGCGACGCGGGTGTGGGAAAGTCGCGGCTCGTACGGGAGTTCGCGAGCGACCTTGCCGAAGGTGTCACGGTCTTGCGCGGCCGCTGTCTGCCCTATGGCGAGGGCATCACCTACTGGCCGTTGGCCGAGATCGTCCGGGAGCTCACGCGCGCGGAGGGACTGGACTCCAACGAGCAGCTCGCAGCGGCGATCGGGGCGCGGCTCACAGGCGACGAGAAAGCCGGGCTGATTGCCGAGCGTGTGACCGGGGCGCTCGGGCTTGACGGCGCGGGACAAGGGACGACCGAGGAGACCGCCTGGGCCGTCCGGAAGCTGTTCGAGGCGCTCGCGCGAGCGGGGCCGCTCGTTGTCGTGGTGGACGACGTCCATTGGGCCGAGCCGACGTTCCTCGACCTGATCGAGCACGTCGCCGACTTCTCACGCGATTTCCCGATCCTGCTCATCTGCATCGCGCGGCCGGAGCTCTTAGACACGCGTCCTGGCTGGGGGGCCGGCAAGCGCAACGCGACGTCGATCCTCCTCGAGCGGCTCAGCGACGCGGAATGCCGCGAGCTGATCTCCAACCTGCTTGGCCGCGCGCCTCTGCCGCCAGCTGCCGAGTCGAGGATCTCCAGCGCGGCCGAGGGCAATGCGCTCTTCGCCGAGGAACTCGTGGCGATGCTCGTCGACGACGCGTTGCTCAGGCGCGCGCCCGACAGCTGGGTCGCCTCGTCGGACCTCGCCGAGCTGCCTGTTCCCTCGACGATCAACGCGCTTCTCGCTGCCCGTCTCGAGGGCCTCCCGTCCGTCGAGCGCGCCATCCTGACGGCCGCAGCGGTCGAGGGAGCAGTATTCCATCGGAGCGCCGTCAGCGAGCTCGCCGGCCTCGTGCTCGACCCACTCGAGGACGGCTTGCTCGCGCTCGTCCGCCGGGATCTGATCCGCCCGCAGGCGCCGTCGTTCGCCGGCGAGAAGGCCTATCGCTTCCGTCACGTCCTGATCCGCGACGCCGCGTATCGCTCCCTGCCGAAGAACGCGCGCGCCGATCTGCACGAGCGCTTCGCCGCCTGGCTCGAGCTAACGGCCGCGGACCGGCTACGCGAGTTCGAGGAGATTGTCGGCTATCACCTCGAACAGGCCTTTCAGTACCGTGTCGCGCTCGGCCCGCGCGACGTGGGCGCGGCCTCGCTTGCCGCCCGGGCGTGCGAACGGCTCGAGGCAGCCGGGCGGCGGGCGCTTGTCCGCAGCGACCTGCCAGCGGCGATAAGCCTGCTCGAGCGGGTTTCCCGGCTGCTTCCCACCGATAATCCACAGCGGATCGCGCTGCTCGCCGAGCTCAGCGGCGCGCTGATCGAAAGCGGCCGGCTGGACGATGCCGGGCGCGTGCTGGACGAGGCGGAGCGCCTGGCTGCTGCCGCGAACGACCAGCGCGTGGCGTCGCATGTGCTCGTCCAGCGGCAGTTCCTCCGGTCGCTCCACGGCGAGGAAGGCGGGCTGGAGGAGGCGGCGCGGGCGGCGGCCATGGCGATCCCGGTTTTCGAGCGTTTCGGGGACGACCTCGGCCTGTGCCGTGCACAGCGGCTCGAGGCGTGGTATTTTTTTAACGAGGCCCGCGCCGAGGCGGCCGCCACGGCGTGGGAGCGCGCGGCTGCCCACGCGCGACGGGCAGGGGATCGGCATGAGTTGTACGAGTCTCTCAGGTGGATCGCGTCCATGCTCTGGTTCGGGCCGACGCCGGCCGCCGAGGGCATCCGCCGTTGCGAGGCGATGCGCGCGGAGGTGCGCGAGAGCCCCGAGTCCGAGGGAGTGATCCTCCGCCAGCTCGCATGCCTCAACGCGATTGTCGGCCGGTTCGCGCTTGCCCGCGAGCTGATCGCGACAAGCAACGCCACCTACGCCGACCTCGGCCTCACGCTATTCCTGGCGGGCTCCGAACACGAGGCCGTCGTCGAGCTGCTCGCCGGGAACCCGGCTGCGGCCGAGAGGAGCGCGCGCGCGGCGTATCGCGCGCTCGAGGAGATGGGCGAGCGCGCGTTCCGCTCGACGATGGCCGCGACCCTCGCCTTGGTGATCCTCGAACAGGGACACGACGAGGAGGCCGAGGCCCTTGCTGAGGTCAGCGCCCGGCTGGGTGCGAGCGGCGACCTCGTGACGCAGATCCGCTGGCGTCGCGTGCGCGCACGCGTGCTCGCGCGGCGGGCAGAGATCCCGGCGGCGGAGGCGCTCGTGCGCGAGGCATTGGCGATCGCCGAAGCGACCGACTTCGTCAACGAGCGAGCGGATGCACTGGTCGATCTGTCGCACGTGCTCGAGGCCTCCCGCCGAGGCAACGAGGCGGTCGCCGCCGCGTCCCGAGCGCTGCATCTCTACGAACTGAAGGGAAACGTGGTCGCCGCGGCCGCGACCCGGCTCCGCCTAGGCAAGATCGTAACAATATGAGACTATACAGCACGCGGCAGGTTCCACCGCACATCCTGTGAACCGCTCCAAACGGAGGTGATGCGATGCCCGCGAGCTTCGATGATGTACTGACGATCGACGGGGATGGATGTCTCTCACCTGCCGGCCCCCTGGTGCTCGATCCGGGCGAGACGGTGTTGAGGTTCGATGCTTGGGTCTTCCAGACCGGTGGCGCCTGCATGGCCTTCGTACTTGGTCCCTTCGGCGGGACAAGGTGGACGACGAACCCGGACCCCCACGACGATCACTTTGGAGACAGGTTCCAGCCCGGCCCGGCAACCGCCATGGGGCTGATGGTCTCGAAAAAAGCGACCGGACAGACCGTCACGTTTCAGTGGACGAGGGGTATCCTGCTGAAGTAGCGCGCCCAGGGAAAGCGACGAAATGGCGGAGGTCATCGGCGGGCAAATAGAACCCGCCGAGGCGCGGATCCGAGTCGTAGTCGACTACCGTCCTGATGCGCGGCCGGTTTTCCCCACCCTTTCCAATCGTTTCCTCCATGCCTGCCCGCCGAAGGCTGCGGCGGGCATTTTGTTTCGATAGGAAGTGTTCTGAGCCAATGTACAGAAATTACCGACGGTCCAGGACACTGGGACCTCCCATTCAAGCCGGTATTTTATTGAAGACCGCCGGGATTCCCCCTCACCGGCGGCCAGTCGCAAGGCGCATCCCAGGACTCGCACCCTGACATGCCGTTTGCATTTACGCGGGTTAAGACACCCATCTGAGGTTAAAGACCTGACTGAAGTTCAAGCGCTCCAGAAAATAAGATCGACATCGGTCCAAGCTTCTTTTGGATCATGAAGGGCGGTGACCGGTTTGCTGCCCAAGAGCCCGTTGGCTCCCGGCAGCGGGCTCTGATTTTTCGGCTTATGCTTCGCGACTGGGTCGAGCATCGTGCCATTGAAGAGCGGCTGGCGACTTGGAGTCAGTGCCGATCGGGCCAGACAGGAAAAAATCCCATAGCTGCCGGGTCACCCGGCTATCGATTCCCGACCCTTAGTGCCTCATTTTGGTACGGTTTTTACCAACATTTGATTCCTCTCGCTGCGGCACTAAAAGCGGTTCAAAGTGATCCCTTCGGAGGGTCTGGGAGGATCAGATGGGCATCGTCCACTGGGTCGGTCCGGTAGCCATGGCAGAGGAGATAGTTGTCCTACTCCTCGACACTCCAGCGCATCCCTATATCGTCTCGGTCAAGGCTGCGATGAAACAGGCTCGGGAAGCTGCACCGAATTTGCTGGTATCCGACGAAGAGCTAACCGAGGCGATTGTCAATGTCGCGACGGCATTGGACCTGTCCGTAGCTTTTGACGGTCGCGAGTAGGCAGCATCAACTCAATTTCCGGTGTCGTCATAGCGCAGCGGCCTATGACGTTTTGAGGCATGGTGAAGGACCTCGCCAAGGTTCCGCATGTCGATCTCCCATCCGCAAACCGGGCAGATCATGAATTGCTCCGTTTCGGGCTTATAAGGCGCGTGGTGGTCGGCACCTTCGTACGGTGATGGCGGAACCATATGAGACAGTACGGGAAACTCTCTGATTTTAGGCCCACGAAGCTGACAGCCTCATCTTAATGCACTTGAGGAGTGAGGGCGCCGGGCAAGCGGCACCACTGCGTGTTAAGCTTCCGGTAACTCTCCTAAATCGAAGGTCGCCAAAAGTTACTGGCTGCTCTTGCCCTCCACAACTATTAGGGCTGAGATCGAGGCGAGGCAAAGGAGAAAAGCCAGAATGGCTACCGTACTGAACGCCAAGGGCGTTCCACTCGCCTACAGCGGGTCCTCCGTAAAGTGGTACTCGGCGACGAATTCCGGCCCGACACTTTATGGCAGCATATACAACGATACGTTGTATGGCGACGGTAGCGTCAGCGTCACAATGTATGGCGGCAAGGGCGATGACATTTATTATCTGTATTCCTTGAAAAACAAGCCGGTCGAACTGGCCAATGAGGGTATCGATACGATCTCGACCTGGATGAGCTACAAGCTCCCGGCGAATTTCGAGAACCTGACGGTCACGGGCGACAAACACTACGCATTCGGAAACGAGCTAAACAACATCATTACCGGCGGCTCCGGCCAACAGACGCTCGACGGCTTACGCGGCGATGACGTTCTCAAGGGCGGATCCGGGGCGGATATTTTTGTCGTGACCCCCGGCAACGGCAGCGACCTGATCCTGGACTTTGGCGCCGACGATACCGCGCGCGTCGGAAGCTATGGCTTCACCTCCTTCGAGGCGGTGCACGCCAACATGGTCCAGACGGGAGCGAACGTCCGACTTAATCTGTCTGACGACGAGTTTCTGGTTTTCGCCAACAAGACCATCGACCAGTTCACCGCAAGCCAGTTCGATCTGGCCCTGGACAGGTCGCATCTGAAACTCACCTTCTCGGACGAGTTCAACACGCTGGACCTGTGGAATGGTGAGAGCGGCACCTGGGACTCGAACTTCTGGTGGGGAGGCGCGAACGGCAGTACGCTCACGGACAACAAAGAGCTTCAATGGTATATCGATACCAACTACGCGCCGACGAGTTCCGTCAATCCGTTCAGCGTTGAGGACGGTGTTCTCACGATTACCGCCGCCCGGGCTCCTGAGGCGATCAAGCCTTACATAAACAACTACCAATACACGTCGGGTTTGCTGACGACCTACGAATCCTTCGCACAGACCTACGGCTATTTCGAAATGCGGGCCGACATGCCCGAAAAACAAGGTGCATGGCCGGCCTTCTGGCTTCTCCGGGCGGACGGCACCTGGCCACCGGAACTGGACGCCGTGGAGATGGTGGGTCAGGATCCAAACAAGCTCCTTTTGACAAGCCACTCGAACGAGACGGGAACTCATACGACAGTGTCCTCGACGGCCTATGCCGCGGATACCGAAGGGTTCCACACGTACGGCGTGCTGTGGACAGAAAAGGAACTCGTCTGGTATTTCGACGACGTCGAAGTTGCTCGTGCCGCAACGCCTGCCGATATGCACGACCCGATGTACATGCTGGTCGATCTGGCGGTTGGCGGTATCGCAGGAACGCCCGCCGACGGGCTTGCGACACCTGCGGAAATGCAGATCGACTACATCCATGCCTATGCGTTGAACGATTGGGTTATCTAAGCGCAACACCTGACGGTGGGGGCGGTATGGACACATTCGTCATCAAGGCTGATTTCGGGCGCGATCATTGCCGCCTGAAATTGAACTGGAACTGACGTGAAGGTGGCAACGCATCCCCATTCCTCCGAACCGCCGCGAACAACCCTCGCTGCGGTTTTGGCTTCCTTCCGGCGAGCATTCGCGGGCATCGCTTTGATGAGCGGCGTCGTCAATGTTCTGGCGCTGACCGGCTCGTTCTTCATGCTGCAGGTCTATGATCGCGTCATACCCGGCCGCAGCGTGCCGACGCTTGTCGGACTTGCGATATTTGCCGGCACGCTTTTCGTTTTCCAGGGTCTTCTTGAACTCATCCGATCGCGGTTGCTGGTGCGTATCGGGATGGCTCTTGATGCGCGATTGAGCGGACAGGTCTATGTCGCGCTTATGCGTTTGCCGTTGCGCACCAAGCTCGCAGGCGACGGCCTTCAGTCATTGCGGGATCTGGACCAGGTGCGGTCGTTTCTGTCGAGCGCTGGTCCGACGGCGCTTTTCGACCTGCCGTGGATGCCGCTCTATCTCGGAATTTGCTTCCTGTTCCATTTCTGGATCGGAATGACGGCGCTGGCCGGCGCTGTCATACTCGTTGGCCTGACGTTGTTTGCCGAAGCTCGCACAAGGGAGCCTGCGAAAAGGGCCAACAGCCAGGCTGCAGCACGCAATACGCTTGCCGAGGCGACGCGCCGCAATGTCGAGGTGCTGCAGGCGATGGGCTTTGGCGCGCGCGTCGCCGAGCGCTGGTCCAGCGTCAACGCAGATTATCTCAACACAAATGCAAGAGCCAGCGACCTGGCAGGCACGCTCGGTACAATCTCGAAGATCCTGCGCATGATGCTGCAGTCGGGCATCCTGGCGATTGGCGCCTATCTTGTCATTCATCAGGAAGCGACAGGCGGCATCATGATCGCCAGTTCGATTATGATGAGCCGGGCGCTCGCACCGATCGAACTGGCAATCGCCCATTGGAAGGGCTTCGTCAACGCTCGCCAGGCATGGGCCCGGCTGACCCAGCTTTTGGCCCTGCTTCCAGAAACCGCCGCGAGCGTCTCGCTACCGGCACCGATATCTGCACTTTCGGTCGAAGGCATCAGCGTCACGCCGCCGGGCGAGCGCCGTGTGGTGGTGCAGGATGCCGGCTTCGCGCTGGAGAAGGGCGCCGGCCTTGGCATCGTCGGACCGAGCGCGTCGGGAAAATCGTCGCTTGTCCGGGCAATTGCCGGGATATGGCTCCCGGTCCGTGGAACCGTCAGGCTGGACGGAGCAACGCTCGACCAATGGTCGCCGGAAGAGCTGGGCAACCATGTCGGTTATCTCCCGCAGGATGTCCAACTGTTCGATGGCACCATTGCCGAGAACATAGCACGTTTCGAACCGCAAGCGCCGTCGGACAAGATACTGGCGGCTGCGCGCGCAGCGGGCGTTCATGATCTCGTCGTCCATCTTCCAGAAGGCTACGAGACGCGGATCGGCGAGGCTGGGTCGGCGCTTTCGGCGGGGCAGAGACAGCGGGTTGCGCTTGCACGAGCTCTCTATGGCGATCCGTTCCTCGTCATCCTCGATGAGCCTAATTCCAACCTCGATTCCGAAGGGGAAGCCGCGCTGACGGCGGCAATCGAGGGCGTGCGGGCGCGAGGCGGTATTGCTGTCGTGGTGGCACATCGGCCAAGCGCGCTTGCAAGCCTGGATCAGGTCCTCGTCATGGCCAACGGCCGTGTCCAGGCGTTTGGCCCAAAGAATGAGGTCCTGAGCAGGGTAACCCGTCCGGCAGGCGTTCCTCTGAAGGTCGTCTCCAGCCCTGAGGAGGCGACACACTGATGACGCAACGCACGGCATCCGCGATCGACCGAACCATTCGACGCTATCTGCTCGGCGGCGTCGCAGCCTGCATTTTTCTGGTTGGTGGCGCGGGAAGCCTGGCCGCGGTCACGGAGCTTTCCGGGGCCGTCATTGCCTCGGGAAAGCTGGTCGTCGATTCCAGCGTCAAGAAGGTGCAGCATCCGACAGGTGGCGTTGTCGGTCAAATCCTCGTTCGAGAAGGCGATGCCGTGAAGGCGGGCCAGGTTTTGATCCGCCTCGATGAAACCGTAACCCGGGCCAATCTGGCGATCGTCACGAAGAGCCTGGACGAATTCGAGGCCCGCTTGGCCCGCCTCGAAGCCGAGCGCGATGGCAATGAAACCATCGCCTTTCCATCGTCGCTGACCTCGCGGCAGCACGATCCTGAGATCGGGCGTGCGATGGCCGGCGAGCAATCCTTGTTCGAATTTCGTCGCCAGGCTCGCGCTGGCCAGAAGGCTCAGTTGGGAGAGCGCGTCGCTCAGCTTTCCGAAGAGGTTTCCGGCTTGACCGAGCAAAGAGATGCCAAAAGCCAGGAAATCAAGTTGATCGGGTTTGAGCTCGAAGGCATGCGCAAACTTTGGCAACGCAAGCTGGTCTCGATCGATCGCATAACCGCGCTCGAACGTGATGCCGTCCGGCTTGAAGGCGAGCACGGGAAGCTGACTGCGGCCATAGCGCAATCGAAGGGTCATACGTCCGAAATCCGCCTGCAGATCATCCAGATCGACCAGGATTTGCGCAGCGAGGTGGCGACCGAGCTCCGCGACGTCCAGGCAAAGATCTCGGAGTTCCTCGAACGCAAGGTTTCGGCCGAGGATCAGCTCAAGCGTATCGATATTCGCAGCCCGCAGAACGGCGTCGTTCATCAGCTTGCCGCACACACGGTTGGAGGCGTTATATCTCCTGGCGAGCTCATCATGCAGATTGTCCCTGTGACAGACGACCTGACCGTCGAGGCGCGTGTGGCTCCGCAAGATATCGATCAGTTGACACCAGGGCAGGGCGCAACCCTGCGGCTTTCGGCCTTCAATCAGCGGATAACGCCAGAGCTGAACGGTGTGGTCAGCGAGATCTCTCCCGATCTCAGCATCGATGAGCGAAGCGGCGCCAGCTTCTATACTGTGCGTGTCAGCTTGCCACGCACCGAGCTTACGAGGCTGAAAGGCCTGGCCCTGGCGCCAGGCATGCCTGTCGAGGTGTTTCTTTCGACGGGCAATCGGACGATGCTGTCTTATCTCGTGAAACCCCTGGCTGATCAAATCCAACGGGCTTTCAGAGAGGAGTGACGTCGCGGCTCTCGGTCGCTCTGGCTGATCGAAATACCGGCAATCCACCCTCGCATCGGCCATCATCCCACCGCACCTATCACTCCAGCCGATCAGGCTGCCCGCGTGACTACGGCTCGCGGCTCCTGGCCGCTTCGATATCCGTGTCCGGCCGGTCGCCCAGCAAGAGGCCGACCAGTCGGGGCCAGCGCCTGGATCAAGTTGAGCTGCCCGATCCGGGCAATGCCATCCGCTGTCAGTCCTTCGTACCAGGCAACCGAACCAAGAAACAGCTGATGACGCCCGCTGCTCACCGGTACGGACGACTGACAGAATTGCGGTAGCGGTGGGCGCCAGACCGACTGCGACGGCTCCGTGAGATGCGGAAACCCGCTCCACCGCCAGGGCGACAAACACGGGATAGCCCACCGCCAGTCCGGCTCATGAATGCGGGAGCTCCGACATGCGCGAGAGCTTCAGAGCTGTCAGGTCGATGGTGATCGCCGGCGACGCATGTCCAGTAGCCTGACCGTTGGTGCAATCACCTATTTCCAGTTGACGTAGGACATTTATCAAAATATGTATGATATTTACTGCTTTGGGAGGAGCTGTTGAAGATCAAGTCGGTCACCGCGCATGTTTGCAATGCGGAGATGCGCAACTGGGTATTCGTGCGCGTCGAAACCGACGAGCCGGGCCTGATCGGCTGGGGAGAGGCCACGCTCGAGTTCAAGACGCGGGCGGTCATCGGCGCTATCGCCGACATCGAGCCGATGCTCGTCGGCCAGGACCCGCGCAACATCGAGCACTGTTTCCAGATCATGACGAAGCACGGCTTCTGGCGCATGGGCATCATCGGCATGTCGGCGATCAGCGGCATCGAGCTGGCGCTCTGGGACATTTTGGGAAAGCATCTCGGCGCACCGGTGTGGCAACTGCTCGGTGGCAGCGTGCGCGAATCCTTACGCACGTACACGCACCTCGGCCTCGGCGACATGCGCGCCGTCTACGAATCGAGCTCGTCCGCAGCGATCGTCGAGCATGCGCGGCGGGTCACGCAAGCCGGCTATGATGCACTCAAGGTAGTGTGCATTCCCTATAGCCACTACGTCTCGCCGACAGCCGACGTCGACCGCGTCGGTCGCATGGTCGGCGATCTGCGCGACGCTGTCGGCCCCGGCATCGACATCATGGTCGACTTCCACGGTCGGCCAGCCTCGGTCAACGCGGCGATGGACTACATCAACGCAATTGCCGACCAGCGCGTGATGTTCGTCGAGGAGCCTGTGCCGCCCGAGGATGTCGCCGGGCTTGCTGAAATCACCCGCCGGTCGCCGGTGCCGATCGCCTCGGGCGAGCGGCTGGTCGGGCGGCGCGAGTTCGAGCCGTCGCTCAGGGCGCGCGCCTTCAACATCGCCCAGCCCGACATCTGCCACACCGGCGGGCTATCGGAATCTAAGAAGATCGCTGCCATGGCTGAGACCGCCGGCATAGGACTGGCGCCGCACAATCCGCTCGGGCCGATCGCCGGCGTCGCGGCACTGCATTTCGGCATCTCGACGCACAACGTGATCATCCAGGAGGAAATGTCGGGAGCCGTCCCTTGGTATGGTGAGGTTGTATGTTGGCCGATCGAGCGCCGGCCCGGGCGCTGGGACAAGCCCATGAAACCCGGTCTCGGGATCGAGGTCGACGAGGCCGTGATCGACGCGCACCCGTTCCAGCCCGACATCCTGCATGCGCGCAGCGCCGTGATGCCCGACGGCACGGTGGTGGACTGGTGAGCGCCATGGCACGCAGGCTGGAAGGAAAGCGCGCCATCGTCACCGGTGCGGGTCAGGGCATCGGCGAGGCGATCGCCCGGTTGTTCGCCGACCATGGCGCGACTGTCTTCATCGGCGAGCTCAATCCGGCGACGGGGCAGGCCGTCGCAAACGCCATCGCCGAAGCTGGCGGCAGCGCCGTATTCGTCGAGACGGACGTGACCGACAAGGCGCAGGTCGCGCGCCTGATCGAGGCGGCAGTTGCGCGCGCCGGCGGCATCGACATCCTCGTCAACAATGCCGGCGCGAATGTGTTCTACGAACCGCTCGGCATGCCAGAAGAGGCGTGGAAGCGATGCATGGATCTTGATCTTGAGGCCGCCTGGACATGCTCGCGCGCGGTGCTGCCCGCTATGCTGCGACAAGGCGGGGGCGCGATCGTCAACATCGCCAGCGCCCACGCCTTCAAGATCATCCCGCACTGCTTCCCCTATCCGGTGGCCAAGCATGCGCTGATCGGCCTGACGCGTGCGCTGGCAATCGAATATGCTGCGCGCGGCATCAGGGTGAACGCGATCGCGCCGGGCTATATCGATACGCCGATCGCAGAGGCCTACTGGGCGACGTTTGCCGATCCTGCCGCCGAGCGCGCGCGGGCCGAAAGCATTCATCCGCCCAAGCGAATTGGCCGGCCCGAAGAGGTCGCCAATACGGCGCTATTTCTCGCATCGGACGAGGCGCCGTTCATCAACGCCGAGACGATCGTCATCGATGGAGGCAGATCGGCGCTCTACCACGAATAGCTGTCAAAAAAACGCAGGAGGAGACTTCCAATGAAATTGTCAGGTTTGAGTTCGCTGCTGCTGGGCACCGGTCTGGTTCTGTGCTCCCACGCACTCGCGGCCGATACCAAGATCGGCTATATCAACAAGATGGGCGACCACCCCTGGTTCGTCGCCGAGGTCGCCGGCGCCAAGGCGGCGGCCGAAAAGGACGGCGCCGGGTTCGTCTCGCAGGACGTTCAGTTCAATGCCGACCTCACCGTCACGACGCTTGACACAATGATCGGCGACGGGGTCAAGGGCATCGCCATCGTCGTCCCCGACAAAGGGCTCGGCCCGGTCGCCGCGCAGAAGGCCAAAGACGCTGGCATCCCGCTGGTCGCAGTCGACGACGACATCTACTTCAAGGACGGTTCGCCTGTGCCCTATGTCGGACTCAACGCCTACAACATCGGCAAGCAGGTCGGCACTGAACTCGCCAAGCTCTACCAATCCGAAGGCTGGGCCGGCAAAGAGGTGCGCATCGCCTCAATCGAGGACCGCAAGGCGGATACCTGCATGCAGCGCAACAAGGGCGCCGAGGAAGCCTTCCTCGCGGCAGTGCCGGACTTCGATCCAGGCAAGATCATCCGCGTCGCCTACGACAATACGATGGTCAACTCGATCGACGTGATGACCACGACGCTGACCGCCAATCCGCAGGTCACCAACTGGATCTTCTACTCCTGCAACGATGACGGCGTGCTCGGCGCGGCGCGTGCGCTGGAGAACTCCGGCTACACTGCGGACCAGGGCATGGGCATCGGCATCGATGGCAGCCGCGCCTGCGACGCCTTCGGTAGCGGCAAGCCCTCCGCCTTCCGTGGTACGATGTGGCTGAACTCGGCCAATCACGGACGCATCGCCGTCGAGCTGCTGCTTGCCTCGATCAAAGACGGCAAGCCGCTGCCGGAAAAGACGTTCAGCGATCCCGAGCTGATCACGCCGGCGAACTTCGCCAGCGACTACAAGGCCAAGCTCTGCAAGTGAGCGGCATCTGAACCCGGCGCCGGCCAAGGAAAGTCGGCGCCATCGCTGCTACCGAGGTTCGAGGGACGTCATGCCGGACGGCACGGAAATCGCAAAAGTCGAGCGGCTGTCGAAGGCCTTCGGCGTCGTGCAGGCGCTGAGCGATGTGTCGCTCGGCTTTCGCGCCGGCGAGATCCTCGGCCTGGTCGGCGAGAACGGCGCCGGCAAGTCGACGCTAATGCGTCTGCTCGAGGGTGTGCATGCGCCGGACAGGGGCAGCATCTCCATCGACGGCGTCGCGCAGAGCTTCCGCGAGCCGAGGGAGGCGCACGCCGCCGGCATCCGCGTAATCCACCAGGAGCCGGACATCGTTCCGGACCTGACCGTCGCCGAGAACATCTTTGTCGGGGCAATGCCGCGCCGACTGGGCGTACTGCTCGACTGGCGCCTGCTCGAGGAACAGACGCGCGCCGTGCTTGCACGCTTCGGGATGGGTGAGGAGCTGCGCGCTCGCGATCTCTGCGCCCGCCTCGGCCCGGCGCAGCGTCAGATGATCGAGATTATGCGGGCGGTGCGCGCCGGAGGCCGGCTGATCGCCTTCGATGAGCCGACTTCGTCGCTGACCGACGAAGAGGCGCGTCATCTCTACCGTATCATCCGCCAGCTCAAGTCGGACGGCGTGTCGATCGTCTACATCTCGCATCGCCTCAACGAGGTCATCGACCTTGCCGATCGCGTCGCGGTGCTGCGCGACGGGCGGCTGGTCGCGGACCAGCCGGCGGCCGGGCTCAGCGAGCGAGCGATCTCGCAGCTGATGGTCGGGCGCGAGCAGAAGGATTTGTTCCGCCGCCAGAAGGCCGTCAAGCATGATGCGATCCTCACTGTTTCCGGCCTGAGTTCCGAGGCGGTTCACCAGATCGATCTTACCCTGCATCGCGGCGAGGTGCTCGGCATCGGCGGCCTGATGGGCGCCGGGCGCTCCGAGCTGGCGCGCGCCATCGTCGGCTTCGACCGGCGGCTTGCCGGCGAGATCTTAATCGACGGCAAGCCGCTCAAGCCCAACGACGTTGCTGCCTCGATCGCGGCGGGCATCGGACTTGCACCGGAAGACCGCAAGAGCGAGGCGCTGCTGCTCGCCCGCTCGATCCTCGACAATGCGACGCTTTGCGTGCCCGAGCAGATTTCCACCGCCGGCCTCTTCGATCGGCGCAAAGCGTTTGCAGTGGTCAGCCCGCTGTCGACAAAACTGTCGATCCGCACGCCGAGCCTTGACCAACTGGTGTCGAAGCTTTCGGGCGGCAACCAGCAGAAGGTCGTGCTGGCGCGCTGGCTGGCGCGGCAGCTCAAGGTCATCATCCTCGACGAGCCGACGCGCGGCATCGACATCGGCGCCAAGGCCGAGGTCTACCAACTGATCGCCGAGCTGGCGGCAGGCGGTATCGGCGTGCTCCTGATCTCGTCGGAGATGCCCGAACTGATAGGGCTCGCCGACCGCGTGCTGGTGATGGCTGAGGGGCGGATCACCGGGGAACTCGGCGCCGATGCCGATGAACAATCGATATTGGCGCTCAGCATGCCGCAAGCGGCTCGAAGCGCAGCGTGAGGTGAGGAAGATGACGTCGAGTGATCACGCACAGATGGGCAGCAGCGCGCCGAGCGCTCCGAACAGGCGGGGTCTTGCGCAGCGTATCGCCGACCGCGTCGGAGTGCACAACATCAGCCTGATCTTTGCCCTCATCGTACTATGCATCATCTTCGGAACGCTGCGCGGCGACGTCTTCTTCTCGTCGCGCAACATTCTGAACATCGGCCTTGCCGTGACCATCCTTGGCGTGCTCGCCATGAGCCAGACGGTGGTGATCGTCGCCGGCGGCCTCGACGTGTCGGTGGGCTCGACCGTGGGCTTTGCGACGGTCGCGACCGCCATGGTCGCGCAGTCGACCGGATCGGCTGCGGTCGCGGTCGTTGCGGGCCTGCTGATCGGCGCGGCCTGCGGCCTCGTCAACGGCATCATCATCACCTATGGCCGTGTCAATGCAGTGATCGCGACACTCGGCACGATGGCGATTTTTCGCGGCGTCGCCTTCATCCTCTCGGACGGGCAGTCGATCTCGATCTTCGACGAGACGTTCCGCTTCATGGGCAATGGCCGCGTGCTCGGCTTTCCATTCCCGATCTGGATCCTGTTCGTGACGGCGGTGCTGTTCCAGATCTTCCTGTCGCGGTCGATCGCCGGCCGCAACGTCTATGCCATCGGCGGCAATCCGGTGGTCGCTCGCTTCTCAGGCATCAACGTCAACCGCTATCGGGTGGCGATCTACATCATGAGCGGCTTCGCCGCCGGGCTTGGCGGCATCATCCTGGCGGCGCGCACCGGTTCCGGGCAGCCGATCTCCGGCTCGCAAGGTCTGGAGCTCGAGGCGATCACGGCGGCGGTGCTCGGTGGCTGCGCACTACAGGGCGGACGCGGCACCATTGTCGGCGCGCTGCTCGGCGTGCTGATCATCGGCGTCCTCAACAACGGCATGATCCTCACCGCCGTGCCGACGTTCTACCAGCTGCTTGCCAAAGGCGCGCTGCTCATATTGGCTGTGCTGGTGGCCGAATATCGCCTGAATCGCGCCTAGGCTGAGGGGCAAAGCAGCGTTCATGACACGTCCGGACCCGGCGATTGCATACCAGAGAGGCAGGTCGCCGGGTTTCGTCAGCCAGCGTGTGCTCTCCGAACTGGGGCGTCGCATCCTCGCCGGGCAATATGCCCAGCATTCGGCGCTGCCGACGGAGCTGCAGCTTTGTGCCGAGTTCGGCGTCAGCCGTACCGCCATGCGCGAGGCGACCAAGATGCTCGCAGCCAAGGGGCTGGTGGTTTCGCGCAAACGGGCCGGCACGCTGGTACAGGATTCCAGCCTGTGGAACCGGCTCGATCCGGACGTGCTGTCATGGATGAGCGCGACCGACCCCGATCCCGAATTCGTGCGCGGGCTGATCGAGGCGCGTCTCGCCATCGAGCCGGCGGCGGCTGAGCTCGCGGCCAGGCGTGCGTCGGCCGGCGACCTCGCCCGTATCGAGGCCGGATACCTCGCCATGCGCGCGGCAGATCTCAGCGACCTCGCGGCGTGCGCGGAGGCCGATGTCGCCTTCCATGTCAGCATTCTCAACGCCAGCCACAACCCGGTGTTCGCCGGCCTTGCCAGCCTGATCGGCCAGGCGTTGGAGAACTCATTCCGGCTGACGACCTCGGTCAGCCGCAACTATGCCGAGACGCTGGACGCCCATGGCGACGTGCTGGAGGCCATCCGCCTTCGCAAGCCGGATCAGGCGAGGGCGCGCATGCGCGCGCTGATCGATATCGCTTCCGCGGACCTTGTGAATGCCACCGCCAAACATCGCCCGTAGAGATGAGGCCAGGCCCTTGTCAGCTCATGCGGAAGCGCGGCGGACCAGCTGCCACGAAACGTCGAACAGGGTAGGCCTCGCGCGCGGCGTTCCCGAGATCAGTGCGATCAGATGATCGGCAAGGCGCTCGTAGTGGGTGGTCTCGGGGCCGATCGTCGTCAATGCCGGATGACTGAATTCTCCCTCATCGATATTGCCACACCCGATGACCGCAATGTCGGCGGGTACGGAGAGGCCAGCCGCCGAATGCGTGCAGCGCGGTCACTGCTGCAAGATCGGATTCGGCGAAAAGCGCGGTCGGCCGCTCTTTGCGAGCGGCAAGTGCCCTGGCATTGGCAAAGGCTGCCTTGCGCGCTTCTGCGCCGCCGATCAGCAGGTCGGCTCGCAGCGGAACGCCGCGTGCTTGCAGGAACCTGTGATAGGCGGCGAGACGGCTCCCGTCCACCGCCCGCTCATGCAGCATATAGGCGATGCAGCGATGGCCGGCTTGGTAAAGATAGTCGAGCGCCTCGAAGACGGCATCGCCCGTATGTTGGCGCACGACCGAGAAGCCTGCCGGCTCGATCGATGGGTGGAAGATCACGCCCGGCCGACCCGCGACCGCCAGACGCGCGGCTAAAAGCGCAACATCTCGCTCCGAGAGATGCTGCCAATCGGCGATAACGCCATCGGCGAGCCCGCTTTCGATCTCGCGCACGATCCTGTCCATGCGCTCCATGGTGTCGCCCGCGGCGATGATCGTCGAAAAGCCGTTCAGCGCAGCCGCGGACTGGACATCCTGCGCGATGCGGTCGCTGAAGGGGACGCCGAGCCGCGGCAACAGCAGGCAGATCCGCTCGGCCTGTCGCCGGCGCAGCTGACGCGCGGTGCGGTTTTGCACGTAGTTGAGCTCCGCGACGGCGTCCAGGATACGCTGGCGCGCCTCCTTGCCAACGAACTTCAGGCGCGCGCTGTCGCCACTGAGCAGATAAGACACGGCAGCGGTCGATACCTTGGCGCGACGGGCGACATCGGCCATTGTCGGCGCCTTTTTTCGATTGAAGTTGCTCTCGCCCATCTCAACGCCCTGCAGTCCGGAGAGGGCGTGTTTAGCCCTCACTCAGAACATCTCCATGCCAATTTTCGTGCTCTACGGGAAGGATCTCGGGCCCTGCCTCGCCGGCCTCCTCCATGAGGGCAACGATGCGGCCTCTCAGCCACGCACGCGTCTGTGCGTGATCGGGCGAAGCTATGAGATTGCGGAGCTCGTTCGGGTCTTCCTCGAGGTCGTAGAGCCGCGCCTCGGCATAGAAATCGCTGCCCGAATCGCGCCAGCCGTCCTTTCCCGGCGCCTCGATCTCGTATTTCCACCGTCTGGTGCGCAAGGCGCGGCCGACATGATGCTCGCTGATCTGGATAAATATCTCGTCGCGCGGCGGCCGCTCGCCCCGCAGCGCATCGAGAAGCGAGATGCCTTGCATCGAATCGGGTACTTTCAGGCTGGCCGCGGCGAGCAGGGTCGGCGCGAGATCGACGAGGCTGACCAGCCCGTCATAAGTCCCGAGGCGCTCGAAGCCGGGGCCATGGAAGAGCGTCGGTACGCGGATCGACGCCTCGTGACAGGAGCGCTTGTATTCATTGTTGCGGGTCTTGAAGTGGCATCCGTGGTCGGAGGTGAAGAGGATAATGGTGTCGTCAAGGCGGCCAAGACTGTAGAGCGCCTCGATCAGCCGTCCAAACGCCTCGTCGAGGCGAGCGACCATGCCGAGATAGCCGGGAAAATGCTCGGCTGTTGTGCCGCCAAGCGCGGCGAGATCGCCGGGGATGGCGAGCTTCTTGCGAATTCTCTCCTCGTATCCGAGCGGAGCAGGGTAGTTGTCCGTCTGGTTTTGGTGATGCGGCTCGAGGAAGGAGAGGAATAGGAAGAACGGTTCGTCTTCCTTAGAGGCGACGTAGCGGATTGCTGCGTCGGTGAGGGCATCGACGCGATATCCCGGCAGCTTCACCGCCTTGCCGTCATTGTCGTGGACGACGGTGTCAAAGGGGCCGGAGGTGAACTCCAGGATGTTGGAGGCGAGCCAGTAGCTGTAGCCGCCGCGCTCTTCCTGCGTCACCGGCTCGGCGGACCCCAGGTGCCATTTGCCGATGTATGCGGTGTCGTAGCCAGCTGCTGCGAAATGATGCGCGAGCGTGCGTTCGCCCTTCGGCAGTGGAATATCGTTGCGGTAGCAGCCGGTCATGGTTGGGTACCGCCCCGTCTGGAAGACGGAGCGGGCCGGCCCACAGACGGGTTGGCATGTAAACGAATTCGCCACGAACGTGCCGGTCCCGGCGAGGCGGTCGAAATTCGGCGTGAGCTCGAGCGGGTTGCCGTGTACGCCGACGGTGTCCCAGCGCTGCTGGTCGGTGAAGAAGACGACGACGTTTGGTCGGCGGGATGTCATGGAAGGGCACTCACTCCGGATGGGCTATTTCATGCCCGCCAGCATGACGCTGCGGACGAAGTAGCGCTGTGTGGCGAGGAACAGGAGAAGACTTGGGATGAAGAGGATGACGCCGCCCGTCGCCGTCAGGTTCCATTGGGTGAAGTATTCCTGGTTGAAGAGCGTCAGCCCCGTCGTTATCGGCCGCATCTCGGTCGTGCTCACAGCGACGAGTGGCCAGAGAAACTCGTTCCACTGGAAGACGAAGGTGAGGAGCGCAAGCGTGACGAGCGCGGGGCGGACCTGCGGCAGCACGATCCGCCAGTAGACGCCGAGCTCCGAGCAGCCGTCCAGGCGCGCGGCGTCGATCAGCTCGTCCGGGATCGGACGGATGAACTGCCGCATCAGGAAGATGCCGTAGGCGCTCATGGCGAAAGGCACGATGAGGCCTTGATAGGTGTTCAGCCAGCCCATCCGCGCGGTGAGCACATAGAGCGGGATCATGCGGATGAAGAAGGGGATCATCAGCGTCGACAGGATAGCGACGAACATGAACCGCTTGCCGGGGAAATCCATCTTGGCGAACACGTAGCCGATCAGCGGATCGAAGATCAGGTGGAGGAAGGTAATTCCGCCGGCGATGATGAAGCTGTTGAGCGTGAAGCGGGCGAAGGGCGCCTTCTGCCAGATGTCGACATAGTTCGAGAACTGCAGCATCTCGGGAACGAGGATCGGAACGCCGCTGAGGATGTCGGCATCGCTCTGGAGCGACAGCGAGAACATGTAGAGAAAAGGGAAGATGCAAAGCGCGACACAGAGCATCAGTAGCAGATAAATGGAGGCCGTCTTCATCAGTTTCATTCGGCCCCTCAATAGCTGACTTCGCGGTTGAGCAGCCGAAACTGGACGAAGGTGATGGCCAGGATCAGCAAGAACATGAGGAAGGAGAGCGCGGAGGCATAGCCGATATTGAGCTCGAAGAAGGCTGCCTCGAATACATGCAGGCTGAAGAGCCGGGTGGCATCGGCTGGCCCGCCCTTGGTGATGAGGTAGGCCGGCGCGAGTTCCTGGAGCTGGCTGATCGTGCTGACGACCGCGATAAAGAGGGTCGTCGGCGTCAAGAGTGGCCAGGTCACGTGCCGGAACTGCTGCGCCGGTGATGCGCCGTCAATCGAGGCCGCATCGTAGAAGTCGCTAGGGATCGACTGGAGCGCCGCGAGGTAGATCAGCATCGCATAGCCGACATCCTTCCAGACCGTGATGGCGATAAGTGTCGGGAGCGCCGTCGAGGTCTCGGAGAGCCAACTCTGCGTCGGCAGGCCGAGTTCCGCGAGGATGCTGTTCAATATCCCCGTATAGGGGTCGAGGATCGCCTGCCACATTAGCGCGACGATCACGAAGGAGATGATGTAGGGGAAGAAGATGATTGCGCGGATTGCCGCGTGTCCGGGTATCGGCCGGTTGAGCAGGACCGCGAGGCCGAGCCCTATGGCGATGCTCGCCGCCGTCACACCGATGGCGAAGGCAAGCGTCACGATAACGGATTGCCGGACCCGCGCGTCCTGAAATGCCGTCATATAGTTGTCGAAGCCTGCGAACCGGCTTTCGCCGATCAGCGGCTGACCCGTGTGGAGGCTTGCCAAGAATTCCAGGCCGATCGGATAGAAGAAAAAGACGGTGAAATAGACGATCGCCGGCGACAGCAGGAGGTAGGCGACGAGCGCGCGGCGCGTCCGTTGGCTAAGACGGTCCGCTCGCAAGAGCGCCGCCATCCCGTTACCGATGCCCGCGACGGCCACTACACCTGCGCTCCCGCCGGAGGCCATCCGCCTACTTGCTCGCCAGGATGGCGTTAGCCTCAGCCGCGAATTTCGGCATCACCTCGGCCGCAGGCATCTGATTGAAGACGATCTCTTCGAGCGCGCTCTGGAGGAGCTTGTCGATCCGCGCGTGCTTGCCGGTCAGGCGAAGCGCGGCGTTGGTGTCCTGCGCGTATGGAAGGCACTTGCCGAAACTGCCGATGACCGGGTCGGCCTGAACCTCAGGGTTTTCCGCCCAGGATTTGCGTGGCATCGTCATGCCGGCTTCCTTCGTAGCCGCGAGTTCCGTGTCGAGGGCGACGAGCCGCTTCAGAAGGTCCCAGGCTTCCGTCGGATGCTTGGCATTCTTCGGGATCATCAGGCTGACGCCACCGGCAAACGTCGCCTGCGCCTTGTGCTTGAGAGAAGGCGCGACCGCCCAGTTGAGCTTGGGATTGCCGGAGCGGATCGGCTTAACATCCCACGGCCCGGTGATGATCATGGCCACACGATTGGCAGTGAAGAGCTTTTGCGGTCCCTCGTAGTCCGCGCCCACTACCGGCTTGGTTGCGGCCTTTTCCTTGTGGATCAAGTCGGAGAGGAACTGGATTGCTTCGATTGCCTCGGGACTGTCGAGATTAACCTTGTTCGTCTTGGCGTCATAGTAGCTGACGCCGTTCTGGAGAAACCACGACCAGTAGTAGCCGATGCTCGGATTGGGCGCAAAACCGAAGCGTGCGCCGCCCGTGGTCGCCTTGGCGACCTTCCGGAATTCCTCCCACGTCGTCGGCGGTGCGTTGAAGCCTGCGGCCTTCAGCATGTCGACATTGTAGACGAGGGTTGCGCAGGTCAGATGGATCTGGACGCCGTAGTATTGGTCGCCGAGCTTGTTCCGCTCGACGGAATAGGCTTGCCAATCGTCGGGATAGCCGATCGCCTTGCCATCTTGCTCGACGAAGTCGTTGAGCGACCGCAGGAGGCCCTGCTGGCCGAATTCCTGCACCCAGCCACCTGGCTCGGCAGCGAGATCGGGCGAGTTCTTGGCGGCGAAATCCGCCACCAGCTTGGGGGCCGTACACGGTGGCCAGGCAGCATCCGCTAGGCCCGACGAGGCAAGAACAACAGGTTCTCACCTTGATTGCCGAAGGTTTGGGCAACAAGGAGGCCGCTCGGCGGCTGTCGCGCTCGCCGCGGACAGTCGAGCATCAGGTTTCCGCCGTGCTCGGCAAATTCAACGCAGCAAACCGGATGGAGATTCTGCTCCGCCTTCGCGGCGAGCCCTGACTTCTGCCGCCGGAAGGCGCGCTGCGAGCCAGTGAAAACCGGGCAAATTCGTGAAAACTGGGCAAGTTCGCGAAAATTAGGAAATCAGTCGTCCGAAAACTAGGTGGCCGTACCGATGTGCGCGCACGCCGCTGCGCGCAGGATGAACTCGAGAGTTTGGAAAGGACTGCAAAGCAGTTCATGAGCTCGCCAATCCGAGAGGAACAGCAATGATCAAACGTTCTACCGCATTTGCAGTGACCCTGCTCACCACCACGAGCGTGGCGGCGGCCTCGGAACTTGCGCCGGGGAACGGCCACAGCATCCATCGCGGCCGCTTCAACGGCGCTGTCTACTATACGGTCGAGCAAGAGGGCTACCGCGTCGTTGCGACCCTGGCTTCCGGGGCCGATGTGCAGCCGATCCGGTTCGTCTCCACGCTCGGACCGAAGCAACGCATGACGATCTCCGTGCCACAAGCCGTCGGCCAGCCGCCCGTCGATTTCGAGATCCTGCGGGATGGCGCAACGGTTCTCGTAAGCGAACCCGCCTCCACTCCGATGGGTGATCCGGCGGAACAAGCCTCGGCCGAGGAGGCTCTCGATCGGTAACGGTCTCGTAGCCGCGTCCGGAACCTAATGGTTTCCATCCGTTCCGGCGCGCGGCTATGCAGGTGCCCACGACTGTCGGAGGCCAGCGGCCGCTAGGGCACGACGATAAGGAACAGGTAGGCGACAAAGACGACGAGATGAACGAGCCCGGTCAGCATCGTTGTTCGCCCCGTTCCAAAGCTCACAATGCTGATGGCAAGCGCGAGGATCAGAAGCACGGTATCCCCCGAGCCCAGACCAAGTATCAGGGTTCGTCCTGTGACTAGGCTCGCCGCACCGATGGCCGGGATCGTCAGGCCGATTGTGGCGCAGGCGGAGCCAAGGGCGACATTCAGCCCTCGCTGAAGTTCGTTATTGAGCGCTGCGCGGACGGCCGATACCGCCTCCGGCATAAGCACAAGCGCAGCGACGAAGAAGCCCACGATTGCGTCCGCCTGGGGAACTTGAAGAAACTCGAGCCCATCCTCGATGCTGCCGGCCACCTGCTCGGTCAGAAGAACGATCCCTGCCAGTCCGACCAACAGAAGCAGCACGTTGACGGTTGCTTTCCCACCCTCAGGTGCGTGCTCCTCATTCTCCGCGCCGGATGTCAGGTCCTCGATAAAATCGCCCCGATGACGCACCGTTTGAGCAAAGATGAACGCACTATAGAGGAGGATTGAAAGAATGCTCACAAAAGCGAGTTGCAATGCGGAGAACGTGCCGGGACCTGTTGCAAGAGTGTAGTTTGGCAGGATCAGGGTAAGAACCGTCAGCGCCATGAGGACGGTAAGGGAAGCGTTGGTGCCCTGTCGTTTGATGTCCTGATATCGATGCTTCAGCCCACCCAGGGTGAGGCACACGCCGACGACGCCAGTACACACTATCATGACCGTCGAAAACACGGACTCGCGTGCCAGCGTCGGGTTGTTCTCGCCGTGCAGCATCATCGAAACGATTACGGATGCTTCGATGGCCGTGACCGAAAATGTCAACAGCAGCGTGCCAAAAGGCTCACCGAGCCGCAGTGCGGCGGCTTCCGCATGGTGCAAAACCACGAACACTGTCGCGAAGATGAAGACAGCAACCGCGACCAACGCCAGAATCTTGATCGAAAGCGGCGAATGCTCGATCGACGTTGCGCCGAAATAAATTACTGCGGCCAGGCCCAGGGACCCGATTGGGAACAGATATTGGCTAATCGGCAGTCGATGAACAGCCAAGCCGGATTTCCTTCTTCGCCATCGATAGTCAGGTCATCACAGAGACTGACCAAAGTTATCCGCAGCGGGTCTCGCCAACATAGAGGGAAGTTGACATTGCGTCGGGTTGTTGTCGAGCAAGAGCCGAACCGCTGTATGGACCCAGCCCCATTTACCACATCACGCTGATATCAGGGCCTCTTCATGACGACAGCGCCGCGCGTTCGTTGGGACGCGCAAAGGACACTGTAGCACTTTGATTTCGCGCATGATCCTTTCCGAAAATCGATTCCGATTTTCGCTGGCACCGGTTCGGTGTCATGCACCAAGCGGCGCGGCGTTGCCGGCCGATGTTTCGAAATCGAAGAGCTTCTGCGTAACGAGTGCCGCCGCACCTCTTGCCCAGGAATTGTCTTCCCAATCCAGTCAAGGACAGGCCGGTTGCGGTAACAGGCATTCCTGCCGGCAGGAACCTGCTCGACGGCGAAAGGCCGGTTTCCGGTGCACTGACGCTCGACGGATATGGCTGCGCCATCGTCGAATTTGAACTGAACGCGAGTAGAGGTGCGCTGCAAAGCTGATCGCCATCATCGGGGGAGGGGGCCGGCGTCCTAGAGCGCGTCGCATGAAGCGACGCGTTTAAGCCTTTGCTTTTATGCATATCGTTGTCGCAAAACCGCTGCGTGCTTTTTGGGCGGCACACACCAGACAGGGCAGCAGCGGTCGGCGGCGAAACCGGTGTCGATGAATGGAACTCGGCGCTGTGCTCAGCTTGTCCGCCGATCGGCCAAGGTCGCTGGCGGAACTCTTTCACAGCATGGAAGCCCGCCATATCAATCTCTCACACGATGATGCCCGCTGGTTGGAAAAGGGTGACAAATGAGTTCTGCTACCTCATCAATGTCATCGGTATCGGGAGAAGACCATGCGAAGAATCGGTATCGGCATCATCGGCTGCGGCAACATTTCAGACGCCTACCTGAAGGCATCGCCACAGTTTCCGGTGCTCGACATCGTCGGTGTCGCCGACATCAACCCGGCGGCGGCTGAGGCAAAGGCGGCAGCCTATGGCGTGGCTGCTTTAGCCGTCGAGGTGCTGCTGGCCGATCCGCGCGTCGAGATCGTGCTCAACCTGACGACGCCGCAACACCATGTGCCGGTCGGCCTGCAGGCCGTGGCGCAAGGCAAGCATGTCTATTCGGAAAAGCCGCTGGCGACGACGCTTGCCGATGCGCAGCGGCTTGTCGCGGCCGCGCGTGAAAAAGGCGTGCGCATCGGCTGTGCGCCCGATACTTTTCTTGGCGGTTCCCACCAGACGGCGCGCCGGCTTGTCGATGAAGATATCATCGGCACGGTCGTCGCCGGCTCGGCCTTCATGCAGGTTCCGGGCCACGAGCTCTGGCATCCGAACCCGGATTTTTACTATCAGCCCGGCGGTGGGCCGATGCTCGACATGGGTCCCTATTACCTGACCTGCCTCATCAACCTTCTGGGCCCGGTGAAATCGGTGACAGGGCAGGCGAAGTCATCCTACGCCACCCGCACCATCGGTTCTGGACCACGCGAGGGCGAGACGATAGACGTCGAGGTGCCGACCCACGTTTCCGGCCTGCTCACGTTCGAGAATGGCGCTGCGGTCTCGATCACCACCAGCTTCGACGTCTGGAAACACGAGCACAATCACATTGAGCTCTATGGCACCACCGGCTCGATGATCGTCTCCGATCCGAACCAGTTCCAGGGCGACATCAGGACCAGCCTCCGCAAGGGCGACTGGACGGTGGCCGATCAGGTCCACTCCTATGGCGACGGCAACAACCGCGGCCTCGGCCTTGCCGACATGGCGCAGGCGATCGTGTCCGGAAGGGAGCACCGCGCCAATCTCGACCTTTCCCTACACGTCCTGGAAATCATGGAATCGATCATCAATTCGGCTAAGACCGGACAGCGGATCGATCTGATGCATGGTTGCAGCCGGCCGGCGCCGATGCGCTCCGACCTGCCTTTTGGAATTCTGGAATAGGAACGATATCATGAGCAAAACGGCACTGGTTTTCTGGGGTGGCTGGGAAGGTCACACACCCGCCCGGAGCGCCAACATCGTTAGGGATATGTTGGCCGGCCACGGCTTCGATGTGCGGCTGGAGCAGGGAACCTCGACTCTCGCCGACCCGCAGATTTCCAAACTCGATCTGATCGTCCCGGTGATCACCATGTCGGCGATCGAGAAGCCGGAACTGGAAAGCCTGACCAGCGCCGTCAGAGGCGGAACCGGTCTTGCCGGCTTTCACGGCACCATGTGCGACAGCTTTCGCAACGAGCCCGAGTACCAGTTCATGACCGGTGGCCAGTGGGTCGCCCATCCCGGCAACATCATCGACTACAGGATCGACATTGCCAGGCCTGACGATCCTATCGTGCAGGGGATCGACGGTTTCGCCTACCGTTCGGAACAGTATTACATGCACGTCGACCCGACCAACGAGGTGCTGGCGACGACGACCTTTACCGGCGAACACCTCGACTTCATCGCCGGCGTCGTCATGCCGGTCGTGTGGAAGCGCCGCTACGGCCAGGGCCGCGTCTTCTACAGCGCGCTCGGCCACACGGCTGATGAGTTCGAGGTGCCGCAAATGCGCACGATCTTCGAGCGCGGTGCACTTTGGGCCAGCGGTGCCGCGTTCGCCGAATGACACGCTGGCAGCTTGCCCACGGGCGATATCTCGATCTTGGCGCGAGATCGGTGTTGATGGGAATCTTGAACGTCACGCCGGACAGTTTTTCCGACGGCGGAGAATTCGACCGGCCCGAGCGGGCGCTCGAACAGGCCCGGCGCATGATCGGCGAGGGCGCGGCGATCATCGATGTCGGCGGCGAGTCCACCCGGCCGGGCGCCGGCGCCGTTTCGGCGTGGGAGGAACAATCGCGCATTCTCCCGGTCATCGAGGCGCTGTCGGCCGACGGCGGCAGCCTCATTTCGGTCGACACCTATCGGGCCGAAACGGCGCGCCTGGCCATCGCGGCGGGCGCGCACATCGTCAACGAGGTGCATGGCCTGCAGCGAGAACTCGACATCGCACACGTTGCGGCGGAAACCGGCGCCGGCCTCGTCATCATGCATACTGGGCGCGGCCGCGAAAAACTGGCAGACGTGATCGCCGACCAGTTCCTGTTCCTGAACAGATCGCTGGAGATCGCGCGCGAGGCCGGCATCTCGGACGACCGGATCGTGCTTGATCCAGGTTTTGCATTCGCCAAGAACGGAGAGGAAAACCTTGAGCTCATGGCTCGCTTCAGTGAACTGCGCGCTCTCGGCTTTCCATTGCTCGTCGGCACGTCACGCAAGCGTCTTGCCCGTCACCTGGTCGGCGAAAGTGACGAGGGACGTGACGTCGGCACAGCGGCAACCAGCGTCATCCTGCGGTTGAAGGGGGCTTCGATCTTTCGCGTGCACAACGTTGCGGTCAATCGCGATGCACTGGCTTTCGCCGACGCAGTGCGCGAACGCACGGCGGAATAGAGCAAGGATGCTCAGGCAGGCTCGGTTACGACGCCTATACGCCGATAGACGAATGGCTCGTCCTTCACAGGGCCTGCCGCAGCACGTTGGGCTTCGTCGATCAGCATCGCCATGCGTGCATGGATCGGCGATTTCGCGCAAGCCGGATCCGTCGCGGCGGCATCACCGGCGATCGCCATCGCCTGGCAGCGGCAGCCGCCCCAGTCGATCTCACGCCGTTCGCAGCTGCGGCAAGGCTCCTGCATCCAGTCCGTGCCGCGAAAGGCGTTGAATGCTGGCGAATCGGTCCAGATCGCGGACAGGCTGCGCGGTCCGAAACGCTCGAAGCTGAGCGATGGGATCGTCTGTGCCGCATGGCACGGCAGCACGGTGCCGTCCGGCGTCACCATGAAGGCGTCGCGCGCCCAGCCGCCCATGCACGGCTTGGGATAGATGGCGAAATAATCCGGTGGGACGAAATCGATGTTGATGATGCCGGTGAGCCGTTCGCGCGCCGCCGCGACGATCTCCGCCTGGCGGTCGACCGCATCTCGCTCGGGCATCAGCGCGTCGCGATTGGTCAGCGCCCAGCCGGCGTACTGCACGTTGGCGATCTCGAGCCGCTCCGCACCCAGCGAAAGGGCCATTTCGATGAATTCCGGCACTTCCTCGATATTGTGACGGTGGATCGGCGCGTTGATGGTGAGCGGTAGGCCGGCCGCTCGAGCCCGGCGTGCCGTCTCCAGTTTCTTGTCGTGGCTGCGTTTGTGGTTGCCGATGCGGTCGGTGGTCGCCGGCCGTGCACCCTGAAAGCTCAGCTGCAGATGGTCGAGCCCGGCTTCGGCAAACGCCTCGATGCGGCCTTCGGCAATGCCAACGCCGGCGGTGATCAGGTTGGTATAGACACCGCGCGCAGAGAGCCCGGCGATCAATTGCTCAAGGTCGCGGCGCAGCGTCGGTTCGCCGCCGGACAGATGTACCTGGAGAACACCGAGATCGGCGGCCTGCGAGAACAGGTCGAGCCAGGTCTGGGTATCGAGTTCGCGATTGGCCTTCAGCAATTCGAGCGGATTGGAGCAATAAGGGCATTGCAACGGGCAGCGATGCGTCAGTTCCGCCAGCATGCCGATCGGAGGGAGAAAGGGCTCGCTCATAGCTTCACCAGCAGCTTGTCCGACCATTCCTGCAGGAAGGCGATGACGTCGGCCGCCACGGCCTCCTGTTCGGCGTCATATTCAGCGGCAAGGTCGGCGATGATGTGGCCGACCGAGGATCGCCCGTCGCAGCGGCGCAATATGTCGAGACTGATCTCGTTCGGCCAGAATATTTTTTCCGGTGAAAGTACAGCGAACGCCTGCCGCACCGGGTCGTACTGTATGCGCACGTGCCTCGGCAGCGATGGCACCGACCGCAGCGACACCAAGGCTCTTTCGCGCAGCGCCATCATTGGGCCGCCTCCGGACGGAAGGCGCCGGGCGGTATGTTTCCCGGCTCGCTATAGGCGTGTTGAAGCGCGTCGAGCATGGCCCAGAGTATATCGCATTTGAACACCAGTGCGTCGATGGCCTGCTGCTGGCGTTCCGCCGTATCGGCATGGCCGAGCACGTAGGCGAGGGCGAAGTCGGCGTCGCGCGATGCCTGTTCGGGCCGCCGGCTGAAATAGGCCAGCGTATCCTCGGTGATGTAATCGTATTTGGCCAGCATCGCCGGCACCCGCTCGCCGATGATCAGCGGCGAGAACATCTCGGTCAGCGACGACGCGACCGCTTCGAACAGCGTCCGGTTCGTGCAGAAGGAGAGGTAGGCGCCGACCGCGAAACGTGTCGCCGGCAGCGCCAGCCTTTCGCTCTTGACGGCGTCGGCATCGAGGCCGAGCGAGGTCGCCAGATGCAGCCAGCGCGCGATACCGCCGCTCCAGCCGTCCGCGCCGTCATGGTCCTCGATGCGTTTGCGCCAGACGGCGCGAAACGCCGGGTCCTCGGCATGTGCGAGGATCATGGCGTCCTTGCGCGGGATGACGGCCTGATAGCAGTAGCGGTTCAGCGCCCAGGCTTGCATCTCGGCCTTCGACAGCGCACCGCTGGTCATCTTGTGGTGGAAGGGATGGCGATTGTGATAGCGCTCGGCACCGACCTGCCGCAGCACGGCTTCGAGCTCGCTCGTGGACAGGCCGCCTCTGGCGGCATCATGGAAATCGCTCAAAATTCCATCTCCATCCCATCGCGGGCAACTTCCCAGCCAGCCGCCTTGACCGCCGTGTGTTCGGCGGAATTCTCGTCGAGAACAGGATTGGTGTTGTTGATATGGACGAAGACACGGCGGCCGATCTTCACATCGGCCAGGCCGGCAATCGAACCTGCTTCTCCAGACATTGCCATATGGCCCATGCGCGCACCGGTTTTTTGGCCGACGCCGGCAGCAATCATCTCGTCGTCGGTGTAGACCGTGCCGTCGAACAGAAGGCAGGCGGCATCGGCCAGGCGCGTGCGCAGGGTGGCATCGATGCGCGCGCAGCCCGGAATATAAAAAACAGAGCCGCGGCTGCCGGCACCGGTGATACGGACCCCGATCGTGTCGCCGGCGTCGGAGCTGAAATTGGCATCCGGGTGGCCTCTTTCCTCGAGATAGAGCGCTATCTTTCCGGGCACGGGAAAGCTCTCGACAGCCACGCCGGTGTGGTGGCCGTCTGCATCGCAGATCGGCAAATCTTTCGCCGGCGACAGGGTGCGTCGCGGCACGACCGCTGGATCAAGAACATTGAAAATCGAATTCGCCTCGAGCGTCGCCAGAACCTGTGCCGTTGCGTAGATGGCAAAGGGCTGCCGTTCACGCAGGCTGAGCAGGCCGGCGACATGGTCGACGTCGGCATTGGTCAGCACCACCGCGCGGATAGGAGTCGAACGCGGTGGCGCATCGTGCGCGGGCTGCAATTCAGGCGTT
The DNA here is from genome assembly GCF_004010325.2 of Mesorhizobium sp. M00.F.Ca.ET.216.01.1.1. Lineage (GTDB taxonomy): Bacteria > Pseudomonadota > Alphaproteobacteria > Rhizobiales > Rhizobiaceae > Mesorhizobium. The sequence goes on from NZ_SADR02000015.1 coordinate 42,334, forward strand.
TGCGCAATTTGCTGGCGAATGTCGGGCGAGGCGTTGAAGAGTACCCAGCCGGCCCCATCCGCCGATGCGGCGACGCTTGATTGGGTTCGTGAATGCACACCAGCCATCCCGGTGCGAGCCGCGCGGCTCAGGCGATAATTGCAGTTCCATTGCGGAAAGCCGCCGCCTGCCGCCGAGCCGATGATCTTCAAGCGCATGGCAACGCCTGCTCCGCGGCTTGTTCAACCAGTAGGATATTTTCGGCCGTGAACAGCTTCGCACCCGCATTGCCCGCGTCAAAGCCTTTCGCGAAGACCTCACGCGGCAATGGGGTGCGTGTCCCTGCTGCCAGGGACACGCACCTCTGCGGCCTACTTCCTGGGAGGAACTTCAGCAGGCAGATACCGCGAAATTTCGAAGCCCGCAGCAACATGGCACATGGTCGGTTTGGTCCAGCTCTTCTTCATGACATCTCTCCTCTTCTGCCAGCCCGAAGGGGCCGGTCATGTCGTTAGCACCATTGCGGGCGATGCAATGGCTCGTCCATCACCTCTAAAATGGACAAATGAAACGCTAGGTCCTCAAACACCGAAAAACAAACGAGCGAAAATAACAACGGTCATGCTTCAAAGATCAGGTAAGGCTTTTCTCTCCTTCAGCTTCCGCGGAGATAGCGCTGTAGCCGGCATAGGCCAGCCGTAGCGATCAGCAAAATGGTCTCCTTTCTCTTCATTACCTATCGCGTTTTCGTGCCGATCAAGCTCACCCCGGTATCGTGCCTAACCGATATCGTCATTGCGTGATCGGATTGTCATGTTCGTCGATCAGCGGCACATTGTAGCCCAGCAGGATCCTGTTGATCTCCGCCTGGCTTTCCCTGATTACCCGATTGAGCATTCGCTTCCATTCCTGGTCGGACGGACGTACGCCCATGGTGATGCGGTAAGACATGCGCGAGCTGGTCTTTTCCTTCACCAGCGGAACGATCGTGACATCGGCCCTGAGTTCCTTGGCATAATAACCTGCCATCGGCCCCCACAGGATCGCCGCGTCGATCTTGCCGGCAAGCATGTCCTTGATCACGACCTCTCCCATCGACGGGGTAACCCGCGTATCGACGGCCAATGGGTAGATTTTTGCCGTTCGCAAGAGCTTGTTGGCGGCCATGTTGGCAGTTGGCGGCGTGCTTTGGACGACCCCGATCCTCTTGCCGGTCAGTTTCGGATCCTCGATCGTCTCGACGCCTTCCAGGTCGCTGCCCCTCGGGTGCACCAGCACATAGGAGGAGCGATAGTAGGCGTTGGTGTTCTGTACCAGTTCATCACCCTGGGCATAGCCCATGATGACATCGCATCGGTTGGCCCCGAGCGTGTTGCGCACGAAGCCGATGACCGTGGGAAACCATGTGTAAGCGACTGACTTTCGCCCCGTCTTCCTGGCAACCAGTTCAGCCAGCTTGTTTTCGAAGCCTTGGCCGTTCTGGTCGGTGAAAGGCATGTTCGAAGGGTCGGCGCAGACGCGCAGGATATCGGGATCGACCAGTTCTCCGGCAGCTCCGAGACCGGCGCCTTGCGCCTGGGCGTTCGACGGCAACAAGGCGAGCGCGCCGAGGAACGGCAGGACAAAACGCAGCTTCGTTGCATCGCAGCCGATCATGTCATCCACCCATGCAGGACGCTTCGGCATCTTTGGCCGCCTTAGCCTTGTCTTCGTGCTTGGGCGGCCTGCCGCGGGGCGCCGCACCATCGGCGCGGGCGCGCAGATAGATGTAGAGATCGTCCAGGTAGCAATAGACGTTCTTGTTGTCGCCAAAGGCAGGCATGACGTTTTCCTTGCCGCCGCCGACATTCTTGCGGCCCTCGGCGACGATCGAGAGGAACGTGGGGTAATCGATGTTTTTCAGGCTATTGGCCAGGGCCGGCGCATAGCTCGAACCCGTTCCGTCCTGTCCGTGACAGACATGGCAGTCGGAGTGGTACCGGCGGTAACCGCTGAACGTGTACCAATCCACGGTTCCGTTTTCGATCTTGTAGGTTGGGTTTCCGTCCGCGTCCAAATACTTTCCGCCATCTTCCTTCACCGGCTTGGCCTTTTCCATGCTGTCTTCGGCCTGCGCCAGACTTGAGCTGGCCAGAGGCAGCAGAACCAGGGCGAGAGCGGAAATTATAATGCGAACGGACATTCAAACTCTTCCTTCATTTGCCACGGACACGGGTTTCGTGAAGCGGCATTGATCGATGTTTTGGGTGCGCGGCAGAATCGAGAGCCCGGTCCTGGCTTCCCGGTGATCCGGGCTCTCGTTTTTCAAGCAGCCTTCAGTCTTAAGGCCCTTCCCGCAATCAGTCCGGAAGACCGAAGACGGTAAGCTGGCCGCCAAGCGTTGTATAGTCGGCAAGTGCTGCGTAGCCACCGACCGCTCCGAGGCCAGCGGTGCCAACGACCGCGGCCTGATCGCCTTGCGCACGGCCCTGATCGACGGCGCCATGCCAGGCAGCGGCGTTATCGGGTGAAAGCAGTCCGCCTGCCAGACCAATACCGGCCCATCCACCGACGCCGGACAGAACGGCGATGTACTGCTTGCCGTCGTGCTCGTAAGTCGTGATGTCGCCGATGATGCCGGACGGGGTCTTGAACTTGTAGAGTTCCTTGCCGTCCTTATCGACTGCCTTGATGTAGCCTTCGAGCGTGCCGTAGAAAACGACGTCGCCTTCGGTTGCCAGCGCGCCCGACCACACCGAGAACTGCTCGGGCTTCGACCAGACGATCTCGCCCTTGGCGGCATCCCAGGCAATGAAGTTGCCCATGTTGCCGTCACCGCCAGGCGCAGGATACATCGACACGGTGGCGCCCACATAAGGCTGGCCGGCGGTGTAGCTCACCTTGTAAGGCTCGTAGTCCATGCAGACATGGTTGGTCGGTACATAGAACAGCCCGGTCTTCGGCGAATAGGCCGCCGGCTGCTGGTCCTTGGTTCCAAGCGCCGCCGGGCAGATGCCCGTCGAGTTGGTGTCTTCGCCGTTCTGCTGGGTCGAATACTTGGCCACGACCTGCGGGCGGCCATACTGGTCGCTCTTGGGGTCCATGTTGACTTCCGTCGCCCAGTTCACTGCCGGATCGTATTTCTTGGCGACGAGAAGTTCCCCGGAGGCGCGATCCATAGTGTAGGCAAAGCCGTTGCGGTCGAAGTGCACCAGCACGTCGTGCTTGGCGCCGTTGACCTCCATGCCGTCGACGAGAATCATCTCGTTGATGCCGTCATAGTCCCACTCGTCATGCGGGGTCATCTGGTAGAGCCATTTGGCAACACCAGTATCCGCATCGCGGGCCATGATTGTCATCGACCAGCGGTTGTCGCCGGGGCGCTGAACCGGGTTCCACGTCGAGGGATTGCCGGTACCGTAATAGACGAGGTTCAGCTTGGGATCATAGGAATACCATCCCCATGTCGTGCCGCCGCCCGTCTTCCACTGTTCGCCTTCCCAGGTGTTCGTGCCGGAATCCTTTCCTACCGGCTTGCCGAGCTGGGTGGTCTTCTCGGGATCGATCAGGGTTTCTGCGTCCGGACCTTCCGAATAGGCTTTCCAGGCGAGCTTGCCGTCACTCAGATTGTATGCGGCCAACCAGCCCCGAACGCCGAATTCAGCGCCGGAGACGCCGACGAGCACCTTGTCCTTGACGACCACGGGCGCTGACGTACCGGATTCGCCCTTTCCTCCGTCGGTCTGGTCGCCGTTCTTGACCGACCAGACGACCTTGCCGGTCTTGGCGTCCAGCGCGACGACGGTGGTGTCGGCCTGGTTGAGAATGATCTTGCCGTCACCATAGGCGACACCGCGATTGACCGTGTCGCAGCACATGATCGGAATGACATTCGGGTCTTGCTTGGGCTCGTATTTCCAGATGATCTTTCCATCATTGTTGAGATCGAGAGCGTAGACGGTGTTCGGGAACGGCGCGTGCACATACATCACATCGCCGATGATCAGCGGCCCGCCTTCATGGCCGCGCAGCACGCCGGTGGAAAAGGTCCACTTGACCTGCAGGTTCTTCACATTGTCCTTGGTGATCTGGTCGAGCTTGGAAAAGCGGGTGTTGGCGTAGTCACCCGTTTGCATTACCCAGTCCTTGGGGTTTTCGGCCATTTTCATGAGCTCTTCATTGGCCGACGTCATGTAGACCGCGCCGAACGACATGAGCGCCGCGGTCGTTAGTACGTAAGTGGTTTTCGCTAGTACACGCATCAAAATCCTCCCAGGGTTCACAATGACGAATCGTCCGTTGAGCCCACGAGGGCTTGCCCAAGCGATTCATGTGGGGGAAGTATTTCCGGCAGCGTGTCACGACCTAAGCCAGATGAGCAGAGGGCACCGTTACTGCCCACCCCACTTGGCCTACGAAAGACTGTCGCCGCTCCCTAATGACGGTGACGCCCTTGAAGCCGGAAACAGGGAGGAAGCTATGTCATCCCGGAACGGAAGGCAAGAAAAATCACTTCTGGCAATGCTGCACCGCAATATAGAGAAATAGACATGAAAAAATCATGAGCGAAAGCTATTTATCCACTGCGTACCTATCGAGATGTATATAAGACAAATCGTCTTTTGTATTATCAGCGCGAAGGTGTATTGGTATTATTTGGAGATATTTCTTGGAATGCCTGGCCTGAAGTATGCGCGCCTCGCGCCATGGGCCGATAGTGAAGGAGATATGAAATGAAGTTTGTCAGCACGATTCGGAGCGGATGATGGTGCCGTCGGGGAGGCCGCTTGCCGGCCGCTATGGCATTGCTCCTTTGGTACTATAAGGCGACCGTGGCAACTTGACTGGCCAGGCTGCACGACGCCAACTGGTGCGGTGATCCTGTCCCGTTCTATCGCGTCCCAGGTCAATCCGAGGGTTGCTCATGATGATCAGATATGTTGGCTTTTCCACCTTGCCGCTGTGGCTTGTATCGACCCTGGCATTGGCAAATCCGGCCGGTGCCGCCGGAGACTATCCGACAGCGACGGTTGTCGACTACGTGCTCGGCTGCATGCAGACGAATGGCCAGACGCGTCAGGCGCTGGAGAGCTGCTCCTGCTCGATCGACGTCATCGCCTCGATCCTTCCCTACGACCATTACGAGAGGGCCGAGACCTTCAAGAGGATGTCCCTGACGACAGGCGAGAATGCAGGAATGTTTCGCGAAAGCGCGCCGGCGCGAGCCGCGCGCACGGAACTGAAGCGTGCGCAGGCGGAAGCCGACGTGCGCTGCTTCTAGCCGGAGCATTTCTTCCGGGCGGAGACTGGTTCAGGTGACGCCTGGAAATTTCTGGTGGAACGACCGCAAAAGGTCGCTCATCACCTGTGGGCTGCGGTATTGCCGCGGCAGCGGCACGTCGAACAGGCCGAGCACATGGGCTGGCCGCGGCGCGAGCACGATAATGCGGTCCGACAGCATCAGGGCCTCGGACAGATTGTGCGTTACCATCAAGGCGGTCGTAGGCCGCTCAGACCACACCGTCAAAAGCAGGTGCCGGAGTCGCTCGGCGGTCCGTCCATCAAGTGAGACGAAGGGTTCGTCCAGGAAAAGCACGGCCGGTTCGGTAGCGAAGGCCCGCGCCAGTGCTGCCCTGCGCGCAAGGCCGAGGGAAAGCTCAGCCGGATAGAGCGAGCGCATGCCGGCGAGGCCGAGAATGTCGAACAGCCCGTCGAGATCTTTCGTTCTCAGGCTTTTCGGCAGCGCTAGCCTGACATTCTGCTCCACTGTCCGCCACGGCAGCAAGGTCGGCTCCTGGAATACGGCGGCGATCCGGTTGGAGCCGCCTTCAGGCAGTTGGAAGGAGCCGGAAAACTGCTTGTCGAGGCCAAGCAGGATACGCAGCGTCGTGGTCTTGCCGCAGCCCGATGGCCCGAGCAGGCAAGCGAATTCGCCTTGCCGGACCTCGAAGGAAAGGTCTTTGAGCGCCGTGACGGAGACGCCTTGCGCGGACCTGAAAATCTTTTCGGCGATGTCGACCCTAAGCGGGACGACGGCGCCAACGGGTTGCATGTTGTTCAACGGGCTGCACCAGAAGAAGTTCGATGACAAGCATTACCGCCACGAACGCCAGCGTATAGGCAAGAATGGCGGCGACGTCGAAGAGTTGGAAATTGACATAGATCTGGACGCCGACACCATTGGAGCGGCCGAGCAGTTCGACCACCAGGACGATCTTCCAGATGAGGGCGATGCCCGATCGCGAGGCCGCGGCCAGATAGGGCTGCAGTTGCGGCAGCAGGACGTGGCGGATGCGGTCGAGGGGACCGAAGCGGTAGACGGCGGCCATCTCGGCGTAACTCGGATCAAGTGCCCTGGCGCCCTCGCGCATGGTCACCACGACATTCGGGATCTTGTTCACGGCAACCGCGCCTATCGCCGCCGCCTCGTTGAGGCCGAACCAGATGTAGGCCAGCACGATGACCACCAGCGCGGGAATGTTGAGAAACAGGATCACCCAGGGACTGAAGAACCGGTCCGCGCCCCGGTAGCTGCCGAGGAGAACGCCGATGACCGAGCCGATAACCATCGCGACGACGTATGCCGCCGCAACCCGGCTAAGCGTCGCGCCGAGATGGTAGAAAAGATCGCCGCTCGCCGCCTCCCTGAGCAAAACCTGCCAGACCTTGCCAGGCCCTGGAAAAGCACGGCTTTGCCAAGCATTTGCCGCAAAGGCCCACAGCAGGCAAAGCCCGAAAAGAGAGAGCGCTACCGTCAGCACAGGTATCAGCGCCGTTGCAGGGCTGGGTTGGCCGGACATGTCGGCCGCGGCGCCGCGCATCCGATCGCCGGTGTCCGGCGTGGTCATTTCAGGAGTTCCTGCCAGAACGTGCCGGGCGCCATTTCCGGCGCGCTGCCGACCAGCTTTTCGCCGCCGATCTCGGCCAGCACGTGATAGAGCCTACCGGCGTCGGCGGCCTCCTCTGCGACCGGCCGTCTGGGGATGCCCTCACGATAGCGGTCACGCAGTTTTGCCAGTTCCTCGCCTTCTGCGCGGACAATCGGGGCCAGGCGCAGCCATTCGTCGTCGGATCTGGTCAGCAAATCCCTGGCCTGCGCGGAAGCCTTGAGGAAGCCGCGGACGGCGTCCGGGTTTTCGTTCGCCCATTTATCATGGAAAACATAGCCGAGCGCCGACACGGCGCCCGAGGCTCCGAGCGCTCTCGCCGCATCCTCCGCGCCGACCAACCGACGAAAGCCGTTGGCCTCGAGCCGGGCGCAAAAATGCCAGAAATTGAGCACCGCATCGAGTTCGCCCTGAATTGCCTTTTCCGAGATCAGCGGCGGCGCGCCAAAGACGATGTCGCTGGTTGCCGGCAGGTCTAGACCGTGATCGCGCCTGGCCAGCGCCTGTATCAGCAGCCAGCTTTTGTCGAGAGGGCCGCCGGCGACGCCGATCTTCTTTCCCTTGAGGTCGGCGATCGTGCGGATCGGCGATTCCTGCTTCACCATGATCGCCCCGACGGCGGTCGAATAGGGGGCCAATGTGACATCGCTGCCCTCCGAGCGCTGGCGCGAGACCCACAGCCAGTCGGTCACGATCATGTCGATCGCGCCGGCCAGCATCGCGACGTTGGTCGCATCCTCGCCGGCGAAATAGATAATCTCCAGATCGATCCCGTTGGCTGCGTCGAACTTGTGTTGCTTCAGCGTATCAAGCGCCCAGCTCACGGTGCCGAACTTCAGCACACCAATGCGAACCTTGGCTGTAGCGAAGGCGGTGACGGGCCTTGAGGCGAGAATCGCGACTGTTGCAAGGGCTGCCAGATGCAGCATTCCCCGACGCGAAATCATCATGATGTCTCCTCCCGGGCTGCAACAGGGGCGCCGATCAGATCGCTCGGTCCTTGTTCGGGAAAGCGCATTTCCAGCGCCTGACCTTTAAGGTCGGGTGCTCCTGCGACCATTTCGCGATTTCGGTTGGCGCCAGGACCATGCATTGGAGCAGAGAGCCGCGGCTCTCGAAATAGAGATGTTCGTCTCGGCAATTGCCCGGATTGGCACTCAGGCAAACCGTCAATATGAGGTCGACCATATCCATTCAGCACCTCTTGCGCGCTTAAAGATGCCCGCTTGGCGAGATCGGGCCCGATCCGCGAGCCTGACGAAATCATCGCTTGCTGGTCTCCCGAGGTGCCCATGGGAAACCAGAATGGCTTGAAGCTACGCGTTCGCCCGATAGCCGTCAACAAAGGCGAATGGACAGGCTGGCACTCTATCGGAGCCGAGCTCCTCTGCACCTATGCATGGTTGACTTCCGCCGTCTGCCGGCTAGCTTTCAGCGATGCAGGCGCCGCAACTCCGTAATGGGAGGAGCGGATTCCGCTCTGCCTTATAGAGACGCATGCCGGTGGGTCAAAGCAAAGGCGTGCGCAAATTGTCCAGGGCACCTTGACGATCAATGAGGAAATGCCATGCGCGCAATCGCATTTTTCGCCGTCGTGTCCGTTGCGACTTTCATTACCAATCAATCCCAGGCACAGGATGCCGCGGCGGGTGAGAAGGTCTTCACCAAGTGCAAGGTCTGCCACGTCGCAGACAAGGACCAGAACAAGATCGGTCCGTCGTTGAACGGCGTCATCGGCCGAACGGCCGGCACGCATCCGGGGTTCAGCTATTCGCCAGCCATGACCGAGGCCGGAAAGTCCGGCGTCAAATGGGACGAAGCCACGCTGACGACCTACCTTCACGACCCCAAGGCCATGGTCAAAGGGACCAAGATGGCGTTTCCCGGCCTCAAGAAGGACGAGGACGTCGCCAACGTCATCGCCTATCTGAAGCAATTCTCCAAGTAACACGGCTCCGCCGGCTGTTCGCGGCCGGCATCCGCTTCATGCGTGTCGCCCAAAAGTGCGCAGCGGTTTTGGGACAACGACATGCATAAGCAAGGTTCAAGGCGCTGCCGGTCAAGCAGCGTCTTGCAGCCTCTGCATCGCCGACGGCAGGTCGCGCAGGCTGTCGCAAACAAGGTCGGCGCCAAGGTCCTCAACGGGAATCTGGCTGTAGCCGCCACGCAGCAGAACGACGGGCATGCCGGCGGCGCGCGCGGCGCCCACGTCGGCGCCGCTGTCTCCCACCATCAGCGCGTCATAGGGTTCGACCCCAAGCTGGTCGAGGGCCAACAGCAGAGCGTCGGGCGCCGGTTTGAGATATGTCACCGCGTCGCCGCCGACGATCGCGCCAAGATATTCCGTCAACCCGAAATGCAGCAGGATTTCGCGCGTTGCCAACTGCGGCTTGTTGGTCACCAAGCCCATGGCTTTGCCGTTCAAATGGAAGTGCGTGAGAACTTCCCTGACGCCAGGCATCAGCCTTGTCAGGCCGGTCAGATGTCTGCGGTAGATCGGCGCCATGTCGCGGTTGGCCTCTTCGAGCGCGCTGCCGAGGAGCGGCGTTCCGGACGCTGCGAAGGCCCGCTCGACCAGTTTCCTGATGCCGCCGCCGATCATGGCCTTGACCTGATCCAGGCGCAGCGCCGGCAGATCGCGGCTGGCCAGCAACTCGTTGACGGCGGCCGTCAAATCGGCCGCCGAATCGACCAGCGTGCCGTCCAGATCAAACAGGATCGCCTTCGGCGATCGAAACGGCCTGCCTGCGCCGACGTTCATGCGGCCCCCTTCCATTTGATCGAACAGCCGATCGAAGCAATCTGGTCCAGCGGTCCGTCGCCGGTTCGGGCAACCTGTTTCATCGCCTCGAACAGATCACGCCTCAGTCCGGGCGGTCCGGCGTCCCGTCGCGATGCGTCCAGCCGGCCACGATATTGCAGCGTAAACTCGCTGTTGAGCCCGAAGAAATCCGGGGTGCACACGGCTCCATAGGCACGCGCCACCGACTGGGGCTCGTCGTGGAGATAAGGGAAAGTAAAGCCGTTCGTCTTGGCGAAGAGCTTCATGTTGTCGAAGGAATCATCAGGATAGGCGTCGGCATCGTTGGCGTTGATCGCGACAAAGCCGATGCCTTCGGCCTTGAGGTCATTGGCATCGCGGACGATGCGTGAAATCACTGCCTTCACATAGGGGCAGTGATTGCAGATGAAGGCCACGACCAGCCCGTTCGGACCGGCGTGGTCGAAGATCGAATGCGATTTGCCGTCGACGCCGGGCAAAACGGCATCGATGGCTTGCCAGCCGAAATCGCAGACAGGTGGGATTGCTGCCATTTTCGTCCTCCGAGGAAATGGTCTACGCGGCTTTTCGGATTGCTCCGTCTGCGGCCTGTCTGATGGCGCCGATATTGGCGCGATAGGCAGCCTCGGTGCCACCCTTGAAGACGGCCGAGCCGGCGACCAGCACATTGGCGCCGGCCGCGGTGACCAGGGGGGCGGTCTCGGGCGTGATGCCACCGTCGATCTCGATGTCGATCGGGCGGTGACCGACCAGCGCCTTGACTCGCCTGATCTTGTCGACGACCGCCGAGATGAAAGCCTGGCCGCCGAAACCCGGGTTGACCGTCATCAGGAGCACCAGATCGAGCCGGTCGAGCACATATTCGATAACGCTTTCGGGCGTCGATGGGTTCAGCGACACGCCGGCCTTCTTGCCAAGGTTCTTGATCGCCTGCAGCGAACGGTCGAGATGCGGCCCGGCCTCGGCATGCACCGTGATGATGTCACAGCCGGCGTCGGCGAAGGCGGCGAGATAGGGGTCGGCTGGTGCGATCATCAGATGGCAGTCGAAGACCTTGTCCGTTCGATCACGGATCGCCTTGATCACCGGCGGACCGAAGGTGATGTTGGGCACGAAATGGCCGTCCATGACGTCGAGATGGATCCAGTCGGCACCCGCCTGGACGACAGCTTCGATCTCGTCGCCGAGTCGCGAGAAGTCCGATGACAGAACGGAAGGGGCGATGATGGTTTTTCGCGTCATTTGCTTTCTCCTTCCCTTGGTTTTAGCGCAAAGACCCGGCTGGCGGTGATATCTTCAGCCGAGATCGTCGACAGCGCCTTGGCGTCGAGCGGTCCTTTGGCGCTTTCAAACAAGCGGTTTGCCTGCCGCAGCCGTGCCCGGTCGAGCGCGTTGCGGATCGAGCGGGCGTTGGCGAAATGCGGCTGCGCGCGCCGTCTTGCGATGTAGTCGGCCATTGCGGCTGCTGCCATATCGTCGAGCAGGTAATTCTGCTGGTCGAGCATCTTTCCGGCGATCCTGAGCAGTTCCTCGTCCGTATAATCCGGAAAGTCAATGTGGTGGGCGATGCGGGAACGAAATCCCGGATTGCTCTCGAAGAAGCGGTCCATCCGCTGCGCGTAGCCGGCAAGGATGACCACGAGATCGTCGCGCTGGTTCTCCATCACCTGCAGCAGGATCTCGATCGCCTCCTGGCCGTAGTCGCGCTCGTTCTCCGGCCGGTAGAGATAATAGGCCTCGTCGATGAACAGCACCCCGCCCATCGCCTTCTTGAGGATCTCCTTGGTCTTGGGCGCGGTGTGGCCGATATACTGGCCGACCAGGTCGTCGCGCGTCACCGATACCAGGTGGCCCTTGCGGATATAACCCAGCCGATGCAGCAGGTCGGCCATGCGCAGCGCGACAGTGGTCTTGCCGGTGCCGGGATTGCCGGTGAAGCTCATATGTAGCGTTGGTGTGTCGTGGGCGAGGCCCATGCGCCGCCGCGCCCGCTCGACCAGCAGCAGTGCCGCCGTCTCGCGAATGCGTTTCTTGACCGGGGCGAGCCCGATCAGCTCGCGGTCGAGCTCGGCCAGAACGTCCTTGACGCCGGAACTTTCGAATTCCTCGCGCAGGTCGATCGCCGCCGGGGCGGCGTTTGCGGGCAGTTCCGTTTCGGCCAAAGCTGGCGCCGACATCGCATTCTCCTGACGTTCAGCCGTACCTGGTTCCCGCCGGCCTGTCCGCCGCATAGGGCTTGGTAGTGTAGCGGATCATGCGGCCCGCCGCCTCCTGCCGTTCGAGCCGGTAGCCGGGTTCTTCGGCCGGGCGGTTGACGATGAAGGAGAGCTTCACCGATTCCCAGCCGTGCGAGGCGTCGAAGGCGACGACGCGGATGTAGCGGTCGCCGTAGGCCTTGCGGCACGCGTTCAGCTCCATGATCAGCGCCGCCGCATCGGGATTGTCGAACATCGGGTGGCCCCACATATCCCAATAGATGTTGCGCGGATGCGGGTCGTCGGTGAATTCCAGGCTGACAGCCCATTTGTTGTCGATGCAGTACTGCACCTGAGACCGAATCTGGTCGTCGGTCAGGTCGGGCAGGAAGGAAAAGGCGCCTTGGGTGATACGCATTGTCGATCTCCTTATTCAGCAGCCGTTGCCACCGGGACAAAGTCCGGCGTATCGGTCGAGGCGTAGTTGAAGGTCACGTCCTTCCAGACATCGAGTGCCTGTCGCAGCGGCAAGCATGACCGGGCGGCGTGCTCGAGAATCTCAGGCCCTTCCCGCACATAATCGCGGCCCTCGTTGCGGGCGAGGATCATGCATTCGAGAGCCACCCGGTTGGCCGTGGCGCCAGCGGCGATTCCCATCGGATGGCCAATGGTGCCGCCGCCGAACTGCAGCACCACGTCCTCGCCGAGCAGGTCGAGAAGCTGGTGCATCTGGCCGGCATGGATACCGCCGGATGCCACCGGCATCAGCTTGTTGAGCGATGCCCAGTGCTGGTCGAAGAAGATGCCGTTTTCGAGCCGCTTCGGGTTGAAGTCGTCGCGGCAGACATCGTAATAGCCCTTGGTCGTCGCCGGATCACCTTCCAGCTTGCCGACGACGGTACCGGCATGGATGTGGTCGACGCCGGCAAGCCGCATCCATTTGGCGATGACGCGGAAGGAAACGCCGTGGCTCTTCTGGCGCGTGTAGGTCGAATGGCCGGCGCGATGAAGGTGCAGGATCATATCGTTCCTGCGCGCCCATTTCGCCATCGACTGGATTGCGGTGTAGCCGATGACCAGGTCGATCATGACGATGTTGGAGCCGAGCTCCTTGGCGAAGTCGGCACGTTCGTACATGTCCTCCATGGTCGCTGCGGTGACGTTGAGATAGGTCCCCTTGACCTCGCCCGTCTCGGCCTGTGCCTTGTTGACGGCCTCCATGCAGTAGAGAAAACGCTCGCGCCAATGCATGAAGGGCTGCGAGTTGATGTTCTCATCGTCCTTGGTGAAATCGAGCCCGCCCTTCAGCGCCTCGTAGACCACACGACCGTAATTGCGGCCCGAGAGGCCGAGCTTCGGCTTTACGGTGGCGCCGAGCAGCGGGCGGCCAAACTTGTCGAGGCGCTCGCGCTCGACGACGATGCCCGTCGCCGGACCCTGGAAGGTCTTCACATAGGCGACTGGAAAACGCATGTCTTCGAGCCGCAGTGCCTTCAACGGCTTGAAGCCGAAAACGTTGCCGATGATCGACGCCGAAAGATTGGCGATCGAACCCGGCTCGAAGAGGTCGAGGTCATAGGCGATATAGGCGAAATACTGTCCAGGCGCGTTCGGCACCGGGTCGACCTGATAGGCCTTGGCGCGGTATTTTTCGGTCGCTGTGAGCCGGTCAGTCCAGACCACCGTCCAGGTTGCGGTCGAGGATTCGCCGGCGACGGCGGCAGCGGCCTCTATCGGGTCGACGCCATCCTGCGGCGTGATCCTGAACACAGAGATGATGTCGGTGTCCTTCGGCTCGTAGTCGGGCTCCCAATAGCCCATCTTCTTGTATTCCATGACGCCGGATCTGTAGCGGTCCTTGCCGGTGACGGTTTCGGATTTGTTGGCCATGGCACTGGTCCTTTCCTTTTTTGGTGGACCGCCGCTCAGGCGGCTTTCGCGGTTGTGATGTGCGGGTCGAGTTTTCCCGCGGCGTAACGTTTCGCCATCTCGTCCATGGCAATGACCCTGATCTTCGAGGCGTTGCCCGCGGTGCCGAAGCGTTCGAAGCGATCGCGGCAAAGGTCGCGCAAGGCGTCCATGGCGGGTTTCAGGAATTTGCGCGGATCGAATTCGCGCGGGTCCTGAATTGCCACGCGGCGGAACTGCCCGGCCATGGCCATGCGGCAATCGGTATCGATGTTGACCTTGCGCACGCCGTAGCGGATGCCGCGCTCGATCTCCTCGACGGGAACACCAAAGGTCTGGGGCAACTCGCCGCCATACTTGTTGATGATGTCCTGCAGTTCCTGCGGCACCGAGGAAGAGCCATGCATGACCAGATGGGTGTTCGGCAGCTTTTCGTGGATCGCCTCGATCACCTGCATGGCCAGGATGCCGCCGTCCGGCTTGCGGGTGAACTTGTAGGCGCCATGCGAGGTCCCGCAGGCGATCGCCAGCGCGTCGACCCGGGTGGCGGCCACGAAGTCGACCGCCTGATCGGGATCGGTCAAAAGCTGGTCGTGGGAAAGCGCGCCTTCGGCGCCGTGACCGTCCTCGGCCTCACCCTGGCCGGTTTCCAGCGAGCCGAGCACACCGAGCTCGCCTTCGACGGAAGCGCCGACCCAATGCGCCATGCGCGCGACACGCTCAGTGATGGCGACGTTGTAGTCGTAGCTGGCCGGCGTCTTGGCGTCCGCCATCAATGACCCGTCCATCATCACCGAGGTGAAGCCATGGCGGATTGCCGAAAGGCAGGTGGCTTCGTTGTTGCCGTGATCCTGATGGATGCATAGCGGAATGGCCGGGTGGATTTCGGTCAACGCCTCCATCATCTTCGCCAGCATGATGTCGTTGGCATAGGAGCGGGCGCCGCGCGAGGCCTGGATGATGACCGGCGCGTCGCAGGCCCTGGCCGCCTCCATGATGGCAAGCCCCTGTTCCATGTTGTTGATGTTGAATGCCGGCACGCCATAACCGTGCTCGGCGGCATGGTCGAGAAGCTGGCGAAGGGTGATGCGGGCCATGGTGGGTCCTCCTAGATGATGAGCTTCAGCGCCGCTGCCGCGACGGCTTCGGATGTGATGTCGAAATGCCGGTAGAGATCCGGGGCAGGGGCGCTGGCGCCGAAACCGGCCATGCCAACGAAGGCGCCGGTGTCGCCGATCCAGCGGTCCCAGCCAAGCCGCGCCGCGGCTTCGACGGCGATGCGCGGCGCCGAGCCGAGAACGGCCTTGCGGGTGTCGGCGTCCTGCGCCTCGAAAAGCTCCCAGCACGGCATCGAGACGACCGCGGCGGCGACGCCGTGCTCGATTTCCAGGCGTTCGGCGGCGGCAACGGCAATCTCGACCTCCGAGCCGGTGGCCATCAGCGTCACGGCGCGATGCCCGGATGGCTCGCGCAGGATGTAGGCGCCTTGGCTGGACCGGTTCTCGTCGCCGTGTGCCTGGCGCAGCATCGGCAGGTTCTGGCGCGAGAGCACCAGCACGCTCGGCCGGTTCTTGCTCTTCAGCGCCAGCTCCCAGCACTCCGCCGTTTCGATGATGTCGGCCGGACGGAAGACGTTGAGGTTGGGCGTGGCCCGCAGCATAGCCAGGTGCTCGACCGGCTGGTGGGTCGGGCCGTCCTCGCCGAGACCGATGGAGTCATGCGTCATCACGTAGATGACGCGTTGGCCCATCAGCGCCGAGAGCCGCATCGCGCCGCGTGCATAGTCGGTGAAGCACAGGAACGTGCCGCCATAAGGCACGAAGCCGCCATGCAGTGCGATGCCGTTCATGGCTGCGGCCATGCCGTGCTCGCGGATGCCATAGTGGATGTAGCGGCCGGCATAGTCGCTCGGCGCTATGCGATCCATGCCCTTGGTGATCGTCAGGTTCGAATGCGTCAGATCGGCGGAGCCGCCGACCGTCAGGTCGGTTGCGCCGTTGATCGCAGCGAGCGCCATTTCGGAGGCTTTGCGTGTTGCAACCTTGGTCGCCTTCTCGACATGTTCGTTGCGGAAAGCGCCGAGGACTTCGAAGACCGCATCAGGGAGGTTGCCGGCGATCGCGCTGTCGAAGGCCTCGCGCTGCGGCGAGGCAGCAAGCCGCTGCTCCCAGGCACGCCGCGCCGCTTGGCCGCGGCCGGCAACTTCTCGCCAGGCGAAAAGGATGTCGTCCGGCACCTCGAACGGTGCGTAGGCCCAGCCGATGTTCTCGCGCGTCGCGGCGATCTCCGCATCGCCGAGCGGTGCGCCATGCGTCTTCTCCGAACCGCCGAGATTGGGTGCGCCCTTGCCGATTACCGTGCGGCAGGCGATCAGGGACGGCCGATCCGACAGCTGCGCTGCTTCGATTGCCGCAGCGACGGCTTCCATGTCGTGGCCATCCACCGACTGGACATACCATCCGGCGGCTTTGAACCTTGCCGGTTGGTCCATCGATGTCGACAGCGAAGTCGGTCCGTCAATCGAGATCGCATTGTCGTCCCAGAAGACGATCAGGCGGGAGAGCTTCAGGTGACCGGCAAGGTCGATCGCCTCGTGGCTGATGCCTTCCTGCAGGCAGCCGTCGCCGGCGATCACGTAGGTATAGTGGTCGACGAGATCGGCGCCGTGGCGGGCAGCAAGCATGCGCTCCGCCAGCGCCATGCCAACGGCGGTCGAAATGCCTTGCCCGAGAGGCCCGGTCGTCGTCTCGACACCAAGCGCATGGCCATATTCCGGATGTCCGGCGGTACGGCTGCCCAGCTGGCGAAACCGCCGCAATTCCTCGATCGGCATGTCTTCGTAGCCGAGCAGATAATGCAGTGCATATTGCAGCATCGAGCCGTGCCCTGCTGAAAGCACAAAGCGGTCGCGATCGGGCCAGTCCGGCACCGACGGATCGATATTTATGAAGCGGCTGAACAGCACCGTGGCGACATCGGCCATGCCCATCGGCATGCCCGGATGTCCGGAATTTGCCTTTTGGACGCTGTCCATCGCCAGTGCGCGAATGGCGTTCGCCATGTCGCGATCCGAGACGACGGCGGCGACAGACTTCAGGGCTACTTGGCTGGTCATGGCGTCCTCCTCACGACACACGTTTCTTGCGTTCGATCAATTGCAGGATGAGCGGCGTCAGGATCAGCTGCATGGCGAGGTCGAGCTTGTTGCCTGGCACCACAATGGAATTCGGCCGCGACATGAACGAGTCGTGGATCATCGAAAGCAGGTAAGGGAAATCGATGCCGCGAGGATTGGCGAAGCGGATGACCAGCATCGATTCGTCGGGCGTCGGAATCCATCGCGCGATGAACGGGTTGGACGTGTCGACGATCGGCACGCGCTGGAAGTTGATGGCAGTCTGCGAGAATTGCGGGACGATGTAGCGTACATAGTCCGGCATGCGGCGCAGGATCACGTCCATCACGGCTTCGGTGGAATAGCCGCGCGTTGCACGGTCGCGATGGATCTTCTGGATCCATTCGAGATTTATGACCGGCACCACGCCGATCTTGAGGTCGGCGTGCCTGGCCAGGTTGATCTTGTCGGTGACGACGCAGCCATGCAAGCCTTCGTAGAAGAGCAGGTCGCTCGGAGCGAATTCGCGCCATTCGGTAAAACTTCCCGGCGGCGTGCCGTACTGCTTTTCCTCGTCCTCGTCATGGATGTAGGTGCGGGTCTTTCCGGTTCCCCGGCGGCCATATTCCTCGAACACCTCTTCAAGGATTTCGAGTTCATTGGCGTCGGCATGGAAGTGGGTGAAGTTCGGGTTGCCCGCCTTCTCCTCCGCAGCCACCTTTGCCTTCATCGCGGCGCGGTCGTAGCGGTGAAAGGCATCGCCTTCGATGAAGGCTGCTTCGATGTTTTCACGCCGGAAGATCAGCTCGAAGATGCGCTTGACCGAGGTGGTGCCTGCGCCTGACGACCCGGTGATGGTGATGATGGGGTGCTTTGCCGACATCGTGCTGCTCAGGCCCTGAAAAGGCCGCGGCGGCTGAACAGCGGTGCACGCTCGCCGATGGCGCTGGGCTCGGTGTGGTAGCGGGTGATACGCGCGACTTCCCGCGCCGATCCGAAAACCATGGGCACGCGCTGATGCAGGCTCTCGGGCTCGATTTCGAGGATGCGGGTAATCGTATCGGTGGCGGCGCCGGCCGCCTGTTCGATGAGATAGGCGATCGGGTTGGCCTCGTAGACGAGGCGCAGCCGCCCCTGCCGGTAACCCTTGCGCTGGTCGCCCGGATACAGGAACACGCCGCCGCGCATCAATATGCGATAGCAGTCGGCGACCAGGGAGGCGATCCAGCGCATGTTGAAATCCTTCTCGCGTGGGCCTTCGGTGCCTTCCAGGCAGTCGTCGATATAGAGCCGCACGGCTTCGTCCCAGTGCCGGTAGTTGGCGGCGTTGATGGCGAATTCCTGGGTGCGCTGCGGGATGATCCGGCTCTCGTAGGCCTGGACGAAGGTGCCGAGCCTGGTCGAGAGAACGAAGACATGCGTGCCGCTGCCGAGCGACAGAACGAGCGCCAGCTGCGGTCCGTAGATGAAGAAACCGGCGCCCAACTGGTTCACGCCTGCCTGCAAGAAAGAGGCGGCCGGATTTCCATCCGGCGCGCCAGTCGCAGGGAGGAGCGAGAAGATCGTTCCAATCGACACGTTGGTATCGATGTTGGAAGAGCCGTCGAGCGGGTCGATGGCGATGGCGAGAGGCGCTTGCCCGTCAAGCAGGACCGGCTGTTCCAGTTCCTCGGAGGCATAGAACGCGACCGGAGCCTGGCGCATGGCGTCGAGGAAGATGTCGTCGGCGAAGATGTCGAGGTCCTTCTGGACATCACCGTCGGCATTGGCGCCGCGGGTCCCGGCAAAGGCGGTGCCGAGCACCCCTTGATTGATGGTGTTGCGGACCTTGGTGGCAGCCTGCGTCAGCTGACGGACGGTCGCTACGACCGCGGAGCGCAGTTCGTCCGGCGGGCCAAGATAGGAGTTCAGAAAAGCGTCGAGCGTTGCCGCTGGCATCGTAACCTCCCGATCCAGCCGCATCTCCTCGGATCGGCCGGACTGGGAGATGAAAACAAACGACATCGAATAAGTAAAATTCAATAACTTTACTTTGCCGGTAAAAAAATTTTAGTATGCGGTATGAGAAACCTCACGCTCAAGCAATTCAAGACCGTTCAGGCAATCATCAGCCACGGAAAAATTGTCAGCGCGGCCAAGGTGTTAGGTCTGTCTCCCCCAGCGGTGACGATCCAGTTGCGACAAGTGGAGGAGGAGTTCCAACTGGCCTTGTTCGACCGGACGTCGGACGGCATGCGTCCCACTGCCGCAGGGTTGGCGTTTGTCGAGACGGCGCAGGCTATCGAGGAGCGGCTTCGTCTGCTCGAAGACAAGATGGACGCGATCAAGGGCGTGCGCACCGGCAGCTTGAGGCTCGGCGTCGTTTCCACCGCCAAATATTTCGCGCCGCGGCTCATGGCTGCCTTCATGAAGGAGCACCGGGATATCGACATGAGGCTTGCCATCGGCAATCGCGCCGAAACGGTCGACAATCTGAAGAATCACGACATCGACATCGCGCTGATGGGACGCCCGCCGAAGGAAGTCCCAGTGCGTGCTTCGGTCTTCGGCGATCACCCGCTGGTCATCATCGCGCCGCCCGAACACCCGCTGGCGTCGGCACGCGACATCTCCAAAGAACGGATCGCCGAAGAGCATTTCCTCATTCGTGAACCCGGCTCCGGCACGCGCATTTCGCTGGAGATATTCCTGAGCGACGTGCCCGGCCGCATCGACGATCTCGGCGTCGAGATGGGCTCGAACGAGACGATCAAGCAGGCGGTGATGGCCGGTCTCGGCATCGCCTTCATCTCTGCCCACACCATCGCTGCGGAAACCGAAGCCGGCCGGCTCGTCATCCTCGACGTTGTCGGCATGCCGATCCGCCGGCAATGGTTTTCGGTGATGCGCACCGATCACGCGATCTCGCCGGCCATGGCGACGTTCCACGATTTCCTTATGCGCAAGGGGGCGATGTACCTACCCCTGTTCGGTAAGCTCTATCCGCACGCCAGAGTGGAATGAAGCTGCACGGACACAATAATCAACCCGGAGTGAAACGCTTGACATACCGAACGCCAAAGATCGTGCGAGATAGCTCCAAGAAGGGGTGGAGAACGCCCGCAACCAATAGCGCTGGACGGCCTCGTATGTTATGTTGCACTGCGAAAAGAGCGGGGGCACGTCCTTTCACACCTGTAAGCCAGTTGGTTGGGCAGCGAACCCTGCAGACAAGGTAGACGCCGGCGAAGACGGGCAATGACGGCTCAAGGCCGCGACCGTAATTCCGGTGTCTCGGAAATGTCCCGGGCATGGGGTTCGGGACTTCGATGGGGGTAAGGGGCAATGCTTTACACGCTCGTTATGATGGTCTGCCTGACGGATGTGCCGCAGACCTGTGAGCAGCGCGAACAAATGGTGGACGGTCTGGCGATGAATCCTGGGACTGCCTTCATGCAGGCTCAGCCGCTGGTGGCCCAGTGGATGGAGACGCATCCCGGCTACTTCGTGCAGCGCTGGCGCGTGCTGCCCGGCCGGGGGACATGAGCGGCCGCGCCTTTCGACGCGGGTCTTTTTATTTCTTCGCGGCGAGCGTTTCCGAAACTGTCTTGGACAGTTGATAAAGCCGCTGCTCGATTATCGTCGGCACGTCACAGACGTAAGTCAGCGATTGCGCGCGTTCGTTGAAAATTCGCGTCGCGAAATTCAGCTGCTCGGTTCGCCGTTCGATTTCGTCCGGATCCGCATCGGGTTTTGCACGCAACGCATCGACGTCGGACGCTTGCTTGCGCAACTCAGCGGCCATTTTGAGCTGCTTGTGGGCGTAACGGGAAATGCCTGAGATCACGTGCGAACGCTCGGCGTCCATGTGATCGAACATACCCTGCACCAGCATCGCCGTTTTCGGCACTAGCTGCCCGGCCGGCAGGGAGGCGGCAAAATCCTTGATCTTCTTCTGGGCTTCGGCAATCGGCAGCCGCCGGGCCGCGACCTCGTCGACCAGGGCGGAGACGGCGGAATCCTTCGACCAGTCCTTCGCCGCAGGCGGAAGGTTCGGCCCGTTCCAGACCTGGCCGAGCGAGAGCTGCGGCACCTTGCGCTGCATACAGGGCCAGTCCGGATCGGTATTCTCCGCATTGGCGTTCGCGATCGGCACGAGCGTGGCAATCACGACCAGGCTGCGAATGAGGCTCATCCGTGCCATCAGCCATTTTCTCCCGTGTCCTGTTTGCGGCTCATCAGGCCGCGCGAAGGGTCGTAGGCGATGATGGCGGCGCCCAGGAACAGCAGAGTGCAGCCGGCGACGACGCCCAGCGACAGCCAATCAATCTGTCCATAGAAGGCGAAGCGGATCAGTTCGACGGCATAGGTGAACGGATTGGCGAGGCAGATCTTGTAAAGCAGTGGGCTCGCCTCCTGGATGCGCCACAAGGGGTAGAGTGCCGGAGAAGCGAAATAGCCGGGGAAGATGACGAAGTTCATGATGCCGGCGAAGTTCTCGAGCTGCTTGATCATCGAGGATAAAAGCATGCCGAGCGCGCAAAGCATCATGCCCGACAGGAACAGCGCCGGTAGCACATAGACATAGCCGAGCGGCGGTGCCTTGACGCCCCAGAACCAGGCAACGATCAGGAACGCGTAGACCTGTGCGATCGATACGGCGACCCCGGCGAGCATCTTCGACACCAGCAGGAACCAGCGGGGGAACGGGCTGACCAGCAGGGTGCGCATGTTGCCCATCTCGCGGTCGTAGACCATCGACAGCGAGGACTGCATGCCCGAGAACAGCAGGATCATGCCGCACAGACCCGGCGTGATGTAGACCTCGTAGAGCACATAGGTCTTGTAGGGTGGGATGATCGATACGCCGAGTACCTGCCGGAATCCGGCGGCAAAAATAAACAGCCAGACGAGCGGCCGAACCAGCGAGGAAATGAAGCGCTCGCGCTGGTGCAGGAAGCGCAGGCATTCCCTCAGGACGACGCCTTTGAGGCAGGTGAGGTAGTGGCGGAGGCCGAACCTCTCGGATCTCGCCGGCATGATGCCGGCGACTTTTTCGGGCATTGCGGGAGCGCTCATGGCGATATCTCCGCGATGCCGGCTGCTTCGATACGACTGAGCCTCGAAAAGGCGTCGCGGATCGAACCGGCACCGCTCGTCCTGACGACATCGGACACCTTGCCGTTGGCGACCAGTTCGCCCTGCCGCAGCACGACGACATCGTCGCCGTCTTCAACCTCGTCGATCAGATGCGTCGCCCACAGCACGCCAATGCCCTCGGTTTCGACGAGCTTGCGGATGGTGGCGAGAATGCCCGCGCGCGACTGGATGTCGAGACCGACAGTCGCCTCGTCGAGCAGGAGCAGGGACGGGCGGTGGAGCAGCGCCCTCGCGATCTCGATGCGCCGCATCTGGCCGCCGGAAAGGCTGCGTGCCTTGTCATGCTGGCGGCCTTGCATGTCGACTATCTCGAGCAGCGCGGAAATACGCTTCCGAGCTTCGCGTCCTCCAATGCCATGCAGCGAGGCGTGGTAGGAGAGGTTCTGGTAGACGCTCAGATCAAGGTCGAGCGTGCGTGCCTGGAACACGATGCCGACACGCCTGAGCGCTTCGCCGGAAGCGCGGCTGACGTCGTGACCGAAGATGTGGATCGATCCCCGGCGCGTGTCGTAAAGATGGCTGATCAGCGAGAACAAGGTTGTCTTGCCTGCCCCGTTGAGGCCGAGCAGAACGGTGAAAGTCGCTGGCGCGATCGAGAATGAGACATTGTTGAGCGCCCGCTTCGAACCATAGGAATGGCTGACGCCGGCAACATCGAGTGCCGCCACCTCATCTCCTGGTCCGCTTGTCCTCACATGCTGCATGCCGGATGGCTCCTCACGACGTGCTGCTTATCTAGCGCGCTCGATCGTCTTTGGTCCCACTCGAAGTTCCTTGGCTTCCCGATAATCACTGTCTTCTATCTGGGCGAAATGGCCACGCCCCAGGGCTGCTGGCCCACGGTGACCGATTGGACCGGCTCATCGGTCGCCGTATCGATGAAAGTGATGTCGTTGGAATTGCCGTTCGTGGTTATCAATGTCTTCTGATCGGGGGTGAAATCCAGATGCCAGACGCGCTGGCCGACGAGGATGTATTTTTCCACCTCGTAGGTTTCGGTGTTGATCACGGCGACATGATTCGCCGGGCCGAGCGCGACATAGGCTTTCTTGCCGTCGGCACTAATGGCGAGGCCGACCGGCTGGATGGTTTCGGCCCGCAATCCCGTAATCGCGAACTGGATCTTCTTGACCACCTCGCGTTTGGCATTGTCGATGACGCTTACGGTGCCGCCGACCTCAGCGCTGACCCAGACCTGTGATCCGTCGGGCTTGAATTGCGCGAAGCGCGGTCGCGTGTCGACCAGCACATTGTCGGTTACCTCATGGCTACTGGTGTCGATGAAATGCGCCATGCTGGTGGTTTCGGAGGTGTTGACCATGGTTTTGCCGTCGGGGCTGACGGCCATGCCTTCCGGTTCCACGCCAACGGGAATCTCGCTCGTGACCTCCTTACTCTCGACATCGACCGCGGTGACGAGATTGTCGTCCTCGTTGGCGACGTAAAGCGTCTTGCCGTCCGGCGAAAGCACGAACAATTCAGGATCGGGGCCGGAGGGCAGCGTACCGACGATCTGCAGCGACGCGGTGTCGATGATTTCGATCGTATCGTCGTCGCTGGCGCACAAATAGATGAACTTGCCGTCACGCGAGATGGTGATGCCGCGCGGTCTCTGGCCGACTTCGACGGTCTTGACCACCTGCATTGTCGCCGTGTCGACGACGGTCATCGTGTTGTCTTTCTCGTTGGAGACATAGGCTGTATAGGCCGATGCCGGATCAGCCATGAAGCCGGCTGTGAGGATGGCGAGTGCGCAAGCTCGTCTCTGCACGCAAATTCCTCCCGATTGTTTCTATTTAAGGACACATTTCGTTTCCGGCTGATCGACGCCGAGCGTATCAAGCTCAGAGACCTGGTGGAGGTAACCCTGCTGTGGCGATGTCGAAACGACCGATTTGGTATCGCCGAGCAGGATCGGCTGGCGAAGCTGGAGGTTCCATTTGCGGAAGGTCAGCTTTTGTCCCTTGAAGGCGGCGACCGAGAAATCGTCCGAGCGGATGTAGTCGCTGATCTTCTTCGGATCGTCGCCATTGGTACGCGTGGTGGCTTCGCCGATCGCCCGCACCGCCGTCCATGCCGACATGTCCCTGGAAAGCATTCGCCGGCCCGTCGTCTTCAGGAAGCGGCTCTGCATCTGGATGCCGCCCCATTGTTCACTCGCGGGATGCCAGGACGATGCGACAAGCCCGGCCGTGCCGGCGACCAGCCGCGGCGTCCACGTGCGGTACGGCACGTAGGTCCCGAACACCTCGCTTTCATCGGCGACAAGCAGCACGTCATGCTCCGGCATGTCTTGCGTGAACACGGAAATCTGCTGCTGTATTTGCGTGGCGCCGGTGTCTGTGCGGCGAGCGGTGCCGGTGTCCTTGAATTCCTTCTCGGCGACGATCTGGCCGCCGAAACGGGCTGCCGCGCGGCGCAACGCGTCCGCATAGAGATGATCCTGCTCATGCGAACCGTAGAGCAGCACCCAATTCGACCATTTCTTCACCACGAGATACTGCGCCAGCGCGTCGGCAAGCATGCTCCGCGTCGGCGCGACATGGAAAATATTGATGCGGCAGTCGTCTTCGCGCAGGCTGTCGTCGGTGGCGCCGACGTTGAAGATCAGCACGCCCTTGTCACGGGCGATATCGGCAATCGACAGCAATTGCCTAGCCGGGAGGTCCGCGACCACATAGCGGTCGCCTTTGGCTATCAGATCATTGAATGCCTGAACCGCGCCGGCTTCCGGCTTTATCTCGGTTACGTCGAGGCTGAATTTCTGGTTGGTGAACTTTCCGGTCGTATTATTGTCGCCAATTGCCACATTGGCGCCGGCGACACCTTCGTCACGCGGCGGCAGGTCGAGCAGGGAAAGCGTCAGTTGCGGCGCGTAGGCGCGCAAATAGCCTATCTTGATTTCGGTTATCTTTTTTTCCGGCTTCGCCGTCGTTTCCTGGGCTGGCGCGTCCGTAACGTTGACGGTCAAGGAAAAAAGGCACAAAAAGGCCGCGAGAGTGCCCGGCACCGCGCTCGTCATCGATAAAATTACCCGTTCTTGCGCTAAAGTCCGATTGTTGTCGGATCGGCGCGAAGTCAAGGTGCCCGTGATGAACTTAGCTGACCCGCAAGATTTATCAAACCCTGCAGGCCGACTTTTCGCGCCTGCCCTGATCCCTCGCCTTCGTGGCGGGCATGCTGCGGCCGCCGAAAAGATCGCGGCCTCCTCCAGCCTGGAGAAACTGTTCAAATGACCAGAATGCTGGGCAGCGTCACCGGCGTCGACGAGGCGGAGATCGCGCTTTCAGGCGGCGTCGACATCATTGACCTGAAGGATCCGAAGGCGGGAGCGCTGGGTGCGGTATCCACGGAGGCCATCCGCAAGACGCTTTGGCTCATCGCTGGCCGAGCCCCGGTCAGCGCGGTCTGTGGTGACCTGCCGATGGAGCCCGAAACGATCCGCGCCAAGGCCGAAGAGATCGCGACGACCGGCGTCGATTACGTCAAGATCGGCTTTTTCCCGTCGACAAATGTCTTCGCCTGCGCGGAGGCGCTCGAGCCGCTCGCCGCGCGAACGAAGCTGATCGCCGTGCTTTTCGCCGATCTGGCGCCGGATTTCGAGCTTCTGCCTTTATTTGGCAGACATCGCTTCCATGGCGCCATGGTCGATACCGCGAACAAGGCAAACGGGCGGCTGCTCGACCATCTGCCGCCCGAACGTATCCCGGGGTTCGTCGATCGAGCGAAATCGCTCGGTCTCATGGTTGGCCTGAGCGGATCATTGGAAGCCCCGGATATTCCACGCCTGTTGCCTTTCGCGCCCGACTTTCTCGGCTTTCGCGGGGCGCTGTGCGGCAACTTCGGCCGCGCGGGCTCGATCAGCGCCGAGGCGGTCTCGCAGATCCGCGATTTGGTCCCGGAACAACCCCGGGCCGGCGGTTCGTCGAGTGTCGACTATCGCCTGCTGGCGGCGAGAGGCTATTCGCCGGGAGCCGACCCGACGCTGGGGACCGACAGGATCTTCGTGCGGGATTTTGTCCTGCCGGTCCATATCGGTGCTTACAGCTTCGAGCACGGCCATGCGCAGAAGGTGCGCTTCGACGTGACCGCCGACGTGCTGCAAGTCACCGACCATCCCGAAGACATGCGCCATGTGTTCTCCTACGACATCATCATGGACGGCATCCGCACCATCGTGGCGCGAGGCCACATCCAGCTCAGCGAGGCCCTGGCCGAGCAGGTGGCGACGCACATTCTGGAAAACCCGCGGGTCGTGCGTGTCACGGTAAGGGTAGAAAAACTCGAACTCGGTCCAGGCGGCGTCGGAGTCGAGATCGAACGCAAGCGCCAATCGACGCGCCGCAGCGTTGCCTCCGGCTCTGCCGGCCGGAAGGACCGAAGCGCAGTTTCCCAGCCGCGACAGCAAAGGCCTGACGTCATCAGGCCAACCATTGTCAAGCTCGGCGGCAGTACGGCCCATGCGGCGGAAATGGAGAGCTGGATCGCGGCACTGGCTGCCTCCAGGCTGCCGATAGTCATCGTGCCCGGCGGTGGCCTGTTTGCCGACCAAGTGCGCAAGACGCAGGCTCGCATGGATTTTTCCGACACTGCAGCCCACTCAATGGCGATCCTCGCCATGGAGCAGTTCGGGCATATCATCCTCGATCAAGACGAAAGGCTGGCGCCGGCACGGTCGCTGGAGGAGATGGTGCGAACGCTGGACGAGGGGAGGATTCCGGTGTGGCTGCCGTCGTCACTGGCGCTGCCAGCACCGGACATTCCGGCCTCCTGGGACATTACCTCCGACTCCCTTGCCGCCTGGCTTGCAGGCAAGCTTGGCACGGATGCGCTGCTGCTTATCAAGCAGAGCAGCGCATTCTCCGACAGCGACACCATCGACAGCCTGACGGCCAGAGGCATCGTCGATGCCGGCTTCGCCGCCATGCTGCCCGGCGGCATCGATTTCCATCTCGCCGGCCCGAAGGATGCCGCCGGGGCCGGGGCGCTGCTCGCGTCGGGCAAACTGCCCGGCGTCGGGATCGCGGCCTCGGCCCGGCCCGCAAAAAAAGCGGGCTAGCCGATGGCGAAGCTACATACGCCGCGCTGGGCATGGGTTTTGACCGGTTCCGGTCATTTTTTTACGGAGAGCTTCGCACTCATTCACCAACTCGAACATTGCGATGTCTTCGTGTCGAAAGCCGCCAACGAAGTGCTGCGCATGTACAAGCTCAAACTTGATTTCCCCGAGACGACGCGCGTGCTGCACGACAAGACCGCGAGCGCGATTCCGGTCGGCGAATTCTATCATGGCGTCTACCACACGGTCGTGGTGGCGCCGGCCAGTTCCAATACGGTCGCCAAATGCGTGCACGGCATTTCCGACACGCTCGCCACCAATGTCTTTGCCCAGGCGGGAAAATGCCGGGTGCCGGCCATCGTCTTTGCTTGCGACACCGCGCCGGAACTCGAAACCATGGCGCCACATGGGCTGGTCAAGGTCTATCCGCGCAGGATCGACCTGGAGAATACCAACCAGCTGAAGAGCTTCGAGCGAACCCAGGTGGTCGAGTCGCTCGCCGATCTCGAAGCCTCGGTCAGGCGGCGCCAGGCCGAACGCGCAAGCCATGGCTGAGCGGTTGGTCTTTCTTACTGGCCATCTGGCCAGGGCACGGCTGGAAAGGCTGCTGGCCGGGCTTGGCGAAACCGGATTTGCGTGGGAGATCATTGACGTTGGCGTCAAGGTCGCGGCGCTGATGAGCGAAGACATCATTAAGCGGCGGCTCACTCTGACAGGCGACGCCGACCGCGTCATCCTGCCCGGACGCTTTCGGGGAAACATCGAGCAGCTGTCGAACCATTTCGGCGTGCCCTTTGTACGCGGCCCCGACGAGATCGCCGACCTACCAGCTTTTCTCGGCCGGGCGGGCCAGCCGCCCGACCTTTCGCGTCACGACATGCGCATCTTCGCTGAAATCGTCGATGCACCGATGCTGTCGATCGAGGCACTGGTGGCGAGGGCGCGGATGCTGACCGCGGCCGGCGCCGATGTCATCGATCTCGGCTGCCTGCCGGAAACGCTGTTTCCACTGCTTGCGGAGGCCGTGCACGAGCTGAAGGCACAGGGATTTCTGGTCAGTGTTGATTCGGCCAGCGTGGACGAATTGTCGATCGGCGCGCGCGCCGGTGCGGACTATCTTCTCAGCCTTGATGAGAACACGTTGCCGCTGGCCTTCGACCACGAGGCCACAGTGGTGCTGATTCCGTCCACCCCCGGCGATCTGGATTCGCTCGGTCGGGCCATCGAGGCAGCGCAAAAGGCCGGGGTCGTCTTCATCGCCGATCCCGTGCTCGACCCGATCCATTTCGGTTTTGCCGCCTCGCTCGGGCGCTTCATCGAGGCGCGCCGCCGCTGGCCCGACCTCGAATTGCTGATGGGCACCGGCAACCTCACCGAATTGACCGATGCCGACAGTTCCGGCGTTACCGCCATTCTGGCGGGGCTCTGCTCGGAACTTCAGATCCGAAACGTGCTTGCCGTGCATGTCAGCCCGCACACGGTGCGAACGATCGAGGAACACGATATCGCCCGCCGCGTCATGCTGGCCGCCCGCACGGATGGCGCGTTGCCGCGCGGCTATCACGCCGGGCTGCTGCAGATCCATGACCGCAAGCCTTTCCCAGCCTCGATCGAGGATATCGAGGCATGGGCGGCCGAGGTGCGCGACGCCAACTTCCGCATCGTGGCAGCCGAGGACGGCATCCATATCTTCAATGGCAAAGGGCATGCGGTTGCCAGGGATGCGTTCGAACTCTTTGCCGGGCTCGGCGTTGAGGCGGATGGTGCGCACGCATTCTATCTCGGCGCGGAACTGATGAAGGCCGAGATCGCGTGGCGCCTCGGCAAGCGCTATGTGCAGGACGAGCCTCTGGGATGGGGCGTTGCTGCGCCGGCTGCCGAAGCCGATCGCACCCGTCTTGCCGAAGCGGGCCACACGCTTCGCGCGAAGAAAGAGCGCTAAACCATGTCATACATTCGCGAATCGATCATCACGACGGTCAACAAGACGGGAAACGTCCACATCGCGCCGATCGGCATCATCGCCGAGAATGACGGGTGGATCATTGCGCCGTTTCGCCCATCGGTGACGCTCGACAATCTGGCTGAAGTGCCGTTCGCCATCGCCAATTACACCGATGACGTGCGCATCTTTGCCGGCTGCCTGACCGGCCGCAAGGATTGGCCAACCGTTCCGGTGGACGGGTTTCCGGTGCCGCGGCTCGAGGCGGCGCTCGCGCATTCGGTCCTCGAAGTCGAAACTGTCGATGACAATGGCGTGCGTCCCCGCCATTTCTGCCGCGTGGTGCAGGAGGAAACACATGCGCCGTTCACTGGCTTCAACCGCGCCAAGGCGGCGGTGTTGGAACTGGCAATCCTGGTCAGCCGGCTGGGCATGTTGCCGCGCGACAAGATCGAGGCGGAAATAGCCTACCTTTCGATTGCCATCGAAAAGACCGCAGGCGAGGGCGAAAAAGAAGCCTGGGGCTGGCTGATGCAGCGTGTCGGCGACCATCTGGCGCTTGAGGATTCCAGCGGCGAGGAGGCACGGGGCTGAGCCAGAGTGCCTATGATTGACGTCCCGCCAACAGCGCCACCGCGGAGGCCGGTGCAGCGCTGCTCGCTTCGCGGCGAATGGCGTCATCTGCGGGGATGATGTCGGCGAAATCGACGAAGCGGCGTTCCATGCGTTCGGCCAGCCGTCTGATCTGCCAGCGGCCGGTTCCGGCGCCGACGATCGGTACATCCCGAGCAAGGGGCCCGGCAACCAGGGAAGCTGCATCGTGTACCTTGCGCAACTGCTGCTCGCTGAACCAGCGCGCGACTTCACGCCATTCCGGCGGGGTGAGGTAGGTGGCATCGCGCCCGACCATGCGCGCCAGCCGCGCGATCGAGCCATCGACGGTCTTTTCCTTGCCGTCGGCGGAAGGGTGCCTGTCGTCCTCCTCGTCGAGCACGCCCAGGATCCGGTGCGCATCGGCGATCGAGGCGAAATATTCGTTCATCAGCGGCGTCAGCCGGCCACGGACGGGCGCCGACGAGGCGACGCCGAACAGGAACGTCCTGGTAAAGCCGGTGTAGACCAACTCGCCGGTCAGAAGCCGTCCGGCGTCGGTGTAGCCGTCATTGGCTACGGCGCCATTCCTGACGGCGATAATGTCGGTGGTAGTGGAGCCCATATCGACGAACAAAGCATCGCCAGCGAGCTTCGCTACCAGGGACGCGGTCGCATGCCAGTTGGCGGAGGCCACATCGGTGCTCAGCCACACTGCCTGTTCGACCCCGACAAAGCTGGATGGTCCGGCATAGACCACCTTTTCGCCGGTGGGGAAACGGGTTGAAATCTGATCCAGCAGCGCGGCGACGCCGGTATCGCGCGACGGAAAGATGTCCGACAGTTCGCCGGTCATGGTGAATGCGTTAAGATCGGCGCCAGCATAGATCGGAGCAGCCTTGTCGAGTGCCGAGGTTAGGTTGTGCAGCCCTTGCCAAAGCGGCGTGGCGATCGTTGCCGCCTCGACGATGCGGCCGTCTTCGGCGCGCGTCACCTTCAGATGCGCGCCGCCAATGTCGAAGCCGGCTATGATGCTCTTTCTTTTTTCCACACTTCAAGCTTTCATGACAGGGACAGTTGGTCGGCGAGAAAAGCGTTGCGTATCATTCCGGTTCTCGACTTGAAAGGCGGCGAGGTGGTCCGCGCCCAACGAGGAAAGCGTGATCGCTACAGGCCGATCGTTACGCCGCTCAGCCAAAGTTCCGATGTCATCGCGGTCGCCGAAGGCCTGCGCCGGCTTTATCCTTTTCCGACCTTCTATATCGCCGACCTGGATGCCATTGAAGGCGGAACGCCGAACACTGACGCGCTTGCCCGGCTGCAGGCGATGGCGGAGCCGCCGGAGCTTTGGGTCGATGCCGGCATCGCCGACGAGAAGACACTTTCGGCGGCACTTGCCGAACGCCGACTTTACCCCGTGCTGGGTTCCGAGTCGCAACAAGACGACGCGCTGTTCCGGCGTTTCCGCGATCATCCCGGTCTTATCCTGTCGCTCGATTTCTTCGACGATGGGTTTCGCGGTCCGCTGTCATTTCTGGATGAGCCGCAGCTTTGGCCGCAGAAAGTGATAGTCATGACATTGGCCAAGGTTGGCTCTGCCTCCGGCCCCGATTTCGCACGGCTCGCGGAGATCAAGGCGAAAGCTGGAAGCCGCTCCGTGATCGCGGCCGGCGGGGTGCGCAACGGGGCCGACATCCGCGCCCTTTCGTCACTCGGCATCGCCGCAGCGCTGGTGGCGACCTCGCTGCATGACGGCACGCTCACGCCCCGGCACTTCGCATCGCTTGGCGCCTGACATTCGGGTGATCTCGACCTCCGAAGGGCATTTCTGCCCTTCGGAACTGGAGCTTTAAAGGCCCAGAAGCTTTTTCAGGCGGCGCAACAGACCCTCCGGCTCCGCCGAGGGTTTTGCCTGTGCGGGGCTGTCTCTTGTCTAAGCCGCGAACGGATGCTTCACCTGGTCCCGCTTGGCCGTGGCTTCGGCGGCCGTCGGCGTTCCGGCGACGGCCCGTTGGATGGCTTCCTTTGTCGCTTCGTAATTATATTTCTGGATCTTGGCGTCGTCCGCCGCGTCCCAATGGATGAAAACGCCGACGCAGATGAATATGTCATCCGCCTCATTGGCAGGAATGATCCCCTCGGCGACGCATTCCTGCACAGCCAGTGCAACCGCATGCTGGGCCGGACCGAACATCTGCACGGCCTGCTTGGCGCCCTTGATCGTGACCTTGTTGAACAGAATGGTGTTGGGCTTGCACTGAAGATTGGGCGCGATCACCGCCAAAAGGGAGGTAAAGCCGTCCTTGTTGTTGGTAAGCGCGTTACAAAATGCGGTTTCGACCGCGCTCCCCCGCGGGCCGATGAGCAGGTCGACATGCGCTACTTCGTTGCCGTCTCCTACCAGTGATTCACCGACCATTACCTTCGAGATCTTTGCCATGCCAATTTTCCTCCGAGACACAGTTAAAGTGTCCAAAGACGCCGCAACCGAGCGAGCGCTCGATGGACAGCTATCCTTGTTGGCAGCGTCCGGACTTCCGGACCGGTTGGCTGGATAGCCGCGGAAGCCCGGCTTCCACTCCCGGAAGTCAACCACCAACGTTGCGTTTATGCAAGGTGAACGCGGAGGAGGTGGACTAAAAGAGTAGCCACGGTCAGGTCGGCCGAGGTACCGGGATTGATGTCGTCTGCCTTCAGCCGGCGGTCGAACTCCCTGAGCAGACGAATGCGTGACGGCTCTTGGCCGTTGGCATGGAGCGCCGCATGAACGGCAAGGGCTTCTTGCCGCGCCCGATTTGCGGCTTCAACTCCATGCTTGCGCGCCACATGACTGTCGGGGAAGCCCGCGAGAAATGCCATGTAGGCGAACACCGTCGGCCACATGCCGGCTTCCCCGCGTACCAACGCCCCATCCAGCGCCGCAAGCCCGGTGCCGAATACGTCGCCGAAACAGGTGACGTACTGGCGGGCGATCATGTCGCGGTTGGCCGCTTCCTGCATCGCTTCGAGCAGATGGACCTTCGGCTCCTGCCGCACGTCGTTGGCAGCCTCTCCAAGGCCGCCTGGCGCGGCCGTCACGATCGCCTCGAACA
Organism: Mesorhizobium sp. M00.F.Ca.ET.216.01.1.1; assembly: GCF_004010325.2. GTDB lineage: Bacteria > Pseudomonadota > Alphaproteobacteria > Rhizobiales > Rhizobiaceae > Mesorhizobium. Next base: position 75,002 of record NZ_SADR02000015.1, read on the forward strand.
CCGCCCTGGTATCCTCCAGGGTCAACCCGCGTAACAGCGCGTCGAGATTTTCGTGCAGTCTGCCGTCTGCCATTTCGGCGGCGCATATCAGGGGCCCGGCCAGAAGGATGATACCGAGATTGGAATTGGTAGCGACCGCCAGACGTGTTGCGCGGACCGCTTCCAGCATGCGCTGTCCGACCGGTAGGCTGGGATCGGTCAGTGGCCCGGACGAGGCCTTTGCGCTCATCATGAACTGGGCGGCCGACATGCCGTGCCCGTCGGCGAACAGGTGGACGTTGCCCGGTTTCAGCGCCTCGATCTCCATCCGGCAAGCGTCCTCGTAGGCAGTCCGGATCCGATCGCGTGAAAGCGCCATCCGCCGGCTCGTCACGAATTTGCCGGGGCGGTGAAACGGTAGGGACGCGTTGTTGCTGCCGCCTCGGCGCGATCGGCAAGGAATTTCAGCAGAGCGTCGGCGATCGCATCGGCGATATTCACCGCGGCCACCGATTGAAGCCCCGACCAGGCGGGCATGCTGTTGACCTCCAGCACGAACAGCTTGCCGTCGGCCGCCGGCACGATGTCGACGCCGGCGAAATCCGCGCCGACGGCGGCGGCAGCGGCTCTTGCCAGCGCCGGCAATTCGGTTTCGCCATGCCTCGAAACATGTCCTGAAACCTGCTCGGGCACTGCCCCGCGATTGACGTTGGTGATCCAGTCGTCGCCACGGCGGCTCATCATCGCCAGGACCTCGCCGGCGCATACGAAAACGCGAAAATCGCGGTAGGGGGGACCGGGACGCGGCACGTAATGCTGGAGATAATAGACACCGTTGACCTCATCCTCGGCCGGGAGGTCGGACAGCGCTTCGATCAGCCTGATGCCGCGGCCCTGCGCGCCGAAAAGCGGCTTCAGCACCAGCGGCGTGAACGGCAGTTCGCGTTCGGCGATCGCTTCGGCCATGGCACGTCCCTCGATCGCGAATGTCGGCGGCGTCGGCAGGCCGGCATTCTTCAGAAGGAACGTCGTCATCGACTTGTCGACGCAGCGTTCTATCGCCTGCGCGGAATTCCACACCGGTATGGAAAGCTTGCCGAGCGCATGCAGCACGCCGAGGCGCCGGGTGATCGCTTCGAACGATCCGGCTGCGATCGAACGGACAAGCACGGCGTCCGGCAGCGTACCGTCGAAGCCCGGGATCGAAAGCCCGCTCGGGCTGCCGGTATCGAATGCGATCGCCGCCAGCGGCAGGGTTGCGACCACGGCGCCCCTTCGGCTTAGCCTGGCCGCCAGGCCCTTGGAGCGGGAGTCCGAATTGTCGCTGACGATCAAGATGCGGGGAATCATGTGGCGCCACGGATATGGGAATGTCGAAGCCGCGAGCGATTCCGCACCATGGTCTAACCGAGGCTCCGCTCGAGCATCTTCAGATCACGCCCGCCGGCGCGAAACGTGTCGCCGGTCTCGATCGCCGTTACGATCACTTCGGCCGGGCTGAACAGCAGCGGATCAATGGCATAGAAATCGCCCTTGAACCGCTTGAAGATCTCGGCGAAGGGCTGGCCGTAGTCCCGCGAGGCGCGGCTCGGCAGTTGCTCCGCGAGTTTCCTGGCCGCCTTCGCTGATCCTTTCACGAAGAGCTGGACGCTGCCTCCATAGATGATGGCGTCGTTGGTTCGGCCCATGGCGGTCAGGAAATCCGGATGGGGGGCGGGGATCGGCGCCACGCCGACCCCGTCGACAATATTCTCCAGCGGGAATTTGAGATCGTTGGTCTTGTGCAAGGCAACCTCGAGCGAGCGCGAAACGATCTGCACGCCGCCCGCTAGGCTTTGTGTCGGCGCATAGAGGAAGGTGAGCTTTTCGGGTGCCAGTCCGGTTGCCTTGCCCACTTTCTCCACGATCGCTCGGGGCGGCGGTTGGGCCGTCTCCAGGATAAGCACGGCGGATGATGCGGTGTCGCGATAGGAAAGTGCTTCAAACAGCGGTTCGACGCGGGCGAGCGCTCGCGCCGGCCCCGAGCCCATGGCGAAATAGTCCTGGCCAGACAGGTTCCAGCCCGCATACTGACTGGCCAGGCAGGCAAGCACCGGCTGCGAAGACCGCACTTCGATGGTGAACGGCCATTTCTCCGACCCGCGGTCCATGAACGCCGAAACGCCGCCGAGACCGCCCATCGCGGCTTCCGCCATGCGCAGCCCGGCCTCGACGCCGCCGACGGCATTGGCGCCGGCATCGATCAGACATTCGCCCAACGGTCCCCTGGAAACGGCGACGCGCAGGCGTTCGGCGTCGCCGATCATGCCGTCGACGATGCGCTGTGCGTTGTCGTTCAGGAATGCCGAACCATCTTTCATGTCCGGTCTCCTTCCCATTGCTGTTGCAATCGGCTGGCTTGTCCCTTGATGAGCCGCCTGGTCAAATCGGCGCTCGGGCCGCGCGCGAAGACGGTGCAGACAGGGTCGCCGGCGATCAGGCGGGTGCCGAGCGACTGATGGTCCGCGGTCCATTCAGGCCAGGCGATCGATGGGAATTGGGCGATCGGCGCGGCCGCGTAGGTCACCATCGATGCCATCGAATCGGCAAAGCGCGGCAAGCGGTAAGCCTTGCCTGTCGCAGCGCAGAGATGCGCTTCGATCAATGGCGCGCCCGCATCGTCGAATATGTCGAGCGTGGCGCCTGGCCTCGGATTGATCTCGATGAGCTTGTAGCCATCCGGTGCGCGTATGAGATCGGCGCTGCACAATCCAACCAGGCCGGCGCGGCGCACCAGACCCGAAAGCCAGCCGCGGATGATCGCCGCCTGGTTGCGATCGAAGCGTCTCAGCCGCACGGCGCCGCCATAGCGATAGGGCGCCGCCGGGGCCGGGGATGCCCATTGTCGGCTGAAGCCGACGACGCGCGCGGCCTGGCCGTCGCCGATGAACAGGGCTGAGATGCTGCGGCCGGCAACGAATCGCTGGAAATAGCGGCCGGCGGCTGGGTTTTCTCCGGCCGCCCGTCTGATATGTGCGCCGCCGGCGCCGCCCGCGGTCTTGGTCACCCAGTTCTCCGGATCGGACGGTCGCTCCCACCGGAATTCCGGATGCGGGATGCCGAGTTCGGCGCAGTCGGCGGCCAGCAATTGCGGATCCTTGATCCTGCGGATCGCGGCGCCGCAATTGCCGGCAAGCGGAAAATGGCGCGCAACCTCGTCTACCGTCTCCGTCGTCCGCTCAAAGCCCGAGCCCAGGACGGCGGCGACCGGCTGGTCGTCTCCCGCCAATTGCCGAAGCGTCTCGATGATGCGCTCGCCGTCGATGCCGCGCTGCAGGTCGCCCGGCAAGGTCATGGCACGTTCGGCGAGCGCTACCGTATCGGTATCGCAAAAAAAGTCCGCCACCAGCGGACGATAGCCGGCGCGGCGCGCCGCGGCGGCCAACGCCCGACCTGAAATCGCCGCGATCAGCAGAGATCCGGCACTATTTGGCAATCTCGCGTGCAAGGGAAAACGCTTCCTGGAAATCGAGCGCGATCGTTTTTTCGGATTCGATCATTCTTTTGAAGAGGCCGAATTCGACCTTATATTTAACATTGCCGATGGCAAGCGGACCAATGCCGACAGCCTTTGCCGCTCCGAGCGGATCACCATTGGCATTGACCGCCACTCCTTCGATGCCGGCAGGCGGAACCGCATTGACGTCGGCGGCAATAAGCATGGCGCCGCCTTTCAACTGGGCTTTCGAAATCACCTGGACGCCGGCCTTGGCGCAAGCCAGGATCACTTCGCTTGCAGCAACCAGCTTCGTCTTCTGGGCGTCGTTCGATCCGTCAGCCGCATCCACGTCGATCTTGAATCGGCCTTTGATCTCGGCCGCGATCTGCCTGACCCTTTCGATGCCGTCATGACCGACAAGCGTGACACGGGCGCCTTCCCTGGCCGCGATGACGGCAGTACAGAAGCCGACGACGCCGGTGGCGCCGAAAACGGCGACTCTCGTGTCCCTCAGCCCGCGCGCGAATTTCTTCTCCAGCGCTTTTTCGACCTTGGCCACCATCGCCGCGGCCGTGGTGAACGAGCCGGCCGGATCGGCGAATACCGAAACCTGGAAAGGCGGCACCATCGCCTTCTTCGCTGCGTCGAACATGTCAAGCGCCAGCGAGGCATCCTTGCCGGCGATGAAGATAGCGGTATCGACGCCCGCATCTGGGGGACGCGAAAAGATCGCGTCCTGCACCAGGCCCGTCACTTCGCCAAGGCTTACATCGACATAGGGAACGACGGCGTCGAAACCTGCATCGAGCGCCATGTTCACGTCAAAGGGGCTCATATGCTTCAACGGCGTCAGCATGTGCAGGATATGTTTGCGGGCCATTTCTCGCCTTTCCGCTTGAACCTGATCGCGTTGCCGAATCCGCCGTCCTAACTGCCGACGAGATCAAGTTTGGTCGAACTGATCTTCGCGCCGGAATTCCTGCCTTTGACGATCTTTATCTCGATACCGTCTTCAACCGTCTGCTGAAGCGCGCCAACGAACTTGACCGCGGCATCTTGCGACGGTGCGAAGGCAAACCCTGTCGGCCCCCACGAACTCTGGCCGATGCCGACGGCGCCTGCTTCATTGAGGCCGTGCGCCACCCTCTCCACCCGCTTTGAGGTAAAGACGCCGCCCTGCGCGGGGGCGAAATGGGTGCCGATCAGTATCTGAATCGCGGTGACTGCGGCGCCGAAGGCCGCAAGGTCGTGCTCGACCAAAGCCGGCATGATGCCCATCAGCACCCGCCGGCAGATCTCTCCGCTACCGGATGCCGGGAATGGCGGCAACGAACGAAACGCCGCGATCTCGGCATCGCCATGCAGTCCATGCCCGGCATGGTCGAGGATCAGGATGACGCGCCACTCTTCCGGAAACGGCAGTCGCGCCACGACCGGCGGCGGCCTGCCGCTGTCGTCCTTGCCGGCGTCGACAATGACGCCACCCTGTTCGAAACTGGCGATGCCGATGCCGGATCGGCCGCCGCGCTCGAGCAAGGTCGCGTCGCGGCCGATGTCGAGAGGCAGGTTGTGGAGCGTGCGCAGCGCCGAGGCGACGGCAAGGGCGATCTGCGTGCCGGACCCCAGGCCGGCATGGCTCGGGATCGACTGTTCGACCACCAGATGGTGCTGACCGCGAATGCCGAGATGCCTGCAAAGCGTCGACAAATGTTCACCGGCGCGACTGCTCTCCGAGCCTTCGATGATGGTTTTGCCGGACCGCGACAGGGTGACGACGGTTTCGGGTTCGCTCAACGGAAGCCCGACGCTGCCAAAGCGACGTCCGGTATCGCCATTGAGATCGAGGAAGCCAAGATGCAGGCGGGCGGGCACTCGTATGGTAACAGAATTCGACATCTGCCCCCCGATGGGTGCATCATGGATGCATCATGGAAGTTTAGGTGCCCATCGCTATGATAGCTGTTTTCGTCGATGGGGCAAGCCGGAGAGAATGCATTCGTTTTATCTGCTTTGGCCCCGGCGCGGAGACAGACAGAGCAATTCGCGGAGGTCGAGATGAGCGAGACAGCTAGAGAGAAGGTCTATTCGGAAGCCGAGATTGCTGATCGGCTCGAGAAGGAACTGCCGAAATGGCGCTACGAGAACGGCTGGATCCGGCGCAAGTACAAGACCCACAGCTGGAAATCGACACTGATGGTCATCAATGCGGTTGGCCATCTCGCCGAGGCGGCGTGGCACCATCCAGACATCACCGCCTCTTACGCCTGGGTCGAGGTGCGCCTGATGAACCACGCAGCCAAGGGCATCACAGACAAGGATTTCGAGCTGGCGAAAAAGATCGAGGATGTTGTCCAGTGGCAGCCGGCCAAGGAAGGCGGCGCGCTGGAAGGCACGCCGCCGACCGATCAGCGCTTCGCTTACATCAAATATGATTAAGCGCGGTCGGAATTTGTTGATAGCGTATGAAAACATTCGCTAATCTGTTGGCAGGCGGGGTTCACGGCCAATTCAGTTTCGTCTAGAATTGGGCTGGCACCAGAAAGTAGCGTAGCGAATGGCGGTTGCTTGGATCGGCAACCGGGAAACGCTGGTCGAGCACGCGGCTGCGCATGCCGCGGCGCTATTGTGGTCAAGCCGGTGCCCGGTTTTCAGCTTCGATACGGACATACACGGCACCAGGGCGGCGATCGCGCTGGCTGAGCGGGTTGGCGCGGCATACGATCATGCCGATGGCGCGGCACTTGCCCGCGAGACCGCGCTTTTTACCGACAAAGGCGCGATGACTGTCGCTCCGGGCGAGACGCGCCGGCGCGCCGATGTCGTGGTGATTGTGGGCGAACTCCCGAAAATCCATCATGATTTTGTCGGCGAACTTGCTGACACAACGCCCGATCTCTCCGCCAGGAACGAGCGTGAATTCTTCCTAGTGGGTTCGAACGGGACGCCTGCGCCGCCGCTGGTCAACGGACGGACGGCGACGCTCCTTTCCTGTGGCCAGGTAAGCCTCGGCGCTACGCTGGCGGCTCTGAGGGCGCAGTACAGGGGACGCCAGACATCGCAATCGGTGTCGAATTTCGACGATTTCGCCAAGGCTCTGACGGCTGCGCGTTTCCCCGTCTTCCTGTTTTCAGGCCACGCAACCGAAGGGCTGGCGCTGGAGATGCTGCAAGGACTGATCGCCGATCTCAACCGCAAATCACGTGCATCTGGCCTGCATCTGCCGGCGAGCGAAAACGGCTGGGGAAGCGTGCTCGCCTCGACCTGGATGACAGGCTTTCCGTTGCGCACGGGCTTTGCGCGCGGCTTCCCGGAATTCGATCCCTGGCGTTACGATGTCGCGCGAATGATCGCTGCCGGCGAAGCCGACCTGCACCTGCGGATCTCCACTACAATTGTCCGGCCGCAGAAGAAAAGGAACCGCTTGGCGCTGATTGCATTGGCGAAAACGAAGGAGCCGGTCGCAGGCGCTGCCGTTACCATTGCCATCGGCGAAGCGGGCGTCGAGCACGAGGCGGTTGTCTATTCCAGCCGCACCGGTTCGCTAAGGTCGGTCGATGCGCAGGCGGCTTCGGAACTGCCCTCCGCGGCGACGATCATCCGCCTGGTAGCCAACAATGTTTCCGCCGAGGCCGCGTTACCATGCTGACGAAAATCGCCGGCGGCGACATCATCGATCCAGTCAACGGCCGTCTCGGCAAGGGCGACGTCTGGATCAGGGACGACAAGATCGTCGCGGCGCCTGCGGCGGGCGCGGCGGACCGGACCATCGAAGCCGACGGCTGCATCGTGATGGCGGGCGCCATCGACATCCACTCCCACATCGGCGGCGGCAATGTGAATACGGCGCGGTTGCTGCTGCCCGAACAGCATGCCGCGCATCAGGCGCGGCCAGCGGCGACGCCGCTCTCCAACGCCGGCTGGTCGACCTTTGAGACCGGCTGCCTCTACGCCAAGATGGGCTTTACGACGGTCGTCGAGCCGGCGATGTCGCCGGGAGCGGCACTTCACACCCATCTCGAACTGGCCGACATCCCGATCATCGACAAGGCGACGCTCGCCATTCTCGGCAACGACGATTTCCTGCTGTCGATGATCCGCGACACCGCATCCTCGACGATGATCGAGGACTATGTCGCCTGGACGGTTGCCTCGACGCGGGCGCTCGGGGTCAAGGTGATCAATGCCGGTGCGGCCGCCGCCTTCAAGGAAAACGTCCGCACCTTCTCGCTGGACGACATGGTGCCTTCCTATGGCGTCAGCTCGCGCAAGATCGTCAAGACGCTACAGGCTGCGGTCGAGGGTCTCGGCGTCCCGCATCCACTGCATGTTCATTGCAACAATCTCGGCAGTCCCGGGTCGGCCGATACGGCGGCTGCGACGATCGCGGCGGCGGAGGGGCTGCCGTTGCACCTCGCCCATCTGCAGTTCTATGGCTACGGCACGGAGGGAAAGCGCAGGTTTTCCTCGGCTGCGGCGCGGCTTGCCGAACTGGTCAACGCGACGCCGGAAGTTACCATCGACATCGGCCAGGTTATGTTCGGCCAGACGGTCACCATCTCCTCCGACGTCATGCGGCAGTTTTCGGCGCGTGGCAGCGCGCACCCGAAGAAAGCTGTCATTCATGACGGCGACGGCAATGGCGGTGGCATCGTGCCCTACAGCTACGGCAAGGACTTCTATGGCACGATGCAGTGGGCGATCGGGCTCGAGCTTTTTCTCCTGATCGACGATCCCTGGCGTGTCTTCTTCACAACGGATCATCCGAACGGCGCACCCTTTACCGCCTATCCGGCTCTGTTCGAGCTGCTGATGAGCCGGAAAGCACGCAACGAAATGGCCGCCGGACTTTCACAATCCGCCTTGGCGCTCTCCACCCTGGCTGCAATCGACCGCGAATACACGTTCGAGGAAATCGCCATCATGACGCGCGCGGCTCCCGCCAAGCTGCTTGGGCTGACGGATCGAGGCCATCTCGGCGGCGGCGCCATCGCCGATATCGCGGTCTACCGCAGGGATGAGGACATCGCAAAGATGCTGGGGAAGGCGGCGTATGTTTTCAAGGACGGCGATCTCGTCGTGCAAAACGGAGAGATCACCCATTACCGTTGGGGCAAGGCGCTAAGGCTCAATCCGTCCCCGGACAAGGCGATGGTGCGGCGTCTGGAGGACTATCACCAACAGCGCTACGGCCTGTCGCTGGACTGGTTCAATTTTCCAGATTCTGCGATTGCGCGCGAACAGCCATTCGGCGAGGTGCCATGCCGGACCTGAGCGTAAATGGCGTAACCATCGACGATACCTTTGCCGAGGCCTTCGGCATGCGCGCGACCGCCATCATCATCACTGCGTCGAACCGGAAATGGGCGCGGCAGGCGGCGACCACTATGACCGGCTTTGCCACCTCGGTGATCGGTTGCGGCTGCGAAGCGGCAATCGATGCCGAATTGCCGGCATCGGCGACACCCGATGGCCGGCCCGGCTGCCGTGTGATGATATTCGCGATGGGGACCGAGGAACTGCAGAAACAACTGCTCAATCGCGTCGGTCAGTGCGTCTTGACCTCGCCGGGTTCCGCTTGCTTTGGCGGACTGGAGGGCAGCGCCGAGCTCAAGCTCGGTTCGGCGCTGCGTTATTTCGGCGACGGCTGGCAAATCTCCAAGAAGATCGGCGGCAGGCATTTTTGGCGCATTCCTGTCATGGATGGCGAATTCCTGTGCGAAGCAACGACCGGGCTGACGAAGGATGCCGTTGGCGGCGGCAATTTCTTCGTCATGGCTGAAAGCAGTGCCAAGGCTTTGGTCGCTGCCGAGGCCGCGGTCGCCGCGATCGGCAAGGTGCCCGGAGCGATCGTGCCATTCCCTGGCGGCATCGCCCGGTCGGGTTCTAAGATCGGTGGTAAATACAAGGGCATGGTCGCCTCGGCCAACGAAGCCTACGCACCGACGCTGCGCGGTGTCGTCAGGAGCGAGCTCGGTCCGGACATCAACGCCGTCCTGGAAATCGTTATCGATGGCGAGAACAACGACGCCGTTGCCGCTGCCATGAAGGCAGGCATCAAGGCTGTCGTCGAGCTCGGGCCGAAGCAAGGCGCGGTTCGCATCGGCGCCGGCAATTACGGCGGCAAGCTCGGCAAGTTCATCTATTCGCTGAAGGATATGCTACCGTGAAAGCGCTGACCTTCACCCTTGTCGCCGAGCCGCCCGAGCGCGTCGACCTGTCGCCGCTGACGCCGGAGCGGCTTGCCGGGGTCGAAAGGCGCGATATCGAAAAAATCCAGATCGGCACGTCGAAGCATGGATCGAAGGTCGGCGATATTTTTCGCGTGGCCGGCAGCGATCGCCTAGACATCGTGTTCGAAGGTGGAAGTGCGCGGCTCGACAAGGTGGCGGAAGGCATGCGGGAAGGTTCGGTTCGCGTCGTCGGCAGTACCGGCGCCCAGGCCGGTCGCACCATGCGCGGCGGCAAGCTCACGATCGAAGGCAATGCAGGCCCGCACGCCGGCTCCGGCATGCGAGGCGGCAGGCTCGAGATAACAGGCAACGCCGGCGATCACCTTGGTGCGCCGCTCGCCGGGGAACTGGCCGGCATGAGTGGCGGCCTGCTGATCGTCAGGGGCAGGGCGGGCACCTTTGCCGCCGACCGCATGCGGCGCGGGCTGATCGCGGTGCTGAAAGGCTCAGGCGACCATGCCGGCAGCCGCATGATCGCCGGTACGCTGGTGGTGGCCGGTGGCGCCGGCGAGATGCCCGGCTATCTGATGCGTCGCGGTTCGATCCTCCTCGACCGCGCGCCGAAAAGTCTGTCTCCCAGCTTCGTCGAATGCGGCGCGCCGGATAGCGTCTTCGCCACCATCATCGATCGCTATCTGATCGCCGAGGGTATTTTGAAGCGGCCGCTTCTGGGCAAGGCGCCGCACAGATACGGCGGCGACAACGCTGTGCTTGGAATGGGTGAGGTTCTTTTCCCGCGCTGAAGTCTGTCGCCACAAGAACCAAGCTGTCGAAACACCTTCTGATGCCAGCGACATGACCCGGGAGAGGTCAGGCGCACGACGCCGCAGCAGAGTCGGCGATCCAGTCCGCGAGGCTTCGCGAAAAACTTCGCGGCACGATGAGATCGCATGCGGTCTCGCCGGTGCGCAGGAAGAGCACGGGCACGTGATGCAAGGATGTCTGCACGGCGCGGCCCGGCGCGGCCGCTGGCGCGTGCCAGTCGACGGCAATGCATCTGGAGAGAATCCGTGCGATGCCGGCCCCGGCCATGCTGAAACGCACGCGTCCTTCACCGAGAGAGACTGAACAGCCGAGATCGGGGTCGACGGCGAGCGAGGGCGCTTCAATGCCGTCGTCGAGGGCCAGCAAGAGATGGCGAGGTGCGACGCGGACGACGAGGAGGCCTCTGTGACGGACTGTCTCTCCGACCGAGGCAGGAAGCTTCGTGCCGAGCGACGCTGAGACGCCCTTTTCGAATTGTGCCAGCGTGCCGTCCCAGCCCTCGATCTGGATCAGCGGGCAGTCGGCCACGGACAGGCTGAACTCCTGCGAAGACATGACGCTAGCCATGCAGCCGCTCTCCCTGCGGATCGAGGAATACCGGCGAGACGATGCGGGCGCGCACCGTTTCGTCCTTCATCGGATAGACGGCTGTGATTTCGTTGCCTTCGACAGCGACATCGCCGGCAAGCAGCGCCAGCCCGACATAATGGCCGCGTTCGGGGCTGAAGGTGACGGATGTGATGCGCCCGCGCCCGTGGCCGTAGGGCTTCTCGCCCGGCAGAAACAGGATGGCGCCGCCGCGCAGGCGTTTTCCGTCTTCGATGCATTCCAGCCCGACCAGGCGCTGGCGGTAGGGCGCCAGGTAGGCAGGACGCCGCCGCAGGACGTCGCCGACGAAGCCGGTGCGCTTGCCGGCCATGCGGCCGAGGCCGAGATCGTCGAGCGTTGTGCGGCCATCGATCTCGGGCCCGGCGACATGGCCCTTTTCGACACGCAGCGCGCCGAGCGCCTCGACGCCGTAAGGCTTCAGGTCGAATGCTCTGCCGGCTTCGAGCAGGCGGCTCCAGAGCTGTCCACCGGCAGTTGCCCCGACATAGATTTCGTAGGCGCGCTCGCCGGAATAGCTGAGGCGCAGGATGCGGAGCGCACGGCCCTCCCATTCGCTTTCGAGCCGTCCCATGTGCGGAAGTGCCTCATCGGAAACGTCGAGCGCGGGAAACGCTGCACTGAGAATTGCGCAGCTTTTCGGTCCCGCAACCGACATCGCTGCCCATTCGTCGCTTACCGAGGTTACGGCGACGCGCAAATCCGGCCAGGCCGTATCGAGCAGGAATTCCAGACGCGACAGCACGTCGGCGGCCTTGGCGGTCGAGGTGGTCATGAAGAACCGGTTTTCCGCCAGCCGCGTCGTGGTGCCGTCGTCGAAGACGATGCCGTCGTCGCGCAGCATGACGCCGTAGCGGGCGCGGCCGACCGGCAGTTTGGCAAAGCCGTTGGCGTAGACGCGATCGAGGAAAATCGCCGCGTCCGGACCCTGGACGTCGATCTTGCCGAGGGTGGAGATGTCCATCAGGCCAGCGGCCTGGCGCACAGTCCGCATTTCGGCGACATAGGCTTCATTTACGTCGCGTCCGGACTGTCTGTAGAAATAAGGCCGCATCCAGAGCCCGACCTCCAGCATCTCGGCGCCGTTCGCCATGTGCCAATCGTGCATCGGCGTACGGCGGATCGGCTTGAAATGATGGCCGGTGGCGCGCCCGGCAAGTGCACCGATGGCGACCGGCGTGTAGGGCGGGCGAAAGGTCGTGGCGCCGGTCTCGGGGATCGTTGCGTTGCGCAGGGCCGCCATCGCGACAAGGGCTGGAAAATTGCTGGTCTTGCCCTGGTCGGTGCCCATGCCGAGCGTGGTGTAGCGCTTCAGGTGCTCGACCGATTCATAGCCTTCGCGATGGGCGAGTTCGATATCCTTTGTCGTCACGTCCATCTGGAAATCGACGAAGGCCTTGCCACGTCCGGCGGACGAGATTTCGCGGAGCGGGGCGGTGGCGGTCTCGCCGAGATCGAGTTTCGACGGAGCTGGCACGGAAGCCGACTTGCCGCAGAAGGACGCCGCTTCGATGCCGGCGCGATGACCGTCGTCGATGGCATCGGCCGTCGAATGAGTTCCCATCATCGAGCCGGCGCCGAAGCGGCCGGCCGTGAACGCACCCGGCACAAAGCCGCCGATGTCATCGCGATATACGGGCTTGACACCAAGATGCGAAGTGAGATGCACGGTTGGCGACCAGCCGCCGGACATGCAGACCAGGTCGCATGCTGTCTGGGATTCGCCGCCCGGTCCGGCAAGTGTTGTCCGCCTGACTGCGTGGCCGCCGTCCAGGTCGACGATGCGCGTTCCGGCTCGCACCGCAACCCTTAGCCGTGCGGCTTCTGCGGTAAGCGCCGCAGGCGGTGCGGCGCGCAAATCGGCAACCATTACTTCAGCGCCTGAAGCGGCATAATCGAAGGCGGTGCGCCAGGCGCCGTCATTGCCGGTGGCGACGATGACTTTCTTGCCTGGCAGAACGGCATAGCGGTTGAGATAGGTCCGAGCCGCCGAGGCAAGCATGACGCTGGGCCGGTCGTTGTTAGAAAATACCATCGGCCGCTCGATGGCACCGGTTGCGAACACAATCGAACGGGCGCGAAGCATGGTGAATGTCTGCCGCGCTTCGCCGGCCCGCTGCGGATCGGTTTGGCCGCATTGCTCGACCAGTCCGATGACGTTGCCGTCATAGGCGCCGAAAGCGGTCGTGCGCCTCATCAAAGTGACGTTCTCGAAGCTCTCCAGCTCGGCTTTCGCCTGTCTCAGCCACGAGGCCGCCACGCCGTCGGACGGATCCGCCAAAAGCTGGCCGCCCAGCAGGAAATCCTGCTCGATCAGCGCGACCCGCGCGCCGGCCGCTGCGGCAGCCCGCGCCGCCGACAGCCCCGCTGGGCCGCCGCCGACGATTGCGACATCGGCGAACGTATGACGGACTTCGTAGCGGTCCGGGTCCGGATCGGTACCGGCTCTGCCGAGGCCGGCTGCCTTGCGGATGAAGTGTTCGTAGAACATCCAGGCACGCCGCGTCGGGCCCATGAACATCTTGTAGTAGAAGCCGGCGGAAAGGAACGGCGCGAGCAGGCTGTTGATGCTTTGCACGTCGAAGGCAAGCGACGGCCAGCGGTTCTGGCTTTCCACGACCATGCCGTCTGCGAGCTCCAGCGTCGTCGCCGGCAGGTTCGGCTCGCGCCTGCCTGCGGTTCCGAGCGTAACCAGTGCGTTCGGCTCCTCCGGCCCGGCGGAAAAAATGCCGCGTGGACGATGATATTTGAAGCTGCGCCCGACCAGGGTGACCCCGTTGGCGAGCAGTGCAGAGGCAAGCGTGTCGCCGCGATATCCGACCAGCCTCCGGCCGTCGAAGGTAAACTCGACCGGCTGCTCGCGGCTGATGCGGCCACCCGCCGCCAGCCGCTTTTGGTTCGAACTCATGCTGTTGATTTCCTGACAGGTGATTTCTTGGTGAGTGACTTTTGGGCGAGTGACGTTTGGGTGAATGACTTCTTGGCAGGAGCCTTCCTGGCGAAGGCGACGGATGCGATGGCGTGGTTGCGCGTGTCGCGTTCGACCATCAGCCATTGGCGGCAGCCGATCACGTGCTGCCAGAATTCGCGATGCAGGCCGGCCGGGTTTGCCCTGACATAAACGTAGCGGTACCAGGCCTCCGGATCGGGGTCGTCGTGGCCAGGACGCGTGACGGAAGCATCGCCGCCATAGCGGAACTCGTCCTGGTCGCGCAGACCGCAGCAGGGGCATTCGATGCGCAGCATTCTCTTCCGCCTCCTATTGCAGCCAGGCGGACGGGCCGGCGCCGGCCTCGTCGAGCGCGCGGCCGGTCCGGAAACGATCGAGCCCGTAGGCTGCCACCAAGGGATGCGGCTTGCCGGTGGCGATCGTGTGGGCGAAGCACCAGCCGGAAGCTGGCGTCGCCTTGAAGCCGCCATAGCACCAGCCGCCGTTGAGGTAGAGCCCTTCGATCGGCGTCGGGCAGATGATCGGGCTGGCATCTGGTGTCATGTCCATGACGCCGCCCCAATGGCGCAGCAGGCGGATGCGCGAGATGCAGGGCATCAGCGCGATCGCCGCCTCCGCCACCTCGCGCACGACACCGAGATTGCCGCGCTGGGCGTAGGAATTATAGCCGTCGAGATTGCCGCCGAAGACCAGTCCCCCCTTGTCCGACTGGCTGACGTAGAAATGGTCGGCGCCATAGGCGACGACATGGTCCACCAACGGCTTCAGCGGTTCGGTGACGAAGGCCTGCAGGACGTGGCTTTCGATCGGCAGTTCAAGGCCGGCCTTGGCGCCGAGCACGGATGTATGACCAGCAACGGCGAGGCCGACCTTGCCGGCGCCGATGCGGCCTTTCGTCGTCTCGACGCCGACAATTCTGTCGCCATCGCGGACGAAGCCGGTCACCTCGCAGTTCTGGATGATATCGACGCCATGGCCGTCGGCGGCGCGCGCGTAGCCCCAGGCGACGGCGTCGTGACGCGCCGTGCCGGCACGGCCCTGGAAGATGGCACCATGGATCGGGAAGCGGGCGGTGTCGGAAAAATCGAGATAGGGCACCAGCCGGCGCACCTCATCGCGGTCGAGGATATCGGCATCGATGCCGTTCAGCCGCATGATGTTGGCGCGGTGGCTGAAGCCGTCGAGCTGGTCGGCCGAATGCGCGGTAACGAGCTGGCCGCGCTGCGAGAACATGACGTTAAAGTTCAGCGCCCGCGACATGCCCTCCCAAAGCTTCATCGAGAATTCGTAGAACTGGGTGTTGCCGTCGAGCAGATAGTTGGAGCGGATGACGGTGGTGTTGCGACCGACATTGCCACCGCCGATATAGCCTTTTTCGAGCACAGCGACATTGCGGATACCGTGGTTCTCGGCAAGATAGAATGCGGTCGCGAGGCCGTGTCCACCGCCGCCGATGATAACCACGTCGTAGGATGGTTTGGGCTCCGCTGCCCGCCATGCGCGCTGCCAGTCCTTCTGGCCGGATAGCGCATTGCGGAAAATCGAAAATGCCGAGTAGCGCGCCATGCGTGCGGGCCTATCGAACGATCGGACCGGCCGGCGTGCGGGTGAGCACTTCAGCGCCCGCATCGGTCAACAGCACGGTGTTGGAGACGAAATCGTCGCCGCGGCCGGTGCCCATCAGCCAGGACAGGATGTGGAAGCTCATCCCGGTCTCGATCTCGAGGTCGGAATCGTGCCTCAAGCCGGTCACCGAATTACCACCGGTCCATGACGGCGGCTGGCCGGCACCGACAACGTAGCCGCAGTGATGGCGGCGATAGTGGGAAAGACCGGCCTCGTCGGCGACGGCCTGCCAGGCGGCGTAGACGTCGCGCGCCCTGGCGCCGGGCTTAAGTGCCATGACGACGGCATCAAATGCCTTGGCGGTCACCTCCGCCATCGCGGCGTCTTCGTCGCTGATGTAGCCGATGCGAACGAGCCGGCCAAGCGGCGCGTGGTAGCGCGAGATGCAGCCGGACAGCTCGACGAAGACCGGTTCGCCCTTGCGGTAGATCCCGTCGCCCCAGGTCGTATGCTCTTCGCCCAGGCGTGCGGCCGGGCGGATGAAAGGTCCGAATCCCGGGGCATGACCGCCCGCACGGATCATCGCCGCAACGCATTGGGCGGCGACCTCCTGCTCGGCAGCGCCGTCCGAGATTGCCGCGATCGCGGCACCGGCGGCGGCGTCCGTCACCTTGGCGGCGCGCCGCATCAGCACCTGTTCCTCGGCGCTCTTCACCCGCCGCATCCTGTCGATCAGGCCGGAGACATCGCTCCATCTGGCATCGGCCTGCGTCTCGAGTGCGATGGCAAGCCCGTGGCTGAGGCCGGCGGTCCAGTATTCGAGGCCGATCCGCTTGCCGGACAGGCCGAGTTCCGCAAGCACCCGCGCGGCAAGGTCGGCGGCCGTTTCGCTGTCGGAATGGCCGCGGAATTCCGCTGCCGTGACCTGCTTCTCGATCGTCACCCTCTCCATCGAACGGGTGACCAGGACAGGTTTTCCTTCGAGCGGGACGATCAGCAGGTGAGGGGCAAAATATCCCCAGTGATCGAGCCCGGTGAGGTAGAAGACGTTCTCTGGTGAGGCAAAGACCGCCGCGTCGAGTTCGCGCTCAGCCAGAACGCTGCGGAGCCTGGCAAGGCGGCCGGCGATTTCGGCTTCGGAAAAGGGATTGCGGTCCATCAGGTGTCCTCATGCTTGTTGCCGGTACCGTCTTCCATCAGTTGCGGTTTCCCGTCCGCCATGGTCAGTCGATGACGATGAGTTCGCGCGCCACGTCGCAGAGGCGGTCGCCGCCGCGATCGGTGACGACGAAGGATTCCGAGATGGCGATGCCGAAATCGTCGAGCCAGACGCCGGCCATGAAATGGAAGCACATTCCGGACAGCATCTCGGTGGTGTCGCCGGGACGGAGGCTTGCGGTGCGTTCGCCCCAGTCGGGCGGGTAGGCGAGCCCGATCGGATAGCCGACACGGCTTTCCTTCTTCAGCCCGTTCCTCCGCAGGACTGCCTGCCAGGCAGCCTCCACCTCTTCAGCGGTGTTGCCGGGGCGTGCCTTCTCAAGGCCGGCATCGACGCCCTCGACGATCGCCTTGGCCATGTCGGGGATGGCTGGGGGCGGCTTGCCGAAATGTACGGTCCGTGTCAGCGCCGCATGATAGCGCCGCCGCACTCCGGCAATTTCCAGGATGGCGAGGCCGCTGTCCGGCAACGGCGCGTCGGACCACGTCAGATGCGGCGTGCCGGTGCCTTCGCCGACGGGCATCAGCGGGCAGATCGCGGCATAGTCGCCGCCCGCTCCGGGCACGCCCATGATCTGTGCGTGGTAGATTTCGGCGATGACGTGGTTCTGCGGCACGCCGGGCCGCATTTTTTCGATGGCGCGGTTCATGGCATGCGTGCAGATGGCGCCGGCCTCGCGGATCAGCACCAGCTCGGCTTCGGATTTGACCAGCCGCGCCCAGTTGACAAGATCGTGGTTGTTGGCGAAGTGCGCGTCGGGGAGGCCCTGGACGAGATGGGCATGGCAGCGCGCGGTGTAGTAGTGCGCGTCCATCTCGACGCCTATGCGGGCCTTTCCCCAGCCGCGCGAACGGATCAGCTGGGCGAGTTCGTCATAGGGGTGTTCGACGGGCTGCTGCACCAGCCTTTCCGAGAACGGCACGATGTTCTTCTCCGGCAGGCCGGTGGTCAGGCGTGCGCTCTTGGCGTCCTGCGCCCTGCCGAACCAAATCGGCCGTTCCTCCTCCAGATGGACGAGCACGCACTGCGGAACGTAAAATGACCATCCGTCATAGCCGGTCAGCCAGCACATGTTGGCGGGATCCTGACAGATGATGAGGTCGAAGCCGGCCTTCTCCATGCGTGTCTTCACGCCGGCCAGGCGCTGCGCATACTCCGCTTGCGTGAATATCCCGAAACCGCTCGCGCTCGCCACCGAAATCCTGCCTTACGGATACGCTGTTTTGCCCTTTTTTGAAGGGCAAGTTGCCCAAATTGTGCACAACTAGACAATAATTTGTCGTATGATTACCAACTATCGCCCGAATTTCTGAGGTTTCTATATCTTCGCTTGCGGAATGTCTAGGGCAGTTGTATACGTCTTAACAAGCGGGTGTTGACCTCGTAGAAGGCCGTGCCCTGGGAACTCTTCATCAGTTGTTCAATGGGAGAAAAGCATGCTCAAATCATCGATATCGCGCCGTATGGTCGTGAAAGCGGCTGCCTGCATCGCGCTCGCGGCGACGTCACTCGCGTCGCTGCCGGCTCACGCGGAAACCACCCTCGAACGGGCCAAGAAGGATGGCTATATCCGCGTCGGTTTCGCCAACGAGGCGCCGTTCGGTTACGCCACGCCTGACGGCAAGCTGACCGGCGAAGCGCCGGAAGTCGCCAAGGCGGTGCTCGCCAAGTTGGGCATCTCGCAGGTCGATGGCGTGCTGACCGAATTCGGCTCGCTCATTCCGGGTCTCAAGGCCGGCCGCTTCGACATCATCGCCGCCGGCATGTTCATTACTCCGAAGCGCTGCGCCGAGATCAACTACTCCGAGCCTTCCTACGGCATCGGCGAGGCTATGTTGGTGGCAAAAGGCAACCCGAAAGGCGTGAAGGACTTTTCCAGCATCAAGGACAATCCGGATCTCAAGCTTGCCGTGATGGCCGGCGCCGTCGAAGGCGGCTTCGCTAAGGACGCGGGCGTTGCCGATGGGCAGATCGTCTCCTTGCCTGACCAGTCCAGCCTGGTCGCGGCCGTTCAGTCGGGCCGCGCGGACGCTGCTGCGCTGACCGCTCTTTCGATCGCCGACATGGCCAAGAAGGCCGACGGCGTCGAATCGACCAAGCCGTTCGGCGAGGTTGGCGGCAAATCGGTGAAAGGCCATGGCGGCTTCGGCTTCCGCAAGGAAGATACCGATCTGCTGGAGGCGTTCAACGCCGAGCTGAAGAAGTTCATCGGTTCGCCGGAGCACATCGCGCTGGTCGAGCCGCTCGGCTTCGGCAAGGACTACCTCCCCAACAAGACCACCGCGGAGCTTTGCGCGGGCAAGTAGGTTCCCAACGGCTGGCGGCGCGAGAGCGCCGCCCTTTTTCCTAGGGGAATCGCATGGGAATCCGTACGCTCGTTGCCATGCTGGTCGTCGCGCTTGTCGTGATCGGCGCCTTGGCAACACAGGAATCTTATCAAGTGTTTATGCCGGGGCTGCTGCAAGGCGCGGTCCTGACGGTCGAGATCGCCATTCTCGGCAGCCTGCTGGCAATTGTCATGGGCGTGCTTGCAGCACTGGCAAGGATGTACGGCCCGGCGCCGCTCAGATGGCTGGCCACGGTCTATGTCGAGATCTTCCGCGGGACGTCGGCGCTGGTGCAATTGTTCTGGCTGTTTTTCGTGCTGCCGCAATTCGGCGTCACGCTCAACGCGTTCCTGGTCGCCGTCCTAGCGCTCGGTCTGAACGTCGGCGCCTACGGGTCGGAGGTCGTGCGCGGTGCGATCCAGTCCGTCGCCCGCGGCCAGTGGGAGGCGTGTACGGCATTGAACATGAGCCGCCCCCAGATGTTGCGTCGGATCATTCTGCCGCAGGCATTCGTCGCCATGATCCCGCCCTGGGGCAATCTGTTCATCGAGCTTTTGAAATCGACGGCGCTGGTCTCGCTGATCACGCTCTCGGACCTCGCCTTCAAGGCGCAGCAAATGAACCAGAACACGTTCAAGACCATTCCGATCTTCACCCTCGTCCTGCTGATGTACCTGGCGATGTCGCTGGTTCTCACCATCGGCATGCGGCTTCTCGAAAGGCGGGCTTCGCTCGGACTGGCGCGGGGGAAGGCAGCATGATCTGGGATTGGGGATTTGCCCTGGAAATCCTGCCGGTGCTCGCCCGCGCCGCCATCATTTCCATCGAGGCGACGCTGATCGGCTTTGTGCTTGCCGCCTCGCTTGGCCTGGTGCTGGCCGTCGTCCGCATCGCCGTGCCACGCACCGGCTGGACGATTTCGGTGCTGGTCGAGCTGATCCGTTCGACCCCGCTGCTGATCCAGATATTCTTTCTCTATTTCGTGTTCCCGAAATTCGGTGTTGTGCTCGACGCCTTCACCGCCGGGGTGCTTGCCATCGGCATCCACTATGCCGCCTATTGCTCCGAGGTCTATCGCGCCGGTTTCGACAACATCCATCGCGGCCAGTGGGAAGCCTCGATCGCACTCAATCTGTCGGCCTGGACGACGTTCCGCGACATCATCATCCCGCAGGCGATCCCGCCGATCGTTCCTGCGCTCGGCAACTATTTGGTCGCCTTGTTCAAGGAGACGCCATTGCTTTCCGCAATCGCCGTGCTGGAGTTGATGCAGACGGCCAAGATCATCGGCTCCGAAACCTTCCGCTACACCGAGCCGATGACGCTGGTCGGCCTGTTCTTCCTTGCCATGAGCCTGGTTTCTGCCGCGCTCATTCGCTCCCTCGAACGCCTGCTCAACCGGAGGACCATGCGATGACGGAACAACCGATGGTCCGCTTCGCCAATGTTTCGAAACGCTACGGTGCGCTGACCGTGCTCGACGGGCTCAATCTGGAAATAGCACGCGGCGAAAAGGTCTCCATCATCGGGCCGTCCGGCTCCGGCAAGACCACGGTGCTGCGCATGCTGATGACGCTGGAGACGATCAACGACGGCGTCATCTGGGTTGAGGGCCAGCCTCTCACACATATGCAGCGCAACGGCACGCTGGTGCCCGCCGATCTCGCACACATCCGCAAGATCCGCGCCAAGATCGGCATGGTGTTCCAGTCGTTCAACCTGTTCCCGCACATGACGGCGATGCAGAACTGCATCGAGGCGCCGATAACGGTGCTCGGCATGAAGCGCGCCGATGCCGAGGCGCGCGCGGCCGAGCTGCTCGACATGGTCGGCTTGTCGGAAAAGAAGGACCACTATCCCTCGCAGCTCTCCGGCGGTCAGCAGCAGCGTGTCGCCATCGCACGCGCTTGCGCCATGCGGCCCAAGATCATGCTGTTCGACGAAGTGACTTCGGCACTCGACCCCGAACTCGTCGGCGAAGTGCTTGCAGTCATCCGAAAACTTGGTAGGGAACATGACCTCACCATGCTGATGGTCACCCACCAGATGGGGTTTGCCAAGGAATTCTCCGATCGCGTCTGCTTTTTCCATGCGGGCAAGATCTGCGAGCAGGGGCCGCCAAGCGAGTTGTTCGGTGCACCCAAGAACGAGCGGACACGGCAGTTCCTGCACGCTGTCCTGGAGGCTGGATGACGCTTGAGGCAGATGCCGCGCCCATAGCCGTGACCGCTGCGCTGCCGCGCCCGCTCTCGGCGCGGGAGCGTTTCGAGCGCATTTACCGGATCTTGCGCGACCGCATCTGCCTGCTCGACTACGCGCCGGGAAGCCGCCTCTCCGAAGAAGAACTTGCCCAGGAATTCCAGATCAGCCGCACGCCGGTTCGCCGCGTCCTGGCGCGACTCGAATCCGAGGGGCTGGTGCAGTCCGTCCATGGCGTCGGTACGATCGTCACCGATGTCGATATCGAGGAACTGGAGCAGGTCTATCTCCTGCGCCTGGAACTGGCGCTCCTCGTCGGCAAGCTTACGCCGATCCCGCGCACGGCGGGCGACCTCGACCGCATTCGTGCACTCATCACGCGCTGCGATTCCGACATGCTCAACCCCGACCAGCGCGCTTTCCTGCGCCTGAACATGGATTTTTTCTACGAACTCACGGCGATGACCGGCAACCAACCGCTGCGCGAGATCAGCGAGCGCCTGTATTTTCAGGTCGCGCGCGTCGTCCTCAAGATGATGCCGCAATTGGGCCTTGTGGAGGAGTTCACCGCGTTCCGCCGCGAGATGGAAGAAGTCCTTGCTGCGGCCGAGATCGGCGATTGGGAATCGATCGGCCACATAAGGCGCGCGCATATCTCGATGAGCTTTCGCCGCATGATGCGCCATGCGGGCGGGACCAACGGCTCCGACGAGGCCTTGTAGTCACATTCCGGGTCTTCCCTAATCCAACGGTGAGCTGAAGGGTTCGGCTTTTCCCTGTTTGCTGGTCCCGCATCTGCCTTTCTCCGCATCGTGCGGATTGTCGGCAGTTCGTCCGCTTGGTTGACACTGGACCGGGGTGCGCCACTTTTCATCGGGGAGGGCCGTCAAGACAAAATGCATGTCCCTGCGGAGGAGATGAAATGTCGAATTCCAGATTTTCCGTGGCCGGCGCGATCCTGGCCGCCGCGATCGTTTTGGGCTGGTCGACTGCGGTATCGGCGGCCGACATCGTGCTTGGCGCCTCTGTCCAGTTGACCGGGCCGTCCGCCAATACCGGCCGCTATTACAAGGACGCCTATGAATTCGCGATCGACAAGATCAATGAAGCCGGCGGCGTGACGGTGGGCGGTGAGAAGCGCAAGCTGGCCCTCAAGCTTTACGACAACCAGTCCGATGTGAATTTGAGCGTACGGCAGTACACCCAGCTTGTTTCGAAAGATAAAGTCGACCTTCTGCTTGGACCTTTCGCCAGCAATTTCGCGCTTGCCGATTCGGCCGTTTCCGAAAAATATCAAATCCCGATGGTCCAGGGCGGCGGCGCCTCCGACCAGATTTTTTCGCGCAAGTTCAAATACATATTCGGCACGCTGGCGCCGGCAAGCAACTATTTTGGCACGACGGTGAAGATGCTGAAGGAGCTCGATCCGGCGCCCAAATCCATCGCTCTGCTCTATGCCGACGACGCCTTCGACGTCTCGGTCGCCGAGGGCACGCGGCCGCTGCTCAAGGATGCAGGGCTGAGCATCGCCATTGACGAGAAATACAGTTCCAACGCCAGCGATTTCAATTCGCTGCTCTCGCAGATCAAGAGCAATGGCACCGATGTGGTGCTGATGGCGGGACACGAGACCGAGATTCTCAATTTTGTGCGCCAGGCCAAGAGCCTTGCCGTCGCGCCGAAGCTGTATTCGTTCACAGTCGGCGTGCCGAGCGAGGATTTTCGCAAGGCGCTGGGGGCGGATGCCGAATATGCTTTCGGCATGGCCGCCTGGCTGCCCTCCGCGGACCTCAAGGACAGATGGTTCGGTGATGCCGCCGCCTTCGCCAAGGATTACAAGGCCAAGTTCGGCTACGATCCGGACTACCATGCCGCCTCCGGCGTGGCCGACGTGGAGGCTCTCGCCCAGGCCATCGAGAATGCCGGCGACACCGACCCGGCAAAGGTGCGCGATGCGCTCGCCAATCTCAAGCTCGACAGCCTCTACGGGCCACTTGCGTTTGGTGAAAATGGGCAGATCGACCTGCCGCAGATCGTCATCCAGGTTCAGGGCGACGCAATCGCCCCCATCTACGGCGCCAAGGGATTCGTTGGAAAGCCAAAATATCCAATGCCGGCCTGGAACGCCCGCTAGCCACGCGCGAGCCGGTTAGGAAAAAGGGAGGATGGATGTGGGTCTGCTCGCGCAAATCCTGATCAACGGCGTCTTCCTTGGCGGACTTTATGCAATCATGGCGCTTGGGCTCGCTCTCGTCTGGGGGGTCCTCAATATCGTCAACCTCGCCCATGGCGCCTTCATCATGCTCGGCGCGTATCTGTCCTGGTACCTCTATGCCGGTCTCGGCATCGATCCGTTTCTGGGCCTGCCGATAAACGCGGTTGTCATGTTCATGGTCGGCTATGCGCTGCAGCGCGGCCTGCTCAACCTCGTCGTGCGAGCGCCGATGTTTAACACGCTGCTCATCACCTTCGGCCTTGAGGTCGTGCTGACCTATCTGGCGCAGCTTGCGTTTTCGGCTGACTTCCGAACCATCAATCCACCCTATGCGGGCAACAGCATCGCGCTTGGCTCCTTGGTGCTGCCACAGGCGCGGCTGATGGCATTTGGCGTCGCTGTCGTGCTGACGGTTGCGATGTGGGCTTTCCTCCTGCGCACGAAGCTCGGCCGCGCGATTCGCGCGACCGCCCAGAACCTAGTGGCGGCTCGGCTTTATGGCGTCGAGCCGCGACATCTCTACGCCACGACCTTCGGCATCGGCATCGGGCTCGCCGGCGCGGCGGGCGGGCTCTACGGGACAGTTTCTCAGATCAACCCCTATATCGGCGCGACGCTGACGGCGAAATGCTTCGCCATTTCCATCATCGGCGGGCTCGACAACCCGCTTGGCGTTCTGCTCGGAGGGCTGGTACTCGGTGTCATCGAATCGCTGGCCGTGCTCTACATCGGCGCCACATTCGCCGACGTGGCGAGCTTCAGCGTTCTTGTTCTGGTATTGATCGTGCGACCGCGCGGCCTTCTCGGAAAAGCCGCATGACAGCGGCGCGCATAGCTCTCGCCAGCCTCGCGATTGCCGTGCTCGCGGCGGTGCCATGGTTCGGCTCCGATGTGCTCGTCCAGTTCGGCATCAACGCGCTGCTGCTGGCCGTTTTGGCGCAAGGCTGGAACATCATCGGCGGTTATGCCGGCTATGCATCTTTCGGCAATTCGGTGTTCTACGGATTGGGCAGCTACGGGGTCGCCATCACCATGGTGCAATGGGAACTGCCATTTGCTTTCGGTCTTGCCTTCGGCGTCCTGATGGCGGTGATCTTTGCGTTCCTGCTTGGCCTGCCGGTGCTCCGGCTCAAGGGGCATTACTTTGCTATTGCGACGCTCGCGCTGGCGCAGGTCATGATCGCGATCGTCTCCAACGTGCCACTGGCCGGACAGAATATCGGCCTGGTCTTGCCGCCGCTCAACAACGATCCGCTGTTCTACGAACTGGCGCTCGGCCTCCTCACAGCGGTGACGCTTACCATCTTCTGGCTGACGCGCAGCCGGTTTGGCTTTGGCCTGATCGCAATCCGCGAGAACGAAGAGGGCGCAGCCGTCATGGGGGTCAATACGACGCTCTACAAGGTGCTCGCCTTCGCGCTCTCGGGCGTCTTCAGCGCCCTTGCCGGCGGCATCCACGCTTACTGGATCACGTTTCTCGATCCCGAAAGCGCCTTCGACATCAGCCTCAACGTCAAGATGATCATCATGGCGGTGTTCGGCGGTCCAGGCACGATACTTGGTCCAGTGATCGGGGCACTCACGCTTTCCGCTGTCTCAGAGTTGCTGTCGAGCGAAGTAACCAGCGTGGCCGGCCTGTTCTTCGGTATCGTGGTCGTCGCCGCAGTGGTCCTCATGCCGCGCGGCCTGGCCGACATCGTGCGCCGCTTCCGCAAATCGGGATGGCGCTATTTTGCCGAAAACATAAAGGCGCACCGGATATGAGCGCAATCCTCGAGATCAGCCACGTGACGCGGCGCTTCGCCGGGCTGGTCGCCGTCAACGATGTAAGCTTCACATTAGACGAGGGCGAGATCCTCGGCGTCATCGGCCCCAACGGCGCCGGCAAGACGACGTTGGTCAGCATGATCAGCGGCACCCTGGCGCCCAGTTCCGGAAATATCGTCTTCGAGGGCAATTCGATCACCAGGCTGCCCGCGTTCCGCCGGGCGCGCCTCGGCATCGGCCGCACGTTCCAGATCATGCGGCCCTTTCCCGGTCTGTCGGTGCTGGACAATGTTGCCGTCGGCGCGCTGTTCGGTCGTGGCGAAGAGACGGCCGGTCTTGCGGAGGCTCGCGAAAGGGCACTTGGATATCTTGAATTCGTCGGGCTTGGCAAATCCATCGGCCGGCGCGCCGATGAACTTGGCGGGCCGGGACGCAAGCGGCTGGAACTTGCCAAGGCACTTGCCATGCAGCCGAAGCTGCTTCTGTGCGACGAGGTCATGGCTGGATTGAACCATGTCGAGATCGACGAGGTGGTGGAGGTGATCCGCAAGGTGCGCGACGAAGGCATCTCCATCCTCGTCATCGAACATGTCATCAAGGCGATCAAGAGCCTGTCCGATCGCCTGCTTGTGCTGCACCATGGCGAGAAGATCGCTGACGGCGAACCGGAGGCTGTGCTGTCCGACGCGGCGGTCGTCGAAGCCTATCTCGGCAAGAGGCGGGCCTGAACATGCCGATCGGCGACGGGCAGAACCCTCTGCTGAAGGTTGGGGCTCTCGGCGCCGGCTACGGCGGCATGCTGATGCTGCGCGATATCTCGCTCGAAGTCCGGCGCGCCGAGATCGTTGCTCTCGTGGGCGGCAACGGTGCCGGCAAGACAACCCTGCTTCGGGCATTGTCCCGCGTGATCGCATCCACAGGCAGCATCGAATTCGACGGCCGCGATCTGGTGCCGATGACGCCCGACGAAGCGTTCGGCGCAGGCCTTGTACAGGTGCCGGAAGGCCGCCAGCTGTTCGACCGCATGAGCGTCGAGGACAATCTCCGTATGGGCGCATACCGGCGCGGCGACCAGGCTGCGGTATCGCGTGACCTCGACAGGATGTACGCCATCTTCCCGCGCCTCTCCGACCGAAGGCAGCAGATAGCCGGCTCGATGTCGGGTGGCGAACAGCAGATGTGCGCGATGGCCCGCGGCTTGATGGCCGCACCGAAACTGCTGATGATCGATGAAATGAGCCTCGGCCTTGCGCCGGTGGTGGTGGAACAGCTGATGGATGTGCTTGCGGCGATCCGCGGCGAGGGTGTCGCGATTCTGCTGGTCGAGCAGGACGTGCATCTGGCTTTGTCCGCTTGCGACCGCGGTTATGTCCTGGAAGCCGGCCAGATTGTCCGCGAGGGGATGGCGAAGGAGCTTGCCGACGACCCCGCGGTTCGCCGCGCCTACCTGGGAATATGAGTTTCGGAGATAGTCGCTTCGAGCGCTATTCAGCCGTCGAAGCAGATCCGCTCTTTTCAATCCAGCTCGATCCTTGCGCTGTGCGTGATCATCGCGATATTCGTCGCAAGCAAACGATATCAGGTAATCTTCGCCACTCTCGGGGTGACCTACCAGATCTCGTGGATTCTGCGCCAGTTCGAGGTCAGTGCGAGCTCGGATTCGCAACCGCGGAAATTCCTCAACGAAATCAAATGTACAAATTTTTGATGGGTACATCCGTCGGCAGTGCTGTGGACCCGAAATTAAATTGGTTATCCTGGGCTGAAACGTCAGGATGGGAATAAAGGGTCAGCCTGCCTGACCTGGGTGATTTGTCTCGAGATGCAGCAGTCTGCCATGGACCAGGTCACGTGCCTTCAACCGTGCTGAAGCAAACGGATATTTCGAGCTTCTTCAGCCGTTCGGCATTGAGCAAGGCTGTCGCCTATCAGGCTCAAGGGCGCGTTACGGCTCTGCATATCAGCGATGATCTCACAAAAGTCCGGGCACGCGTTTCAGGTACGGCCAGAACGCTCTATGCAGTCGATATCGACCTGAGATTCCGTCACGGCCATTTGGTCGGCATCGACGGCGATTGCACCTGTCCGGTCTCTTTCAACTGCAAGCATGCGGCGGCCGCCCTTCTCGCGGCTTGGGGCCAGGAAGGAACAGCGATAGACAGGATTGACAGCCCTCCGACGGCAAACAGCATGACGCCGGCAGCTCAGGTTCTGCCGGGTGAGCTCAACGACTGGTTGGCAAAGGTCGGCACAGCGATACGCGGCAATGACTACCCGCAGGACGTGGCACAAAGGCTGCTGTACTGCGTGCAGCCTCATGTGCGAAAGGGGCGGATGCCGCATTTGGCGATATCCTTGATATCCGTCAGATTGCTCAAGGACGGAAGCTTTTCCACCCATACCTCACGTCCAAACTTCGCATATTTCGATCCGGACAAAGCTCCGGCCTATTACCGAGAAGCAGATATCGACATCCTCATCGGATTGTCACGGGAACATCGAAGCTACGGGCAACACGACGCCTATCTCGTCCGTCCGTCAAGACTTTTGCATCAGATCGTGAATACCGGGCGTGCCTATTGGCGCGACATCAGGCAGTCACCGATGCAATGGGGCGAAACCCGGCAAGGCCGCATCGAATGGCGCCAGAGCAGCCAGGCAGGGATCGGTTCGCACCTGATCGTCGAGGGTGCCACCGCGTTGGACGCTGAGCCGCCAGTCTACGTCGACGAGGCCGCCGGCGTGGCCGGGCCGGTGGAATCGGGTCTGCCTGCGCGGCTGGCGCATCGGCTGTTGTCGGCCCCGCTCATTCCTCGCGCTCAGGTCGCGGAAGTGGCGCGTCGTCTCGGCCAGAAACTGCCGGCCGTTCATCACGATCTCTTGCCGGTGCCGCCAGCAGTGGCGATCAGGATCGATGGCGACCCGACACCGGTGCTGCGTCTGACATTGGGGCGCATGGCGGCCCACGCCTATTACTACGACGCGCGCGACGAACCGGATCGGATACCGCTCGCACACCTCAGCTTCCGTTACGGTCCAATCGAAATCGAGCTGTCCGAAAAGGCCACCGAGATCGAGGCATTTCACGGTGGATCCGTCTATGCGGTCTCCCGTCGGCGGGCGAGGGAACGCGACGCGCTCAAACGCCTGGCTGATTTGAACTTCGTCGCGGCGAGGTCGGTTCACCCGCTTGTCGATGTGCGCCATGGCCGCGATCTGACACTTGTGAAGCCACACGCCTGGCTCGACTTTCTCAACGCACGTGCCGGTGAGTTGCGGGCAGAAGGCTTTGAGATCCACGTCAACGATGATTTCCCATACCGTCTGGCGAAGTCTTCGAACGCTTTCGACGCGGAGTTCGAGAGTAGCGGTATCGACTGGTTCGAACTGGGTCTCGGCATCGAAATCGACGGCGAGAAGCGTGATCTTACGTCGATTTTGGCCGCCTTGGTCTCAAGGCCGGACTTCACTCCTGACGCCATAAAGCTCCTGGCCGAAGCCGGCGATGATTTTTATCTGCCTTTGTCCGACGGCCGCTACGTGTCCCTGGCGGCCGATCGCTTCTTGCCGCTGGTGCTCGCGCTGCACACGCTGAATCTGAACGGGACATTCGACGGCAAGTCCGGGAAAATCAGGCTCTCCCAGGCCGAAGTCGTACCTCTGCTTGGCCTGGAGAGCGAAGAATTCACATTCAAAGGCGCGAAAAACCTTCGTCGTCTGGCCAGCCTGCTTCAGTCGCGTGGGCTGGCGGACGTCCGCATACCGGTGGATTTCAAAGCCACGCTCCGGCCTTACCAGGCGCAGGGCGTGGCGTGGCTTGATCTGCTGCGCGAGAGCGGCCTGGGAGGCGTGCTCGCCGACGATATGGGGCTGGGCAAGACCGTGCAGATTCTAGCGCTGTTTGCCATGGAAAAGGCGCGGGGCAGCTTGACCGATCCGGCGCTTGTCGTCGCTCCTACCAGCCTGATGGCCAATTGGTTCAACGAAGCAAAGAAATTTGCGCCGGAATTGCGGGTTCTCGTGCTCCACGGTCCCATGCGCAAGCAGAACTTCGCTGACATTGCCCGGCACGATGTTGTTTTGACCACTTACCCGTTGATCGCGCGCGACCGCGAGGTGCTTTTGTCCCGGGATTGGCACTTGGCCATTCTCGACGAGGCGCAGACCATCAAGAATCCGAATGCCGCCACAACCCGATGGCTACGCGGCATCAAGGCGAGGCACCGCTTCTGCCTGACGGGGACCCCGATGGAAAATCATCTGGGGGAGCTTTGGTCGATCATGGGTTTCGTCAATCCAGGCCATCTCGGCGACAAGGCCGCGTTTGCCCGCAATTGGCGTACGCCGATCGAAAAACGCGGCGATGCCGCGCGAGCGCTGGCGCTGGCCCATCGTATCAAGCCGTTCCTGCTGCGGCGGACGAAGCGGGAGGTGGCTGCGGAGCTGCCGCCAAAGAGCGAGATTGTCGAAAGCGTCGTGCTGGAGGGCAGTCAGCGCGACCTGTACGATTCCATCCGCTTGTCAATGTCGGAGAAGGTGCGCCGGGCGGTCAAGGAGCGCGGCTTGGAAAAGAGCCACATCATCGTTCTCGAAGCCTTGCTGAAAATGCGTCAGGCGTGCTGCCATCCTGCACTACTGAAGCTCAACGACGGCATTGAGCATCCTGCCGCCAAGCTGGACCGGCTCATGGAAATGGTGCTGGAGCTATTGAGCGAGGGCCGCAAGATCATCGTCTTTTCGCAGTTTACCTCGATGCTTGCGCTGATCCGCGCCCGGTTCGACGCGAGCGGCATTCGATACAGTTTGCTGACTGGAGAAACCAGGGACCGCAAGAGCGTCATCGATGGTTTTCAGAACGGGGCAAGTGATATTTTCCTCATCAGCCTGAAGGCTGGCGGAGTGGGACTCAACCTGACGGCGGCCGATACCGTGATCATCTTTGACCCGTGGTGGAATCCGGCTGTGGAGGAGCAGGCGATCGACCGCGCTCACCGCGTCGGGCAAGACAAAGCCGTTTTCGTCTATCGGCTGGTGGCCAAAGGGACGATCGAGCAAAAAATGGATGAGCTCAAAGCGAGAAAACGTGCGCTGGCCGATAGCCTGTTTGATAGCGACGGCAGCGTCGGCTCGGCTCTTACGGAAGAGGACGTAAGAGCGTTGTTCGAAGTCTAAAGGACCCTGCCAGCGACAGGTGCTCGGTGAGCGAATGAACGGACCAGATGCGACGTTCTCTTCGTGTCAAAAATGACGTCAAATCAAAATTTTAGCGACTACATCGCCTCGGAATCTGTGTCGCTCGTACGACACCTCGCAGCTTTTCGCACATCGATTGACGTTAAATTAACATAGATATATGGTTGTTTTGCATCATACGATACCGCAATTTTTGCATCGTGGCTGCTCGTTGATTGTCGTTTCTCCAAGGAAAGCCGCCGCATCCATGACGCCGACAAAGATGCACATTTCACGCGCGGTCCAGGGGTGCGACTTGGCTTTCGGCGCTTTCGCCAATTGCCGCAAGAGGCGGTAACCATGCCTAGCCTGCTCGGAATCGACAATGGCCTCACCGTCACCAAGGCGGTGATCTTCGATGCCGACGGCTCACAACTGTCAGTGGCGCGTCGGCGGGTGCCGCAATTGATGCCGCACGCGCGCTGGGTGGAGCGCGACATGGCAGGTCTCTGGCAAGCGACCGCCGACGCAGTCCGCGAGGCGATCGCGGGATGCGGCCGGCCGGCCGGCGATATCAAGGCGGTGGCGGCGACCGCGCACGGCGATGGTCTCTATCTGCTCGACGCGAACCGTCGGCCGCTGGGGCCTGGAATCCTGTCGCTCGACAGCCGCGCGAGCGCAATCGTCGAAAGGTGGTCGCAGGATCGGGTCTTCGACGAGGCGCTGGCGCTGACCGGCCAGGCGCCGCAGGTTTCGGCGCCGGCGACGCTGCTGGCATGGCTCAAGGAGAACGACCCGGACTGCTATGGGCGCATCGCTCACGTGCTGAGCTGCAAGGACTGGCTCCGCTTCTGCCTGACCGGCACGATCGGCACGGACCGGACGGAGGCCAGCACTTCATTCACCGATTTCCGCACGCAAACCTACGCGCCGGAAGCGATGCGCATCTTTGGATTGGACGACCTTTTCGACTTGCTGCCGCCGGTCGCGCATTCGGCCGACATCGTTGGGCATGTGACTGCCGAGGCCGCTGAAATGACCGGCCTTGACAAGGGCACGCCCGTCGCCTGTGGCCTGCATGACGTTACCGCTTCGGCGCTTGGCATGGGCGGCCACGAGGAAGGCACTCTCAGCATCATCGCCGGGACCTATTCCATCAATGAAGTGGTTTCGTTGGAACCGCGCGTCGACCGGCGCTGGCTCTGCCGCAATGCGATCGACCCAAGCCGCTGGAACAGCATGGCGATCTCTCCGGCCTCGACTGCAAACTACGACTGGTTTCTCGACACGTTCTGCCGCTCGGAACAGGACGAGACAGATGCCAGCGGCGGTTCCATCCACCAGCTCCTTGCAGACGAGATCGACGCGGCGCTGAAGAAGCCTTCGACTATCCTTTTCCATCCTTATCTGTTCGGTTCCCCCTATGGCAGCGTTGCGAGCGGCAGCTTTGTCGGCCTGCATGGCTGGCACAATCGCGGCGACATGCTCAAGGCTGTCCTGGAAGGCATAGTTTTCAACCATCGCACCCATGTCGAAGCGTTGCGTGGCCGCTTTGCCGTCCGCGAGATACGCCTGACCGGAGGCGGTTCGCGCAACCCGGCCTTCGTCCAGATGTTTGCCGACGCGCTGAATGCACCGGTGATTGTCACATCTACCGATGAGGCCGCCGCCTTCGGCGCGGCGCTCTGCGCGGGCACAGCGGTCGGCCTGTTTTCGACGCCGCAACAGGGTGCAAGGCAGGTCGGCAGGACGGCGCGCCAATATCAGCCCGTGC
The DNA here is from genome assembly GCF_004010325.2 of Mesorhizobium sp. M00.F.Ca.ET.216.01.1.1. Taxonomy (GTDB): domain Bacteria; phylum Pseudomonadota; class Alphaproteobacteria; order Rhizobiales; family Rhizobiaceae; genus Mesorhizobium. The sequence goes on from NZ_SADR02000015.1 coordinate 107,249, forward strand.
CTGCCGCCAGCGCCGTGTCCAACGAGCGCTTTTCCCTCTATTGCCGCATAGCCGAGGCGCTGAGGCCGCAATGGCCGGAGATCGAAAAGCTGGCGCAGCAAGACATCGAGGGGACCGCATGATCAAGGCCGACGAACGGCGCGAGGAGATCGCCGAGTATGTAATAAAGCTCGGCCAGGTGCGCATCGACGATCTGGTCGAACATTTCGGCGTATCGCGCATGACCATCCACCGCCACATCGACCGGTTGGCGCAGCAGGGCGTGCTGCGCAAGCTGCATGGCGCGGTGACGGTTCAGCCTTCCGGTCTCTACGAAAGTGCCTTCCGCTACCGGGTGACGGTCAACAGGGCCGAGAAGGACGCTCTGGCCAGGGCGGCGCTGGACTATGTCGAAGCCGGCCATGTTGTCATGCTCGACGATTCGTCGACGGCAAATGCCGTCGTGCCGCTGCTGTTGGACCTCAAGCCGCTCACGGTCATCACCAACAGCGTACCGACGGCTGCGTTGCTGACCAATGTCGACGAGATCGACTTCATCTGTCTCGGCGGCCAGTACCACGCTACCTACAACGCCTATATCGGCATCGTCTGCGAGAACGCCGTGGCGCAACTCCGCGCCAATGTGCTGATTTGTTCGGCTTCGGCCATCGCCGGAACCACAGCCTTCATCCAGGACCAGAACGTGGTGCGGGTCAAGCAGGCGATGATGGCCGCTTCGGCCAGGCGCATCCTGTTGGTCGACCACGCAAAGTTCGACAGGATCGCGCTGCACGCCTTCGAAGATCTGACCAGCTTCGATGCCGTGCTGACGACCGAGGGCCTGGGCGACGCGCAGGTGCAGAGCCTCGAACGCGCCGGCGTCAGACTGCGCGTCATCAAGACGACGGCACAATGAGCTCATCTGGCGGAGCAGATATGGCAAGTCGTGCCGGACGTCTCGCTGCAATGGCCGGGACCGGCGAAGTCGATGTTGTCATTCTTGGCGCCGGCATCAACGGGGCAGGCCTGTTTCGCGATCTGTGCGCGCAAGGCGTCAGCTGCCTGATCGTCGACAAGGCGGATTTCGGCTCGGGCACCAGCGCCGCGCCGTCACGGCTCATCCATGGTGGCCTGAAATATCTCGAAACCGGCGAGTTCGGGCTGGTGGCGCAATCGACGCTCGAGCGGAACCTGCTTTTGAGGAACGCGCCGCATTACGTCAGTCCGCTACCGACTGTCATACCGATTTTTTCCTGGACCAAGGGCGTGCTCGCGGCGCTGCGAACGCTGTTTGGCTCGACCAGCGCGCCGCGCAGCCGCGGTGCCATCCTGATCAAGGTCGGCCTGGCGATCTATGACTTCTACGGTTCGCGTAACCGGGTAATGCCGCGCCATCGGATGGTCGGGCGGCGGCAGGCACTCGGCAAGATGCCAGCACTGAACCCTGCGATCGTCGCCACCGGCATCTATTATGACGCCAAGATCAGCCATCCCGAACGGCTGGTGCTCGAACTGATCCTTGACGGACTGCAGGCCAACGCAGCCTCGGCCGCCGCCAACTACACAACGCTGGTGACATCCGCCGACGGCTTGCTGGCATTCCAGCCGGAAAACGGCAGCGCTTTTTCGGTACGGCCGAAGCTGGTGGTCAACGCCGCCGGTCCGTGGATCGATCACGTCAACGACTTGCTTGGCGCGCCGTCGAAGATGATCGTCGGCACCAAGGGCTCGCACATTTTGTTGAAGCACGACGAGCTGGTAAGAAGCCTCGCCGAGCGCATGCTCTATTTCGAGGCCGACGACGGACGCATCTGCCTTGTCTACGATTATCTCGGCCTGGCGCTGGTCGGCTCGACCGACATCAAGGCCGACAATCCGGACGCGGTTCGCTGCGAGCCGGACGAAGTCGAGTATCTGCTCGACAGCGTGCGGACTCTCCTGCCCGGAATGACGTTCAACCGCGACCAGATCGTCTATGCCTATAGCGGCATCAGGCCGCTGCCGGCTTCGGAGACATCGACGCCCGGGCTGATCAGCCGCGATCATTCGGCGCCGGTCGCCGAGCCGGATCCGACCAGGCCCTTCGCCGTCATCTCGCTGGTCGGCGGCAAATGGACGACCTTCCGCGGCTTTGCCGAGGAGGTAGCCGACGTTGTGCTCGACCGCCTGCGGCGCAGCCGCAAGGTGACGACGCAATCGATGCCGATCGGCGGCGGAAAGGGCTTCCCCGCCGGCGCCGCGGCCCGCGCCGACTGGCTGGCCTGGGCCCAGTCGGAGTCGGGTTTAGAGGAAGAGCGTCTCGACCAATTGCTGTCGCGGTACGGGACGCGAGCCGTGCAGATCGCCAGGTATGGATCGAATGATGCAGTCCGCCTTCTGGACTCAAGCGGCTACAGCAAGCCGGAGATCGACTACATCGTGCGCAACGAATTCGTTGAGCACCTGTCCGACATTGTCATGCGGCGCAGCACCCTTGCGATAGGTGGCTCGCTTACCAAGCGTGACTTGCACGAGATTGCCGCGATTGCCGGGAGGGCGCTTGGCTGGAGCGCGCAGCGAACCGCAGAGGAAATCGACGCCGTCGTTGCGCAGCTCGAAACCGGGAATTTGATGCGGCTGGATTGATCTGCGTAGCTTTGGCCGCAGGGTGGTCGACCCGGTTATGCGAATGGCTCGGCACCGACGTGGATGCCAATACGCACCGCAAGGCAAACCGGCCCGGATGGGCAGGCCATGACTGCGATCCCACGCGCGGCCCTTACCTCACAGGCCGAGTGGGATTTTATATTCCGAATGATAACTTATTAAAAACAATCATTTAAGTGATAATGCGGCTATTTTGACGCATGTGTGCTGCTTAGTTAAAGTGTGAAATAACGATGATTGACGTTAATTTAACACAATCGTATGATCGCTAATATACTGGCATGCAGGGCTCCCGGACGGCTCAATTGGCCGAGCGGGAATGGCTGCGGGTGCGGCCAAGCAGGCCAGGCCCAAGGTTCCGATCGTGGCTTGTGCTCCGGTCTGTTGAGGGATTGACAGCGGCGCAGGGATGTGAAAATTTTTGCAATCAAAGATAATAATATCATCTCAGGGAGGAGATGACGTGAAATCTGGCGGAACCGCCAACCGCGATCATGAGTCCAGCCTCGCCACGCGCGCGGCCTGGCTTCACTATGCCGGCGGCCTCACACAAGCCCAGGTCGCCAAGCGGCTTGGCCTGACCAGCCTCAAGGCACACCGGCTCATCACCAGGGCCACCCAGGATGGCCTGATCAGGGTCTTCATCGACGGCGACGTTGGCGAGTGCGTCGACCTGGAGCAGCGCCTGATCGCCGCTTACGGGCTCGACACCTGCGAGGTGGTTCCCGACCTGGACCAGGACGAGCTGCCGCTGAGGGGCCTGGGCATTGCGGGCGCCCAATTCCTGAAGCGAGAGATTGATCGCGGCGAAGACATGCTGATCGGCGTCGGCCATGGCCGTACCCTTGCGGCCAGCGTCGAGTATCTGACGCGCACTGCCGCCGGCCATATCCGCTTTGTCTCCTTGCTCGGCGGCGTGACGCGTAAATTCGCGGCCAATCCCCACGACGTCATTCATCGCCTGGCCGAGCGAACCGGCGCGCAGGCCTATGTGATGCCGGTACCGTTTGTCGCCAACACCGTGGAAGACCGCGAGGTGCTGCTTGGCCAGCGCGGCATCAGCGACGTCTTCGATCTCGCAAGCCGGTCCGACCTGATGTTTGTGGGAATTGGGACGGCCGAGCGGGAAGCGTCGCTCGTCGCCACAGGCATGATCGAGCATTCCGAAATCGATGACGTCAAGCGTGACGGCGGCGTTGGCGAACTCCTTGCCCACTTCTTCGACGATAGAGGGCGCCCGGTGGAAACGGCGCTGTCGGAAAGAATACTGGCACTGCCGCGAGATCAATTGAAGGGCCGCAGGATTGTCGCCGTCGCCGGCGGCAAGGTGAAGGTGCGGGCGATCAGGGCGGTGCTCGAAAGCCGTTATCTGAGCGGCTTGATCACCGATGAAACGACGGCCCGCGCACTCGTCGAACAGAGCCGGCCTGACGGCGCGCAGCTGCGACGAAACACGAAGTGAACGGAGGATCATCAAATGCGTGACTATGGAAAGTCCGCTTCGCCGATGGTTGCGTCATGAGTTCGAAGGCTGGCTCGGCGTCGAGTCGCCAGGTCTCGCCGGGTCTTCGCCGGACGATTGCCGCCTTTGCGGTTCTGGTGCTGCTCGGCGCCATGGCGCTTGACACGAAGGTCGTCAGGATCGGATCCGCCGGTGACGTGCGAAACGCCGTGTTTTCCGCACAGGAGTACGGAAAGTCGGAATTTCCCAAGGTGCAAGCCGATGTCGAAGCGCGTGCCGCCGACGCGGTGACGGCGGCGACGGCGATCGCCAAGGACAGGGCGACGGCCGAAAAGGAATACGGCGTCCCGGCGGGTGTCGGACCGGTCTTCTCGGTCAAGTTCACCGGCCTCGTCGGCGAGGGAAAATCGGGCATCTACAAGGTCGCCGTCGATGGCGTGCCGGATACGCTGCTGATCCGGGTGCAGACTGGGCCGGCGATCAACGGAACCGACCTTCGCGACGCCACTGGCAAGATCACATTCGGCCAGTTCACCAATCAGATTGAATATCAGGATGCCGGTTCGGCGCTGAACAACGAGATGAAGAAGGAGGTGCTGTCGAAAGTTGATACGAGCGCGTTGGGCGGCAAGACCATTTCGGTGGTCGGCGCGTTCAAGCTGGTCAATCCGAAGAGCTGGCTGGTCACTCCGGTGAGGCTGGAGGTCAAATGAAACCGGCTTCCGGCAACGGGCTTGCGACTGGCGATGCCGTGCTTTCGGCGCGCGACATCACCATGTCATACGGCGGCGTTCATGCACTCAAGGGCGTCAACTTCGACATCCACCGCGGCAAGGTTACAACCCTGTTCGGAGAGAATGGCGCCGGCAAGTCGACGCTAATGAAGATCCTGTCCGGCGTGGTGATGCCGACATCCGGCGAGATCGTGCTCGACGGCAATATCGTCAGCTTTTCTTCCTCTTCGGACGCGCGCGACCGCGGCATCTCGATCATCCACCAGGAATTGAGCCTGGCGCCGAACCTCAGCGTTCGCGACAACATCTTCATGGGCCGCGAACTGCGCACGGCGACCGGCCTCGACTTCGCCGAAGAGGCGCGCCAGGCGCGCGCGCTGATGGCCGAGCTCGAAGAAGACATCGACCCGATGACCCCGGTCGAGGACCTGCGCCTGGGGCAGCAGCAGATCGTCGAGATCGCCCGGGCGCTGTCCGTCGATTCCCGCATCCTCATCATGGACGAACCGACATCTGCGCTCAGCGCGACAGAGGTGGAGGTGCTGTTCAGGGTCATCCGCGATTTGACCAGCCGCGGTGTCTCCATCGTCTACATATCGCATCACCTCGAGGAGGCTCTGCAGATCACCGACTACGCAGTCGTCCTGCGCGACGGGGCGATAACGGCAACGGCCGAAGCCAAGGACATCGATCTCGAGTGGATTGTCCGCAACATGGTGGGCGAGAACTTCGACCTTGGTTCGCCGCCGACCGGCCATGAATTCGGCGAGGTCGCCCTTTCGATCGAGGATGTGAGCGTCGTCGACGCTTCGGGTTCAGGCTATTCGGTCGTCGATCACCTGTCGCTGGATGTCAGGGCGGGCGAGATCGTCTGCATCTACGGACTGATGGGCGCCGGACGCACGGAGTTGCTGGAAGCCGTCGCGGGACGCGTGCCGATGGCGGGCGGCCGGGCGCTTTTGGAAGGTGAGGACCTCTCGGGACTTAGCATCGCGCAGCGTATCGGCAGAGGTCTTGTGCTCGTCCCCGAGGACCGCCAGCGAGACGGGCTGGTGCAGACGATGACCGTCGGCCGCAACCTTTCGCTTGCCAGCATCGAGGCGTTCGCGAAGAGGCTGTTTCTTTCCCGCTCCAGGGAGCGCGAGCTGATCGACAGCTCGATCCGCAAGGTGACCATCAAGACCGCAGGCGGCAACACCATGATCGGATCGCTGTCGGGCGGCAACCAGCAGAAGGTCGTCATTGGCAAGATGCTGACGACAAATCCCAAGGTCATCCTTCTGGACGAGCCGAGCCGCGGCATCGATGTCGGTGCCAAGGCCGAGGTCTTCCGCTTGCTGAGCGAGCGTGCCGCGCAGGGGCTGGCGGTCGTCTTTTCGACCTCGGAGGTCAACGAGTGCCTGAGCATTGCCCACCGGATCGTGGTGATGCGCCGAGGCAGGATTTCAGCGCAGTTCGGCGCCAACGCCACCAAAGAGCAGATCATGGCCGCCTCGGGCGAAGCCGTGATTGCCTGATCACCATGAATTTCGGAGCCCCGATCATGAGCAACGTCAGCCAGGCAGCCAAGCAGTCCAGTCCAGCCGTGCGCAGCGAAGGCTTCGACGTGGCCAAGCTGCTGCTCGAAGGCCGGGCTTTCTTTGCGCTGATTGCGATCATCGTCGTCTTTTCGATGCTGTCGCCCTACTACCTGTCCGTGGCGAATTTCCTGACCATGGCCTCGCACGTCGCCATATTCGGGATTCTCGCCGTCGGCATGCTGCTGGTCATCCTCAACGGCGGCATCGACCTGTCGGTGGGATCGACGCTTGGGCTTGCCGGCGTCGTCGCCGGCTTTCTGATGCAGGGCGTGACGCTGAACTGGTTTGGCGTCGTCCTGTATCCGCCGGTCTGGGTGGTCGCGGTCCTGGCCTGCATGCTGGGCGCCGCCGTCGGTCTGATCAACGGCGTCCTCATTGCCCGTTTCAAGGTTCCGGCCTTTGTGGCCACGCTGGGCGTCATGTATATGGCGCGCGGTCTGGCGCTGCTGATGACGAGCGGTTTGACCTACAACAACCTCGGCGGCAGGCCCGAGCTCGGAAATACCGGCTTCGATGCGCTTGGCTTCAATCGCCTGTTCGGCGTGCCCACCGGCGTGGTCGTTCTGGCGGTGATCGCCTTCATCGGCAGCATCACGTTGAACCGCACTGCCTTTGGGCGCTGGCTCTATGCCTCGGGCGGCAACGAGCGCGCGGCTGAACTGTCCGGCGTTCCGGTCAAAACCGTGCAGGTTTCAGTCTATGTGCTTTCAGGCATCTGTGCCGCTATCGCCGGCCTGATCCTGTCGTCGCAGCTGACCTCGGCGGGACCGACAGCCGGCACCACCTACGAATTGACGGCCATCGCCGCCGTCGTCATCGGCGGCGCCGCGCTGACCGGCGGGCGCGGCAACATCCGCGGAACTCTGCTCGGGGCCTTCGTCATCGGCTTCCTTTCCGATGGTCTGGTGATCATTGGCATCTCATCCTACTGGCAGACAGTGTTCACCGGTGCGGTCATCGTGCTCGCTGTGCTTCTCAATGCCGTTCAGTATCGCCGTCGGAGCAAGCTTGCGAGCTCGACCAACGGCCAATCGACTTCTCAGAAACGGGGGAAGGCCGAAGCGGCCAATCCTGCCCACGGGAAGACTGCCGGCTGATCGGCAGCAACACCAAGCAATCATTGGAGGAATGTACATGAAAACCATGCTTAAAGGACTGCTGGCTGCAGCGATGGTCGTGGGGTTTGCGGCCGCTGCGTCGGCCGAAGGCCTGATCTCGATCATCGTCAACGATCCGGCGAACCCGTACTGGCTGACCGAGGGCAATGTCGCCAAGGCCGAGGCCGAGAAGCTCGGCTATACGGCGAACGTCGCCGCGCACAAGGGCGACACCAACACGGAAAGCAACCTGATCGACACCGCCATCACCAACAAGTCCGTGGCGATCATCCTCGATCCGGCAAACGCAGACGGCTCCGTTGGCGCGGTGAAGAAGGCGATTGCAGCCAACATCCCGGTTTTCCTCGTCAACGCCGAGATCAATCAGGAAGGCCTTGCCAAGGGGCAGCTCGTCTCCAACAACGCCCAGGGCGCTGCTCTCGGCGCACAGCAGTGGGTGCAGGCTGTCGGCGAGAAGGGCAAATTTGTCGAACTTCTCGGCGCCCCGTCGGACAACAACGCCGCCACGCGCTCGAACGGATACGTGACTGTGATCAGCCAGTACCCGGATCTCGAAAAGGCTGCTTCGCAGGTCGCCAACTGGGATCGTACCCAGGGCCACGACAAGATGCAGAGCATGCTGCAGGCCAATCCCGACATCATTGCCGTGATCAGCGGCAATGACGAGATGGCGCTCGGTGCGGTTGCCGCTCTGAAAGAGACCGGCAAGCTGTCCGGCATCAAGGTCGGCGGCTTTGACGGCTCCCCGGACGCGGTCGCAGCGATCAAGTCCGGCGAACTGCAGTACACGGTGCTCCAGCCGGTGGCTATCTTCTCGGCGAAGGCCGTGCAGCAGGCGGACTCGTTCATCAAGACCGGCGCTACCGGCGCGTCCAGCGAGAAGCAGCTGTTCGATTGCCTCCTCATCACCAAGGACAATGTGGACAAGTACACCGCACCCTTCGTGCTGTCGGAATAAAAAATGGACAGGGGTGTCCTTGCGGGCACCCCTGTCTTGCCACCCTTGGGGACAGATGGACCGTCCCTGTGAACTCTCCGTAACTATCCGGAACTTGCCGCATGAAGGATGTGCTGATCGGGATCGACGCCGGAACATCCGTGATCAAATCGGTCGCTTTCGATCTGTCCGGGCGGCAACTCGCCATGGCGTCGGTGACGAACAGCTTTGTCACGCTGGAAGGCGGCGGCGCCGAGCAGGATCTCGAGCAGACCTGGCGCGACACGGTGCAGACCGTTCGCGAATTGGCGACGAAAATCCCAGACCTCGCGCGGCGGACCGCGGCGGTTGCGATCACCGGGCAGGGCGACGGAACCTGGCTGATCGACCGCGACGGCTTGCCGGTCACCCGCGCCTGGCTTTGGCTCGACGCCCGCGCCGGACATCTGGTGGATGAGATGCGTTGCGACCCGTCGGATCGCAGGCGGTTCAAGCTTACCGGCACGGGGCTTAATGCGTGCCAGCAGGGCGCTCAGCTAAGCTGGCTGAAAAGGAACAGGCCAGAAATCCTGGAGCGGGCCGCAACCGCCTTTCACTGCAAGGACTGGCTCTATTTCAAAACGACGAGCGAGCGCGTCACGGATCCTTCGGAAGGGACGTTTACCTTCGGCGATTTCCGCTCCCGCACATATTCCGACGAGGTCCTCGATATTCTGGATCTGGCGACACATCGCCGCCTGCTGCCGGCCATGCTCGAAGGCACGAGCGACCAGCATGTGCTTTCGCCATCGGCGGCGGCAGAAACCGGCCTGCTCGACGGCACACCGGTCGTGCTGGGTTACGTGGATATGGTCACCACCGCGCTCGGAGCCGGCCTGTACGATCCGAGCGGCAATGTCGGCTGCACGGTGATAGGTTCCACCGGCATCCACACGCGTTTCGCCGCCGCTGCCGACGATGTCGTCCTCAACGACGATGCGTCCGGCTATACGATCGCCATGCCTGTTCCCGGTGCATATGCACAACTGCAATCCAACATGGCGGCGACGCTCAACATCGATTGGCTGCTCGGGCTGGCGCGCGACGTGTTGACCGCCGGCGGCGCCAAGCTTTCGCGCGACGAGTTACTGAAAGCCCTCGATGGCTGGGTGGAGGGATCGGAGCCGGGATCGCTGCTGTACCAGCCCTATATATCGCTGGCCGGTGAACGCGGGCCGTTCGTCGATCCTGACGCGCGCGCAGGTTTCATCGGCCTTTCCGTCAGGCACGGCTTCGGCGATCTGGCACGTGCCGTTCTCGAGGGATTGGCCTTCGCGGCACGCGATTGCTACCAGGCAATGGGCACCATGCCGGGCGAAATCCGCCTGTCGGGCGGTGCTGCACGCAGCCCGTCGCTGCGTCGCATCATTGCAGCCGCGACCCGGGCGCAAATCCGAACCAGCAGCCGGCAGGAAGCCGGGGCGGCAGGTGCGGCGATGATCGCTGCGGTCGGGCTCGGCGTCTATCGCTCCATGGAGGACTGCTGCGCCGAGTGGGTTACGCCGCTTCTGGGCGAGCTCGACGCCTATGACGAGGCGCTGTCGCAAACCTACGATGCTCTGTTTCCTTCCTTTGTCGCGGCGCACCGGGCGCTTCAGCCGGTGTGGAAGACCATGGCGCGGCGGCGGGACGGCGGATGCACAGGAGCAAAGTCTTGAGCGATAAACTCGATATCGTCGATCTCTTCGTGATCGGCGGCGGCATCAATGGAGCCGGCATAGCGCGCGATGCAGCAGGTCGTGGACTGTCCGTCATTCTGTGCGAGCAAGACGACCTTGCTCAAGGTACCAGTTCGCGCTCCGGCAAGTTGGTGCATGGCGGTCTGCGCTACCTGGAATATTATGAGTTCCGGCTGGTTCGTGAAGCGCTCATCGAACGCGAGGTGCTGCTGGAGTCGGCTCCGCACATCATCTGGCCGATGCGCTTCGTTCTTCCGCACAGTCCTGAGGACAGGCCGGCATGGCTGGTCCGGCTCGGACTGTTCCTCTACGACCACCTTGGCGGCCGCAAGCGGCTGCCGGGAACCAGGACGCTGAACCTGCGGACAGCGCCCGAAGGTGCGCCGATCAAGGATGCGTTCAAGCGAGGATTCGAATATTCCGATTGCTGGGTCGACGATGCCCGCCTGGTGCTGCTCAACGCGCTCGATGCCAAGGAGCGGGGCGCTAGGGTGCTGACGCGCACCGCCTGCGTTGCGGCCCGGCGCGAAGATGGCCTGTGGACGATCGAGATGCAGGACGGCCGCACAGGCGCAGTGACGAAAGTCCGCGCTCGGGCGCTGATCAACGCGGCAGGACCATGGGTCAACGACATCGTCAGCCGTGTCGCTGGCCAGAACCGCACCCGTAATGTCCGCCTGGTGAAAGGCAGCCATATCGTCGTGCCAAAATTCTGGGAGGGACGGCAGGCCTATCTGATCCAGAACAACGACAAGCGCGTCATCTTCGTCAATCCCTATCAGAACGATATGGCGCTGATCGGTACGACCGACATTCCCTATGACGGACGTCCCGAAGAAGTCGCCGCCGATGCCAGCGAAATCGATTACCTGATCAAAGTGGTCAATCGCTATTTCAAGCAGCAGCTCACGCCGAGGGACGTGGTCTACAGCTTTTCCGGCGTGCGCCCGCTCTACGATGACAATGCGGACAATCCGAGCGCTGTGACGCGCGACTATATTTTCGAACTCGATGCCCCGAGCGGCGGTGCGCCAATGCTTTCGGTGTTTGGCGGCAAGATAACGACCTTCCGCAAGCTGGCCGAACATGCGCTTGAGAAGATCCAGCCTTTTTTTCCGACGATGAAGAGAACATGGACAGCGACAGCTCCCTTGCCAGGCGGCGACCTGCCGAACGCCGACTTCGAGCAGTTCCTGGGCGATTTGCACGCCGAGTTTTCATGGTTGAGCCCGTCGTTGGTGAAACACTATGCGCGGTGCTACGGAACCCGAGCAAGACAGCTGCTGGCCAATGCGCGAGGCGAAGCGGATCTCGGCCGTCGCTTCGGCCCAGATCTGTACGAGCGGGAAGTGAGGTTTCTTCTCGAGACCGAATGGGCCGCGACCGCCGCTGACATCCTGGAACGCCGCACCAAGCATGGCCTGCACATCAGCGTGGCGGAGCGGAAGATATTCGAAGACTGGTTTGGCAAATTCATGCTGGCAGCGGCCTGAGCTTGCTTGGCCAAACCGTGCCACCGGACAAACTTGAGAGGTTTCGCTTGGCCTTCACGCTTTCCCTTAACACCAATCCGCTCGTCAATCGCTTCGCCGAGCCCGACGACTTGATCGACGCGATTGCCTACGGCATCGGCATCCGCGACGTGCAGCTGACGCATGAATTCGTCAATCCGGGCTGGCCGCCGGCAACGATTGCCAAGTTTCTTCGCCTGTTCGGGAAGGCATTGGCGCGGACCGGCGTGCGGATCACCTCCGGTATGACGGGCCCCTATGGGCGGCTCAACCATTTCGGCCATCCGGACGCGGATGTCCGCCGCTATTACGTCGACTGGTTCAAGACCTTTGCCGACATTTCCGCCGAACTCGGCGCGCCGGGCATGGGCACGCAGTTCGCCATCTTCACGCACAAGGATTTCGACGATCCGAAAAGGCGCGCAGCGCTTCTCGATATCGCTCTTGAATGCTGGCGCGAAGTGGCCGAGCACGCCAAGGCGGCGGGTCTGTCATACCTGTTTTGGGAACCGATGTCGGTGGGCCGGGAATTTGGCCACACCATCGAAAGCTGCGCCGCCCTGCAGCGCGATATCGATGCGGCGAAGCTGCCCATACCGATGCAGATGATGGTGGACATCGACCATGGCGACGTGACCTCGCCCAACCCTGACGACACCGACCCCTATGCCTGGGCGAAAGCGTTTCCGCTGCAATCGCCGATCATCCACATCAAGCAATCATCCATGAACAAGGGCGGGCATTGGCCGTTCACGGCCGCCTACAACAAGGATGGCCGCATCGTCCCGCAAAAGTTGCTCGACACCGTGCGAGGCGGCGGTGGAACCGACAATGAAATCTGCCTTGAGCTTTCCTTCCGCGAGCGGGAGCCGATCGATCACCAGGTTGTCGCCATGATCCGGGAGTCGGTGGATTTCTGGGCGCCTTACATCGACACCGGCCGTGACAGGCTCAATCCTCCAGATTGAAGAAGGAGAAAAAGAAATGACCCCATATTGGGTCGGCACCAGCTGGAAGATGAACAAGACGCTGGCGGAGGCATTGCAGTTCGCCGATACGCTGGCGGCATTCGTGCCTGGCTTCGATCCGGCGATACACCCTTTCGTCATTCCACCCTTCACCGCCGTGCGCGAGGTCAAGGCGGCACTCACCGCGACCCGCGTGAAGGTCGGCGCACAGAACATGCATTGGGCCGATGCCGGAGCCTGGACGGGGGAGGTGTCACCGCTGATGCTAAAGGATTGTGGGCTGGACCTGATCGAACTCGGCCACAGCGAGCGTCGCGAGCACTTCGGCGAGACGGATACGACCGTCGGGTTGAAAACGGCTGCGGCGGTTAGGCACGGCTTCGTGCCACTGATTTGCGTCGGTGAGACGCTGGCCGAGCGCGAAGCTGGACGCGCCGACGAGATTTTGACGGCGCAGGTGCTTGGTGCGCTGCAAGGCTTGAAGGAGAAGGAGCTGTCGGCGGAAATCCTCTTTGCATACGAGCCTGTGTGGGCGATCGGCGAGAAAGGCATCCCGGCAAGCGCCGACTACGCCGACACGCAACAAGCGCTGATCAAGCAAGTCGCTGCAAGCCGGCTGCCGGCCGCCCCGCCTGTGCTTTACGGCGGCAGCGTCAATCCCGGCAACGCGGCCGAATTGATCGGCATGCGGCACGTCGACGGCCTGTTCATCGGCCGCTCGGCATGGCAAGCGGAGGGCTACATCGACATTCTGAAAAAGGCATCGGCCGCCATCAGGCGCTGACTGTTACGACACGAAAGCAAAAGGAGTTTATTGCATGAAGATCGCCCTCGGAGCTGATAGCGCCGGCAAGCCGTTGCTTGATGTCATCGCCAAGCACCTCGCCACCAAGCCCGAGTTGCAGGTCGTCGACCTGAGCCAGGCCGGATACTACGCCGACATCTCCGCCAAGGTCGGCCACGAAATTCTGGGCGGCAATTATGACCGGGCCATCCTGTTCTGCGGCACCGGCATCGGCGTCTGCATCTCGGCCAACAAGGTGCCTGGCATCCGTGCCGCGCTCACCCACGACACCTATTCGGCAGAGCGCGCGGCAAAATCGAACAATGCCCAGATCATTACCATGGGCGCCCGCGTGATCGGTCCCGAACTGGCGAAATCGATCGCCGACGCCTGGCTTGTTTCGGAGTTCGATCCGAACGGCCCCTCCGCGGGAAACGTTCAGGCCATCGACAGGCTGGATGCGGTCAAGGCCTGAACCGGCGTCATTCGGCCAGGCTCTTGCGGATGGCGTCGATGACGGTTACGGCGGACGCAGCCCCCGGATCCATATGGCCAAGCGAGCGCTCGCCAAGGCGCGATGCCCGGCCCTTGGCGGCGATCATCGTCTTGGTCGCCTCCGCGCCGGTCCTTGCTGCATCGGCCGCGGCCTCGAGACTGACGGCCAGACCCTTGCCGGCGGCCAGCGCCTCGCCCGCCGCCTCGGCGGCCGGCGCCCAGGCATCGATCATCGTCTTTTCGCCGACCTCGGCCTTGCCGCGATCCTGAATGCCTTTGGCCATGGCCTGCAACATCGCGACAGCATCCGCCTCGTCAAGCGCCGTCTTGCCCTTCACGGCTGCCGCGCCGCGCATGAAAGCGGTGGCGTAGAGCGGGCCTGAGGATGCGCCGACGGCATTCAGGAACGACTTTGCCGCCATGTTCAGCAGGGTGCTTGGCTCCGTCGCCCCGGCATCCAGCGCCGTGACAGCGTCGCGCGCGGCGGAAAACCCAAGCTCCATCGCGATGCCGTGGTCGGCGTCGCCGATGACGCCGTCAAGCGCACATAGCCGATCCTTGTCGGTTGAGATTGCATCGGCGATGGCCGTGAACATTCCGGCCAGGCGGGCGGTGTCGATTGTCGTCATCTCTTGTGCCTTGGTCACTTGTCGCTCGGCAGGTCTAGCCGGCGCGAAACATGGCGCAGTCGCAGGGATGGTCCAGCATCGCCTGCAATTCGCCGTCAAGCCGGTGCACCGTGATCGAGGCTCCGGCCATCTCTAGCGAGGTGCAGTAGTTGCCGACCCAGGTTGCATGAACGCCGACGCCGATATCGGCCAGGCGCTGCGACAGGCGCCGGTTCATGATGTAGAGTTCCATCAGCGGCGTCGATCCAAGCGAATTGACAAGGACGGCGACGCGGTCGCCGCGTGACGGCGTCATTTCCTCCAGGATACGGTCGAGCATCTCGTCGGTGACTTCGTCGGCGCTTTTAAGCGGCCCGCGCGCGACACCGGGCTCGCCATGGATGCCCATGCCGATCTCCATCTCGTCGGCGCCGATCTCGAAATTCGGCCGCCTGGTCTGCGGCAGCGAGCAAGGCGAGAGTGCGACACCCATGGTGAAAGTGTGGTCGTTGGCCTTTTTGGCTAAGCGCTCGCATTCGTCGAAGGAAAGCATGCGGTCGCAAGCGGCTCCGGCTGCCTTGAAGATGAAGAAATTGCCGGCGACGCCGCGACGCTTGTGCCGTTCCGAGCGTGGTGCGGACGCGACGTCGTCGGTGCTCAGCACGGTGCGCACCTCAATATCGTCCATCGCCGCCATCTCGGCGGCCATGTCGAAATTCATGACGTCGCCGGCATAGTTGCCATACATGAACAGCACGCCGGCGCCGCCGCTCGCCGCCTTGGCGCATTCGAGGATCGGATCCGGGGGAGGGGACGCGAAGACGTTTCCGATCGCCGCCGCATCGGCCAGGCCCTTGCCGACGAAGCCGAGGAACGTCGGCTCATGGCCGGAGCCGCCACCGATCACCAGGCCAACCTTGCCCGGTCGCGGCCCGTCCCGGGATATTATCGAGCGCGGGCTGCCGGGTATGGCGTCAAGATGCCTCGGATGCGCGGCGAGAATCCCGGCAAGCATCTCGTCGACCGCCTTGCCGCCGTCGTTGATGAGTTTTTTCGTCTTCAATAATCGTCCTCCCAAGACAATGCATATTCGGGGCAGCGCAGGTCTCTGGTTCGTCCCTCAAACCGGATGCGGTCCAGCGACAGCCGTCGGGCAGCGGGTCGCCGCCATTTAACGACCGCACCCAAGTGATAATCACTTGTCGGACTGCCAAGCAAGCTGTCGATTCAACCACCGGTATGAACAGGCTTGCCGTATCGTTATGCGCGGGACGACTGCGCCGCGTGGGCGATCGGATTGGAGCGAGGGGAGCGCCTGTGCTGGAAAAAAATCCTGCGGCGTGTGTCTCAAATCGTCAGGGAACTTGTTGCCGACCGTTGGGTTTATCGGACGCCCTCATGTTTACGGAAGCCGGGCTCGGCAAATACGTCGACGGCTGTCCGTCTACGGCCAATGGCGGACAACAAGTGATAGATTCATGACCAGAATCGAGTCCGGCTCTTGCTTTTGCGGCGCCATAACGGCTGCAATGCATGGCGAGCCATTCTGGATTTGCTCCGATCACGACGACGATTGCCGCAAGGCAATAGGAAGCCCGCTGACGGTCTGGGTGGGCTATCGACCGGCTCAATTCAAATTGCTCACCGGTACGCCAAAGACGTTCTCAAAGACCCGAGTGCTCCGCACCTTCTGCGCCGATTGCGGGACATCCATGGCCTATCTCGACCAGGGGCTTCCTGAAGAACTCTATCTGACAATCGGATTCTTCGATCATCCCGAACGCTTTCCGCCGCAGGCTCATGCATATTGGGACATGAAATTGCCGTGGGTCGAGTTTCGCGATGATCTGCCACGTGTGGGAACATATTCAAGGCAACGCGATCCGGCGGTTGGAAATCCAGCTGATCGGTTGGCCCCAAAAACTCCGCCTATGGAACCCGAATAGCCCCGGCCGAATTGAATTGCGTTTAGTTCGTAAATCTAAAACGCCAGCGGTCAGGGTCTGCTGATGTCTCTTATCCCGGGTTGGCAAGACATCGCGGCACGTCTGATCCTGACCGTGCTCGCCGGTACATTGATCGGCCTCGATCGGGAGGCACGCGGACACGCGGCTGGCCTCAGGACAACCATCCTGGTCGGGCTGGCCGCAGCGATCGCGATGACGCAGGCCACCATTCTGCTTGGGGTCAGCGGCAGTAGTTCGAACTCCTTTCTCCGGATGGACGTTCTGCGCTTTCCGCTCGGCGTGTTGACAGGCGTCGGCTTCATTGGCGGCGGCGCCATTCTTCGCCGGGGCAGTCTTGTCAGCGGCGTCACCACAGCGGCGACGTTGTGGATGATGACAGCGATCGGATTGGCTTTCGGGGGTGGCCAATACGGCCTGGGCGCGGCCGGCACGGCGCTGACGCTGGTCATTCTGCTCGTGTTGAAATGGGTCGATCTGCGAATTCCGCGCGAACGCCACGCTGAGTTGGCGCTCACCTGGAAGGCGACGGACCATGAAGAGCTTGACACCATCGTCGGGCCTTCGGGCTATCGAGCGCGCTTGGTCGGAATGGAGCGACGCCCAGGTCGCGAGAACCCTGTGTTGTCGTTCGAGATCAGCTGGAGGCGGCCTGACAGGGCACCGCCACCGGTGGATTTATTGACCCTGGTGGGCGAGCATTGCGAGATCGAAAAGTTCGATCTCCTCGCCGAATCTGCGCGATAATCGGTGGGCTGAGTGCCATTGGTATAGGCAAGCTCAAAGCAGGTCGTCGCTTATTCACGCCTCGTTCGATACTTATCTATCGAGCGCGAGGCATGCATCGGAAACAGGCAGCAAGATTTGGCACAACGATCGGGAAGCGCAGACCTTCCACTTCATGGCGGACGCGTGCCGAAATGGCTCGGCGACCGCATGACGCGCCTTGGCGCGGTCATGTGCGAGGCGATCATTCACCACTATGGTCGCGATGAGCTGCTGCGCCGGCTGGCACATCCCTTCTGGTTCCAGTCATTTGGCGCCGTCATGGGCATGGACTGGCATTCATCCGGCATCACCACCAGCGTCATCGGCGCCTTGAAACGTGGTCTGGCTCCGCTCTCGGGCGAACTCGGCGTCCACGTCTGCGGCGGCCGGGGCGCGCATTCACGCAAGACCCCGCACGAGCTTGCCGTCATCGGCGAGCGCGTCGGCTTCGACGGAACAGGCCTGGCAACTGCCAGCCGGCTCGTTGCCAAGGTGGATAGCGCCGCCGTGCAGGATGGCTTCGATCTCTATCTGCATGGCTTCATCGTAACGGATGACGGCGACTGGGTCGTAGTGCAGCAGGGCATGAACGGCGACAGCAAGGTGGCGCGCCGCTATCACTGGCTGTCCGAGGGCCTGAAGAGCTTCGTCGACCAGCCGCATGCCGCCATCGAGGGCGCCAACCAGGGTGAAATCGTCAACCTGACCGACCGCCGCGCTGACGCCTCTCGCAAGGGACAACTGGATCTCCTGCACGCCCTTGGACCGGATCGCATCCTGAGGGAGTTCACCGCACTGAAGCGCGGTGCGGCGTGGAACGAGCAGGCGCCGGAGCAGCAGCCGTTGCTGCCGCATCTGGTGATGCCAGCGCACCATGATGTCCGCGAAAGCGATGTCGTCATGCGTCGCCTGCACGGGAACATCGCGGCGGCTGCAGAACGTGGCCCCGCCGATTTTTCCGAACTTCTTCTGGTCCCCGGCGTCGGTGCGCGCACGGTGCGGGCACTGGCGCTCGTTGCCGAGGTGCTGCATGGCGCGCCATGCCGTTTTTCCGATCCCGGGCGCTTCTCGTTGGCACATGGCGGCAAGGACAGGCACCCGTTCCCTGTGCCGCTCAAGGTCTATGACGAGACGATCGGCGTGCTAAAGTCCGCCGTCCACAAGGCCAGGCTCGGCCGTGAAGAAGAAATCGGCGCCTTGCGGCGGTTGGACGACCAGTCACGGCAGGTCGAACGATATGTCACCGGTCCCAGCCTGAAGGAGATCGTCGCCGGAGAGTTCGATCAATCGCATCTGCTTGGCGGCCGCAGCGTGTTCGGGTGGGAATCCGCACCAGAGGCACCTGCGGACGTCAAACAAAAAGGATGATCGGACCGGACCGAGATCAGTGGGCCTGGTCGGCGTTTGGCTTGGGCGATCGGAGCAGCAAGGCCAACGGCACGAACAGGGCCGTCACCACCGCGCAACAGTGAAAGACTTCGACATAGGCGAGCAGCGTGGCCTGGCGGGCGATCAGTTGCCCGATCCAGCCGATTGCCTGCTGTTTCGCCTCGACCATGGGTGAACCCTGGGCGACGAAATGTTCGGTAGCGTGCCGAAGCACCTGCTGATAGGCGGCGGACGATTGCCCGGTGTGGGCGACCAGGTTTGACTGATGGAGTTGCGCGTGTTGAGCAAGCACGGTGTTGGACAGCGACACGCCGATGCTGCCGCCGAGGTTGCGGGCGACGTTGATCAACGCCGACGCCTGGTTGGTCTTTTGCGGCGGGAGGCCGACGTAAGCCGCGGTCGAAATAGGGATAAACAGGAACGGCAGCGCGATCATCAAGAAGACGCGCGCATAGGCAAAGAAGCTGAAGCTGGCATCCGGGGTGATCGAGGTCATGTGCCAGAGGGCGACTGCGACGACCGACATGCCCACCATCATCAGATATTTGGGCTGGACGAGGCCGGTGACGAATCCGGAAACCGGCATCATGAACAGCATGGCGATGCCGCCCGGCATCATCGAGAGGCCCGACAGCAGCGCGGTGTAGGCGAAAGCGGTTTGTTGCAGCTGCGGCATCAGCTGCGTGGTGCTAAACAGAACCGCGCCGACCGCCATCATCACCAGGAAAGACATGCCGAACTGGCGGGTGAACAGCAGGCCGACGTCGACGATCGGGTCGTTGCGGCTCAGTTCCCAGGGGATCAGCAGCAGCAACGCGATGGCCGAAATCACCGCAGCGGTCGTGATGAAGCCCGACGCGAACCAGTCGTTGCGCTGACCTTCGTCAAGGAAGATTTCAAGGCAGCCGAGAGCCGTCGCTACCAGGATGAACCCGACCCAGTCGATCCTGAGGCCGCCTCGCAGCCGTTCCAGGCGTTCGCGTTCGAGCACGTCCGGCTCGACAACCAACCATTGCACCAGCGCCAGCGACATGATGCCGAACGGCACGTTGATGAAGAAGATCCAATGCCAGGAGAAGTGATCCGTCAGCCAGCCGCCTACCGTCGGTCCGACCGTTGGCGCAACGATGACGGCGATGCCGTAGAGGGCGAATGCTTGGGAGCGTTTTTCGGGTGGGAAGGTGTCGGCCAGGATCGACTGTTCGCTTGGCGCCATGCCGCCGCCGCCAAGGCCCTGCAGAATCCTGAACAGGATGAGCAATTCCAGATTGGGCGCCAGTCCGCACAGCAGCGAGGCGAGGGTGAAGGTCGCCACGCAGAACATGTAGTAGCGCTTGCGGCCGATAATGCTCGCCAGCCAGCCGCTGATCGGAATGATCACCGAATTGGCGACGAGGTAGGTGGTGATGACCCATGTACTCTCGTCCATTCCGGCTGCCAGGCTGCCGGCAATATTGCGTAGGGCCACGTTGGCGATGGAGGTGTCCAGCACCAGCATGAAGGTGGCGATGGAAACGACGATGGCGATCAGCCAGGGATTACGTCCACCGGCGGCGGATCGGCTTTCGCCCCTGCTCCCGGCCACTTCGCCGGTCATCGCACCTTGACCGTCGGCACCACCGACATGCCCGGGCCTAGAAGCACATCGGGCGGCTTGTCGAAGACGATCTTGACCGGCACGCGCTGCACCACCTTGACGTAATTGCCGGTGGCGTTTTCGGCCGGCAGCAGGCTGAAGGCGGTGCCGCTGCCGGCTTGGATGCTGTCGACATGGCCACGGAAGGTCTTTTCCGGATAGGCGTCGATGCCGATGTCGACCGGCTGCCCGGGCCGCATCAGGTCGAGTTGCGTCTCCTTGAAATTGGCCTCTACCCAGACTTGGTCGGGCACCAACATCATCAGCACCTGGCCGGGCTGGGCATAGGTACCCTTGGCGGCCGAAATGCTGGTTGCCCGCCCGGCGATGGGCGCGATGATGCTGGTGCGCGACAGCGCCGTGCGGGCCTGGTCCTGGGTGGCCTTCGCCTGTTCGAGCTTAGCCTCAGCGCTCTTGGCCTGTGCCTGCAGGACCGAGACCTGGCTTTTTGCCGAGATCACATTGGCCTCGGCGCTGGCTAACGCGGCTTGGTCCTGGCGCAGCGTCGACGCGGCCTGTTGCGCCTGCTGTTCTGTCGCTGTGCCCCTGGCCAGCAGTGCGCGATTGCGCTGATCCTCTGCCTTTGCGAAATCGAGCGCCGCCTCGGCCTGTGCTGCTTGCCTCTGCGCCTGGTCGATCTTTGCGTCTTGCGCCTTGATCTGGGCGGCGACATCGACGATCTCGGCCTGCGCCGCGGCAACACCGGCATCGGCCTGCTTAAGGGCAGCCTGATAGTCGCTGTCGTCGATGCGCAGGAGAACGCTGCCTGCCTGCACAGGTTGATTGTCGGTAACGGCCACCTCGCTGATACGTCCGGCGATTTCGGCGCCGATGGTTATCGTGCGGGCATCGATGAAAGCGTCGTCGGTCGATTCGTAGAGGCGGGCGTTGAGCCACCAGGTTACAAGCCCTGCCGCGACGAGCAAGAGCACAAGCGTGACTGCCGCCGTCCTGTAGGGATGGCGTTTGGGGAAGCCGAGCAGATTGTTTTTTTGCAGTGGTGAACCGTCCGGTTTTTCCTTGCCAGTCTCTGACTTCCCCTTGCTCGTCTTGGACGACCTCTCCCGACGGCCTCGAACCCGGGCGGGTGCCTCCCGGGTTTCGTCCGAGGGGTTGAAATCCTGCTCGGTTCTTTGGGGTTTTGTGTCCAACGGAATGGCTTTCAGGCAAGACCGAAATGTCGCAGCCGCTGGGAGCTGACCAAAATCAACGGAAGGCACTGCAAAAAGTTCCTGTTCTCGAATGCGCATCAGCGGCCAATGTCAAAATCGGTGCCGGCAGACAGCCGGTGCTTTTGGATGTGCGGAAGCACGGTTCAGCCGACAGCAAATCGTACCAGGATCGCCAGCAGCACAATGCCCACCAGGCCCGCGATAAAGATGATCCGGCGCGTGCGGGTTCGCAGGATGATCTCGCCCTGTCGCGCCTGCTCTGCCGAGAAGACAGGTCCATCGCTGTCCCGATCGTCGCTCATGATCTTCTCCTTTCGCTGATCACTGCTATCGAGGGACAACCATCGAGCGAAGGGCGAGGTTCCAGACTGCGGCCACACCACACCGCGAGAAATCAATCACAGGCGAACTCGGCAACGTCGGAACGGCGGCCGCTGTCGCAAGCGCATCTATCGACGGGCAAGCGTATCCGCGATCTCCCGATCAGGATCGACGATCTGATCGTCACGCTCGTTCGGAGGCCTGATCTAACCACGACGATTTTCAATGGATGACGAAACAATTGCGCTCGATCCTCGTTTGCCCGTCATAGCGAGTGCTGGGATTGTCCTTGCTTGAGGAGGTGACGATGAGCGCGACCGGCTTGGAAGTTTTTGACAAGACCCTGCAGACAACGAACATCTGGCTGGACGAAATCATGGCCGACCACGGGCCGGATAGGCGCGTTGCTTGGCATATGCTGGGTGCTGTTTTACGCACCTTGCGAGACAGGCTGCAAATCGACCTGGCTGCCAACCTGGGAGCAGGGCTGCCGCTTCTCATACGCGGAGCCTATTATGATCGGTATCGGCCGCGTGACCTACCAACCGGTGGCCGTTCATTGGAGGACTTCCTGCAACACGTTGCCGAAGAGATGAAATCCACTCGTCCCGTGAATCCCGCGGAGGCGACCAAATCCGTGTTCAAAGTTCTCGCCAGGCATGTCGACCTCGGCCAGTCGGCGAAAGTGCGAGACGCGCTGCCGAAGGACATTCAGGCGCTTTGGCCCGAGAGCGTCGGGGTCAAATAGCTGTAACATATTAAACTCGGCGGTATCTCGGACGGCGTATCGGGAGGAACTTCGACCGGCCGCGGCCCTGGCCCCGGAACAGGGTCAGGAGATGGTGGAGGAACACCCGGAGGCGGCTCATTCGGCGGAGTTTCCGGCGGGGCAGGCGGCCGAACAGGCCCGGGATTTGGGTTCGGTATCGGCGTGGGATTGTGCGGATCAGGATCGGCCATGAGACGCACTCCTGAAATCTTGCGACAAATTCCCTCCGCGCCACGTTCCCTTACGTTGGCGTGGAGGAGCGGCACTTTGATCAGCGGACGTTCTGCAGCGCCTGTTTGTACTTGGCCGGCAGCGCGTCGCCTTTGTCATAGAAATGGACGTTCGTCGCCTTTTCAGGCAGTTCGACGATCTGCACGAAACGCTGGTTGGTCTTGCCAACATGTGCCGGCTCGACGGTGTATTCCTTTTCGCCACGCTTGGCCTCGAACGTCTGGCGGCGGTAGCCCCTGCGCGCCTGCTCGTATTCGACACGGACACCGTTGACTTCCCTGCCCGTGCGCTTGCGCAGCCTGTGACCTGACTTCCAGCCGATCACCTTGCCGGACACGTAGACGCGTTTGACTTTCGGATACAGCGCGTGGCCGCCGCCGCGGGTCTTCTGGTCAAGATCATAGGTGACGTAGAGCTCTTCGGCGCCGCCCTTGTACTTGGCCTCGGTCGGCCGATAAGACGTATGGACTTCTTCATGAGGTTTCATCGCGAAGCTCCCCAAGTGTCATCGTAGTCGGCATCGGTGCCGATCGCCTTGGCCCGGCTGTTGATCTTGTGCGCCGTGGTCTTGAATTCCTTGAGCGCCTCTTCGCGCAACGCTTCGGCCTTGTCGCCGAACTTCTCGTCCCACGACGGCGCGTAGGTGAGGGTGATGAGGTAGCCCGCCCGCTTGTAGAGCTCGGTCAGGCCGGGTCTGGACTTGGCTTCCTCGACATCCTTGCGGATCTCGCGAAAAACCCGGTCGAGGTCGCTCTTGCTGTCGACCGTACCGTAGATGTGGGTCGTTTGCGGCATAGTTGTTTCTCCTTCCGTTCTGCTCAAGGAGGATCATCTAAGTGTCAACCATCGTGCCGAATTATCGTTCCCGCCAGGTCGCGGATGGCCATTTTGTGAACGCGCCGATTGGCGCGGACGGGAGGGACAAATTCGGTAGGCTAGCCCTCGGTTTTTGGAGAACGTACCTCCACCAGAACCACCTTTACCGGATCGGCGGTCACCCTATGTGCCCACTGTGAAGACAGGTTCAGGGAGCAACAACATGCGTGCACTCATGATTGTCGCCCTTGTGTTGGTCGCAATCACGATGGCGCTTTCGCTCGCGCATGCGTTGGAGTTGCCTGGCAAGTTGCGCCTCAAGGAGGCGACCTACAAATCTGTGCAGGCGATCTACTATCCCGGCTTCACGATCGGCGGATTTGCCGAGATCGGCGGCATCGCCGCGCTCGCCATCCTGCTCTACCTGACGCCATATACGAGCGCCCGATTCTGGTGGACCTTGGCGGCCCTTGTCTTCCTGGCGGCGGAACACGCGACCTATTGGCTGGTCACGCATCCCGTCAACAATTTCTGGGTGCAGGATGTCGCCGTGTCGAGATCAGCAGCAACGTTTTTTTTATGTTCTCGCGAAAGCGAACCGGTGACTGGCGAGACTTGCGCAACCTCTGGGAGGCTTCGCACGTGGCCCGTGCAGTTCTGGCGATGCTGAGCCTGATCTCAATTGCTGTTGCAGCGACACTTTTCGCGGGGCTGTGAGTGGCGCCGGGCGATGCTACTTGTTCGTGCGCATCTTTTGCCTTGGATTGATCCCGCCGGCGGCCGTGGTGTCGTTCTCAACGTCACCCTCGATCGTGCTGTCGCCTTCGAGCTCGACGTCGTCGCCTTCCTTGATTGTCCCTTTGGAGGTGCCGATGCCGGGGTTGTTCCTCAGATCGGCATCGCTCGGTCTCTTCGACTTTGGATGTCTAGTTCCGCTCATGACACATCTCCTTCTGAGAGGGAGTCTTGTCTTGTTTTAAAAACAGCAGAGTGCAGCGAATGTTCCCCCTTAGCCGGAAGTCGCTACCACCATTCGGGAAAGGCACGGCGAGCCGCTGCAGCCAGTGACGCGATCTCCTCGTCGGGCACTGAGCCGTACGGCCAGAGCAGTTGCGGGCCGATCGGCGCCCAGCCGCCCGCCGCCGCCATCGCCTTGTCGAGCGCCGCATCGCTGACATTATAGCGGGCGCGAAAAGACAGGACGTGTGCGGTGAGGAAGGCTTGGATGCGTGCCTCGACCTTGGCAGCCGCCGCCGCGTCGGTGCGGATCATATGCCACCACCTCACAGCGCCCTTCGGGTTGAGGCAAGCGACGTTGGATAGCTGCCATGGGCGCCCTGGGAATATCCCGTTGCCAGCGTATGGCCTGGCACGAAGAACGAGAATCCCGGCAGTTCGCGGCGCATATCGGCGTACCAACTGGCGTCGCCGCCCGGCAGCTTGGCGCCGATGAGCGACGGCACGGCTGCACGCAGTCCGGCGATGCCGTCGAGCGTCAGGCGGCGCTTGGCGTGCGGTGGATTGTAGAGTACCAGCGGCGTGTCCGGTGCGGCCTCCGCCAGTCCGCTGACGAAGCGCATGACCTCGTCGTCGCTGGGCGGCCACCAGTCGGGCAAAGTGAATTGCACTGCCGCCGGGCGCAGCGCCGACACTCGCATCAGCCTCTGGCGCGCGACGCGCGGATGGATTGGCTGATGCCGATCTGGAAAGGGAGGTGCGCACGGCCAGCTGTCCCGGCAACCAGGCCGCAAAGGCGGTCGAACTCGGGTTCAGTCTGGCAGTGGAACTCGCAGGCCGTGCCGTTGGAATAGATACCATCGACGCCTGACGCGCAGAGCCGTGCGATCGTCTCTTCCGTCGCGCTCCAATCGATTGCATCGTGATCGCCGATTGCCAGCATCACCGCGCCCCAGACGCCGCGCGGCGCGTGTGCCGGCAAGTTGGTCAGATGATCGTCCAGGTCAGTGCGCACCGGCGACCTCGTGCTCGCGGCGCGTCGCGTTCGACGCAAAGGCGGCTTCGATGATGCCGATGATCTTGCGGCCGTAGGCGCCGGGGACTGGCACCGGCTTGTCGTCGGCTACTGCATCACGCATTGCTGTCCATTCGCGCACCACTGCATTGTGCATCCAGTCCGGTTCGAACGATCCTGGCAGGTCGGCCCAGATCGTATCGCGCCCCAGCATTGTGCCGCGCTCCATGTCGATGCGCAGCGTTCCCTGTTCGCAGACTAGGTCCATGGCGTAGCCGACCGCGCCATTGCGGTAGCCAACACTTTGGACCTGGCCGATGCCGCCGCCGGCGAAGCGAACCCCGAGCAGGGCGGTATCGTCGGCCTCTTGGTCGTGGAACTTGGCGCCGAGCATGGCGCTCACCGACACGACGTCGTCATCCATCAGCCAGACCAGGCGGTCTAGCGCATGAATGCCGGCGGTCATCAGCATGCCGCCGCCGGTAGCGTTGCGCAGGTGCCAGTCACGGCGATTGTGCTCCATCCACAGCTTGATCATCCAGCTCGATCCGACTAGCGGCCGACCGAGCGATCCTTCTTCCAGCACCTGCCTGGCCGCCATGCAGGGTAGGGAAAAATGCATGAGGTGGGCGACCATGAGCTTGACGCCGCCGGCGGCTACGGCGGCGTTAATCGCATCGCAGGCAGCTACCGTCGGTGCCATTGGCTTTTCGAGCATGATGTGCTTACCGGCCTTTGCCGCGCCAATGGCCATTTCGGCATGAAGATGGTGAGGCGTGGCGACGAGCACGGTGTCGACGTCCTTGTCGTTCAGCAGACTGCGCCAATCGGTATAGCCGCGACCGCCATGTTCGACCGTGAAGGCCTCCAACGCCTGGATATTCTTACGGCAGGACGCGACGAGATGCAGGCCCTGAACTTCCTTGATTGCCCTTGCATGGGCCGCGCCGAAATTGCCCGCTCCGATAATGCCTATCCCAATCATCGTCCGGCCCCTTCATACGCGGCGTCGATCAGCGACATTGCCGCAACGTAGTCTTCGATGGAAATCGCCGGCGCCGCCTTTCGTGCCAGCCGGTCGAGCGTGTCGCTCATGCAAAGACGGTAGCGCGTCGCCGGCAATTCGGTCGGCAGCTCAATGACGGCGCCATCGTCGAGCGTAGCACAGATGGCGCGGTCGCCATGGTCGACGAGGGTCGCATTCGCACAGACGATGCGCCATTCGAAGTCGCCGCCAGGACGCATCGAGGCAAAGGTGTATCCGGCCTCGACGATGAACAACGCGCCAGCATCGTCTTCCAGCACGAGCAGCGCATGGTCCTCGACCGCTGCGGGGTGAATACGATTCTTGACCGAAATGGCTTTTAGGCCAACCCTGCCGGTCGCGAGGCTGAGTGCTGTGTCCACGCCATGTATGCCGAGGTTTCGCAGTGCGCCGCCGCCGCCGACTGCCGGATCCACGACCCAGGGGACGTTTTCTGCCGCATAGCGCTCCGGCGGACCGTTGACGATCCGGAACTGGCAATGCGCGACTGCGCCAGCACGGCCTTGCTGCCGCAGTCTTTCAAAGGCGATGACAGCTGGTCCAAAACGGTTAGGGAGGGGTACGCTGACAAAGGCTTGGTGCCGCCTCGCCAGGTCGCGCAGCGCGACCAACTCGCCGGTGCTGCTGGCCGCCGGCTTTTCCAGGATCAAGGGTAGCTTTGCAGCGATGATAGAGCGTGCCCGCGCAGGCACCGTCGATGGATGTCCCATCAGCAGGACCACATCCGGCGGACTTAAAAGCATCCGGGCGAAGTCCGCGATGAACGGCAAACCATGACGCGCCGCAAAGGCGCGCGCATGCTCCGCGTTCTCATCCCAGATGCCAGCAATTTCTGCGCCACAAGAGCGTGCAGCGTCGAGATGCATTTCGGCGTGCCAATGGCTTGAGCCGGCCAGGACAATCTTCATTTCAGTGACGCATCCTCCACTTGCGGGATATCCTACAAGTCGCTATGCTACAAGCATCGACCGCCGTCGGGCGCAATCGCAGCGGCGCTGGAAGCAAAATGCCGGAACCCAAGTCGATCGAACCTTTGACCCGACCGCCGCTCCTCCACGTCACTGTGCAGGAGAGCCTCAGGAAATATATCGAGAGCAACAAGCTCAAGGCCGGGGACCCACTGCCTCCGGAGACCTTTCTGGCGCAGCGGCTCGGCGTCGGCCGCAACTCGGTGCGGGAAGCGATCAAGGCATTGGAGTCGATTGGCATTCTGGAGACACGCCGTGGCATCGGCGTTTTCGTCAAGGAATTCTCGTTCAAGCCGTTGCTGGACAACCTCGCTTACGGTTTGCAGGACTCGCTGCGTGACGTGGAAGAGTTGCGCGAAATCCGCCGCGTGCTCGAAACCGGCCTCATCGCCAAGACCATCGAGATGATCAGCGCCGAAGACATCGCTGTGCTGCGTCAACTGACCGAAAGCATGCGGCTGCGCGCCGAGCGCCATGAGAGCTTTGCCGAAGAGGACCAGCAATTCCACCAGATGCTGTTCCGCTGCCAGAACAATCACATGCTGAGCGCGCTGATCGACATCTTCTGGGTGGCGTTCAACAAGGCCTCGAACTTCACCAGCCTCGACAATCCGACGCCGCTAGCGACGTGGCGCGATCACCATGAGATCGTCGAGGCGGTCGCCGCCAAGGATGTCGAGCGGGCGCGCCAGCGCCTCGACGACCACTACCGGGGGATCCAGCAAGTCATCGCCAAAAATCGAACTACCTGACAATGCCAAGGGAGGAAACCATGCGCATCAGGACTATCGCTCGTCATCTGGCCGTCGCCGGACTGCTGCTCGGCGGAATCGGCTTGGTCACCAGCGTCCAGGCACAGGACGCCAAGACCATAACCGGGGGCTTCGACGTCGGCCCCGGCGGTTTTCCCAAGAATTTCAATCCGCTGGCAGCAACCGGCGGCTTTACCTGGCTCAGCACCTATTATGAGCCGCTGGTCATCTACAATGCCGAGTTGACCGAGCTCGAAGGCGACCTCGCCAAGGACTACAAGGTCAGCGAGGACCAACTCACCTATACGTTCAACCTTGCCCAGGAGACCTGGCACGACGGCAAGCCCTTTACGTCCAAGGACGTCAAATTCACGCTCGATCTTGCCAAGAACAAGGCTTCCGGCAGTTTGTTTGCAGCGCGTCTCGGCGATATCGCGTCGGTCGACGCGCCGGATGATCGCACCGTGGTCATCAAACTGTCGAAGCCGAACGCCTCATTGCTCTCCATCCTGTCGCAGGTGATGATCCTGCCCGAGCATGCCTTGGCCGGGATGCCTCCGGAATCGCTGGCCACAAGCACCTGGTGGTCCACAACTCCAATCGGCACCGGCCCCTTCAAGTTCAAGCGCTACGTCAGCGATCAGTATGTCGAACTCGCCGCGGATGATGACTATCGCGGCGGCAAGCCAAAGGTCGACGTGCTCATCAATCGCTATTTCGAGAACCCGGCGGCGGCCGTTGCCGCGCTCCGCGCCGGCGAGATTCAGTTCACCTATGTCGAGCCAGACGATGCGGCATCCTTCAAAAGCGACAGCAATTTCAAGGTGATCGAAGGTGCCTCGTACGTGGTCAATTATATCGGCCTCAATCAGAAAGTCGACCTCTTCAAGGATGTTCGGGTCCGCCAGGCGATCATGTATGCGATCGATCGCAATGCCATCATCGAGAGCCTTTATGGCGGCGCGGCCAAACCGGCCAATTGCGGCTATGTCGCGCCGCATCTGGTTCCTGAAGGCCTCGAACCCTATGCCTACGATCCGGCAAAGGCCAAGGCTCTGCTTGCCGAGGCTGGATGGGACAAGATCAACGGCGACAAGGCCATCACCTGGCTGACCTACTATGGCTCGCCGCAAGCGGCCAATGTGATGGCTGCCATCCAGTCGATGCTGGCCGAGGTCGGGATCAATGTGGTGCCGCGCGTCGTCGATACGCCGACCTACAACGGCATCGTCTATAAGCAAGGCACGCCGGACTGGAGCACTTTCCCGATGATCTATGCCGGCCTGCAGAACGGCCCAAACCCGGCCGGACTCAATCCAGGTCTCAACAAGTCCCAGATTCCGCCGGCCGGGTTCAACACCATGCGCATCGAGTTCGACGATCTGAGTGCCGCATTGGACGCTGCGCTCGGCCAGACCGATCCGGCCAAGACCGATGCGTCCTGGCAGGAAGTCTGCAAGGCGATGAACAAGGATCTGCCCTGGGCGACGTTGTGGGTGGCCAACCGCTATGGCGTGGCATCCAACAAGCTGCTTGATTTCGTCTGGACACCAGCACCGGCCGGCGGTCCTTATGCGGCTCATCCGGAGCGCTGGGACATCCAGTAGAAACGCGTGGTGGCCAATCTCCCGGCTCGCCTATGGCGGCCGGCATTCTCCCGATGCCGGCCCCGCTCACCATCACTATGGACAGCCAATGCTGAGCTTCATCGCCCGCCGCAGCGCTACAGGACTGTTGATGCTGGTCGCCTTGAGCGTCCTCATCTTCATCCTGCTGCGGCTGGCGCCCGGCGATCCGATCGACGCCTATATCAACCCGTCCACGCCGATGTCTGCTTCCGACCTCGAAGCCCTGCGTGACCGGCTTGGACTCGACCAGCCGCTGCCCGGGCAATACATCGCCTGGCTTCTCGCTGCGCTTGGCGGCGACTTCGGCTATTCGATCCAGCGCAGCGGCGTTGCGGTGCTGCCGCTGGTCATGGAACGCATCGGCCCGACCGCGTTGCTGATGGGCACGGGCCTGGCCATCGCCATCGTGATCGGCATTTCCGCCGGCATTTTCAGCGCCGTCCGCCGCAACGCGCTGCCTGACATCGCGCTATCGGTGCTGTCCTTCGTCGGCATTTCCAGCCCGGCCTTTCTGACAGCGCTTCTCGGACTGTACTTTTTCTCGGTGCTGCTGCGCTGGGCGCCGTCAGGCGGTATGCAGACCGCGGGCGCGCCATTCTCGGTCGCAGACGTGCTCGTGCACCTCGTCCTGCCCGCTTGCCTGCTGTCCATCGGACACGCCGCGCTGATCATGCGTTACATGCGCGCGTCGCTGCTGGAAGTGCTCAACCAGGATTACGTGCGGACTGCACGCGCCAAGGGAGTTCGCGAATTCTGGGTCATCATCAAGCACGCGACCCGCAATGCGCTTTTGCCGGTCATCACCCTGATCGGGTCGACAGTCGGTATCGCGATCGGCGGTGCCATCTTCCTTGAGAGCGTGTTCAACTGGCCGGGCATGGGGCTGCTTTTGGTCAATGCCGTCGGCACGCGCGACTACCCGGTAATCATGGGCGCGACGCTGGTGATCGGCACTTGCGTCATTCTGGTCAATCTCCTGACCGACGTCGTCTATGCCGTCGTCGACCCGCGCATCCAGGTGTCGTGATGACAATTACCGCGTCAGTCGGGACAGCTAGACCACGAACCAAAGGACCGCTTCGCCGCGCGCTCGACCGTTTCACCGAAAATGGCGCGGCACGGGCCGGCCTCTTGATCGTCATCCCCATTCTGGTGGCGGTTTCGACCTACCATTTGTGGTGGCCGTTCGGCCCGAATGCCATCGATCTCAGGGCGATCAACAAGGGACCGTCCGCCATTCATTGGCTGGGCAGTGACGGTGTCGGCCGCGACGTCATGGCCCGGCTGCTGCAGGGCGGGCGCATCTCGATGCTGGTCGCTGTCTGCTCGGTCGCCATCTCGATCGTCATCGGTTTCCTGGTCGGCGCCGTCGCCAGCTTTGGCGGACGTGTCGTCGATGGAACGGTGATGCGCTTCGTCGATCTCGCAATGACGCTGCCGCCGGTGATCTTCCTGCTCGTGCTCGCCTCGATCGCCGGCACCGGCATTGCGCCGACCATCCTGGTGATCTCGCTACTCTCCTGGCCGGTACTGTCACGCATGGTGCGCGCCCGGCTGCTTGAGCTCCGCGAGCGCGACTTCGTCGTCGCCGCTCGCGGCATGGGGGCGGGGCTGTCGCATCTATTGTTCCGTCACGGCCTGCCGAACTGCATCGACATTCTCGTCGTCTACGCCACCCTGCAGATCGCCAATGCCATTCTGCTCGAGGCCGGCCTCTCCTTCCTCGGCCTGGGCATCGCACCGCCGGAAGCCAGCTGGGGCAATATGCTCAATCTCGCACGCTCCACCGTCGTACTCGAACAATACCCGTGGCAATGGATGTTCCCCGGCGCCGCACTCGTGCTCACCGTCCTTGCCATCAATTTCATTGGCGACGGCTTGCGCGACGCATTCGACCCTCGTTCCGATCTCAACTGACCCTGAAGGTTCATCAAATGCCCTTGTTTACCGGTGTCGTGCCGCCTGTCGTTACTCCGCTCAATTCCGACTTCAGCATCGATTTTGCGTCGTTCACCCGGACGATCGAGAACCTGCTTGACGGCGGCGTTCACGGGCTCTTCGTGCTCGGCTCGACCAGCGAGGTGGTCTTCCATGGCGAGGCCAGCCGCAGGGCCATCATCGAGCACGCGGTCAAGATCAACAACGGCCGTGTTCCGATCTTCGCCGGGGTGATCGACCCGACGACCGATCGTGTCATCAATCACGCCAGGATCGCCAGGGCGGCCGGCGTCGACGCCGTCGTGGTGACAGCGCCCTTCTATACCCGCACCAGCCAGCCCGAGATCGGCGATCACTTCCGCTATGTCAGGGACGCTGTCGACATCCCGATCATCGCCTACGACATTCCGGTCTGCGTCCATGTCAAGCTGGAGCGCAAGACCACGGTCGACCTCGCCAGGGAGGGCGCCATCGCCGGCATCAAGGATTCCAGCGGTGATGACGGAAATCTGCGCTACGTGCTCAAGGACATGGCAAACGACCCGGGTTTTTTCGGCATGACCGGATCCGAGATCCTAGTCGACAGCGTGCTTGCCATGGGAGCGCATGGCGTCGTGCCGGGCCTCGCCAATGTCGACCCGCACGGCTACGTCAAGCTGTGGAAGCTGATGCAGGCGGGCGACCACGCCAAAGCCCGCGCCGAGCAGGAGCGGCTGTTAAAGCTGTTCGAAATCGTCTGGATATCGCTCGGCAGGACAAGCGCCGGTTCGGCCGGCGTCGGCGCCTTCAAGACCGCGATGAAGAGCCTCGGCATTATCGCTTCGAATACCATGGCGCGGCCGCAACGCAGCTTGAACGACGAGGAAACTGCAAAGATCGATATGGTTCTTCGCGACGTCGGATTGCTGCGCTGACCGTGGACGCTCCGATCCTCTCGATTTCCGGCCTGCGCGCGGTGTTCCGCATCTCGGGGCGAGATGTCGCCGCCGTGCAGGATGTCGACCTGACGATCGGGTCAGGTGAGACGGTCGCGCTGGTCGGCGAGTCCGGGTCGGGCAAATCCGTCACCAGCCTGTCGATCATCGGCCTGTTGCCGAAGAAGATCGGACACATCGCCGAGGGAACGATCGCGCTGCGGCGCAGGGACGGCATGGTCACCGAGCTGACCGGCCTAAATCCTGAGTCGCTGCGCGAGATACGGGGCAACGACATTGGCATGGTGTTCCAGGAACCGATGACCAGCCTCAATCCGGTCTACACAATCGGCGAGCAGATCGCCGAGCCGATCCGTATCCATCTCGGTAAGTCGCACCGTGACGCGGCCGCCGATGCGGTGCGGCTGCTGGCCCAGGTTGGCATTCCCGATCCCGATCGGCGGGTGCGGCAATATCCGCACGAATTGTCGGGCGGGATGCGCCAGCGCGCCACCATCGCCATGGCCTTGTCCTGCGATCCGACCTTGCTGATCGCCGACGAACCGACCACCGCGCTGGACGTCACCATCCAGGCTCAGATCCTCGACCTGCTGGCCGACCTGCAAGCGCAGCGCGGCATGGGCATTCTGTTCGTCACCCACAATCTCGGCGTCGTTGCCGAGATCGCCGATCGGGTCGTGGTGATGTATGCCGGGCGCATCGTCGAATCGGGTCCGGTGAACGAGGTGTTCACCCGCCCGCGTCATCCCTACACTGCAGGGCTGATGCGTTCCGTGCCGCGGCTTGGCCAAGCCACGGCGTTGAAGGCGGCGGGAACGCCGCTTCCGACCATTGCCGGCAATGTTCCGTCGCTGGCGCGCTTGCCCCAAGGCTGTTCCTTCGCGCCGCGCTGTTCGATGGCGATCGATGCCTGCCGCGCGGCGGTGCCACCGCTGTTTGCGGCGACGCCGACCCAGCAAAGCCGTTGTTTGCGCTGGGAGGATCTCTGACTGTGGCCGCCACCTTTCTTTCGGTCAGGCACCTGACCAAGCATTTTGCACCGAACGCATTCTCGCGCGGCCCTGTCGTCAGGGCATTGGAAGATATTTCTTTCGACATAGCGCGGGGCCAGGTGGTCGGCCTCGTCGGCGAATCCGGGTCGGGGAAGACCACGCTCGGCCGCTCTGTGCTTCGTCTCATCGAGCCGACGTCCGGCGAAATAAGCTTCAACGGTGTCGATATTGCCAAGCTGAGCGCCAGCCAGTTGCGCCGCCAACGCTGCGGGATGCAGTATATTTTCCAGGATCCGTTCGCCAGCCTTTCGCCGCGCATGACCATCGGGCAGATCCTGACCGAAGGCCTGGACATTCAAGGCATCGGCAACAGGTCCGAGCGGCGGGCAAAGGCTGAAAAGGCACTCGCCGCGGTCGAGTTGCCCGTCGATGCCTATGACCGTTACGCCCACGAATTCTCGGGCGGGCAGCGTCAGCGCATCGGCATTGCCCGGGCGCTCACGCTCGAGCCCGAATTCATCGTCGCCGACGAACCGGTCTCTGCCCTCGACGTCTCCATCCAGGCCCAGGTGATAAACCTCTTGCGCGATCTGCAGGTCCGGCTCGGCCTGACCATGCTGTTCATTTCGCATGACCTGGCCGTCGTCGAATATATCTGCGACACGGTGATCGTTCTCTATCTCGGCCGCATCATGGAAGTCGCGCCGGCGGCCGAGCTCTACGCCTGGCCGCAGCATCCCTATACGCGGGCGCTGCTGTCGGCCGTTCCGTCGCTCGACCCAATGGCCAAGCAAGACCGGCAGATGCTGAAGGGCGACATTCCAAGCCCCGCAAATCCGCCATCCGGGTGTGTTTTCCGAACGCGTTGCC
The DNA here is from genome assembly GCF_004010325.2 of Mesorhizobium sp. M00.F.Ca.ET.216.01.1.1. Classification (GTDB taxonomy): domain Bacteria; phylum Pseudomonadota; class Alphaproteobacteria; order Rhizobiales; family Rhizobiaceae; genus Mesorhizobium. The sequence continues at coordinate 141,955 of NZ_SADR02000015.1, forward strand.
CGGTTGCCCTGGCCGCTTGTGCCGGCGTCGTGCCGCCTCTGCGGGCGACATCTGATGGACATCTGAAGGCCTGCATTCGCGACGACATCTCGTAAGCACCTTCGCCAATTCACCTTCCGCCAAGCCAATGCCTAATTTCCGGCAGCGGGCTGTTGCCGTTGAATGACCGCATCATTCGACAACGCGCGTGGTGTGGAAGGCCCTGTTGACACATCCATCGGTTCGTGCAGAAATTGGTTGGACCATTGGACCACTTCTGGCAATCCTTGACGTGACCGAATTCAGCCTTCCGCCTATCCAGACGACGGCACGCGACGACGCGGTGCTGAAGGCGCTGGCTGGCTTCGTCATGCAAGAAGCGCTGGGGCCCGGCCAGAAACTGCCGACCGAACGCAGCCTCGCCGATCGCCTCAAGGTCAGCCGCAACACGGTGCGTGAGGCGCTGACGCGTTGGGAAGGACTTGGCCTGGTCGAGCGGCGGCAAGGCAGCGGCACTTACCTCAAGGCGGCCGTCTCGCTCGACATGCTGCACATGCCGCTGACGCTTGCCGGCGGCAATGATTTCACCGGCCTGATGCGAACTCTGGAAATCCGCCGCGCGCTGGAGGCGGAGGCCGCCGCACTTTGCGCCGTTCGCGCCGGCAAGGCCGACATAGCCGAGATCGAGCGCAAGCTCGACATCATGGAAGAAGCTTTCAGGACCCGCGCCGGCATGTCATCGGAGGAGGATTGGGAGTTCCATCAGGCGGTCTACCGCGCCTCCGGCAATCCGTTGTTCGAGCAGATCATCGCCGCCATGCACGAACTGTTCCATCGCTTTTGGGAACATCCGCTGGGTGTGCGCGATTTCGGCCATGCCAGTTTCCCCTACCATCGCACCATCTTCGAATGCATTGCCGCCCATGACCCGGAAGGAGCGCGGGCAGAGGCGCTGAAGCTGATCGCAACCGTCGAAGACGATCTAAAGCGCGGCGCGGCCAAACTCAAACTTTCGGACCGAAAATGAACGAGCAACCGACCGGTTTCGACAAGGACTACATCGCCGAGGCGGCGACGCTGCTGGCGCATGACGATCCGTTCCCCGGCGGCGCGGTGGTGCCACCGATCTACCAGACGTCGCTCTTCACCTTCGCCAATTACGCCGAGATGGCCGACACCTTCGCCGGCCGGCGGCGGCAGCCGATCTATTCGCGCGGCGACAATCCGACGGTCATGGAGTTCGAGGCGCGCGTCGCCGCGCTCGAAGGCGCGGAAGCGGCGCGCGGCTTTGCCAGCGGCATGGCGGCGATCAGCGCCACGGTACTTGCCTTCGTCGGCGCCGGCGAGCGCATCGTCGCCGTGCGCAACTGCTATGGGGACGCCTACCGGCTGTTCGAGCGATTGTTCCCGCGCCTGAACATCAAGGTTGATTACGTCGACGGTTCCGACCCCGACGCGGTCGCAGCAGCGCTGCCCGGCGCAAAGCTGCTCTATCTGGAAAGCCCGACCTCGATGATGTTCGAACTGCAGGATATCGCGCATCTGGCGCGGCTGGCCAAGGAGCAGGGGATCATCACCACCATCGACAATTCCTGGGCGACGCCTGTGTTCCAGAAGCCGATCCTGCACGGCGTCGATCTCGTGCTGCATTCGGCCTCGAAATATCTCGGTGGGCACAGCGACACCGTCGCAGGGGTGGTGGCCGGCTCGGCAGCCCACATCGGGCACATCAACGAGCAGACCTATTCCTCGCTCGGCGGCAAGCTTTCGCCCTTCGACGCGTGGCTGTTGCTGCGCGGCCTGCGCACGCTGCCGCTGCGACTGCCGCATCACATGAAGAGCGGCCTGACGATCGCCGAAAGGCTGAAGGCGCACAGCCAGGTCGAGCGCGTCAACCATCCGGCCTATTCCAACCATCCGGGCAAGGCGACGCTTGCCGGCTATGCCGGGCTTTTTTCCTTCGAGGTGACGGAGGACGTCGACATTCCGGCTTTCGTCGACGCGCTGAAATTCTTCCGCATCGGCGTGAGCTGGGGCGGCCATGAAAGCCTGGTCGTTCCGGCAAAAGCCTCGCTCGAGCAAACGCCGGGTCTGAATTCGATGGCACGCTTCGGCGTCAGCCCCCGAACCATCCGCTTCAACGTCGGATTGGAGAGTGTGGAGGATCTCTGGGCCGACATAGCCCAGGCCCTCGACAAAGCAAAAAAATAACGGAGCAGTTCAAAATGGGAGTGCCGAATATGAAAAAACTGAGCATCATGCTTACCGCCGTCGCCGGACTGGCGATATCCGCAAGTGGCGCACTGGCCGATTCGACGGTCAAGATGGTCGAGGTCATTACCAGCCCGCCGCGCACCGAATTCCTCAAGAAGCAGATCGCCGAGTTCGAGGCGGCCAATCCGGGCGTCAAGGTCGAGCTCGTTTCGCTGCCCTGGGGCCAGGCTTTCGAGAAATTCCTCACCATGGTGCAAGCCGGCGATACGCCCGACATCGTCGAGATGCCGGAACGCTGGATGGGCCTTTATGCCACCAACGGCCAGCTCGAGGACCTTGGCCCATACATGGCCAAATGGGACGACGCAAAAACGCTGGGCGAGCGCGCCAAGCAGTTCGGCTCGACCGTCAACAACACGCAGTACATGATCCCGTACGGCTACTATCTGAACGCGCTGTTCTGGAACAAGAAGCTGTTCAAGCAAGCGGGTCTCGACGGCCCGCCGGCAACGCTCGACGAGTTCGTCGAGGACTCCAAGAAGATCTCGGCGATACCGGGCAAATATGGCTACTGCCTGCGCGGTGGCCCGGGCGCCTTCAACGGCATGCACATGTTCATGAACATCGCCGCCGGCAAGGGCGGCTACTTCAACGAGGACGGTACCTCGACCATCAATGAGGAAGGCTCAGTCAAGGGACTGCAGATGCTCGCCGATATGTACAAGAACGGTCTGGCGCCGAAGGATTCGGTGAGCTGGGGCTTCAACGAGACCGTCACCGGCTTTTATTCCGGCACCTGCGCCATGCTCAACCAGGACCCGGACGCGCTGCTCGGCATCGCCGACAAGATGAGCGCCGACGACTTCGCCGTGGCGCCTATGCCGGTCGGCCCGAGCGGCAAATCCTACCCGACGCTTGGCTATGCCGGCTGGGCGATGTTCGCCAATTCCCAGCACAAGGACGATGCCTGGAAGCTGATGGCGACGCTTTTGTCGCCCAAGGACAATCTGGAGTGGGCGAAAGAAGTCGGCGTCATCCCGATCCATAACGGCGCCGAACAGGACGCGCATTTCAAGACCGAGCAGTTCAAGGGCTGGTTCGAGGAACTGAACAGCGACAAATATGAAATGGTGACGCCGCCGACGCATTTGGAAAACCTCGGCAACTTCGTCGACCAGGTGGCGATCAAGAACTTCCAGGAGGTGTTGCTCGGCCAGAAGCCGGCCAAGGACGTGGCCGACGAATGGGCCGCGTTCCTGACCAAGGAGCAGCAGGACTGGATGGCCAAGAACAAGAAATAGGCGCCTTTCCTTCTTCCCGCTCGGGAGAAGATCGCCAAGGGCTTGATGAGGGGCTGCGCCATGCCTTCAGGGCTCGCGCCGCCCTTCATCGGCCTGCCGGCATCTTCTCGTGCACCGGAGAAGGACGATATCGTCAATGCTGGCTTCCTCCTACCGCGTCAGAGCTGCCCGTATGACCTACGCCGTGTCCGAAATACGATCCGCCGGCAAGCCGCGCCGCAAGCGGTTATCCCGCGCTTCTGTCGAGCCCTGGCTCTATCTCAGCCCGGCGATCGTGCTTCTGGTGGTGGTGCTCCTGGTGCCGCTGATCATCGGCATCAGCTATTCGTTCCGCAAATTCTCCGCCTTCAAGTCGGAATATGTCGGCCTCGGCCAGTACCAGGCGATGCTGTCCGATACGGTGCTGGGGCAGGCGCTTGTCAACACGCTGTGGTGGACTGTCGCCAGTCTCTTCTTCCAATTCTTCCTCGGCCTCGGCCTAGCGCTGCTTCTCGACAAACCGTTCGTCGGCCGCAAAATCGTGCAGGCGGTGGTGTTCCTGCCTTGGGCGGTGCCGTCCTTCCTTTCGGGCCTCACCTGGGCGTGGCTGTTCAACCCGATCATCGGGCCGCTGCCGCACTGGCTCTACGCGCTCGGCCTGAAAGCCGAGCCGACCAATGTGCTGTCCGACCCGGCCACTGCGATGTGGGGGCCGATCGTCGCCAACATCTGGTTCGGCATCCCGTTCTTCGCCATCACGCTGCTGGCCGCGTTGAAGTCGATCCCGTCGGAGCTGCATGAGGCGGCGGCGATCGACGGCGCCTCGCCGTGGCAGCGCTTCACCAAGGTTACGCTGCCGTTCCTGGCGCCGACCATCGTTATCACCGTCATGCTGCGCACGATCTGGATCGCCACCTTCGCCGACCTGATCTTCGTGATGACCGAAGGCGGGCCGGCCGGCTCGACCAGCACCGTGCCGGTCTATATCTACGTCAGCGCCTTCAAGTCGTTGGACAAGGGCTATGCCTCGGCGGTGGCGGTTCTGCTGCTGGTGCTGCTGATTGCCTACGCGATAGGGCTGATCGCCATCCGCCGCTCGCTGGTGAGGCACGTCTGATGATCGCAGGACGCTCCGTCTCTTCGCGTATTGCCGGCGGTATCGGCCTCTACGGCACTATTGCGGCCTATATGATCTTCGCGCTGTTTCCGATCTTCTGGACACTGAAGATATCGGTCACGCCGGAGCGGCTGCTTTATTCAGAAGGCATCACGTTCTGGCCGTCTGAGACGACGTTGCAGAACTTCGTCACCGTGCTCGAAGCCTCGGACTTCCCGCGCTATTTGCTGAACAGCGTCATCGTTTCGGTGTCGACGGCAGCCTTCGTCACGGTCATCGCCACGCTTGCCGGCTACGCCATGTCGCGCTTCACCTTTCGTGGCAAGGCGACCCTGGCGATCCTGCTTCTGCTTACCCAGACCTTCCCGCTGGTGATGGTCATTCCGCCGATCTACCGCATCATGGGCCAGCTCGGCCTGACCAACAGCCTGGTCGGGTTGATCATCATCTACACTGCCTTCAACACCGCCTTCGCCACCTTCCTGATGCAATCCTTCTTCGACGGCATCCCCAAGGACCTGGAAGAGGCGGCGATGATCGACGGCTGCACACGCGCCGAGGCGATGCGCAAGGTTATCGTGCCGCTGACGCTGCCCGGCATGGGCGCGACGCTCGGCTTCGTCTTCACCGCCGCCTGGAGCGAGCTCTTGTTCGCGCTGATGCTGATCTCAAGCGACGAGCAGAAGACCTTCGCTGTCGGGTTGCTTACCTTCATCGGCAAGTTCGCCGTCGACTGGGGACAGATGATGGCGGCGTCAATCCTGGCGCTGATCCCGGTCTGCATCTTCTTCGCTTTCCTGCAACGCTATCTCGTCACCGGCCTCACCGCCGGCGCTGTCAAAGGATAATCGATGGCTTCCGTCACGCTGCACAATGTCGAGAAGGACTACGGCTCGCTGCGCATCTTGCACGGTGTCGATCTGGAGATCGCCGACGGCGAGTTCGTGGTGCTGGTCGGCCCGTCCGGTTGCGGCAAGTCGACCTTGCTGCGCATGATCGCCGGGCTGGAGGAGGTCTCGGGCGGCGAGATCCGTATCGGCGAACGGCTGGTCAACGACGTCGCGCCAAAGGACCGCGACGTCGCCATGGTGTTCCAGTCCTATGCGCTCTACCCGCACATGGACGTGTCGTCGAACATGGGCTTCAGCCTGTTGCTGAAGAAGGCCGAAAAGACGACGATCGAGGCAAGGGTCGGCGGCGCAGCCAGGCGGCTCGGTCTCGACACTTTCCTGCAGCGGCTGCCGCGCCAGCTTTCCGGCGGCCAACGCCAGCGCGTCGCCATGGGCAGAGCCATCGTGCGTGATCCGAAGGTTTTTCTCTTCGACGAGCCGTTATCGAACCTCGACGCCAAGCTTCGCGTCCATATGCGGGCTGAGATCAAAGCGCTGCACCAGCAGCTCAAGACCACTTCGGTCTATGTCACGCACGACCAGATCGAGGCGATGACCATGGCCGACCGCATCGTCGTCATGCATGACGGCTTCGTCCAGCAGGTCGGTCATCCGCTCGAACTTTATGACCGGCCGGCCAATATATTCGTCGCCGGCTTCATCGGCTCGCCTGGCATGAATTTCTTGCCGGCAACGGTCCGCGAGGGCGACAAGCTGGAGGCGGTTCTGGCCGACGGCCAGACGCTTCGATTGCCGGATGGCCTGCCATTGAACGATGGTGACGCAATCAGCGTCGGGCTACGGCCGGAGCATATTCAGCTCGCCGAGAGCGGAACGCTCGAGGCCGAGGTCGAAGTGGTTGAGCCGCTCGGCCTGTCGACCCAGTTCTACGTCAAGCTTGCCGGCCAGCAGGTCTGCGTCTTCGTCATGGGGCGCAGCAATGTCAGGCCGGGCGATGCGGTGCGGCTGTCCGCCGATCCGGCGGCCCTGCATCTGTTCGATCCGGCAAGCGGAAACCGCATCGGATAACCACCTGTTGCTGCCGGATCAGCCCGGCGACGCCACTGTGAATCACGGCATCTGCCGGCGCCTTGCAAAGGCTTTTCGGCATGAACCGGAGCGCAGGCAGGAACGATCTGCCGGTTGACGCATTTTGGCCCTGCACCAATTAGAGGGAAATCATGAGAATTGCCCATGTCGCACCGCTTTACGAGTCGGTCCCCCCCAGACTCTATGGCGGCACCGAGCGCATCGTCTCGTACCTGACCGAGGCGCTGGTCGATCTGGGTCATGACGTGACGCTGTTTGCCAGCGGCGACAGCCAAACCTCGGCTAAGCTGGTGCCCGGCCGCGAATGCGCGCTCCGCCTCGATCCGCGGCCGCTGAAATCCGAGGCGGCCGCGCATCTTTCGATGCTTGCCGAGGTTCGGGAGCGAGCCGATGAGTTCGACGTCATCCATTTCCATCTCAGCCATTTCCTGCATTTCTCCTTCTTCAAGGACATGGCGGAGCGGACTGTGACGACGCCGCATGGCAGGTTGGACTATGTCGACCTGGCGCCAGCCTACAGACGGTTTCCGCGCTTTCCCATGATCTCCGTTTCCCATAGCCAGCGAATGGGGCTTGCCAATGCCAATTGGCTTGCAACGATCCACCACGGGCTGCCCGTCGATATCTGCGAGCCGGTTTTCGAGGCGATGGCGGAGGAGCCCTACCTTGCCTTCCTTGGCCGGCTTTCGCGCGACAAGCGGCCTGATCGCGCCATTGAGATCGCCTCGCGCGCGGGGCTGAAACTGAAGCTTGCGGCGAAGATCGGCGACGATGACCGCGCCTATTTCCACAAGACGGTCGAGCCGCTGATAGATGGCGACCGGGTCGACTATGTCGGCGAGATCGAGGAGGACAAAAAACTGGAGTTCCTCCGCAATGCGGCCGGCCTGCTGTTCCCGATCGACTGGCCGGAGCCTTTCGGCCTGGCGGCAATAGAGGCGATGGCCTGCGGCACTCCGGTGATCGCCTGGAACTGCGGCGCGCTGCCGGAGATAGTCGATCAAGGCGTGACCGGTTTTATCGTGGATTCGATAGACGATGCGGTCGCGTTGATACCAGGTTTGCTGCGGCTCGACAGGCGAAAGGTAAGAGCAGTCTTTGAAAAGCGGTTTTCCGCCAATAGAATGGCTCGTGACTACGTAGCCGCCTACAGGCGCCTGATCGGTGTCCGAGCCGAAGCGAGGGCCTCGTGAGCGGTGTCGCGCTGAGGAAAACGAAACAACAGAGATTTGTGACGCATGACCCAACTCGACGAGCGCAAGCTCGATCCCGCCGTGGCACTTGCTTCCCTGGACGACATTGCGCCTCGGGAGCCACACCGGCTGTTCGCCCTCAAGCAAGGCGACTGTTTTGCCGTGACCGACTCCTATGGCGACATCCGCGGCGCCGGCGACGGCTTCTTCCGTGACGACACACGTGTGCTTTCGGAATTCCGGCTGACCGTCGGCGGCAGGCAAACATCGCTGCTTGGCGCGTCGCTCAGCCAGGACAATGTGCTGTTCACCAGCAATCTGACCAATCTGCCGATACAAAGCGCCGGCGGCCGGGACGTTCCGCAAGGCGCGATCCATATCGAACGTGTCAGGCTGCTGTGGCAGGACCGGCTGTTCGAACGCATCACCTTGGCCAACTACAGCCAGGAATACTCTGCCATTCGCGTTTCATTGCACTTCGCCGCCGATTTTCGTGACATGTTCGAGGTGCGCGGCTCGACAAGGCTGAAGCGCGGGTTGGCCCACGCGGCCGAGATGAATGCGAATTCCGTCGTGCTCCGCTACGACGGCCTGGACGGGCTGGCGCGCCTGTCGGCGATATCCTTCTCGCAGGCGCCGGATCATCTGACCGCCGACCATGCGGATTTCCTGATTGCGGTGACGAAGCGCAGCAGCAAGGTGCTCTATGTCGAGGTTGGTCCGGAGGTGGCTGAGACACCCGACCAAGACCGTTTCCGTGCTGCGGCGGCCCGGGCCCGCTTCGGCATGCGGGCCAAGCGCCGCCACGGCGCCACGGTGCACAGTTCCGGCCGCGTCTTCAACGACTGGGTCGAGCGCGCCCGGGCGGATGTCGCGCTGCTGACCACAGAGCTTGCGACCGGACCTTATCCCTATGCCGGCATTCCGTGGTTTTCGACGGCGTTCGGCCGCGACGGCGTGATCTCCGCGCTGCAGATGCTCTGGCTCAATCCCGGCCTGGCGCGCGGGGTGCTGGCCTACCTTGCTCAGCATCAGGCGACCGAGACATCGCCGTTCAGCGATTCGCAGCCGGGCAAGATCATGCACGAGACCCGCAAGGGCGAAATGGCGGCGCTGCGGGAGCTTCCCTTCGGCCGCTACTATGGCGGCGTCGACACGACGCCGCTCTACATTCACCTCGCCTGCGCCTATGCCGACCGCACCGGTGACATGGACTTCATCGACCGACTGTGGCCGTCGCTGCGTGCCGCAGCCGAGTGGACGGAAGAGGCAAGCCGTGCGACCGGCTTCGTCACCTATCAGCGTGCAGCCGAGTCCGGCCTCGCCAACCAAGGATGGAAGGACAGCATCGATTCAGTCTTCCATGCCGATGGCCGCATCCCCAAGGGGCCGATCGCCCTGGTCGAGGTGCAAGGTTATGTCTTCGCCGCATTCAAGGGGCTGGCGGCACTTGCCCGTCGGCGCGGCGAAGAGGAAGAGGCCGATCACTGGGATGACCGTGCCGAGGCCATGCGCGATGCTGTGGAACGCCATTTCTGGCTGGACGATCTCGGCTTCTATGCCTTGGCGATCGACGGTGACGGCGAACCCTGCAAAGTGCGGACGTCGAATGTCGGGCATCTTCTCTATGTCGGGCTTCCAGAGCCAGCGCGGGCACAGATGATCGCCGACCAGCTGCTTTCCGCGTCCTTCCACTCGGGCTGGGGGCTGAGGACGGTCGCCAATGATGCGGTGTTCTTCAATCCGATGTCATACCACAACGGCTCGATCTGGCCGCACGACACCGCCATATGCGGCGTCGGCCTGGCACGTTATGGCGGGCGCGAAAGCGTGGTCCGGCTGATGAGCGGCACATTCGAATCGGCGGTGCATTTCAACATGCGGCTGCCGGAATTGTTCTGCGGTTTCACACGCGCGCCGGGCGAGGCGCCGATCGCCTATCCCGTCGCCTGTTTGCCGCAGGCATGGTCGGCGGGTTCCGCCTTCATGCTGATGCAGGCCTGTCTTGGCCTGGAAATCGACGGCTGGGACGGCGAAATCCGCGTCACCCGTCCCAGGCTGCCGAACGGTATCGACATGCTGACGCTGCGGCATCTGGGTGTCGGCACAAGGGCGGTCGATCTTACATTCCAGCGTGTCGGAGACCGGGTCGTCGCCTTTCTCGCCGACCGGCACGAAGGTTTGGTGCCGCTCATTGTCCGAACGTAGATCGCGGCACGCGGTTCGGAAGGGATCATCCTGCAAGCAGGAAAATGTCGGAACCGATGGCCTTGTTGTGCGTTGCAAACCTTGTCGACAGATGGCGAGCTGTCGGAAGCGAACGGCTGTGAATTCGAAAACAAGGAGAAAAGCGGTCACCGACCGATAGGGGTTCAATGACAGATTTTGGCACAGGCTTGCTCTGGATCCTGATCCTGGCAAGTCTTGGACTTTCAGCTCTTGCTGTGTTTTTCTCAATATCCCGGCAGCGCCGCAACCCCGCACCCGCGGCTGCCCACACTGCGAGCGAGGATGTGGTTTCCGAGGCGGCACGCAAGGTGCTGCGGGAATTCGAAAAGAACGGTCAATCGGTCGATGCGGCGCTGGTCTCATGGTCGCCTGACACCTTGCGCAAGATACTGGCTGAAGATCTGCCGGGGGCGCAGGTCATCGTGGTGTCCAACCGCGAACCCTATATCCACAATGTCAGGGAAGATGGCGTCGAGCTGCTGATACCGGCCAGCGGGCTGGTTTCGGCGCTGGAACCGATCACCCGCGCCTGTACCGGCACCTGGATCGCCTATGGCGGCGGAACGGCAGACCATCTCGTGGTCGACGATGAGGACCGGGTGCAAGTGCCGCCCGGCAACCCATCCTACTCATTGCGCAGAGTCTGGCTGACGGAGGAAGAATATCAGGGCTATTATCTCGGCTTTGCCAATGAGGGCCTGTGGCCGCTCTGCCATATCGCCTTCACCCGCCCAATCTTCCGGGCGTCGGACTGGGAGGCTTATGAAGCCGTCAACCGGAAATTCGCCGATACGGTGGTTGCCGAAGCGCGCAATGAACGGCCGATCGTGCTGGTCCAGGACTACCACTTCGCACTGCTGCCGCGCATGATCCGCGAACGCCTGCCCGAGGCGATCGTCATCACCTTCTGGCACATCCCGTGGCCGAACTCGGAAGTGTACAGCATCTGTCCGTGGCGGGAACGAATCCTGGACGGACTGCTCGGCAGCTCGATCATCGGCTTCCATACCCAGTTCCACGCCAACAATTTCACCGAAAGCGTCGATCGCTTCCTGGAAAGCCGGATAGAACGGGCGGACGCAGCCATCTCCTATGGTGGCCAGACGACGCTGGTCCATGCCTATCCGATCTCGATAGAATGGCCGGTGGAACTTCTGGCAAAACTGCCTGACGTCGAGGACTGTCGCGCGCGTATCTGCGACAGGTTCGGACTGCCCGCGGATGCCAAACTGTGCGTCGGTGTCGAGCGGCTCGACTACACGAAGGGCATTCTCGATCGTTTCCATGCTCTGGATGAGTTGTTCACGCGACATCCCGAATGGGTCGGGAAGCTGGTTTTCTTGCAGATAGCAGCGCCGAGCAGGGGCACCTTGCCGGCCTACAGGCAACTCCACGACGAATGCCACCGCTTTGCGGAAGAGCTCAACCAGCGTTACGGCAGCGAGGGCTATAAGCCCGTCGTCATGGTTGCCGAACATCATTCGCAGGAGCAGGTCTATGAGATCTACCGCGCCGCCGACATATGCATGGTCACCAGCCTGCATGACGGCATGAATCTCGTCGCCAAGGAATTCGTCGCCGCGCGTGACGACGAACAGGGGGTGCTGCTGCTCAGTACCTTCGCCGGTGCTTCACGCGAACTGCTGGAGGCGCTGATCGTCAATCCTTACGACGCCGCCATGATGAGCGAGACTATGGTGCAGGCCCTGACGATGACACCGGACGAGCAACGCGAGCGCATGCGCCGCATGCGCGGGATCGTGCGCGACAACAATGTCTACCGGTGGGCCGGCAGCATGCTTCTTGACGCAGCGCGCCTGCGCAAGCGTGGCGACCTCGATCGTGTCACGGGCAATGGCGACCGGTCGACAAACATCGACAATGTCGTCTCCATGTTCGAACGCAAACTGGCGTTGCCGCGATGAGCCTCGAAACGCCGCCAGTACCGAACTTGCCAGAGGGAAACTGGGCGCTTTTCCTCGACATAGATGGCACCTTGCTGGAACATGCCGCGCACCCCGACAGCGTGTCGGTTGGCGACGGGTTACGAAACCTTCTGGGAGAAATCGAGCTCCGGCTCGATGGTGCCGTCGCCTTCATAACCGGCCGCTCGGTCTCCGCCGTGGACCGGCTGTTCCATCCCTTGAAGCTGCGTGTCGCTGGCCTCTATGGCCTGGAGCACCGGCTGACGCCGAATGGCCCTGTCGAAGCTGCGGACGAGCCAGCCGATATGGCCGCGCTTGCCGACGAGATTGAGACGGAATTAGGCAGCGGGGCCGTCTATATCGAGCGCAAAGGCCCGGTGTTGGCAGTCCATACCCGCGCCGCGCCGCACCTGCTTGCGCGCGCAACGCAACTGGTCGAGGACGCACTGGCCCGGCTGCCGGAAGGCTATCGGGTGATCGCCGGCAACGCCGGCGTGGAGCTTATGCCGCTTGAAGCCGCCAAGGGAGCGGCAATACGGCGTTTCATGAAAATACCTCCCTTCATCGGCCGGTGCCCCGTCTTCCTGGGGGACGACACGTCGGATGAAAACGGCTTCAAGACGATAAACGACTCCGGCGGAATCTCGATTCGGGTAAAACCACAAGGTCCGACGATGGCGAACTATGTCATCGACGATGTCGCGGGTGTCATCGCCTGGCTGCGAACCAATTTTGGCCATGTCGCCCATGAAGCCGGCCATGATGATGTTCTCGTATAGGGGACGCAGCAAAGGATGGCCAGGATTGCCCGCCGAATGACATGGAGCCCAGGTGAAGCGCTCGGCACAGCAACTTGCAGGATATGGCCGTCAGGCAGGGAACAGGAACGCCGCGGCCGGATCGAAAAAGACCTGCCGGCGGGGCAGCGATGAGTTGTACGTTTCCATCGCGGCAGTCGTTGGCCTGATGTCGAGCTCCTGTCCGGCAGCGGTGCGCGCCACGATACGCCGGCGCTCCCCATAGAACGCGACATCGACGATCTCGACAGTGAGTTCCGCGCTCGTCGGATTGCGCTCCATGCGAAATGCCTCCGGTCGGACCATCAGCCTGGCCCTTTGACCCTTGCCGAAGGTGCCGTTGACATTCACGCCGGATACGACCGAGCCGTCGCCCAGCCGGATCGTTGCTGCCCCATCGATGGTTTCGAGGTGCTCGGCGGCCAGGAAATTCGAATTGCCGATGAAGCCGGCTACAAAATCGGTCGCGGGCCTGAGATAGAGATCCTCGCCGGTGCCGGTCTGCTCGATGCGGCCATCCCTGAACAGGGCAATCCGGTCCGAAAGATGCAGCGCTTCCTCCTGATCGTGAGTGACATAGAGGATGGTGACGCCGGTCTCGCGATGGATGCGGCGAATTTCGGCCTGAATTTCCTCGCGCAGCTTCTTGTCGAGCGCCGAAAGCGGCTCGTCCATCAGCAGAATCGGCGGATCATAGGCCAGCGCCCGGGCCAGGGCGACGCGCTGCTGCTGGCCGCCTGACAGCGCACCGGGCAGCCTCGCGGCGAAGCTTTCGAGCCGCACCATGGCAAGCATATCGGCTACCTTGCGTTTCACCTCGGCATCGGGCCGGCGGCGAACCCGAAGCGGAAACGCAATGTTGTCGGCGACTGTCAGATGCGGAAACAACGTGTATCGCTGGAAGACCATGCCGATGTTGCGCTTGTGCGACGGCACTGCAAGCAGCGACTTGCCCTGCAGCAGGACGTCGCCGGAACTTGGATCCTGGAATCCGGCGATCGCGTAGAGCGTCGTCGATTTTCCTGAACCCGAAGGCCCGAGGAAGGTCAGGAATTCGCCTTTGGGGATGTCCAGCGTCACGTCATGCACTGCCGTGATCGCCCCGAACGCCTTGCGCAGCTTGCGGATGGAGAGGAAGGGCTGGGTCATGTCCTGAACTTTCGGCGCAGCAGTGCTGTCACGGCCATCAGGGCCAGCGTCAGCACAACAAGCAGGCTGGAGGCGGCTGCAATGACCGGGCTCAGATCGGACCGCAAGCTGCCCCAGATCTTGACGGGCAAGGTCTGCAAGGTCGGGCTGGCCATGAATATCGCCACCACAACTTCATCCCAGGATGCGAGGAAGGAAAAGATCGCGGCGGAAAAGATTCCGATTCTGATCGACGGCAAGGTGATCCTGAGCTTCGCCTCTAGTGGGCTTGCACCGCAGACAATCGCTGCGTCCTCGATCGACTTGTCAAATCCTTCAAGCGCCGTGGCAATCGGGATGACCGCGAAGGGCAGGGCAAGGACAGTGTGGGCGACGACGAAGCCGATCGTGGTGCCGCCGAGGCCAAGGCGGAGGAAGAATGCATAGATGGCGATCGCAAAGACCACCACCGGCAAGACCATCGGCGTCAGCAGGAGACCGCGTAAGATTTCACGGCCGCGGAAATGTCCGCGAACCAATGCAAAGGAGGCGAGAAGGCCGATCAGCACGGCGAGCATCGCCGTTATCGTGGCGATGCGGGCGCTGGTCAGCGCCGCTTCCAGCCAGGCGGGATCGGCAAAAAGCTCCCCGTACCATTTGAGCGTCCAGCCGGGCGGCGGAAAGGCCAGCCAGCGGGACGATCCGAACGAGAGCAGAACGATGAAGACCACCGGCAGAAGCAGGAAGGCGGCGACAAGCACGGTGAAACCGAGCAGGGCAACCCTCAGCCACCCCATGCGGTCGTAGTCGAGCAGCATCTCAGACGCCTCCCGTCGCGCGCCCGGCGCCGACAAGGCGCAGTTGCAGCGCGTAGAGCGCCATGGTGACGACAAGCAGAATGAATGCGGCGGCGCTGCCGAGCCCCCAATTGAGCAGCGACTGGATCATCTGCGCGATCATTTCGGCAAGCATCATGTTCGACGTGCCGCCCAGAAGTGCCGGCGTGACGAAATAGCCGAGCGACATGACGAATACCATCAGGCCGCCGGCGGCGATGCCGGGCAGCGACAACGGCAGCAGGATGCGGCAAAAGGCGTCAAACGGACTTGCGCCGCAGAGCGCGGCGGCGCGCAGCGTCATCGGATCGATGGCACGCAGCGTACCCACCAATGGCAGGATCATGAACGGCAGCATGATATAGACCATGCCAATGGTGACGCCGGTGAGATTGTTGATGAGCGGGAGCGGCGTGCTGATCAGGCCGATATCCATCAGCGTCCGATTGATGACGCCGGTACGCTGCAGTAGCACCATCCAGGCATAGGTGCGTGTAAGCAGATTGGTCCACATCGACAGGATGATGACGCCGAAGACGATCGAAGCGAGGGCCGATGGCATGATTGCAAGCATCCAGGCGACCGGAAAGGCAACGAGGACGGTGACGATGGTGACAACCGAGGCGACCAGAAAGGTGTTGAAGAACACCCGCGCATAGGTGCCGTCACCCAGAAGCGTGGCATAGTTCTGAAAGCCGGGTTCCGGCCCGGTGACGCTACGCAAAAGCAGGGCCAGCACAGGGACAACGAAGAAAAGCGTAACCAGGATCAGGGCCGGCAGCAGGCCGCCAAAGCCTGCCGGCATCCGCAATGTTCCAAAGCTCCGACGCATTTCGATCGACATGGTTGCACCCCGGCTGCAGACGGGACAGCCTGTGCTGTCCCGCCGGTTCCTGTTGGGTTTCGTGCCTATTTTGCCTGCCAGGCGTACCAGCGCTCGGCTATGGCGTCGCGGTTCTCGGCCCAGTAGTTCATGTCGAGATTGATCTGCCCGTCGACATGCGCATCCGGCAGCGACTTTACCGCATCAGCCGGCATCTCCGCCTTTGCCTTGGTATTGATCGGCGCATAGCCGCTCGCCTCGGCAAACTTCGCCTGGCCGGCGGCGCTGCTTGCCGCGGCCAGGAACTTCATTGCCGTCTCCTTGTTCTTGGCGCCTTTCGGCACAACCAGGACGTCGGCCGCCGTCAGGTTTTGACTCCAGGACACGCCGACATCGGCGCCGTCCTTCTCCAGCGCAAAGACGCGGCCGTTCCAAAGCTGGCCGAACGCCGCTTCACCGGAGGCAATCAATTGCTGCGACTCCGCGCCGCCGCCCCACCAGACGATGTCCGACTTGATGGTGTCGAGCTTCTTGAAGGCACGTTCAAGATCGAGCGGATAGAGCTTGTCGGCCGGAACACCATCGGCCAGAAGCGCAATCTCGATGACGCCGGGTGCCGACCACTTGTAGAAGGTCCGCTTGCCCGGGAACTTCTTCTCGTCGAACATGTCGGCCCAACCAGCCGGTTCACCAGAGATCGCGCCCTTGTTCCAGGCGAGCACGAAGGAATAGTAGAAGCTGCCGACAGCATGATCGGTGGTGAAGCGTGGATCGAGGTCTGCCTTCGGCACGGCCTTGAAATCGATCGGTTCAAGCAGGCCGTCCTTGGCTGCCTTGATGGCGAAATCCATCTCGACGTCGACGACATCCCAGTTCACGCTGCCGCTGTCGACCATAGCCTTCAGCTTGCCGTAGTCGGTGGGGCCATCCTGGAGGACCTTGATGCCGGATGCGGCAGCGAAGGGTTCCGCCCAGGATTTGGTCTGCGCCTCCTGGGTCGTCCCGCCCCAGCTGGTGAACACCATGTCCTCGGCCTTTGCGGCCGTTGCTGCCAGAAGCCCGGCAAGGATGCCGGTGAAGATCAGTTTCATGTCGTTCTCCTCTGTTTGTTTTTGTTGTTTGTTTCACGATCGGACCGTTTTGGCCCTGACCGTGATCCCTGGTCCGCGGCGGTTACCGCATGACAAAAGGATCGGGGATCGGGTCGTCCGAGGTGCGTATCCAGACTGATTTCGAACGCGTGTAGTCGCGGATCGCATCCAGGCCGCCTTCGCGGCCGAGGCCGGACTGGCCGTAGCCGCCAAACGGAACCAGCGGCGAGACGGCCCGATAGGTGTTGATCCAGACCACGCCGGCATGAATGCCGCGCGCCATGCGGTGCGCCTTGGCGAGATTGGTGGTGAACACGCCGGAAGCCAGCCCGAAGGACGTGTCGTTGGCAAGCGACAGCGCTTGTGCCTCGGTCTCGAAGGCGAGGGCGCTCAGCACCGGGCCGAAAAGCTCTTCCCGCACACAAGCCAGGTTCTGATCGGATACCTCGATGATCGTCGGCGCATAATAGAAGCCGGCGGTCTGGCCCTGCGGCCGCGCGCCGCCGGTGACCAGACGACCGCCGCCGGCGAGGCTTTCGGCGACGATCTTTTCTATCCGATCGCGCTGGCGCAAAGTGGCAAGCGGTCCCATTTCGGTGGCAGGATCTTGCGGGTCGCCGATGCTTATGGCTTCGGCCTTCCGCTTGAGCTGGCCGAGAAATTCGTCCTTCACCGAACGCTCGACCAATAGCCGCGAGCCGGCCACGCAACTCTGGCCGGTGGCGGCGAAGATACCGGCCACGACTGCGTTGGCGGCACTTTCCAGGTCGGCGTCGGCGAAGACGATAACGGGGCTTTTGCCGCCAAGCTCGAGCGTCGTGTAGGCGAGGTTTTGCGCCGTATTCATGACGATCTGCCGGGCGGTCGCCGGGCCGCCGGTGAAGGCGACGCGGGCGACAAGCGGATGGCTGGTCACGCGGTGCCCGCAATCGTGCCCGAAGCCGGTCAGGATGTTCACGGTTCCTGAGGGAAATCCGGCTTCGTGGACGAGTTCGGCGAAAGCCAGCAGCGGGGCCGGGCCATCCTCAGAAACCTTGAGAACGACGGTGCAGCCCGCCGCGAGTGCCGGTCCGAGTTTGACGGCCGACAGGAAAAGCTGCGAATTCCACGGCACCATGGCGGCAACGACGCCGATCGGCTCCGGCCGTATCGTCACCTCCATATCCGCCTTGTCGATAGGAACAAATGCCCCTTCATCCTTGTCGGCGAGACCGCCGTAATAGCGGTAGTAGTCGCCGACATAGGCGATCTGGGCGCGGGTCTCGCGAATGATCTTGCCGGTATCGCGCGTCTCGAGTTCCGCCAGACGAGCGGCATTGGCGACCACAAGATCGCCGAGCCGCACCAGTAGCTTGCCGCGCGCCGTCGCCGTCATCGATGCCCATGGACCGGATCGCAGCGCCCGGTGAGCGGCTTCGACGGCCCGGTCGACGTCGGCCGCTGTCGCAGCCGGCATCGTCGCCCATGGCGCGCCCGTCGACGGATCGACGCTGTCGAAGGTCGCGTCGGCCACCACGAAGCTGCCGTCAATGTAATTTCTGAAATCGGTGGTGCTCATCACGATCTCGCTTGCGGCCCCTGAAAGGCCGGCATCACCTTGTTGATGAAAAGCTGGAGCGACTTCTTCTTGCGCGCGTGGGAAAGGCCGCTGTCGATCCATATCGAGTACTGGTCGTAACCGAGCGCTTCGTAAGCCTTCAGCCTGGCGATCACCTCGTCGGCTTCGCCGATGACGAGGTTCTGCCTGACCTTGTCGGGCGCGTATTGCGGCATGGCCGCAATCTCGGCTTCCGTCAGCGGTTCCAGAATGCCTTGGCTCACGGGCTTCTTGTTCTGGAACCAAGTGCCAAACTGGCAGTAGAATTGCGACAGATCCTGCGAAAGACGATCGGCCTCGGCTGCGTCCTCGGCCACGAACGTGTGCATCAGCAGCATGATTTCCGGCCGCGGCGTATCCGGATGGGCATCGCAAGCCGCGTTGAAGCGCTGCACCAGACTGGCGACTTCGCCGTCACCGGAGGCAAGCGGCGTGACTTGCACATTGCATTTGTTGGCTACCGCAAAGTCGTGCGAATTGGGATCGCGGGCGGCTACCCAGATCGGCGGGTAGGGCTTCTGCAGCGGCTTGGGCGACGAGGTCGTCGAAGGGAACGACCAGAACTCTCCCGAGAGTTCGAAATCGCCGTCCCAAAGGCCGCGGATGGCCGGGACCATCTCGCGCATGCGCTGACCCGCACCCCACGCTTCCAGTCCGGGGAAAAGCCGCTGGTATTCGTAGCTGTAGGCGCCTCGCGCAATGCCGATGTCGAGCCGGCCACCGGTGATCACGTCGGCCATCGCCGCCTCGCCGGCGAGCTTGATAGGGTGCCAGAACGGCGCCACGATCGTACCGGTGCCGAGGCGGATGCGCTTCGTCCTCGCGGCGAGATAGGCGATGTTGATGAACGGGTTCGGCGAAATGGTGAATTCCATGCCATGATGCTCGCCTATCCAGGCCGTCTCGAAGCCTGCCTGCTCCGCCAACAGGACAAGGTCTTCCAGCTCGCCAAGCAGTTCGGAATGAGGCTTCGCCAGATCCGAGCGCTCCATGTGGACGAAAAGCGAAAACTTCATCTGCTTCACCTGCGACCGGAAAGGAGAACCGTGGAAGGCGCGGGTCTGGCCAGCGGCCGGACTTCGCCTTCGACCTCGTTGCCGACATAGACCCCGAACGCATCTTCCCTCCGTTCGCGCGCATAGCGGGCGAGCATCGAACGCACTGCAGGGTCGGCGATCTTCAGATCGGCGATGTGCTCGATTTCGATAAGCCGGGCCTGCTGATCGCTCGAATAGGGGGCGTCGACCGTGCCTCGATAGTAGACATGCGTGCGCGACGGATCGGCTGCATCGTCCCACACCGCAAACAGGAACCCGAGCTGTGCATCGACTGCCTTGGCGGCAAGACGCCCCTTGAGACTCCGTGCATCGTTCGGCGCACCCAGGCCGCGGCCAACTGGCAATTGGTGAAATCCGTCGGCTGTTTCGAAGAAGAGCACCCGGCCTTCACTCTCGAGAATGGCACCGACCTCCGTCTCGGGGGGCGCTGCGGCTAGTGCTTCCTGGCTGAGGCCGGGCGTGACATAGGCGCCTCGGCAATAACCGAGAGGCTGCGCCCCATTGTGGGTGAAATCGCGGACGCGGCCGATGAGGATCGAATGGTCGCCAGCGTCGACCAACCGATCCATGTCGCAATCGAACACGGCAACGGAACCGTCGATCAGGGGGTTGCCGGTTTGCCCGGACTGCCATGATACGGCAGCGAACTTGTCGGCGGTTTTGGATGCGAAGATGCCGGATTCGGTCTTTTGACCCTCCGACAGAATGTTGATCGCAAACCCTCTCGATGTCGAGAAGGCTTCGTGTCCCAACGCCTTCTTGGCGATGCAGACGAGGACGAGCGGTGGCTCGAGCGACACCGAGGTGAAGGAGTTGGCGGTGAAGCCGCGCGGTTCGCCTTCCGCACCGATGGTCGTGACAATGGTGACGCCGGTCAGGAAGGAGCCTAGCGCCCGTCTGAATTCGGTGGCGTCAAATGCGGGACCCGTCTCCTGTTTCGCTGAAGAGTCGTTGGCCGCTTCGAGAAAGGCCATGACATTCCGTGTTACCCTTTCGGGCGAGGCGATCGTCATCATGTGCTTTTCGCCGCTCAGAACGAGACATTGGCCGCGGGGTGCGAGCCGCGCCATCGCTGCCGACATGGCGGGCGTGGAGTTCCTGTCTTCCGATCCGGTCATGAACAGCGCCGGTGCGGCAAGTCCAGCCAGCCGGTCGATATGTTCGACATCCGCGCGGGCGAAGAGACGATAAGTGCGCGCGTAGCCCTCAGGGCTGACGCTTTCCAGTGCGGCGCGCGCCGTTGCGGCTGCATCGGCCAAACTGGCCGGCAGCGGATCACCGAACCAGCGAGCAAGCGTTGCTGCACTGGCCGCCGGACGGTCGCTGTGATGGCCTAGTGCCGCCGCGCGTTCGCGCACTGCCTGCGCAAGGGCTGGAGGGCGGCGGAAGACCGCGTTGAGGCACACTAAGGTGCTGACGCGCGAAGGCGCGCGAAGAGCAATTTCCTGCGCGACCAGCGCTCCCATGGAATGGCCGACGATCGCAACGCAAGCGAGGCCGAGATGATCGAGCAACCGGATCGCCTGATCGGCAAAGTCCGACAGTTCGGCATTTTCCGGCGGCAGAGGCGAATTGCCGTGGCCGAGCATGTCGATTGCGATCAGATCGTAGCGGTCTTGCATCAACGCGATCTGCGCCTGCCAGATCGCAGCATTCATGCCGACGCCGTGAATGAGAAGAACCGGCGTGCCGCAGCCGGCGCGGATGAAGCCGGTGCCGTCCGGAGTCTTGTTCCGGACCCATGCAGGGGCGGCGGCGTCAGCCATGCAGATCCCCGACCTCTTTGAGATCCTGATAGCGGTCGCCGATGCGGTGGTGCGGGCGGCCGCCGATGGAAGCGCCAAGCGCCACCACCAATTCGTCTGGCGCGGGCGCATCGCCGATCTGGAAATGCACCGTCAGATAGTGGGAGCGGCGGCCTTCGTCGTTCTTGTCCATCAGCGGGATCATGATCGGGGTGTTCGGTCCGCCACGCAGATTGGTAAAGGCGAGATAGGTCTTGGCGCCGACGGCGCGCCGATAGTGATTGCCGAAGTGCAGTGTGTGGATTAGCGCAGATGCGTGCTCGATTTCGCCTGATGTGCCTGAGATGGCGGCCTTGCCATAGCCTTCGATCACGTCGCCCGAACCTGCGACTGCGATAATCTCACGGGTCAGCGTCTCG
Organism: Mesorhizobium sp. M00.F.Ca.ET.216.01.1.1; assembly: GCF_004010325.2. Classification (GTDB taxonomy): domain Bacteria; phylum Pseudomonadota; class Alphaproteobacteria; order Rhizobiales; family Rhizobiaceae; genus Mesorhizobium. Next base: position 163,326 of record NZ_SADR02000015.1, read on the forward strand.
CCAAGGATGGGGGCGATGGCGCGGATCTCCGGAGAGAGGTCGTCAGTGAAGCCGCGTCCGGCCCATGGATTCGTCAGCACCGCGGCGACGCCGATCAGACGCAGTGGCTGCGGCGCGGCCTTGCCGCCTTCGATCAACGTGTTCTCAATATAGGTGACGATCTTTCGAATGGCCGGTTTCATGAACGTCCTCGGTCGGAGATGGCCGGTATAGCTCCATCATCTCTATCGCGTCTTATGGTATACCATGCTATGGAGTGCCGTGGGTCTTGTCAATCGGCTGTGGAATCTGTTTTGTGGCGGCGCGAGGAGACGGAGAAATGTCAGACGATACGCTGCGGATCGACCGTTCTGCCAAGACGTTGAGGACGCTGGCGCTGGAGCGCATGCGCGAGGCGATCATGGACTTTCATTTCCAGCCCGGCGAGAGGCTCGTCGAACGGCCGCTTTGCGATCAGCTCGGGGTAAGCCGTTCGGTTGTGCGAGAGGTTCTGCGGCAACTGGAGGCGGAAGGCCTGGTGCAGATGATACCGGGCCACGGGCCCGCCGTGGCCAAGCCGGATCTCGGCCGCACCGACGAGATCTATGAATTGCGGGCGTTGCTGGAGGGCATCGCGGCGCGGGCTTGCGCAATGTCTGCCACGAACGAGCAGATCGCTTCGCTCGACTGCGCTTTGGCGAAGCTTCTCGAAGCGTGGGCGTCAGGCGAGCCGGTCGAGGTGATGCGGGCGACGGCCAAATTCTACGAAGCGCTCTTCGATGCGGCGGACAAGCGCATTGCCTGGGAAATCGTCAATGGGCTGAATGTCCGCATCAACCAGCTTCGTTCCATGACGATTGCCTCGGAGAACCGCCGTGAGCCGGCAATCGCCGAAATGACCGAGATCATGGACGCCATCAGGTCGCGCAAGCCGGACGAGGCGGAAGCGGCGGCACGGCGGCATGTCGAATCGGCCTGGCAGATCGCACGCAACGCGCTTCGGCTTGGCTCGCTTTGACGTTGGGGACATTAGGCCCGCTGCAGCGGGGTGGCACTGCCGATACTAATTCTTGTCGACCGGCTTCGAACGCATTCTCGAAACGGTCTCGCGTTCGGCCCGCTTGGAACGCATCGGCGGCAGGCCGCGGTCGATCAGGTCCATATCTTCCAGAACCATGTCGCCCATGCGCTTGAAGGCGACGTCGAGCGCGCCGGCGCGATGCGCAGAGCGCAGGAAGCCGGGAAGCGCGCGCACGGGATGGTCCTGTGCTAGCGGTTCTTCCGGGAAGACATCGCTGGCGGCAACGATATGGCCGCTGCGGACGGCGTCCATCAATGCCGGAAAATCGATCACGCCGGCGCGGCTGAGCAAGATGAAGGCGGCTCCCTTGCGCATTTTGGCGAAGGCCTCGGCGCCAAGAAACCCCTGGTTTTCACTGGTCACCGAAGCGACGACGAAGACGAAGTCGCTGGTAGACAGAACCGCGTCGAGCGGGGCTGGCTCAACGCCGTTCTCGACGAGGATCGACGGTGGCAGCCATGGGTCGAACACCTTGGTCCGCGTGCGAAAGCCCGACAGCAGCCGGTTGAGTGCGCGGCCGAGATCGCCGAAGCCGATGATGCCGACATTCGCACCGGACAGAAGCCGCGCCGTCCGGTTGCCGTCGCCGCCCCAAAGTTCCTTGCCCTGCCGGAAGGCGAGATCGGCGTCGACGATGTCGCGGGCGAGGTTGAGTGCCATGGCAAGGCCGAGCTCGGCCACCGGTTCGGCAAAGACCAGGCCGGTGGTGACGACATGGATGCCACGCGAGAATAGCGTTTCGTACGGCATGTTGTTGATGAGGTTGCTTTCGACATTGAAGACGCAGCGCAGCGCCTTCATCTTGTCGAGCGTTTCCGGCGCGATTGGCGGCTGGCCGACGATATAGCGCGCCTCGGCAAGCACATTTGCCGGCAGTGTCGCGACGCCTTCAGCCGTCGTTTCGACGATGCGGTATTTCGCCCGGAATGTCTTCAGCGCCTCAGGCGTGAAAATCAGCTTGAGTGTGCGCGGTTCGGGCGCGCTGATGACCAGCGGCAAGGTGCTTTCGGACATGATGGTTCCTCCCGGCGCGATCCGCGTCACGCCTTCCGAAAAAGAATGTTACCCAGGATTAAACGATTTACAACTCCGAAAAATCGATTTATCCATTACATTAGCGAGCACGCAGCGGCCTCGCCGTCGGGAGGAGGATCAATGGCGCATCGGCAAGCCCAGCAGCGGCGTCCGTCGATCCACGACGTGGCAAGCCGCGCCGGGGTGTCCGCGGCCACCGTTTCCAAAGTCATGCAGGGCGTCACCACGGTAAGGCCCGAAAATGCCCAGCGCGTTTACGATGCCGTCGAGTTCCTGGGCTACCGTGTCGATCCGCTCGCGTCCGACATGAGGCGGGCGAAGCGCCGCATCATCGGCGCCATCATGCCGGAGTTCGAAAGCGAATTCTTCGGCTCCATGATCACCGAGCTCGAAGGCTTGGCCGAGCAGCGCGGCTACACGCTGGTGGCCGCCTCGAGCCGCGAATCGGAAGCGAGGGAAAAGGAAATCCTTGCCCGAATGCACGACTGGCGGGTTGCAGGCGTAGTACTGGCGCCGGTGCGTAACGAGCACGGGCCGGCGGCCGGCTTCATGAAGCTGAACGGCATGACCGGTGTGCTGATCGACCGCGTGCTCGCCGATGATGCCTTCGACACGGTCTCGGCCGACAGTGCAGCTGCCAGTGCCGAGGTGGCGCGCGAACTTCTCAGCAAGGGCCACCGCCACATCCTCGTGGTCGGTCTCGGCCATCAGGCGGCGACGGTGCGCGCCCGCCTCGACGGTTTTCGCACCAAGGCGCTGCAACTGGTGCCGGACATCCGCATCGACGTCGTCCTTTCGGAGAGTGATGTGGAGCCGCTCAGGTCTCTGCTTCGCGACTACTTCGCCAAGGGAGAGCGGCCAACGGCGGTCTATTCGCTGTTCCTGAAGGGCACGCTGGTGGTGCTCTCCGAATTCCGGCGGCGCGGCTGGCATTGCCCCGACGACATCTCGCTGGTCGGCTTCGACGACGCCGAATGGATGCAGGTGACCTGGCCGGCCATCGCCGCCGTGGTGCAGCCGGTCCGGGAGATCGCTAGCAATGCGGTGGATGTGCTGTTTCGTAGGATCGAGGGGGAGGGCGGACCGCCCAAGGCGCGGCTCGAACCTTGCAAGGTGTTGATGCGGGAATCCGTTGGCTCGCCAGGCGGCGGCCCGCATTCCGGGGGAGGAAACCGACAATAACCCCCATTGTCGAAAACGGAAGAAGAGCGCCGGACCTGGCCATGGCTTGCGGCGCAAATGACCAACGGAGGAAGCAATGGCATCGTTCATTCCAAGGATAAATCGATTTACTCTTGTCCTGGGCGTCGCGCTGGCGGTTTCGGCCATAGGCGCGGTGAAGGCCGAGGACAGCGAATACGGTGTGCTGATGAAGACGCTGGCCAACCCGTTCTGGGGCGCGATGGGCCAGGGCGTCGCGGACGGCGCCAAGGAAGCCGGCGTGAAGTATTTCCAGCAGGCGGCTGAAAGCGATCAGGCGGCCGAGCCGCAGCTTAACCTCTGCAACACCATGCTCGAGCGCAAGCCGGTGGCGATGATCACCGCGGCGATCAACTCGACCAACCTTTTGCCCTGCCTCAAGGCGGCGCAGGACGCCGGCATCAAGGTCGTCGATCTCGACAACAATCTCGACCAGGCGGTGCTCGACAAGGAAGGCATCAAGGTCACCTTCCATATCGGCTCGGACAATGTCGCCGCCGGCGCGCAAGGCGCCGAATATCTCGTCTCCAAGCTCGGCAAGGATGCCAAGGGCCCGGTATTGGTGATCGAGGGCCTGTCGGGCAACATCACCGGCGAGAAGCGCGCCAAGGGCTTTGCCGACAAGCTCAAGGAGCTGGCGCCGGGGCTGGAGGTCGTCGCTTCGCTGCCAGGCGACTGGGATCGCGGCAAGGCGGCGTCGATCGCCACCGATACGTTGACGGCGCATCCCGACCTCGTCGCCATCTTCTGCGCCAATGACGGCATGGCGCTGGGCGCAGTGGAATCCGTCTATTCCGCCGGCAAGGGCGAGCAGGTGACGATCATCGGCGTCGACGGCAATTCGGACGCCGTCAAGTCGATCAAGGACGGGCGCCTCAACGCCTCGGTGGCGCAGCTTCCCTATCTGGTCGGAAAAGAGGCGGTCGAGAACGTCAAGAAGGCGTTGGCCGGCGAGAAGGTCGAGGAAAGCATCGCCGTGCCGACCCTGGTGCTGACCAAGGACGTGCTCGACGCCGGCAAGGAGCCGATGCTGCAATATGTGAAATAGTCCTCCCCGGACGGGCTGGCGCGGGTTTAGGCTGCCGCGCCAGCCAACCTTTCTTGAGAAGTGAGGCAACATGGCTCCTGAAATGGCGCAGCCCGGTTTCTGGGCCAGGCTGCAGCGCACATCCGTCGAACGGCTCCACATCCGGCTAGAATCGCTGGTGGTGCTTCTGGCGCTGGGCACGGCCATGGCCGTGCTGTCGCCCTACTTCCTGTCGCTCAGTAATTTCCTCAACATCCTTCTGGCGACGTCGACCATCGGCGTGCTGGCAATCGCGGCCACCTTCGTCATCGGCTCGGGCGGGCTCGACCTGTCGCTCGGCTCGGTGATGGGGCTGGCCGGCGTGGCAGGTGCCTTCGTGGCGGTCAATCTCGGCTGGCCGTCGGTCTTCGCGGTCGTCGCCTGCATCCTTGCCGGCGCCATCGCCGGCAACATCAACGGCCAACTCGTCACCCGCGCCTTCGTGCCGGCCTTCATCGTCACGCTCGGCATGCTTGGCCTGGCGCGCGGCCTCGCGCTGGTCATCTCGCAGGGTAGGGCGATCTATGGCCTGCCGGCGGCGATCGTCTATATCGGCCAGGGCCGGCCGTTCGGCGTTCCGATGCCGGTCATCATTTTCGTGCTGACGGCAATCGTCGCGCACTGCGTGCTCGCCTATACGCGCTTCGGCCACCACACGCTGGCGCTTGGCGACAGCGAGGGCGCGGCGCGCGCCGCCGGTATCCGCGTCGAGCACCATCGCCGCATCATCTACACTTTGTCCGGGGCGCTGGCTGGCCTTGCCGGCCTGCTGTTCACGGCACGCGTCAATGCTGGCGATCCGACCGCCGGCATCAACTACGAGCTCACGGCAATCACGGCTGCGATCATCGGCGGCACCAATCTGTTCGGCGGCCGCGCCTCGATCCTCGGGACCATGATCGGTGCGCTGATCATGGGCGTGCTGCAGAACGGGCTGACGCTGCTTGCAGTCCAGTCCTACTACCAGCAGATGGCGATCGGCGCGGTGCTGATCCTGGCCGTCTTCATCGACCAGTATCAGGTCAGGAAGGAGTCACGCGTATGACCCTTCTCACGCTGCAAGGCATCCGCAAGAGTTTTGGCGCGGTCGACGTTCTGCACGGCGTTGATCTCGCGGTGGCGGCTGGCGAGGTGGTCGGCCTCGTCGGCGACAATGGCGCCGGCAAGTCGACGCTGATGAAGACCATCACCGGCATCTACCGCGCCGACGCCGGGTCGATCGAATTCGACGGCAAGGATATCCTGCAGCTCGATCCCGGCCAGCGCCGCGAGCTTGGCATCGAGATGATCTACCAGGATCTGTCGCTGGCCAAGCAACAGGACGTGGCGAGCAACATTTTCCTCGGCCGCGAGCCGACCAAGAGGGTGTTCGGCCTGTTTCCAGGCTTCGTCGACAAGGCGGCGATGGATCGCCAGGCGGCAACGATGATCGAACGGCTCGGCGCGCACCTGCCGTCGATCAGCCGGTCGGTCGGCTCCTTCTCGGGCGGCCAGCAGCAGACGGTGGCGATCGCCAGGGCGCTGACCTTCAACCCGAAGCTCGTCATCATGGACGAGCCGACGGCGGCGCTCGCGGTGCGCGAGGTGCAGAGCGTACTCGACCTGATCCGGCGGCTCAAATCGGAAGGCATCGCCGTGATCCTGATCTCGCACCGGCTGAACGATGTGCTTTCGGTCACCGACCGCATCGTCGTGCTGCGGCACGGCCGGGCCGATGCCGACCTGGTCACTGCCAGAACCAACATGAACGAAGTCGTCAGCCGCATCGTCGGCGGCGGCGATATCAGCGCCGCGGCGGCGCACGAACAACGAGGCTGAGTTTATGAACACTTTTGGGCTGCACACTTTCGCCATCGCCCCGGTCTGGGATCTCGCCCGCATCGAGCCGCAGATGGACCGGCTGAAGGAGCTCGGCATCGGCCTGATGGAGATCCCGCTGCTTAGGCCAGAAGAGATCGACATTAAGCGCACACGCGGATTCGCCATCCACTATGGCGTCGAGCTGATCCCATCGCTCGGCCTGCCGCGCGCGCTCGATGTGGTCGAGCGGCCCGACGAGGCGCTCGACTTCCTGCAGCCGGCCTTCAAGGTTTGCAACGAGGTGGGCAGCGAGGCACTGGGCGGCGTCACCTACGGCACGATCGGCAAGACCACCGGCCGCGCGCCGACCAAGCAGGAAATCGACGGCATGTGCCGCTTCCTCGAGCGGGCGGCGAAGGCGGCGAAATCACGCGGCCTGAAGCTCGGCATCGAGCCGTGCAACCGCTACGAGACGCATCTGATCAACCGTGGCATCGATGCGGCCAAGATCATCGAACGCGTTGGCGCCGACAACATCTTCATCCACCTTGACACCTATCACATGCATATCGAGGAGGAGAGCTTTGCTTCCGGTTTCGAAGCGGCGGCGCCCTATCTCGGCTACGTGCATGTCTCGGAGGCCAATCGCGGCGTGCCGGGACGCGGCATGCTCAACTGGCGGGCTTGCATGAAGGCGATCGCCGATATCGGCTACCGGGGCGCGATCACGCTCGAAAGCATGAACCATGTCGATGTCGACATTGCCGGTGGCCTGGCGGTGTGGCGCCCGGTGGCGGAAGACCCGCGCGACGTCATTGAGGTCGGACTGCCGTTCCTGCGCGAGGAAGCACGCAAGGCGGGGCTGACGCTTGGACAGACCCCTCGAAGGCGCGCCGCGCCGTCGATATCTCGTGCATTCTGAGGCCGCGGCTAATGCCTTGGCCGACGCCGAGGCAATGGTGGCGAGAGCATAGCGACCGCCGGGTCTCGCAAAATGCAAGATTGGAGCGCGCTGATAACCAGCGGCAAGTTGCTGTCGGACATCGCAGTTCCTCCCGTTCGATATGCGGCGCACCACTCAAGAATCTTGTTCTACCCAAGATGGCTGGCCAGCGACAGCTTCCCGGTCGGTCATCTCGATGCCGAGTTCGCGACGCCCTTGCCACACCGCGTTGACGCACCACTTCGAAGAATGCCTAGAGAGTCAGAACCGGATGCGGCTTTCATGTGAAGATGGAGGATTGAAATCGTGCCATTCGTCAACATCGGCGGCGGGACGCTGCATCATCGCTACCGGCCAGCGAAAGGCGATGCGCATCCGATCGTGTTCATCAATTCGCTCGGCACCGACTTCCGGATATGGGAAGCGGTGTTGTCCGCTTTGGGCGGGGAGATGCCGATGCTGGTCTATGACAAGCGCGGCCATGGGCTCTCCGACATCGGCAGCGGCATCCGCTCGATCGACGATCACGTCGACGATCTCCTGGGCCTCATCGATCATTTCGGATTTGGCACGGTCGTTGTTTGCGGCCTGTCGGTCGGCGGCCTGATCGCGCAAGGGCTTTATGCCCGGCGACCCGAAACCATCGAGGCCCTGATCCTGTGCGATACGGCGCACAAGATCGGCACCACCGAGAGCTGGAACACACGCATCGCGACGGTCGAGGGCAAAGGTATCGAAGCCGTTGTCGAAGGCGTGCTCGAAATGTGGTTCACTCCTGCCTTTCATTCCGCCCGTTCGGCCGAGCTTGCCGGCTGCCGCAACATGCTGACCAGGCAAGCGCTCGCCGGCTACATCGGGACATGCGCGGCAGTTCGCGATGCGGATTTTGCCGATGTCGCGCGGCGCATCGCCGTTCCCACACTTTGCATCGTCGGCGACCAGGATGGCTCGACGCCCCCCGAGCTTGTCCGCTCGCTGGCCGAGCTTATCCCCGATGCGCGCTTCGAGATCATCCGCGGCGCCGGGCACATTCCCTGCGTCGAGCAGGCGGAAGCGCTGGCCACGCTGATCCGTGATTTTGTCGCGTCGCTTCCCAATGGAAGCAAACCGATTGATAAAACTCCAGCAACACAACGAGCTATCGGACCGGGCTGACGGCTGGGCGCTCCGTGCTCGATGATCCGCAAGCCTGCCCACTGGAAGCAGCGCGATCTCACACCTTTTCGAGCGCCACGGCGATGCCCTGGCCGACGCCGATGCACATGGTGGCGAGCGCGTAGCGACCGCCACGCGCCTTGAGTTCCAGCGCTGCGGTGCCGGTGATGCGCGCGCCTGACATGCCGAGCGGATGACCGAGCGCGATGGCGCCGCCATTTGGGTTGACGTGCTCCGCGTCCTCGGCAATGCCGAGTTGTCGGAGCACGGCGATGCCCTGGGAGGCAAAGGCTTCGTTGAGCTCGATGATGTCGAATTGTTGCG